>NZ_CP029064.1:692500-1892500 GCF_003076275.1 Microbulbifer sp. A4B17
CGCCGGAAGACCAAGGGTTCCTGTCCAACGCTAATCGGGACAGGGTTAGTCGACCCCTAAGGCGAGGGCGAAAGCCGTAGTCGATGGGAAACAGGTTAATATTCCTGTACTCGCTATTACTGCGACGGAGTGACGGAGAAGGCTAGGCCAGCATGGCGATTGGTTGTCCATGTTTAAGGTTGTAGGCTGGGGACTTAGGCAAATCCGGGTCCCTAAGGCTGAGAACTGATGACGAAGCCCACTTAGTGGGTGAAGTGGTTGATGCCCTGCTTCCAGGAAAAACTTCTAAGCTTCAGGTAATAGTGAATCGTACTCTAAACCGACACAGGTGGTCAGGTAGAGAATACCAAGGCGCTTGAGAGAACTCTGGTGAAGGAACTAGGCAAAATGGTACCGTAACTTCGGGAGAAGGTACGCCGGTTTTGGTGATGGGACTTGCTCCCTAAGCTGAGGCCGGTCGAAGTGACCAGGTGGCTGCGACTGTTTATTAAAAACATAGCACTCTGCAAACTCGTAAGAGGACGTATAGGGTGTGACGCCTGCCCGGTGCCGGAAGGTTAATTGATGGGGTTAGCTTCGGCGAAGCTCTTGATCGAAGCCCCGGTAAACGGCGGCCGTAACTATAACGGTCCTAAGGTAGCGAAATTCCTTGTCGGGTAAGTTCCGACCTGCACGAATGGCGTAACGATGGCCACGCTGTCTCCACCAGAGACTCAGTGAAATTGAAATCGCTGTTAAGATGCAGTGTACCCGCGGCTAGACGGAAAGACCCCGTGAACCTTTACTACAGCTTTGCACTGAACTTTGAGCCTATTTGTGTAGGATAGGTGGGAGGCTTTGAAGCAGCGACGCTAGTTGTTGTGGAGCCGTCCTTGAAATACCACCCTGGTATGTTTGAGGTTCTAACTCTGGTCCGTTATCCGGATCGAGGACAGTGTATGGTGGGTAGTTTGACTGGGGCGGTCTCCTCCCAAAGAGTAACGGAGGAGTACGAAGGTGCACTCAGCATGGTCGGAAATCATGCAATGAGCATAATGGTATAAGTGCGCTTGACTGCGAGACAGACATGTCGAGCAGGTACGAAAGTAGGTCATAGTGATCCGGTGGTTCTGTATGGAAGGGCCATCGCTCAACGGATAAAAGGTACTCCGGGGATAACAGGCTGATACCGCCCAAGAGTTCACATCGACGGCGGTGTTTGGCACCTCGATGTCGGCTCATCACATCCTGGGGCTGAAGCCGGTCCCAAGGGTATGGCTGTTCGCCATTTAAAGTGGTACGCGAGCTGGGTTTAGAACGTCGTGAGACAGTTCGGTCCCTATCTGCCGTGGGCGTTGGAGATTTGAGAAGAGTTGCTCCTAGTACGAGAGGACCGGAGTGAACGAACCTCTGGTGTTCCGGTTGTCACGCCAGTGGCATTGCCGGGTAGCTATGTTCGGACGGGATAACCGCTGAAAGCATCTAAGCGGGAAGCCTCCTTCAAGATAAGATCTCCCTGAGGCCTTGAGCCTCCTGAAGGGCCGTGGAAGACTACCACGTTGATAGGCTGGGTGTGGAAGCGTTGTGAGGCGTTGAGCTAACCAGTACTAATTGCCCGTGCGGCTTGACCATACAACAGAGATGGTTACTAACGACTAGCGAAGCTAGCGGATTGTGAGTTAGAGACATATGATCGCTTGCGGTGTATTACTACAGATTGTTTTACCGACTTATTTGGGGTTATCGCCGGTCAACAACATGACCGAGGCAAACAGCGATAACGCGGCAGGCCAAGCACATTGCTTATAAGACCAACGCCAACCCAAGCCAGTTTGCCTGACGACAATAGAGTTGTGGAACCACCTGATCCCTTGCCGAACTCAGAAGTGAAACGCAACATCGCCGATGGTAGTGTGGGGCTTCCCCATGTGAGAGTAGGTCATCGTCAGGCTTCTAATCCGAAAGGGCCACCCAACAGGGTGGCCCTTTTTTTATGGCTGAAAAAAATGATTAAAAAAATAAAGCCCTCAACAAAAACACAAATAGAAAAATAATTAAAAATTAATTTTTGCGGTCTGATTTGAATTTGAAAAAATCAGATAAATTAAAAATAAATAAGAAAAAAACAAAAAATAATCCCAGCTGATTTAACCGGTCTGCCACTCGAAAAAATAAACCGCTAAAAATAGGTATTTAAGCTGACTTCCAGCCAACTCTTCCAGGCTTTACTCAAAAAATGACTCAGTAAAAAGCAAATTAAAAACAAGAAAAAGTACCGCTACCACTCCCGCCAAAAATTAGAATTAGCCCAAAAAACTATCGGTGATTTTTTAGTCGTTATATTAAATCCCTGTAACCACGGGCCCTGTAGCCCATTTATTAAAGTTATACACAAGTCTATCCAGCCTTTCTGTTAATAACGCAAAGCTGTGGAAATCCACGCAAAAAGTGCTGCTTTTTTACTCGCCTCTACTGCAGCCAAGGAAACATGGGGCTGGCAAGGGATATCCCGGAGTTATACACAGCTCTATCCATGGTTTCTGTTGGTAACAAAGGCGCCATAAAACAGCCATCAGTTATTAACAGAGTCATGGGCGATAAATCTGTGGATTACTGTGGCTGATTGGTACGCCAGTGTGTGGGAGATAAACCGTTGGGGATAAAAAAGCCCCACTGGGTGGGGCTTTTAAATATATCTGGATGACTTATTTAGTCAGTGGCTGTAGGTACCCGGCCCAAGTCCCCTTCCATCTCTGTGGTCAGGAAAGACATTACAACCCAGGCTGCAACATTCTGGCGCAGGTTCTCGGGGTCGACTTTGTCCAGGGTATCGTTGGGCGTATGGTGATAATCGAAGTAATCGCTACCGTCCTGGTAAAGGCCGAAGGCTGGAACACCACGCGCAACAAAGACACTGCTGTCTGGGCCACCGTAGGACTGGTTATTACCACGCTCTATGCCCAGTGGCGCCAGGAGTTGCATCATCTGGTCTGCAATATCAAACTTACTTTCCGGAAGACGGGTATCGAAACGCCAGATTTTTCCAGCTCCAAAGTCGGACTCGGAAATAGCAATAATATTGTCGAGTTCGTTTGAGTGAGCCTCAAGATATTGTTTGGCGCCCACGAGTCCAATTTCCTCCGCACCAAAAAGAACAACGCGCAGAGTACGTCGAGGGCGCTGGGGCAGTTCTCCAATTAGGCGTGCGGTTTCCATGACAATAGCGACACCGGCACCATCATCAAGTGCACCGGTGCCCTCATCCCATGAATCCAGATGTGCCCCGATAATCATGACTTCTTCCGGCTTTTCGCGACCGGTAATTTCGCCGATGACATTAAAGGAAGGACCATCAGCCAGGCGTTCTGCTTCCACGTCAAGTTTTACCTGGACAGGCTTACCACGCTTGAGCATAGCCTCGAGAAGGTTTGCATCAGGGGCTGAGAGCGCGAGCGCAGGAACTGGGTTTTCTACACCATCAATAGACATCATGCCGGTATGGGCGAATCGATCTGAGTCGGTGCCGACAGAGCGCAACAGCATGGCTGCAGCTCCTTTCTCAGCAGCTGCGCGCATACCCATTTTTCGACCTTGTGCCGCAGGGCCGTAACCGTCTCCGGTACGGGCTCTTTCCATACGCTTATTAATGAAAGCGATTTTTCCTTTTACTTTCTCGACTGGGGCCTTTAACAAGGCTTTCACATCGGGGAACTCGATAATTTCCGCCGTTAATCCACCTTCAGGAGTTGCAGCGCCATAGCCGAGAGAGGAGACTACCAATGGCTGGGGGAAAGGGGCTATCACTTCGGCGTGTGCATGGCCACGAATCCATCGGGGTACTTCAATTTGCTCGGTATAGACTCTATCGAAACCAAATGCTTTCATTTTCTCCTGTGCCCAGGTAACGGCTCTTTCATCCCCCTCAGTGCCTGTCCGACGAGGTCCAACCTCGACAGTGAGTGACTCGACAATACTGTAGGCGTCGGAGCTTTCCAGTGCCCGGTCACGGAGCACTTCTGCCACCGAGAGGTCCTCTTGGGTCAGCGGAGCTGCCTGGGCTATGCTCAATGCCATGGTAGTGATCAGTCCCCCGGTCAGGGAAAGCAGTGGTTTCAACATCGGTCTATCCTTTGTTAACACTTTTCGGTCTTAAGCTTTTGGCTCGTTATTTGGGGAGGATGCAATTAGTTGCTCGCGAATACCACGTAATTTTTGCAGGCCTTTCTCCGTAAATAAATAGGGGGGGTCACCAGTATATTCGCTGTCCTCAATACTGAGGCAGAGTTGCCGCATCTCTTCGAGTTTTGGATCGTGCCGCATTGGGCAGGCGAGGAGCGCTCGCCATTCACTATCGCTGGCTTGTCCGGTGATTACGTCTTCGAGGCCCTTAACAAAACTGCCTCTATCCATTCTAAATCTAGGTCTGCGCAGGTGCATTAACACCCAAACGACAATGACAAAGGCAATAAAAGAAAGAAAGAGCGTTGCCAGCCAGGTCACAATATCACTCCTCCATTAACAGTTTTATCGCCACAGCAATGGTGGCAATAATGATTACTGGTTTGATAATACTGGCTCCTCTCGCGATGACGAGGTTAGAGCCGAGTCGGGCTCCCCCAACCTGAGCGAAAGACATAGCGACAGCGAGCAATAGAAAAATATGTCCCCCAGCAATAAAAATAAGCATCGAGGTTACGTTGGTAGCGAGCACAATGGGTTTCGTTGACGCTGTGGCTGCCCGCATATTGTAGCCGAGCAGGGCTGCGAAGGCGGCTGCACAGATAGAGCCCATACCAGGGCCAAAGAAGCCTCCATAATAGCCGAGTCCACCACCGACAATCAGGTTGAAGGCAAAATTACTGATTCTGGGTTTGGAATCAATGTCGGAAATACGAGGAGACAGGACAAAGTAGAGGGCTATGGCAATAAGTAGAACTGGCAGAATGATATCGAGTCCGGCCTCCCCCAGGGAAGCGACTGTCAAAGTACCTAGGCAAGAACCGATAACTGCGGCAATCAGTCCCGGCCAGATAGGGCGTAAGTTAAGCTGGCCTTTTTGAAGGAAATTGATGGTGGATGACAGTGTGCCAAAAACACTTTGAAATTTGTTGGTACCGAGTGCATCAAGCGGGGGGATGCCGGCCCAGAGCAAAGCAGGGAGGGTGATTATTCCCCCTCCCCCGGCAATCGCACTGACAAAGCCTGCAGTAAAAGCGATTGCTGTCAGTATCAGGTAAGTATAAGTAGGAAGATCGCTACTTAGCTGTATCACGAGTGGACTGGTTACCCCCTTCGAGATTATCTTGGTTGTCGTGATGATATCCCTGGTACTTGTTAAAGCGCTTTTTAATCTCAGCCATATCCTGATCCAGATTCCCGGTAGGCTGGTAAAGGGAATCAATGCAAATACGCTTATTGGGAAAGTCCCAGGCAACAAGTAAAATGGGAACTTCGGCGGTATAGGCAATTCTCAAAAATCCATTTTTCCATCGCCCTACTTTTTTGCGGGTACCTTCTGGAGTAATTCCCACCCACATTTTTTCATTTTCCCGATAACTCGAGGCAACTTGTAAAGCGATATTACTCGCTGCGCGTCTATCGGTAGGGATGCCTCCAAGCCACATAAATAGTCGTTTGAACGGAAAGAAAAAAGCTTCCTTTTTCATAAGCCAGGAAATCTTAATGCCCAGGGCCAAAATAAATGGCATGGCAACCACAAAATCCCAATTGGATGTGTGAGGAGCCAAAGCTACCATTACTCTCCTTTCTGAAGGAATTTCACCATCCATCCGCCAGCCGAGCATCTTGATCATCAATTTGCCAATGGCTTTGGTAACGCGATTGCCTAAGCGAGGTACTTCAGTTGGTACTTCAGTAGGTATTTCTACAAACTGACTCATTATTTGCCTCTTTCTTACTGCTGCAACACTAAGGTTCCAGCACAAGTATTTAACCTTGTCGCTTTAGTGTTCCCGCGTGGCATAAAAGCGAATATCTGGGTAACGCTCTTCTGCCAGTTGTAAATTAACACGTGTCGGTGCCAGGTAGGTCAGGTGCCCGCTGCCATCAAGAGCCAGGTTGGTACTGGCTTTGCGCTTAAAATTATCCAACTCCTTGGCACTTTCACTATCTACCCAGCGAGCGGTATTCACATTAACGTTTTCGTAGATGGCCTCTACCTTGTATTCGTCTTTTAATCGATAGGCGACTACTTCGAACTGTAGTACACCAACCGCGCCTACGATAATGTCGTTGTTATCCAGTGGAAAAAATACCTGTGTAGATCCCTCTTCAGAAAGTTGCTGAAGCCCTTTCTGTAATTGTTTTAATTTGAGAGGGTCTTTCAAGCGTATACGACGGAATAGTTCCGGGGCGAAATTGGGTATCCCAGTAAATTTCAGTGCTTCACCTTCGGTAAATGTATCGCCGATCTGGATAGTACCGTGATTGTGTAATCCGATAATATCGCCGGCAATAGCCTCTTCCACATGAGTGCGGTCGCCAGCCATAAATGTTACTGCATCAGCAATTTTCACATCTTTGCCAATACGAACATGCTTCATTTTCATACCGCGATTGTAGGTGCCAGAGCAGACACGCATAAAGGCAATCCTATCGCGGTGTTTGGGGTCCATATTGGCTTGGATTTTAAAAACAAAACCAGAGAATTTGTCTTCGTTGGGCTCCACCTTCCTCTCTTTGGTTTCCCGAGACTGGGGGGATGGTGCCCACTCAACGAAACCATCGAGCATCTCTCTTACGCCAAAATTGCCCAGAGCCGTGCCAAAAAATACCGGGGTCAATTCACCTGCAAGGTAAGCTTTCAGGTCAAATTCATGAGTGGCCCCGCGAACCAGCTCAATTTCTTCCCGAATATCTTCGGCGTACTCGCCAAGTAGTACGTCAGCCTCAGCAGAGTCCAGATCTTTAATTTGAATATCATCGGGAATTCTGTGGCCCTGACCTTGGGAGAATACATGGATAGTATCTGTATAGAGGTTATAGACCCCCTTGAAATCTTTCCCGGAACTCAGAGGCCAATTAATAGGGGCAGCCTGGATATTCAGAACTTCTTCAATCTCATCCATTACCTCGATCGGGTCGCGAATATCCCGGTCGAGCTTGTTGATAAATGAGAGAATCGGTGTGGTTCGCAAGCGACACACATTCATCAATTTGATGGTGCGGTCCTCCACACCTTTGGCCCCGTCAATCACCATCAGTGCTGAGTCGACAGCAGTGAGTACGCGGTAAGTATCTTCAGAGAAGTCTTCGTGTCCCGGTGTGTCCAGCAGGTTTACGGTTCTCTCTTTGTAGGGGAACTGCATGACGGAAGAGGTAACGGAAATTCCGCGCTCCTGCTCCATTGTCATCCAGTCGGAGCGTGCATGGGGACCTTTTTTCCCCTTCACGGAACCTGCTTGCTGGATGGCATTTCCGAACAAAAGCAGTTTTTCGGTCACGGTAGTTTTACCGGCATCCGGGTGGGAAATGATAGCGAAGGTGCGGCGGCCGGCAAAGCCTGCCAGGGAAGAACTTTGACCCATACTTTAAGATTCGATCACTGGATATTCGAGAAAAATAGGGGCGTATTATACACGCAGGCGCTGTTCCGAGGGTGGGGTATACTGCGAAATTGGACTTACCAGTTTACCAGCTTGACGAATAGAGTCATGTCAATGGGCTGAGTTGCCAGCCAAGCTGGCACACCTGGACAATTTGCTCAAATCCATTCGGATTCGATCTATCGAGACCACCCGCCATTAGGGTGCGCTAAGCGATGTAGTCGCAAACTCAGTAAATGAAAGGGGAGAGGTTATGAGCCGTGAGCGTTTACAGGCATTGCGGGAAGAGTTGCAGCGGCAGGATGTCGATGCTTTTTTGGTGCCCCGTGCCGATGAATATCAGAATGAAAGTGTACCTGCGGCAGATGAACGGCTTCCCTGGCTCACGGGCTTTACTGGCTCTGCGGGAATGGCCGCAGTAGGCAGTCGGGAAGCGGCGTTATTTGTGGATGGGCGCTATACCCTACAGGCACAACAGCAACTCGGTGACCAGCCCATTGAGTTAATGAGTCTCAGCTACACAGCAATTATAGAGTGGCTGTGTAGTCAGTTAGATGCCGGGCAGTGTCTGGGGTATGACCCGCGACTCCATACTGAGCCCGGATTGGCACTGATAAAGAAGCGACTGGCTGAGAGGGACATTCAATTACAGCCGCTAGAGCAGAGTCCTATTGATGCTATATGGGATGACCGCCCTGCGCCGCCTTGTGGACCCGCTCGTCCACACCCCTTTACCTTTACTGGTGAGCATTCCAAAGAAAAACGTCAAAGGGTTGCGAGATGTCTCACGGAAAAACGAGCTGATGCATTATGGCTGCCAAATCCCGAAAGTTGCGCCTGGCTTTTTAATATACGTGGAGGGGATATTCCACACTTACCAGTAGCCTTGGCTAACGGGATACTTTACCGGGATGGCAGTGCCACTCTCTATCTGGGTGAGGGTGCTGTGGGGGAGGCGCTGATTGAGCACTTGGACAAGGATGTAAGTCTAGTAGTGAGTAAAGTGGAGTTATTTGAAAAGATTAAGCGCCACCACGTCAACAAAATATGGGTAGATCCATTGATCAGCAATTGCTGGACCTTGCAGCAACTGCGGGCATTGGATATAGAGCTTTTGTTGGAGGGAGACCCGGTTACTGAAGCCAAGGCCTGCAAGAATGCGGTTGAGCTGGCGGGTAGCCAGGCCGCCCATGAAAGGGATGGTGCCGCGGTTTGCGAATTCCTGTCAGAAATACCTGACCAGGTTGCAACAGGGAATTTTGATGAGCTCTCGGCGGTAAAGCTGCTGCGGAGCAAGCGGGAAGCGCGCGAGGGGTTTCAGGGCAATAGCTTTGAGACAATTTCCGGCTATGGGCCGAATGGGGCCATTGTACACTACAGGGTAAGCCCTGAATCCAGTTTGCCAATAAAGTCAGAGGGTCTGTACCTGTGCGATTCTGGTGGCCAATATCCAGATGGCACCACTGATATTACTCGAACTGTTGCACTGGGTGAGTTTCCGCACTCAGCAAAAGAAAACTTTACCCGGGTTTTAAAGGGACATATTGCGATAGCGACTTTGCGTTTCCCCAGAGGTACTTGTGGAGAGCAGATTGATGCGATTGCACGACGCGCGCTGTGGGATGTGGGGTTGGATTATGCCCATGGTACCGGTCACGGTGTCGGTAGTTTTTTAAGTGTCCACGAGGGACCGCAACGGATCGGTAAAGTGACAACCGGCGTTTCGCTTCAGCCAGGTATGATCGTTTCAAATGAACCGGGCTTTTATCTCACGGGTCAGTACGGTATTCGTATTGAAAATCTGGTGTTCGTTAAAAAGAGCGAAAACTACCCAGGTTTTCTTGAGTTTAAAGAGCTTACCTTGGCACCGATTGACCGCAACCTGATTGATGTAGAGCTACTTACTAAAGCTGAGAGGGAGTGGTTAAATCGCTACCATCAAAGAGTGCGGAACGTGATTACTCCGCTGGTGAGCGAAAAAACTGCTGAGTGGTTAAAGTTGGCCACCGAGGCTTTGTGAGATCAAGCCTGGGGGCTTTGCCCCCAGGCTCCCTAAACTTAATTTATTTCAAACTTATAACCTGCTCCGTATACGGAGTGAATCAATTCTTTCTCGGGCATAAGTACTGATATTTTCTTGCGTACTTTTTTGATATGGCTATCAATAGTGCGATCACTGATTACGCGGTAATCGGAATAAATACGGTCCATTATTTGTTCGCGGGAAAAAATTCGGCCAGGCTCGCTGTAGAGGAGATCAAATAAGTGGAACTCCAGTGCTGTGAGATTGGCGTCTTTGCCTCCGATTCGCAATTGTCCAGTATTTCTGTCTAGTTCTATTCCGTTGGTTTCGACACTATCCTGTTGTGGTCGACGGCGCAATACCGCCTTTACCCGAGCGACAAGTTCCCTGGGGCTATAGGGTTTACAAACGTAATCATCGGCTCCAGACTCGAGACCACGTAAACGATCGGGCTCCTCAATTTGTGCAGTCATAATAATAATCGGGACATCGTTACCTTTCTGGCGAATGTCTTCGCAAATTTCCATTCCATGTTTTCCGGGTAACATCAGGTCGAGAAGGATCAAATCCGGTTTCATCGACTCTACTTTTTGAATGACCTGATTGCCATCAGAAATGATCTCGGCCTGATAGTCGGCAGCATGAAGATAATCCAGTAGTAGGTGTGCAAGCTCGGTTTCATCTTCGACTATTAATATTTTGGCGCTCATAACTTCCTACCATTTAATCCTTTGGCTTAGGGGTAAAAAAATACTGATCTCGAGACCGCCCATGGTGGACGGAGTTGCAGAAATGCTACCCTCGTGTGCTGTAACAATGTTTTGGCAAATTGACAGCCCCAATCCCGCACCGCCGGTTTCCCGGCTGCGCGAACTGTCTGCCCTGTAGAGGCGCTCAAACAGGTGAGGTATATCAGCACTGGCAACACCGGGTGCGGAGTCGGCCAAAGTGATAATGGCTGTTCGGGCTTCACAGCGCGCGGCTATTTTAAGTTGACCATCACTATCGGTGTAGCGCAGGCTGTTGGTTAACAGATTGCTAAATAACTGGTTGAGGCGCGCTTCATCTGCGTAGACCAGCTTGTCTTCCGATAGCTGGAGGTCACTGCTTAAGTGAATATTTTTCTGGTCGAATGGAATTTCAAAGTCTTCGATAACACCTCGCAGAACTTTTACCAGAGAAATGTCAGATTTGCAGTAACTCAATGCCCCGGCGTCTGAGAGCGACAACTCATAGAGGTCATCTATCAGGCGACTCAACTGCTGAATTTTGCTGTGCAGTATGCGCAGGTTCTCTGGTGAGGCTGATCTGACACCATCCTGAATGGCTTCAATCTGCCCCTTTAATACCGCTAGAGGTGTTCGCAGTTCATGTGAAATATCTGCCATCCATCGGTTTCGAGCGTGCTCATTCGCCTCCAAAGTTGCGGCGAGACGGTTAAAGTCAGCACTTAACTGGCCCAGCTCATCTCTTTGCTCTATATCGATGCGGGTTTTGAAATTGCCTGATGTCAGCTGGGATGTCGCTTCAGTCAGCTTGCGGATAGGTCTTACCAACTGCCAGGCAAGTGGCAGAGCGATTGCCAGTGCCAGAATAAAGGTGGCAATAGAAATAAGTGCAAAGGTTCTCGATTGCTCTTTTACAAATCCTACTGCCAAGTCATCATCCAGCACCGGTAGCGGATTGATGGCCAAGTAGCCAACGGTTTCTCCATTCACCACCAGTGGTTGCATGGCTATATTCTCAGATCCTGAATAGTAGCCAATTACAGACCTTTTCTCCTTGTCCAACAGGACTAGGCGACCGATGAGTGACTTGCCCACGCTGTGCTCGGGCGGATGCTCAGGTGGATGGCGGGGGCCCCTCATACCGGGTGGTGGAAAAGGTGGGGGTGGCAAATTCTCGAAGTAGCTGGGCATCACGCGCCTGTGCATTCTTTGCCAGCGCATACTATTGCCACGCATGGATTTCCAGCTTCCCTCACTGGCGTAGATATCCTGCAACTCCTCGACCAGGTCGTCCACCTCGCGCAGCTCCTGGGACTGAATATAGTTCATAAAGCCCTGGTCAAAGCTCCACTGAAAGAATACGAACATTCCGCCAACGGTAATAGCCGTAGTCAATAAGAAAGCGAGGCTGAGTTTATAGCGAATATTTAACGACATAGCCGATAGCTTGGACTCCAGTAGCCTGATTTCACAGTGGTCTTTGGGTGCATCTTACTGTGCCAGCGTTCAGGAAATGCCGGCCAGAAGAATAAGCCTACACTTAGTGCAAATATCAGGGCAAACTTTTGACGCTCAAGGCGCTTGGTTACATGAGGGTGGGGAGCGGATTGAGCCGGATTATCCAAAGCTGTCTGTTGGGGCCCCATGGCTTTAGTGGGTAATTCCTGTAGCTTTTTACCTATTGCAGCTAACTGGGTTTCAGAGAAGGAACTACTATCGGATCTCTATAGTAGTTTGAGAGATATTATAAACGATAGCGTTTGAAGGGGGTTGATAGGGCATTCCGATCAAAAATTTTTATTATTTTATATAACAGCGAAGTATAAGGAATGATCTGTCCCCGAAGGTAGCGCACAAAAGTGCATGAAATGTGGATGACTGGTTGGAGATATTTTAGATCACATATATTTTTCTGACTTTTTCATGTGTTTGTGCTGAGTTCAAAGGCTTTAGTCTATGGCTATGGTGAGCCGGATAAAGATTAACACCACTACTTTTTAGTGAAAAATCTGGTAAGCCTTCAATAGAGCGGTAGCCAATTAGAAATTTATCCTTCTCGATAGTGATTCGAGGGGGGGCTGACTAATTCCGTATTATCTTTGAGCCTCCTGAAGACTGCAGATGTCAGGCACAGCTCGCACGAATGGCCAGCCCTTTGCTGGAGCGGCAATACGCAGCTGAGATCTTCGACCCCCACTCTGTGAGGATATCAGAGCGATCCAGGCTGTGTGTTGCTGCTCTGAAATTTCTGGATATTCCTGCGATGTCACGCTCACGCCTTGACTGTGAATCGCTCTGAAAGCCAGAAGCATCATGAAATTATTCAGAGGCTCCTGAAATAGTCTGTTTGCAATAATTCCCGTTTTTAACTAGTTGTTTGGCCCACTAACTTTGGCAATTGCTTTGTTGCCTCCGATAGGTGATGTTGAAAAGCGGTGAAGAACCAGTTCTTTCTTGTCGAGTTGTACAAATAAAGTTGCCAATATCCGTTTTCCACCACGACTCCAGGTACTGTGATCATGGGCATTGAGTGTTACTGTTACCTGGTTAAAGCCGGGTTTTAGTAATTTTCCGGGAATATGTAAATCCGGGCCATAAAGCCGCTGGATCTTTTCGCCATTGATATAGAGGTGGGCGTGTCCTTCCAAAAACTGCTCAGAATCATCATTGGCATAGCGAGGTGATTCCAGTTCAAATCGATCGTAGTCTATATGGAGGTTATAGCCCGACATATCGTCGCGACTCATATCCAGTTCGATTCTGGGTGCGGCAATATGCAGAGGTATCTCTATCACCGGATGCTGATCGCCGTTGTGACCCGCGTGGGGATTCGGCTGTGCCGCCTGCGCGACCATAGAGGCTGAAACAATCCAGGCCAAAGACCCAACGATAAAGAACCTATGCATTTTCATTTAACACTTACTCCCAGGTTTGGATATGAGCTAGCGGCCAACGGTGGTTGAGCACCGGTTAACGATAGTTTGGTCATCCAGTTTGCCGGCAAAACGCGGCCCGAATGTATATGGGAAAACAGGAATCAACTGACCGCTACTGTCTTGTGTTACGGTCAAGTGATAGTGGTAGCCTCGCTCACTGTCAGTGTGTCCATTAAACTGATCCAGGTATTCACCACCTTGCGCAGTCAGATTCTCATCCCAGTAGTAATCCTCATAGAAAAAGCCAGCCGG
The DNA here is from genome assembly GCF_003076275.1 of Microbulbifer sp. A4B17. NCBI lineage: Bacteria > Pseudomonadati > Pseudomonadota > Gammaproteobacteria > Cellvibrionales > Microbulbiferaceae > Microbulbifer > Microbulbifer sp. A4B17. The sequence goes on from NZ_CP029064.1 coordinate 705,984, forward strand.
AGTATCGAACTCGTTGCCGGATTGAGAAGTGTAACTACCACTGGTAGTAGGGCCGGTGTTATTGGTATCGGTGACACCACGATCAATATCGTATTCATCCACAAGCAGGCAGCTGCGCTGACCGGCAACACCACATCCGCTGTCTGAGCGGGGGTCATCGTAGTCCCGGATTGCCCAGCTGCTTTTAGCCAGCACACCTATGTCCTCCCAGGGGCCATAAATCGCGTAGCCATCGGCAGTATAGCCGTAGATAGGGGAGTGGCCATCGGCGTTATCACCTGCAATTTCTGCCAGGCAGTCACTGTAAAAGTGGTGGTGGTAGTCACCGTTAGCCGCATGGCCGCCACAGATGTCTACGTCGTAAACCTCCGCTACAGGAGCTAAAGTGTGCCATGTATTATTGACGGACTGCCCATCGCTCCATTGGTAAATTGAAGTCCCGTTAACCCAATAACCCTGTACTCCCAGTCCGGTTTCACAGGTTTCCGTGGAGGCCTCCGGTTCTGTAGGAATATAGCCAACATGAGAGACATTTTCGGGGCAGACTGGGCCTGGGGGCCAGAAACCGTAGCCAGCTTCTGAGCCGCAACTGGAATTACTGCGATAGCCAATGTCCTGGCCAAAGCTAACAATTTCTCCGGTCTGCACCAGGGGGTAGCCATTGACAAAATCAGAAGAGGCTTTTGGACGATTAACGAGAGAGTCCAATATCTCCTGGGTTATTTCAATTTGATAATCTGGAATACCGGTTGCAGATACACGGGTATATTCCTTTCCGGAAACTGTAACGGACTCGACACTCTGCACATTTACCAATACCTGCTGGTTGCTATTAGTCTCATAAATGTAAGGTGCACGTTCGTCGTTTGAATTGATGATCCAGGTTGTATCAGAGGTTTCTGTTGTTAAGCTATCTTCTTCATCAGAAGCTGTGGAGTTATCTTCGCCAACTTCTGAAGTGGCGTTTTCACCATTATCCGATGTGTTATTGGTTTCATCGATAGTAGTTTCTGTTGAAGTATCTACTGTAGTATCTGATTCTGCTGCGTTTTCATCTTCAACCGTATTGTCGTTTGAATTGGCAGTGGCATTCGCAGAGTTGTTTCTGGTATTTCCTGAATCTGTTGAATTATCGTTTTGCCAATTTCTTCCGTCGTTATTACGAACAGGTACTTCCCTAACCGAACGTTGATCGTTGTTATATCCCGAGTTGGGGCTAGGTTGAGCGACAACACTTGCTGCAGTTAGCAAGGTTATTGAGCCAGCAAGAAAGTACCTGTTAATTTTCACGAGAAGGTTACCTCAATTTATCTTTATTGGTTACCGCCCCACTGTTGTTGAACATCTGTTGACAACAGTTTGGTCATCCAATTTTCCGTAAAAGCGCGGTCCAAAAGTGAAGGGGAAGGCGGGGATTAATTGTCCATCGCTGTCGACAGTGACCGTAAGGTGATAATGGTATCCTCTTTCATCATCCGAATGGCCATTGTACTGATCTAAATAGACTCCTCCTTGAGCGGTAAGTTCTTCATCCCAGTAATAATCTTCGTAGAAAAAACCAGCGCTTGTTTCAAATTCATTTCCTGAGGGCGATGTATATGAATCACTGGTAGTTGGGCCTGTATTAGAAGTGGTTTCCATCCCTTGGGAAATATCGTATTCATCGACTAATAAACAGCTTCGTTCACCAGCAACACCGCAGCCGCTTTCGGATGAGGCATCATCGTAATCTCGAATTGCCCAACTACTTTCTGCTAATTCAGCTTCGCTCTCCCAGGGGCCATAAATTGCATAGCCATCGGCGGTGTAGCCGTAAATTGGAGAGTGGTTGTCACCAATATCGCCAACCATTTCTGCAAGACATTCACTATAAAAATGGTGGTGATAATCGCCGTTTGCCGCGTGGCCACCGCAAATGTCAACATCGTAGACTTCGGCGAGAGGAGCGAGAGTATGCCAAGTATCATCGACACTCATCCCGTCACTCCACTGATAAATAGAGGTTCCGTTTACCCAGTAACCCTGTACTCCTAAACCGGTTTCGCAGCTATCGGTTGCAGGTTCAGGTTCAACGGGAAAATAGCCGACATGGGAAACGTTTTCAGGGCAAACGGGCCCAGGTGGCCAAAAGCCATAGCCGGCCTCTGCACCACATGAAGAATTACTTTGATATCCAATATCCTGTCCAAAGCTGACAATATCACCAACACTTACATAGGGACTGCCGGTTAAAAAATCAGACGATGCTTTTGGGCGCTCCAAGAGTGCATCGAGAATAGTTTGTGTAATTTCGATGGTGTAATTTGGGATGCCCGTTGCAGATACAACAGTGTACTCTTTACCGTCGACAGTTTCCGAGTCAACGCTTTGAACATTTACCAGTACTTGTTCATTACTGTTATCTTCATAGATGTAAGGCGCTCGTTCATCGTCAGTATTTAGAATCCACACTCCGCTGTCGGTGCTTGAGCCTGAGCTGTCATCTGCTGAGTCGTCATCATCACCGGAATCTGAGCTGCTATCGCTAGTATCCTCAGTTGTCGTATCTGATGAGTCAGATGAAGAGCTGCTGCCTCCACCGCATGCCTGTAGTACACCAGAGAGCAATACCAGTGATATTGCATAAGGCAAAATGGACTTTCGGTCCGTGTCAAAAATTTCCGTTAATTTCATAGCACACCGTGAATTAGGAGGTGGGATTAGATCTGAAACTAGCGTACAAAAGTGGAGAAAATGTGGATAAATATTGACCTGATTCGCAGTGGGATTAATTTGTTTGACCTTTTTGTTTGCTTTGTGCGTAAGTTCAATGGGATGGATTTTTTTTCAATATCAAAAGTTAAACATTCAGTTGTTGAAAAACTTTTTATTTTGTTACGGATTCTTAGCTTATTTAAATTCGGTGAAATACTATTCTTTCGATAATGGCTGGTGACTGAAAAGTCCGGCAGTCGGAAGGTAATATTTTTGAAGTCAGCTATTTGAAAATAGAGGTTTGGTTTCCATGGTCGTATTCGCAAGAGCAGCCAGTCGGGAAATTACAATCGGTCCCAGACTGGGTTGGGGCTCATAAGTGATTACTTTTTTGCGTGCTACATAGGCGGTGGGCCAGGGGGAAAACCCCCGCCGACTTCATCGGAGCAAACATTCACAATTGTCTGGTCATCAAGCTTGCCGTAAAAGCGTGGCCCAAAGGTGTATGGAAATGATGGGGTCAGCTGCCCCTCACTATTTAATTCCACGGTTAGGTGATAGTGATAACCCCGCTCACTGTCACTGTGTCCATTGTATTGATCCAGATAAGCGTCCTCCTGGCTGGTCAAATTGGAGTCCCAGTAAAAGTCTTCGTAAAAAAATCCGCTGATGGTTTGAAAAAGGTTGCCTGATGGGGAGGTGAAAGTATCGCTGGTACCAGGCCCAGGTTCGGTAATTGGCGTTGTGCCCTTTGATAGATCGTATTCATCGACCAGTAAACAGCTGCGCTCGCCGGCAACCCCGCAGCCACTAAAAGAGTCGGCATCCTCATAATCTCTAGTGACCCAGCTGCTTATTGCAAGTACGCCATCGGCCTCCCAAGGGCCATAAATGGGGTAGCCATCGGCGGTAAACCCATAGATGGGGGAGTGGCTATCTCCAGTGTCTCCAACCAAGTCGGCCAGGCAATCGCTGTAGAAGTGATGGTGATAGTCTCCCCGAGCAGCGTGTCCACCACAAATATCAACATCGTACATCTCAGCGACCGGTGCCAGAGTGTGCCAGGTGCCATCGACAGACTGCCCATCGCTCCACTGGTAAATAGAAGTGCCATTGACCCAATAGCCCTGTGACCCGAGTCCACTCTCACAGGTTTCTTCTGACTCTTCGGGCTCGGCTGGGAAATAGCCGCTGTGGGAAACATTTTCCGGGCAGACCGGACCCGGTGGCCAGAATCCAAAACCTGCTTCGGCATAGCAGGTATGTGGATTGCTGCTAAAGCCGATATCCTGGCCAAAACTCACGATATCACCAATTTGTACCGTGGGGCTGCCATAGACAAAGTCGGTGTTCGCCTTGGGACGATTGATTAGCTCGTCGTAGACAGCGGTGGTGATTTCAATTTCATAATCCGGGATGCCGGATGCAGTGACTTGAGTGTATTCCCTGCCGTCGACAGTGACAGTTTCGACAGTTTGTACATTGACCAGTACCTGCTCATTACTATTACTTTCGTAGATGTAGGGCGCGCGCTCACCGTCGGTGTTTAGTACCCAGGGGCTGCTGTCATCGTCAGTATCGTCGTCAGAAGGGGGTGGATCTGAATCGTCATTGTCACAACCTGTTAAAGGCGTACAAGCCAGAAATATTGTCAGTGCACTGATTAATAGGGTGCGGGTTTGAAGGGGGGAAGTCTCCTGAATCCTCATCGAATCACCATCCATGTTTCGCAGTAAGAGAAGAAGGCGGGCTATGCTGCTGTCTGCCGGGGTTTGGAGGAATTTGAAGTTATCGGCAAAAATGGGAAGTAATGTGTACGCTGCCCGTTAAGGCACTGATTTCCTTGTGTTGTGTTTTTGGGGGTGGTGGATAGATATGGGCCGAGTCAGGAGTGATTCGGCCCACAGATCGATCAGTTGGTTGACAGCTCGGGGCTGGTTGTTGTCTCTGCTGTGCGCTGGTGCGTATCGCGGCGCAGCCACCACCAGGAAACAAAGCCGAGAATCAGGTTGGATGCTGCTGTAGCGACAAACAGGCCGGTCATGCCCCACAGGCTGTTTCCAATCCAGGCCAGGGGGAGGTATAGGCCCAGTACCCGCAGGAAAGAAATGACGGTTGCAGGCAGCGGTTTTCCTAGCCCATTGAATGCGGCATTGGCAGACATCACAAAGCCGTACCCGGCATAGCTGAGAGGTACCAGGGTCAGGTAGGCAACAGCGACGGCGAGAACTTCGGTGGAATCACTGAACAGACTTACGATAGGTTCTGCAACAAAGTAGAGAAGCACAGCCAGTCCCGCTCCAAATACCAGGCAGAATCTTGCCAGTACGCTCACGGTTTCCCGCAGGCGGTCGGTCTTTTCCGCCCCGGCATTCTGTCCCATAAAGGGGCCAACCACGGAGGAAAGCGCGTAAAACACAATGAGTGCCAGGGGTTCTACCCGGAGTGCTACCCCCAGGCCCGCGACGGCGTCTTCGCCGTGCACGGCAACGAGTGCAACCACAACACCGCCCGATACGGGAATAATGACATTGGTAAGCACAGCCGGAAGCCCGACAGCCAACACTTTGCGCCAGGATGCGAGGAGGCCGCTCAGCCGCCATTGTGGGGTTGTCATCAGGTGTTCTTTTTTGATGACGAAGTAGAGTGCAGCAATAAAGCTCAGGGCACGCACGATAATCGTAGCGATAGCTGCTCCCTGGAGCTCAAGTCGGGGAAAGCCGAAAAGCCCAAAAATCAAAATGGGGTCCAGAATCAGGTTCAGCAGGGCTACCGCCACCATAATACGGCCGGTTACCGCACTGTTACCAATGGCGCGAAGAGCGGCGAGCGCGACGGTCGGGACAATGACAAAGATGGTTCCCAGATACCAGGGGATCATGTAATCGGCAATAAGCGGAAGCATATCGGGGCCGGCGCCCAGCAGCTCAAATAGAGGGCGCATGGTGGCCAGGCCGATTGCAGTAATCACAATAGCAATCAGCAGTGCCAGTACAGATGCGTCGGTTACCAGGCGGCGAACGTTCTTTATATCCCCAGCGCCGTAAACCCGGGCCACAGCCGAAGAGGTACCTGCGCCGAGACCGATAGCAAAGCTGTTTATGGCCATCACTACAGGGAAGGTAAAACTCATCGCCGCCAGGGGGCCATCGCCCAGCTGGGAGACAAAATAGGTATCGGCGATATTAAAGGACATGGCAGCGAGAATGCCCCAGACCATGGGTAGCGCCAGTCTCTGTAAGTGACTTGAAACTGAGCCTTCCAGCAGTGAGGGGCTGCTTTTTGATAGAGACATGTATAACTCTTGTCAATCCAACGAGGGGTTGGGAAGTCGGGAATAGTGTTACAGGGCAGGAGTGGCTGCCTGCCGTTCAAGGCCTTGCCGGTAAGGCGGGAATTCTGAACGAGAGACTCATTCTACGACTGAGTGTCATTCAGAGCGAGACTCATGAGTACAGCGTCCTCGCGCATGCCATTTTGCGCGGGGTAATAATTTTTGCGTATCCCGTCTTCAGAGAAACCCAGTTTGCGATAGAGGGAGCGCGCAGCGAGATTGGATACCCGCACCTCGAGCAAAACTCGCTCAATTTCGCTGGGCAATTCCGTTTTCACGCTGCTCAATAATGCCTCGGCGAGGCCCTGTCGGCGTCGCGCTGGGGATACGGCAATATCCAGGATTTCTGCCTGGTCAAACAGGCTAATGATCACGCAACAGGCGATAATGTCATCGCCTTGGATCAGGACCCAGCAGTAGTGGCCGGCGCTGAGACTCTGCTGGTATTGGGCTTCACTCCACGGATGACTGTGGGCACTTTTTGCCAGCTGGGCCAGAGAGGCACAGTCGTCGGCAACGGCGGAGCGCAACTGTAGCTCAGTGTAATGTAAACAGGTCATTCTGCGCGGGTTTCAGTCGGGTAACTAGTGCGCAACAGATTCCACAGGGGGCGTTTTAGTTCGGGGGCTCGCAGTAGTTGCGAGAGGCTGGGCATACTAATTAAGCGGGCCTTCTGCCATTCGACAACCTGGCTTTCCAATGGGATCGGAGTGCAAAAGTCTTGAGCTTCACTGCCCATCAGCCAGATGGATTTAACCGGCATACGGGAATAAGAGGCCTCCAACCAGCTGGAGAATGTATCGCGAGCCTGTGAGGCGTCTTCGGCAGGACCAAAGCGATTTTCTGTTAAAGGCCATTGCAGGCGCTCCTGTTGCCGGGGGAGCTGGTGCCAGTGCAAGGCGCGGAGAATATTGTTGAATAGGGCTTCCAGGGGAAGAGCTGCACCGGGCTCGTGGCTGTCCACGGCCAGGAGTTCCTCCCCAATACGCCAGCAGTTCAAAACAAAAGGTTTAACACTGTGCTGGGGGGGGGCAACAGGAGACGGTGTGACTGCAACCGTCTCTTGTGGGCGTTTTGTCTGGTCGGTGAGAGCGCTTATTTCATCTAGCACACGGGCGTTGTGCTCTGGATTCTGCACCGGCTGGGTAATTATTTGATCTGCAGAGTGGGGCAGCGGGTTGTGAGCTATTCCACTTGCAGTTGGAGGCTGCTGGGGCCCAGCAGCCTCTTCGGCGGGAGGCAGTTCTGCCTGGCGAGGATCGGGTGCGAGTGGCAATACGAATCGGGGCACATAGCTTGGAACCCCAAGTACTGATAAATATTCCGCTCGCTGAAGCTCGTTCACTTATACGCCCTGTTTCTTACTCTCACTGCTGGCGAGCAAGTTTAACGCATCCATGTAGGCTTGTGCTGAGGCAATCAGGATGTCTGTATCCGCGCCAACGCCGTTGACCAGGCGGCCGTCCTTCTCCAGGCGCACTGTGACGGACCCTTGGGAGTCTGTGCCCTGGGTGACCGCATTTACAGAATAGAGTTTTAAATCGGCGCCGCTGTTTACCAGCTGTTCAATAGCTTTAAAGGTGGCGTCTACGGGTCCGCCGCCACTGGCTTCAGTCTGCCGGGGCTCTCCGTCAATAGTGAGGCTGACAAAGGCCTGGGGGGCTGAGCCGATTTTGGTGCGCACATCCAGGTCGCTCAGTTGGAATCGCTCCACCGGAGACTCACCTCCGCTCACCAGAGAGTGCAGGTCTTCGTCAAAGATCTCATGTTTCTTGTCGGCGAGGTCTTTAAAGCGGGCAAACACCTGCTGGAATTCTTCGGTATCGGCGAAATCTACCCCCAGATCTTCGTAGCGGGCGCGGACGGCAGCTCGGCCGGAGTGTTTACCGAGAACCAGCCGGTTTTGACCCCAGCCGACATCTTCAGCGCGCATGATTTCGTAGGTCTCGCGGTGCTTCAGAACACCGTCCTGGTGAATACCGGACTCATGGGCAAATGCATTAGCGCCGACAATGGCCTTGTTGGGTTGCACCGGGAATCCGGTAATCGAGGACACCATTCTCGAAGTGGGCACGATGTGGCTGGTATCCAGCCCTGTTTCTACCGGGTAGAGATCCTGGCGGGTTTGTACCGCCATAACGATTTCTTCCAGGGAGGCATTACCGGCGCGTTCTCCCAGGCCATTGATGGTGCACTCCACTTGGCGCACACCATTCATCACGGCCGACAGGGAGTTGGCAACGGCGAGGCCCAGGTCGTTGTGACAGTGAGTTGAAAAGATAGCTTTGTCGGAGTTGGGAACGTTTTCGATAACGCGGCGGAACATAGCCCCATATTCTTCCGGTTCTCCGTAACCAACGGTGTCGGGAATATTGATAGTGCCGGCCCCTGCTGCGATAACCGCTTCGATGATGCGATACATAAATTCCGGTTCAGAGCGGCTGCCATCCTCGAGGGAGAATTCCACATCGTCGGTAAAGTTGCGCGCTGTTTGAACCGCTTTCACTGCCTGCTGCAACACCGCTTCCGGTTCCATTTGCAGCTTGTATTTCATATGGATTGGAGAAGTGGCAATAAATGTGTGGATACGCGAGGCGTTGGCATTCTTCAGGGCTTCGCCAGCACGCACGATATCGGCATTGATCGCTCGGGCAAGGCTGCAAACCCGTGATTCGGTAACGGCTTCAGCGACAGCCTTGACCGACTCGAAGTCTCCGGGACTGGCAATCGCGAATCCAGCCTCAATGACATCGACACGCATTCTCTCGAGCATGCGGGCGATACGAATTTTTTCCTCTCTCGTCATAGAGGCGCCAGGACTCTGCTCACCATCGCGCAGAGTGGTATCAAAAATGACTAACTTATCTTTTTTAGTGCTCATTTTCGTTTGTTCTCCTTATTTGCTTTGAGGCTAAACAGGGGGCCTTGCCGCTGTCTATGCATCGCTCAAATAAAGTTTGGAATTCTGTTGGGGGTGGGGGGGAGAAAAATTATATGCCGCGCAGGGGCAGTCGCAGCGAGAAAGCTAGGGCAAGAAAAGACTGGTGCTGAGTGATAAATGGAATCTTCATATACAACAGTTTCCGCGTTAGGTCGGATTTAGGGCATTATGAAGCGGAATTAACTTAAAGGTCAATGTGCATCCTAATATTGGCGTATAATTTTTCTGTTTTGTTATATTGTTTTCGATTTGGCCGGTTTTATGGTGTTTTTATCCTGGTTTTTAAGGGCGGCCCCACTGAAGCTTTCAATGGGGCCCGCTATTAAGGGGTGGTATCGGTCAATTTATGCAGAAACTGCCACAGGTCTCCGTGAAGTTGCTCCACCTCGCTGCGGCTGATACGGCTGCTGTCCAGCTGTGATTTCACCCACTCTCTGGCTCTTGGTTTAAGGGCAAGGCCTTCCTCTGTCACAGTGATCAGGGTTATCCGTTCATCCAGATTGCTGCGGCGACGTTTGACCAGGCCGTTTTGCTCCATTCGCTTAAGCAGCGGGGTCAAGGTGCCGGAATCCAGCATCAGCCTCTGCCCCAGTGCACTGACGCTCTGCTCTTCTTCCGATGGCGCTTGAGTGTTGGACCACTCCCACAACACCATTAAAACCAGATATTGCGGATAGGTGATTCCCAACTCTTTTAGCATCGGCTGGTAGGCGCGGGTCATGGCTCGCGATGCGGCGTAGAGGGCAAAACACAGCTGACGGTTCAGTGCCAGCTCGCCGGAATCGTCATCACAGACAACCATCAGAGCATTTGCTCGATTTCTGCTTCCAGGGATGCCGGTGCATCCTTTGGTGCGTAGCGTTTAACATCCTCGCCATTCTTGCCGATCAAGAACTTAGTGAAATTCCACTTAATGCCTTCGGTTCCCAATAGGCCCGGCGCACGTTTCTTGAGCTCCACAAACAGTGGGTGAGCTTCATCGCCATTGACGTCCAGCTTGGCGTAGACGGGAAAGCTGACTCCAAAGTTCAGTTCACAAAACTCCTGAATCTCCTCATCGCTACCGGGTTCCTGCTTGCCAAATTGATTGCAGGGAAAGCCCAGGACGGTAAATCCACGGTCTTTGTATTTTTTGTATAAATCCTCCAGACCCGCGTATTGCTTGGTAAAGCCACACTTGCTGGCTGTATTAACAACTAGCACCACCTTGTCTTTGTAATCGGCAAGAGTGGTCTTTTGCCCATCAGCGGTTTGCACGGGGATTGAGTAGAGATCGGTCATTGGGAGAGCCTCGACGGTTTGTATTTTGCTAAATTTAGTTGTGCGCAATCTTTTTTGCAACCGCTTTATTTGGGAGTAGCCCTTTTGCAGGCTTTATTATGAGAATGATTACCAATTATATTATGCGCCAGATTGATAAAACCCTTTTGCAATAACAGTAAAGGATTCTCCATGCGCCTCACCCTACACTTGGCCCGCCTGCTAGTGGCGCTATTGGCCATTACGGTTCTACCCGTCCAAGCCCAGGCCTCCGGCCTATCTGAGCAGGAATTGCGCCAGCTGATGCAGATGGCAGAGTACATCGGTGTGGATTACCCGGAAGCGGTGGCAGACGGGGAGATCATTAGTGACGATGAGTTTGCAGAGATGCAGGAGTTTGCTGAGGTGCTGATCGATCGCGGCGCCCAACTGCAAGAATCGCCCGAAGCGGCGATGATCCGCACCGAGGCGGATGAGCTGCAAGCGGCGATTCTTCGCAAGGCCAATGTGCAGGAAGTGCAAACGCATACCGCCAAGTTGCGTCAGGGACTCCTGTCTATCGCCCCCGCGCTGTCTCTGCCCACTGCATTGTCGAGTGTGGATGAAAGTCGCGCTATCTACCAGGCGCAGTGTGTCACCTGCCATGGTATCGAGGGTAAAGGGGATGGCCCCTTGGCAGCACAGTTGGAGCCGGCGCCGACAAACTTCTACGAGTTGGAGCGCGCTGAAAATCGCTCCCTGCTGGGCCTTTACGATGCTATCAGTAACGGTATCGATGGCACTGCAATGACCGCCTTCAAAAACCTGAATGAGCAGCAACGTTGGTCCCTGGCATTTTATGTTGGCGGCCTGGCTTTCCAAGGTGAAGTGGGGGAGGGCGAAGGCGCTGAGCCGAGCTTGCAGGATATCGTGATGTACAGTCCCAATGTGCTGCAGAGTGATCGCCCGGAACTGTCCGGCGCGGCAGTTGCTTCCCTGCGTGCCGACCCCACACCCTTCTTTGCTGGTGAAGAGAGCCTCGGCGCCCAGCCGATTGAGATAGCCCGTGCGCAACTGGAAAAGTCCTTGGTGGCCTACCAGGAAGGTAACTACGATCACGCTCGCACCCTGGCTATTAGTGCCTACCTGGACGGTTTTGAGATGGCGGAGAGCTCTCTGGATTCCCTCGACGCCGATCTACGTAAAGCCACTGAACGGGAGCTGCTCGGGCTGCGCAGTCAGCTGAATGTCGATAGTAACCCTGAGCAAGTCAGGGCTCAGGTACAGGTAATTCTTGAGCAACTGGGGCGCGCCGAATCTTTAATGCAGGAGACAACTCTCTCTGCGGGTGCACTATTTATTGCCAGCTTGGTGATTCTTCTGCGCGAAGGTCTCGAGGCGCTGCTGGTTGTGATTGCACTGACAACGATCCTGGTAAAAACCGGTCGTCGCGATGCGTTGAAATTTGTTCACTTCGGTTGGATCAGCGCCGCGGTCGCAGGTGTTGTTACTTGGGTTGCCGCACAGAGTTTGGTTTCCATCAGTGGCGCCAGCCGGGAGGTTATGGAAGGGGTCGCAGCGCTTCTGGCCGCAGTTGTGCTCTTCTATGTAGGTTTCTGGATGCACAGTAAGACCCAGGCCGATCAGTGGCAGCAATATATCCATAACAGCATCAACCGCAGCCTTAGCGCTGGCGCCCTGTGGGGCATCGCCGGTCTCGCTTTTGTCGCTGTGTACCGCGAAATTTTTGAAACCATCCTCTTCTACCAAGCTCTACTGGTGCAAACAGCTTCCAGTCAGTACAGCGCCCTGTGGGGTGGTCTCGCTGCCGGTGCGATATTGCTGGTTGTGTTGGGCATTGCTTTTGTGCGCTTCTCTGCTCGCTTGCCTATTGGCAAGTTCTTCTCCATGACGACCTATTTATTGTTGGCGTTGTCATTTGTTCTTGCGGGCAAGGCAGTCGCGGCACTGCAAGAAGCGGCGTGGATTGCGATTTCCCCGCTGCCGGTAAATCTCAGCTTCGACTGGTTGGGTATCTACCCGACTTGGCAAGGTGTTGGCGTTCAGGGGGCGATACTGCTTGTCGCTCTGTGGTTGCTACTGAAAGGCGGCCGCTCAGATTCCAGTTCCGCTAAAGCAGCCTAAATGGCCTTCGGGTACCCGCAACTCTGTGGGTACCCTATTTTTAATAGCCTGCCCCTGATTATTCCCTCTTTATTCGGCACCCTTCAGGTTATCGGATAGCAATTCTGGAGAAATTTCTGAAAGTGGTATTGGGTTGCCAGCCTGAACTATTGTCTTTAGATTTCGTTTATAGCCAAACGAACCTTGGATCGATAGAGGGATAAGTGGCAATGATGTGCTTTGAAAATTTTCCTTGAGCAGCGTGACAAGCTCTGTAATTTCTTTCCTGCTATTTTCTTCGATCAGGATGCACAGAATATCCCTGTTTGCCTCTGCCTCATGAATCGCATTGTGCTTTCTCTTGAGTTCTGAAGCTTCGACTTCATAGTAGTTTTTGGGGAAATAGTCACTTTTGCGTAAAAGTGCATGAAGCCTAGGGCTGTTAGTAATGGCGTCGCTGGGGATAAAGCGAACCTTGCGTTGCGTTGCCCCGCTAACAATAAATGGGGTTAGCAGGTTAGAGTAGCGAGCAATTAGAAGTGCTGAACCTTCGCTAGGGATTTGCTCAATCCCCTCGTATTTCGTGCGCCTGGGCAGGATATAGGTAAGCCAAGAAAGGGTATCAAATAACATTTCCGGCATTCGAAGAAGCAGGAGTACTAAAAGGGCGAAATTTAGTACGGCCAGCAGGGTAAATACCTGGGGAATTGTCATTCCCACAGGTCCGAGTAGCCCAATAATAGCAAAAGAAATAATGACTACAAATACGGCATTAAGGACATTATTGACAGAAATAACCTGCGCGCGAATTTGTTCTGCTGTTCTTTCTTGAATAACAGTGTATAGCGGAACGATAAATATACCGCCGGCTATACCGAGAAAAGTTGTGATAAATAGGATGATAAATCCACCATCACTCTGTAGAAACTGGATGAGGGATGCGTTGGAGAGCATTTGATAATCGCCCGATAGGATACCCAACCAAAGTCCTGCCACAGTCATACCCAGCCCACCGACTGTAACCAATCCCAGCTCAATACGCCCGCGGGACAGGCTTTCACACATCAGTGAGCCAGTTGCAACGCCAACTGTCAGGCAGCAGAGGAGTATCGTGATTATTGGCTCACTGGCGCCAAGTACATTTCTTACATAACTGGGAACCTGGGTTAGGTATGCAGTGCTAAATAACCAGAACCAGGAGTTTGCAATAATTGCGTAAAACACCGTGGGCGTTTTAATCACTTCCCGCATGATTCTCAGAGTTTGGCTAATGGGGTTCCAATCTATTTTCAAGTTGGGAGCTGAGGAAGGAGCTAGGGGAATTGCCCTACTGGCGAGATAGCCAAGTATGGCGACAGTGACCATCACCAGGCTCAGATATAAAAGCCCAGGTTTTCCCTGGCCCACATCACCGGCTAGGAGGGTGCCGACAATTGTTCCAACCAGTACTCCGGAAAAGGATGCAACCTGAGCTAAACCATTTCCTCCGAGTAATTCTGATTGCTTTAGGTGCTGAGGTAAGATGGCATACCTGACGGGGCTAAAGAAGGCTGTGTGGGTGGCAAAAAGTATCAATACAATGAAGCTTAAAACCCGGTCATCAGTGAGTAGTGCAATGGCCCCGAGGACACCGATTAGTATTTCGGCGGCTTTAATAATTCTAATGACACGACCCTTTTCATACTTGTCAGCCAATTGTCCAGCGGCTAGTGAAAATAGAAAATACGGTATGACATAGAGGCTACTGGCGAGGTTAATCAGTGTATTGGCTTCTGCTTTGGCTAAATGAAATGCCAGTATGACTAGCAGGGAGTTTTTAAACAGGTTGTCATTAAAAACACTGCTTAAAAGTGAGAGAAACAGTGGCATAAAGCGGCGACTGGCGAGGAGCTTGAACTGGTTGCTTTGAGCCATGGTTAGGCCTTCGTCCCTGTGCCGCCCTGGAGTGATTGAAGTATTTACCGATTCATTATCGGAAATGATACGTGCCGCTCTTAGCAGCTATGTATTTCGATTCTCGCTATCAGAATAGGTGATAGGAATGATTTAAGGAGGGGCTGACGTCGTGAGACAGGTGAAGAATTTATGTGCCTACCAGTGAAGTAGGCACATATCCTTGTCGGTTAAGAAAATGGTAACTAACGTCTCTCTCCGCGCAGGCCTAATACCTGGCGGTATAGAGCTTCTGCTTTGGCACTGGCTGCTTCAACAGGCCTGCCGGCAACGACGCTGACCCGCGACCAAAAGCGCTTAGGCAATGTGGTGAAGGCATGGCCGTCTTTATGACTGAAAAAGCTTCCCCAGAGACCCTGGAGGGCCATAGGAATAACGGGTACAGGGGTTCTTTCCAAAATCTTTTCTATACCAGCTTTAAATGGCTGTAGCTCGCCATCTTTGGTCAATTGCCCTTCGGGGAATATGCAGAGAAGGTCTCCGTTTTTTAGTCCCTCCTCAATCGCTTTAAAAGCCTGTTCATACCCCTCAGGGTCTTTCTGCTTGGAGCAAATTGGAATTGCCCGGCCAGTTTTGAAGACGAAGTGCAAAATTGGGATTTCATAGATGGGCTTGTACATAATAAAGCGGATAGGGCGGCGGACAGCGCCAGCGAGCAGTAGTGCGTCGACATAACTCACATGATTACAAGCGATTAGGGCTGGTCCCTCAGCAGGTATCTGTTCAAGCCCTTGGTGCTTTACCCGGTACATAGTGTGGGAAAGAGCCCAGATCAAAAAGCGCATCGCAAACTCTGGTACTTTGGCGAACACAAAAATGGCGACTGCCGCATTCATCAGTGCAATAACAAGAAAGAACTGCGGTATGGTCGCACCCAGCATATTGAGGAACAGAATTCCAAGTAGAGCCGAAACCACCATGAAGAGGGCGTTCAAAATATTGTTTACGGAGATAATTTGTGCACGAATTGTCGGGTCGGATCGGTCCTGGATCATGGTGTACAGAGGAACGATGTAAAGCCCCCCAAACATCCCCAGTAGCACCAGACAACTGAGAAGAGAGTATGCCCCGTCAGTACTTAGAAATGCAGTAAAGCTGGCTTCATGGAGTTCAGTGAAGTTCCCTCCGACAATACCCAGGGCGATGCCACTTATGGTTAGTCCAGCAGCGCCAACAGGCACCAGGCCAAGTTCAATAAATCCACTGGAGAGGCGCTCGCAGATTAAGGACCCAATGGCAATACCAATGGTAAAACTGCACAGCAGCAATGTAACCACTGACTCACTGCCACCTAGGACATTCTTGGTAAAACTGGGAATTTGTGTCAGATAGGCTGCTCCCATTAACCAAAACCAAGATATTCCAATAATGGAGTAGAAAATTGAGGGAGTATCCGCGCTGGCACGGAGTATTTTATGGGTTTGAGTAATGGGGTTAGGGTTTATTTCAAGGTTGGGTGTGGGGGCTGGTGCTGCAGGGATTGAGCGGCTGGCCATGTATCCCAGGGTAGCCGCTCCCATAATTACCAGGCCTAAGTAGAGGATTCCCTGTTGCCCCTGGCCTGTGAGGCCAGCGAGTAGGCTGCCGACAATCGTTCCCGTCAAAATGGCCACAAATGTCCCCATTTCTACCAAAGCATTGCCGCCTATCAATTCAGAGCGCTTTAAGTGTTGCGGGATAATCGCGTACTTCACCGGGCCAAAAAAGGCGGACTGTATGCCCAGAAGAAAGAGAACGGTCAAACAGAGTGAGTTGCTGCCGCTAAATAGGGCAAAAACACCAAGTGCACCTATACAGATCTCTCCCAGTTTAATCCAACGTATTAACCTTCCCTTGTCGTATTTGTCTGCGATCTGACCGGCTGAGGCAGAAAATAAGAAAAAGGGAAGAATAAACAAACCAGCAGCCAGGTTAATTAATGCATTCGCTTCGCTTTCCATCAGGCGAAAGGCGATCATGACAATTAGAGCATTTTTATAAACATTGTCGTTGAAGGCGCCCAGGAACTGGGTGCAGAAGAACGGCAAAAAGCGGCGGCTAGTGAGAAGATGAAACTGAGACTGGTTAGCCATTGGCAACTCTCTTCTTATTTAAGTGGGCTAATGGTAAGTCATAGTGCCGGCGGGAGGTATCCCCTGTTAGAGATGGGTAAATCTGTGTAATGCGGGGGGATGGAGAGTGGAGGCAGGAATGATTCAGGGGAAACCTGGCCGCATGGGCGGCCAAGTGGAGGGTACCGGTTTACCAGACAGTTACTCTTTCCTCTTCAGGCAGGTACATGCCGTCGCCTTCCTTAATATCGAATGCTTCGTAGAAGGCATCGATATTAGGTAAAACCCCTTTTACTCGATACTCAGCGGGAGAGTGGCTATCCACCTTCAAACGGCCACTGAGGGCTTTATCACGCATCTTGCTGCGCCATACTTGAGCCCAGCCCATAAATACCCTCTGATCGCCGGTAAAGCCATCAATGACAGGTGCTTCCTCACCGTTTAAGGACATTTTGTAAGCCTTGTAGGCGATACCAAGGCCGGACAGGTCCCCGATATTTTCACCGAGGGTAAGCTCTCCATTGATGTGCTCACCTTCCAGCGGCTCATAAGCGTTATATTGAGAGACTAATCTGCTGGTTAGCTTTTCAAAATTGTTGCGATCGGAGTCGGTCCACCAGTTGTTCAGGTAGCCGCGTCCATCAAATTTACTGCCCTTGTCATCGAATCCGTGCCCAATTTCGTGTCCGATAACACCGCCGATACCGCCGTAATTAACCGCATCATCTGCGTTCATATTGAAGAATGGAGGCTGCAGGATAGCCGCAGGGAACACGATTTCGTTCATGGCAGGGTTGTAGTAAGCATTCACCGTCTGAGGGCTCATACCCCACTCGCCGCGATCAATCGGCTTGCCCAGCTTACTGCGATCATAGGAGGACTGAAACAGGTTGGCCGCCAGTACGTTTCCTACTAAATCGTCGGCTTTAACAGTTAAATCGCTGTAATCACGCCACTTGTCCGGATAACCGATTTTGGTAGAGAAATTACTTAGCTTGAATAGAGCTTGCTTTTTGGTGTCTTCGCCCATCCATTCGAGGGACTCAATAGAGTCGCGGTATGCGGCCTTGAGGTTGTCGACCAGTACAATCATGCGCTCTTTAGCTTCGGGCGGGAAGTGCTTTTCTACATAACGCTTGCCTACCAGTTCGCCGACAGAGCCATTAACGAATTCCACTCCGCGTTTCCAGCGAGGTTCCATCTGCTCTATACCGTGAACAATGGTGCCGTAAAAGCCGAAACGCAGTTGTGCAATTTCGTCGTGCATGTAGGGCGCCATTGCATTGAGTACTTTGACTTTCAGGTAGCGCTTCCAGGTTTCGATATCAGTATCGGCAATAATCTTATTGACTGCTTCCAGGTACTCAGGTTGGCCAACAATAAAGCTATCGGCCTTTTTCAGTTGTGCTTTGGCCAGGTAGCTGTCCCAGTCCACAACGGGCATCAGCTCTTTAAGTTCGGCAACAGTTTTCTTGTTGTAGTACTTTTCTGGGTCCCGGTTGTCTACTCGGCTTCGGTGGTGTTTTGCCAGACTCTCTTCGAGTTTAAAGATTTTGTCAGCGAAGTCGCCGCTCTCTTTGAGACCCGCCAGGTTTTGCAGGTCAGTTAGGTAAGTAATATAGGCTTCGCGGAGCTTCTTGCTTTTTTCTGTATCTTCGAAGTAATAGTCGCGGTCAGGGAGTCCGAGGCCTGCCTGCCACAGGAAGGTCATGTAGTTTTCTACTTGCTTGAGATCCTGCCAGATACTCCCACCAAATGGCACATCATAGCCGGCGATATCTGCGTAGGCGAAGTAATCGGTGAGATCTTTGCGGGTTTTAATCGCATCGACTTTAGCGAGCTCACCAGAAACTGCCGAAAGGCCTTTCTTCTCGATCAGCTTTTCATTCATAAAGCTGTTGTAGAGGTCGCCAATCTGCTTGGCATCGGCGTTCTTGGCCTCTTCTCCAGCCTCCATAATCAGAGCTTTTACCCTTTCGGTACTTTGATCTCTGAGAATAGAGAAACCGCCCCAGAGGGACTTGTCTGCAGGGATCTCAGTATTCTTTAGCCAGGTGCCGTTTACATAAGCAAAGAAGTCGTCTTGAGGCCGCACACTGGTATCCATTGCGCTCAGGTCTATGCCTGAGGAAAGCTGCACCTGCTCAGCAGTCGCTTTACTGCTGGAGGAGTGGTCATGAGCTACTGCAGCAAGGGGAATCTGGGTTCCGATCAGGGTGCCAGCGATAGCCATTGGTAATATTAATTTTTTCATCTTTGCTCTTTTGGCTGAATGTCCGCAGAGCATACTAAAAGCAGCGGGTGAGTGGGGGCAAGAGGACTGCGCCTAGCAGGGGATGGTGTGCGTTGGGGCGAGTTAAACCAAGCCCCGCAAGGCGGGGCTTGGGGCAATGTGTCTTGCTAGTCTGGCAAGCGAAATGTAATAGGAACAGAAAAGTTATAGCTATCGGCACCCAATTGTGAAGGAACACCAGGGTAGGGGCCAGCTCTGCGAACGGCAGCCTGGGCTTCCCGGTTAAGGCTTGAGAAACGGGACTCCTGAACTGGCTGGATATCTATCACCTCACCTCGTGAATTAATAGTCACATTAAGACGCACACTGCCTTCCTGGCCGCGCTCTTGGGCCCGCTGAGGGTAGCGGATATAGCGGAAGGTGTGGCGCAGCAAGCTGGAGTGATAGATCTGGCGTGCCAGGATCATGTCAGCAGTCAGAGGGGCCTCTTCTTCCTCTTCCATCATACTTTCTGTATCCGCAGCTATCATGGTCCCGTCTTCCGGGGGTACCGTAATCAGCTCGATTTCTTCCTCTGCTTGCACAACAGCGGTTGTGCTCTCCTCACTAGCTCCCTGAATGCCATCAGTTTCAGTTACAACTGCTGCAGGGGCAGTTGCGGCAAGAGCTAGAGTGGGAGGGGGTAGGTCGGCAATTTCAAGAGTCGGCTTTGGTGTTGCAGCAGGTGATTCGGCCGGTGCCTCTTCAGCAGCGATAGCTTCCTCCTGATTGATTTTCTTGAGCTGCAACTCTGCGATACGCTCGCTGGTTGGAGCCAGGGACTCGAACGTGGTTACCAGGCTACCTGAGACCTGACCGGCGGACAGCAATCCATCTTTAAAATCTGTGGAGGGGGGGACGGAACCAATCCAAGCACGTAGCAAGGTATTGAAAAAGTCCGGGTCGGCAATCTCCCCTAATTGAATACTGTTGAGAGAGATAGTTGTCGAGCCCGTGTCTTCGGCAAACTCAATACTCAACTGATCACCATGAGTAAAGCGGCCCTTAAACAGGTTGGCAAAGGTCACCATATTTTCTGCCTGGCTGCTCAGCGTATCTCCGCGGTTGTTAATCGCAATGGCTTCCATCCACTGATTGCGGAATCGGCGTGCGGGGAGGCTTTTGGTAACAACACGGACCTCCAACCGCCTGGGAATGTTGTTATCTAGTAGTGTCGAAGGCTCTCGGGTCAGGTTTTCCGAGTAGATTGCAGCGATATAAATGTCTTTATTAAATTGTTTTTCTAGTGCAAGACCGTTTAAAAGTGGTGCAGCTTTTGCAGTGAGAGCAAATGTAAACACCCAAAGAGAGAGGACAATTTTTATCGATTTCATTGTTCTACGGTGTCTGAGTAGCAGGAGCAAAATGTTCTGCTAAGTAAGAATTCCGGGGCCCCAACCCCAATGCACACAAGTCAGATTAAAAAGTGCGCGCCCAAAGCTTGTGGGAGTACAATGTGCTACCCACTACGCCTAACTCTACTGTAACTGGAACGGAGTTCAACCCTGATAGGGTCAGACTGTCCCCATTCGTCCAAGATAAAGGCTTGGTAAAGAAACGATTGTCACACTTAGAAACAGGTGTGATAGGTCGATATCGTTTAGAATGGCGATTTGCAGAGTTGCTTAGGCCACGCTTTGCGAGAAAATGGAATAGTTTTCACTAAATTTGAATTGTGCATGGAAATCAAACCCCTTAGTGAGTATCCACGGGATGCTGTGGATCGTCTTCTCAATGTCATCCATCTGTTTCGAGATATTCGTGCATCCAGTGAGTGGCAGTACGATGTGTTGCTCAAACGCTCCCGGTTGGTCAGTCTTCAACCGGGAGAACAGCTGTTGCGTGCTGGTGATGTGGATCAGTGGGTCTACTTTTTACTGCGTGGAGAGTTGCATGTGAAAGTAGACAATTCGGCTTCTGAAGAGGTGCCGGGGAACGAGCGCCCCCTTGCCGTGATACGCCCGGGTGAGCTATTTGGCGATTTGTCGATGCTGTTGGCGGAGCCGCGCAGTGCCGATGTTTTCGCTGCGCACGGTAGTCTGGACACTCAGGTGCTCGGCGTTGATTGTACGCTGTTTGGCGATTTGGAGAACTTATCACTGTTGCAGCTGCCGGCAAAACTGGTGTTCTACCGCAATATGGTGCATTCATTGCGCTGGAAGCTCGAGGTCTATCGCTCCAAGTACCCCGCACACCAGTTGGCAAATAGTCATCGAAAATTGAAGCTCTACACCGGTCCCAAAAATTGCCGGGAGGAGCTGCTGGCCCTGGCGCAGCAGGCAAAGGCACTGGCTCAAATCCTTCTCGACTGGAATGCGGAATTTGGTTCTGGAGAGCTGGTTGATGATGAGTCCGATATGCTTGGATTTCTGGAGTCGATGTTGTCGTAACGACTCTCCTCAAATTGAAAAGGGCGGGAAAGTTATCTTCTCGCCCATGACCGTTTCCCTCTCTCATTCTACATATGCTTTTTTGGTACAAATGTGCTCATTTTCTATGAATGTGTGAATTATCTGCGTGTTTCAGTCTAAATCTGTAGATCGCTCATATACTCCATTTACTCCATAGCAGCCGCGTGTTTTTAGGTGAAATGTGGATAGAGCACGGCGTAGCATTTTTAGAAACAGGTGTGCTGTGTAAAAATCACACTGATTTAAACGATTATCGCAGATCCCTCCAGCAGGATTTCAAAACTCTTTTCGCGATAGTGCACCACTGCCCAACAGGTTTAGAAAGTTATGAATGTATTGGCATCGATCTGGTCTCGGCGCAATTATCGAATGGCAATTATTGTTTCGGTGATCGCTGTCTTGTGGCTGCTGAGCGGGCAGTTGTTTTCTGGTGCGGAGGATAAGCAGCCAGAACCGAAAGTTGGATCTGCCACCAAGCCTGAGTCAGAACTCAGAATTCAGGCGCAGGTTATTGAATCGAGGTCCTACCCCACTCAGGTGCTTGTGAATGGACGTACTGAGGCAAATCGGAGTGTACGTTTGCGCGCTGAGCTGGACGGTATTATTGCAGCGCTCCCGGTTGCAGAGGGACAGACAGTCACGGAAGGCCAGATTATCTGTGAAATCGAAGCCGAGGATCGTATCGAGCAACTGGACTTGGCCGAAGCCGCGAAACACAAAGCAGAGTTGGATTTTGTCGGTGCTGAGCGACTCAAGAAAAAAGGACTGCAGTCGGATACAGCCATGGCTCAGCAACAAGTGGAACTGGCTCGAACCAAAGCGGAATACACTCGCGCCAAGGTGACGGTGGATAAACTGAAAATTCGCGCACCATTTGATGGTGTAGTGAATAGCCGAGCGGTGGAATTGGGAGATTTTATTCGCCGGGGAGAAGAGTGTGCGACCATTCTCGACCTGGACCCTATCTTGATTGTTGGAGAGGTGTCCGAGGACCAAGTGGGGAGCCTTGTTGCGGGTGGGCCGGCCCGAGCCCAGTTACAAAGAGGGCTATCGGTAGACGGATACCTCCGTTATATCAGTCAACAGGCACAGGAAATTACCCGGGCTTACCGAGTGGAGGTGGCAGTAGATAATCCAGGAAATCAACTTCCCGGGGGATTGAGCGGCCAGCTGGCACTCCCAACCGGCGAAGTTACAGCCCACCATATTAATGCCTCCCTGCTCACACTGGATGATAGCGGCGAGTTAGGAGTGCGGACTCTCAACGATGAAAACCGGGTGCAATTTATCAATGTCTCACTGGTAGGGGATGGCGATGGGGGTGTCTGGGTTTCCGGACTGCCCAATTCCGTAACCCTGATTACAGTGGGGCAGGAATATGTCACTGCAGGGGACTTGGTTCGAGTGGAAATGCTGAAAACCGGGGAAGAATTCTCCCGGGAGAGCCAGCCGGCGGAGAGTTTTCCAACAGAGCCGGTTGAGATGACTCCGGCATCCGAAACCGTTGTGAGTCCCGAGGGTGGGTCACGATGAGCTTACTTGAGAGTGCGATTCAAAGAAATCGCAGCACTATTTGCCTGATGTTGCTGATTGTTTTAGTCGGCATTGTCGCGCGCGCAGCGATGACCATTGAGTCTAGCCCCGAGGTGAACCCCCCCTTTGTTATTGTGCAGGTTACTCACGAGGGAATTTCTCCGGAGGATGGTGTACGCCTGCTGGTTCGCCCTCTGGAAAAAGAAATTCGCGCGGTGGAGGGGGTAGTCGAGGTCATTGCAGTCGCCCGGGAGTCCCTTGTTTATATCGTGGTTGAATTTGATTCTGCCATTGGTGTGGATGATGCTGTCGATGACATTCGCAATGCGGTGGAGCGAGCCAGGGCGGAGTTGCCTCGGGACGCCGATGAACCCACTGTGGAAGAAGTATCGGCACAACCTTTCCCAACCATTGTGGTTACCTTATCCGGCGAGCAGGCCAAAGAACGGGTTTTATTACGCACTGCCGAATTACTGAAGCGGAAGATCGAGAGTATTCCCGAAGTGCTTAGCGCTGACCTCCATGGCAATAGGGAGGAAGTGGTTGAGGCGGTGATTGATCCGGTGCGATTGGAGCACTATCAAATCACCAGTGCAGAGCTTATCAATGCGGTGTTGGGTAATAACTTATTAATTCCCGCAGGGGAGCTGGAAACCAATAGAGGCCGCTTTTCAGTAAAAGTACCGGGGTTGATTGAAACCGCTCAGGATGTCTATGACATCCCGCTCAAGAAATCCCGTGATGGCGTTGTGACTCTGGGTGCCGTCACTGATATTCGCAGAACCTTTAAGGATGCTGTGAGTTATACCAGCATCAATGGCCGCCCGGGGCTCGCGATTAATGTAGAAAAACGCAACGATGCCAGCTCTGTCGATGTAGCGGATAAGGTTCGGGAGGTTGTACAGGCTGAAATCGGTGTACTGCCACAGGGTATTACTGTCGAGTTTGTCTTTGACCAGTCCGGCTTTGCACGGGATATGGTCAGTGAGATGCAGGGAAATATTCTGACAGCAATGCTGCTGATAATGATTATTGTCGTTGCCGCTCTCGGTTTCCGATCGGGAATTCTGGTGGGGCTGGGAGTGCCCTTCTCTTTGCTGTTTGGCTCCATCATCACCTGGTATCTGGGTTACTCCTTTAACTTTATGGTGATGTTCGGGATGCTGCTGGCTCTCGGTATGTTAATTGATGGGTCCATTGTAATTACCGAGTTTGCCGATCGAAAAATGGCCGAGGGATTATCAGCAAGGGAGGCCTATATTGCATCCGTTAGCCGGATGTTCTGGCCGGTGGTTGCTTCAACGGCGACTACCCTCGCAGCATTTTTGCCGATCATGTTGTGGCCCGGGGTAGTGGGGGATTTCATGCGCTACCTGCCCGTTACAGTATTTGCTGTATTGGCGGGCTCGCTTCTCTACGCTCTATTTTTTGCCCCTGTCCTGGGCTCTCTGTTTGGCAAGAGCGCAATGGATGCCTCTACCCGTAACTATTTGAGCCAGCTGGAAGATGGGTTGCCTCGGGCTCTGCCCGGAGTTACCGGATGGTATGCCCGACTTATTGAGACGGTACTAAAGCGCCCACTAAGCGGGTTCCTCACGACCATCGCCATACTGGTAGCTATCTTTATCGGTTTTATCAATTTTGGTGCGGGAGTTGAGTTTTTCACCGACACAGAAGAGCAATACGGTAATGTGGAAATTAGGGCCCAGGGCAATCTGTCCATGGAGGAGAAAAAAGCCCTGGTGGTGCAGGTTGAAAGAGCCGTTCTCAGTGTTCCCGAAGTCAGGATAGCTCATACCACAATTGGTTCTGGGGGAATTTCTGGTAACACTGACCGCTCTCCTGACCAGATTGCCAATATGTTGGTCGAGCTTTATCCCGCGGAAGAGCGTGAACGGCGCAGCCGCGATATTTTTGAAGATATCCGTACGCGCACCGCAGATTTTGCCGGAATTAAAGTAACGGCAAATGTGATGGAGGGTGGGCCGCCGGTAGGAAAGGATATTGTTCTGGAGTTGCGCAGCCAGAATTACGAGCAACTATTGCTGGAAACCTGGCGACTACACCGCGCAATGGAGGAAATTGGTGGGTTGAGAGATATTGTAAACACCGCTCCACTACCCGGTATTGAATGGGAAGTGAAAGTTGATCGTGCCAAGGCCGCACTGTATGGCGCCGACCTCACTGAAGTTGGTAGAGCGGTGCAGTTGGTTACCAATGGCGTTCGAGTTGCAGAGTATCGACCCGATGATACCGATGAAGAAGTAGATATACGTATCAGATACCCAAGAAGTGCCAGAGGTATAGCTGCACTCGATCAGCTAAAAGTGAATACTGCGCAGGGTACGGTTCCCATCAGCAGTTTTGTGCACACAGAAGCCATGCCCAAAGTCGATAAGATTGAACGAATCGATGGAATTACCCGTATGCAAATTAAGGCTGATGCACAAGAGGGGGTTCTGCCGGATGACAAAGTGAAAGAGATAAGGAAATGGCTGCAGAGTAACCCGGTAGATAACAGAGTTGAGCTGTTATTCCGTGGAGCCGATGAGGAGCAGAGTGAGTCTTTTCAATTCCTGGGGATAGCCTTTATTCTGGCCTTGTTTTTAATGTTTATTTTGCTAGTGACCCAGTTTAATAGCTTTTATCAGTCCTTGTTAGTTCTCTCCTCTGTGATCATGTCCACCTTGGGGGTGATGTTTGGCCTGCTCATAACACAGAGTACTTTTAGTGTGATTATGACTGGGGTAGGTATTGTGGCCTTGGCTGGGATTGTGGTGAACAACAACATCGTACTGATAGATACTTATAACTTTGTGCGAAAAAATGAACCGAGTCTCACGCCAGCTGAGGCTGTGGTAAAGGCATCGACGCAGAGGTTGCGTCCGGTCTTTTTGACAACGGCGACGACGATCCTCGGTTTGTTACCTCTAGCATTGGGAGTCAGTGTGGATATGGTTGGGCGTAATGTCGTTGTCGATGGGGTGATAGCCTCTTTTTGGGTGAAGCTTGCCAGTGCTATCGTTTACGGACTTACCTTTTCCACCTTACTGACTTTATTGGTCACTCCCATTATGTTGGTGCTACCGGGTCGTTCCAACAAGAAGGTGAATCCAGAGGGAGCTATTAAACCGATAGGAAGTTAGTAATCGATGAAGGAGTACCCTAGCACATAATTAGTGATCACATTTTCCGGGGGCTTAAGCCCCCGTTTTTATAGCGGGGGGGTTATGAATAAGGATCAATGGCCCGTTGAGGTTTTAGAGCGCTGCGGACAGCTACAGTCGAGCCTCAAGGGTCCTTTCAGGGATTTATTACGAGAGCATCAATTACCGGACGATTTCTTTCCTGTACTCGGTCAAACTTTTCTTCCACTGGCTGTTTGGTTACTAAATCGCTTTAAGCGCAGTAATCCGTTAGTGATTGGCATTAGTGGGGGGCAGGGCACCGGTAAATCTACATTGGCTGATGTGTGGCAGCGTATTTACCAGGAAATGGGTTATCGCTGCTGTACTTTGTCTCTGGATGATATCTATTTAACCATGGAGCAGCGCCGGGACCTGGCCGCAAAGATACACCCTTTACTGGAGACTCGTGGTGTGCCCGGAACTCATGATATTGACTTGGGAATCAATACTCTCAAGGCTCTGTGTTCAGCTGGCAAAGACTCGGCTATTACTTTGCCTAGATTTGATAAGGGGTGTGATGATCGCATAGCTGAGCGTTTGTGGCCCGTATCCAAAGGGGAAATGGATATTGTTTTATTCGAAGGTTGGTGTCTCGGCGCTAAACCTTCATTTGCTTCTGAAGTTCCATTAAATGAAATGGAATACAGAGAGGATCTTTCTGGTGAGTGGCGAAACTATGTAAATCAGCAGCTCGCAGGTGCTTACCAAGACCTTTTTTCACTCATTGATGTATGGGTTATGCTCAAAGCGCCGAGCATGCAATGCATTGTTGAGTGGCGCAAGTTGCAGGAGCACAAACTCAGGGCTCGTTCGGGAATGGGAATGACAGATCAGCAGGTTATGCGGTTCGTACAACACTATGAAAGAGTGACGCGGAATTTACTAAAGGATATGCCAAGCTGGGCTGATTGCGTTATTGAGTTGGGGGAAGATCATCAGGTAAAGGATGTGAAACTGAGAGCAGAGCGCTCCCGGTGAGTTTAAACCCTGGCTTCGCCAGGGTTTAAACTGGCTGAATAAATCAGCTTTGATTGAGCGCTGGCTTACTTAGCCTTGGGCGGACGACCGCGACCACGCTTCACAGGAGCAGCTTCAGTTGTTGCTGCGGCTGCGGTTTCTGCTTTTTTGGGGCGCCCTGGCTTTTTCTTTGCGGTTTCCGCTTTTGCTGGGCGACCGGGCTTCTTTTGTGCGGATTCTGCCTTTGGTGGGCGACCGCGACCGCGTTTTACAGGAGAAGCTTCAGTTGCTGCGGCTGCGGTCTCTGCTTTTTTGGGCCGACCTGGCTTTTTCTTTGCGGTTTCCGCTTTTGCTGGACGACCGGGCTTCTTTTTGGTTTCAGTGGTATCTTTTTTGGGGCGGCCAGGCTTTTTCTTAACTTCTTCGGTCTTAGCTGGACGACCGGGCTTCTTCTTAGCAGCGGTAGCTTTCTTCTTATCAGCAGCAGCGGCTTTTTTAGTGGCAGCGGCAGCTTTCTTCGCTTCGGTAGCGGCTTTCTTCTTCTCGACAGCTGCCAGTTTCTTGGCTACAGCAGCTTCTTCTTTAGCAACGATCTTAGCTACTTGAGAAGCCAGCTTGTTGGCAGCTTTGATTTCAGCCAGTTCATTCTTGGCTTCAGTTGCTGCAGTTTTGGCTTCAGTTGCAGCAGTTTTAGCTGCGGCAGCGGCTTCACGCGCTTTTTTCAGCTGCTGCTGTTGAGCAGCAGTTTTTTTCTTAGCTCTAACAGTCGCTACTTTATCCTGAGTAGTTTTTGCTTTAGCAGCAGCCTTCTTGGCACTGTTTGCCAATTTCTCGGCATTGGCAGTTGCGTCCTTTTCCTGTTTGAGGCGGGCGCTTTCCAGTTTAGCGGTAAGGGAGCGCAGCTCCGCTTCCAGTTTTGCGACGTCGCTGGTAGCGACTTGTGTAGCTTTTTTAGTAGCCATTTAAATATCCCTGCAAAATGAATTGTTTTAGTAAGTGGGGGCATTCCTATCAATTATTCTCAGCCATCTTTAACGGAAATTTGCACCGTTTAAGATGTTTGTTTTCGGCAGAAAACAATTGATAGTGAGTCCCCCCAAGCTAGCGGCGCTAATTGCAGCTTATTTGTATACCTAATTGCAAGTCCTTTGGATGGTTTTTTTCTATTTAATGTAAAAAAAATGTCTTTTTTTTACATATTTTTCAGTTAAGGGCCATTCGAACTGTGTTTTTGATCTTTCGGGGAACTTGAAAGCGCTCACTACAAGTGATTCTTTATTGCCAATATTCGCTGTATCAAATCAGGATCTATGGCGTTAAATAGTTGAGTAAATTTGTAAGTTTTATGAACCTGTTGGTTTAGTTGTTTTGACTTTTGCACTTGGAGTTTGTTTGCTGATGATAGTTTCGCGTGGTTGGTTATCAGCGGGCTTGATTAACAAAACTTAACTGCATGCTTTCACTCTCACGAGTTCACAAGCAGTTATCCAATAGCTGGTTTTGTTATCCAATGTATACGTGATATTCGCATTGGGGAAGCTGAATGGTGTCAAGTTGTTAGCGATAGCGTGAATCCTTTTTTGGTACCTCTGGTCTCTATAAGGAATTAAAACTGCGTACATACATCCATTTAGTGTAAGTAAAGCGCCGTATTTAAGTACTAACCACTCGTAGGTTGCTTCACGCTTGATAGTTGGTTATAGGCCTATTCCAATACTGCGGCCAGGTTTACTTTTGTACGATGACCAGTGGATCAGTGACAAACCATGTTACATCCAAGTGCTTATGAGGATGGGCTTGTGTTTGTTTCTGGTTTCCACTTTGAGGTCTTTTAAAGTATTGCGAAAGCGAGCGCTTGGTCCCAATTCTTGTAGTTTTGCTATAGCGTGACATCGCTGGTTGCTATTACCTGTGTTGGCGAGGTGTAGCTGGCCAGATGAATGTGTTATCAGAAGTAATTTGGATGAAGATTCACTTATAACCAGGCTTATTGATATTTTTATGGGCAATAGTTCTGTTTGAGTTTGATTTGTAATTGAAGGCAGCTTTTAAAAAGACTAGCGATGGGGCTTTAGTTGAGCCCAGTAACAGGGTACACCTGCTACTGGGGATGTATAGAAGTTGTCTATAAGGTTTATAGTGGGCCGTAGGGCAAGTAGCGATTATTGGAATTCTGGCGAATCCATAACAGCTGCTCTTTCGTTAATGGGGTAGAGCGTTTCTTGAGTACTTTGGCTAGAGGGATCACTGCGGACTCAGCGCCAGCATCCCAGCCGGGTAGTTTCATCTCTGCCTGGGTAAAGAAACGGATCAGTTGCCATAGTTGGGTGCTGCTCCAATTCTCACTTTCCTCAATCCAGTGTTGAGCGGGGAGGCGAATAAGTGTTGAGGGCACCGTTTTAATAACTTCTATTGATTCATTGAAAGGTTTATCTGATTCAGCAATTTCGATAAGTCTGAGTAACTGCTCCCGGTTGAACTCGTCTTTGGTTTCATTTTGTGGGCCACTTACCTGTGGCTCCCAGGCTCCTACGCTCATACTTACTCCTTATAAGGGTCCAGTTTCTTCTTGCATTATAGCGAGGAGGAAAACGTTCTGGGGGAACATACCGTAGATAACAATGCATAAAGGGGGTCTAAGTTGGTCGGTAATATCACAGTGAATCTACATGGTTTGCCCCTGAGGGATTTTAGAGTCCCGAGCTGCGATAACAGGGACTAAACATGCGGGAAAATCAAATATATAGGTTTTCATTTGAGATACTATAGAGGAGACTCTTAATGTTGAGGTCCAAATGGAATTTATAGCTAAAGCGCTGCCGGCGACTAAGCGTGTGGCTCTGGTAGCCCACGATAACCGCAAAGATGCCATGATCCAGTGGTGCCTTAGGCACCGCAATTTGCTCAAACAACACCAGTTAATAGCTACGGGTACCACTGGTGGGAAAATAGAGGATGCAACGGGTTTAAGTGTTGAGAAGCTCTTAAGTGGTCCCTTGGGTGGGGATCAGCAACTTGGGGCGAGGATCAGCGAGGGGCAGGTGGATATACTGATATTCTTCTGGGATCCCTTTGAACCCATGCCTCATGACCCGGACGTCAAGGCATTGCTACGTATTGCTGCAGCTTGGAATATCCCTGTGGCTTGTAACCAGAGCAGTGCGGACATGATGGTACAGTCACCATTAATGAACCAGGCTTTTGAGCATGAAGTGCCTGACTATCACAGCTATCTAGCAGGGCGTTAGTCGGAATTTCTGCTTAAAATTTGATCTTTCTTGCTGGTTCAATTCTGTAACTTATTGATTTTTAAGGTTTATTTATCTGGATTGATGCTCGCACTTGCAATGCTTGCGAAATCGCGGCAATCTTGCCCACCAGATTAGACCGGTCAATCCGGCACCCATGATATTTGAAAATTGCACGGTGTTTTATGAGTAGACGACGCGGAAAGGCCGTAGAAGAAGAAAAGGCGGATATCGACCTGACGCCCATGTTGGACGTTGTGTTTATCATGTTGATCTTCTTTATCGTGACTGCTTCATTTGTTAAAGAGAAGGCGTTGGACGTAAATGTGCCTGATCCCAATGATACTAACGAAGCTCCGCCAAATGATGATATGCAGAATATTCTGTTGATCGTTAGTGCAAATGATGAAATTACCCTTGCGGATGGTAGCCGTATCGACAGCCGTGCAGTTCGAGCTCGTATCGCTCAGATGTATGCTGAGAACCCGCAGGCAATGGTAATTGTACGTGCGCACAACAAGTCCAGTGCGGACACTTACGTACAGATTGCAGACGCAGCGAAGGAAGTGAGCCTGGGTATTCAGGTGTCCCTGGTACCTTACGAGGACTAAGTTTCCCGGTGAGTTACGCACGCTTAAAAAGCCAGCAATATGCTGGCTTTTTTCGTTTGTGAATTATGATTTTGAACTGGTCATAAATTGGGGTATTTAAGTACCCCTCAAATGGAATCTGATATCAGAATTCTGAACGAATTGCCCAGAGATCGGGGAAAACGGGTCTAAATAGGGTTCCCTGTAAATAACCTACCCCGCTTGAGCCACCAGTCCCCATTTTCCTACCAATTGTTCGCTCGACCATTTTTACATGTCGGTAACGCCACTGTTGTAACGAAGTATCGATGTCCACCAGAGCCTCACAGATTTCACTTACCAGTGGATCATTCCGATAGACATCGATCAGTATTTTCTGGACGGCTGAAGAAGGCTCCGCAACTTGGCTAAAATCCCTTTCAAGCTCAGTAGTGGGTACCTTATGCCCCTCGTGAACCAAAAAGTTTAGGAAAGCGTCCCAAAGGGTCGGCGCCTCAAGGCGCTTCATCAAGCGCTGGTAGTGCTCTGAGCCAGGGGTATAGTTTTCCAGTTTTTTCGGGTCCTTGGCTCCGTAGAGAAATTCCAACTCGCGAAACTGGTACGACTGAAAACCACTAGCTGTGGATAGTCGATCGCGGAAAGACATAAACTCCAGTGGGGTGAGGGTTTCCAGGATATCGACCTGTTGAATTAATGTACGATAAATTGTGTCGACACGTTTTAGCGTATGCAAAGCGCGATTGCGATCCCCTGCGTTGAACAGTCGCACCAGGAAGTCCAGTTCATGCAGCATTTGCTTGAACCAGAGCTCGTAGCTTTGATGAATAGTAATGAAAAGTAGTTCGTCGTGCTCGGGGCCATCGGAAAGGGGTTTCTGGCACTGCAAAAGCTCGTCTACTTTTAGGTAAGAGCTATAAGTTATTGTCATAGTCAGCTGCTTCCTGAGTGTGTTTTGACCAGTTACAAAATAATGCTCTCTTTAGCCGGTATGGATCAAAACAAAAGTTACGGCAAAGTGATTAATATTGGACCCATTATAAAGCCCGGAGCTCTTTGAATGGAAAACCCTGCACAAAACTTACGTGTCAATGGTTCTCGCCTTTGGAATAGCCTGATGGAAATCGCTGAGATAGGTGCGACTCCTGCGGGCGGGTGCAATCGCCAGGCCCTAACTGACGAAGATGGCGAAGGGCGTGACCTTTTCGTACGCTGGTGTCGAGATATAGGCTGCGAAGTCAGGGTGGACCGGATGGGTAATATTTTTGCCCGTCGCCCAGGAGCAGATAACAGTTTGCCTGCTGTGGTGACCGGCTCCCACCTGGATACGCAACCAACGGGTGGCAAATTTGACGGTGTATATGGCGTACTTGCCGGGCTGGAAGTTCTGCGCACATTAGAAGACCAGAGTATCAGGACCAAGGCTCCCTTAGAGGTGGTCGTATGGACCAATGAGGAGGGGGCACGTTTCTCTCCTGCAATGGTGGGCTCAGGTGTTTGGGCTGGGGAATTCAGTCTGGAGTATGGACACAGCCGTGCGGATAAATCCGGTATCACTATCGGAGAAGAACTGGAGCGGATAGGCTATCTCGGTACTGAGCCAGCTCAGCCGAGAGCGATCAAGGCATCATTTGAAGCCCATATTGAGCAGGGCCCAATTCTAGAGAAACAGGACCAGGTAATTGGTGTTGTAACGGGAGTTCAGGGCATTCGTTGGTATGACGTTACTTTTTACGGGATGCCCTGCCATGCCGGCCCAACCCCGATGGAGGATCGCCGCGATCCCGTTCAGGCAATGTCTATTCTGTGCGAACGTCTGTATCGCGAAACCCGGGAATACTCAGGAGATGCGCGTATGACTTGTGGGGACTTAAAGGCGGCGCCGGGTAGTCGCAACACAGTTCCTGAAGAGGTTGTACTGGCACTGGACCTCCGTCACCCCTTACCTGAAGGGTTAAACCATCTGCACGAATCTCTGTATAAAGCGGCTGAAAAAGTGCAGGAAGAAACAGGAACCAGAATCGATATTCGCGAAGAGTGGTATTCGCCCCCTGTAGCTTTTGATAAACATTGCATCAATGCAGTCAGCAGTGCTGTGCAGACTCTGGGGTATAGCAACCGCAAGATGGTCTCTGGTGCTGGGCACGATTCCGTCTACGTATCTCGGGTTGCCCCTGCGTCTATGATTTTTGTGCCTTGTGAAGGAGGTCTTTCACACAATGAGGCAGAGTCGGCCGAACCGGATCATCTGGAGGCGGGTTGCAATGTGTTGCTCCATGCAATGTTGAATAGTGCGGAATTGGCTTAGGTAGTGAAAGAGACGGTGTTTCTGCCACTTGCCGGCGTCGCACTGTCTTTGCTTTGGCATAGTTGATAATAAGTTGGAATTGAGACGAATGGGTAATTTTAGTTTGAAGCACCGTCAAGATAACGGTGGCACGGTACCCCTGACAGAGTGGGGGATGGATTCTGAATACGGTGTACTTCGGGATGTTTTGATCGGTCCTGTGGATAACTTCAGTTGGCGTACCGGTAATGCCAGTGCACGACGCGCTGAGCGTCTTGGAATGAAGTTTGATCACAAGGTAGCCGCAGCACAACATGGAGAAATGCTCGATGCTTATCGCCATGCAGGAGTGAATACACATTTAATTCCAGCTGACAGCACTTTGCCCTATCAAATTTATGGACGTGACTCTTCGGTGATGACTCCCTGGGGTCCTATAGTGACTCAGATGTTCAGTCCTTGGCGCCGTGGTGAGTGGGCGCCCATTGTGAAGAAGTATGCAGAGCTGGATATTCCGATCTACGACATTATTACAGCGGGTTCCCTGGAGGGAGGGGATTTTATGGTGCTAGAGCCCGGCGTCATTCTGTGCGGATATTCCGGCGAACGCACCAGTCCGCAGGGGTTTGAGCAGATGAAAAGCTGGGTGGAAAAAGAGGGTTGGGAGGTTAAAGGTTATCAATTCGATCCATTCTTCCTTCATATCGATGTGATGGTTGCCATGCTTGCGGAAAAATTGGCGGCAATTTGCGTCGATGCTGTTGAACCAGAGCTGGTTCAATGGTTTAAGAGCCGCAATATAGAAATCATCGATATCCCATTCCCGCAGGTACTGGAACTTGGGGTGAATGTTGTTGCCCTGGGTAATGATCGGGTGATGTTGCCCAAGGCGAATACCGGCCTGGCAGAGAAGTGTCGCGCCCATGGCCTGGAAGTGATCGATCCAGATATATCGATGATTACCCCCGGTGGTGGTGGTGTTCATTGTATGTGTCAGCCACTGCGTCGGGATTCAGCCAACAAAGGCTGAGTAACTGTTACAGGCGATCGGTAGAGACCGGCCGCCGGTGGTCGGGTTAATCCCGTCAACGAAAGTGGTTGATTAGGGACTCGCGCCTCTTGCAGTAGCGGTTAATATGAATCGCCTGAAATAGGTGGCTTGCAGCTAATGAAACAGTAATTTTCGCTGAAGCCCCAAAATTAGGCTGCAGTGAGTGGCCCGACCTACTTCTTACCCCGGAGAACATTATGCAAAGCGAATGTGCGGAGATTCAGGCTCAGCTCAAGGACCGTATCCTCGAAATTACGATAAACCGGCCCGGGCGCAAAAATGCCCTGACTATGGCCATGTATACCGAGATGGCAGGGTTGCTGAATAGTGCAGCTTCTAATCCAGACGTTCGTGTTGCGATCATTACTGGAGCAGAAGGTATATTTACCAGCGGCAATGATCTGACAGATTTCCTTGGCGGCTCTGCTGAAGGGGAAGAGTCTCCCGTATTCCAGTTTATGAGTGCTC
This sequence comes from Microbulbifer sp. A4B17, assembly GCF_003076275.1. NCBI lineage: Bacteria > Pseudomonadati > Pseudomonadota > Gammaproteobacteria > Cellvibrionales > Microbulbiferaceae > Microbulbifer > Microbulbifer sp. A4B17. The sequence continues at coordinate 740,322 of NZ_CP029064.1, forward strand.
TTTACCATTTTCCCAAGCCGGTGGTTGCTGCAGTGAACGGTCCGGCGGTAGGTATTGGCACTACGATGCTTTTACATTGTGACCTGTCTTTTGCAGGAAACGATGCCATGTTCCAGATGCCTTTTGTGGATCTGGGGTTGTGCCCAGAATACGGTTCCAGCTATTTGCTTCCGCGTATTGCCGGTCATGCCAAGGCTTCAGAATTACTGCTACTAAGTAAGCGTTTTAGCGCCCAGGAAGCGGTTGAAATCGGTATTTGTAATGCAGCGGTCGCACCTGAGGAGGCGATAGTGCGAGCCCGTGAAGCTGCAGCTGAGCTGGCCAAAAAAGCCCCGGCAGCTGTTCGCTTAACCAAGCAGTTACTGCGTAGAGCGACCCAAGAGAAAGGGTTGGAGTTTATTCAGGATGAAGGTCGTTACTTTAAGGAACGCCTTGCTTCTGATGAATTTAAGGAGGCTGCTACAGCCTTTATGGAAAAGAGGCCGGCAGATTTTTCCAAGTTTAATTGAATAAAAAAGGCCGCATCATGCGGCCTTTTTTATTGGAATCAACTTTTTAGTGACTCCTGCGCCCTCGGGAAAGGTAGTCGACGGCTTTATCCGGGTGATCGGTAAAGAGGCCGTCAATACGCAGCTGGTATACGGCGAAATGAAGGAAATGCTCGAAGCTATCAAACTCTTCGGGGACCTTGCCTTTATCGGCTCGGAAAGTATAGGGATGAACTTCTAGTTGTCTGCGGTGTGCTCGGCGGACAACACCATTGGCCCTCGGTTGACCATCTTCTACTTCCATCAGCATAGGATACCAGGGGCCAATCCCATTTGCGTAGGTGGCGATTTTACGCAATCCGCCCTGCTCCAACATCCAGTCGTAATTGTATTTTTCGATATTTCCATTGACTTCAATCAGTTTTTCACCCCAGTCAGTGGCTGCAATTAACTGAACTAGCGATAGATCCATTCCCATGGAGGGCATCAGTTCATATTTAACACGTTGGAGTTCTTCCGCATCAAAGCACTGAAAGAAAACCTTTTGATTGCGGTTGGTATAGCCGTATTTCTTTAACGTTTGCAGAGCTATTGAGGCAATATCTTTACCTTCCCAGTGGTGGAAGTAGGGCTTTTTAATTTCTGGATAGATACCAATATCGTAGCCCAGAGAACGGTTAAGTCCCTGGATCAATTCCAGTTCCTCTTCAAAGGTGGACAGCCTGAAACTGGACTTCCATATTGGAAACCTTTCAGGGTATTTTGCTTGTAGTCCATCCTCACTATCTACAAAGGGTTCTGATACCTGAAGCTGCTTCAGCTCAGCGAGAGTAAAATCAATGGTATAGAAGTGGCCGTCAGTACGAGCACGCTCTGGAAAAACCTCAGCGACATTAGTTACGCTGTCGAGGTAAATATCGTGCATTACGATCAAGTGGTCATCTTTACTGAGTACCAGATCTTGCTCGATATAGTCTGGACGCATACCGTAAGCCAGAGCTTTGGATTCTAGGGTGTGCTCAGGCAGATAGGCAGAGGCACCTCTATGAGCCACCACAATAGTTTGTTTATTTCTGTGATCAATATTGTCAGCGCAGGTTAGTGTCGCAGCTACAGAAAAGCCAATCAACACTAATGAGAGAAGCTTTTTAAACATATAGAAAACGCCCTTGATGAGTTGTGGGCACTTTCTAGCAAATAAATGTGACAGGGAGATAAAGGGATACAATAGCTTGGCCGAGTCGGGATTTGAGGAGCTCAACTATTGCAGCCTTTAAGTCCCTTTGAGTGATCGCAGAATTATTCAGAGACTTTTTCGTTTATCTAATCGATATCATGTATGGCTAAGTGCTTTAATTTCTACCTTCTTGAAGCTTAGCTCTGAAGGCTGCACTGCTTTCTTCTTGAATTTTCTTGAATTCTGATAATTGTTGGTCAGTTAGTATGGCAGACATTTTATTAAGAACAGACTCTTTGATAGCGGCCATTTCTTTGGCCATTTGACGCTTTTCGCGAAAACTCATCTTTTGAAGAGCGCCTCCGGGACTTTCTATATTGATGCCATACTTTGCAAGTACTTGACCGCGTTCTTTATAGCTTGCTTCCAGAATCGGCGTGATTTTTTCTACCTGCTCTTCAGAAAGGTTGAGTCTGGCTTTGGTTGTCTCCAGGCGCTCCGTAAGTTGGACGTCGCGATCATTCTCTGCCCAAACTGCAGTGTTTGTGGAAATAGCAATTATTGCAGTGATTACCAAACTGAATAACTTCTTCATTGTGACTTCCTCGTTAATGATTAAATACCGTTACTGTGAGGGGTATGGTAGTGGTTACATTGTAAACAAGTGCCATTCGGTGTAAAAAAGTGTTAATTTCCTGTTAACCCCCTCACATGAACTGAAGCATTTCTGGGTATCCATAGACAGATGTTTCTACACATGATGATTCTAGACAATTCTGGATGTTCTGGTGCCGAGAAAAGTCGATAAAAGACTGGAGATGAAGGCCTGATACTCAGTAAGGCCTAACGAGCAAGCGGACCTCGGATCAACCGGTGACAAGGAGTCAGTCAAGTTAGTCGGTACGGTAGAACGAAGAAGGTTAATGAAAAATGGCGCTCTGTGTCGGGCTTGGCTTTGACTTATAGTGTAGCCCGGAACTGTTGGCCAAAGCACTTGTCTGGAGCCTTGGTGAAGAAGGTAATCTGCAATATAGCCTGGGCGTTCCAGCACTGCTCGGGTGCTGAGCATTTGTAGGCAATAATTTTTCAGTGCTGTGCAAAATTGGGGGTAGCTCAATGCATGTAAACGCTGACTGTTTATGTCTTGTCGCTTTACTATGAGTGCCCCCTTTGCTTGCCAGGTTTTATACGGTTGCTTCGTGAGGCCATAGGTAGTCAGAGTAAGCTTCCCTAAGGTCTTTTTTACTGACTTTACCTGTGGCCGTATGGGGGATCTCTTGAACAATGACACAATCGTCGGGGATCCACCAGTTGGCAAAATGCCCTTTAAAGGATGCCAGTATCTCCTCAGTTTTTACCATTTTCCCCTCGGAGGGAACAACGATAAGGAGAGGGCGCTCAGCCCATTTTTCATGAGCAACCCCAATGACGGCAGCTTCTGCCACTCCCGCCTGTGTCATGGCAAAATTTTCCAGCTCAATAGAGGAAATCCACTCGCCGCCTGACTTGATTACGTCCTTGGTACGATCGGTGATAGTCAGGTAGCCGTCAGCATCAATCGTAGCAACGTCTCCAGTATCAAACCAGCCGTCCTCAGTAAGCGCCGACTCATTGGATCGGTAATAGCGCTCACAGACCCAGGGGCCACGTACCTGTAGAGCGCCAAAAGCCAGTCCGTCTTGTGCCAGCGTATTCCCCTCGGGATCTACAATTCGCATCTCAACCCCAAAACCCGGTCGGCCTTGCTTGAGTCTGAGGGCCTGTGCCTCTTCTTTGGGGAGCTTTCCAGGTATGCGGGCATTGTAGGTTCCCAGTGGGCTCATTTCCGTCATGCCCCAGGCGTGATGGGTGTAAACCTCATGCTTTTGTTCGAACTCCTCCATGATACTCCAGGGGCATGCCGATCCACCGACAACTACTCTATTAAGGCTGGGTAGGGTCTCTTCACTCTCTCGAAGGTATTTAAGCAGTGCAAGCCAAACCGTTGGAACGCCGGCAGCGATAGTAACGGATTCCTTTTTGATTAATTTACTCAGTGTTTCTCCGCATCCCATTTTGGGACCAGGCAATACGAGCTTTGCTCCAACGGCCGGCGCCGCATAGGGTATCGACCAGGCGTTGACATGAAACATGGGAACAACGGGCAATATGGCTTCATCTCTCCTGATCGCAAAGACATCAGGCATCAGTACGCCGTAGGTATGCAGCATAAGTGAGCGGTGGGAATAGAGTACTCCTTTGGGATTGCCTGTAGTACCGGACGTGTAACAGAGTGCTGCTGCAGATTCTTCTTCTAACTCCGGCCAGTGGAATTCAGAAGGCTCTGCTGCAATCAATGTTTCATAGCAGTAAACATTGCTCAAAGTAGTGTTGGGCATATGTGCTTTATCAGTCAGCACAACGATACCTTGTATGGACCCCAGGTGTGTTGCCAGGGATTCGATTAGGGGCATAAATAGTGGATCAATAAACAACCATCGGTCTGCGGCGTGCTCAATAATATAAGATATTTGTTCAGGAAAGAGCCTGGGGTTAATGGTGTGGCAAACAAGACCGCTACAGGAAGTTGCGTAATAGAGTTCAAAATGCCGGTGATCATTCCAGGCGAGAGTACCAATTCGATCCCCTTTATTGGCGCCAAGCTTTTGTAGTGCATATGCCAACTGTGAAGCTCGTTCGAAAGCCTGTTGATAGCTATAACGGAAATCGGGATTATCCAGCGTAATTGAAACAATTTCACCATCCGGTGAGTTGTTCAGTGCATGCTTCATAATACCAGTTAGGATGAGCTGGGATTGCATCATCATACCATTCATCGCTTGCTCCTTATTATTATCTTTTATTTGTAGATAGACACTAGCTCTCCAGAGTTTCAGGAGGGCAGAAGAAAAAGGATAAGAGGCTGATTCTTATAAAACTACTGAATGATCTTTATCCATTCCCCGGGTTCGGGTTCTCCTCGGGGGTAGTAGCCATTTAGCAGGCGTAATTGTTCCTCTGCATATTCGCCGATTTCCATATGTTTTGCCAGAGAGGAAAAGGTGGTTTTTTCATTTGCTTGCACGTAGCGCAAGCGCTTAATGTCCTTTTCTTCTACGATGTCTGATTGTCGCAGCGGCCTAAAACTCCTAATACTAGTTAGGAATAAATTGTCATATTTATCAAGAGCTTCCGAGTCAGAGTCTTCATTGCTTGTGATCTTTCCCTGCAGGACGAATTGCCGGCTTCCATAGAAAATTACTGCAATTCTGTCTGGATCTGCTGCCTCTTTTTCCAGGGGCGAAATTTTTCCGGTATGGCCCTCAAGCCGATATTGATTGAGTTTCTCATCTTGTTCCAGTTTGCGGAGATCGAATTCTGAGCGTAGCGCCATATCGGCGGGTTGGTTGCCATCCCGTTGGTTAACCGTAATGGTAATTTTTGCACTTTTATCTGGTGCTGAACCTACGATGGCTGAGCGTTGGTTTTCTACCTGCCAGCCATCGGGAAATAGAAGGGAGAAGCCCAGTCGTTTGTGGTTGTAGCGATTTTTAGTGGACTGCTGTGTATTTTGTCCATACACCAGCCCATCTGTCTTTTCCCGATAGTATTCAACCTTGGTCTCTTTGTTTTCTTGGGGAAGTTGACCGGCCGCGTTGACGACCTCCTGCAGGCGAAGGTCGTTTCTGGGATGCGAAGCAAAAACACCGTGATATGTTTGAGGCTTTTTGCCCTCGATACGGGCCCGGCGACGGGCAAAAGTTTCCTGGTCCTTTAGTAGGCCAATAACATTGATCATGGCTTGTGGGTCGTAACCCGCGTTAAACATATACTGGGCCCCGAAGCGATCAGCTTCCAGTTCCATCTCCCGGCCGTAGCCCTTCACTGCGGCAGTGCTGTAAAGGTTTGCAACATCCCCAACCACGCCACTACCGGTAACTAAAACTGACAGAACAGATACAACACTGGCTCCGGTAGCAGCTGTTTTTTGCCTAACTGCATGACGGGCAGTAACGTGGCCAATTTCATGGGCAAGTACGGCTGCCATTTCAGCTTCAGAGTGCAGGTAAGTCAGAAGGCCCCGGTTGATATAGATATACCCACCGGGAAGAGCGAATGCGTTGATATCCTGGCTGTCAATGATTGTGAAATGGTACTTGATATCAGGCCTGTCGCTGCCAGCGGCAACTTTTTGACCGACATGATTAACGTAGGCGGTGAGGACTGGGTCTTTATAAATTGGAGTGCTCTCTATAAGTTTCTCATGCATCTCCTTACCAATGGAAATTTCCCTATCTTCAGACATTAAAACCAGGTCTGGCTTATTGGTAGCAGGATTAAATGCACATCCTGCGATGAGTACCAGGATTATGCTGGCAAAAATCTGTTCGATCAGTTTCATTACCCCTGGCCTCCCGTAGCGTTATTTTTTACGAACTGGGTGTTCCCGATGGCATTAGAAATTGCTGGAGCTGTAACGCCATTCCTTTACAGGCATTATTCTGGACTCTCGCGATAAGCGGAATTGGAACCACGATTGCGGGCATATAGGAGGTGCCTTTGGCATCTGCACTAAGCTTTCCGGAGAGTTCGCGGTCCCTGAAGTCCCATACCGCGGCTTCGTAGTCTGATTCTTTATCCCAGGTTCCAAAACCAAAGCAACCTGCGCCCCCGGTGCTAATGGTACAACTGATAGAGCCGGCACTGTCGGTGGTTTCTGTTGAGCCGTCGATCCATACAATATATTTCACTCCGTAGGTTTCCATGCGCTCACGTACCTTCTCATTCTCCATCAGTCGATCGAGAGAGCGAACGTGCATCGGCGCTGTCCTGGGTTCAAACCAGGGGTACATAAGATCGACGAAGTCTTGCTCTGGAATAATATTGACGCCGAGTTCTGGATTGTGTAATTCCCTCCCAACACAGGCAATTAAATCCGGTTCTGTCTCGTACTCACTGGAGTGGCGACGGCCAAGGATTACGACGGAATCTCCTTCGGCAAGCTCTCCGTCAGAGCGCCGATATTCATCGATTACGACAGTGGTACAACCGCTAATAAAGATTATCGTTGCAACTAACAGTGGCTTGAACACGGTCTACTCCTCCTATTCAGCCTTTTTAGCTTTCACCTTGATTTCTCGCAGTGATAGCGACCGGCGTTTCCCCGAGAGAAAAGCCTGTAGTTCAGGGACATTTCCGAATCCGGTATAGAGGTTTGCTCCGGCATCACGCAAGGCGATATTGATGGCCTGTGTCAATGCCTGTTCTTGCGATTGTAGAAACGCAGTGGGTGTTTTTCCGTAGGCGGTTATTACCCAGTTGGCAACTTGCCCCCCGTTGGGATCAAATGCAGTCATGTTGTATTTAATCCACACCTCAAAGATATTGACACGTGTTTCTCTAGGCATGGTGAACTGTAGCTCACGCACTTCCGGAACTATCACCAGCTCGATATTTGCGGGGAGCTCCTGTGGGTAACTTGATAGAGATACGGTATCGGTAAACATGGAGCCCAATACTGTTTCAAAAAGATTTTTCTGAGCTCTGCCTGTGCTTATATTCCATTCTTCGCGATCTTCACTATCTTCTTTGTAAGTGAAACTTTTGAAATCCTCACTGAGGTAAAATCCCACAGTTAATGGTAATTGATCGCCTATCGGGGCTGGGTAATTGCCGTCCACTTGTACGGTATGACTGCAGGCACCCAGGAATAGGCTTACTAGAATTAGTGCCTTGAGATGTCGAAAGGAAGTCGCCCTATACCTCATATGTTCCTCCATGAATCGGTCAACTAGCGAAAATCATTCAACCCCACGAAAGTACCGCCATTTCGGTAGGTGAGTTCGCGCATAAGGGCCGCAAAGCGCAAGCCTGTAGTTTGCAGGTGTGGAGGGCGTGAGAACTGTACCGGGAATCCCACTGCGTGGATTCTGATGTTTCGCTTTCCCTCTCCGTGCTTGGCATTCACCCGCTCGACAGCCAACATAACCCTTCGGATTGACTTTCCGGTGAATTCATCGCCTAGCACATAAATACTTATTTTCTTGCTGGGATCATAAAAGCTGCGGACGGCTTTCTGAATACCTTCAACAGGGCTGGAATTGCTAAACGGGTTCCAGGATTTTAGTCGCTTAAGTATTGCCTGTCGGCGTCCTGGAGTATCCGGTATCCACTTATTTCGATAATTGAAGAACATATAGTCCCCCATATCATTCATGACCTGGATACCTTTAACATTGGGGTATAGGTCCAGGGTGTTGACCATTTCCGCCATCATGCGGTCCCAGCCGTAATTAAACATACTGCCGGAGGTATCGATAATGAAGAGGATATATTCACTGTCGACAGGGATTCCGCCAATAACATTATTTTTGCGCTGGTAGTTCTCACCCAGTAAGCGCCGCATTTCATCTGTGATGGTTTGCAGTGCAATGGTCAGCTCACCTCTAAGTTTCCCATCCTCACTTTGCCCTTCGGTTTTACTGGCAAATTCTGCTTGTAGTGCTTCCAGCTCACCGCGGAGATTGGCAATTCTTTTGCGCTCGATATCGATTTGCTCTCGCTTGGCGTTGAGGTCCCGGTTGATGATAGTGGTTTCACCACGGATTTCCGCCAGCTGTTGCTGCAGTTCCAAAACCTGCCCTTCGAGGTCTACTTCAGCTTCCTCAAGTACAATTGGCTCTGCGGTTTTGGCAATCATTAGCAGCAAAACGATTGCGCCAAATCCGCAGCAGATAACATCCAAGAAGGAAATACTGAACTCTTCCTGGCGACGCTTCTTCTGCGCTCCTATCATGGCCAGTCCCTCGAAGGTGCGAGGAAAGAACCCTGGGTTTGCATCGCCAGCTTCCAAAATTCACTGGCTGCAAAGGGGTCTCCCTCCATAGGGGCAAGGATTACATTGATGGGGATATTCTTGGGTAGTACTTTGACAGCCCGCTTGAACAGGGTGCGCCTGTCTCTACCTGAAATGGTAGGTTTTCTTGGCGCATTCATCCCTTGGGTGGGTAACCCGTCGGTGATGAGGATAATGTTGTCGGGCGGTGGTGTCATAGCGTTAACAGCGTTAAATACTCTCTCCAGGCTGGTGCCATTTTCTGGCACAACCTCATCAAGCTCCTTGATAGCCTGGTCTAACTGGTCGCGATCATCCACATTGAGCCAGCGATCTTCAGTTCCGGCGATTACGGCACGAAAAGAGGTATTAAAAGTATAGATCTGGTATTGGCTATCTCTGGGAAACTGTGCGGTAAGCCAGGAGACGGTACTAACGGCCCTGCGCCACTTTTCGGTTTTTCGCTTGACGGGGGAAGACATATTGCGGGCGCGTATTATTTTAATCAGCTTATCACCGAGCATGGATGCGGATGAATCCAATAAAATCAGGATACGATTACCGCCCAGACGCAAACCGGTGAGGTATTGGCGGTCACCGTCGCCGACGAATTTGCGGACATTATTGCCAAGTTTTTTATTTTCCTCTTCAAGGTTCTTTTTTGCCTGTTCCAGTTTCTTGAGTTTGTCTTGAAGTCTCTTTATATCCTCTTCTTCATCAATACTGTCGATTTCAGCAATATTGCCTTTTGTTTCCTCAATTTGCTCTAAAATGCGCCGTGCAAGTCCCTGTGCCTCAACCAGTTCATCGCTGACAATATCCAGGGTATTTCTGGCTTGGACCAGGTGTTCCTGCCCAAACTCCACCTCCTCCTCAAGAAGATTCACCTCGGCACTGAGATCTTCAGTCTCTACCTCAATCTGGTGGTCGGAGCCGTGCTTGATGATAAGAAAAATTAATGCAACAGCCCCAAAACCACAGGACATAATGTCGAGAAATGAAAGGCTGAATGTGGAAAAACGACGTTTTTTACGCCCCATATCGCTCCACGCTGATCGCAGTTATCACATCCTGATAATCTGCAACTCCAATTATATCGCCGGCGTTGAGATTAACGGGTGACTCAATCTCTTTGCCATTGAGTGTGAGCTGAATTCCGGCATCCACCCGCAAAGCCAGTCTGCCGGCATGGTTAGTGACTGTAGCGGCTGGGTGGTCTGGTGGGGTTGGGGTGACCTGGAATTTCTCGTCGTGCCAGAAAACAAATAGCGGTTCCTGGGCCGCCAGCGCCTTGTGGCCAAAAAGCAAGTGAGTGGCCACTGTCTCTGAGGACTTTTCTACACGTACCTTGACTTCACCTGGGGGGAGTGCACTGACAGAATTTATCAGTTTTAAGGCGTTGCTATCACTGCGCAGCTCTCTCCAACGACGATTGATTGCGTGGGCAATGGAATCTCTCGAGAGTAAATGTACACGTTGGGCCAACTGAATCCCCCCAGGAATATCAGCCCAGCGATGTGAAATAAAACTCACGCTATGGCCTTCCTCCAGGTTTTCGATCATTGACCGAATGCGGGAGAGAAGAGGAGTTGTTGCATCCTGAAGCTGGCGCAGACTGACTTTTGCCGTTCGATCATCGAGTTCGGCTAAAACCTCTCCCTGGCGCATGGCTCGATCAGTCCACTGGGGCATCAAATCATAGAGTTGCTGCTCTGACTCGGCCGAATGGAGAGGGTCAAATCGGCACTGCATAATAAATGCATCGGTAAACACACGAGCCCAGGACTCCTGGAAGTTGTGTAATCCTGTGTCGGCGACGGTTTCCACCGTTTTCACCGTGGCTTGCTTGTCGACTGCGACTTTTGTCACCAATGTCTGGTGAAGTTGCAGGTCGATATGAAGCTGGGTTCCGGCGGGGGCCAGGTTGCCCAGACAAGCTGTTGCCGCATCAACAATTCCTACGATATTGATGTTACTGACTTTGATAACCCCTAAGAGCAGAGCCAGTTGTTCGTGGGTGAAATTACCGGGGACGGCGAGAACAATTTCATCGGGCAGGTCGCAGTGCTCTGCAATCTCCTGGAGATGGCAGTAGACCAGATCCGCGTGATGGCGACAGCGTTGGTTTTCAGATTTCAGAGATTCCAGGCTCAATCTTCTCCAGAACTGGTTGTTTACCTGGGTAGGATGACTCCTTGCGCGCATTTGGGCTGAGGTGCCAATATGAATTTTATTGGGCTCAATAACAGCAATTCCGGGACTTTCCAGTACTTCATTCGTATTGGAAAACACGCGTAGTCCACAGTCGTTTATTTCCAGGACGCCTTGTCCCATGGGTTATTCCTCGCTACGACTTATTCAGATTAAACCGCTAGCTGATTTTAAGAAAACGCAACAGGCGATTATCACAGTAGTTTTGTGTATCCAACACCAGGCGCTCCTGCATGAGCTGTAGCTGGTGAGTGAAAAACATGATGACGATACTAATCACCAGCGCGATAAAGGTAGAGTTAAAGGCGACCCCCAGGCTAACTGTCACCCCAGCTATATCTCCCTCCACTGCGCGATGCGCCTGGGATAATGCCTCGCCGATACCGCGTACCGTGCCAATAAAGCCGATAGATGGGATGGCCCAGGTAATATAGCGAACCATAGCCAGTTCGGAATCGAGTCTGTCCCCCTCGGTTTCACAGACTTCTTTTACAGAGTTTGAAACAGCGGCCACATTTTTGGTGGAGCCGAATCGCTGAAGTGCTGTGAGAAGTGCTCTGGGTACTAAATATCGTCGCTCTTCTTCTGGAAGTGCCTGAATCGGGCGGGATAAATCACGAGTATCCTCGGGTAGAATAGGTGTGCCTTCACTTATGTTAAGTAGCGCTTTATCCAGTAACTTTCTTTCGCGAATACTTCTGTGTGCTTTCAGCCCCATAATTGCCATTGCCCACAGCATGAGAACAAAGCAGGCCTCTTGTTCATAGTCACGCATCACAATATAAATGGAGCGCTGTTGAACATAGGTTTCACCCGCGGCTTCTCTTGCCAGCTGCTCTTCAATCAGCGCGTCTGCATTGGGACGAATAATGGCGACATAAATCGCATGGACCAGAATAATAGATCCCAGCAGAGCAAAGACTTGGAAGACAAAATCCGATGATTTAAATTTCATGGTGATAATCTCAAGAAACTATCTCTATATATCCACAGGGAAGGAAACTGATAAGTCCTCGGAAATCTCTTCCGATGCCTTATAGTCATCTGAATTACTTTTACCCTTTGTATTTGGTGCTTCTTTTTTGGGAATTATTGCTGCCGTTTGTTGATTTTCCTCAGGCTGCTCTTCTTCCTCGGCATGTGTGGGGTTAAATAATAGAACCGAGAAAGCCAGTAACAAAAATTTCATCCTAGTCTCCTAATTCACCCAGCGAGCCAGTCGGAAGCCAATATCGTTTCGAGCGGATTCCCCGTAATCACGGTAGGACAGGCGCAACTCGGTTAGTCCTGAGTGGCGCCAGCTGGAACCTCTAATTACATGGAAATCCCCATCTTGTGGGCCCACGGGATTCTCTTCGATACGACTGGATAAGCCGGTTCCTATTGTGTATAGGTCATGAATCCACTCAGAGACATTTCCGCCCAAGTCATAGATACCAAAAGCATTGGGACTGTAGCTGGCAACCGGTGAGGTGGCTGCGTAACGATCACTGTAGGTGCGAAGGACTGCAGGAACTAGTTTTGTGGCGGTGGTATCTGCGTAGTTTCCCGAATTGCTTTTTATGGGTAGTTCATTGCCCCAAGGAAATTTCTTCATGGTGCCCTGGTCGTAGCGAGCCACCCAGGCCCACTCGGCTTCAGTGGGTAATCGATAGCCGTTGGCTGCGCCATCAAAGCCAACAACACGATCGGCTTCGGTCAAGTAGACAGGAGTGAGGCCGTCTCTTTCACTGAGCCAGTTGCAAAAAAGCACTGCCTCTACCCAGCTGACATTTACAACAGGCAGGTTGTCATTATCGAGGCTGACACCATTAACATGGCTCGAAGTATGTAAACGTTTGAAGCGTCGGTACTCCCGGTTGGTAACTTCAGTGGTTCCAATATAAAAGGGCCGGTTTAAAGATACCTGACGCATAACCTCATTTGCTCGTCGACCTTGTTCTCGGCGGGATGATCCCATGGTAAATACGGCGTTGGGGCGCATAAGTTTCATAGTGCCGCCAGCAGCGTGGCGCAGAGTTGAGGGGATTTCTCTCCAGCGAGCCTGCTCGGAAGTCAGCAGTACCGCTCTGACAGTTTGCTCCAGTTTGGTACTGGGAATGACGCGAGTATCAAATTCCTGGTAGCCTTGTTTGCGCACGACAATATTGTGGCTGCGGGCAGGTAGGTTAAATGTTTGCCCACTGTTCCCGGCGTATTGGCCGTCGATATAGACCTCCGCGTCCGGTGGCACACTGCTCACGTGAACCCTGCCGTACACAGCATTGAGGTTAATATTCAGGTCTCGCTGTGTTCCAGCACCAAGGTCAATGGTGTGCTCAATAGAAGCGTAGCCGTCTTTGAAGAAGCGGAGTCTATGTCTTAGGCCGGAAGCCAGTTCCAGTTCTAGTGGGGTATGACCGCGAAATTCTCCATTGACCGTAACTCCGGCCCCCGAAGGTGTGGTAACCACACGTAAAAGTCCATCAGCGGGTCCCAGGCTGACGGTTGCCAATGTTTGATCAACACCGGCTGTAACAGCAACAGGAACATCGACAGTTTTATGTTCCGGAAGAGAGATGGATACGGTTCTGTCCCCCTGAACCAACTCTGTGGTCAGGGGCGTTCTGCCGAGGACTTTTCCCTCGACGGCGACTGTGGCTCCAGAAGGGTTGCTGCTGATGGTGATATTGGCCCAGGCCGGTCTAAGAGTGGCCTCCAGTGTATGAGTGTTGTCGAGACCTTCGATATTAATTTCGCGAGTAAATGGCAGGTACCGGTCCGATAAGATGGTCACGCGCATTGGTCCGGCATTAATAGTTTCCACCAGACCGTCTTTATTGGGTACTTCTCGGCCATTAATCAGGATTTTTACTGGCACAGGAGGAGTTGTGTTCACCTGCAAGTGGCCGGGCAGTTTTTCCAGGGAAATAGAGTGGCGACTGTGTCCCTCAGATTTTACTTCAACTTCTCCACTCTGGGGTAAATAACCTTCGGCGCTGATAGTGAACCGGTAGTTACCGGGCAAAACCAAATGTCCATCGCCCAGAGGAATAGCGAACCCGCTGATCTTAATTCGGGCATCAAGTGGGTTGGTATCAAATATTAATGATCGGGCGAAAATAAGGTAGGTGAGTGCAAAAATAGCTAATAAAAGGCAACCAGCGACAATCAATGCTCGCTTGGAAAGAAAGAGTCGCGCGCGGGTAGACTTTATTTGTACCGGAGTAAAGCCAACTGGTTCAATAAGGCTTTGCTTTTGTACCGGTGGTTTTTCACCCTGGACAGGGACTGCTTCCTTCACTGTCATTTATGTTTCCCTATTGCTGGTACTTATAGATTTTTCGCAACGGTATTGGTTTTGGCACATTAAGCTTTTACGCGATAGCGGCCTGGCCAAAGGCGGGTACACAATTTCCTATCTGCAGAAAGCTTAGCTTGTTGGCGCAATCTGCATGGGGATTTAGGAGGTGTTTGTCACAGAACACCTCGTTTCGCTCGGCTCAACGAGGTGTCTGTTCTAAACCGCAGATCATTACGAAAATCTAAGTTTTAGAGTTTGCGTTACTGACCGGGTTCTCTCATTTAACTATTATTGGCACTGTTTATTTTTTCGGCACACTGGATGACGACTTCTATTGTGGATTTACCTGGCTTCACGATAAATTCACGACGCACATCCCGATACCCCTCTCTAGTACCAATAGCGATATACCGCCCTGGTTTAAGTGCGATTTCTCTTTGATCAAAATTACCTAGTTTTCCCACATGGTATATGGTGACACTGGTACTGCGATCCGACTTGAATTTAACTGGTAGTGGGATCAACGCTTGTGTCAGTGCATTTTCAAGATCTTCAATTTGTCTTTGCAGCCTGGGGGTTTGAGTACCGAGTTTGCGGGCGTCAGTAAGCACCTGGCGGGCAAAATAGTTTCTCTTGCCCTCACCAAGGGTCAGTGGATCTTGGATTAGGTCTTGCAGCTGATCATCCAGTTTGGCTCTGGCAGCAGCTCTCGCTTTGCCGGTTATGGCCGCTACTAAGCTAGAGTCCTTTTTGATGAGATCTGTATAACTTTTAAGGGCACTGTGCCACTCTTCCTTGGTCTCTTCAGTGCGGGCTTGCTGAAGCAGTTTTTCAATTTGTACTCTGTCGGCTTCATTTTGCGCCTGTGCCAGGCCAATATCTGGAGCTTTTGCCGTAGGCTTTAATTTTTTTGCTCGGTGGAAATAAGATTTTGCAGACTCAAACTTTTCCTCGGCAATTGCACTGTAGCCAGATGACATTGCACTTTGATAATCCCTTTCTGTAATTGCGCTTTCAACTTTTGCTAATAGATCTTGTGCAGCAGTTATCTCTGAATCTATTGAGAGAGATTTTTTGAGTTGCTCCTGGGCATAATCCAGTTTGGATTCGTTAAATGCCCTAGACCCTTGGGTAAAATGCCACCAGGATAGTGGAAGCTTGTCGGCTCGCTCAATGCCTTTTAGACCCCTGGGATGGTTATCTGATATGGTTAATACCATTTTGAATGCATCATTGGCAGAGTCTTTATCTCCATGACTCAAAGCTCGATTGCCTTCACTGACATGCCTTTCTATACGTTCGGGAATACTATTTTTTAGGTACTCCAAGGCTTGTAGTGACTCCCGATATTTTTCAAGGGCTGCCATAAAATTGCGTTTTCGATAGATTTCATCGGCTTTAAGTGCCAGATCCTCAGCAGAGTAAAACTCTTCAAAAGCCCATATCTCTACCTTTCTATCTTTAAGCTCTTCTTTTATTTCAAGAATCTCTTGAAGAACCTTTTGAACCTCCCGGCGCTGTTGCATTATCTCTGCATCGGTATAAGGTGATGCTTGGGTACTCTCATCTGGAGCACCGCTGCTGGTTGCTATTGTGGCGACTTTATTGGGAGAGCGCTTCGGTGGCTCCACGACTTGAGGGAGCCCCCAAAAAACGCCGACTAGAGCGATTAGCATAAAGACACCGAGAAAAGCTGGCCAATAGGAATTTCGCTTGTCTTGGGCTAGTGCGCTGGCAGTAGCTTGTTTGGGGGATCTAGAGCTGTCCTCTCCGCCGAATGTAAATTCTGCGGGCTCTATATGAACTGTATCTTCCTTGGAATTATCGCGGTGCTGCATAGTGATTCCGCCGTGTTATTCAGTGACCCAGTGAAGATGTTGGGTATTCTGTAATAACTAATCACATTGATTAGTGTGTGTTTGGGTACCTCTGAAGTAATTTAAATACTGTTACTGACTGCACCGGTCTCGGCTTCGTAGATTTCTTTCAAAATTTCCCGCCACTGCCGATACTGATTCTCAACTGTCCCTGTAAGGGTGATAGTACGATCTTCCAGCTCAACAATTTGAGGTTCTACCTCTGCTTCAATAGAGTCTCCCAGTTCCTGTAATGCTTCCAGGTGCATTTTTGCATCTGATTGCCGGTCAAATGCGCTCTTAACAAGATAGCCTCCGGCACCGATTCCAACTTGTCCCGCAGCTCTGGCACTTCCAGCGCCGGCTCCAGCTGCGGCAATACCTCCAATAATTGCAGCGGCTCCCACAATGGTGTGATTACGAGCTTTGCGTTTTAGCTCGCGCATTTCCCTGACTTCTTCATAGCTCCGAGCGCGCCATTCCTGGTAGGGAACCTCCATACTTTTGGCAAAAGTGCCGTAATACTCTTGCAGGGTGTCGACATACAGGTAATCTCTTTCCCGGATTTTTCTCACTCTCTGTAGCATGGGGTCATCTTCGGCGGGCAGGGCACTCAAAAAGTAGACACCTTCAGCACTTTGAGTTAAGTATCGATTAAATGCCTGAGGAGAAAAATCCTGCGCAAAACGCATTTCGGAAATTGTGCGCAGTTCTAATATCTGCTGATTTGTAAGGTTTTTTCGATAATTCAACATATCGTTGGAGATACGATTGTAGATTCCCTGAAAGGCATCACCCTCTGTAGGGTGCTTTCGATCATAGGCGTAGTGGGACGCGTTTTCTGAATACTCCTTGGTAAACCATAGCTGTCCGCGGGAATCGGAAACAGTGATTTCCACCGTTAGCTTTTCCCCGTCGGATTGAAGAATACGTCCAGATACGGTGACATCAATGTTAGTGCGCTCTGAAGGTATAACTCTGACTGCCCCCCAGCCAAGGCTGGATTGCAATGAATCTGCGAGGGTGACGGCCATATAGCGGGATTCAGCCTGACGAAGTTCTGGAAAAACAAGCTCATCTTCATCGGCTTGTGCTGTGTCGAGTCCGGGATTGAATTGTATGACTCCCACATCCAATAGCCTTTCTTCCGGAACATTGTTGTCTTCGATCGTCAGGGGAGTGAAGGCGGTGGTTCTGACCTCAGTGGTGGTACATCCATTGATTGCAACGAGGGTGAGTAAAAATACGAGGGTTCGTAATATGAACTGATCCTTAACAGGGGGAGCGCTTTGATTGGTCGACATATCGGCGTTCTCCAAGGCTACTGCGTTGCACTTTTATACTTGCGATACTCTTCCCAAAGTTTCTCGCGCAGTTCGGGGTCAGTTTCACGTGTGGCAGCCTCACGAATCTGTCGAGCTACGACGTCATCATCTGTGCCACTGGGTATATCAGCGGGTACAACCGTCTGTGAACTGCTGTGGTCAAATTCACCTTTACGGCCAGGGGCAGGCAGGCCGGGGCCGGTAATTTGACCGCTGGAATTATTGTTCTTCGGTCCATTGCCAGATGTAGGGCCGGCGTTGGGAGGCGGTGGAATTTCGGCTTCAGCAGATTGAATCAGGTCTTCCAGTGATTCTCCTGCCGGGGGTGCTTCATCCATTGCCTCTTCTTCCTTCTCGCCTGAGGCCGATCCCGGTCTGCTTTTTACAAAGTCACGCTCTCTCAAAATCATGCCGTCATAGCTGACCATAGTGGACTCAAACTGGCCCTCTAATTCAGCAACGCGATCAGCTGATGAAGCGGGAGCTTCATTGGGGGCACTGCCGGAGCGAGGCGAGCCACCACCGGGTTGCCCCGAAGCCGAACTGCTGGCGGGAGCGCCGCTAGCTGCCGACTTACTACTGCTACTAGATGCGCTGCTGCTGGAAGAGGAATTACTGGATGATGCACTGGAGGATGACTGCTCTTCCTCTGAAAAATCAATTTCCTCGGGAGGAGTTCCATCTTCGCCGGATGATGGATCAGAAGGCATTTCCCGATTTTGGCTGGTTTGCTTAGGATCAGTATAAATTGGCGATGAGGAATCACTGGCGCCATTTGGGTCCGGCATCTGATCACCAGGTGAACTCTGATCCCTCGACTCTGATCCACTACTTCCGCTGCTGCTGGATTGGCTCTGTTCTGATCTGGCTGTTGGCATATTCGCACTGGGTTGCCTGGAGGAGCTACTGCTTGGCTGTCCACTGGCCGAAGACGCGGATTGGCTTGACCGTTGTGAGCTGCTACTGCTGCTCGATTGTGATTGCGATTGCGATTGCGATGCAGAACTGGAAGATGAACTGGGTGATGGCAGAGATGGCAATGCCGGTGGCTGAGACTGGGTTTGTTGGCTCTTACATCCACTGGTTAAAACTGCCGCCAAAGCAATAGGCACCAGTACTTTCGACAAACAGCTGTGGCGGTGAATGTTTTCTACCACTGCTCGAGGTGTCATCTCTTTCTCTCCTAGGCTGTTTGCCGATAAGGCTGGATTCCTGTGGGGATACTGAAACCCCACTGGTATTTTTCCGGTATCAGCAAATGCTCAATGTAGAACTTTAAAAATAGTTGTTATTTGATTATTTGCGTAGGTTCCACAGCGAGCTTGTATCAGTGGTGATAGGTTTTTCAGTCGAATACAAAGCGCTGAACGATTCCGCGAGTTTCCACCGGCTCTCCATCTTCAAACCGCGGCCTGAATTTGGCGCGTTTTAGAATATTTCTGACTTTTGAGCGGAACTTCACTTTGTCGGATGGGTAAGCCCTTAAGATCTTTATATTCCTCGCCTTACCAAAAGCGGTGACATCGTATGAAACAGTGATTCGTGAATTGGCCAGGGCCTTGCTGTCTGACTCCAGAACGGGTAGGGCGGGGAGAGCTACCGGCCTTCCAAAAATGTCCTCTATTTCATCATTAGTCGCACCGTTATCCCAAAGTGACTTATAGGCTTCACCATAAGTTTGGCGTGCAGAATGCCACTTATTAAACATCATGTACCAGTCGCCGAGTTCAACTTTGGCTTTTGCTGAAGCTGCTGGTGGAGATTTGGGATTTCTTTGGTAAACATCAACAATACGGGTAATGGCTTTTTTCCCAGTATTAAAACTTTTCATTCGGTAGTGATCCAACTTTGTGCGCTGGTGCGAGTTGGGACCACTACCGCCAAAGCTGGCATTGATAATAACTGGAGCGTTGGGTTCGCCTTTGTAGGTGGCGAGATAGTAATTAGTTGCTTTTAGTCCGCGCAGGGCATCTACAAGGCGCAGGTCGGAGGAACCGAAATTCTTGGTAATAATATCTACCGCCAAGCTGTAGAGGTTGGTTGCACTAATCAAGTGTTCAAATAGCGTATCCCCTTTTTCCTCTACGTAGGCTTGTAAATGCCAGCGACTCAGGTTGTTAATGACAGGCAGCATGCGGGGGTCTTTTTCCCCATAATTCTTCTGGTACAGCCAGTAAAGGTATTGCTGGTTGTCGTTCGCTTCCTCCCATTGGTTGAGCGCTATTTGACTCTCGATTAAGCGCTTGATCATGGGGATTTGATTCAGGGAGTAGAGCCCTTCATTTACCCTGTTAATTAGCATTGCACGGCGAAATTCACTCACTGCCTGCTCGTGAGCGCCTGCTTTTTGTAAGGCGGTCGCCAGCCCTAATAGCTGTTCGTCAATACCCGCGCCATAGGCGCCATATTGGGCTTCAAGCTCTTCAATGCGCTCGCGGTAATTCTCTACAGCTTCGGAAGGCCTCAATTGTCGTGGAGTTTTCTTTAGTGGTTTGGAGGCGGCTTCAATAAAGGCCTTGGGGGGCGCGTTAGTTTGGGCTGCCACAGGTGCGCCATCGTCGGCAAAGGCGCCATTACACAGCAGTGCTGTGGCCATAAACATCAAGCCGATAGCAAAGGAATTGCTGGTATCTATCTGTGTCACGATTGAACCACTTCCGTTTCATATTTGGCATTACCCAAAACTAAACAGCAGAGGCTTGGGCCTCCATCTGACAGTTTTTGGGTCTCTTTTCCGCTCGCTCACTACAACAGCGAGTACCGCGGAAGTTCTCTCCTGGATGTGGTTCTCTCGACCCTGGGCGCATTGAGGGGATATCCTCAAGCTCACAGTGACGGCGCGACTGGATGCTTATGAGTGCGTACCTGGCCGCGTATTAGTCAGTATAGCTAGCACTAAGTGCCAACAAGGGAGACGCGGCGGGTGCTTCAGCCACCTAATGCTCGTTGCGCCAGCGTGCCTGTGACCACCCTTTTGGTTTAGCAGTTGGAAGTGCAAAGCAGGGTTTGAGGACTGTAAGCAGATGCCAAAAATTTGTTGACTAGGTTTGATATGACGACTTGCCAGGAGTGTGAGGTGAGTGCACCGGTAGGAGACAGCACCATATCAGCATAGCTATAGAGAAAAACGGTGGATTATTATCCTAACAAGTGCGCTGAATTTGGGTGTAGATTACTGCTACTGGGGTATCAGAGGTTCATCCATTTGGATTGTAGCGTAACAAGCGCCATAATCAGCTGATTGGAATTCAGAGGAGAGTTCAGTGAGTATCTATATCGATCCAGAGATCGCAGTGAGCCTTCGAGGCTATGAAGTCCCCGAGAAGCTGGGCTTTGGAACCGCCATGGCACCAGTAATGTTTCGCGCCATTTGGCAGGATGGTTGCTGGAGTAGTGGAGAGTTGATCCCCTATGCGCCTCTGACAGTCGACCCTGCCGCTAAGGTACTTCACTACGCCCAGTCGTGCTTTGAGGGAATGAAAGCCTATCGCACTGCTAAAGGTGGGACTGCATTATTCCGACCCGAAATGAATGCTGCACGAATGGCATATTCAGCTAAGCGCTTGTGTATGCCTCCGGTTCCTGAGTCCCTGTTCCTGGATGGTGTCCGCGTTGTCACGGCATACTGCGCGGGTCTGGTCCCCAACAATAGTGGTGAGTCTCTCTACTTGCGCCCTTTCTTAATGGGAACCCAGCCGGACTTAACTGTTTCAGCGAGTAATGCCTATGAGTTTTATGTGATCGCCAGTCCCTCTGAGGCCTACCACTCCGGCAATATGCGCTTGTGGGTTGAGCGGGAAGACGCCAGGGCAGCTGTGGGAGGAACCGGGGATGCCAAAGTTGGTGGAAACTACGCCAGCTCCCTACTGAGCATTGGCCGCCTAAAAGAGCGTGGTTATGACCAGTCGCTTTGGTTGAGCCCATCCAACCGGCAGAGTATCGATGAACTGTCCGGTATGAACTTTTTTGCTGTCATTGATGGCAGCGTATATACCCCAGCTGTTAATGGCTCAATTCTAGAGGGAATTACCCGTTATTCTCTTATCCAGCTGGCAGAGGGGTTGGGTTACAAGGTTGTTGAGCGAGCCATCCCCATTGATGAGCTGTTGGAGCAAATAGCCTCTGGTGACTGTAGCGAGGCATTTGCTTGCGGCACTGCGGCAATTATCAGTCCTATCAGTGTCATTGGTGATGGTGACAGGGAGTACGAACTATCACATGCCTCCGGCCCGGTAGCTGGACATTTACGACGAGCGCTATTGGATATTCAGGAAGGGCGTTCTGAAGATATTTATGGGTGGATGCACTCTGTTGAACCCATTGTCTAAGTATTAAACTTTCTTCCCCAGGCAGTTTCTGCGATTGCCTGGGTTTATAGCTTAGAATTTTCCTGCCACAGTTTCTGCTTTATCCTTCACGGGTTTTTTTGTAGCAGTATCCTTTATTTATCTGTTTCCAAGCGAAACGTTCGCGTAAACATTTCCGCCAATTTTATTAGGTTTGTTGACTTGAGCGACCTTAACACCTAAAAGTGATGTGGTTAAATAAGAAATAAATTGGAGCTTGAGAGTGGCCTTCTTGCGGTACACCTCATTTTGACCAGCAGTTCCAAGATCAATTTGAGCTAACAGGTCTCGCTTACGGTTCCTTGCACAGTTGAGGATAACGAGATGTTGACCCATATGCTTGGCCTTATGCTGCAACCACGTAGACAGTGGCAGCTTATTGGCAGTCTCTCTGAACGTAATCTGCGAAGACAAGTCCCTTATGTCATCGTTCTGGCATTACTGCCAGCCGCTGCCTGGTATTTTGGTACGACACAGGTCGGCTGGACGATTGGCAGCGGCGACCCGGTGAGAATTACTGCCCAAAGTGCTTTGGAATTGGTCGCTGTATTTTATTGCACAATGGTCTTGGCTGTAACTGCTATCGGCTATTTTATCCATTGGATGGCGAAGACTTACGGGGCTGAAACTCACCCGCTTAAAGGCGTTGTTGTGGCAGGTTTTACTGCGACACCGATTTTTATTGTGGGAGTTGCAGGGATCTATCCTGTATTGTGGTTGGACATATTGCTTGCAACGCTTGCCGTTGCTTATGCTGTCTACCTGCTTTATCTGGGAATTCCTATTGTTATGGGAGTTTCTGAAGAGCGTGGCTTTCTATTTGCCAGTGCAATTATTACGGTGTCGCTCGTCATGGCAGTCATTGTTATGGTTGCTACAGTTCTATTCTGGAGCTATGTATCTGCACCTGTCTTTTACTCCTCCTGAGTGGCTTGGGCTTCGTTGCTGTCGAAGGAGTTAGCGTCGGTTTAGACGTTTCATAGTGAGCCATCCAAGCCCGTTTTCGCGGTGGGATACAAGCTGTCAAAGTCGTACCCGATGAATTAGTTTTGTTCTTGGGTACGGCGAAGCCTCTTCTATCCTGGTTGTAGCGAAAATGCGTAAAGTTAATGACCGCCTTTCCGAGTTTCTTGATGAATACAACAGCTCTATGAAGGAGCTTTACTCTAAGGGCTTCGAATTCAGCCCCATCAATGTTCGAGAGTCAACGGCAAAGCTGATCGCCAAGTATGTGACGGATATACCTGAGGTGGCGTCGGTAGGTGATGGCATTATTTATGCCTCTGGGTACGATGTACCTGTAAGAGTTTTTGTGCCTTATCCCGATGAGGTTTTACCTGTTCTCGTCTATTTCCACGGTGGTGGCCATGTAGCGGGTAATGTTTATTCATTTGACCCCATTTGCCGAAAAATTGCCCGTGAGACCCGACATATTGTTGTTGCGCCAGAGTATCGATTGGCTCCTGAGAATCGTTATCCAAATGCGGTAGCCGATTGCTATGCAGCAATTATGGGAGTTTGGGCGGCACTGGACAGGCTGGGTTTGTATTATCAACCCAGCTTGTCGGTAGCTGGAGACTCTGCAGGTGGAGCATTGGCAGCCACAATATCTCACTTAGCCCAATTTGATTACAGCGTGAAGATTAAAAAGCAGGTTTTAATCTATCCGGTTCTCGATTACACAATGCATTTGAGATCTCATGAAGAGAATGCTGTGGGTTATTTTCTTGAGGCAAGGAAATCTGTTTGGTATCTGGGGCAGTACTTCAATGAAGCGCAGTGTAGGAAAAAAGCATCCCCTCTATTTATGGATTTTACTGCAGCGCTTCCTGAAACATTGGTTTTTACTGTAGAATTTTGCCCGCACCGGGATACTGGAGATATTTACTACCGAAAAATTGAGGAGGTTGGAGTTAGATCCGAAAATGTTCATTTTTCCGATATGATCCATCCGTTTCTTATTCTCGAAGATATGGTGAAGAGTGAGTGTGCAAAAGTATATTCAAGTATGAACAGTTTCTTGAATGACTAATTTTTATTGTCTTTTTCAATAATGAAATACTGGTAAGATAATTTGTAGCCATTATCAAAAACCAATGTTTCCTCCGAGCTTATTGATCGTTCGATTACTATCTCTGCTATTGAGTTAATTGTCTGTTTAGGCTCAGTGTCAATGCATTGAATGTCCATGGAATTAATCACTATGTCGGCACTAATAACTCTATGCTCAATTACTTGGATGATCAGCTGTTGATCATTTTGGTAGAGCTTGAAACCTGGCCCTTCAATCATGGGTTTTTTGTACTTTATCGCCCCCCAGGGACCTTCACATTTTATCGCTTGAAATTGATTTGGTGCCATTTTTATATAAATAGCCTCATTCCCATCACTGAGTGCATTTTCTTTGAGAGCCTGTTTTGTGTGGATGGTTGACCCGTTATCCGCGGATACTTGTATGGATATTGTTTCGGAGGCGGCGTTTGGTATGCAGAGTAGGTAGGTTAGGAACAGCAGTTCTGGAGACTTTTTAATTAAAGTGTTTGCCATTTTGAATTCATTGCTGTATTTGCGTTTTTGAGGTTTTGGCGTTTAAGTCAACCTTTAGAATAATCTTTTGTATCAATAATAGTGCCTTGATGCCAGGTTGTTGGTTGGATAGTATCAAAGAGTGTTTTTAGTCCAGTTTTTACCTTTAAATTGGTACATATGTGCCAATTTAAAGGCTAGATAGCGCTGTTTACAATAATTTATATAAAAGGTGTGGCTATGAAGACTTTGGCGTTTATGGGAGTGATTCTGGTTTTAGCGATGTTTTACGGGTGTTCAGAAGGGCATGAATCCAGAGGTGATAGTAAGTTCAGCGATGGTGACTTTCAAAAGCAGCTGTTGAAAAAAATGATATCTGCAAAAGCTGGAGATGTTATCACTATTCCTGAAGGGAGGTTTCAAATAAATCGCAGCTTGTCCCTGAATGTCGATGGAGTAACGCTGCGTGGTGCGGGTATGAATAAAAGTATCCTCTCTTTTAAAGGGCAGATCCAGGGTGCTGAGGGGATTTTGGTTAATGCCAGTGACTTTACTATTGAAAGTCTGGCTATTGAGGACACCGTAGGAGATGCTCTAAAAGTTAATGAAGGCGAGAATATTATTATCAGGGAAGTGCGGGTCGAGTGGACTAATGGTCCGTCGACCAAAAATGGGGCTTATGGCATTTACCCGGTTCAGACTAAAAATACTTTAATAGATGGTGTCGTAGCTATTGGGGCTTCTGACGCGGGTATTTATGTCGGTCAATCGCAGAATGTTATTGTTCGCAATAGCCGTGCAGAATTTAACGTAGCGGGCATTGAGGTAGAAAATACAATTGGTGCGGACGTTTACAATAATATTGCCATTAATAATACCGGAGGGGTTCTTGTTTTTAATATGCCGAACCTCCCTCAGCCGGGTCATAGTACACGCATCTACAATAACCAGATAAAGAATAATAATACTGATAATTTTGGCCATGAGGGAACGCCTGTTGCAGCAGTGCCTGCAGGTTCTGGGATAGTAATAAATTCGAATGATCGGGTGGAGATATTTGGAAATGATATTTCCGATAACAATACCGCTAATATACTAATTAGCAGCTATTTCACGGCAGGTTACTATAGTGATAAATCCACGCAGGCAGATTTTGATCCCTATCCTGAGGGAATTTATATTTATGATAATAGTTTTACCGGTGGTGGCACTTCACCAGATCATCTACAGTTGAAAGCTCTTAAATTGGCTATGTTTGGTATCTCAGGTGCGCTACCTGATATTCTATGGGATGGTGTTGTCAATCAAAATAAGCTTGTTGATGGTGAAATTCCTCAGGATTTAAAGGTTTGTATTGATAACGGAACAGCCGGTATTATAAATGTAGATTTTGGTAATGATTATAAGAATATATCTACTGATATAGCCCCTCACCTTTGTCATTTAGATAAGTTAAGCAAGGTAGTTTTGGACTTTGATATAGAGCGAAATGGCGCAGACCATTTGGCCGTATTAGAGGCTGATAATGAAGAGTAACAAGCAGATAGTTATGAAGTTTGCCCTGAGAGTTTTTGGATCTTTATTATTGGTTATCCTCTCGGGTTGTGATCCGTATAAAAAAGATGTTCAGTTATTCCCGGCAGAGGCGATACCTGAGAACCTTAGTGCCTGGAATATATTGAAATCGGATAAAGGTGCACTTTACCCCACTGAAAGGGCATTACCCTACGACCTCAATACAGGTTTGTTCTCAGATTACGCGCATAAATTTAGGACAGTTTGGGTGCCTGAGGGTACTTCTGTTGCTTATGGTGAAGATCATTTTGATTATCCGGTGGGTACTGTTTTAAGTAAGACATTCTATTATCCGCTAGATAGCAGTGGCGCGATTCTTCGCACTAATGATTTCTCTGGCGACTATGTCGAAGGGCGCTTTGGTGAGGCTCTCGACCTTAATCGAGTTCGCCTTGTTGAAACGCGTCTTCTAGTTCGCAGGGAAGATAATTGGCAGGCCATGCCGTATGTTTGGAATGAGGAACAAACTGAGGCAACCCTGGAGATTGCTGGAGAGGCAAAAGGCTTTCAATTGGTCAGCCTGAACGGCCATCGAGAAGAATTAACCTATGTTGTGCCTGATGCCAATCAGTGTGCTGGCTGCCATGCAGAAAAGTTTACCGATAAAGCCATTTCCCCTTTGGGACCAAAAGCCCGTCATTTGAATAAGGATTATCCCTACTTCAGTGGTGTAGAGAATCAGCTGCTCTTTTGGCAAAAGAAAGGCTATTTACATGGTGTACCTGAACTGGATAGTTTGCCAAAAAATGCCAGTATTTACGATCACTCTGCGCCACTGGAGGACCGTGCCAGAGCTTATTTGGATATTAACTGTGGCCATTGCCATAACCCCACGGGGCCGGCAGATACTTCAGGGTTAATGCTTCACTATGGGGAAACTGACTGGCGCAAGCTGGGACTTTGCAAGCCACCTATCGCTGCTGGTACAGGCAGCGGAGGTCATCTGTTTGCAATAGTGCCGGGAAAGCCTGAAAGTTCGATTCTGAACTTTCGTGTAGAGTCCACGGCTCCTGGGGCTATGATGCCGGAGTTGGGGAGAAGTATCGTGCATGCAGAAGGCGCTGAACTGCTAGAGAAGTGGGTGAGCTCTTTATCGGGGAGCTGCACTTAATTACTGGGAGAGAATAATAGAAGGCTTGCTGGTGTGAGGAGTCGGGTATGGAGGGGACAGCTCCATACCCATTCCTGGAGACGAGTAATTCGATTTAAATCAGCCGTATGCTGCAGTTTCAGCAACTGCTGTTGCCGCTGGAATTAATCCATTGACCATCAAGGTGACGGTGCGCTCCAGCAGCGGTGAGTCGATGGCAATAGCACCACTTAAAATTTCAAACTCAAGATTCAGGATCGTACCGTGTGCAATTTGAGCTGCCGCTTCAGAATCTTCTAATCCCAGTAACTGGAAGAATTCCTTAATCATGGATTCTCTGGCGTGATTCGCCATTCGAACTGCTCGGGTCAGTTGCTCATTGCGAAGCGCTTCATTGCGGAATGCCAGCTCAACCAATCTGCGATCCCGGTCTTCAGCCTGGGTGCGAACATGAGTGAGAATAAAGCGAGTCAATTGCTGGATTAGCAGCTTGCGGCTGCTGTGTGAGGCTCGTTCCTGTGCTGATAAATTCCGTGCAGCACTAAAGCTCTCTTCTTGCAGTTGACGTGTACTCTCAAGACCTTGCTCAACAAAATAAGTAAATGAATCGCTGATCAGGTCATTTAGGTCTTTGAAGTAATAAGTTGTAGCCGCGAGAGGAACGTTAGCTTCGCGGGCTACGGCACGGTGTCTGATTCCGCGGATACCTTCTTTAACGATCAGTCTCAGGGTGGCCTCTAGAATCGCCTTGCGACGCAGACGGCTATCTGCGCGTTGGGCCCGGCGGCCGTGGTAGACCAATTCAGACTTTCCAGTGTCTACAGTCATAGCATTATCCCTGTCTTATTGCATTGGCGCCGATAGCAAGGTGAAGCTGGTCGGCCGTGCCATTCTAGCCAAACAAAATTAAAAAAAGGGAATAATGCTATTACATTCGATTACACGGAAATTGCACCAGAACAATGCAATCTGTGTAAGAAAATAGAGGTTAGTTGATGTGTGACATCATACTGAAAAATTGAAGGATGAAAAATACGCAATAAGCAGATTAGTGAGAGCGGTCACATTGTGGCTTTTGGTGAAAAATGAGGGCTCTGCAATCGATTGGAGGGTTAGACTACTATTCGATTGCAGAATTTAGTTGATTATCAGAAGATTTTTCTTAAGAAATTTTTCCGGTAACACGGACGCGTTTGGAGCCTGGAATAATTTTAATTTTCCGACTTTTACGTCTCTCAATACCGATATCAATAGAATTTTTTGCCGCAATCAATAAACCTGTGACAAGAAATGCACCGGGAGGCAGCACTGCGACAAGAACGCCTGGGTAATCACCGCCAAAAATAGAGATACTCCAATCCTTGGCCAATGAGCCAAACAACAAATCCATATCTGAAAATAGTGTGCCTTGCCCAAGAATCTCTCTGACGGCACCGATGACGATCAGTACCGCTGTGAAACCCATGCCCATCATAAATCCATCGACAAGGGAGGGAAGCGCTGGGTTTTTACTGGCGAAGGCATCTGCTCGCCCAAGGATTGCACAGTTGGTTACGATCAGCGGAATAAAAATACCCAGAACCAAATAAAGTTCGTAGGTGTAGGCCTTCATTAACAGCTCAATGCAGGTAACAAAGGTGGCAATAATCATTACAGAGGCAGGCAATCGAACAGTATCCGGGATTTGTTGCCGGATGAGGGACACCACTAAATTGGAGCTGGTGAGAACACCGGTAGTAGCAAGGCCCAGGCCGATGCCATTAACCACTGAACCGGTGACTGCAAGCAGCGGACAGAGCCCAAGCAGTTGCACTAATGCGGGATTATTTTTCCACAACCCATTTTGGGCGATTTCTGTATAGCTGGAAATTGCCATCAGTTCTGCTCCTCAACCGCCGCAGGCTCTTTTTCAGCATCGATTTCAGAGCTTTCAATTTCCACGGCCCGTTTGGAAATTGGCGCATTAAATATCTGCTCGTGATTCTGAGCTACAAACTCGAGTACCTGGTGAACTTCATTGACCACCGCACGGGGTGTGATTGTCGCGCCAGTGAATTCGTCAAAAACACCGCCATCCTTTTGCACTTTCCATTCGTTGGAGGGCGGATTCTCTAAAGACAGGCCGTCAAACTGAAGTACCCAGTCACTTTTTTTCAATTCAACTTTATCGCCTAATCCGGGGGTTTCTGTGTGGCTCGTTACCCTGACACCAGCGATAGTGCCATCGCGGTTGACCCCTACCAGCATTTTTATCGGGCCGGAATATCCATCGGGTGCTACAGCGGGAATAATCACTGCAGAAATTTTTCCGTCCTCTTCCCGTGCCAGGTTGATATCGCCGCCTTGCTTTAGGCCCAACTGGTTCCAGTAAGGCCTTGGAATCGGGTAAGTGTCTACCAGCATATCGTTGCTGTGGCGTTCCAATGGGATAATTTCCAACAAAGCTTTTGCGGAAGCTTCGCGAATGGCTCTCTCAATCGGTTCTTTGGTGGTAATTTGGGTGACAGCCAGTGTGCCGGCCGTGACAAGGGCGATGAGAGTGAGTACGGCGGCGTTGGAGGCCATTGACTGCTTAAGCATCACTGCTCCTCCAGGTCAGTAGCCCGACGCGGGCGTTTGTGGCCGTAGGTGCGTGGGAGCGTGTAGTTATCAATTGTGGGCGTAGCAAAGTTCATTAGCAACACAGCAAAAGCCACCGCGTCGGGGTAGGTACCCCAGGCCCGGATGATATAAGTGAGCAGACCGACACCGGCGCCAAAAATCAGTCGGCCCCGGTTACTGGTGGCACCACTGACAGGGTCGGTAATAATAAAGAAGGCCCCAAACATGGTGGCGCCGGAAAATAAATGCAGTACTGGGGAGCCCTCTGATAAGGAGCTGCCGCTGTCGTAGAAAAACAGGGAAATCAGAGTGAGGGTGGCGAGCATGGCAACCGGTGCATGCCAGGTAATAATGCCGCGAAATAATAAAAACAGCCCACCTAACAGGAATCCGAAGCTAACTGTTTCCCAACCGACTCCAGCAAATGTGCCTTTATTGAGGACCGGCTCCATTTCATAGAGTTGGGAGAGAAGTACGGACTCGTTTAGCCGCACGATTTCCAGCGGTGTAGCGCGGGTAAAACCATCGACGTTGTAGGTGCCGATAACCAGGGAAAAGGCCTCTTCCAGGCCGGGAGTTCCACCGATAACCTCTGCGGCTCCTACCCAGCGGGTCATATCTACGGGAAAACTGATAAGCAGGACTACATAGCCCACCATGGCGGGGTTAAAGGGGTTATATCCCATGCCGCCATACAAGTGTTTGGCCAGTATGATCGCCACTGCAGTGCCGACTATCGGCAGCCACCAGGCACAGTAAGGTGGAAGCGAGATGCCGAGGAGTAATGCGGTCACAAAAGCACTGCAATCCCGCAGGTAGAATGCCGCTGGCCTGCGGCGCAGTCTCATTACCGCCGCTTCGCATAATAAGGCTGTGATAGTGCACAGAACAATATTGATCAGTACACCAATGCCAAAATAAATCACCATTGCCAGTACACCGGGAATGGTCGCGGCAGCGACCTGCAGCATGACTTTGGTGGTGTCATTTCCGGAGCGGGCATGAGGAGAGGTGGCGCGCATCAGAGACATTATTGTTTTCCGTCCTGTGCTGCTTGGTGTTCGCGCATTTTATCTTCCAATTTTTGTTGCAGCTTCTCTAGTGCGCTTTCAAATGCGCCCAGATTGGCATCGTTTTCATTCAGAGCTTTTTGTAGGCGGGTTTCCGCCTTGGCGACGCGTTTACGCAGTGCTTCAACATCTGCAGCGAGCTTATCGGCATCACTCATCTGGGCCCGCGCCTCCGCTGCGGCACGGGCTTTGGTTATTGCCCGTACAGCTGCATTGGTTTCTTCCTGGTTGGGCTCCCGGGTGGTATCCCTGTCAGCGCGCCGCTCTGCGAGGGTTAATTTTTGTTGCGCCTCCTGCAATTTGACTTCTGCAGCCTTGAGTTGCGCCGCCAGTTGGTCGCGCTGACTCTCATCGGCAGCCTCAAGTTTATTGCGCATTCGCTCCACACGGCTCTCGGCACTGGAGAAAGTACGCTGGGCGCGAGCCAAAAGCTGCTTGGGGTCCTCCTGACGGGACTTGACTCGCGCCAGAGCGGCGGCGACAACGTCTGCTTCCTGTTTTTCGGTCTTGGCTGCTGGAGATTCAGGGTTTTTCTCCCTCTGCTGACGGGCTTGTTCTGCAGCTTTGCGCCTGGCTTCGCGTTTCGCCTCTTTTTCTTTCTCAGCCTTCTCTAGACGTAACTTGCGGAATTCGAAGCGATCGCGGGCGCGGTCGGACTTTTCCTTTTCCGCCTCTGCGGTGCGAATTGCACCCTTGGCTGCGCGATAGTACTGCACCAGTGGAATTGTACTGGGGCAGACATAGGAGCAGGCACCGCACTCTATACAGTCAAACAGGTTATAGGCCTGCAGCTTTTCCCGTTCGTCGGCGCGGGCATACCAGTAAAGTTGTTGCGGCAACAGGGAGGCGGGGCATACCTCGGCGCAAAAACCGCAGCGAATACAGGCTTGGGCCACCGGTGCTGGGGGCAACTCCTCACGGGTAGGTACCAGCAGACAGTTAGTAGTTTTCACGACTGGTGCTCGCTCATCGTCAATCGTGTAGCCCATCATCGGTCCGCCGATGATCACTTTTTGCATCAGGCCACGGTGGATACCGTGGTAGTTGAGAATATGCTCTATCGGAGTACCGATCGGTACTTCAATATTGCGCTGCTGCTCCAGGGCTTTGCCAACGACAGTTGTTACCCGGCTGATCAATGGCTCCCCAAACCGAATTGCGCGATACACTGCTCGGGCAGTGCCGACGTTCTGGCACACAATGCCCACATTGGCCGGCAATCCCTCGTTCGGCACTTCGCGGCCGGTTAGGATTTGAATGAGCTGCTTCTCCCCGCCGGAAGGGTATTTCGTGGGGAACACAACGATATCGAAACGGGTGCCTTTTACGGCATTGCGCATCGCGCGTATAGCCTTGGGCTTGTTGTCTTCTATACCAATTAATACCCGTTCGGGCTGGTCGAGGATATGGGCGATAATCTCAATTCCGGCGATAATCTCATCGGCGTGTTCACGCATGAGCATATCGTCGGCAGTGATATAGGGTTCGCACTCGGTGCCATTAATAATTAATGTGTCTATTTCGGCGCCGCCGTGGGGATCCAACTTGACTGCGGTGGGGAAGCCTGCGCCGCCCATACCGGCGATACCGCAATCGCGGATCTTATCCAGAAGTTCAACTGGTGAAAGCTGGCTGAAATCCTCGCAGGGCGTGAGGTCACACCAGGCGTCCTCACCATCGGTGCGAATTACGACACAGTCCTCAAACAGTCCCGAAGGGTGGGGCACAGGGTAGGGCTCTATGGCCATGACCCTGCCGGAGCTGGGGGCGTGCACTGGGCAGCTGATGAAACCGTCCGCCTCAGCAATTTTCTGCCCCTTCAATACCTGGTCGCCGAGTTTAACCAGTGGCAGTGCAGTGGTGCCGGAGTGCTGGAGCAGCGGCACAATCAAATCCTCGGCGAGAGGGATTACGCCTATCGGCTCACCGGTACTCTGATGCTTGTTCTCTGGAGGGTGCACCCCACCGGGGAAGTCGTTGGGGCGCAACTGCCGGGCCTTTTCACTGGCGATCAGCTGTGCTTCGCGGGCCGCGCGCCTCTCCTGAGCGGACTCATGTTGATTCTTGGTATCTACGGGGTTCAAACAGCACCTCCCCCGGGGCCTTCTTGAATAGTGCGGCGGTCACTGGCGATCAGTACCGAGCTGTCACTGGGTTTATCAGGGTGCCAGTCCTGTAAAAGTGTCTCTATGGGAACCATATCAATACAATCTACCGGGCAAGGTTCGACACAGAGGTCGCACCCCGTGCACTCATCGGTGATCACTGTGTGCATATATTTGGCGGCGCCGGCAATGGCATCTACCGGACAGGCCTGGATGCACTTGGTACAGCCAATACACTCCGCTTCACGGATAAAGGCTACCTTTTTGACATCTTCAACGCCGTGTTCAGCGTCCAAAGGCATTGGCTCAATATCCAAAAGGTTGGCCAGTTCGTTAATAGTGGCCTGGCCCCCGGGTGGACATTTATTGATGGTATCCCCGTGCACTATCGCTTCTGCGTAGGGGCGACAGCCAGGGTAGCCGCATTGGCCGCACTGGGTCTGAGGTAGCAGAGCATCGACCTGCTCCACCAGGGGATCTCCCTCCACGCGAAAGCGGACAGCGGCAAAGCCCAGCAGGGCGCCGAATATTAATGCCATGCCACCGAGTATCAGCAGTGGGGGAGATAATTGCGAAATCCAGTCCAGCATTACAAAACCCTATACCAGACCGCTAAAGCCCATAAATGCCAGTGACATCAGCCCGGCAGTGACCATACCGATCGCGGCGCCGCGAAATGGCAGCGGGACATCGGCGGCAAAGAGGCGCTCGCGCATCGAGGAAAACAATATTAACACCAGGGAGAAACCCACTGCTGCGCCAAATCCGTAAAGAGTGGATTGTATAAAAGTATGCGCCTTCATAGTGTTCTGCAGGGCGACACCCAACACGGCACAGTTGGTAGTAATCAGCGGCAGAAAAACACCTAGCACCTTGTACATCAACGGGCTGGTCTTCTGGATAAACATCTGCGTGAACTGTACGACGACAGCAATCACCAGAATAAAAGAGATGGTGCGAAGATCTTCAATACCAAAGGGGGCCAACAGATAGGTGTTGACCAGGTATGAACAAATAGAGGCCAAAGTAAGTACAAAGGTGGTAGCGCCGGCCATACCCACAGCGGTCTCCAGTTTATTGGAAACTCCCATAAACGGGCACAGGCCGAGAAACTGCACTAACACATAATTATTGACCAGGATGGTGCTTAGCAGAATGACGGCAAATTCGGTCATAACAGGTCCGGTTAAAGCCCGAGGGCGGAATGCGCGAACGGCGGCAATGGCGTCGGCAGACTTTAGCTGAGACTAGCATCTTCCATGTGAGCACCGTCGAATGCCGCGCAGGGCGGCTATTATGGTTGAGTCGCTTGGGGGCTTCAACTCGTGAGGAGGGTGGCAGGGGAAAAGGGCCGACAAAGGGCCTCCTCAGGATCAAAAGGGCTCCACTTGGAGTAAAGATGGGGGCCTTTGCTGGTGCTATTTGCAGTACCTTCACCAACTTGAAACGATAGGTACAAGATAGGTGATCCAGTTTGGTACTTGGTGTTAAGCGTGGAGTAGAGGCAATACAGTATATTGACTGGGCATGTGTGCTTTTGCTTGAGAGCAACTTTAAATTCAGTTGGAGCAATTTAATGTCGAACGAAACCTACACTCCCCCCAAAGTTTGGCAGTGGGATAAGGAAAGCGGGGGCGCTTTTGCCAGTATCAATCGGCCAGTGGCGGGTGCGACCCATGATAAAGCGCTGCCGCAGGGGCAGCACCCGATACAGCTTTATTCTTTGGCCACGCCGAACGGGGTTAAGGCGACGGTGATGTTAGAGGAGTTATTGGAACTTGGGTTTGAGGGAGCAGAATACGATGCCCATTTAGTTCGTATCACTGAAGGAGAGCAGTTTGGCAGTGGTTTTGTTGAGGCAAATCCAAATTCCAAGATTCCGGTCTTAGTAGATCACAGCACTACGCCACCAATCCGGGTATTTGAGAGTGGCTCCATACTACTTTACCTGGCGGAAAAGTTTAATGTCCTCTTGCCCCATACGCCCGAGCAGCGCACGGAGGCTTTAAATTGGCTCTTCTGGCAGATGAGCTCGGCCCCCTACCTAGGGGGAGGCTTTGGACATTTTTATGCTTATGCACCGGAAAAATATGAATACCCGATCAACCGATTTGCTATGGAAGTAAAGCGCCAGTTGGACGTATTGGACCAACAGTTGGCGAAGCATCCGTATGTGGCGGGAAGGACTTATACCATCGCTGATATTGCGATTTGGCCATGGTATGGCTCTTTGGTACGCAACGAAGCTTATAGCGCGGCTGAGTTTCTCGATACCCAGAGTTACAAAAATCTCAATCGCTGGGTGGGGGAAATAGCTGAACGGCCAGCGGTAAAGCGCGGACGAATGGTCAATCGAACCTGGGGGGAGCCCAGCGAACAATTACACGAGCGCCACAATGCCGGTGATTTTGACAATAGTACTCAGGATAAAATTGCCGACGAGGATATGGATTAAACCGGAATCTTAGTGGGTCAACTTGGCATATGGATGTGCCAGTACTTTTCAAGCGAGCGCTATTTGCTGGTCAGGGTTTTGTAAAAAATATTGCCCGCTAAAAGGCGCGCATACTCAGAATAAATTGAACCACTTGCGATGTGCGGGGCAACTGCCATAACTTTTCTGCTGTAAATCCGGCGACTAAAGCCAGGCCTAAAATCAGTGGCAGGGGAATTGCTTGCAAACGCTGCTGAACGTCTTGCTGCTGTCGATTTACAATTGCCAGTACGCAGAGCCGTTGCTGCTCGGTATCCAGGCTACATTGTTCGATCTGCTTATTTAAAGACTTCAGTAACATCGTTTAAAGCCTCTTTCACTTGCCGTTTGGTCTCTTCAAAGCCCAGTAGTGGCACCAGTCTCTTTTGATAAATAACAGCTCCCGCCAAAATAGCGATTTGCATGAGGATAAAGATTAAAAACGCGAGATAAATGGATTGGGAAAAATAATAGGCAATCAGTCCAACGCCTCCACAGAGACTGATAACTAGAGCAGCACCCAATGGCAACAGCATCAGCTGCAGGGCAATAATACGCTTGCCGGCAGCGAGAGTTCTATCCAGCTCCAGCTGGAATAGCTTTTGGATGTTAGCCAACCAGGCAGTCAGCAAGGTGAGTGTTGCCTCTGCACGGGCGAGGGTCGTTTCCAGGCTGTTTTCACCTTCTCCGTCAGAGCCCTCCCCTGAGGGAGAAGGTGAAGATTGATCCGGGCTGCGCTCCTGCGCAGCGGGATCGGCATCTGCGCCAGACGCTTGAGACTTTTTTTCATTGCCCATAAGGGGGTGTCCTTCCCAGTCGAAAAAAAGAAAGAAGCGTTACTTGAAGAGCTTCGCAATGGCCCAGCCAACGACAAATGCACAACCAACGGCGAGAATGGGGCGCTCTCGAAGTGAGGACTCCGCCTTTTCCATTACATCGGTGGCGCGTTGTCTCTGGGACTCTACAGAAGATCTGGCTCTCTCTTTCAAGCTGCCAGCAGCTTGTGTAGCGGCCTCTCCTGCAAGATTATAGGCCTGTTGCAGCTTCTCCCTACTGGAGTTCGTATGTGGAGATCTTGCGGTTGCCATCAGGTTTCTCCTCTCGGGGTTTAATTGCCGAGGAAGTCTATAGTGGCGCCGGGGGATTCCCACTTGAAAAACAGGTTTTTTTTACTCAATTCTTGCGGAAAATTGTGGTTTTTCCTGCTAGGGGACTCAGGTAAGCAAAGGGTAAGTGCTCCTTCTGCTTTGGTATAGAGTCACTTTGTTCTTTGGCTGGGAGGTTTTGCGTCGCCTGGGGCCGGCCAGTGGCCGGCGGACAGGCAGGACTCGGTGGAGTGACGGCTCAGTTGCGACTGGAATTTTCCCGTTTCCAGCTCTCAATATTATCTACCACACCATTAAGCAGGCGCTGGCGTGACTCGCGGCTTATCCATGCATTGTGGGGAGTGATAATCAGGTTGGGAATATTCTTGTCCAACAGCGGGTGACTGATGGGTGGTGGCTCTTGACTGAGGACATCCAGAGCCGCACCACCCAGATGGCCACTGCGCAATGCGTCAGCCAATGCCTGCTCGTTCACCAATCCACCTCTTGCGGTGTTAACCAATAGCGCTCCAGGTTTCATTGAGGCGATAAATTGCTCGTCAACCAGCTGCTCAGTTTCCTGTGTGAGGGGGCAGTGCAGACTGATGACGTCAGACTCTGCACACAATTGTTGCAGGGAGGTCCTGCCCTCGGCGGGTGAGCCACTAAATGATTCAGCGATGAGCACTCGCATATCCAGGGCCTCTCCCAGTTTTGCGACTTTTTGTCCTAGAGTACCAAAGCCAATAATGCCGAGGGTTTTCCCCGCAAGTTCAACGACCGGGTGATCGAGCAGACAAAAAATTGCAGACTGGCTCCAGCGACCGGCAAGAACGTCGCTGTGGTAACGGTGCCACTGAGAGGCGAGAGCCAGGATCAGAGCAAGGGTATGTTGTGGTACCGAAGCCCCCGCGTAATCCTTGACGTTGTATACAGGAATATTTAATTCTTGGGCAGCGCTGAGATCAATATTGTTCGTGCCCGTTGCACAAACACAAATTATTTTTAATTGGCGGGTCTGCTCCAACAATGTGCGATTAAGTATGACTTTGTTGGTTATTACTACTTCGGCTTCGGCGATTCGCTCCGCGACTTTTTCAGAGGGAGTGGTTTCATAGAAGTCCCACTGGTCTAGACTATTTGTTAAGGCCGAGGTATCCAGCTCCTCAAGCTTCATTGTCAAAGTGTCCAGAAATACGCCGCGCATAGCATCTCCTCGATAGGTTTGCAGTGTGGCTGACATGCTACGGCAGTGAAGAGCGAATGCAAAATTTTGCTGGTGAGCGGTCTTATCTGCGCATACACGTGGCTACGGTTGGTTTGTCGGGGCCTTTCTGTCGCAATTGAAGAGGGCCTTTATGGGAATATCGTTTACCGCTGCCAGTCTTGTTTTAATTTCTGCATTCCTCCATGCGGGTTGGAATTTACTGGGGAAATCCCGCACACCGACTCCTGCATTTTTCTGTATCGCAACCCTCAGTGTTGGAATATTTTTCTTACCGCTAAATTTTTGGCTGCTGGCTCAGGTTGATTCGCTTCCGCGAAGTTTTTGGCTGCTTCTTATCGGCAGTGGTTTTTTTCAAATGATTTATATGGGGGGGTTATCCCTCGCTTACCAGCGTGCCAATATGGGATTGGTCTATCCCATAGCACGGGCCTTACCGGTACTTTTGGTTGCATTGGCAACGGTTTTACTGGGGCAGTCACTGCCCTTACTCGCCTGGGTGGGAATGCTGCTGGTAACGATTGGTTGCCTGCTGGTGCCCCTGGTGTATTTCCGCGAGTGGCACTGGCGAGCCTATTGGCGCGCCGACTGTGCCTGGGCGCTGGTAGCAGCCATAGGTACCGTGGGTTATTCCTTGGCAGATAAGGGAGCGCTGGTTTATCTGGGGGATGCTGTGGAAGGGGCGGTCCCATCGCTTGTGCTGGCCTACAGCTATTTAGGGATGCAGTTTCTCGCCTGTGGTTTGTGGCTACTTCTAGGCTGCTTGGGCCAGAGTGGCACAGCGCCATTAATCCAGAGCTTCCGGGATTTGAAAGTCGGGGCTCTGACCGGCGCCATGATGGGTGCTACCTATGGCCTGGTACTACTGGCGATGACAATGACGGAGAATGTGAGCTATGTGGTAGCCCTGAGGCAACTTAGTATTCCACTGGGAGTTGGGTTTGCGGTCTGGTTGCTGAAGGAGCCGGCACACAGGCCCCAACTATTGGGAGTGGGGCTGGTGTGTGCTGGCTTGATTGCGGTCTCCCTGCGCTAGCGCAGAAAAATCACATTACACGCATGCCGGGCTTGGCACCCTCGTGAGGCTCCAGTATCCACAGGTCCTTACCACCGGGACCCGCTGCCAGCACCATGCCCTCACTGATACCAAAGCGCATTTTGCGCGGCGCCAGGTTAGCGACCATAACGGTGTGCTTACCTTCCAGGTCTTCAGGGGCGTAGGCGCTTTTAATACCGGCAAATACCTGGCGGGTTTCTCCGCCCAGGTCCAGGGTTAAGCGCAGCAGTTTACCGGCGCCTTCAACATGTTCAGCTTTGGCGATCAGGGCGATCCGCAGGTCGACTTTGGCGAAGTCATCAAACTGGATTTCCTCAGCAATGGGGTCCTCCGCCAGAGGGCCGGTAGCAGCTTTGGTTTCCGCCTGCAGTTGGGCCAGGGATTCCGCAGCCGCATCCATAACCGCATCCACCTGGGTTTTCTCCACCCGTTGCAGCAGCGGCTTGAACTTCTTGATTTCGTGATCTGTCAGCGGGTTGGTTGCGCTGTTCCAATCCAGCTCACTGTTGAGGAACTCCGCCGCTTTTTGTGCAGTGTTGGGCAATACGGGGGCTAGCCAGGTGATCAGGGCGCGGAACATATTCACACCCTGGGAGCAAATAGCCAGAACCTCAGCTTCGGTGCCCTCCTGCTTGGCCAGGGACCAGGGAGCCTTGTCGGCGATCCAGGCATTGGCGGCGTCGGCCAGAGCCATAATGTCGCGCATGGCGCGGGCGTATTCCCGCTGCTCGTAGTAATCAGCAATGCGTGGAGCCGCTTCTACAAACTGCTTCCACAGCTGCTCGTCGGCCAGCTCGCAGGCCAGCTTACCACCGGACTTGCTGACAAACTTGGCGGTGCGAGAGGCGATATTGACCACTTTACCCACCAGGTCAGAGTTCACCTTGGCGATAAAGTCATCCAGGTTCAGATCCAGGTCATCGACGCCACCGGTCAGTTTGGCCGCGAAGTAGTAGCGCAAATACTCAGGGCTCAAGTGGTCCAGGTAGTTGCGGGCATTGATAAAAGTGCCACGGGACTTGGACATCTTCTTGCCGTTAACGGTAAGGAAGCCGTGTACGCAAACTTTGTTGGGGGTGCGGAAGTCCGCCGAGTCCAGCATGGCGGGCCAGAAGAGTGCGTGGAAGTTGACGATATCCTTGCCGATAAAGTGGTAGACCTCGGCGTCGCTGTCTTTTTTCCAGTACTCCTGCCAGTCCAGCCCCTGACTGTCGCAGTAGTTCTTGAGACTGGCCATATAGCCAATGGGAGCGTCGAGCCACACGTAGAAATATTTGCCCGGAGCATCGGGGATTTCGAAACCGAAATAGGGGGCATCGCGGGAGATGTCCCACTCCTGCAGGCCCTCTTCCAGCCATTCGGCCAGTTTATTGGCAACTTCATCCTGGAGGGTGCCGGAACGAGTCCACTCGCGCAGGTATTCGGTAAAGGCCGGCAGGGTAAAGAAGAAGTGCTCGGACTCTTTTTCCACTGGGGTCGCGCCGGATATGGCTGATATGGGATCGATCAATTCTGTGGGGCTGTAAGTAGCGCCACAGGCTTCACAGTTATCGCCGTACTGGTCGGGTGTGCTGCAGCGGGGGCAGGTGCCCTTGATATAACGATCTGCCAGGAAAAGCTGTTTCTCTGGGTCGAATGCCTGGGTGATCGTGCGCGATGCGATGTGGCCGTTCTCGCTGAGGCGGCGGTAGATCATGGCCGAGAGCTCGCGGTTCTCATCGGAGTGGGTAGAGTGGTAGTTGTCCACACCAATCAGGAAGTCGGCGAAGTCGCGCTCGTGTTCTGCCTGCATATTGGCGATATGCTGTTCCGGGGTCAGGCCCAGTTGTTCCGCCTTCAGCATAATTGCAGTGCCGTGTGCATCGTCGGCACAGATATACAGGCAGTTATTACCGCGCGCACGCTGGAAGCGGGCCCAAATATCGGTTTGGATATATTCGAGCACATGGCCCAGGTGCAGGGAGCCATTGGCGTAGGGCAGTGCGCTGGTGACGAGAATGTTGCGCGTATCGGACATCGGTTTTTCCATCGCTGTGGGGTTGCGGCCGGGAACTCACGGGGAGTGGGCCGAAGATCGTCAAAAGACCGCGGAATATAGCAGATTTGCACTATGCCGTGGAGGGATCAAGTGGGCTTATATGAATCCTTGTTGGGTCGCTGTGGCTGGTGTTAGGCCGCGTCATCCGACACAATGCGAGCCAATC
The DNA here is from genome assembly GCF_003076275.1 of Microbulbifer sp. A4B17. NCBI lineage: Bacteria > Pseudomonadati > Pseudomonadota > Gammaproteobacteria > Cellvibrionales > Microbulbiferaceae > Microbulbifer > Microbulbifer sp. A4B17. Next base: position 780,833 of record NZ_CP029064.1, read on the forward strand.
TAGAAGCGCTGAGAGGGAGATACCGTGAGCGATAACCATCACGATCATCAAGAGCTGTCACAGGAAGTTCAGGCTGAACTGGAGCGACTGGCGGAGTGCCTTGGCCAGTTGCATGATCCTGCCAGTGGCTTGCCATTGGATGATTTGGACGCAGAAATTGAAGTGGGGTTTGAGAGCGGCACCGTGTTTGTCGGGATTACCCTCGGGTATCCGTGTGCCAGCCAGGAGACACACTGGCACCGGCGAGTGGAAGAGAGCTGCCAACCGCTGTTGAAAGCGGGGCCTCTCAAAGGCTCCACCTTGCAGTTCGAGTTGTTCAGCGATATCCCTGCTACACCGACTTCCGGGACGCCGGAGTCTCTGGCGAAGGTTAAAAATATAGTTGCAGTAGCGTCCGGCAAAGGCGGAGTGGGCAAATCCACCACTGCGGTTAATTTAGCCCTGGCCCTGGCGGCTGAAGGTGCCCGGGTTGGCCTGCTGGATGCCGATATTTACGGCCCGAGCCTACCCACTATGTTGGGGACTGAAGATCAGCGCCCTCATGTTAAAGCGCAGAAGTTCTTTGTGCCGGTAGAGGCCCACGATATCGAGACAATGTCGCTGGGATACCTGATGACAGAGGAAACCCCTGCGGTGTGGCGCGGCCCAATGGCCAGCGGCGCGCTCAACCAGATTCTCAGCCAAACCCTGTGGGGGGAAAGCCGGGACGGATTGGATTACCTGATTGTGGATATGCCCCCAGGCACCGGAGATATCCAGTTAACCCTGGCACAAAAAACTACCTTGGCCGGTGCAGTGATTGTAACTACTCCCCAGGACCTGGCACTGAAAGATGCCATCAAGGGGGTGGAGATGTTCCGCAAGGTATCGGTGCCGGTGCTGGGTATTGTGGAAAATATGGCACTGCATACTTGTTCCAAGTGTGGCCACAGCGAGCCAATTTTCGGTACCGGTGGCGGTGAGCGAATTGCCGCAGAGTACGATACCCATTTACTGGGAGAGCTTCCTCTGGCCCAGAAAATCCGTGCGGATGTGGACAGTGGGCAGCCCAGTGTTGTCGCTGACCCCGCTAGTGAAATTGCCGGTTTTTATTGCGAAATTGCCCGTAAGGCTGCCGCCCAGATCTGGCTTAACAGCAGTGATGACAGCGATATGCCGGAAATCGAAATAAGTTGAACCCGTTCGCGATATTGATCACAAAGAAATAATTTTCTTTGTTTTGCTGTTTTTACCGGGCTCCAATATTTCTATATTGATGCGGCCCGGTGTCCCTCATTGAAATAAACCGTACTAGTTTGTTTCTTGTTTTACGGTACAGATTTCTTTTCAGTGATAGTTCGCTTCTATTACGCCCTGGGTACATTAGTAGTTTCAAAATATTTCACAGAATTACCCGGTAAAAAACAGGGTTATTTTGATCGTACTAGTTACTTATTGTTTTAAAAATCATAAAGCCGATATTTTTTTGCGATATAGCCCGCTTATGATTTTGAAGTGGCAGTAATTGCTGGTTTTTCGTCAGTTGCTAAATGTATTTGGGGTTGAGGGTATTAAAACGGGTTTACGGGTGCAGTATTTTCGCCGACAAACGTCAAACCCTTTATACGGATGTTGGATTGCCGTTGAGGTATAAGTAAATATCAGGAGTGTACGAGAAAAAAGTCTGCCTTATTTGGGGATTTCAATACAGGTAAGACAATAAAAAGAGGCATTGCGGAAGCTGTAGTCGATAAAAATAAAAAAGACAAGCGCACGGGTGCTGTTATCAATGAATTTTCATATTAGCTATCGGCCGGCGGGTGGAATAGCGCGTGTGCTTTTTTTTGGTCCGGTGGGGTATAAGGACAAAATAGAAGCCACTGCACTACTGGTGGAAAAGTATCGCCACCGAAAACCCCTACGTGTACTACTCGACCTGCGCTATGCGCGCAGTAAAACCACACTGGAGGAACACCAGAAGTTTATTCACTTTATTGCTGAGAACCCCGTACTGAGACGGGCATTTATCGCGGTGTTACACCCGCGAGGGCGCTGGACCTGTCCTCTGCCCAGCCATGGCTCCTGCCTGTGCAGGCTCAGTTCGAGGGAGTTCGTTGTGGAGGCTGAGGCAGAGGCCTGGCTCGCCCAGATAAAGAGCGTACCTCAGCCTCTGGCTCTCTAGGGGGAGGCTAAGCCTGCTGGCTGCGCGACTGTTGCGCTTCAGCCTGGCGGCGACGCTCTTCTCTCTTTTGCTCGCGGCGGGAGACAGTTTGCTCACGGGCGTCCTGGCCAAGGTGTACTTCACCGCGCTGCCTGGCCAGCTGGATTTGTTTTTCGCGCTCTCGGAAACGGGCTCGATCAGCTTCCGGCACCTTATCGTGGCAGTGTGGACAGCTGACGCCCTGTTCAAACAATGGGGACTTCTGGTCCTCCTTAGTGATGGGCATGCGACAGGCATTACATTGGTCGTACTTGCCACGTTCCAGGCTGTGGTTGACGGTCACTCGTTCGTCGAAAACGAAGCACTCGCCTTCCCATAGGGATTCTTCCGCGGGGACTTCTTCCAGGTACTTCAAGATGCCTCCGTGGAGGTGATACACCTCTTCGAAGCCCTGTTCTTTCATATAGGCGGTGGATTTCTCACAGCGGATACCGCCGGTACAGAACATGGCGACTTTCTTGTGTTTGGCCGGGTCCATATTCTCTTTTACGTACTGCGGGAACTCGCGGAAAGTCTCTGTTTCCGGGTTGATGGAATTTTTGAAAGTACCAACCTGGAATTCATAGTCATTGCGGGTGTCCACAACAACCACTTCAGGGTCGCTGATCAGGACATTCCAGTCCTTGGGTTTTACATAGGTGCCGACGGTTCGCCTTGGGTCTATGCCTTCTACGCCCATGGTGACGATTTCCTTTTTCAGCTTCACTTTGCTGCGCAGGAAGGGCATTGCCTGGGTGATGGACTCCTTGTAGTCCAGGTCGGCGAGGCGCTCGTCTGACTTCAGGTGGGCTAATACCGCGTCGATACCTTCACGGGAGCCGGCTACGGTGCCGTTGATGCCCTCTTGGGCCAACAGCAGGGTGCCGCGAACACTGTTTTCCTGCATCACATCCAGTAGTGGGGTGCGCAGGGACTCGAAGTTCTCCAGAGTAACGAACTTATACAATGCACAGACAACAAATTGATTCATGGTACTTCCTCAGTTGCGGGCCGGATCGCAAATCCGGAGCAGAAAAAATCGCCGCGCATTTTATCGCAAAAAAAGTAGCTTGTCGTACAGTAAGCAGGCGGTCCGCATCTGCAAGAATAGGGATTTGTAGTTGACCGCCGGGCCGCAAGTTGTCAAAGTTCTGGCCGAAATTTCAAGGTCACAGCGAGGCGAATCCCATGGGCGAAGAGTTTGCACCGAAAGAGTCGGAGTTGAGCCAGATCTATCGGGAGGGCGAGGTTTCCGTCCAGATCGATATATATGAAGATGGTGAGGGCGGCTGGCTGCTTGAAATCGTCGATGAACACAACAACTCAACCGTTTGGGAAGACGCGTTTGAGACTGAGCGGGAAGCGCTGGACGAAGCGCTCGATGCACTCAAAGAGGAGGGTATCGCTACCTTTGTCGGGCCGGTTCAGGAAGCCGACGGCAGTTGGTAAATCCTTTTAGAGTAAATCGGCTGACTGGCAATTCTCGCAGACAATTGCACCGAAAGTCTGCTGACGCTAATTCAAACTGCTATGGTTAAAGTGAGAAGGGAATCGCGACTGTGTAACAGCACACCCAATCACAGTGCCGCCGCGAGACAATGGTGGAATCCAGGTCTCCGGCGGTACTATCTAACCTGCGGTCCCCCTCCCCATGAATCTGCGCTACCTCATTTTGCTGGTGACTGTTTTAAGTCAGCTGGTATTCGCAGAGAGCATCCGCCTTTCCAATCGACAACTGCTAACAACTGACTTGAAAGAAGCACGGCTTATTTCCGAATTGAGTGGTTATGCCATTGTTGCAGGGCGTCACTGCCTCGATTGCGACGAGAACCTGGCAATTTACCTGCAGAGAATTGGACGTGCCGATATGGGAATAAATCCTGAAAAAATCGGAATAGAGACAGATCGCTACACTTATCCCGGCCGTTATCTCGACTATATGACCAAGAAGCTGGTGGAAAAAACCCGTATGTTTTATGGCCTCTGCCATGAAGGGCAGCCTTCGCTTTTATGGCTAACGGAATATAGAGACGGCGAGCGCTGGGTGAAATCAGAGTATTTAATATTAATCAGCGATGACGGATTAAAACATCGCTACACCGAGAATCAGCAGCCGAGTCTGTTTTATATCGGAAATTCAGACTGTAAAGAATTAAAAGGGTTTTTAATGGAGATGGAGCCCTGATTACCAGAGGTTGTTTGATATTTGCATTAGTGATGCGGTTACAATAAAAAAACCCCGCTGGAGGGCGGGGTCACAAGCTCTGTTGAAATCAGTTCTGCTTACTTTACAGGTTCAAAAACAATCTTCAGTTTTTTCTTGCCCCAGGCGCGGGCTTTCTTGATGTCTTTTTCCATCCAAACATCGATACGGTTTGTAAAACGCTTGTTCATACGATCGCGCACGGTATAGGTGCCAGGCAGACCTTCAATTTTAACTTTGGCGCCGTTGGTCAGACCGTGCTTTTCCAGGTCACGGGATACGGCGATAATTTTGTCACCGGGGCGCAGGCGGTTGTTCCAGGCTGCAACCCAGGGGTCGCTGTCAGTTTGTCCAGGTACAGAGTTGTAAGCAGTTGCGTCAACAATCATGGTTTTCTTAAGTGCTGCCGAGGCATTAACGCTTACACCGATAGCGAGCAAGGCAGCAATAAAAAAGGCAGTATTTCGCAGAGTCTGTTTCATCATGTCCCATTACCTCCAGGTCATAAATGGTCACAAGCCAAAGGCTGCTTGTGAAATTTCCAAGTTTGTTTGGAAATCGTTGATCAATATTTAATCAACGCTGGCTATATTACCGGCGATTCCTGAGGTATCAACTTTTTCCTGCAAAGCGCAAAAAAGCCGTATGAATTGGCAGGTTATTTCCAGAAAATAAAAAAATAACTTAATTTTTAGGTGTAGTTAAAAACAAAATAGCGCTGTATATATTTTGTACAGGCGAGATAGACCGATTGGAACCGAGCTCTTTGGTAAATGGTTTCAAAAGAGAAAAATTGCGTGACAGCGATGTCATTCTAAGGAGCTGTTCTATAGGTGGGGGAAGGCTTTGCTCTACCTGACTGAAAAAGTAAAAAATTCCCTATAAATTATTTGTGACCAGTTCTCCATATGTCGCTGATTTAGCAAAAATTAGCTGGTTTTAATGGAAAAACCAGGGCGTCACAGGAAAAATTGCAGGGAATCGGCAGTACTCATAGGGCGGTTTCGGGGTTTTCCAGTATCGGTTCCACCTGGCTGCGCAATGCGGATAGGTAGTCACTATCTTCTTGAAGGTCCGGCAGCTTGTGCAGCATATCCAGCTGTACTGTTTTCTCCAGCCAGGAGATGGCTTCCTCCAGATTTCCCTGCCATTCACAAACTTGCCCCAGGTTGAAATAGGTGATGGCAAGGTTCTGCCATTCCGCCTGTTCGCGCAGACCCTGGATTGCACTCTTATATAGAAGGTAAGCCGAGCGTAAAAGATGAGCTCGCTGGGTGGGCTCCTTTTCTGTTGCCGCCTGCTGGTGGTAAGTGTGTGCCATTGCCGACCGTACCCTAGCGGTAGACTGGGGTAGCACCGCGCCGGCATCAAGGTAATTGAGGACCGACTCGAACTGAGCGCGGGCAAGGGGGTAAAGGTCAGGTCGCGCTTGGGCGCTGAATGCATTCAGCACGATGCCGTAGCGGTAGCGTAAGGACTGCTGTTGGTCCGGATAGTCGGACAGTGAAGAGATGGCCTTTTCGTAAAGCGGCAGTGCGTCGGCGTAGTTGCCTGTGCGGGCGTAGGTTTCAGCCTCGGTCACCAGTGCCAGGGAGTGCCGGGCGTGTGGCAGGTGGTGTCCCAATTGTTGTTGCCGGGAGATTGAACTCACTGAAATTGCTGCCAGCAATACCGCAACTCCCAGCAGTGCGTAAAACAGCATGAGCAGGCTTGAGAGATGTTTGGGCATAGGCACTTCCCGCAGGCTACTTTGGGTGGACGGTAAGAGGTCCCGAGATATGGACCTCTTACGTCAGTAAATGCCTAATTATCCAGTTGTGCCAGTAGCCCCTGTAGCGGATGGCGCAGGGATACGCCTGCAAAGCGACTGGCCTGGCAACGGCAGGAATAGCCGGTAGCCAGCTGGTTTTTGCCACTGTTTAATCGGGGCGCCCAGGATTGCTGGAAAATTACCCGCGAGGTCTCTTTGTGGTCTGCTTCGTGGCCATAGGTGCCGGCCATGCCACAGCAACCGAGGCTTTCGGTAGCGAGTTCCAGGCCCAGGGCAGTAAATACATTTTGCCAGTCTTTCACTGAGGCGGTGGCATTGGTTTGCTCACTGCAGTGGGGCAGAAGCTGGAAGCTGGCGGGTTCCAGGCGGTGGCGCTGTTGTTTCAGGTGTTCCTGCTGGGAAGCCAGCCACTCCTGCAACAACTGGACCTTGGGTGCCTTATCGCCCATCAGCTTTTTATATTCCGAGCGATAAGTCAGGGTCATTGAGGGATCGATGCCCACAAGGGGGATGTCGCTGGCGGCAAGGTCATTCAGCATCTGGCTGTTTGATTCAGCGACCCGTTGGAACTGGCGCAGGAAACCGTGCACATGCAGGGGTTTGCCGTTGGCGCGGTAGGGCGCCAGCATGGGGACAAAATCGAGCTGCTTTAGCAAGCGCACGATATCTGCAACCACTTGTGCATCGAAGTAACTGGTGAAAGCATCCTGCACTATCACCACTGCACGACTGCGTTGTGCAGGGCCAAGGGATTCCAGGCATGCGGCACTGGCGACAGGCACACCCAGCTCCGCCATCGTCGCTTTCAAGGTTTTTTCCGATAACAGTGGGCTGTCCACCATGCCGAAAAGGCGCTCCATCAGGAAGGAAACTGGCTTGAGTTTTAGTGGCCAGTTGTATAGCTGAGGTAGCTTGGCCAGGTGTGGCATCAGGAATTCCAGCCCACCGACGGCGTAATCTTTTAGCGGACGCAAATAGCGGCTGTAGTAGAGTTCAAGGAATTTGCTGCGAAACTCCGGCACATCCACTTTTATCGGGCACTGTCCAACACAGGATTTACACGCCAGGCAGCCTTGCATCGCCTCGTTAACTTCGTGGTTGAAATCGTACTCGCCACGGGTTTTTGCCAGGGAATTGATAATGCGCTTGGGGAGTCCGACGAAAAAGGAGCGCTCCCGCAGGCGCTGGGCACTGGAGACCGCATCAACATTTTTTTCGCTGAGCAACCGCAGCCATTCGCGCATTAAAGAGGCGCGTCCTTTGGGAGAGTGAATACGATTGCGCGTGGCCTTGTAGGAAGGGCACATGGCATCGTCGGGGTTCCAGTTAAAACAGGCACCATTGCCGTTGCAGTGCACACCCTCCTCGTAGCCCTCCCAGACCTGGGCGGGAATTTGCCTGTCCCGCTCGCCTCGGGTGGATACCTCATCGATTTTCAGCAGCTGGCTGTCATCACTGGGGGTAGCTATTTTCCCCGGATTGAGTTGGTTGCGAGGATCGAAGGCGGCTTTGATTTTTTGTAGCTCTGGGTAGAGCTCGCCAAAAAATTCCGGTGCATACTCTGATCTGACACCTTTCCCATGCTCCCCCCACAAAAGGCCCTTATATTTCTGTGTGAGGGCGACCACCTGATCGGTGATCGGGCGAATTTGTGCGGCTTGTTGGGGATCTTTCATATCGATTGCCGGACGCACGTGCAGCACGCCCGCATCGACATGGCCAAACATGCCGTAGTCCAGATTGGCCTCATCCAGTACCGCGCGGAATTCAGCGATAAAATCCGCCAGGTTTTCCGGTGGTACTGCCGTGTCCTCGACAAAGGGAATTGGGCGTTTTTCTCCCTGGGCATTCCCCAGTAAGCCCACGGCCCGTTTGCGCATGGCCCAGATTCGATTGACCTCGGCGTGGCCTCGGGCAATGGAGTAACCGAAACTTTTACCTTCTTGGCCAATAGCTTCATCAATATGAGCAGTAAATTGGGCTAGTGCCTGCTCCAATTCCTCTTCGCTATCGGCGGCGTATTCGACTAAATTAATGCCCTTGACCGGGCGATCATCTGATGGAAAAAACTCACTGACGCTGTGCCAGACAATATCCTCCATCGCCAGCTGCAACACTTTGCTGTCCACCGTCTCGATTGACATGGGACCGGCCAGCATCAGGTCTTTGGCGTCGCGTAGCGCCTCCTGAAAATGGTCGTATTTTAAATTGACCAAGGCGACACATTTGGGAATTGGCAGCAGGTTGAGTTTTGCCTCGGCGATAAAACCCAGGGTTCCCTCTGAACCACAGAGAACACTATTGAGGTTAAAGCTTTTATCGTCGCGAATATGAGCCAGGTCGTAGCCGGTGAGGCAGCGGTTGAGTTTGGGAAACTTTGCTGCGATTAATTCTGCTTTTGTATGCGCGATAGAATCACAGACTTGGTGAACCTGTGCAGAGCGCTTATCCCCGATACTGACTTGTGCCAGCTCTTCATCGTCGATCGGGGCCGAGTGCCAAATCTCACCGCCCAATAATACGGTGTGTAACTCCAGCACGTGATCGCGGGTTTTGCCGTAGACACATGAACCCTGGCCCGAGGCATCGGTATTGATCATGCCGCCAATGGTGGCCCGGTTACTGGTGGAAAGCTCCGGGGCAAAAAAGAGGCCGTGGGGTTTGAGTGCTGCATTCAGTTGGTCTTTGACCACACCGGCCTGTACCCGGACCCAGCGCTCCTCAACATTGATTTCGAGGATCTGGTTCATATGGCGGGAGATATCCACAACCAGTCCATCGGTCAGGGACTGGCCGTTTGTACCGGTACCACCGCCACGGGGGGATAGCACTACCGAGTGAAACTCCTCCCTGTCAGCCAGCTCGGCGAGCAGCTGCAGGTCGCGACTGTCGCGGGGATAAACAACGGCCTGGGGGAGGACCTGGTATATCGAATTATCGGTAGCCAGGACCGTGCGGCTGGCATAACTGGGGGTGGTATCGCCACGGAAACCTGCGTCCTTCAGTTCCTGCAAGAACTGCAAATAGAGCGCCTGAACCTCGTCGACTTCGCGCAATGCTGGAATCATGAGCTAATCCGTACTTTCCGGGAGGTATGGGCCGCATCGCAGACCGGGGACTGGCGATAATAGTGCGCACAGCGCTAAATCTCGGAATGAACGCGGCTTTGCATTGTAGCTTTGGTTTGCATTTGCGCAAGCCACGGCGACCTTGCAAGAGATTTCCAAAAAATTATACAAAGGCAGAGCTTGTATAAGTTTTAGTGGCAGGCTATAAAAAAGGTAGGCCATTACCTGCTCACCTTGTGACTATGAATATTCAATTCCTGCCGCATAAGATTCCCGTTGGTATCAGCCGCTGTGCCGTGGGTGATCCAGTTCGATATAACGGTAGCCATAAGCACAGCAAAGTCTGCACTCAGCTGCTGGGTAATTGCTTTGATCTGCAAGCTTACTGCCCGGAAGTGGCAATAGGCTTGGGAGTGCCCCGCCCGCCAATTCACCTGATTGTCAGTGATCGCCTGCGCGCAGTTGGGCGCGATGACACCAATATCGATGTGACAGAGGACCTTGAAGCTTATGCAGACGAGATAAGTCCGGAGGTCGAGCAGTTGCGCGGTTTTATCCTGATGCAAAAGTCTCCCAGCTGCGGTGTGCGTACTACCCCCCATTACAAAGAAGATGGTCGCGGTGTACTGGCGCATTCGGCAGGTCTATTTGCTGCGCGTGTGAGAGAGAATTTTCCCCACCTCCCTATGGAGGAAGTAGGGCGACTGAATGCCAGCGATATTCGCGAGAACTTTTTAACCCGAGTATTTGCTTACGATGCCTGGCATCGCTATGTATCGCCGGATCCTCGACCCGCTAAAGTTATTGAGTTTTACACCGCTTATAAGTACCTCTTGTTAGCCCATAGCCAGCCTCTGACCCGTGCCTTGGGTCAGTTTGTTTCCAACTCTCGTGCGGTGACCCCCGAAGAGTTCGCTTATGAAATTCGTGGGCGGATTATGGATATTCTCTCCCAACATGCATCGCGCAAGGATCGAACCAATGCACTGATGCACAGCCAGGGGCATTTAAAGGGCTATTTAAGCCGGGAGGAGCGGGCTGAATTGGCCCAGCTTATCGAGGAGTACCGGCAAGGGCATAAACCGATTTCGGCGGTGCTTACTATGCTCCGTCATTACTTGCCGAGAAGCCCACACCACTTTATCCACAGCCAGGTCTTGCTCGCTGCCGAGCCGGCTGAATTAGGTTTATGTGAATTTCGTTAATGATCGCCATGTCCGACCCAGAAGTTGTTGAAAAAAACTATTTTCCGATTCGTGAGATAGCTCGGAGGACTGGGGTGCACCCCGTGACCTTACGGGCCTGGGAGCGCCGCTATGGTCTACTAAAACCCATGCGTACCAGCAAAGGGCATCGCCTTTATAGTGAAGAGGAGGTCGAGCAGATCGAAAAAGTCCTGCAATGCCTCGCCAGGGGCGTCTCCATTGGTCAAGTGCGAGACCTGTTGGCGCGAGAGCAGGACAAATTGGGGATGCCAGCGACTGCAGGCGATGGAAAAAACAATTGGCAGGCGATGCTGGATGAAACCTCCAGTCTTCTCAGAGACTTTGCAGAACCCCAGCTGCGCCGCCGTCTCGATCAGTGGTTCTCCTCATTCCCTGCCGCTTTGCTGTTGGAGCACTGGCTGAAACCTTTGCATGTGCGGCTTGAGCGATTTCGCCTACCTGAAGCCCATGGAGCGCAGACATTTTTCTGGCCCCTGTTAAAGGAACAGCTACTTCTGGCTAATGGTATGGCCAGGAAAAACCTGGACAAAGACAAGTCCCAGGCGAAGCCCCGTGTTCTTTTACTGGAAATTGGCGTTCAGGGCCAACAGGCATTTATACAGATGTTTATTGCAGTACTCCTTGGCGCAGGAATAGAGGTCGTTACCCTGGCTTATCCTGCAGGATTATTGGAGCTGGGAAGTACAGTCAAAAAACTGGGTGCTCAGGGAGTGCTTTGCTATAGCCACAAGGCTCTGCCGAAAAATATTCTTGAACGTGAGCTACCAAGTGCTGTTCAGGGGATGACTGATCCTCTGTGGCTTGCGGGTGATTTTATTGAGGTGCAGCGTTTGGCTTTGACTGAACTGAACCAACTCCCTTTAACAAAGGTACTTGCCGGAAATACAGAGAGTGCAGTTACACAATTGCGGGAGTCTTTTAAGCTATGAGTCGCCCAGTGACTTTGCCGCGCGGCCTGGTATGGCTACGCAATGACTTACGCCTCAATGATAATTCAGCACTTTACCAAGCCAGTGTGCAATGTCAGGAGGTGGCTGCTGTATTTATTGCCTGTCCGGGTACCTGGCAGAGCCATGATGAAGGCAACCCATTGGTGACTTTTCGTATCGCCTGTTTGCGTGAATTACAAGATGGATTAGAGGAGCGAAATATACCGCTGTACTTCATTGAAGTTCCTACTTTTGCTCAGGTTCCAGGGGTTCTTCAGCAAATAGTTGAGCGCCTGAATATCAATGCTCTCTATGCGAATGCTGAATATCCTCTCAATGAGCTGCGCCGTGATAATGCAGTAAAAGATTTACTGACAAAAGAGGGGGTTCAGGTTCAATTCTACAGTGACCGCACCCTGCTTCCACCAGGGGCAGTAAGAACCGGCGGAGGGGAACCCTACAAGGTGTTTACCCCCTTCAAGCGCGCACTGATTCAATTGTGTGCCGATAGTGAGATAAAAACCTTACCTAAGCCGCGGAAAATTTCTACATCGGAAAATGGGGCACATTGGCCAAAGTGGCTTTCCTTACCTGAAGGGCAGAAATTAAGCCAAAAGATTCCAACGCAACTGTCGACATATTCGATAGATAAGATCGACGATGCAGGCCTGATTAAAGGTTGGCGGGCAGGAGAGAGGGCGGCGCTGAATCGGCTCAAGAAGTTCAGTGGAAAATTACCCGTTTATCAGGCAGAGAGAGATTTCCCCGCACTCGATAGTACCTCCTGTTTGTCCCCCTACCTAAATAGTGGTGCTGTTTCGATTCGCCAATGTATAGCAATGGCGTTGGATATGAATGAGGGGCGTTGGCTGGGTGGAGATGATGGGGCGGCCTGTTGGATTAGCGAATTAATCTGGCGGGAGTTTTATACCCATTTGTTGGTGGACTTTCCCCGTCTGAGTAAAGGGAGGCCATTCAAGCAGGAAACTGACCAAATCCCCTGGTCCTACAATAAGGATCAGTTTGAGCGTTGGACTTTGGGGGAGACTGGGGTTCCGATAGTTGATGCAGCGATGCGACAGTTAAATGAGACTGCCTGGATGCATAATCGATTGCGTATGATAGTAGCTTCATTTCTCAGTAAAAATATGCTGATAGATTGGCGCTGGGGTGAGCGCTACTTTATGCAGCGCTTAATTGATGCAGACTTTGCTTCCAACAATGGGGGCTGGCAGTGGACTGCCTCCACGGGTACTGATGCTGCACCCTATTTCCGTGTATTTAATCCTTATAGTCAGTCGCAACGTTTTGATCCCAATGGAGATTTTATCCGAAAATTTGTACCTGAGCTAAAGGAGCTGAGCGACAAAGCCATACACGATCCACCGCCGACTCAAGGCTATCCTCAAGTGATTTGCGATGTGGGGGCTGGACGGAAGCGAGCCATTGAAGTTTTTGCCAATTTGAAGTGAATTTGAGTGCGACAATGCGACTTAGAACGCTTCATCCTCAGTATGAGCCACGATAGATAGCTCGCCATTTAAATCGAGTTCCACAAAGAAAACGATAGGTCTACAGCAAACTTGGCAGTCCTCAGTGTACTGTTGAGGCAAAACTGATGAATCAACCAGTATTTTTATGATTTCACCGCAATAAGGGCAGTAAATACTTCTCTCCACTATTACCTCTGGCACAGGATAACTCCGTCTGGTGATTGTCAGATTCCCTTCTTTAGTCCATGCGAATTAATAGCATAACTATACTTCAACCTTTAGTCAGTCCCCTCTAATTGCAGAGTTACTCAGAAACTCCTTAAAATAGGAAGTGGTAGCCATGAAAATTGCTATGGCGCTGTTGGTTGTCGTATTTATTGTCTTTTCATCTGAGATTTATGCAAGCTCGCGCAGTGAAGTCTCTGATCTTATTAAAAATTTTTACAGCACATTTAATAGTTCATCTCCGCCGAGTAGTTTGAAGAAGTACTTTGCTCAATCCCCTTTATTTTTTATCGGTGAGCAGCCGGGGTTGTCTAATCATCCCGATTTAATCCCCGTAATTATCGGCCAGCTGCGTAAAACTATGGATCTAGAGACATATCCATTTTCTGGATTATATATAGAGAAAATTTATGTTTCAGAAGATGGCTCAGCAACATCGCTTGTTGTTTTTCAGCGATCCAAATCAAAAGAAAGGAGTAGGAAAGCTGCCTGCAATATCTTGTCGATAGCAAAACTGAAAGGTGGCTGGAGGATTATGGGGTGGACACTGATTTCGACTTCGGATGAGCGGGTCTGTACTTGGGCCTAAGTAAGTCTGGGTAAGGTTATGAATTCTAAAATGTGTTAACAAGGGTGAATATAAAAAGTAGAGGCTTGTGACTAGTATCGCTAACCCTGATGAGGGGGGTTGTTGGGATGTCCCCTTTTTTCGATTATAGTGGCGCAATTATAAGTATAGATAGAAGGAATGCCGAGTTTAGCTAGGCATGAGTCGTCATTATGGGGTACTTTCTTGAGTTTGGATTTTTGGGGCTTTTCGTATCAGCATTCCTGGCAGCGACCATTCTGCCGCTAAGCTCAGAAATTGTAATGACTGGTCTATTGCTCCAGGGCCTCTCCCCTTGGGCCCTGATAATAGTCGCCACTACTGGGAATGTAGCGGGCTCTCTTCTCAATTATGCATTAGGCTACTGGGCCAGCTTGGGCGTGATCAAGAAATGGTTGAGAATGTCTGAAGAGGAATTTGTAAAGGCTGAACAGAGATTTAAAAAATATGGGGTATTCTCCCTGTTTTTTTCCTGGGTGCCTATTATTGGTGATCCCCTTACTGTAATGGCTGGTATTCTAAGAATTCGCTTGGTTTGGTTTTTGTTATTGGTTGCCACGGGTAAATGTCTACGCTATCTGGTGGTTTACTATATGGTCCTGCAAGCATCTTGATGTGGATATTAAGTTAATAAGAGATTTTGTTTGAGTGTTTTCACAAAAATTTGAAATACGAAGAAAAGACATATTTAAAATGAAGTCAGGCTCTCCTTCAGAGCGGCAGCCAATCGATAGTAGCTATATACTTGATTTGGCAGAAGTGGAACCGGGTATCTACTTGGTTGAGTATCCTAATGCATTTGGTACCTGGTTAACCTCGTTTCAAGGAAACTCCCATTTCCTGTCGAAAGTGGATTTTCTAAATCAGTTTAGTTTCTCCTTTTCTATTCAAGTGGGGAATGATGGAGAACTGTCTTTAATCCATAAAGAAGAGGCTGCGAAGTTTTGCTCAGTAATTGAGTATGGGCTTGTTACACAAGGGGTTGATAAGAATGAATTAGATTTATTGCCTCTAATAGAACACAATATTTGTAATGAGGTTAAACTAATTTTTGGTGATTACAAACAGTTTTTAGATATGGAGGAGGGGTTTTACGATATCGAGAATGGGGCCATTAAATGTAGCTCCCTATATATTGGCCAGTATGATGAAGGTACCTATATTGTAACTCTCTCAGGGGTACGAATGGCCCAGAGTATTTCAAATTCAGATTTAAAGAGAGCCTTTTCTGATTTTGAGCGTGGGGTTTTTCAATCTGCTGATGATTATAAGAATGTAAATCTAAGAGTAAAAAGGATTTTTGTAAGTACTCTAGGGGAGTTGATAGAATATACTAACCATCTGAGAGCTGATTCTAAGGTGTATGATAAAAGTCAACTGCTTGTGATTGAGAGGTGTAAGCCTTGATGGGTTTATACAGTTATGGCTTTAGATAGTGAAAGTGGTGTTTAAGGTTAACCTTGATAGCTATTTTTTTGTAAATAACATTGCTTAAGAATTTCCTTTCTCTGTTGTGGTGAAAATAGGTTTAAATCAACATGGGCTGAGTGGTTGTGTCCTGTTATGGAAATGGACTTAGGTGGATTGCCGTGTGTTTTAATTGAAAGTTTATCTGACATTGGAATGATTATATTGCCATAGAGTGATCTATAAATGATGTGAGTATCTGTAAACTCAAGGCTATACTCATCTACCTTTCCTTTTCCTGAGTTAAATATTATAAGCCAGAGTGTGGTCAGGACTGGGATTAGGCATAATCCTAGTAGGTACATTTCTAGGACTTCCGTTTTTTGAGGGGCTTTAAATATATAAGCTAGTGCTAGGTATAGAGATAAAGGTAGACTGACTTGGATGGCCAGCCTTTTGAGTCTAAAAATAACCCCTTGTAATCTGGTTTGGATAAACTTCATATTTTATATAAGTCCTATCGCTATGTAATGTGGGTACTACAAAATCTCTGAAATTTTCTCCTCAAAAGAGGAGTGGTGGTACTTGCGTAGTATTTGAGTGAATTGTCTTATATTAATACAGTTCGTCGATTAATAGTCAAACCCTCCTTGATGAAAATTCTCAGGGAAAGGTAAGAGCTGAGTTTATCTGAAGTTCTAGTTTTATCCGGTAGCACATGGGTTGATATTAATTTGCTAGTTTATATTGCTGAGAAGCTAAATCTCGTATAATGCCCTGAAAAAATACTTGTGCATTTGGTTCTGGTTAGAAGTGGCGGCATTCTACTTTCTCAAGGCATTTGTCAATAGCTTTACTCTGTATGAAAATGGCAGTATTGCTCCATTTGGTTGGTGCACCAGGATATAGACTAAAACTATATATTCGATATGGGCTTTAGATGCTCATCTGTGGGGGTTAAAGCGTTCCGAGAAGTCCTCAGATATGTATAAGATTTAAACAAATTGTGATATCTCATTCGTATTTTATTTTATTGATTGTTGATTCTATCAGGGAAGAAATACTTGGTAATTACTTGTCTTCCCTGATAAATATATCAATTTGATTTGGTGAGGACTGCAGGTAATCTAGAGAGTTCCGAGATCCTGCAGTTTTTGTTGAATTTCTTTTAAATGTTCCGGGTGTGCAGTAGAGGCTTTGGTTTCTTGTAAGACGAGTCTATAGGCTGTTGGAAATGCTTTCTCCCGGGATGTCTCGATATCTGGTTTTACACCAGTCCCCTCCCAGTTAGCTTTGGTAATCGGATTAACTGCCTTGGCGATAGGGATTGCTATTTTATCTAATGAAGAGTGAATCGCTTCCAGGTTTTCTTGCAGGACATAGTTGGAGGCAATCTTTTTCTCGATAGAATTAATAAGCTCCAACTTCCTTTCCTGAGAAATTTCAGTGCCGATTGCCGTAAGTGAACAGGAGAGCAAAAGTAAGGTTAGTAATTGTTTCATCTTATCCATGATTTAAATTTACTTATTGGTTTTTAGGTGTTAACGATAACACGCAATCAAGCCGTAATAGATAGTCTCGGAAGATCAAAGCTGGTTAACACTAAGTATATCCAGAGGCGCTAAGGGGCCAGTTTTGCACCTATACCGGGATTGGAGTTTGCCCTCTATCTTTGAAGATTAAAGTTAATCTAAATACAGCGAAAACTTGAGGGAGATTGCTGCGAGTCAGGTGAAAGGGGCATGGGGAGCGGACGGGATGTCAAAAAAGAACATCGTAATGAAGCTTTGTCCATAGCCCTGGGATTTTCCTGGCTCCGGTTAATAGTGTTCAAATGCAGTGGGATGGGGTGATACCTTGCTTAAGTTTTACTCATTACTCGCTCTCTCTGGGGCGCCAGGATCGACCTGAGTAACTGAGACTAAAA
The DNA here is from genome assembly GCF_003076275.1 of Microbulbifer sp. A4B17. Lineage (NCBI taxonomy): Bacteria > Pseudomonadati > Pseudomonadota > Gammaproteobacteria > Cellvibrionales > Microbulbiferaceae > Microbulbifer > Microbulbifer sp. A4B17. The sequence continues at coordinate 797,868 of NZ_CP029064.1, forward strand.
ATCTATTTCTAGTCGCGATCCACGCGAACACACTGGCCCCCGCATTATCTGCGGGAATACCTGAGAAAAGCTCCCTCTAATGCGAAATTGACGGTCATATAGCGGCACCGATTACTCCGATGGTTGTTACCTTAGCCCCTATAAATGGCTGCTAAATAGTGAAAAACGTGACAAATTTTACCCCCAGGTTCAGCTTGCAAAGTGAGGCCTTGAATGGTGAGGATGCAAATGTTTGGGCTGTGAGTGACCGGGCTCATGAGCTTGCCAATAAAGGGGAGGATGTCATCTTTCTCTGTGTAGGTGATCCCAACTTTGACACCCCCGAGCCGATCCTCGACTTTGCCCGCGCTCGCCTGGGAGTGGGGCGCACCCACTATTCCCCTGCGGCCGGGGAGCCAATGTTGCGCAGGGCTATCGCGGATATCGAGAGCAAGGTCTCTCCCCACCCCTGTAATCCGGATGATGTTGTTGTTTTCCCCGGTGGAACCAACGCTATCTACGCAGTACTTGCCTGCCTGCTAAACCCCGGTGAGGAGATTGTAATTCCCGAGCCGATGTATATCGGCTATGTCCCCATTTGTGATGCCTTGCGCCTCTCGGTAAAGCGAGTGACTTGCCCGGCGGAGACCAATTTCGCTTTTGATGTCGACGCTATCAAGGCCTCCATCAGTGAGCAGACCAAGGTCGTTATGATCAACACGCCGGTAAACCCGACTGGCGCGATGGCTACCCCTGAACAATTGCGCGAGTTGGCGGCATACTGCCGCGAGCGCAATATTTGGCTGGTGTGTGATGAAGTTTATTCAATGATCACCTTTGCCCGCCGCCACACCTCTCTGCGTACGGCAGCAGAGTCGCTGGATAATATTGTTGTGGTTGATGGCTTGTCCAAATCCCACGCCATGAGTGGCTGGCGCCTGGGGTGGGCCGTGGCTCGTGGTCCCCTGGTAGATCGTTTGATTGCTTTTGCAGGGGCGACAATTTTTGGATGCCCGCAGTTCATCCAGGAGGCTGCAGCCTTTGCCCTGGAGTTTGATAGCTACTTCGTGAAGCAGATGCGGGATGCCTATCAGCAGCGTCGAGACCTGATTGTTGAGAGGATTGGCCAGATACCAGGCTTGAGTTGCTACAGCCCTGAGGCTGGGATGTTTGTAATGGTGGATGTCTCCAAGGTATCCAGCTCCGGGCAATCCTTCGCTGAAGCCCTTTTGGATGCTGAGCGGGTCTCGGTACTACCTGGCGCGCCCTTTGGTAGTAGTTCAGTCAATCATGTTCGCCTCACCCTGGCGGCTGATGAGGCCGAGTTGTCGCGGGCCTTGGATCGTATTGAACAGTTCGTCACCAGCGGTAACCGCCAGGCCGGTTAGGCCTTTGCCGGGAGGCTGGTTGTCGCCAAATTCGCCTTTGAAGTGATGACAAGTTTCCCATGCCGGTGGCTGTAATGTTTATGCCACCGGCGAATACCGCTATCCTTGCCCCCTTTCAGATTCAAAAGAAAATAGCTCCGTGAAAATTGACCGGCATAATTTGCGTATTTTGCAGGCCCTGCAATCAAACGCACGTACAAGTAACCTGAATTTGAGTGAAAAAATTGGATTATCGGAAAGTGCCTGCCTGGCCCGGGTTAAACGCCTGACCAGTGAGCGCTATATCCGCGAGTTCTTTGCCGAGATAAACCTGGATAAAGTTCGGCATGCAGAGTTTTATGTAAACGTTGCGCTTAAGCGGCAGGATGCCCGTACCAGTGAGAACTTTCGCCGCATTATTAGTGATATTCCACAGATTGTTTCCTGTGTGAAGATGTCTGGTGAGTTCGACTATATGCTGCATTTCGTCTGCCCAGACGCAGCAGATTTTAATCGAGTCTCAGAGCAGTTGTTGGCCAATGAAGAGGCGGCGATTTCCCGTATGACTTCTCATTTGGTGATTGAGAAAACCAAGCCTTTTACCGGCTACCCACTGGAACTCTTGTTTCAGGACTGACCGTTAAATTAACCGGTGTCCGTGATTTGCAGGGCACCGGTTAATGTTCTCTGTTATGGGAAAACAATAAGCAGGCTGCGCTCAATCACCCAGTAGTAGGCAATGCCCCCCAGCGTATACGCGACCACCGTAGCGACTGGTATTCCGATACCTCCACCTTCCCCGAAAGAGTATTGTTCGCGGTTCCGAATGGCATACCCTGGCCAGTGTTTAAGGAACTTTTGATACAAGTTGATTGCTGCAAGAACAGCAGAGATAAATACTAATTGCCCCACTTCCACACCGAGATTAAAAGTCAGTAATGCCTGGGGAAGCCCAATTTCGCCCAGTACACCGGCAAAACCCAAACCGTGTAAAAGTCCAAAAGCAAAGGCAATTGCCCATGGGTAGCGACTGGTCAAACTGAAAACACCATGCCTCTGGCGTACAGACTCTCTGGCTGCCAGTAAAATACTGAGGGCGATAATCGCCTCCACTGGCGCTGATGGCAGATGGATATAGCCCAGTACGGCAGCTGCTAAGGTAATACTGTGGGCGATAGTGAAAGCAGTGATAGTGCCGATCAGCTGGCGAAGGCTTTGTTTGAGCAAGATCAGGGCCAAAACGAACAACAAGTGATCGACACCGAAAAGAATATGTTCAACGCCCAGCACAAAGTAAGTTTGAGCGACTTGGAGCTCGCTGGTGGGTTGGTCAAGGGTCCATTCTGGCTGGTCTGGTGTCAGTCGGATAACTTGCTCACGCCCATCTAACCAGGAGATCCGCACTAGCGCATCGGTCATAGTGCTCTGTAGGCCATTGATATGAATAGATAGCTGTTGTAGCTCCCTGGGGTGATGGATGGTCCAGTGCTCTGTGTAGTAGCCCTTACTTATTTGCGCTCTGGGTTGGCTTAGGGGGGGAGGCAGCTTGGTCCAAATGGGCATTCAGAGCGAGGCGAAGATCGCCTTGTGCGGGCAATCGCCAAAGTACTTTAAATAACTGTGCATCAACTTGAGTGATGCCCAGGTAAGCCGGGCGCAGTTCGTGGGCAGATAGTATTGGAGTAAAGCTGAGGAGCAGAATGAACAGGAGTGGCCGGATGTGCATCACTTGACGGCAACCTCGGCTGAGAAGTTATCCGGCTTGTGGACAGTGACCTCGTAGTTTTTACGGTACTGGAGATACTGCTCCTGCAGAATCTTCTTTTGCGCCTGGGATTGCCAATCATTTAGTACGCGGCTGCGTATTTCAGCCAATGCCGGTAGCTGGGTGGACTTGATTTCCTCAAGGAGGACCAGGTGATTGCCGAAGGTCGAGCGGACTGGACCACTCCACTTGCCAATAGGCAGCTTGGACAATTGAGCGGAAAATCCCAGCCCAAATTACCTGTCTATTCGTGGCTCTGAAGTGCCGATAAAAGCAGCTGGCAGTAGGGTTGAGTCTCCAATCATTGGTGAAGCCTGACCGCTGTTTAGCTGCATGAGTAAGTCGTTAAAATCACGTGAATCTGATGAGGCCAGATCCACTGAGAAAAATCGTTGTTGGAAAGATAGGGTGGGGGGAAGCTGGTATTTATCGGCCTGGCCTTGAAGGAATTTCTCCAATACTTGATCGCCTGGGCCTTGAGTGTCAGCGAAATTACGTGCCGTAAGTTCCATTTTCATTTGTAGGCGGCGGATTACCGTGTCGTTCTCGGCTAATCCCAGGGCAAGCGCTTCCCTGTAAAGTATTTCCTCTCTTAGGTAATTCTCAATAAGTTGCTCCAGCTCGCTATCTGAGGGGTACCTGTGCCACTTGCGCTCAAAAACCGAACGTAGATGTTCGACGCGCCCCTCGCTGATAACAATCTCTTGTGCAGGCGGTTCCAGGATTTCTCCCAATCCCAATAGGATTAGGGCGATCGCAATAAAATACAGCAGGGGCTCTTTCGCCAATGACTTGAGGAAGGTAGTGGTATTCAAAAGCGCGGCCCTTATTTTGGAGTGGGTCGGAGTTGCGCTGTGGATTCTAATTATGGAAAGACATTCTCAGTTTGCCAGCAAGAAAATATTGATAAATCCATCGCTTTGTACCAAATTGGTGAATTGTTCCGGCGTATGGCGGGGTGTGGCTCATATATACTGTGACAGTACTCCAAAGCGGTGTTCCCCTTGTATAGGGGTGAGTAACAGAAATTAGAGGGGAGAATCGATTGAAATATTTGGGAAGAGTCTACTTGACACTCAATCTATTGATTTTTGCTTCTATTGGCCTCTGGGCCCTGTTTAAACCGCAGAGCCTTGCGAATGAAGTGGATTTTTCATTTGATACCCCCGAAGCCATGCCCGAGTTTATGGCCACTTATGGCGGGTTTATGTTGGCCATCGCGGTGATTCTACTGGTGGCTTTGGCTATGCGCCCGCACCGCAGGGTTGCTTACGCTGCGATGTCTATTGCCTATATCGGCTTCGCTCTTGGGCGCCTCTACGGAATGTTATTTATCAGTGGTTTTGACCAGCGCAATTTAGTGCTTTTTGCTATCGAAGTCGTCTTTGTGATCTGGGGACTTTACTGTTACCGAGAATCCCGCTGGTTGCCTTTGCAACATGGCCATTAACACGGTTGTTACAGCTAGCGGAAAGGAGCCGGGGGAACCCCGGCACCCATTTAAGTAATTTGAGTGGGTTAAGCGTGAGCTTTTACGCCTTCTGCTGCGCTGTTGTCTATTTCCACCTCTTTTTCTCCCCCGTGTAATTGCCCATCCACTGCTTGCCGGAAGACTTGCTTGTAGTCCTTAAATTCTGTGCCCATCCAGCGATCCCACCAAGTGAAGTAAAAGCCGTAGTTGCCCTGGAAGCGCTGGTGGTGCAAGTCGTGGTGAGTCGTGGTGGTGAGCCTGTCCATAGGGCCGTCGACCCAGCTGCGGGGATGGAACTCGCGGCCAGTGTGCAGCATGGCGTTGCGGAAGATGCTGATAAATAAAAAGGTGAACCAAATAGTTGGATTAAGCGGCAGTATCAGGGCAATCAGGGGAGAGAAAGCGCCCATCAGGACCGCTTCACCTACAGAGAAACTGTATGCCGTCCAGGGGGTGGGTGTTCTGGACTGATGGTGCAGGCGGTGGAAGTGTTTAAACACCTTGGGGTGGTGCATACCTCGGTGGGTCCAGTAAAAATAAGCGTCGTGGATCAAAATCACTACTGGCAGGCTGGCAATACTCCACCAGAGTGGATAATCGCTCCACTGCCAGTAAAATTTGGTCATTCCCAGATCGTGCATCATGGTAGTAATAACCCCTACCAGGGTAAAGATACACACCGTTAATAGTGAATAACTCACCTCCCGCCGAATATCTTTCCACTCGGCACGACGCTTTTGGATACGGCGCCGGTTCATCCAGGTGCGAAATAGCCAGCCGGCCAAAATACTCATTACTGAAGCGGCCAGCACATAGCGAAATAAACTCAACTGGAAATGTTTGGCTCCGTCCTGGGATATGTCGACTAAAAAATCCATATTCTCACCATCATTATTCTTCTATTGAAGGGAGACTCACCGGTGTTAAAACGGGTCTCGGTGAGCCGGGCACGCAGCGGGAAAATCACTTTCACCGCGCTCCCAGTCTGGGAGCCTTTTACTTTGCGGGCTTACGGAATATGAAAAAATGCTGACGGATTCTTTCAGGAGAGGAGATTCAGGCGGGCAGCTTTTCCCGGCGGTACTCAGTGGGAGTTTGGCTGTGACGGCGCTTGAAAGCAGCGTTAAACGGGCTCAAGGAGCGATAGCCGATGTCCAGAGCAATGGTGAGTACTGGCAAATGGGCCTGCTCCGGATCTGCCAACCGGTTGCTGGCCTCATCGATACGAAACTGATTTAGGTATTCGTTAAAATTGCGATAACCCAGGTGGCGATTAATCAACACACGCAGCACATGTTCGCGAATATCCAACTGCTCCGCAAGCTCTCTGATGGTGAGTCCGGTATGGCGATAACCACCGTTGTGCATATGTTCCTGTAATTTTTGCAGCTGGGTTTGCTGTTGTTCATCCAGTTCAGGTGGCGGAGCTAAAGGCTGTTCTTCCTCCTCTGGCTCGCTGCTCTTCGGGCGCGGCAGGGATTCTCCCAGAGCGCTGGGGGATAGGGCCAGCAACCATAGGCAGGCCACCAGTGACAACAGGCTGGCAAATAGCGCGTGCAGTGTCGGTACACCGTTGGGAAGCGGGCGGTAGGCAAAGATAGATTCTGCGCCAATTACCACCAGCATATAGGCGCCGACGGCGATAAGCAGGGTTGTGCGCAGGCGTCGGCGCTCTGCGACCAAGTCCAGGTGAAACTGCCGTTGTAGTGTCAGTAGGCCGAGGCTGATTAAACCGAGTTTGAGTAGCTGCGAAAGGGTAAATAGTGGGGATTGCTGATCTGACGTTAATGGCAATGGTGCGTGGTAGGCCACTATGCCGATGACCAGGGTAATACCAATCGGGATCCAGCCCCACAGGGGAAAAGGCTCTTCCTCGCGGCATAACAGGTGAGTAAACAGCCAAAAAATTGCGGGAATCAGAGTAATTGGCAAGTTAAGCAAGAGCGCAGTAGGTCCACTCAATTGTGGCAGGATGGGCCAGAGTAAATAGCAGATCACGGCTATCAGCAGGGCCAATAAGCAGCGCCCGGCAACAAGCCGGTAATGATGTATAGCAACCTTGGTTGCTGCCAATAAAAGAAGAGCGCATGCACCGCCGGAGAAAAATAAGTAGCCGGCGGTCATCGTTTATCTCCAGCGCTCGGCCCAGGCATCCAGGACCTTGCTGCTATAAGTATGGCGGCCGTAGCTACCATTGTAATAGGCGAGGGCGTTGGCCAGGTTGCCTTTGGCTTTTTTGATGTAGTGTTTAAGAATGGTACATCCGTACCTTAGGTTGGTGTCCATATCGATCAGGTTATCGTCGGGTCGACCGATTTCATTTTTCCAGAATGGCATTACCTGCATCATACCCAGAGCGCCAACGCGGGATATCGCATAGGGGTCAAAAGCACTCTCAATCTGGATAACCGCCAATACAATTTCCGGGCGCAGCCCGGCCCGAGTTGCCTCCCGGTGGACGGCTTTCAGTACGTGCATCCGCCGCTTGGGATCTTTGATATAGCGGGACAGAGGCTGGGATTTAGACATTAGCCACACTTCCGCATCGAAGCGGTCCACAAAGCTGTCGGCCTGGGTAACTGCGTCCTGCAGGGCGAGGCGCAACTCCGGGTCGATCTCGGCTCTACTGCTTTGAGCCTGGGCGGCACAGCAGGTAAGGCAGAGCAACAAGAGGGCGGTGGCTTTTTTTATCATGGGGTGATTCTACGAAAAGCCCGGCAAAATGGGCAGCGTGATTTTGTGACGCCGCCGATAAAAAGCACTTTTGCCGTGAGAGGTCCCGGCCCGCTTGGGGGCAGACCGGGCGGCTCGACAATTATTGATTAAATTTTTCCAATAACACTTCTTCGAGCTGGGATACGGCAAACTCCTGGCTTTCCGCGTCGCCGCGACCTTTATATTCCACGACACCTTTTTCCAGGCCTCGATCGCCGATAACAATACGATGGGGAATGCCGATCAGCTCCACATCGGCGAGCATAGCGCCCAGTCGTGCTTTGGCTTCGTCCATCAGCAGTACATCAATGCCTTTGCTACACAAGGACTCATACAGGTGCTCGCACTTCTCCCTTACCACATCGCTTTTGTGCATATTGATCGGCACAATGGCGAGCTGGAAAGGTGCGATAGCAGTTGGCCAGATAATGCCGGAGTCATCGTGGTTTTGTTCGATCGCTGCAGCAACGATGCGGGAAACGCCGATGCCATAGCAGCCCATGGACATAACCTGCTCTTTTCCGTTTTCATCCAGTACTGTGGCATTCATAGCGCGGCTGTACTTATCGCCCAACTGGAAAATGTGGCCGACCTCGATACCCCGTTTGATTTCCAGGGTGCCCTGGCCATCGGGGCTGGCGTCGCCTGCCACTACATTACGCAGGTCTTCGACGCGGCCCAATTCCACATCGCGACCCCAGTTCACACCGGTTAAGTGGTAGTCATCGCGATTGGCGCCGCAGATAAAGTCTGCCAGGTGCGCCGCAGAGCGATCCACAACAGTCTCGATCTTCATGCCCACCGGGCCCAGGGAGCCAATGTTGCAGCTGAGTTCTTCGGCAATGCGCTCTTCTGGGGCGAACTGAATGGGGCTGGCGATTCCAGCCAGTTTCTCTGCCTTTAATTCGTTCAGCTCGTGATCGCCGCGCAGTATCAGGGCAATTAATGGAGCGGTTTCACCCTCTTCACACTCGCCCAGAACAATCAGGGTTTTTACTGAGTGGGCGGGATCACTTTTCAAAAACTCGCTGACATCGGCGATGGTTTTTTGGTTCGGCGTATGAACTTCCTGCATCTCCTGCGACGGAGCAGGGCGCCCGCCAGCTGGGGCAACCGCTTCAGCCAATTCGATATTGGCGGCGTAGCGGGATTCTGTGGAAAAGGCGATATCGTCTTCGCCGCTCTGCGCCAGCACGTGGAATTCGTGGGAGCTGGAACCACCGATTGAACCGGTGTCTGCCAGTACCGGACGGTAGTCCAGGCCGATGCGCTCAAAAATTCGGCAGTAGGCACCGTGCATAATATCGTAGGTTTCCTGCAGGGAATCCTCGTTCACGTGGAAGGAGTAGGCATCCTTCATGGTGAATTCGCGAGCGCGCATTACGCCAAAGCGCGGACGGATTTCATCGCGGAATTTAGTCTGCACCTGGTAGAAGTTGGCGGGCAACTGCTTATAGCTATTGATTTCACCGCGGATCAGGTCGGTGATGACTTCCTCGTGGGTCGGGCCCAGACAGAAGTCATTGTTGTGGCGATCCTTGATGCGCAGGAGTTCGGGGCCGTACTGCTGCCAGCGGCCGGACTCTTCCCAAAGCTCTGCCGGCTGCACGACCGGCATCAATACTTCCAGGGAGCCAGCACGGTCCATCTCTTCACGAACAATGCGCTCGACCTTGCGCAAAACCCGCAACCCGGTGGGCAGCCAGGTGTAGAGACCTGAAGACAGGCGACGGATCATACCGGCACGCAGCATCAGCTGATGGCTGATTACCACTGCGTCGTTGGGAGTTTCTTTTTGGGTTGCAATGAGATAACGAGATGCGCGCATAGGACTTATATGGATTCTATTACGGGTAAGCAGGCTATTTTACGCTATTCGCCGGGCAATAAATATTGCCTGGGGGCGGTATTGCCCCGAAGCGGATTGCCTTTAGCTATACCGGGGTATCTGTTTAATGGGTGCCTGGGTACCGCTCTGGGATCTATTCACAGAGGGTGAATAAAAAACCCCGCATAAGCGGGGTTTTTAAGCTGAGGTTTTACAGAGTGTATTAGTTCTCTGCCATTTCCTTCAGCTTCTTCAGTGGGCGGACTTTAACCTGGATGCTGGCAGGCTTCGCCTTGAAGGTAGTCTCTTCACCGGTGAAGGGGTTGATACCTTTACGAGCTTTCTTAGCTGGCTTTTTCACGGTGGTGATTTTCATCAGGCCCGGCAGGGTGAATTCGCCAATTGCGCGCTTCTTGATGTGGCCTTCGATGATATCGTTCAGCTCGTCCAGTACAGATTGAACCTGCTTGCGGGACAGCTCGGTGTTCTCAGCAATCTGATTCAGTACTTGAGTCTTGGTGTACTTTTCCTTGATTGCTTTTACTTTCTTGGCCGGTGCAGCTTTGGCCGCAGCTTTCTTTGCCGGGGCCTTTTTGGTAGCAGCTTTCTTGGAGACAGCCATGGCTTACTTCCTTCTTTGTTGTTCGGTATATATCCGGTAAAAGTGTGTTTTTTCTCCCGCTGCGCTGCATCCGTAGCGGGTGTCTCAGCGGGTGATGGGGGAAGTATATATAGTTTTTGTTCGGCCGCACGGAGAAATACTAGAAAAATAGTGCTTTTTTTACATTTTTTAGCCTTTAGTCGCCTTTATGGGACGCTTTACCCAGTGAAAAGACCCGTGCAGCTTCTTACCTCTGTAGGCCTCATGTATACTCTCTCCCCCTTTTTTTAAGCACCAGGTACTGTGTAATGCCGATCTATGAATACCAGTGCAATGCCTGCGGCCATGAAATGGAAGTTTTGCAGCGGATGAGTGATGACCCGCTCAAAGACTGTCCAGCTTGCGAGAAGGCCGAGCTGCGCAAGAAAATCTCAGCGGCTGGGTTTCGCCTGAAGGGCGCCGGCTGGTATGAGACCGACTTTAAAACTGGTAGCAAGAAAAACCTCGCTGGCGGTGACTCAGCCAATAGCGGCAAGGCCAAAAGCGACAAGTCTGGCACAGCGGCGGCAAAGACGGCCTAGGCGAGCTGTGCGGAGCTGTCCGCGCGGTGTACCCTCTAACTAATCTTTTACCTATCGATAACGGGAATTTTCATCCATGCGCAGCGATTACTGTGGCGTCCTTCGTTCCGCGGACATTGACCGCGTAGTAACCCTCTGTGGCTGGGTCGACCGCCGCCGCGATCACGGCGGAGTGATTTTTATCGACCTGCGCGACCGAGAGGGCATTGTTCAGGTGGTATTCGACCCGGATGCGGCCGAGCACTTCGAAATGGCCGATCGCGTGCGCAGCGAATATGTGCTTAAAGTGACAGGTCGTGTGCGCGCCCGCGCCCCAGAGGCCGTGAATCCCAATATGGTGACCGGTGAAGTAGAGGTTTACGGCACCGAACTGGAAATTCTGAATACCGCTGAGACAGTGCCTTTCCAGCTGGATGAGCACACCGATGTGGGTGAAGATATCCGCTTGAAATACCGCTACCTGGACCTGCGTCGCAACGAAATGCAGAACAACCTGTATTTCCGTTCCAAGCTGACTACCGCGATCCGCAATTACCTGGATGAGCACGGTTTTCTCGATATCGAGACTCCAATCCTGACTCGCGCCACTCCAGAGGGTGCCCGGGATTACCTGGTGCCGAGCCGCACCCACGAGGGCAAATTCTTCGCCCTGCCGCAGTCTCCGCAATTATTTAAGCAGTTGCTGATGGTTTCTGGTTTCGATCGCTATTACCAGATCGCCAAGTGTTTCCGCGATGAGGATTTACGCGCTGATCGCCAGCCCGAATTTACTCAGATCGATATTGAGACCTCCTTCCTCAATGAAGAGGAAATCATGTCGATCACCGAGAATATGGTTCGTAAACTGTTTAAAGAGTTGAAGGGTGTTGATCTGGGTGAATTCCCGCGCATGACCCACTACCAGGCAATGCTGCGCTACGGCTCCGATAAGCCGGACCTGCGTATTCCGCTGGAGATGGTAGAGATCAAGGACCTGATGACCGAGGTGGACTTCAAGGTATTCTCCGGACCTGCCAACGATCCAAAAGGCCGTGTTGCCGCGATCAAGGTACCCGGCGGTTGTAAGAAACTGACCCGCAAGCAGCTGGACGATTACGGCAAGTTTGTCGGTATTTATGGTGCCAAGGGCCTGGCGTATATCAAGGTTAACGACCGCTCTGACCTGGAAAATGGTCTGCAGTCGCCAATCGTTAAATTCCTGCCGATTGAAACCCGCGCAGCCATTCTCGATCGCCTGCAAGCGGAAGACGGTGATGTTCTTTTCTTCGGTTCGGACAAGGCCAAGATTGTCTCCGAAGCCCTGGGTGCATTGCGTTGCAAGCTGGGTGAAGATTTGGATCTGTACACCAGCGAGTGGGCGCCTTTGTGGGTTGTCGCCTTCCCGATGTTTGAAGAAAATGACGATGGCAGCCTGACTGCGTTGCACCACCCGTTCACTGCACCTTCCTGTACTCCGGAAGAACTGGAGAAGAATCCGCTCGAAGCTCTGTCCCGTGCTTACGATATGGTACTTAACGGCACTGAGTTGGGTGGTGGTTCTGTTCGTATCCACGACCAGTTGATGCAGGAAGCGGTATTCCGCATCCTGGGTATCGATGCACAAGAGCAGCGCGAGAAGTTCGGCTTCCTGCTGGATGCACTCAAATACGGTGCTCCGCCCCATGGTGGCCTGGCCTTTGGTCTGGATCGCCTGGTGATGCTGATGACCGGTAGCGATTCTATTCGCGATGTGATCGCTTTCCCGAAAACCCAGAGCGCTGCCTGTGTGATGACAGATGCCCCGGGTGCTGTGGATGCGAAACAGCTGCGTGAGCTGAGCATTCGCCTGCGACAAAAAGAAGAAAAAATCAGCTGATTTTTCCCCGATGGGCCGAGCGAAGCGGGCCCATCCAATCGTGGTGATGGGCGATTCGCTTCGCTCTTTGGCCCATCCTACGCACTGACTGAAGAGAGACGGAAAATGGCCGGACATAGTAAATGGGCCAATATTAAGCACCGCAAAGCAGCTCAGGATGCCAAGCGGGGCAAGGTCTTTACCAAGATCATTCGCGAGCTGACGGTAGCCGCCAAATCGGGTCCAAACCCGGACGATAACCCAGCGCTGCGCGCCACTATCGATAAGGCGCTGGGTGCCAATATGAAGCGCGACACCATCGACAAGGCCATCGCCCGTGGCGCCGGCAATGCTGAGGGTGAAAACTATGAAGCCGTAGTTTACGAAGGCTACGGCGTTGGCGGTGTAGCGGTTTTAGTGGAGTGCCTCACAGACAACCGCAACCGCACCGTTGCTGAAGTGCGCCACGCTTTTACCAAGCGCGGTGGCAACCTGGGTACCGACGGCTCGGTGAGCTACCTGTTCACCCGCAAAGGTCAGATGTATTACGAGACCGGTGTGGATGAAGATACTTTGATGGAAGCGGCCCTCGAAGCCGGAGCTGAGGATATCGAATCCAACGATGACGGCAGCGTTGAAGTTACCACTGAATTCCAGGACTACCTGACGGTCAAGGACGCCTTGGTTGCAGCCGGTTTTAAGCCGGACAATGCTGAAATTGCCATGATTCCGTCCACTACCATTCCGCTCGATAAAGACGGTGCTGAAAAAGTGCTCGCTCTGATCGAGATGCTGGAAGACCTGGACGATGTGCAAAATGTTTACACCAATGCGGATATCCCGGCAGAGGTGATGGAGGAGTTGGGCTAAGGTCCGCTCCTCAACTGGAGGTGGGCTCAGTCCCGCCTCTGGTTTTTATCTTTTCAGACCCTTCTTACACTCCTTCCCTTGACGCTACCTGCCCGCCTTGGGACACTCCCACCACTATATAAACATACAGATATTTGGAGAGCTGCCTTTTGACCCGAATCCTGGGTATTGACCCCGGCTCGCGAAAAACGGGCTATGGAATTATCGATGTGGAGCGGGGCAAGGCCCGCTATGTGGCCAGTGGAGTGATTCGCATTCCAGAGGGACCCCTGCCAGAGCGCCTCAAACTGATTTTTGATGCTGTGAGCCAAATCGCTCAACAATACCGTCCAGCCCAGATGGCGATTGAAAATGTCTTTATGTCCAAGAGCGCCGGCTCCGCCCTGAAACTGGGCCAGGCCCGGGGGGCAGCTATTGTGGCTGGGGCAAACATTGGTCTGGAAGTAGCTGAGTATGAAGCCCGCAAAGTGAAGCAGGCGGTGGTCGGTAACGGTGCTGCGGATAAATTGCAGGTACAGCATATGGTTAAAACACTGCTGTCCCTGCCGGCATCGCCACAAGAGGATGCCGCCGATGCACTCGCCGTGGCACTGTGCCATATGCATACCGAGCAGACTCTGGTAGTTACCGCTGGCGGAGCGCGCAGTCGTTTTCGTCGTGGCCGTCTCAGTGTGTGATCGGCTGATAGAATTGGCTCCTATGTAGGGCGCAGACAAAATAAACCTGGAATAACACATGATTGGAAGATTGACTGGTACTCTGGCCGCTGTGCAGCCCCCCCTGTTACTGGTGGATGTACAGGGAGTAGGTTATGAAGTACTCGCACCCATGACCACGATTTTCGAACTGCCAGCCCTGGGCCAGTCGGTGCAGCTGCACACCCATTTGGCGGTATCCGAAACCGCCCAGCAGCTGTATGGCTTTATCCGCGATGGGGATCGCAAACTGTTTCGGACCTTGATCAAGGTAAGTGGAGTAGGCCCCAAGATGGCCCTGGCTATTTTATCCGGGCTGGACGGTACGGCCCTGGCCCGTTGTGTGTCGGAGGATAATGTAGCGGCGCTGGTTAAGGTTCCCGGTGTGGGTAAAAAGACCGCTGAGCGCCTGATCGTAGAGTTGCGGGATAAATTGACCCCGGACTTTGGCGACGCCAATGATATCCCTCTGATGGCCGCAGCTGCCGAACCCAAGGTGGATCACACCGGCGAGGCGGAGAGCGCTTTGGCTGCTCTGGGCTACAAGCCCTCTGAAGCCAGTAAAATGGTGGCCCGGGCCAGCAAGGAGCAGCCGGGTGCCGATAGTGCGGCCTTGATTCGCCTGGCCCTTAAGGGAATGGCCCCCGCTTAATCTGAGTGCCCTGGAGTTGTTGCAATGATTGAAGCCGACCGTTTGGTGGCACCGGGACCTGCGGGCCCCTCGGGCCAGGAAGAGCAGTACGACCGCGCTGTGCGCCCCAAAACCCTGGACGATTATGTGGGTCAGCCGGTGGTGCGGGAACAGATGGAGATTTTTATTCAGGCCGCCAAGTTGCGCAAAGAGGCCCTGGATCACACCCTGGTATTCGGCCCGCCGGGACTGGGGAAAACCACCCTGGCAAATATTATCGCCGCCGAAATGGGGGTGGCCATTAAGACCACCTCAGGCCCGGTACTGGAAAAAGCTGGCGACCTGGCGGCATTAATGACCAATCTGGAACCGGGGGATGTGCTGTTTATCGATGAGATCCACCGCCTCAGCCCCCATGTGGAAGAGGTCCTGTATCCAGCGATGGAAGACTACCAGCTGGATATTATGATCGGCGAAGGGCCAGCGGCGCGCTCTATCAAGCTCGACCTGCCACCCTTTACCCTGGTGGGGGCTACCACAAGGGCGGGTCTGCTCACCTCGCCACTGAGGGATCGCTTCGGCATTGTCCAGCGCCTTGAGTTCTATAACGTCGAGGATCTCACCAGTATCGTGCGCCGCTCAGCCGGTTTGATGGGGGTGGATATGGATGAGGGCGGTGCCTTGGAAGTTGCCCGTCGAGCCCGCGGTACTCCCCGAATTGCCAACCGCTTATTGCGCCGTGTGCGTGACTACGCGGAAGTTAAAGGTGATGGTGCCGTAGATTCCGCCATTGCCGATGCAGCCCTCAATATGCTCAATGTGGATTCCCGTGGCTTCGACCAGTTGGATCGCCGTATGCTATTGGCCATGATCGAGAAGTTCGATGGTGGACCGGTGGGAGTGGACAGTCTCGCTGCAGCGGTCAGTGAGGAGCGGGATACCCTGGAAGATGTGTTGGAGCCCTACCTGATTCAGCAGGGTTATATCGCCCGCACACCGCGGGGGCGAGTGGCAACTGGCCTGGCTTATGAACACTTCGGCCTGCCGAAGCCCGATAATAAGTAGTGAGAGAGGATGGAGTGAAGGAAGTTTTCAGTATTCCGCTGCGAGTTTATATAGAAGATACCGACGCGGGCGGTATCGTCTATTACGTGAATTATTTGAAGTATATGGAGCGCGCGCGCACAGAACTGCTGCGCTCCCTCGGGTATGATAAGCCGGCGATGCCGGAACAGGGGCTGTTGCTGGTGGTGCACTCCGCTGAGATCCAGTATCGAAGGTCAGCTCTCCTCGATGATGCATTGCGCGCTACGGCCTCGATTGGCAAACTGGGGCGGGCCGCAGTGACTTTTGAACAAAAAATCTGGCGCGGCGATGAGCTAATTTGCGAAGGCGTGGTCAAAGTTGCTTGTGTCGCTGACGACAGCCGCAGGCCCTGTGCCCTGCCGGAACCTATTTATTCAGCATTAAAGGCAGTTATTTAAGAAGATGAACGCCGGTGAACAACTTTCTCTTTGGGGGCTAATCCAGAACGCCAGCCTGTTGGTACAGTTAGTAATGCTGCTGCTGTTACTGGCCTCTGTGGTGTCCTGGGTCATGATTATCCAGCGCGGACTCTACCTGTCCCAGGCCAAGCGCTCCCTGAACAATTTCGAACGTCGCTTTTGGTCCGGTGCCGACCTGAACAAACTCTTCCGCGAAGGTAACGAGCGCGCAGAAAAAGGCCGGACCGATGGTGTTGAATCCCTTTTTCGCGCTGGTTTTACCGAGTTTACCCGCCTGCGCCAGCAAGGCAGCAGTGGCCCCGAAGCGGTAATGGAAGGCACTGAACGGGCCATGCGTGTGGCTATGTCCCGAGAGCAGGAAAAGGTGGAAATGAACCTGCCGTTCCTGGCAACCGTAGGCTCTGTCAGTCCCTATATCGGCCTGTTTGGCACCGTGTGGGGGATTATGAATTCCTTCCGTGGCCTCGCCACCATGCACCAGGCCACCATTGCCACGGTCGCACCCGGTATCAGTGAGGCGTTGGTGGCTACTGCTATGGGTTTGTTCGCAGCAATTCCTGCGGTGATGGCTTTTAACCGCTATTCCGCCAAGGCGGAGTCGCTGTTGTCCAGCTACGAAACTTTCGCCGAGGAGTTTTCCTCTATCCTGCACCGCAAAGTGCATTCCGGCTGAGTAGTGAGTAGGCGAGCCCTATGAGTGTGTTTCGCAAAGGAACCAAGAAGAAGCTGGTCTCCGAGATCAATGTGGTGCCCTACATTGACGTAATGCTGGTGCTGTTGATTGTCTTTATGGTCACGGCACCATTGTTGATGCAGGGGGTCAAAGTCGACCTTCCAAATGCGCCCTCGGCGCCGATGGAGGAAACCGATGAGGAGCCGCTGATTATTTCTGTGCGTTCCGATGGCACCTATTACCTGAATCTGGGGACTGACGAGCAGAGCGCCAAGTCGCTCGAAGAAATTAAACAAACGGTCGCTAAGGTATTGCGCCAAAAGCCGGGAACCCCGGTTTTGGTGTGGGGTGACACCGAGGCTCGCTATGGCCTGATCGTCAATGCCATGACCGAACTGCAGCAGGCGGGAGCGCCCAGCGTCGGCCTGGTGACAGAGCCACCTCAGGGGTAGGGTGCCGGTGAATAAAGGCTTTTATGCATTGGCGATTATCATCAGCCTCGTTTTGCACGGGGCGCTGATAGCTGCCATGACCTACGGCTGGGAAGCCAGCAGTATGCCCGAGCACAAACCGATGCCAAAGTTTGTGCAGGCAAAGCTGGTGACTATTGAAGCGGCAACACCGAAGAAGAAACTGCCGAAAAAGGTCGATAAAATAAAACAGCGTGCTGAGCGCGAAGCGGAGCAAAAACGCAAGGCTGAGGTCGAACGTAAGCGCCGTGCAGCCCTGGAGCAGAAGAAAAAACTCGAGGCGGAAAAGAAACGCAAGGCAAAAGCCGAAGCAGATCGCAAAGCGCAGGCAGAAAAGGCCCGCCGCGAGAAAGAACAGCAAGAGAAGGCGCGCAAAGAAAAAGAGCTGAAGGAGAAGCTGGCTCAAGAGCGCCAGAGTTCTTTTGATGAGGCACTTCAGGATGAAGAGGACCTGCTGGATGCGAATGAGGCCGAGCAAGCGGTGATGTCCGTTGGCCAGGCGATTCAGCAGCAGATTGAGGCGGTATGGAGTCGCCCGCCCAGTGCCCGAAACGGTATGCTTACCAAGGTAAAAATAAACTTTGTCCCCACCGGTCGGGTGGTGGCAGCTAATATCGTCGAGGGCAGTGGTAATGCCGCCCTGGATCGCTCGGTACTGACCGCCATTAAAAAGGTGGAAGTATTTCCCGAAGTGGCCGAGCTGGCCCAAAAGGAACCGGTGATATTCGAGCGGGAAGTCCGCACAACCATTTTGAACTTTAAAGTCGAAGATCTGCGCCAATGATCAAGAGTTTACTGAAGACAGTCGTTATTATTGCAATCGCCTCGGTGAGTCTGGGGGCCCGAGCCCAGCTGGTGGTGGATATTACCAGTGGTATCGATGACCCCACGCCGATCGCTGTATCCCCATTCAGCTGGTCTGGTGGCGGGGTACTGGCGGAAGATGTTTCCGGGATTATTTCCGCAGACCTGCGACGCAGTGGCCTTTTCTCCCCGGTGCCCAAGGAGGACATGCTGTCTTTCCCCAAGGCCCCGGAAGACGTGGTATTCCGGGACTGGCGAATTCTCGGCACCGAGTACATAGTGACCGGCCGCATTGAGCCGCAGGCCACCGGTTACCTGCTTACTTTTGATCTGGTCAATGTTTTCGGCCAGCACAAGATGTTTACCAAGCAGGTGCGTGGCGGCCAGACCCAGCTGCGGGATATTGCCCACCGCGCCGCCGATGAGATCTTTGAGGCTATCACCGGTATTCGCGGTGCCTTCTCCACCGAAATGGTGTACGTGCAGGAAGAGACCCGTGGCGGCAAGCCCAGCTATCTGTTGATGCGTGCCGATATCGATGGTGCTCGCGCCAAGCAGATCCGCCGTTTCAGCGCGCCGGTGATGTCTCCCATGTGGTCCCCCAATGGCCAGGAACTCGCCTACGTCTCCTTTGAAACCGGTCGCCCGGCAATTTTCCGCGAGAACCTGCGCACCGGTGCGCGCAAGCAATTAACCAACTTCAAGGGCATCAACAGCTCGCCGACCTGGTCCCCGGATGGAACCAAACTGGCGATGGTGCTCTCCAAGGACGGCAACCCGGAGATCTATGTGCTGGATCTGGTCAGTAATAAGCTGACAAGAATGACAAGGCACTTCTCCATTGATACCGAGCCGAACTGGATGCCAGATGGTAAATCACTGATTTTCACCTCCGATAGGGGAGGGAAGCCACAAATTTACCAATTGACTCTTGCCACTGGTCAAGTCGACCGCTTAACCTTCGATGGCGATTACAATGCGCGGCCCCGTGTTTCTCCAGATGGAAAGACACTGGTTATGGTGCATCGTAATAGGGGTGTGTTTACTAT
Organism: Microbulbifer sp. A4B17; assembly: GCF_003076275.1. NCBI lineage: Bacteria > Pseudomonadati > Pseudomonadota > Gammaproteobacteria > Cellvibrionales > Microbulbiferaceae > Microbulbifer > Microbulbifer sp. A4B17. The sequence continues at coordinate 816,706 of NZ_CP029064.1, forward strand.
CGCTACGATGGATATCAACTCGGGCAGAATGCGTGTCCTTACGGAGACCACTCTGGATGAGTCCCCTAGTATCGCACCGAACGGGGCCATGTTGATGTACGCTACCAAACGTGGGGATAAAGGTATTCTGGCAGCGGTGTCGCTGGATGCCGGGGTGAAGTATAACCTGCCCTCTCAGAGGGGTGATGTCCGTGAACCGGCCTGGTCGCCGTACTTTGAATAAGGCGGGGGTGCCCGACGCGCTTCAGCGAAGGGTGTGAATTAGAGCAAGTAGAAATCTTTCAGGATTTTCGATAACACTATATATAAAGCGGAGTAGCTTATGTTGAAATCAGTAAAAACAGGTCTTGGGTTAGCCTGTGTATTAGCAGTTATGGCTGGTTGTAGCAGCAATGACACCAAGACTGGCGGGGAGACCATGGTAGATGAAACCGCAAATAATACCGCGGTTGAAACCACCGAATTTGATACTACCCCTGAGCCCGTAGCACCTCTTGAAAACGTAGTTTACTTCGATTTCGACCAGTCCCTGCTGAAGCCCGAAACCCGTGAACTGCTGATCCGTCACGCTGACCGCATGCGCGGCAACGCCGGTTCCGTTCGCCTGGAAGGCCACGCTGACGAACTGGGTACTCGCGAGTACAACCTGGCTCTGGGTGAGCGTCGTGCCAATGCCGTTCGCGACTTTTTGGTACTGCAAGGCGTAGACGCAGCTAACCTGGAAGTAATCAGCTACGGTGAAGAGCGTCCGGCTCAAATGGGTTCTAACGAATCTGCCCGTGCGATGAACCGTCGCGTTGTTATTAACTAATCGTAAAAATGGATGCCAATGGCTTTAACGATTAGAAAACTAGCGATCGCCGCAGCAGTTATGGCTGCGGCATCGCCGGTATTTTCCCAGGCCCCGATTGTAGACCTGTCTTCTAAAAGCCAGGACCAGTCGGCCACTATTTATACCGATGAAGCGGATAGCAGTGCTCCGACACAGCTCGCCCGTGCCGGTATGTCACCACCCCGAGCACAGGGTAATCCTCAGGCCGAAGCCTACTATCAGATGCAGGTTTTGCAGCAGGAAGTGCGGGAGTTGCGTGGCACAGTTGAAGAATTGCGCCATGAGATAAAGCGTCTCAAGCAGCAGCGCACTGAAGATTATATGGATCTGGACCGGCGTATTGCGCGCCTGAGTGGTACAGAGCCAGCGGCTCAACCGCCGTCAACCGCTGAAGGCGGTGCTTCGTCCATGCAAGGGCAGGGGGGCTCAGCAATGCCGCCTAAACCCCAAGGGCCGAAAGACGGCAAGAGTGAGCGCGACCGCTACCAGGCCAGCTTTGGTTTGGCCCGCAATGGCGATTACGGTGGCGCCAGTGAAGAGTTCAAAAGCCTGTTGCAGGACTTCCCCAATGGTCAGTACGCTCCGAACGCGAATTACTGGCTGGGTGAGATTGCACTGGTTCAGGGCAACCTGGAAGAGGCGCGAGAGTGGTTCGTAGCCTTACTTGACGGTTACCCCAATTCCAGCAAAGTCTGGGATGGCCGCTACAAGCTGGGTACTGTTTACCACCAGCTGGGCGACCAACAAAAAGCCCGCAACCTGCTGGAGCAGGTGGCAGCCAGTGACGCCAGAGCGTCCAATCTGGCGAAGAAGTATCTGCAGGAGAACTTCCAGTAGCCACCAGTCGCTACTGACTGTCATCGCTGGTTTTTTGAGCAGAAAAAGCCTATGATCCCGCGCCCGGGTGGCATGTGCCACTCGGGCGTTTTTGTGTTGGGTGTGTATGACCGATCTTTCCAAAGAATCACTCAGAATCAGTGAAATTTTCTACTCCCTGCAAGGAGAGGCGCGAGAAAGTGGCCTTCCTACGGTGTTTGTGCGCCTGACGGGCTGCCCGTTGCGCTGTACCTATTGCGACTCCGAGTATGCCTTTTATGGCGGCGAGCGCATGACGCTGGAGCAGATTTTGCAGCAGGTACAGAGCCATCCCGCTCGCCATGTGTGCGTTACCGGTGGTGAGCCCCTGGCCCAGCCCAATTGTTTTCCCCTGATGAAGGCGCTTTGCGATGCGGGCTATGCGGTGTCCCTCGAGACCAGTGGCGCCATGCCTGTGGATAAAGTGGATGAACGGGTATCGAGAGTGGTCGACCTGAAAACGCCGGCCTCCGGGGAGCAGCACCGCAACCGTATGGAGAATATGCAAGTACTCACCCGCCAGGACCAGATCAAGTTTGTTATCTGTGATCGCGGGGATTACGACTGGGCTCGATTTACCCTGGATCAGTACCGCATACCTGAGCGGGTTGGAGAGGTGCTTTTCTCCCCCAGCTACGAGCAGCTGCAGCCGCGCCAGCTAGCTGAATGGATACTGGAAGATGGGTTACCGGTGCGTATGCAGATGCAAATGCACAAGCTGTTGTGGGGCGACATCCCAGGCGTATAAAGCGCCGCTGCGCCACATCAAGAAAAGAGGAAAAAATGACAGCAAAGAAAGCAGTAATCTTGCTATCCGGTGGCCTGGACTCAGCCACCGTACTGGCCATGGCTCGCTCTGAGGGCTACGAGTGTTACGCCCTGGGCTTCGATTATGGTCAGCGTCACGAGGCGGAACTATTGGCTGCGCAAAAGGTGGCGAAGGACTTGGGGGCCGTTGAGCACAAGGTGGTTAAGCTCGACCTGCGCTCAATCGGCGGATCAGCGCTGACCGATGACTCTATCGAAGTACCCGAAGAGGAAACCACCGGCATTCCGGTAACCTATGTACCGGCGCGAAACACGGTGTTTCTATCTATTGCCCTGGGTTGGGCAGAGGTATTGGGCGCTCAGGATATTTTTGTGGGTGTGAATGCCGTGGATTACTCCGGTTATCCAGACTGCCGCCCGGAATATATTGAGGCCTACGAGAAGATGGCCAACCTGGCTACCAGAGCCGGTGTCGAGGGCAAGAAGTTGTCTATACGTGCGCCACTGATGGATATGAGTAAGGCGGATATTGTCACCGAAGGGGCCCGTTTAGGGGTGGACTACAGTTTAACAGTGTCCTGCTATCAAGCTCTGCCGGATGGTGCTGCCTGTCGCCGCTGCGATAGTTGTCGACTGAGGGCTGCGGGCTTCGCCAAGGCCGGCCTGGAGGACCCTACGGTTTACGCTTCCTGATTGGCCGTTGGCGTCAACTTTTTGAGCAAATACCTAACTCCTTAAATTTGTTAGATTTTTTTTCGAGTTAGGTATTGTCTTTTCGAAATAGATCCGTAAGATACGCAGCTCCTCACAACGAGGCATCGAAAAGGGTCGTTAGCTCAGTCGGTAGAGCAGTTGGCTTTTAACCAATTGGTCGCTGGTTCGAATCCAGCACGACCCACCATTTTCGACAGGGATGCCCAAGGCAGCCCACCTGGCTTTTACATATTTTGCGCGAATGTAAAAGCATCCCAAGTTGGACCATTACCAAGTTCGTCCAACCACCCTGGGGGTCGTTAGCTCAGTTGGTAGAGCAGTTGGCTTTTAACCAATTGGTCGCTGGTTCGAATCCAGCACGACCCACCATCTCTCTTATTTTCCCAATATTTATTTTTTTAGATATTACTCAAATACAAAGATCTTGTGTTTCTGTTTTTCTACAAACCTTTTACCCAGTTCTTGGGCACTTTCTTCCTATAGATGGCTTAGCTTTTGCCGATAATAATTAATGAGCCTTTGACTTGCGTCTCGGTACAGTGGCCAGGGATCTCCAGCTAACTGATGTTAAAGGTTCTGCCGCTGAGAGTGGCGTTGCGCTTTTTGAAGGTGATATCTCCTCAAGTTTTCCGTGTCACCAGTTAAGGTGAATGGTACTTGCCTCGATGTTATGGGTTTGATTTCTGAGTAGTGCGGTTCGATCTGTATAGGTAAGGGAGCTGATTTTAACGAGAAATATTTTCTACCAGATAAGGACTGCCGAGATGAAAACCGTAACCCCCATAACTGCCGCAATCTGTTTGGTGGCATTCAGTCATTCCTCTTTTGCGGATAATAATTCCACCATTGTTGAACAAAATGGGATTGGAAATAGCGCTATGGCAGATCAGTCCGATAGCGCGGTCAATTTTAGTCAGGTGATACAGTCCCAGACTGGTAACGGTAATCAGGTTGTCGCTGAGCAATACACAGATGTAACGGCGGCGACGGTAATTCAGACCCAGATTGGGGATGGGAATATTGCTACTGCGGAACAGTTCAACAATATTGCTTTAGCCAGTCTAACTAATGTTCAACTTGAACAGTTCCAGTCAGGTAATGCCAATACTGTGATGAGTACCCAGCTGGGCACTGTGACGAATAGTAGTTTGACTGTTAATCAAGTAGGTAACATGAACCTGGTTGATAATAATGTGCAGAGTTTCAGTGTTGATGCGAGCACTATGACGATAAATCAGCAGGGAGATATGAACATTGTCGGCCCCAGCTTTGCTCTACAGCAGCAGACGGTCAATTCTACTTTGTTGGCCACACAAATTGGCCAGATGAACCAGATGGACGTTAATCAAAACTTAAATACCAGCTCAAGTTCGATGGTTGGTATTCAAGATGGCGTTGGAAATATTGCGGCCTTGGATCAGTTCGGTGGAGTCAGCTTCCTTACGATGAACTTGTTGCAAATGGGTAATGATAATATGGCGACCCTGGAACAGGAGTTTACTGTTGAAAATTCAAGTATGCTTGTCGACCAGTTTGGCGATATGAATGTAGCTACGCTGGATCAAGGAAGTGCCTTTTTCACCAGTGCTACAGTGTTGCAGGTCGGCGATTTCAATGATGCGGATATCAATCAGTCAAATATCACTACCGGAGTAGCCTCAATATCTCAATCGGGTACCTCCAATGTATATGCCACTTCGCAAGCTGGCACCGCAGAGACGGCAATAGCGACACAGTCTGGGGTGAGTAATACCGGCACAATTTTACAGTGACAGTCAGTTCTTTAATTTCTGCGCTGCTAAGCACTTCTTCTGGTGGCGCAGATAATTAACTCTAAACTTTATTCCTAATTTTTCCCCACTTCCTTCTTATAGCGGTATTGCTGCTTATCGTTAACTCTTACCCAGTAGTTGGTCGGCCCTTGATCAGAGATTTGAGAATAGTTTCTAAATATTCAGTCGTTCAGTATCGCAAGTGACCCAGTGCCAGTACATGTGAATCCCTTTTTGGGGGTTTTTGCATAAATATTTACGCCTGTCTCAATATCACGGTATTCGATTTTGGCGGAATTTAGTGTTCCGTTTAATGAGTGCTGTTGTTCGATATTGGGATGGCGCTGAATTGGATTTTTTCAGGTTTTATGCGGACATATGTATTGGTGTTGGTGCTATCTATGAGGCCCTCTAGATTGAGTCCCGAGAAAAGCTTGAATAGTTAATTAAGGATTGAATTATGAGGAAGTTTAAGCCAGTAGCTCTAGTGATATTGACTGCAGTGAGTGGTGGCGCTATAGCCAGTAATAATACGACAATAGTGGGTCAGTAGGGTATTGGTAACACAGCTAATGCCAATCAGGTTGATCCTACGGCCATTGGGAACCTGATAGATGTTACCCAGATTGGTAATGCTAATACTTCATCGTCGACCCAGGCCAGCGATGCTGTTAGCAATACCATGACCCACTATCAAGAGGGCGATGGCAATATGGCTGAATCCTTTCAGCAGTTTATTACTGAGGCCAGTTCGCTGGAGATCAATCAGGTCGGAAATAATAACGACACGACAGCTGAGCAACTTGAGTCAATTGGTTCTACTCAGGAGTTAAATCAAACGGGTGAAATGAACTTTATGACTATCACCCAGACTGATACGGAAGCTTCCAATATTGCAGTAACCCAAACTGGTAATATGAATGATGCGATTCTAATGGGACAGGTTTTTGATATATTGGCGAGCAATATTACTCTGAACCAAATTGGCGACGATAATATGGCTCAAATTGGGCAGCAGAGTATTGTTGAGAACAGCTCTATTTCTGTTGACCAAGTTGGCAATCAAAATCTCTTTGTCAGTGAGCAAATAATGGGAGTATTTTCCTCTTCCATTAATGTCCTTCAGTCTGGTGATATGAATGAGGTTGATTCCGACCAAGAAAATGGGGTTACCGCAAACACTGTTCTAATTGCCCAAATAGGTAATGGGCATTTTGGAGGGGCTCTACAGGACGATGGAGTTACTAATAGTACTGTAAATGTGAGTCAGTCGGAAGATGGAAACTTCGGTGGTGGTGTTCAGCAAGCTGTAGTCGATTCTACTGTTGGCAGTGTAAACCAGTCAGGTACCATGAATATGGGAATTACCCAGCAAGCAGGGGGTACCTCTTTCGCCACCGCCACACTTACTCAGTTGGGCACTACGAATAATGCAATGCTCGGACAGTTTGGTATGACATCAGTTACGGGTTTTATATTGCAAAATGGTACAAGTAATATGGCGGAGATAGAACAGGTTGGTAATATGTTAAGCAATGCAACAATTACTCAGTTAGGTGATCTAAATCAACATATGACTCAACAAATGCTGGATTCTAAAACCACAGTTGCTACACAAAACGGCACTTCAAATATTGGATTTATTTTCCAATAAAATTTATTGGGGTTTTGCACCTGTGTTTGGAGAAGTAATACTTATTAAGTAGATGTAAGCCCCCCCTTTTTTTTCTTTTCGCTCAATTTTGTGCCTGGGTGATGGTTTTTTGAAGACTAAGTTGTTATTTCTATTGATTTCGCACTACTAATTTACGTCTCTAGCACTAATCTTCTAGGGGGATATAGAATCTGTTATAGAATTTTTTTGTTTCAGAGTTTAAGTAAAAGGATTGAGATTTGTTACAGGGAATTGATTAAGTGAATACTTGGATTTCACTGACTGCAGTCGCTTCGCTTACCATTAGTGTCCATGCTGTCGGCAGCAATAATATGACAGACATTGAGCAGGAGGGAGTTGGGCATCTGGCAACAGTGGATCAGTCAAATCCTACCAGTACCAGCAATACAGTTTCGATAACCCAAAGCGGGGATTCCCACCAGGTATCCGTTTTACAGGGGGCTCTCACGGATTTGAATACGGGTACGGTAGAGCAAGCTGGTTTGATGAACCAGGCAATTCTTGAGCAGATTGCAGAAGTATCTGAGAGTATTGCTCTGATTAGTCAATCTGGCGATGGCAATCTGGGTTGGGTGGTACAAGATGATTTTGTTGTCGCCGGCAGTGCCATTGTTATTCAGTCGGGCTCTAATAATGAGGCCGTTGCTGCGCAGGTGGACGTGGGGGGGAATACAGGGAACGGTCGCTGTTACGCAGTCAGGAACGATGAATTTTGCACAGGCTGTTCATGAAGATTTTGCTCTTGATAGCACTGGATTAATTGACCAGTTTGGGAGTGAGAATAGTGCTGAGTTATTCCAGGGTGACCTGACTGAATCGAGCGTTATAAGTGTTGTACAAGACGGAACGCTAAATGAGGCATTGGTGGGGCAGAGCTTTGCAGTTTCCTCCAATATTACCACCTTCCAGAGTGGGGATATGAATTATGCAGAGGTTTCTCAACTGGGGTTGAGTACTGGATCGGCCACCACTACCCAATTAGGATCTTCCAATATTCATGTTACTGTTCAAATGAATGATAACCAGGTGGCGGTAGCAACTCAGATAGGGAGTAGTAACCAGGGAGATATAATACAATAGTTGACTTTATTTTCTGTATCTTGAAAGTGTCGTCAATATATTCGGTCTTTACTGATAATCGAAAGTGTATTGAGATTGCTGTTGCTTGAAAATTCATTTTTTCGGCACTTTTCCGATAATTTCTGCCGCAATTTTTCCCAGATATAGTGACGAGGTAAGCCCGGGGGATTCAATACCAAAGAAAGCGATTAATTGCGTTTTGCCAGAGAATTTTTTGTGGTAGAGCTGGAAATCTCCGGCGGGGGCTCCTTGGGAAACTATTTTGGGGCGAATGCCGGCATAACCAGGCTGCAATGTATTTTCTATTACACCGGGCCAGTAACGACGGATACTATTATAGAATTTTTGTTGCTTGCCTGGGTCTACTTTGTAATTAATGGTGTCGACCCACTCTACATCCGGCCCAAAGCGCGCCCCTCCGGCTAAATCTAGAGTGAGGTGAATACCCAGGCCGGCTTTTTCTGGCAGTGGGTAAATTAAGTGGGAGAAGGGCGCTTTGCCCGATTGAGTGAAATAGCTGCCTTTGACAAAGTAAGTGTTGGGAATTTCTTTTTTTACTGCTTTGCTATCAATGGTTTGCATTAGCAAACTGGTGTGAAGGCCGGCGGCCAGAATCAGGTTGTTGGTTTTCAGTCTGTAGCCATCCGCCATCACCAACTGGCATATACCTGTAGAGACTTCAATTCGGGCAATTTTGGTTTCGAGTACCACTTCACCACCCTTGGATTCCAGGGCACCCTCAAGGGCCAGCATTAAGCCGTGGCTATCGATTATGCCTGTCGTCGGTGAGTGGATTGCACTAACACATCGTAATTCCGGCTCCATAGATTGGGCATCAGTGGCGCTGAGTAAACGAAGTCCCCCTGCGTTGTTAATATCCCCCTGGGTTTTGAGGGCGTGCAGCTTTGCGAGCTGTGATTTATCGGTGGCGACAACCAGCTTGCCGATTTTTTTATGGGGAACATCGTATTCCCGACAAAATTGATAAAGCATGGATTTACCGGCGACACAGGCTCGGGCTTTCAAGCTTCCGGTCGGGTAGTAGAGTCCGGCATGAATGACTTCACTATTGCGCGCACTGGTTTCAGTCCCAATGGCGCTGTGTTGTTCCAGTACCATCACATTGCGGCCAGTCAGGCTCAATTGGTAGGCACAGGCCAGCCCCAATATGCCAGCGCCGACTACTACGGTATCCAGTGTTTCCATAGCGGTCCTGTTGATTAACTGAGAACTTTGAAGGGGCATCCATGATAAAACCCCAGAGCTTATTTTGCCTGTAACAACAGATAAATATCACTGTCAAAAGGGTGCGTGGTGGTGTCGTTCCATTGCGCTATAATACGCGCTTTTCCGCGACTGGAAGTTAGTCATGACTCAGAAGTCCATTGCCGCAGACAATGTAGATTCTCGCTCTTTGGTGCAGGCGCACCTGGCGGAGCCGGTAATGTCACAATATAGCGAAGAAGAGCTGCAAGAATGGCGTGAGCGTATTAAGCGCTTACTAAAGGAACAGAATGCAGTATTGGTCGCACACTACTATACCGATCCCTTGATCCAGGCCCTGGCTGAAGAGACTGGGGGTTGTGTTTCTGATTCGTTGGAAATGGCTCGTTTTGGTGCCCAGCATTCAGCGGATACCCTGGTGGTGGCTGGTGTTAAGTTCATGGGGGAGACTGCCAAAATCCTTACCCCCAACAAAAAAGTATTGATGCCGACACTTGAGGCAACCTGCTCCCTGGATCTCGGCTGTCCCCCGCAAGAATTCTCTGACTTTTGCGACCAGCATCCGGACCGCACTGTGGTAGTTTATGCCAATACCTCGGCGGCAGTGAAAGCACGGGCTGACTGGGTTGTAACCTCCAGTATTGCCTTGGATGTAGTGGATCACCTTGATGCCAACGGGGAAAAAATCCTCTGGGCACCGGACAAGCATCTTGGCGGCTATGTGGAGCGTGAAACAGGTGCCGACGTCCTGCTTTGGGATGGCTCCTGTATCGTCCATGAGGAATTTAAGGCGAAGGGTGTCGAGGACTTAAAGGCCCTCTATCCCGATGCTGTGGTTTTGGTACATCCGGAGTCCCCCGCCTCTGTGGTAGCCCTGGCTGATGTGGTGGGGTCTACTTCGCAGATTATTAACGCAGCCAAGACCCGCCCGGAGAAGCGATTTATTGTGGCAACCGACCAGGGCATTTTCTACAAAATGCAGCAGGAGTGCCCGGATAAGGAGTTGATGGTGGCGCCGACAGCCGGTGCTGGGGCGACTTGCCGCAGCTGTGCTAACTGCCCCTGGATGGCGATGAATTCTCTGGAGAATCTGTGTGGGGTATTGGAGCGCGGTGATAATGAGATTTTTGTAGATCCAGAGCTGGGTCGCAAGGCGATGATCCCACTGCAGAGAATGCTGGATTTCCGCAAAGGCTAAGGCTTGAGGAAATAGCGCTAAGAAAACAAAAAGAGCGGCCATTGGCCGCTCTTTTTCGTTAGAGAGAGGGATTACAGCTCCTCGATTCTCTCCTGCATTTTCAGGACGTCCTTGAGGCGCTGTTCCAGGATCGCGTGGGTCTGGTAGTCGTCCTGAGACATGCGAATACCGTGACGCAGGTGCTGTAAGGCCTTGTCGAATATGCCGTTTAGGATGTAGTACTCAGCACGGGCTTCATGCACACCGACGATATCCCCGGCCAGGCCGTGAGTTTCCGCGAGCAAGTACCAAACTGCCGGATCTTTTTTCCGTGTGCGGCTGTATTTGGCCAGCAGGCGCTCGGCGGCCAAATAGTTGCCAGCTTTAAAGTGGGCATTGGCGAGCCCCATGATTAAGGCATGGTCTCCGGGATTGCGATCCAGGGCCCACTGCAGGCGCTTGGTGGCGCTGCTGTAGTCTTCTCGCACCAGATCGATATCTGCCCTTGCCAGTACATAAGCGGCTTTGGAGGGCTTCTTGTCCAGCAGGGGTTGCAGGGTGTCCAGAGCAGAGTCGGGCTTACCTGCGGCAACCTGGGCCAGGGCCAGGCCGTAACGGGCAGCATCCTCGTTGTCATTGATACCGTTGAGTTCTGCACTAAAGCGCTTAACGGCTTGCTGAGGTGTTGGCTCGGTGGTGAGGCGCACCCGCGAGCGCATCAGGTGATAGTCGAGATTTTCTTTGGGGGCAACCTTTTCCATACGCTGTGCCCGTAACTTGGCATCAGCAATACGCTTTTCTGTAACGGGGTGAGTCAGGAGAAATTCCGGTGGGCGCTGGTAGTAGCGTGTGGCCTTGAGCATTTGCTCAAACATTTCTCCTGCAGCCTCTGGGTCGCGCCCGGACTTGGCCAGGGTTTCAATGCCGACCCTGTCTGCCTCTTGCTCATTCTTGCGGCTGAAGCGCAGCTGGTTATCCAGGGCTGCGGCCTGGGTAACACTCATGGCTGCAATCCCCGCTTCACCGCCGGCGGTAGCTGCCAGAACCAGGGCGCCAAGCATGCCGGCTAAGGTGGGAATTGTGCTGTTGCGCTGTGCTTCCAGGGAGCGGGCGTAGTGCCGCTGGCTGAGGTGGCCCAATTCGTGGGCAACCACCGATGCAAACTGGTCCTCACGCTCTGCAAATAGAAACAGGCCGGTATGAATACCCATGACTCCGCCGGGTACCGCAAAGGCGTTCATGGTTTTGTTGCTTACAACGACAACATCAATCTCTTTGTCTTCCAGCGGGCTGTACTCTACCAATTCCTTGACCATGCCCTCGACATATTGCTGGATCAGCGCGTCACTGGAAGTGCGAACCTGGCTGCGGAATATGCGCAGCCACATCTGTCCCAGTTCTTTTTCCTGGGTGTGGGAGACGACGCCGCTGGTCCTGTCACCAAGTTCGGGGAGGCGTATCTCATCGCTGTCCGCTACAGCGGCGATCGGCACAGTGCCGAGTAATAAGCCAATACTGAGAGTGCGCAGTCCAGCGCGAATTCGATGGAGGATAGCTGGGGAGCGTGTCCGGTGAAGCAGGCTATTTTGGGTATCAGTCATCTTGATTACTGCTCGGTCTGTCCATGAAGGATCTATAGTCCAACTCTATACGCTACCCCGTTGGACTGTCGAGGATTGGACTTAGTGGACCATAAAAGGTTCACACTTACGCCAGGTGGAAAGTTAAAAAGCGTAAAGTCTGTGCGGGTTATGGCGTCTGGTTCGCGCTATAATCCCCGGCAATTCTGGTTTGTGACTGAAAAGGCAATGTCAGTAACTTCTTCTATCAATGAGCCCGACGCTCCGACTCCGGATTGGGACGCGGCCGCTATTGTGGATGCAAGAAATCTGCCCTGCCCACAACCGTTACTGGCCATGCGTCGCGCACTGCGTGAGCACCCTGAGGGAACACTGCTTTGCATACTCGCCACAGATGAGGGTTCCTGGCGAGATTTCCACAGTTTTTCCTCTTTAAGTGGTAGACCTCTGCTCCGTGCCGAGCGGCGTAATAATACCTTTCAATATTGGCTGTACGCTGGCAAATGAATAAAGACAAACCCCGAGAGTCTATGTTATCGATTGTAAAAGGCTGGGTTAACCGCTACTTCAGTCAGGAAGAAGTGGTGCTTCTGGTTTTGATATTAACGCTGGCACTGGTAGTTCTGGCGACACTGGGGGCGGTGCTGGCCCCGGTATTCACTGCGCTGGTGATCGCTTTCCTGATGCAGGGCATGGTGCAAAAGCTGAAGTCCTGGCATGTACCCCATTGGCTGGCCGTTACCCTGTCCTGTGTTGTGCTGGTGGGCACCATTGTGGCCCTGCTATTTGTGGTTCTACCAATTATCTGGCGCCAGCTGGTGCGCCTCGGGGCGGAGTTGCCCAATATGGTACAGCGCGGCCAGGAGCTTTTACTGTTACTTCCAGAGCGTTATCCGCGTTTAATTTCTGCCGGACAGATCGATGAAATCTTCAACACCCTCGGCAGCGAGCTGGGCGGCCTTGGGCAGACATTATTGGCCTTTTCCCTTACCAACCTGCCTATTTTTGCCGGATTGCTGATCTACGTTGTGGTGGTGCCGATTCTGGTGTTCTTCTTCCTCAAGGATGCGGAGCAGCTGATTCGCTGGTGCACTTCTTTTCTGCCGAAAGAGCGGCCTATGCTCCACCAGATCTGGCATGAGATGAACGACCAGGTGGCTAACTATGTACGTGGCAAGGTGATAGAGATTGGTATTGTCGCTGCTGTCAGCTATGCCGCTTTCCTGCTGTTGGGGGTGAACTATGCCCTGCTGCTCGCGGTAGCTGTGGGCTTTAGTGTTTTGATTCCCTATATCGGTGCAGCCGTTGTCACTATACCCGTTGCGGCCATTGGGCTATTCCAGTGGGGTTGGAGCAATGAGTTTTTCTACCTGATGATGACCTACGGCATTATCCAGCTGCTTGATGGAAATGTACTGGTGCCACTACTGTTCTCCGAGGCAGTTAACCTGCACCCGGTTGCTATTATTCTCGCGGTGCTGTTCTTTGGCGGCATCTGGGGGTTCTGGGGGGTCTTCTTTGCAATTCCCCTGGCGACCTTGCTCAAGGCCATTATGAGTGCCTGGCCCACCCATGAGCACCAGGTCGAATGGGAGGCTAGGCGAAGCTCTGAGTAATTGCCCGATATCTTTCTTTGTCTGCAGGCCGCGGCATTTGCTAGAATGCCGCGCTTTCTTTTATTTGGTCCCTTCAAATAGGTGAGAGCCCATGAGCCTGGCTGACAAAGTTCTAGCAGTCAATAATGACCTGCCGATCCGCACCGACAAGCCTATCCACAGTGGCAAGGTCCGTTCCGTTTACTGGCTGAGCGAAGAGGATAGCCGTCGCCTGATTAAGGAAAAAGGCTACCCGGTTTCCCCAGACACCCCCCTTGCAGTGATGGTGATTTCCGACCGAATCTCCGCGTTTGACTGTATCTGGACTGGCGAAGGTGGTATGCGTGGCGTACCTGGCAAGGGCGCGGCACTAAATGCCATTTCCAACCACTGGTTCAAGCTGTTTAAAGAGCAGGGCCTGGCTGATAGCCATATTCTGGATATCCCGCATCCGCTGGTCTGGATTGTACAGAAGGCGCGCCCAGTTATGATTGAAGCAATCGCCCGCCAGTACATCACAGGCTCCATGTGGCGTTCCTACCAGAAGGGCGAGCGCGAGTTCTGCGGAATCGAGATTGCCGATGGCTTGCAGAAAGACCAGAAGTTGCCTGAGCTGCTCATTACCCCCTCCAGCAAAGGCATTCTCAGGGGTATCCCCGGCGTGCCGGAAGCGGACGATGTCAATGTCACCCGCAAGAATATCGAAGACAATTTCGAAGCCTTCGGCTTCCGCAAGGAAGGCGATATCGACCTGTACGAGAAGCTACTGAAAGAAGGTTTCGATTTGATTTCTGCGGAGCTGGGAACGCTCGACCAAGTCTTTGTCGATACTAAATTTGAATTCGGCTATGTCACCGATGCCAATGGTGTAGAGAAGCTGATCTATATGGACGAGGTGGGCACTCCGGACTCCTCCCGAATCTGGGACGGTGAACAATACAGCGCTGGCAAGGTTGTGGAAAACTCCAAAGAAGGTTTCCGTCAGGCCCTGCTCGACCACTTCCCGGATTCCGATATCCTGTTAAATAAAGACCGCATGGATGAGCGCCAGGCTTTGGCCCGTGATAACGAGTTGCCCCAATCCATGTTGATGGATCTCAGCAATACCTATGTGGGTATTGCTGAGAAGATTATCGGTAAGAAACTGGAGATATCTGATAATCCTAAAGCGGAGCTGCTCGAAGTGCTGCGCAAGGATTATGGTTTGGTCGATTGATCCGGGCCTGATTGAAACAACCGGCGCTTGCGCAGTTTTTTGCCTGACAATTATTTGGTTCAGTTCCTGAATATAACGGGCAAAAAACTGTGGGTATATACCAAGGTAAACCCTTAAGTAGAAGATAACCTAAAAGTGAACTTTCCCTATGGTATGTATCTAAGATCGCTGCTTGAATTAGGCTAAATCAAATAAAGATAAAGGGAGTTGAAATGAAAAAAATTATCGTAATTGTCCTAGCTTTGACTATGGTTGGCTGCGGTACAGTTAAAACTGTTGGTCGCGACAACTATGCGGTGGGTAGTGCTTTAATGAGGGAAGGTTCATACTGCAATAATATGCCGCGCGTATATAGTGGCGTGGCTTACAATGTATGTAAAATGAACTCCAAACCTAAGAACTTTGGTAACATCATTTTGGCTTGTACTGTAGTTGACTCAATGTTCTCTGTAGTGCTGGATACAGCTGTGCTTCCGATTACTCTTTACACCCAAAGCAAATATGGAAACTTTGAATTGCGAGAACATATCCGTTCGTAGTATCCATTTGAGATCGTAGCAATTTTATGCACATTAATTGAAAGTACAGGATTGCTTATCAGGCATTCTACGCGAATGTGGGGGGCTTGAATTATTATCCTGAAGGGCCAGTAAAAGCCGGCGAGAGCGCCGGTCTTTTGTAGCTGCCACAATTTGCCATAATTCCCTTTCCTTTTTGCCCAATTTCCTGCCCGTTTTCGCCCGCTTCTCCCGTTTTAATAACTTCAACATCCAATTTAAAAGTGGAGGGAAGTTAGTGAACAGGGTGATGTTATTTGGGCAGCGGTTTCATAAAGACGATCTGATGTTGCCGACAGAGGAGTATTATCGTCGCCGCCAGAAGACCGGTGGGGTGGGGCGCTGGTTGTTATTTGTCGTTGTGGTATTGGCGGTAGTTATTGCGGCAATCGGTGCAGAGGTCAATGCCCAGGAGATTCCCTCTGTGGGTGATGCGATCCAGCAGGAGTTCACCGAGACAGTTACCCTGGACGATGTAAAGGGCGGGGACTTACTTTTTACTGGCAATGAGTCCGGAAAGTATATTCCAGCGGTGCACCTGAAAAGTCGGGTCAGTATTTCCGTGCGGGGTCTGGTAGCGGAAGTAGAGCTTCAGCAGCAATTTAAGAATACCACCGACGGCTGGCAGGAAGCAGTTTATGCATTACCACTGCCTGAGCACGCTGCGGTGGCGGGGCTTGAAATTCAGGTGGGGGAGCGCCGCATTGTCGGTAAGGTACGCGAGCGAAAAGAGGCCGCTAAAATATACAAGGCTGCTCGTGCGGCGGGTAAGCGTGCAGCTCTTCTTGAGCAGCAGCGCCCAAATTTGTTCACTAATAAAGTGGCCAATATTGCCCCCGATGAGATGGTACAAATAAATATCCGCTACTTGCAGCCGGTGAATTATGACAGCGGCGTTTTTTCACTGCGTATGCCCACTACATTGACCCCGCGTTATATCCCTGGCAAGCCAATACCTCCCCAGGTATTGAACGGCGATGAGCTGGAGCTGGTGACAGAGAGTAGCGGCTGGGCTCTGCCCACTGACCAGGTGTCGGATGCTGCGTCGATAACTCCGTTTATGCAGTCAGCGCGGGAGTTACAGAGATTGGGTAGCCATAATATTTCTATCGATGTGGATCTGCACGGCGGTCTGCCGTTAGAAAAAATCGATAGCCCCTACCACCAGATTGATATAGATAACCGGGGTGACGGTCGCTATCGGATACAGCTGCGCGATGGAACTGCGGTGATGGATCGGGATTTTCTGCTGAATTGGCAGCCGCGCTCTTCTGCTATGCCGCGTGCAGCGCTGTTTAGCGAGAAAATTGCAGCGCAAGAGGGAGAAGAGCAGGCTGGGGCTTATTTACAAGTTATGTTGCTACCGCCCAATAATGGCACTGGCGCCCAGCGTTTGCCGAGGGAAGTGATTTATGTAATCGATACTTCCGGCTCCATGTCTGGAAACTCTATTCGCCAGGCGAAGGAGAGCCTTACCCTGGCGCTTGCTCGTTTGCACAGCAATGACCGATTTAATGTTATTGAATTTAACAGTGCGACCCGCGCATTTTTCCCGCGCCCGATAGCGGCGAGTGCTGAGAATATTCGCCGTGCACGCCAGGAAATAGAAAACCTGAATGCTGAAGGGGGCACAGAAATGGCACCCGCCCTGAGGATGGCATTCGGTCAGCAGATGCAGGACGATACCAGCACCGTTCAGCAGGTGGTATTTATCACTGATGGCGCCGTGGGCAATGAACGGGCTCTGTTCGAGTTAATTAGTCAATCCCTGCATAACGCTCGGCTGTTTACTGTGGGTATTGGTTCGGCCCCCAATAGCCACTTTATGCGCAAAGCCGCTCAGTTTGGTCGCGGTACTTTCGTCACCATCGGTGATATTTCCGAAGTTCGCGAGCGTATGCAGGCCCTGTTTGCCAAGTTGGAAAATCCTATGGCTACAGACCTGCAGCTCAATTGGCCCCAGGGAGTCGTAGCGGATGCCTACCCCAAGCGTATTCCCGATCTCTATAACGGTGAGCCTATGCAGTTGGTGGCAAAGGTGCAGGGTGACCTGTTGCAGGGAGATATCCAGCTGCGGGGCCGAATGGCAGGTAAACAGTTCGTACGCAAACTAGCTCTCAAAGTAGAGAGTGGTAGCGATACTTCAGGCATCGGCAGTGTTTGGGCGCGCAGCAAGATAGATTCTCTGCGGGACCGGCAGCTTCAGTCTGGAGAGCATTCGGATGCAGGCCTGGCTCTGCGCGAACAGATTTTACAGATTGCCCTGAGGCATCAACTTGCCAGCCCCTACACCAGTTTTGTTGCAGTCGAAGAGGAAGTTGTACGCAGTGCTGAAGAGAAGTTATCTCGCAGCTCGGTCACCAATATGGTGGCTAAAGGGCAAGTGCTACAGCGCCAGGCCTATCCGCAAACAGCTACAGGTCTCTACGGGCAGTTATTGGCCGCGGCGGTATTGTTGATGTTTGCGGCGATCTTCCAGCGCGGTCGGGCCTTGCGCAGCAACTTGACCCGAGCCCTGCGCTCCTTCCTGCGCAGGATTTTACCGGACCCCCGTCAATCCAGCGGCGCTAATCCTCTGCAACGGGGAGGTGTGTAAGCGTGGCTCGCTCACTGCTCTTTATGCTTTGCTTGGGAACGGGGTTGTGGCAGCTGGGTTCCGCCAGCTGGCTCCTGGCCAAGGCCGAATTGGCCCAAGTGTTGATTAATAGTGCTTGGGAAGAACAGCTACAGGGCGGGGCTCTGCAAAAGCCCTGGCCCTGGGCGGACACCTGGCCAGTGGCCAAGTTAAAGTTGGAAGGGCAGTCGCCATTAGTTGTTCTGGCGGGGGGGAGTGGGCAGGCGCTGGCCTTTGGACCCGGCCTCTTGTCTGGATCCGGCAGTCCCGGTGAGTCTCGCACTACAGTTATCGCCGCTCATCGAGATACTCACTTTGCGGGATTGGAGCATGTCGGGCGGGGTACCTCCATTTACCTGCAGGACAAGCGCGGACGCTGGCATACTTACCGGGTTGTGGAAATGCGGATTGTGGATAGTGAGCGCGAGCGCCTGCCCATCTTTGCCGAGCGCGGATTGTTGTTGGTGACCTGTTACCCATTCAACGCCCTGGCCGCTGGCGGCTCCCTGCGTTACTTGGTCTACGCTGAATATCAGCCCGGTGGGGAGCTGGTTCAGCTGTGACCAATATCTTTATTTGAGACTCGATTTTGTAGTTCGTTTTCTCAAAAAATCCACTAAATGTTCCGGTGAAACGGCCAAACGGCAAATAATTGTTTTGCTCTTTTGTTTTATTTGTTACTAACCGTCCTATCTGGAAAATTTTTTGTAGTAATACTACAATCCCTTCCGCTAACAACCGGGATGGGGTTTTGTCCGCCAGTCTGCGCGGGCCCCGGAACAGATAATCACAGTCAAACTAGGCACTTGCGGCAATCAATTGCGCCGCTTTCCTCTCCGTCATATTCGAGTAAAGATTCACAAACTTTGCATTTACGCCAACAAAGTTGGTGAATTGGCGGAACCAAGAAAAAAAGGAAGCTTTTTTTTGCCTGCGCTGTAGTTTGCCCGCGTACCGATTTTTGAGAAATAGACCGACTCGACGTCGCCTAATTCGCCGAGGAGCACTTGATGCACGAAGATACCGATAACCTCGAAACGCAGGAGTGGCTGGATGCGCTGCAAGCGGTTATCCGCTACAGCGGCAAAGAACGCGCAGCCTTCCTTCTGAAGCAGTTGTCTGACCGCGCTACCGATGTAGGCGTACAGCTGCCTGCGGCAATCACCACTCCCTATCGCAATACCATTCCGCCCAATGCGGAAAAGCGTATGCCTGGCGACCTGTTTATGGAGCGTCGAATTCGCTCCCTGATTCGCTGGAATGCCCTGGCGATGGTGGTACGTGCCAACCAGAATAATGATGGCCTCGGCGGCCATATCTCCAGCTTCTCCTCTGCGGCCACACTCTACGATGTGGGCTTCAACTACTTCTTCCGTGGTAATGAAGGCGAGGAACGCGGCGACCTGATTTTCTTCCAGGGCCACAGCGCACCGGGCATTTATGCCCGTTCCTACCTGGAAGGGCGTTTCGATGAAGAGCAGCTGGACAATTTCCGCCGCGAAGTGAACGGCAATGGCCTGTCTTCCTACCCGCATCCCTGGCTGATGCCGGAATACTGGCAGTTCCCCACAGTTTCCATGGGATTGGGGCCGATCCAGGCAATTTACCAGGCGCACATTATGCGCTACCTATCTGCCCGCGGCCTGTCCCCGCGCGGCGATCGCAAAGTGTGGGCTTTCCTTGGTGACGGTGAGTGTGACGAGCCGGAAACCCTGGGCGCAATCTCCCTGGCTGGCCGCGAGCAACTGGAAAACCTGGTGTTCGTGGTTAACTGTAACCTGCAGCGTCTGGACGGCCCGGTACGCGGCAACGGCAAGATCGTGCAGGAGCTGGAAGGCGTATTCCGCGGTGCCGGTTGGAATGTTGTCAAAGTACTCTGGGGTCGCCTATGGGATCCGCTGCTGGAGAAAGATGACAAGGGCCTGTTGCAGAAAGTCATGGACGAAGTGGTCGATGGCGAGATGCAGAACTTCAAGGCCAACGGCGGCGCTTATACCCGCGAGCATTTCTTCGGCAAATACCCGGAGTTGCTGGAGCTGGTTAAGGATATGTCCGACGATGAGATTATGAAGCTCAATCGCGGCGGCCACGACCCCTACAAAGTTTACGCAGCCTACGCGGCGGCAATGGCCCACAAAGGCCAGCCCACCGTGATCCTGGCCCAGACCGTTAAAGGTTACGGCTTGGGCTCCGCCGGTGAAGCGGCGATGGACACCCACTCTGTGAAGAAGCTGGATCTGGATTCCCTCAAGCGTTTCCGCGATCGCTTTGCCATTCCGCTCACCGATAAAGAGCTGGAAGAAGTTCCTTACTACCGCCCATCTCCGGACAGCCCGGAAATGAAATATATGGCGGAGCGCCGCAAGGCCCTGGGTGGTCCGGTTCCCCGTCGCCCGGTTGAGTGCCCGAAACTGGAAGTCCCCGACCTCGATGCGTTCAGCGCACTGACCAAGGGCTCCGGTGAGCGCGAAATCTCCACCACCATGGCATTTGTTCGCGCGATTGCTGCGTTGGTGAAAGACAAGAATATCGGCAAAAACATCGCGCCGATTGTTCCCGATGAAGCCCGTACCTTTGGTATGGAAGGTCTGTTCCGTCAGTTGGGTATCTATTCCTCCCAAGGGCAGCGTTACACCCCGGTGGATCACGGCCAGATCATGTATTACAAGGAAGATAAGAAAGGCCAGGTGCTGGAAGAGGGCATCAACGAAGCGGGTGCTATGTCCACCTGGATGGCGTTGGCCACGGCCTATAGCAACCACGGCGTGCCGATGGTGCCTTTCTATATCTACTACTCAATGTTCGGCTTCCAGCGTATCGGCGACCTGGCCTGGGCCGCTGGCGATATGCAGGCGCGCGGCTTCCTGATCGGCGCTACCGCCGGCCGTACCACCTTGAATGGTGAAGGTCTGCAGCACCAGGATGGCCACAGTCACGTACTGTCCTCCACTATCCCCAACTGCCGCAGCTATGATCCTGCCTATGGTTACGAGCTGGCAGTGGTTATGCAGCGCGGCTTGAAAGAAATGTACGAAGAGCAGAAGAACCTCTTCTACTACATCACCATCGAGAACGAGAACTACCTGCAGCCGGAAATGCCTCAGGGCGTGGAAGAGGGCATTATTCGCGGTATCTACAAGTTGCAGTCCAACGTCAAGAAAGGCGCTAAGGGCAAAGCGGCGAAGAAACATGTACAGCTGATTGGTGGCGGTACTATTTTGCGCGAAGTGCTGGCAGCGGCGGATATCCTCGCCGACCAGTTCGGTGTGACCTCCGATGTCTGGAGCCTCACCTCCGCTGTGGAATCGGCCCGTGAAGGCCAGGACGTGGCACGCTGGAATATGCTGCACCCGGAAGCCGAGCCGCGCAAAGCCTGGATCACTGAGCAGTTCGAAGGCAATACCTCCCCGGTTATCGCCTCCACCGACTACATCCGTTCCTATGTGGAGCCACTGCGCGAATTTATCGACGGTGAGCTGACCACCCTGGGTACCGATGGTTTCGGCCGCAGTGACAGCCGCGAGCAGCTGCGTCGCTTCTTCGAAGTGGATCGCAACTACGTGGTAATCGCTGCACTGAACGGCTTGGCCAAGCAGGGTGTTATTGATGCTAAAGAGGTTGCGGAAGCAATCGTGAAGCTCAATATCGACGCCGAAAAAGTTAACCCGCGCATCAGCTAAGAGAAGGCAGAACTCCTATGGCAAAACAAGTCATTAAAGTGCCTGATCTCGGCGGTGCCGATCAGGTGGATGTGATTGAAATTACGGTTGCCGTCGGTGATACCGTCGCGCAAGAGGATTCTCTGATTGTGGTGGAGGGCGATAAAGCCTCCATGGATGTGCCGGCCCCGGTGGCTGGTAAAATCCTCAGCATCAGCGTGCAAGAGGGCGATAAGGTCTCCGAAGGCGATGTGATTGGGGAGATCGAAACCGATGTGGCGGAAGCACCGGCAGAGGAGCCCGCTGCGGCCCCTGCCAAGCAAGAAGCTGCACCGGTTGCAGAGCCTGTGGCTGAAGCCCCTGCGGCAACGCCGAGCGGTGAGCCGAAAGAGGAAACGATCCAGATCCCGGATCTGGGTGGTGCCGATGCGGTTGATGTTATCGAGATCAGTGTGCAGCCCGGTGATGTAGTCGAAGAGGGCGACTCCCTGATTGTGGTGGAAGGTGATAAAGCCTCTATGGATGTGCCTTCCCCCAGCGCCGGTACCGTGGTTTCTATCGCGGTTAAAGAAGGCGATAAGGTTTCCACGGGTGACATCCTGGGCGTGTTGAAAGTAGTTGCCGCAGGCGCCGCCGCGCCCGCTGCAGCCCCTGCAGCGACAGCGCCTGCCGAGAGCGCGCCACAGCAGGCATCTGCGTCTGTTGAGCCCCCGGCAGTGCCGCAGAAAGACTATCAGCTGGAGCGCAACCTCACCGCAGCAGCCCAGGTTTACGCCGGCCCGGCCGTGCGCAAACTGGCCCGCGAGTTGGGTGTTACCTTGAATAAGGTGAAGCCTACCGGCCCGCGCAACCGGGTCTCCAAGGACGATCTGCATAATTACATCCGTGAGCAGGTGAAGAAAGCTGAAAGCGGCGCGGTTGGTGTCGGCGGTGGAATCGGTATCGCCAAGATGCCGGATATCGACTTCAGCCAGTTTGGCCCGGTGAATGTGGAGCCGATGAGCAAGATCCACAAGATCACCGCAGCTAACATGTCGCGCAACTGGCTCAACGTGCCTCACGTCACCCAGTTTGACGATGCGGATATCACAGAGCTGGAAACCTTCCGCAAGTCCATGAAGGCCGAGGCTGAGAAGCGCGGAGTAAAGCTCACTCCAGTGCCTTTCCTGCTGAAAGCGGTAGCCGCAGCCCTGCGTGCAGAGCCTAGCTTTAATGTGTCTCTGCACAACGATGGCGAGCACATTGTGCGCAAGGACTATGTACATGTGGGTATGGCAGTAGATACACCCAAAGGCTTAATGGTGCCGGTTATCCGCGATGTGGATAAGAAAGGCTTGTACGAGTTGGCGGCCGAGGCCACTGAAATGGCCCTGAAAGCCCGCGATGGCAAGCTGAAGCCCAACGAGATGCAGGGCGCCTGCTTTACCATTTCCAGTTTGGGGGCTATCGGCGGCACCGGATTTACCCCGATCGTCAATTCCCCGGAAGTTGGTATCCTCGGTGTTTCCAAGTTGGCGATGAAGCCGGTGTGGAACGGCAAGGACTTTGAGCCTCGGCAGATGTTGCCCTTGGCGCTATCCTACGATCACCGCGCGGTAAATGGCGGAGATGCCGGACGCTTTATGACTTACTTGGTCAGCGTGCTGGCGGATGTGCGCAGACTGTTGCTGTAATTGCCAGCGAGTTAAAGTCAGTAAAAAAAGCGGCCAATCGGCCGCTTTTTTTATAGTCAGGACTAAGGAGCCTCTGAATAACTCCGTAATGCCTCTGCGGGTCTTGAAAGCTGCAGATGTTACCGCGAAAAACATCAATAAGATGATTTACGCGCAAATCGATTCTGGGTTGCTGGCTGCTAATGCCTCGGCAGCTAGACTCACAGAGAGGCTACTATCATCGCAGCACTGAAAATGTGAGGTGTCGGATTATGGGACCTACAAGGAAATTCGCGTTGCCGCTTGTGGCGGTATTTGCGATGCAGGGCTGCTTGTTTTTGCCTGCGGACGAAGTGGAGGGTGAAGACCCTTTCTTTTATGAGGCAGAGGCTGCCGGACAAAGCGCCAGCTTTGTGGAAGTCGGCAGCAACCACACAAAATACCCACAACCCCTTCCCGCCAATAGCGAATGCGAGGCGGCGGATTGCGTAGATAGTTTGCAGGACTCCATGGCCTGGTTTTTCCCTATATTGCGGGTTTACTAACGATAGTAGCCGAGCCCAGTGTGGAGCTGTTGCGAAATAGCCGGATCTAAAAGTGCGTGGATTTTGTCCGCGCGGTGCTGATACGGAGCGCTACCATGCAAAAACTTGCGATATTTATTTCCGCCTTGTCGATGGGTGTATTCCTTGAGGGTTGCGGAACCCATGATACGCGCAATCAAGTGGTTTATCCCGCAAGCCCGCCCATTCCCCGCCATGCGGAGTACCGGGGTTATCCATCTTCTCACTCTTCTCATTCCTCCCATGTACCAGATGCACCTGCGTCTCCAACAAGCTGCCCGGGGGAATCTGAGGAGTTGGCGCCGGGTTCTATTTGCCCGCCCAGTGCCCGATGTTTTGATATTTCCGGTGGAAGGCGTTGTATATCCTATGAAAGGTAGAATTGTTCTTTTTCTTATTTTTGTAGCGCAGTCCCTGGCGGGCTGCGTGGCCGACGGTTTTGGTTATGACCTTACTGGTACGGCAACTTATTACACTTACAAGACCACTCCGGTGCCGCCGGATGAGCTCACCGCATTCCCGCGTTTTTGCCTGGCTGGTGATCCCTATATGGGAAGTCTAGATAACTGTATTGCCGAGGGTGTGCACTGTTACCAGCTGGATACAGGAGACTGGTGTGCAGGGGCTTACTCTCCATTTGAGCTGAGTTACAGTTTCTACTGAACGGCGTGATTACCGATGGTGTTACTTAGCTTGCCATTTGATATGGTGGTTGGGGTAACCCCAACCCTTTTTACTCCATTATTATTTTGTGGAGAGAGTGAAATTAAAACTGAAATACATTATTCAGGTGCCAGTTTAAGCAGGTTTAATAATGAGAGGTGCCAATAAAAGCTGGCTTCGAAATGTTATTGTTGCCGTGGATCAGTTGGGGAATGCCATTGCTGGTGGCAACCCCGATGCAACTATATCTGCGCGTTGTGGTTATTTCTCAAGGGTGACAGAGACACGTTTTCGACGCTATTGGAGGTTTCTGGAGCGGGTTATTAATTACACCTTGATGCCGGTGGATGGCCCTGATCACTGCTATCAATCTTATTTGTGGGATCGTGCTGAGAAACACGAAGAGGGTAGCGATTATATGCGCGCAATTTTAGGGATTATTGTGATTTTAATTTGTGTGCCGATGGGGTTGTTAATTCGACTGTATGTAATGGTCTTTCCCGGTGCTCGTTGGAAGAAAGAGAGAAAATAGTAAAAATAAAAATTCCCGGGCGCATGGGCACGCCCGGGAAAAGCGGGGTTAAGTGTTAGCCGCTTGCTCCAAAGGCAAATTACTCTCCTGGCCATCTGTATCACGGGCTGCTGATAATTTACCGCCGGCAATCTTGCGCAGGGCAACATAAAATACCGGGGTGAGGAACAGACCAAACAGGGTGACACCGATCATGCCGGTAAATACGGTAATGCCCATGGCATTGCGCACCTCAGCGCCAGCGCCGCCGGCCAATACCAGTGGAACAACACCGGCAATAAAGGCGACTGAAGTCATAATGATCGGGCGCAGACGCAGGCGGCAGGCTTCCAGTGCAGCCTCGACAGTGCCTTTGCCTTCCATTTCCAGTTCGCGAGCAAATTCCACGATTAAAATAGCGTTCTTACAAGCGAGCCCCATCAGTACAACCAGCCCGACTTGAACAAATACATTGTTGTCGCCGCCAGTAGCCCAGACACCGAATAGTGCAGCCAGCAGACACATGGGCACGATCAGGATCACCGCCAGTGGCATCACCCAGCTTTCATAAAGGGCGGCCAGCACCAGGAATACCAGTAGTACTGCGAGAGGGAAAACCACCATAGCGGCATTGCCCTGGTTGACCTGCTGGAAGCTGAGGTCGGTCCACTGGATTTGCATACCTGGAGGCAGGGCTTGGCTAGCCACTTGCTCAACCGCAGCCAGTGCTTCAGAAGAAGACAGCATGCTGGGATCGGACTGTCCCATCAGGTCGGCCGCTGGGTAGCCGTTGTAACGGATCACCGGATCGGGTCCGTAACTCTGGCGCAGGGTCACCATGGTGCTGATGGGCACCATCTCCCCATTCATATTGCGAGTGTAGAGATTGTCCAGATCCTGCACTTCATCGCGGAAGGGTGCATCAGCCTGGGCAACGACCTGGTAGGTGCGGCCGAAAAGATTGAAGTCGTTGATATACATAGAGCCGAAGTAGAGCTGCAGGGTGCCGAACAAGTCGTCCATGCGCACACCCTGGGCCTTGGCCTGAAGGCGATCTACCTCCGCATCCATCTGTGGCACATTGGCCTGGTAGGAGCTGAAGGGGTAGCTGAGGCCGCTGGCCTGGCTCAGGGCACCAGCCAACATATTGGTGGCGTTTTGCAACTCACCGTAGCCGGCACCGCGACGGTCCTGAACATAGAGGGAGTAGCCGGAGCCGGCACCCAGACCGAAGATGGGCGGCGGCATAAAGGTCATCGCAAAGCCTTCCTTGATCTGTGAGATCTTGCCATTTAGCTCCGCAGCGATTTCCTGGGCACTGCGCTCACGTTCATCGAAATCGTCGAACAGGATAAATACAGTGCCTACGTTGGGGGTGTTGGTACTTTGCAGGGCATTGAAGCCGACAAAGGCCGCGGCGTTGGCAACACCTTCTGTTTCCAGAGCCAATTCACTCACGCGGCGAGCAACTTCCTCGGTGCGGTCCAGGGAGGCACCTTCCGGCAGGCGGATACTGCCCACCAGGTATGTCTTATCCTGAACCGGAATAAAGCCGCCTGGGACCTGCTGGAACAGGGCAAAAGTACCGCCGAGCAATATCAGGTAAACACCAAATACGATACCGCGACGCTTGAGGCTGCTACCCACGACCCGCTGGTAGCGCTCGGAGTTGCGCTGGAAGAAACGGTTGAACGGGCGGAATATCCAGCCGAACAAACGCTCAATAATACGAGCAGGCATATCCGGTTTGGCGCCGTGAGGCTTCAGCAGGGTTGCCGCCAGAGCCGGAGATAAAGTCAGCGAGTTGATCGCGGAGATAATGGTGGCGATAGCAATGGTGGTGGCGAACTGGCGGTAGAACTGGCCGGTGATACCATCCAGGAATGCCATGGGTACAAACACCGCGCAGAGCACCAGGCTGATAGCGACAATCGGACCGCTCACCTCGCGCATGGCCTGGTGAGCAGCGGCTAAAGGTGTCAGTCCCTCCTCAATATTCCGCTCGACGTTTTCCACCACCACAATGGCGTCATCCACCACAATACCGATGGCCAGCACCATAGCGAACAGGGTCAGGGTGTTGATTGAGAAGCCCAACATCAACAGCACCGCAAAGGTGCCGACAATAGATACCGGCACGGCCAGCAGCGGGATCAATGAGGCGCGCCAGGTTTGCAGGAACAGGATAACCACCAGAACCACGAGCAGTACGGCTTCCAGTAGGGTCTTGATCACTGAGCTGATGGAGGTGCTAACAAAAACCGTGGGGTCGTAAGCGACTTCCCACTTGAGGCCTTCCGGGAACTGGTCATCCAGTTCAGCCATTTTCTCCCGTACCGCCGCAGAAACTTCCAGTGAGTTGGAGCCTGGGGATTGGAAAATAGGAATGGCGACAGCCTGGCGGCCGTTGAGCAGGGCGCGCAGGGAGTCCTGGGAAGAGGCCAGCTCCACACGGGCCACATCTCTCAGGCGGGTGATCTCACCATTATTGCCGGTCTTGAGTACAACATCGCCAAACTCCTCTTCACTTTCCAGGCGGCCTTTGGCGTTGATGGAAATCAGGAAGTCTGAGCCGTTCGGCATTGGGGAGGCGCCGATCTGGCCGGCGGAAACCTGTACGTTCTGCTCGCGCACGGCGCTGACAATATCGGCAGCAGTAATGCCTACAGCGGCGGCTTTCTGCGGGTCCACCCACAAGCGCATGGCGTAGTCACCGGAACCGAATACGGCGGCGAGGCCCACGCCGGGAATGCGCGATAGCTCATCGCGAATATGCAGTACGGCATAGTTGCGAATATAGGTAGCGTCGAGGCTGTCGTCCGGGGAAATCAGGTGCACCGCCATCATCAGGTTTGGCGACTGCTTCTGGGTGGTAACACCTTGCAGGCGGACATCTTCGGGCAGGCGCGGCAGGGCCTGGGACACCCGGTTTTGCACCTGTACCTGGGCTTGGTCCGGGTCGGTGCCCAATTCAAAGGTTACGTTCAAAGTCAGGGTGCCGTCACTACCTGCCACTGACTTCATGTAAATCATATTTTCCACGCCGTTAATCGCTTCTTCCAGCGGCGTGGCAACAGTTTCTGAAATCGTCTTAGGGTTGGCACCGGGATAGCGGGCACTCACTTGCACGCTGGGAGGCACAACTTCGGGATATTCGCTGACCGGCAGTGAGGGAATACTGATCAGGCCGACGACGAAAATAATGATCGACAACACGGATGCAAATATCGGTCTGTCGACAAAGAAACGGGAAAAATTCATATACTGCTACTCCGAGAGCGACTTAGTCAGCCGCTCGGATTCCATTGATAGGATTAGCTGAATGTATGGGCTCACTTCGGCAAGCCCCTTGCTCTTTGTTTAGTGGCCAGCGACTTGGGTCGCCTTTACCTGCTCCTGCATGGCCACCATTTCCGGTGCGACGGGCATGCCCGGGAAGAAAATCTTTTGCAGGCCATTCACCACAATTTTCTCGCCGGGCTCCAGGCCGCTGCGGATAACCACAAGATCACCTTGGCGTTGGCCAGCGACCACGGGGCGTTTTTCGGTGACATTACTGTCGTTGACGATGTAGACATAGCGGCGGTCCTGATCGGTAAGAACCGCTTTGCTATTGATTAAAACTGCCTGTGAAACCTCTTCAATCGGCATTTCCACCCGGGCAAATTGCCCCGGCCTGAAAAAGCCGTCCCTGTTGTTAACCACAGCGCGGAACTGAATAGTGCCGGTATGGCTGTTCAGGCGGTTATCAATAAAGTCCAACTCTCCACTGTGTGGATACCCTTGCTCACCGGCGAGGCCTATACGCACAGCAGGCTTTTGCACTCTATTGAGTAAGCTGCGGCCCTTAGCAAAAGTCTGTTCGTCACTTTCGAAATACACGTACATTGGGTCGACAGAGACCAGCGTTGTCAGCAGAGTACTGTCGGCATTGGCGAGATTGCCTTGAGTGACCAGGGCGCGGCTTACTCGGCCACTTATAGGTGCTTTAACTTCGGTGTATTGAAGGTCTAACCGGGCATTTTCCAGTGCCGCCTCGGCAGCGCTAAGGGCCGCTCGGGCCGAATCTCGTGAAGCGATACGTCGATCGTATTCCTCACGGGAGATTGCCTTGCTGTTGAGCAGTTGTTTGGCTCGGCCGGCTTGCTTTTCGCTGTAGGAGAGGTCACTGCGAACTCGGGCCAGGTCAGCCCGGGCTGCGCGCTCGCGAGCCTTGTAAGGGCGGGGGTCGATAGTGAACAGGACATCGCCCTGCTTAACCAGGGTTCCCTCAACAAAGGAAACTTTATCGATATAGCCGCTGACCCGAGGGCGCAGTTCGACGGTTTCAGGCGCTGCCACTCGGCCGGTAAAGCTGCGCCACAAGGTCGTGGCTCCTGCGGATACCTGGGCTACCTCAACAGCGGGAGGAGGGGGCTGCTGACCGCTCGGCTCATCACTATTGCAGCCGGCGAGCACCAGTGCGGATACGCCGAATAGAACTGTCGTTAATTTTCTTACCATAACGCGTGTACTCCCTTTGCTACGGAGGGGAAGGGCTATTGGGTGCTTCTCCCAGTAAGGGCGTAACTCTAGCGGTGGCCAAGGTGTCGGCGGTATTCAGGAACTGTTAATTGATTGCCTATTTCTGCGTTAAGAGTGCTTTTAAGTTAGATGAGGCGCATTCAAGAGGATACTTAAAGAACTGGATATATAACTAGTTGTCTCAATTGCTGACTAAGATATTACATTGATTTTAAGGGGCGCATCGGTCACTGTTACCTATTACTGCAGAGTGATTGCCTAATCCTGCAAAACTGGCCTGAAATTGCCTAAAACTCCGTATACTGTGTGCCACTTCGTTTTAAGGCGTGAACATGGTAGCGGGCACGAGGGGAGCATATGAGCATTGAAAACAGAGCGGAACCCAATTCAGTCGCTGTGGATATGGAGTCTATAAGGCAGAAACTGATTGGCTCTGTGATGCGTCAGGCGCCGGAGCAGGGATTAAATGAAACAGCACTGGGAGGTCTCTCCCTGATCCGCTGCAATGAACCGGGTGCCTGTGCGGCAACCGTGTATACACCTTCCCTGAATTTTATTATTCAGGGGCGAAAGACTCTGGAGTTGGGGGACCGGGAAATCTCCTATATGCCTTTGAGTTATGTGGCCACCTCTGTACATTTACCGATTCTGGGCCGTGTTGAAGACGCCTCTCTGGAAACGCCATTTCTCGGCGTAAAGATAACCATTGACCCACAAGAAGTCGCCGATCTGGTTATGGAGCTTGGGGATAAGGCGCCGGGTGTGGAGGCCGGATATGACTGCCCTGAAGTGAGCTGCGGCCTGTGCCTGACCAAAATGGACTACGGTATGCTCGACGCACTAAACCGGCTGGTGTCTTTACTGGATAGCCCCAAAGATGTCCCCATACTGGCACCATTGGCACGGCGTGAGATTATCTATCGAGCTTTGATGGGGGAAATCGGAGCGCGAATGCGTAAATTCGCAATGGCTGATAGCCAGGCAAATCGCGTGTCCCGGGTGATTGAGGTGCTCAAAGATCGCTTTTCGGAGCCTCTGCGGATCAGTGACTTGGCGGATCAAGCCAATATGAGTGAGTCATCTCTGTACCACAGTTTCAAGCAGATCACCCGTATGTCTCCGCTGCAGTTTCAGAAAAAGCTGCGTTTACACGAGGCGCGCCGACTGATGCTGACTGAGGGGCTGGAAGCGGCTTCCGCCAGTTACCGTGTTGGTTATGAGAGCCCCTCTCATTTCAGTCGTGAGTACAGCCGCATGTTTGGCCTGCCGCCCCGTGCAGATGTGATTAAGTTGCGCGGTGAACAGCGGGTACCGGCTTAATTTGAAACGGGGTTACCCTGTTTTAGTACAAATAAGCTGCACCATCCTTCGGGACTGATATCGCCCTCCACAACCAGGCAGGCATTGGGGGGCTCAAACAGCTGACAGTCCGCGCACTTTTTCCCGTCCTTGGGGGTATCTTGGTAATTTACTTTGTCCTTCTGCGCTTTGATTTGGGCCTGTGCAGAGGATGCTGCAATAAATGTGGCAGGAATTAAAAGTAGTGATGTCCCTGAAAGCTTAAGAAAGTGGCGACGGGAATTGTCTAGAGGCTTTTTCATAAATGAATGCCTGAATGATTAAAAAGGTTTCTGGCATTCAGGTTAGTTGGAGACGGGAGTTTTGCTCGAATTAAAGGCTTTGTTTTGAGCGGTGATTTTATTCTATTTTGTTAAATTGGAGACGGCGCCATAAAGGCGCCGCCTGATTTTTCTTCTTTTATTTGGTTACGCGTATTTTGGCTACAGATTTATCTCCACTGCGAGATACGACCCGAACCTTTAAGCCGTAAGGTGTGATAGCGCGGCCGGCGTCTGGTATTTCTTCACTGCTATAGCTCCGTGTGTCGTTAAACAACGGGTAGCGGCGGTTGTGAATGTCACTTAGGAGTATGCCGTAGTCCTCGAGTAAATCCAGAACCATATCGTCGGCTCTTTCGATGTTAAATGTGGCATCGTGAACCTGATAACGGGTACTGGCAACGGAATCATCACTCCATCTCAATACATTCTGGTCAGCATCAACAACTCCAAGGAAGCCGTTTCCTGGGTGTACGCCAACCCAGTTATTATCGTAGCTGGAATCTACGTACCAAACCAAGAGGCCTTCTGTGAAAGTGAGCATCTTGCCAGCTACATTCACGTGCGCCAATCCGGCATCAACGCCGCGATGCGTGCGCCATTCGAGTAAGTAGTAGTGATCGTGCTCGAGATAGCCTGGGTTTCGGCTAAAGCCTGCAAGGCTGAAGTTGCCATCAGTTTCAGCATCATCGAAAAGGAACGTTGTGTCATCAATTTCGATGGTGATGTCATCGGCAAAAAGACCTGAATTCGCTACGGCGCCATCAGTAATATAGGCAAGCGAAAGGCTAATTTCTTGCCCGCTGTAAGCACTTAAGTCGAAGTCAATATCAATCCAGCCTTCAGAGCTGCCAGTAATGCCGTGGCCAGGATTAGTGCCATTAGGGTTGGTATCTGTAGTTATTGAACCAGGAATGGAGACAAAGCCATCACCGGAATCTACCATGATCGCTGCGTAATCCCAATCCAGCTCAATGTCGTACCAGGCTTTGAAAGAGAGGCTTGCTGTTTCTGCATTGCTCAGATCAACAGATATTGTCATAGAGTTTTGCAGGTTGTTGCCGCTACCACTGAAGTAGGCGTATTCCCCACTGCTGGGTTCGGTAACTATCTCTTGTTTTGCGGGCAGGTCAATTCGGATTGCATCGTTATTGGTACCCTTATGAACTGCTTCATCGAGTAGCAACTCGATACCGCGGCGAGGAATTTCATCCAGGGCAATAGTTTCACCGTGAAGCCAGTTTCCGCCATGGTTGTGTTGCAGGTACTCCTTGGCATATGCGGAAAAGCCTGTGGGTTCTGCACCCGGAGTTACACCAGCCCAGCTACCGCTGGACATAATGGACCAGTAGGAGACTGGTTCTCCACGACCGCTTCCATCGGTATCGTATTCATCGGGCAGGCCCAGGTCATGGCCATATTCATGGCTGACAACCCCTGCAGCGGCGTCCGCCGGCTGAATGGTGTAATCATAAGCAGCCATAGTGCCGCCCCAGTAATCTACCTCCGCAGTAGTCCCTTCAAGTGAATAGACTCCGCCAAGATTCCAACGGTGAGACCAAATGGCGTCTTCACCCAGTTGCCCGCCACCAGCTTCTTCACCAACCGAGGAGTGGAAGATCATGATGTGGTCTACTAAACCATCTGCTTCCCAAAAATCGCCATCACCATCCAAGTCGTAACGGTCTTCAATATCAAAATCTGACAGGTCTACTGTGGGGTCGGCAGCTGCAGCTTCCAGGGCCTCACGAATTAGGGAGCGAGCATCTCCATCGGTGTTATTGCCGTAATAAGCTGCTGGTTGGCTGGCCATATACCAACCTGCTACAGAGCCTTCAACTGAGTAGCTGTTACCGGATTGCTGCCAGTAAAACTGCTGCATGGATAGCATGTTTTCCCCACTGGGACCTTCAAAGCCGTTTTGGGAGAAAAGCAAGTCAGCGTAATGTTCAGCGGCGTAATCCGCGTAGTACATATCACTTTCCCCGGGCTCGATGCTGTTATGGGGAAAATCTGGAAATTCCATCAAAATAGCGAGAACCCGTGCAGTTTGGGCTTCACCGTCGTAGCTCTCAAGTTGAATGTTTCTAGGGTGGCGGCTGCCATGGTTGCGATGAAGCGATCCTTTTCCCCTTTGCAACCGAGGATGTTTATGTCCTCCACGGGCTTCGCTCATCATTCTTACGGTATCACTGGAGAGGTCCTGAGCCGGATTAATGCTATGTGTAGCTCGCTCCTTTAAATAGTTACGCAAAGTACTTTCAGCTTCCGCAATAGTTGCATCTTGGCTGATACGTCCAGAGCGCTTGAGCATATCAATTAATTTGGCTTCATTAGCAATGACCAGGTCGACTTGATCACCACCTTTTTGATGTGAATTAATAGCCTGGGCATTGGCTGCCATCAGGCTCAGAGCGAGCGTGCCGGCGGACAGCAAATTGTTTATTTTTAGCATGATCCCTTCTTGTGCATTCCGAAATAAATTTAAGGCAGCTTTCGAAGCCCAACACAAATAAAGAATATTAAAATAGTTGGGTTTCGAGCTATGGCAGCTTAGGTTTTTTATTATCAGCTACAGAGGAATGACGTTTATAGATGAATAGGCCGCAATAAATTCATGAAATTTTTGTGTGAATTTAAACTAAAGTGTGACGCTTATTTAATCTTTTGGAAGTTTTCAAAAAAACAATTGAAATAGATTTTCCAGCACGCTGACTTTTTGAGTTTTTCGTTCCGCCAAGTTTAGTTTTTTCTTTTTTTCCATGGTAGCCAGAGACAGATTTGTAAGCCTCCACCGGAACGGTTCAAAAGTTGGATCTGCCCGTCATGTGCGTCAATAATTTCCCGGCATAGTGCCAACCCCAAGCCCACCCCTTGTTCTTTCGTTGAAAAGAACGGAAGTAGTGCCTGTTCAAGCACTTTCTCACTCATACCGCAGCCGCGATCGGAGAGTACCAGTTTCTGGCCGAAGCTATCGATGCTAACTTCAAGTTCAATATCGTCAACATCGCTGCCTGCTTCTCGTGAATTCTTAATTAAGTTCAGTAGTGCCTGCTCTATTTGGATCGGGTCAAAATAACCGGCCTCGTCAGGCAGAGAGCCTTTCAGTGAAAAAGGTTGAATTGGCATTATTCGATTAATTAACTCTTGCCAGGTCACTGTCTCGCAGCTTGGGGCTGGTAGCTTAGCAAAAGAAGCGTAGCCTTGAGTGAATTCTGTCAGGTGTTTGCAGCGATCTGCAATAATATCGAATACCTTTTCCAGAGCCTGTTCTTTGCCAGGCTTTGTTATCAGCATTTTTCCTGAGTGTGCGAGAGATGAAATGGGAGCTAGAGAGTTATTTAACTCATGACTGATCAGACGGATAACTTTTTTCCAAACTTCTACTTCCGCACGGGTCAGCTCGCGAGTCATTTCACGCAAGACAATTAGACGATGCTTTTGTGTATTAAGTACAAAAGTACTGTTTCCGATGTGCATGGAGTGTGAGCCATTAGCATCGGAGTAATTAAAAAGCCCATTTTTCCAGCTTTTAATGGCACTAGCTATTTCTTTAGGGCTGTTAGGTAGAAGTTTTTGTAAAAGTAGCCCTTGTAAAGGCTTTCCGTTATTGAGTAGCTGCTTGGCACTACTGTTTGAATAAATAATACGATCGCTTTGGTCCACCAGTAAGAGCGCTTGCGGAGAGGTTTGGATAACGGTGTCTAAAAGCAATTCTCGTTGATAAATATGGGCACGTTCTTTACGTAAGTGCTCGCCAATTTCATTGTATAGCAGCGTTATTTGACGAAGATCGTTGTCTTTGGGGTGTACAAGGGAGATTGAGAAGTCGCCATCACGAAAATTTAGCAGACCATTTTGTAGTGATTTGAGGGTGTTAGTCAGAGGGGCAAGTGTTTGGCGCATGAGTCCAATTAATAATGGTATTGAAACTATAAGTCCAGCTGACCAAGAGAGTGATGGACTAAAGCCTGCCCGGGTACCGAGCCAGGAAATGGTGATACCGACAACTAAAGGAAGGGCCGCTGTTACGATAAGGCGGCCTTCAAGAGAAAAGTATTTCGACATCAATAGGGTATACCGTGTTTTTCCAGACGGCGGTACAAAGCTTGACGGCTCATACCGAGTTCTCGTGCGGCCTGGGCAATAATGCCATTACAATTGGAGAGAGTCTCCTGTAGCAACTCACGGCTGGGCTCAAAACTCACTTCCACTTTATCGGTTGGCGTTTGCTCAGGAAGTGCCAGGACGGCTTCATCGATAGTGTCCTCTTGGCTTAAGACGGCTGCTCGCTGCATAACATTTTGAAGTTCTCGCACATTGCCGGGCCAATGATAGCGAGTAAGGGCGTTTAACGCTTGAGGAGATAGCTTTTTTGAGTTGCCACTTTCCGCGAGGAAGCTCATTGCGAGGGGGGGGATGTCCTCAGGGCGTTCATGCAGTGGCGGAAGGCGCAGTTCTATAACATTGAGTCGATAAAATAAATCCTGGCGAAATTTGCCTTCCTCAATAGCCTTGTGGAGATCCCTATTGGTAGCACTGATTACCCGAACTTTGGTTTTGCGGGTTTGGCTGCTGCCTAAACGTTGGAATTCTCCGGTTTGTAGTACGCGTAGTAGTTTCACCTGGCCGCTAGGTGAGAGCTCGCCAATTTCATCGAGAAATAAGGTGCCGCCATCGGCGGCTTCAAACCTACCCTCCCGTGCCCGATTGCCGGCGCCGGTATAGGCACCGGGTTCGGCACCGAACAGCTCTGCTTCCATCAGATCTTCTGGTAGTGCACCTACATTAACTTTAATAAAAGGCCCTTCTCTCGATGAAGAGTTCGCTTGAACGATCTCAGCAATCTTTTCTTTACCGGCTCCATTTGGTCCGGTGATCAGGATGGGAACTTCAGATTTCGCTACTTGAGTGGCCATCTCCAGCAGCTTTTGCATTTTATCGCTGCGGTAAATTATGCCTTGTAGTAGAAAGTCTTCCCGTAATTGGCGTCGAGCATTCAAAGCCTGTTGCTGGGATGCCTGCTGGCGCTTTTGTAATTCTCCCAGCTCCAATAAATTGTTAATTGTGGATATTAGTTTATTGTCATCCCAGGGTTTGCTCAGGTAATCAGCGGCCCCAGCTCTGACTAACTCGACTGCCATTTCCAGTTGGGTCCAAGCGGTCAGCAGGATAATTGGAAGGTCCGGATTTATTTCCCGAATCGCAAAGAACAGCTCTTTGCCTTCTTCCCCAGAGGTTGTATCAGCGGTGAAATTCATATCCTGGATAACCAGGCTTATATCGCTGTTCTCTCGTAGCAATTGTAATCCGGCTTGAGGAGTAATCGCACAAAGTGGCTGCAAGTCATGCAGGGACAACAGGATCTCCAGAGCGGAAACGATACTGCTGTTGTCGTCAATAATAAGTACTTTGTCCATAGTTTCTAAGACACGCTATTAAGGCGCCTATTATGCAATGTGTTGGTGGCGAGGGGGAATGCTTGTGGCAGGTTTTCCCTGCCACAAATAGATCTGGGAGAGTTAGTGGCCGATATGTTACTCAGCGGGTTTATGGTCGAAGCTGAGTACCCTTGCGAGCTGCCACTTACCATCAACCTGTTTCCAGAGATGAGTAAACTGAGAACTTTCTCGTAA
Source organism: Microbulbifer sp. A4B17 (assembly GCF_003076275.1). Classification (NCBI taxonomy): domain Bacteria; kingdom Pseudomonadati; phylum Pseudomonadota; class Gammaproteobacteria; order Cellvibrionales; family Microbulbiferaceae; genus Microbulbifer; species Microbulbifer sp. A4B17. Next base: position 853,192 of record NZ_CP029064.1, read on the forward strand.
GACTTCAGAATTGTCGTCATTGATGCCATAAAATCGATGGGTACCGGACTGAATAGCACCATAATGGTTAACGGGGTAGACTTTAGAGCTCTCGATTACCAATTCACGACGTGCACGAATGCCACTTCCATTTTCACGCTGTTTACACATATTGGTAATGGCCTTGACAAACTCTTCTCCAGACTTCGCCGTTTGACCCCACTTGTCATGGTACATTTCAAAGTCATCGGTCACCAGGTTTTGTGCTTCACTTAGATCACAATTATTGAATAACGCATCAAATAAGCGTTGGTCAGCTCTTGTGATTTGTTGTACTAGTTCTTCAGTTGCTATTGGGCCAGCAATAACCGGATGCTTTTCCGCTTGTGAGTTTGGGCTTAGGAAGGTTAGCCCCATAAAAAAGAAAGAAGATATTTTTTTAAACAAGATGAATGTCCTTATTATTTATTTTGATGGGGGCTGGGCATATCCGTTGAGCGCGATGGATAAACAATGAAAAATGAATGAAAAAAATTGACCCTTGCTAGGGGGTGAGTAAGTAGGTCACCCCCTCAAGGTTGTTATTTAAATACTTCGGGTGGCTGTTGCCGGTGATATATTCGCTGCTCGTAACGCTGGGGCAAGTGCAGCTGCAAGACTGACTAAAAGTACCAGTAATGCACAAACAACTAGGGGTGCAATTGTTAAAGTGGGCTGTGAGTAATCGCGAACCATATATTGATTGGCAATTAGTGCTGCTGCACTGCCAACTGTGATACCCAGGCTCGCTATCATTCCGTTTTCTATAAGGAAATATCGGCTGATATTGGTACGGGTGGCCCCTAATGCACGTCTAACACCAATTTGCTTGGCCCTTTGATTAATCCAGAATATGGTTAGGCCTACAATGCCAAGAGCTACAATAAAACTCAACATGGCTGCAACAATAGTTAGGACTTTAACCATTAAATTATCGCGGGCATAACTGCGGGCGACATACTCTGTAAGCACTTTTGTTTTTATTACTCTTTGTGGGTCACGTTCAGATAACTTATCCTCTAATACCCTCAATACGTCATTCAACTTTCCTGGTTCAGTCCGAACTAAATAGTTTATATCTTGTGTGTTTCTAACGACGGGAAAAAAGGCTACATTACCTGCATTTGACCATCCCACCCAGGCTCCCAGGTGTCTCTCGACAACACCAATGATTTCTATTGGATGGTTGTTACCATCATATAAAGGTTTACCTATAGGGTCCTGGTTAGGGTACAGTTTTTCAGCGAACTGCTTAGTGATAATGGCAACTGACATTTCCCTAATTTCATTAGGGTCAAAATACTGCATTTCCACATCTGTAAAATTTCGACCCGCAATTAAATTAAGACCTAGAGTATTAATAAAGTGTGGATCTGTATTGTAACGGTTGGAGACGACCCCACCGATTTCCTGATTTGGCTGCGTGTAAAATACGCCAGCAGATCCTGATTGTGATAAGGGTACTTGCTGTGTAACAGATGCATCCTTGACATGGGGAAGTTCGCGTAGCAATTTTAAATCAGAAGGTACTGCACTGATCATGTCATAATCCTGGGGGATTGCCATAACATTTATAGCAATAATTTCTTCCACGGCAATACCTGTCGGTCGTGTTATCTTGCCAATGCGATCCTGTACAATAACCACAATATTACTGATGATCGCCAGTGTTAATGCTAGTTGCATAGCGATTAACATTGCTGAGATTTTGTTGCGCCAGAGGGCAGACAACATAGGTTTCAATTCCAACATGATTCGGCCTTACTGGGTTTTCAGATAAATAGAGGGGTTGGTACGGCTGATACGCCAAGCGGGATAGATTCCTGCGAGTAGGCTTGCAATCAAAGCGAGGCCTATGGCTGCAATCATCATTACCCAATCCATCGTAGCTACAGTATCCATTTGGCCCATGGCTAGGTAGCGGATTCCACTAATACCCATGACCGCAATAAATATTCCGGCGATACCACCGATCACTCCAATGGCAGAACTTTCAATTAAGTGTTGGGTAAATATAGCGCCTCTGCTCGCTCCCAGGGCACGACGGACACCTGCTTCGGGTGCTTTACGCAAAAACTTAGCGAGCAATAAAGCTACAGCATTGATGACGCAAACTAATAAAAAAGCCAGAGATATCCAGCCCAATACACGGTTATCATCTCTGAGGACTTCGTTAAGAACCAGCCATTCAGAGGGCTTGCTCAGGGCGAATTTTAATGGTCGTTCAAAGCGCCCTTGTGTTTTTTCACCATTAATATATGCAGTCAGGAAATCTTCATATTGAGCTTTTTGGTCACTACTATTTATCTCGACCCAATACTGTATCCAAATATCCTCACTTTGTAGGAACCCCTCGTAACCATGGCCTTCACCATTTTTCCACCCATTGGTGTTTCCCCAGCTGTATATTTCCAGTTTCCTGTGTAGTCCGAAAGGCACAAACAGTTTTTCGGCGCTGCCAAAGGCACTGTTGTTAAGGTCATAAACTTTAGGAGCAGGCTCCCAGTGATCAATAACGCCAACAACGATAAAGGGCTCGCCATTTAGGATGATAGTTTTGCCTACACTATCTTCGCCAGAAAACAATTTGTCATTCGTCGACCTGGATAGAACAACAACTGCTACGTGAGAAGTGTCCGCTTCATTTTCCCAGGTACCACCGTAAATAAAAGGCACATCAAAAAGGGAGAAAAAATCGCGCGTAGTGACGCGGGTAGATGCGGTAAAAGGGCGCATCGAGGAATTTTCAAGTTGAACCGTAAACCCGAAGCGATGCATGGCAACCTGGCGAGTTGGAATATCTGAGCGCAGAAGCGCTTGTGTATCCTGGTAAGTCAGTTGCCAGGGTATCTCATTGGCTGTATTGGCAGTTTCCTTGGGGTTCCAACCATCCAACTGCACAGCGAAAAGAACGTCATCTTTATGCTTGAGTGCATTTTGCGACATCATATAGTTGAGGGTGAGTACAGTCATGGAGGCTCCGACGCCCACTGCAATAGCAGAGATCATCAAGCCGCTTAAAATTGGCGTACCGCGCAGGCTGCGTAAAGCCAGGGAAATATAGTATCCAAACATGTTGCGACTCCTTAAGCAGTAACGGCAGCAGGCTGCTCGGGGACTGCACGTAAATCACAAACCTGTCCATCCACAATCTGGATGTTACGATGAGCACGGCGAGCGAGTTCTGGATCGTGGGTAACCATCACGATGGTGGTTCCCCACTCGTTAATAAACTCCAGTAGCTCCATTACCTGGCGGGCCATTAGGGAGTCGAGGTTGCCGGTGGGCTCGTCCGCAAGCAGAAAGCGGGGTTCGCCAGCTAAAGCGCGGGCGATAGCGATACGTTGCTGCTGTCCACCGGAGAGCTGTGCCGGCAGGTGTTTGGCGCGTGCAGAAAGACCTACCTGCTCGAGCACTTTTTCAATACGCTTGCGGCGTTCTTTTGCATTGAAACCACGATAGCGCAGGGGAACGTCGATATTGTCAAATAAGGTCAGGTCGGGAATCAGGTTAAACCCCTGGAAAATAAAGCCTATCTTTTCGTTACGCAGATGTGAGCGCTGGCGATCATTGAGATTACTGACATTCTCACCGTCGAGCAGGTATTCTCCACTGGTGGGCGTTTCTAGCAGGCCGGCGATATTGAGAAAGGTGGTTTTACCGGAGCCACTGGGACCGGTTACAGAAACAAACTCACCCTCTTTAACTTCAAGGCTGAAATCGCGCAGCGCATGAGTTTCGATAGTATCGGTACGGAAACTTTTACGGATATTGTTCATTTTCAACATTGCGATATTCCCTTTTTCTTAAACTTTAAATTCTTGATTGATTTATTAAGGAGCTATACCGAGCTCCAATTTGAATTCGGGGTTAATCTGTTAGCGCAACCAGCTGGGCATTTTCGAGTTCCTCCGAAGAGGAGATAATGATTCTGTCTCCCTCTTGTAGGCCTGAGACAATCTCCACCTGTTTTAAACCAAAGGCGCCTATCTGGATGGAAACTCGCTCCGCCTGTTGTTCGCTGTTCAAACGAAAGGCATGGTTGCCACCGCTTTGATCGAGAAAGCTACCGCGTTTGACCAGCAGTACGTTATTGCGGTTTTCCAGCAGTATGCGGGCGGTGAGACGGAGATTTTGTCGCAGCTTTTTCGGCTGGCCCTCAGTAAAACGGACCCGAGCAACCACTTGGCCGTTTATGACTTCAGGGGAGATTGCGGTAATTTCCCCGGGTAATTCTTTTCCACTGAGATTGATTGCCACAGCCATGCTGATGCCCAGGTCATCGGCATAGTTTTCCGGCACCTTGGCCTCCAGCTCGAAACTGGTGAGATCGACGACTGTAATAAGCGGCGTATTGGCGCCCACAGCGCTGCGCTGCGCCACAGCTAAGCTACCAACGGTGCCGTTGACCGGTGAGATAATGTTCAGCTCGCGCACTCGGCGCTCAGTTTCTTCTACCTGAAGGCGTTGTTGTGAAACCTGGAGTTCCAGATTCTGGGTTTCAAAGGTCAGTGATTCTTTTTCCAGTCCCGCATTTTGTACGGCTTGTTCGTATTCCAGCTGGGCGCGGGCCATATCGTCCTTGGTTTTTTCAAAGTCCAGCCGCGAGATAATCTGCTTTTCCATCGACAACTCAGCGCGTCTCATCTCCCGCTTGGCAGCGGTGAGGTTGACTTTGGCCAGGTCGGCCTTTTGCTGGTTTTCCATATGCTGGCGTTTGGCCTGGATTTTTTGGCGCTGTAAGTTCACCGTCAGCTGGTTGAGTTGGGCGTTTTCCTGGGCCAGCTGATTGGATAGTTCCGGGCTGTCGACGGTGGCCAGCAATTGCCCTTCGTCAACGGTATCCCCAGCTTTCACTGCAAACTTCACAATGCCCTGGGCCGGGCTGAAAAGCGTGGGGCTATTTGCGGCGACCACTTGGCCCTGAACCACCAGATCCCGCACCAGGTCTCCTCGCTGGACCTGGGCGATATTGATTTGATGCAGGGAGAGGGTGCTGTCGACGGAGCTATTGCTGTGCCAGGAGCTGATACCCCAGGTCAGGAATGCCACTGTCAAACCGGCAAATACTGAGGCTTTGACGACCTTTTTGTTCTTCCAAACCGGCACGGCTTCTATCTTGGTATCTTGTCCGGAAGTATCTCTAATCATTGCGGCTTTCCGTTTCTCTTACTGTTTTGCCTGTCATTGCTATTTGGATGCAGGCTTTTGGAAATTTGGATTCAGAGTTAAGAATCTGCTTGTTAGGAGGGGTATCGCAATAAGCATGCCAATAGCTAAATGTTATTTAACTTATTGAAATAAATGGATTTTTTTATATTTTTGTATTTTCTTGTTTTCTTGAGGGTGTCCGCAAAAAGTGTCCGGTGTCCGCCTTGTCTGCGGTCGGACGGCAGTGGACAGTTCCACTATTTGTTAGAGGAAAAGTGGGGGGAGGGAGGCTGCGCCATGCGGGGTTGCTGCCGTTTATGGTAGAGTGCGCGGCCTTTTTTTGATCAATCTCAATTTAATTAGCTGTCTCCTATGTTTCCTTCGCTGCTCTCATCGACCAAAGCCGACTGGTTCGGCAACATACGTCGGGATATTCTCGCCGGCCTGGTAGTGGCCCTGGCTTTGATACCCGAAGCCATTGCTTTCTCGATTATCGCGGGCGTTGACCCCAGGGTCGGACTCTACGCCTCTTTCTGTATCGCCGTTGTGATTGCATTTGTCGGCGGTCGCCCGGGAATGATCTCCGCTGCCACCGGGGCCATGGCTCTGCTGATGGTGACCCTGGTGAAAGAACACGGGTTGCAATATCTGCTTGCGGCAACCTTATTGACGGGGGTGCTGCAGATTATTGCGGGTTACCTGAAGCTGGGCAGCTTAATGAGTTTTGTCTCCCGGGCTGTGGTGACAGGGTTCGTCAATGCCCTGGCAATATTGATATTCCTGGCGCAAATGCCGGAATTGATCGGCGGCACCTGGGAAGTCTATGCAATGACTGCGGCCGGTCTGGGGATTATTTACCTGTTCCCTTATATTCCCGTGATCGGCAAAGCTGTGCCATCACCGCTGGTGTGTATTCTGCTCCTCACCGCAGTGGCAGTGACTATGGGATTGGATATTCGCACTGTCGGCGATATGGGTGAGCTGCCGGATACTCTGCCTGTTTTCCTCTGGCCAGAAGTTCCGCTTAACTTTGAAACCTTACAGATTATCTTTCCCTACTCCGCAGGTCTGGCCGTTGTGGGCTTGCTGGAATCCCTGATGACGGCGACGATTGTCGACGACCTGACCGATACTACCAGTGACAAAAACCGAGAGTGTAAAGGTCAGGGTATTGCCAATATTGCTGCGGGTACCCTGGGCGGTATGGCTGGCTGTGCCATGATCGGCCAGTCTGTTATTAATGTAAAATCCGGTGGCCGCGGCCGTCTTTCCACTCTGGTGGCCGGTATCGGTCTGCTGACCCTGGTAGTGTTTATCAGTGACTGGGTTGCGGTGATCCCCATGGCGGCGCTGGTGGCAGTCATGATTATGGTTTCTATCGGCACCTTTGACTGGAGTTCCATCCGCAACCTGAAGCACTACCCACTCTCTACAAATTTGGTAATGCTGGCGACTGTGGTTGTGGTAGTGTGGACTCACAACCTGGCCTATGGTGTATTTGTCGGTGTGCTGTTGGCATCGCTCTTCTTTGCCAACAAAGTCAGTCACTTTATGTATGTGAGCAGCTCCCTGGATGAAAAGCAGAGTCGCCGCACTTACAAGGTCATTGGGCAGGTATTTTTCAATTCAGCCGATAAGTTTACCGCTTCATTTGATTTCAAAGAGGTGGTGGATACGGTGGTGATCGACCTCAATCGCGCGCACTTCTGGGATGTTTCCGGGGTTAATGCGCTGGATAAGGTGGTGCTTAAGTTCCGCCGCGAGGGAGCACAAGTTGAGCTGGTAGGACTGAATGAAGCCAGTGAAACGATCGTCGACCGTTTCGGCGTACACGATAAGCCCGAGGAAATAGAGCGGGTTCTTGGAGGACATTGATGGCCGTCAGCAACAGCGAAAATAACAACGAGAACACTCCCTTGATACTCTCTTGTATCGATGGCTCTCATTACACTGGAGCGGTGTGTGATTACTCGGCCTGGCTGGCCAGGAGCCTGCAAGCACCGTTAAAGCTGTTGCACAACATCGAAAGAAGCAGTGTCCCTGCTGTAACCGATTTTACCGGTAGTATCGGCCTGGGAAGCCAGGAAGAATTGCTGGAAGAGTTAACTGCGCTGGAGCAGCAGCGGGCGCAGTTGATGGTGCAGCAGGGCAAACTGATGCTACAGGCCGCCCGCAGTCGCGCCGAAGATGCCGGTGTGCAAAATATCAAAGCCTGCCAGCGTCACGATAGCCTGACAGAATCAGTGGTGGAAATGGAAGACTCCATTCGCGCACTGGTGTTGGGAATTCGCGGTGAAGAGCACGGGGATTCCGAGCGGGGACTCGGTGCTCACCTGGAGACAGTGGTGCGCTCACTACACAGGCCGATTCTCGTGGTCAATCGGGACTTCAAAGAGCCCAGCAAGGTGATGCTTGCCTACGATGGCAGTGAGGCCTCGCGCAAGGCTTTGTCGATGGTTGCAGAGAGCCCACTGTTTCGCGAACTCTCCTGTCATCTTGTCTATGTAGGACCTGCCGAAACTGCGGAGAAATTGTTGGCTGAGGCCTCGGAAATACTGGATTCTGCGGGGCTCGCCTGTACTGCCAGCAATCTTACCGGCAATACAGTTGAAGCATTGGTGGCCTACCAAACCGAGCACCAGATTGATCTAACCATAATGGGGGCTTTCAGCCACAACCGCTTGCATGACCTTCTTATGGGAAGCATCACCGTTAAAATGTTGTTGAAAACTCGTCAGCCCCTGTTGCTGTTGCGGTAGTAGCCCCTTCGCCTTCCACCTAAAGTGCCTGGGCCGCTTCCCGGGGACTGGCAAACCAGCGTAAGGATTCTGCCTCATCGGGTAGCCTTAAATCGTAGAAATGGGCTTCGCGACCAGCCTTGCGAAGCTCTTTTTCCCCTATCGCTAAATAGTCATTAAGATCTAAGTTGCACAGGTTTTCCTGTCCTCGTTTTGTATCTGCCTCGGTAAATGTCAGCTGAGAGATATCAAGCGATGTGCTCATTTTCTTATCCTGATATCGCCATACGCCGGTGAGTGGGTCAAAATAATAAAACGGCAATAACCTCCAACCGTATTTAGCAACCAAGGCTACTGCCTCCAATAAGTATTTAAAGACTTCCTCGCTGATAAAATAGTTAAAATTGAGCCTTATCCAGCCGGGCCTCAGTACCTTGTGACCTTGCAGGATTTGCTCTTCCAGGGATTTACTGTGTGCCATATTGATGCCCAATAAAGCGTGCCCATAGGGACCGGCACAGGAGCAGCCTCCGCGAACCTGAATACCAAACAGGTCATTGAGCAATGCCACCACAAAACCGTAGTGAAGGTCCTTATTGTTCCATTTAATTCGCAGGGAGATGATGGATAGTCGCGCGGAGTCAGTATTGCCGAGTATCTCAATGGCCTTCTCCTTCGACCAGCGTTGCAGTGCCCGCTGTAAAAATTGGGTTTCACGTCGACCAATCTCTTTTGTGCCCACCGTCTGTTGAAGTTTGAAGACCATTCCGGCCCTGATCGACTCGATAATGGCTGGGGTGCCGCCCTCTTCACTGCGCTCGGCGTCTTCCAGATAGCGGTGATCTTCCGGCGTGACATAAAGGACGGTACCGCCTCCCGGTGTAGCAGGTACCGAATTTTTCAGCAGATCTTCGTGTACAACCAGAATACCTGGGGTGCCAGGTCCCCCGATGAATTTGTGCGGGGAGATAAACACGGCATCCTTTTGGTAGTGGCTATCCGGCGTTGCTGGCCCTTGCATATTAATTTGCACATAGGGTGCTGCGGCGGCGTAGTCCCAAAAAGATAAAGCTCCGTGTTTTTTAAGGAGTGCAGTCACTGCATCTACATCTGTTTTGATTCCAGTTACGTTAGAGGCCGCAGAAAAACTGCCGATTTTAAGTGGTCTATGGGCATGGGCACGCAGTTCTGATTCCAGCACTTCAAGGTCAAGTCTGCCACTTTGATCCAGTGGAATAGCGATCAAGTCGGCAATGCTCTCTCGCCAGGGGAGTTCATTGGAATGGTGCTCGTATGGGCCGATAAAAATAACCGGGCGATCATGTTCGGGAATTCTACTTAAGAGCTGGTGTTGCCTATCCAGGTCTGCGGGCAGGCGCAAGTTGAGAATATCGATCAATTTGTTGATCGCGGCTGTTGCACCAGAACCACAAAAAATCACTTTATGGTTATCGCTGGCGTTGACTGCCTGACGAATTTCTTCACGGGCCTGCTCCCGTAGCGCGGTGGTATGGGCACCTGTATAGGAGCTCTCGCTGTGGGTATTGGCATAGAAGGGCAGTACCTGCTGGCGGATAGTCTCTTCGATAAATATCAGCGCACGACCGGAAGCTGTGTAATCGGCGTACACCAGAGGACGTTTTCCAAATGGCGTTACGATTGCTTGCATATCGCCGATTACCGAGTCGCGGATGTGCTTTATCAGGTCTGTCATGATTTCCTTTCCCCTGTTTTGTGGAGCTCACTTTAGTCCCGAATGCTTGACACAATGTCTCTAAATGTATCTGTTATTATAAGATTTATGAATTCTTGTACCGAAATTTAGATATAAATCGTAAAACTGTGCCAGAGCGCTTCATTGTGAGTGATTGGACGAGGCGGGGACTGAGTGATGACTGAAGGATTAAGCAAACTGGACAGGGCAATACTCGAGCTGTTGCAGGCTGATGCGACCCTGTCAGTGGGGGATATTGCCGAGCGGGTTGGGATGTCCAAGTCGGCGTGCTGGCGCCGCATTCACCGTCTTGAGGATGAGGGGGTGATTTGTGACAGAGTTACCCTCCTTGATCAGCAAAAACTGAACTTGCCGCTGACAGTCTATATCTCAATTCGTACCAATCAGCACAACGATCAGTGGGCCGCCCGTTTTGGCGAATTGGTACAGGGGGTGGCTGAAATTCTTGAGGTTCATCGCATGAGTGGAGATCTGGACTATCTGATCAAAGCGGTAGTCACCGATATGCCTGGCTACGATCGTCTCTATAAGGAACTGATCAAGGCCGACCTGTTTGATGTCAGCTCCAGTTTTGTTATGGAGACGATGAAGCAGACAACCCGTTTACCGCTAAATCATGCATTGTCCAAATAAGGTTGGACTCTAGCCGCGTCGATTACTCCACCAGTGGCGCAATCGGGTTTCTCCCAGGGCGCTGTCACCCGGGGGGGCCTTAAGACTGTTGCGAATCTCACTCCAGGCGTTGGAGTTCAACCACAAGTTCAGGGCGAGTACCACCAGCATAGTGGTGATAGAGCCGAGCCCCGCCAGCAACATGTCTTTTTGCGCATCCCAGATATCTCCTTGAGAACCGAGGAAGGCTGCGCCCAATTCTGGAGAGACAGCTTTCGCCGCTTGCCACTCGATGATTTCGTAGATTGAAGAGAGCGCAAAAGTCACGTCTACCGGGAAGAAATAGGCCCAGAATCCACGCAGCTGAGCCAGGCGCACAAGAATCTCTCGCACCGGATACGCCAGGAGAAGGCCAAAGCTGAAATGCACCAGGCGGTCGTACATATTGCGATCGGAGCCCAGCCATTCCTGCAAGGTGTAGCCAAAAGGCGTTTCGGCATAGGTGTAGTGAGAGCCGATCACATGAAGGCACATGAAGATGGTGATCAATGTATAGGAGATATTCGATAAGGGAAAATTCCGTGCACTGATCAAAATGACCGGTAGAGCGGCAAATACCAGGTAGTTCTCCAGCAACCAGTCATCGGGGTGCAGGGGTTCCCAGGCAGACCAGGCCCAGGTAATGGCAAATGTGGTCAATAAGAACAGGCGGAACCAGTGTTGGCGAAGGAAAGTCTGCATATGTTTGGCGCCTCTACGTCGGGCTAGAGATTGGCGCCAGGATACACCATTGGAGGGGAATAGGAATTGCGTTGAATTACGGTCCGCTAATGCAATGCCGCGCGGTGTGGGAGTGCGGCAGTAATCGCGGCTTCCTCGTCGAGTAATTCAGATAGCCTCGCTTCCACTTTTTCGCGGGGAAAGTACTCCAGCGCGAGTTCGACAAATAGTTCGTGGTGGCGAGCTTCACTATCGGTGATGACCCGGTAGAAGGTCTTCAGGGGGCCAGCTGGCAGTGCCTCAGCCACCAGTCCAAAGCGCTCGTACCCCCGCGCTTCAATGATCGCTGCGGTGAGCAGGCGGTCCATCAAGTATTCATCTGGCCCCCGGCGAATCAGTTGGCGCAGGGCGTTGATATACGGATCTTTCGCATCCGGTGCCTGGTAGATCCCTCGATCATGCATAATCCTGATAACCTGGCGGAAGTGGTTCATTTCTTCCAGTGCCAGGTTGATCATGGCTTCCACTAAAACGGGCTTGTCGGGGTAGTGGGAGAACATGGATACCGCCATGCCGGAGGCCTTTTTCTCTGCGGCAGCATGGTCCTGCAGGAATCGATCAAAGTCGGCGAGCACTACTTGAGCCCAGGATTTGGGGGTGTGAAATCGCAGTTCAAACATAGTCGATGGCGGTTAGTGCAAAGCGTCAGTATACCGCCACCGGTTCACTGCTCTAGAGCGTTATTGCTCCGGGGTAGAGTCAGCTGGCAATTCTGCGTTCGCGAACCTCCCGCTCTTGTTGAGTAACAATTCGGGCCTGTTCCAGGGACATGCCGGCCTTTGCATGAGGGGTGGGCTTGCCATTTGCGTCCAGCGCGACAAAAACAATTTGGTCCACTTGCACAATCAGCTGTTGTGACTGTTTGTTGCGAACCTCGCAATGGACTGTGAGCGAGGTTTGGCCGATACCAACCACCTCGAATCCAAACTCCACCACATCACCGCAGCAAGCGGAGCTGACGAAGTCAATTTCCGACATCAGTTTGGTGACCAGCATCGGAGTACCCATCTGGCAGCCGGCAAAGATTGCCGCTTCCTCATCAATCCAGGACAGTAGCTGTCCGCCGAACAGGCGCTGAGCGGGATTGAGGTCTCCGGGTTTCACACAGTGTCGCGAATAGTATTTCACTCTGACCTTCCTAAGTTACTTCAGGTTGAACAACGCTTGAGCCACCCCTGGCTCGACCGTATTGCAGCAGTGGGCTGCTTACTGGGGATACTGCATACCGCGTGCCAAGCTAGAAAAATCCCAGTCAATGAATTCTTCCGAAAAAATGTGTCAATAAACCCATTAGCAGCACCGACTTGGCGCAACATTAATCACTGTAGCCCCTTTTATGTGCAGAAAAGTCAGGAAATATCGCTTTATCGATTGGATTTTTAATGGGGAGTGGCCGCTTTGGCCGGGATAGCAGATATTTTGGACGCCAGATGTGGATTGTGGGAAATACCGCTATGGGACTCCTCGGCGACAGAGATTAGAATGGCCCACGAACCTGACCCAGGCGTCGCACTCACGACCTCGGGTTGAGAGTTCTCCGGAGCGCCACCAGCGTATCTGTAATCAGGTAACAACGATTCCCAAAAGACGAAGGGAGAGACTGTAAGGATGATCATCCAGCCGAAAGTACGCGGTTTTATTTGTACCAATGCCCACCCGCAGGGCTGCGCTGCTAACGTACGCGAGCAGATTGAGTATATTCAGTCCCAGCCAGCGGTCGAAAATGGGCCCAAAAAGGTGCTGGTGATAGGTGCCTCCACAGGTTATGGCCTGGCATCACGAATTACAGCTGCTTTTGGTTGCGGCGCAAGTACCCTTGGTGTGTTCTTCGAGAAGCCGCCTACTGAAAAGCGCACAGCTTCTGCGGGTTATTACAATTCCGCAGCTTTTGAGCAGGAGGCCCACAAAGCGGGGCTTTACGCAAAGAGTATCAATGGCGATGCCTTTTCAGATGAGGTGAAAGCCCAGACTGTAGAGATGATCAAAGAAGACCTCGGTCAGGTTGATCTCGTGGTTTACAGCTTGGCATCCCCGCGTCGCACAGACCCGAAAAGCGGTGAGCTGTATAGCTCTGTACTCAAGCCCATTAACAAATCTTACACTGCCAAGAATCTGAACACTGACAAGCTGGAGATCTCCGATATTACTTTGGAGCCGGCGAGTGACGAAGAGATCGCAAATACCGTCAAGGTTATGGGTGGTGAAGACTGGGAACTATGGATGCAGGCCCTTGGCGATGCGGGAGTCCTGGCTGATAACTGCAAAACAGTGGCCTACACCTATATTGGTGAAAAGTTGACCTGGCCGATTTATGGTCATGCGACTATCGGTAAAGCTAAAGAAGACCTCGATCGCGCGGCAAAAGCGATCACCGATAGCGGTAAGGCTGCGGCTAACGTTGCCGTTTTGAAGGCGTTAGTTACCCAGTCCAGTTCTGCCATTCCGGTGATGCCGCTCTATATTTCCCTTGTCTACAAAATCATGAAAGAAGAGGGGACTCATGAGGGCTGTATCGAACAGCTCTACCGCCTCTACACCGAGGGACTCTATACCGATACTCCGCGTCTTGATGATGTGAGCCGATTGCGTATGGATGAGAAAGAGTTGCGCCCTGAGACCCAGGCTAAGATTGAAAAGCTGTGGCCTGAGGTAACTGCTGAGAACCTGTTCGACCTGACTGACTTTAAAGGTTATCAGGCGGACTTTCTCAAGTTGTTTGGGTTTGGTGTGAATGGCATTGATTACGATGCCGATACCTCTCCTCTGGTTGATGCCAACTTCAAATGATTTCTAGCGGGGCTCTATTTAGGGGCCCGCTTCTCCCTTTCTTTACTCTCTTCCTACAACTCTTCTTCTCAAAACCGCATAATTCGCTTTTTCGGCTTATGGGGGCTTTTCAATGGAGTATCGCCAACTCGGCACCACCAGCCTGAAGGTCAGCAAGATCTGCCTGGGCACCATGACCTATGGTGAACAGAATAGTGAGAATGAAGCTGCTGAGCAGCTCGACTATGCGCTGGCGCAGGGAGTTAATTTTATTGATTGTGCAGAAATGTACCCAGTACCGCCACGGCCAGAAACCCAGGGGCGAACGGAGGAATATATCGGCAATTGGTTGGCCGCACGTGGAGGTCGGCAGCAGGTTGTTCTCGCCACCAAAGTAGCCGGTCGCAGTGCAGCTAACTCGGGCGTTGGCCATATCCGCTCGGGCCCCCGTTTGAATCGCGAGCAGATTTTGCAGGCTTGTGATGATTCCCTAAAGCGTCTCCGCACCGACTATATCGATCTCTATCAAGTCCACTGGCCGGAGAGACAGACTAATTTCTTTGGACGCTTGGACTATTCCCACGGCAGCGATGATGGTGTATCCATTGCTGAAACACTGGGTGCGCTGGAGGAGTTGGTGGAGCAGGGGAAAGTTCGCCATATTGGCATTTCCAATGAGACCCCTTGGGGCATGTTTGAATATCTGCAGCAGGCAATTGCCTATGGAAAGCCTCGGGTCGTGTCGATTCAAAACCCCTACAACCTTTTGAACAGGGCTTTTGAAGTTGGTTGTGCGGAAATTGCCATTCGCGAAAGGTGTGGCTTGTTAGCTTATTCCCCTCTGGCATTCGGGGTCTTGTCTGGCAAGTACCTGGGTGGGAAAAAGCCTGAGGGGGCGCGACTCACCCGTTATGAACGTTTCCAGCGCTATGCTGGTGAGCGTACTCTGGCGGCGACCCAGGCCTATGTAGATTTAGCCCGACAGTTTGGCCTGGATCCGGCACAGATGGCGCTGGCATTTGTGAATCATCAGCCATTTGTTACTTCGAATATTATTGGTGCCACAACTATGGAGCAGTTGCGTTCCAATATTTCCAGCGCTGAGATCACTTTGGATGATGAGCAATTGGTCGCTATCGATGCTATTCACCAAGATAACCCCAACCCGGCGCCTTAAAGGGCTGGGCGCCTAACTATAATTGGGGTACGCGCCTTGAAAGTATGGCGCGAGAGTAGTTAGTGGAAATTGTTATGGAAATCACCGGGCACCACACTCTGAAGGACCTGTTTTCCCAGTTGGGACTGGCGTCTGAAGATGCGCAAATCCATGAATTCCTGGTCACGCACTACCTGCATCGCCATGAAAAGCTCTCTGCAGCCTCGTTTTGGACCGAAAACCAGCGGGAGTTTCTGGAGAGCGCTATTTTGGATGATTCGGATTGGTGTGTCGCAGTGGATGAGCTGGATACTTTGTTGCGGCACTGATGCTTAGTTAGTGGCAGGGGTGCGGGCCCCGCCACCTCTTCATAGGGTATACTACGTCGTTTTCAACCGACTTAGTTGGTGCCCCGGCGCCATACCCTGAATAGATCTGATGGAAAAACCCCGATTTCGCGCGGCGCTGCTGCATCCTCGCTACTGGCTGACCTGGCTGCTTTTCGCACTTTGGTTTTTGATTGCCCAATTGCCTTATCGTTGGCAGTTGGCTATAGGTCGTGGATTTGGGCGCTTGATGCTCAGGGTGGCTACCAGCCGCCGAACCATTGCCGAGCGCAATCTTGCGCTGTGCTTCCCCGAACTGGGAGAGAGGGAACGGACAGAATTGTTACGGCGCAATTTTGAGTCCAGTGGTATCGCTTTAATGGAAACCGGGATGGCCTGGTTTCGCTCTGCTACTTGGTTAAGGAAACGGTTTACCTTCGAGGGACTGGAGGCACTGCAAGCTATCCAGGCTGAGGGGCAAGGCGTCCTGTTGATGGCTATGCACTTTACCACTCTGGAACTCGGCGCCGCCATGATGGGGATGAGTATCACTCTCGATGGTATGTACAGACCGCACAAAAACCCAGTGTATGACTATATGCAGCGCAAGGGGCGTGAACGTCATACGGAGAATGGCAGTGTTTACCAGCGCAAAGATGTACGCGGAGTTCTGCGAGCCCTGCAGCGGGGGCGTGCAGTCTGGTATGCTCCAGACCAGGATTACGGGATTAAACAGGGGATATTTGCCCCGTTCTTTGGTGTTCCCGCGGCAACAGTGACAGGAACTTCGCGGTTTGCCCGGGTCGGGAAGGCCAAGGTAGTGCCCTATGTGGTGACTCGACTCGAAGATGGTTCAGGTTATCGTCTTAAAATCTACGATCCCATAGAGCAGATCCCTTCCGGGGATGAACTGCAGGATGCCATCTTGGTGAACCAGTTTATCGAAGCCCGTATTCGTGAGATGCCTGAGCAATATATGTGGGTGCACCGCCGTTTTAAGACTCGCCCGGAGGGCGCTGAAAACGTCTACCTCGGAGTACGTAAAAAGAAAAAGAAGCGCAGAAGAGTGGCGAGTTAACCACACTGGCATAGATACCCTGGCCTAAGTAACATACTGAGCTGGCTCTGGCGGTGCTATTCCGGGTGGAGTGCAAAAGATAAGGAGTGAGGATGTTAACCGGTAGTATGGTGGCCCTGGCCACCCCAATGTATGCAGACGGAAGCCCGGACTGGGACAGCCTGCACAACCTTGTTGAGTGGCATATTGAGCAGGGTACCCGCGCATTAGTAGCTGTGGGTACTACAGGTGAATCCGCGACTTTGGACTTTAATGAGCATATTGAGGTTATTCGTCGGGTTGTGGATCAGGTTGCTGGTCGCATCCCGGTTATTGCCGGAACAGGTGCCAACTCTACGGCTGAAGCGATTGATTTAACGGAAAATGCCGCCAGATGCGGTGCGGATGCTTGCCTGCTGGTTACACCTTATTACAACAAACCCACCCAGGAAGGCCTCTACCAACACTATCGTGCGGTCGCTAAGGCGGTTTCTATACCCCAGATTCTCTACAATGTGCCCGGTCGCACGGCGGTCGATATGCTGCCAGAGACGGTGCAGCGCCTGGCTCTTATCGGCAATATAGTGGGCATCAAGGAAGCTACTGGTGACCTGGAGCGGGCTAAAGTTTTAATAGATACTTTGCCGGAAGGGTTTGCTGTTTACTCTGGCGATGACTGTACGGCCGTAGAGTTAATGCTCCTGGGCGGCCATGGCGATATCAGTGTAACAGCCAATGTAGCCCCTGCCGCTGTAGCTCAAATGTGTGAAGCAGCATTGGCCGGCGATGCGGTGACTGCGAGGGCAATTGATCAGCGAATACAAATATTGCACAAAGTCCTGTTTTTGGAGTCCAACCCGATACCGGTGAAATGGGCTCTTCGGGAGATGGGTCGTGTCGATGGCGGAATACGCCTGCCACTGACAACTTTATCTCCGGAACATCACGGAACAGTGCGCGAAGCTCTGCGCAGTGCCGGTGTACTCTAAACCCGCGAACTGAGAATTAACCAGGATAGCTTTAATGAAAAAATTGACCGTTGGAGCCGGGCTCTTTATCTCCAGTGTTACGCTGGCTGGGTGCGGTGTGTTCGGCAACGATGGCTATTTCCGCGATCGCAGTAATGACTACCAGCATGCCGATAGCCTGACTCCCCTGAGGATACCCGAAGGTGTGAACACTAAGCATCAGGAGGAGCTCTATGAGATCCCTCAGATTGCTGGAGAGCAGTTGGCACAAGGTGACTTTGAGGTTCCGCGTCCCCAGGCAATCTCGGTTAATGCGGGTTTGGACAAAGTAAAAATTCAAAAGCTCGGCGGAAACCGCTGGGTGCTGGTAACTCAGCCTCCTGAAGAGGTTTGGCCCCAATTGCATCAATTCTTGCGCAGTTCGGGCTTGACGCTAGAAATGTCGGATGCCAGCGCTGGTGTTCTAGAAACTGCCTGGATGACGTTTAAAGAGAGCCCTGACACTAAAGATAAATACCGTTTGCAAGTAGAGACCGGTGTACAGCCAGATACTACAGAAGTTCATGTGCGCCACCTCTCTGTACCTTCAGCGGCCCAGGTTGGTGGTAGTGTTAATTGGCCGAAGCAATCATCCAGCCCTGAGCGGGAGGGCTGGATGATCGATGAGATGTCCACTGCCCTGGCCTCTGAGACAGCTGCTGCTACTGCATCTTTGGTTGCACAAGCTATCGGCAGCAGCACTCTGAAAGTGCAACTGCGAGAACCTGCCGGCAATGAGCCGTATATTGCGATGGGGCTGGAAATGGACAGAGCTTGGGCAACAGTCGCTCATGCGGTTAACTCCGGCGCCTATCGGTTGCACCGTGAAGATGCTGATATCGGCCTTTTTTATGTTACTTACGATGAAGAGCGAGAGCTTGCCACTGATGAAGAGGATGATGGAGGTTGGTTCTCTTGGGGCGGCAAGAGTGATGAGGATGAGCTGGCTGAGAGTGCTGATCAGGTAAGCCTGCAGCAGATTCTGGCTGGAATTGACCTGACTGAAGGTGCTGAGCCAGTCCTTTTCAAGGAAATTAAAGGCCTGGGAGTTGGCTCTACTACGAGTGAAGCTTACCCCGGTTACTTGATTGTTATCCGTGGCAATGACGATGAGATCGAAGTCCGCGTGCGCAACACCCGGGGACAGCCGCTATCCAGGAATGAAGCTGCCCAGCTGCTTCAATCTATCCAGCAGAATCTCATTTAATGGGTCTTCGCTTCGCCTCTTTGGGAAGCGGCAGTAAAGGCAATGGAACAGTGGTCGCCAGTGGCGACCACTTTCTTTTGGTCGACTGCGGTTTTACCATCAAGGAAACCGAGCGCCGTATGGCGCGGCTCGGTATGTCTCCTGCTGATATTTCTGCGATTGTGGTTACCCACGAACACAGTGATCACCTTTCCGGTGTGGGCCCGCTTGCGCGCAGGTATGGCCTGCCTGTTTACCTGACGCCCGGTACTTTTAAGGCGCGTGATATTGGCAAGTTACCGGAGTTGCACTTAATTGAGGGGCACCAGCCTTTTGTTGTCGCTGATATTCAAGTAACCCCGGTCGCGGTTCCCCACGATGCCCGTGAGGCGGCGCAGTTTGTCTTTCGCTATCGCGGTAGCAGTCTGGGCTTGTTGACGGACTTGGGGACTATCACCCCTCATGTTGAAACGCATTTTGGCGATTGTGATGCCTTGGTTTTAGAAGCAAATCACGACCCTCTGATGCTCGCTCAAGGACCCTATCCACCTTCGTTGAAGCGACGCGTTGGAGGTGCCTATGGCCATCTGAGTAATCAGCAGGCTGCTGGCTTTCTACAGCGCGTTGGCTATGAACAGCTACAGCACTTGGTAGTAGCCCATATCAGTGAAAAAAATAACAGTCTTGCTCTGGCAAAGGAGGCCCTGGCAGAGGTTGCCGAAACAGTGGAGAGCTGTATTTTTGCCTGTCAGCAGGAAGGGTTTGACTGGCTTACAGTGGAAAGCCGAAGCTAAGGTCGCTAACTATCCCCAGCTTATATCTGTTTAAATGCGACAAAATTGTTTGTCGTATTTAAATGGGGTGGGCTATGGAAGTACTACTGGTTTATTTGTTGGTCGGTGCCGCTGCTGGAACTATCGCCGGATTATTTGGCGTAGGTGGTGGCCTGATCATTGTTCCTGCCTTGGTTTTTGTTTTCACCGCCATGGGGATATCCCCTGAAATCCTCACCCACATGGCTGTGGGTACCTCCCTGGCAACAATCATTGTCACTTCAATCAGTTCAGTGCGCGCCCACAACAAGAAAAGGGCGGTGGACTGGAAGATCTTTGGGATTATGGCTCCAGGCATTTTAATCGGCTCCTGGGCCGGTGGTGTCACTGCTGAATTACTTCCCGGTGCTTGGCTGCAGCTGTTGATCGGTGTCTTTGCTATCGTGATTGCGGTGAGGATGTGGCTTAGTGGTGCCCGGCACGATCAATTAACGGAGGGGGCCGGCAACTTGCCAAGGTCATCTTTACTGCTATCTGCTGGGGGCGTTATAGGCTGGGTATCCGCGATTTTTGGTATCGGTGGGGGCTCATTAACCGTTCCATTTTTATCCCGCTGTCGGGTGAAGATGCAGCGTGCGGTTGCTACGTCGGCGGCTTGTGGTCTTCCCATTGCGGTTGCGGGTGCACTGAGCTTTGGTTTCCAGGGCTGGAACAACCAGCTTCTTCCAGAATGGAGTAGTGGCTATGTGTACTGGCCTGCGTTTTTTGGAATTGTTATCACCAGCACGTTTTTTGCCCGCTTTGGTGCCAATCTCGCCCATCGCCTTTCTCCCAAAATGCTTAAGCATTGCTTTGCCGTTTTGCTGTTTATTATTGGGGCGCGCTTTATCTGGCTGAATGTCGGTCTATTACAAGGCTTGCTTTAGGCGAGGGAAAATAAAAAAGGCCACTGCATGCAGTGGCCTTTTTTTGGGAGTACAGCTAAGTATTAGGCCGTTTTAGTAGAGCCTTCAGCTGTCGCAGTATTCTGTGGTGCTTCTGAGTCACTTTCCCAGTACTTGGACTTGAGACTGATCAGGGCCAGGATGATACCCACTCCAATTGTGAACAAGCTGATTTGCAGGAACAGGTTTGGCATTTCAGCAACATTGTTCGGATCAAAGTTACCTGACAGAAGACCGGCAAAGAGGTTGCCGATAGAGTAAGTCAGAACAAAGACACCCATCATCTGGCCAGCAAAGCGGCGAGGAGAAAGTTTACTTACTGCACTCAGGGCCACTGGGCTCAGGCAGAGTTCACCGACAGTGTGCAGGAAGTAAGTGGCTACCAGCCAGTAAGGAGCAACTTTCAGGCCCGCTGCTGCATATTGAGCGGCAAAGAACATTACCAGGAAGCCACTGGCCATGATGATCAGGCCAAGTGCACATTTCAGCCCATAGGATGGGGTGATCATGCGTTTGCCCAGGTTAATCCACAGTGCGGCAAAGAACGGGGACAGGGTAATGATAAAGATGGAGTTAAAGCTTTGTAGCCAGGAGGTTGGCATTTCAAAGCTGCCAATCAGGCGATCCGTGTAGTCGCGGCCGAATAGGTTCAGTGAGGAGCCCGCTTGCTCGAAGCCCGACCAGAAAAAGGTAGAGGCTACACAGACTAGGAATAGCGCCCACATTTTCTTTTTCTCTGGCCCGCTCAGCTGGCCGCCAAAGTAGATAAAGCCAAAGTAGGCAAGGAAAGTCAGGGTGAAGGCTACAGCTACGTACTTGGCTATTTCTACCGGGTTGATGGTGATAGTGCCATTCATCACCAAGCCAGTAATCACTGCAACACCGACTACGACAGCACCAATTATGCGCCAAGCTAGTTTTGCCTTTTCTGGCGAAAGTGGGTTCTCGGGATTGAGGCTTGCGCCCCCCAGATTGTGGATAGTGCGGCGATACTGGATCAGGCCAATAGCCATCCCCACTGCAGCGGCACCAAAGCCCCAATGCCAACCGACATTTTCACCAAAGTAACCGCAGACGGCATAGCCAATAATTGAGCCCATATTGATGCCCATATAGTACAGAGCGTATCCACTGTCGCGGCGAACATCATCTGGTTGGTACAAATGTCCAACTGCTGCACTGATGTTGGGCTTGAGGAGGCCGGTGCCGGTAGCAACAAGGATCAAGCCAATAAAGAAGCTCCAACTGGTTGGGATGGCGAGCACAATATGGCCACACATAATGATGATGCCGCCGTACCAAATGGTGCGTTGTCCTCCTAGCAGTCGGTCTGCAATCCAGCCACCGGGCAGGCCGAGGAAGTACACGGCGCCAGTGTAGAGCCCATAGATAGCTCCCGCCGCGGCAACAGTAAAGGCCAAGCCCTCTTCCTGAAGACTGGCTGTCATAAACAGCACAAGCAGGGCTCGCATACCGTAGTAACTCATCCGCTCCCACATTTCGGTGAAGAAAAGCGTGGAGAGCCCCTTGGGGTGGCCAAAAAAGCCGGCGTCATTTTGATGTGTATTTGACGACATAAGCTGAAATTCCAGTTGTTATAGCTCTAGTGCAATATGCTGGTGCATATCAGGAAGGCAGCCTGGCCAGGGAATTGAATTTTCGGTGCCCTTTGGTTAGCCAGGTAATTCATCCATGTTTCAGAGTACTATTTATTTCCTGTATTGCTCTTGTTTAAGGAGGTCGCGACCGATCTGGGTTTGGGGCGGATGTTTCCGGCCAGCTCAAAGTCCCAAATGTTTGGAGCACCTACCTCCTGCGTAACTTGGAAAGTTTACCAGCTGTCTATTTAACAGGCGAACTGTTGTGGGGCGTTTTAAGCAAATGGTACCAGGGCACTTTATTTGGCCTTAAATTGGTGATAAATCCTGTTACAGTTCAAAATTTGGGGAGGGAAACGCTGTGAAGGCACTATTTATAGTCGCTGTGGTACTGGTCATTGGTGGTTGTTCCCAGTACCCAAATATCCATACTAAACAAGTAGATACTGATTCTGTTTTGAGTGGACGGGCTGTTTTTAATCGATCTGTTCGAACAAATGAGCTGCCAGATGAAGAACTTTTAGAACTTGATACGGAAATTCGCTCATATCTAAATACACTTTCTCCTGATGCGATACCTGATAGCCGCCTTCAGGCACTGACGAACGCGGTGAGTAAGAGGGAGCTTTTCTTTGAGTACGATGCGAACAGTACCCTCTCTGCTAGGGAAGCCTTTTATCAGCAGCGGGGTAATTGCTTAACTTTTACACTGATGATGGTTGCTATGGCGAGGGAGTTAGGGGTTGAGGCCTTCTTTAATGAAGTCGATGTCCCCCCTGTCTGGAGTCAGGAAGAGGCGGAGACTTTTGTTATTTATCGTCACGTGAATATGGTATCTGAGCACCCAAGCGGTCAGCGAATTATCGATCTCAATCTCGAAGTTTACGATCCTATTTATCAGCAGAGAACCCTGGACGATATTACTGCATTCGCTCTTTATTACAGTAATAGAGGTGTGGAGTTCCTTCGTGAAGGAGATGAGGAGCAAGCATTTCTATATTTACGTAAAGCCTTGCAATTACGTCCTGAAAGAAGTGATTTCTGGTCTAACATGGGGGCTTTCTATAGTCGTTTTGACCATCTTTATGAGGCTGAGCAAAGCTATCTCCAATCCCTCGTTTTACAGGAGGATAACCTGGTTGCCAGCAGCAACTTAGAGTGGTTATATCGCGGCACGGGACGTGATGAGTTAGCCAGCGTCTATGCTGGTAGGGTGAAATTTCACCGGGAACGTAATCCTTACTACCTCTATTACCAGGCTCGCGAATCCTATGAAAACAAAAATTACCTGGATGCAGAAAAACGTCTAAGACGAGCTATAAAGGCCAATGATGATGATCACCGATTCCACTTTTTACTTGGGCTAACTCAATATAACCTTGGTGATTTACTGGCTTCCAGGAATAGCTTTGAGAGAGCATTTTCGCTGGTGAGTAGCTTGGACGTGAAAAATATATATCAGCAAAAACTGGATCGCTTGTTGAATAGTGGTGCTTAATTTTAGTCATTAATAGAAAGGGTGCCATAGGCACCCTTTCTACATTGGCTTTCGGAGTCTGGCTTTAGAATTGGTAGCTAACACCAGCCCAAGCGTAGCGGCCTTGGTAGTCATAGCTGCTGTTCACGTCATACCAGCTGGAGGTGTACGACGGCTCGCGGTCAGCGATATTGTCGATACCAGCAGTAAGACGCATATTGTCATTTACGTCCCAGCCCGCTTTCAGGTTCAAGTAGGTGTGGGAGGGCACATCAACGTAGGGGCTTTGGCCATCGCTCAAGTATTGTACGTCTACACCAAAGTCCCAGTTATCGGCATACCAGGTTGCATTGGCAAGGCCGCGCCACTTCACGTAGAGGCTGCTGTTTGTGCCAACGTAATCCAGGTAGTCGGAAGTTTGCTCAGTTTCTGTGTTGTAGATTTCATACTCAAGTAGGCGAGTAGCCTGTGCTCGCAGAGCAAGTTTACCTGTGTCGAAGTAAAGATTCTGAACTATATCAAGGTCGATACCTTTAGTTCTAATCTCACCGATATTCAGCAGAGAGCCTTCCAAGTAAGTGATCTGGCCACTGTCACCACGCTCAATCAGGGCACAAGCATCGGCAATGCCATCACGGTAGCAGTCGTCCAGAATCTGTTGAAGGTCGGCACTGTCGATCGCGTTAGTGATTTCCACGTCATAGTAGTCAACAGTGATGGACAGGTCTTCAACAAAAGAGGGAGTCCAAACGATGCCGGCGGTGAATGTACGCGCCTCTTCAGCTTCCAGGTCCTCATTACCCCCAATATTGGTAGCGATTTGAGAGCCAGCCTGGGTGAAGCTTGAGCCCACTTCACTACAGTAAGCACCTTGGCCATCTGAGTTGGAGCTACTGGTATCACAGGGGTCTAGAAGGTATTCGTAGCTCTGCGAAGTGCCGCTGTAGAGTTCGTAGATGCCCGGTGCGCGGAAAGAGGTCGAGTAGCTGGTACGGAAACGGAAGTTCTCGGTCGGGGCATAAACAATGCCAAGTTTACCTGTGCTCTGACCACCGAAGGTATCGAAGTCGGAATAGCGCAGGGCGACATCCATAGACAGTTCGTCAGCGTATTTTTCACCGGCGAGAATCGGCAGATTAAATTCTGTGAACAATTCGGTCACCGAATAGTCGCCAGCAGTGGCATCCTGCTGATTACCGAAAGTATCACCGTTCTGAGTTTCTTCACTGGGGTTGAACTCACCGGACTCTTTACGGTATTCAACACCGGCTGCGAAGCCTAGGGGGCCGCCCGGAAGCTGAACAGCGTCGATATCGCCGGTTAAGCTGGCACCAAAGTTAACCAGCTCGTATTCATTGTCTTCGCGATCTGTATAGCTGATGTAATCTATAACTTCATCGCTCATGCCGCCGAGAAAAGAAATATCCTCATCAGCAAGAGAGCTGCCTCCATCGATAACTTCCTGCAATAAGGTCTTGTTGTAGGAGTTGCCAATAGTGTTCTCGCCTTCGTTACGACCAAAGCTCAGGAAGGTATCCCAGCCCCAGCCATTGGCCAGGTCACCGCGGGCGCCACCTAGCAGACGGAAGGTCTCAGTCTTTTGCTCGTAATCACGGGTGCCTCCAGCAACTGGACGCAGGCGGATATCAGTGATGCCATCTTCCCAGCTATCGCCGTGGGTCGCTTCTGGAGCAGAGGGTTCCAAACCATCGGGACTGCCCTGAGATTCCCACTCATCATAAGCGGCCTCATAGGCAGCGAGTTCGATTTGATACTGATCCTCCGCTTCTTGCCAGGCTTCTTCCAACTGAGCGGCGATTTCATTTGATACATTGTCAGAGGTCAGGTTTAGGCCATTACCACTGTACATTGGCTGGGCTGCCAACTGCTGGCTAGTGGTTTTTACGGTGTAAGAGCCTTCGCCGTAGAGTTCAACGGCATCGGTGATTGAGTAGCTACCGCTAGCCATCAGGCTGGTGCGCTCCATGGCTCCAGACAGCCACATGAATTGGCCGATATCGTATGAGGAATAGTCGGTAAGAGATTCACCGTCATCAGAAACACCGAAAGTTCCGTAGTTGGTGAAGATGTTGCCGGTGGGGGACATTGAGCTGTATAGCTGCGCCCAGTCGCGATCGTTATAGGTGATTTCGTCACGCTTGCTGTGGCTGACATTCGCGATAAATTTACCGCGATCGCTTTCCCCACCGAAGGTGATAGAAATTTCTCCATTCTCGCCGCCTCCAGCTTCGGTGGCGCCTGCACGAGCATTGATTCGAACTCCCTCGAAAGAGTCCTTCATCACGATGTTAATAACACCTGCAACCGCATCAGAACCGTATACAGCTGAAGCGCCATCGGTCAGGACTTCAATACGGTCAATCATATCTACTGGGATATTGTTCATATCCACAGCAGAGCTGACACCAGAGCTGGAGGATACAAAGCGTCGACCATTAACCAAAACCAAGGTGCGAGCGGAGCCCAGGTTACGTAGCTCAACGAAAGACAAGCCGGCGCCGCCATTGTTGTCGTTGGAGTTGATTCCTGTGGTGCCCATAGATGGCAGCTGGTTCAGAAGCTCATCAATAGTTCCAACGCCAGAGCGCGCAATGGTTTCGGAGTCAACCAGAGTGATTGGACCTGTCGTGGATAGTGGGTCACGTGCGATGCGTGATCCGGTAACAATTACTTCTTCTACTTCTGCGCCAATATCCGAGGATTCCTGGGCGAGAATGCCAGTGCTGGCCAATGTGCCCAGAGCAGCTATGGCAATGCTCAGTTTGGTCTTGATCATAATGGAACCTTCTTATAGTTAAGGTACTTATAATGCTTTTTATGATATGTGTTAAAAGCTGTCAGACCTGACTTTAATGCATTCCATGTCGATATGGAACTATTGCGATAACTTGAAACTTATGTGCGGTAAGATCTATTGAGATGTATCGTCTTACAAAAAGTAAATCTCTAGATTTTTCAATCTAAGAAGACTAAATATTTAATATACATATTTCGTATTTTTCTTTTTTTTCGAAAAAGGCTTTTTGTTTGATTTAATTTTCAGCGACGGGGGGGTAATGGCCAGCTAGGTCGCTAAGGTTGCTTTACCTTATGCTGACTTCTTGTCGAGACTGGATAGTCGGGGTGGGAATGGTCGTTAGAAAAGGCAGTAGTTATAGTCAAAAGGGTACTTAGGCCTGCCTATTGGCATAAAAAAAGGGACCCTGAAAGGGTCCCTTTAATTTCTGTATCTGTAACAGTGGCTAGGCCACAATTATAGACTTAGAAGTCAACGGCGTACTCGGCGAAGTACACACGACCGAAGTTGTTGTACAGGTCGTAGTGATCGCGAGAGAACTCACCATTCTTATCGAGTACTGGGTCCTCATTGAATACGTTGCGAACACCAAGCTTGAAGTTATGAGTGTTCTGGAAGGTGTAGTTGTAGGACAGGTTGTGTACCAACCAGTCATCCAGTTTACCATTGGATTCCAGAGCGGGCAGCAAGCTGTCATCGCTGTCGTCGATAATGTTCTCTGCGGCATGGGAGCCGGTGTAGGACATATACCAATCAACGCGGTGCTCATCTTTGGTCCAGCTCAGGCCCAGAGTTCCTTTCCACTCAGGGAACAGGTTCCAACCGGCGTGGTCTTGAACGTCAGCGCCGAAGTAGGCTTGCTGGCTGTACTCCATCAGGTGGCTGAGCATAAAGTTGAAGCCAAGCACACCGTAAGCGGTATCGAAGTCACCTTTAGCGCTGAAGTCTAAAGTTTGCAGTTCGAAGCCCGGCCCATTGACGTATCCAGCGTAGATTTCGTCAATTTCACCATTACCCAGACGTACTACAGTGTGCTCCTGACCTGCATACTCAGCAAAGATCATGTCCTGAGCGCCAACAGTCTGGATAACATTATCTACGGTCAGGTTGAAGTAATCGAGACCGAGGGTGATGTTATCGGTAGCATCGTAAACAACGCCAAGAGTGTATGCTTCAGATTCTTCTGCATCCAGATCTGGGTTGGAACCGTAGTAGGTGTTGTACTGTTGCTCAACACAGTCGCCTGACGCGATGCCGTTTGCTGCACAGTAAACGTAGTCAGTAGCATCCTCTGCAGAGAAAGAGGTTACGCCGTAGAGGTCGGAAAGGGCAGGAGCCTTAAAGCCTTGGCCCCAGGATGCTTTCAGGGTGACATTATCGAGAGGACGATAATTTACACCAACCTTCGGAGAAGTGGCTCCACCGAAATCTGAGTAGTCATCGTAGCGAACTGCAAGGTTAACTTCGATTTGATCAGTAACGGGCAGCAGGAACTCAGAGAAGAGTGCAGTTACATCGCGAGAGCCGCTGGCGCTGTTACCGGAGCTGCCGCCAACCCAGCCAGCTTCGGACTGCGCGTCAACGATAGAAGTATATTCAACTTCCATGCGCTCTAAACCAACGTAGGCAGAGGCAGTACCGCCAGCCAGTTCCAGCATATCAATCTGGGAGCCAGCGAAGAAGCGACGGGTATCCATCTGCTCATCAGTGATAGTGGTGGCTCGCAAGTTAGCGATAGCCTCATCGCTGTCCATGATCAGGTCGCCGTACCACTCGTTGTTGATGGCCAGACCACCATAGCTCAAGTAGTTGGAGCCAACGCCGGTAGAAGTATATTTGGAAAACTGTGCATATACTTCGAGGGAGATCGCGTCATTGATCTGACCGCTAACACCGATAGTGCCATCCATCATCAGGTCTTCAACGGTGTTGTCACGCGGACCAATAGCGTCCCAACGCCAAGTGGCATAGGTCTCTTCGCCAGTGGGGTTATCCGGGTGATCGGCAGGCATTGGATCAAATACGGCAGCGGGAGGAGCATAACGGCCGAACGACTCTACACGAGAGAAAAGCACGTCAGTGAAGGCTTTCCAGTCATCGTTGATATTGAACTCGGCACTGGTGAAGCTGTTTGCTTTCTTCAGGGATGCTCTGTTAGCAGAGATCAGGCTGTATGCGTAACCACATACGTTGCCGCCACTGTACTGTGCATTGATAAAGCCTTCGCCAATGCTCTCACAGTCACCGCCTTCCCACAGTCCGGTGGTTTCGTTGTAGGTGCTGCCGGGAGCGGCCCAGGTCGAGTGTTCATCATCCCAGATGGCGCGGCCGTAGCGGCTTACACCAACAGTTTCGGTGTTGATGTCAATGTAACCGTCACCGTCTGAATCGGCCCAGCGGGCTGAGGTGTAATCGCGGTCTCGGTCGTAAACTTCATCGCGGCTGCTGAATTCAATAGCGGAGGTGATGGAAACGCGATCACCGGAAGTACCGAATACCAAGCTAACGGATTCTTCGTCACCGCCTTCTTGTGATGGACGACCCATACGGGACTTGAAGCTTACGCCTTCAAAGTTTTTGCGCATGATCAGGTTTACAACACCTGCTACAGCGTCAGAACCGTAGGTGGAAGAAGCGCCATCCGCAAGAATTTCAATACGCTCAACGGCATCCATTGGGATCATGTTGAGGTTTACGGAGCCGCCACCGCCAAGAGAAGGGGAGGCAGATACACGGCGACCGTTGATCAGTACCAGAGTGCGGTCTGAGCCAGCGCCGCGAAGGTTAACGGTGGCGTTAGATTGGGCAGAGCTACCGGAGCGCTCACTGAAAGAACCCAGAGAGTTTACTGAGGTCTCACGAAGAACATCCGCAACGGACATGTTGCCACTCAGATCGATGTCTGAGCGATCAATGGTTACAGTTTGGCCGGAAACGTTAAGTGTATCCCGCTTGATTCGGGAACCTGTAACAACTACTTCCTCAACAATTGCTGCGTCTTCTTGTGCAAAAGCTGGCATAGCAGGAATCATAATCGCGGCTGCAGTCAGGCCCAGGGCCCCTTTGACTGCTGCGGACAGGAGATTCTTTTTCATTGTCAATCCTCTCTTGATCGTTGGATTTATAGTCTTTTGCCATAAGTGGCGATCGTTAAAAGTGACTACCCCCAAGTGGTCACTTTCCTCCCAACATGATCAAGACGATTGGCGGGCAGAACCCCTCATAAGAATCGTATTTTTTTTCTAAAACTACGTATTGTCAGGTCTGATAGGTAACTAGTGGGCGTTTTTTTGCTCGGTTGGATTGATTTTTAAGCTGGTGAGTGTGTTAAAGCTTAAAGGAAAGGCTTCCGTAAAAGAACCGACCGGTCAGATCGTAAGTCTGGTAGTCGTAATTATCACTGACAGCAGTTGTGGCGAGTGGTGGTGAGCGATCAAAGAGATTGTTTATGCCAAGAGCCACCTTCAATCGATCTGTTGCTGTATAGCTCAGTTGGATATCCTGAGACGACCAGTCACTGATTTTGCGCGTGCTGCTCACCCCATTTTGATTGGTATAGGTCTCTTTAAGGCTTCCTACATAGTGTACGGTATAACCGGCATTCCATGGGCCGGTTTTCCAGTAGACCCCGGCATTTGCCTTCCATTTGGGGAGTGAGCCGATTCCCCCGCTCAATGTGTCAGTGAAGGTTCCGGTAAGATCCTCTTTTGCGGAATCAGGTGAGCTTTGGTTGAGGTAGTGCAGCATTCGGCTAATATTCAGCGCCAGTTGGACTTGGTTGTTTTGATTTGGCTGAAGCTCATAGAGAAAGGCTGTATCGTAGCCGCGGACTTCGCGGCTACCCTGGTTTATGCGCGATGCATAAATTTGGGTGACATCGCCATTGCTGTCGCGGATGACTAGGTCGTTAAAGAGATTGAAGTAAGCGTTTTGCTCTAATAGAAATTGGGGATTGCTCCCAATAACCTGGTCTTCTTCAATGTCATAAAGATCGAATCTCCCGATTAACCCTTTGATATTTAGTGGATGCCATGTAACCCCTAGGGAGAGGGCGCGGGATGTTTCTGGTTTCAGGTCTGGGTTGCCACTAAACTCTGTGAGGTATTGGACTCGTGAGTTGTCAGCCTGTCCTAGGCAGCCAAGCAAACTACTGGCGTTTGCGCTTGTGCAAGGATCAAATAAAAATGCCTGGGTCTGGTAACCTTGCTGGTTCATATCAGTCAGTGTTGGCGCCCTGAATCCAGTACTAAAGCTGCCGCGAACAAGCATTGATTTGACTGGCTTCCATCTCAGGGCAAGTTTTGGGTTGCTGGTACTTCCAAAATCGTCGTAATGGGAGGTGCGAATGGCTCCATCCAGCCATAATTTTTCTGATGCAATCGGGATTGATACCTCGGCAAATGCTTCTTTTATATTCCGGGAACCTTTGGTGGAGCCTGGGGCAAGGCCGCCAATGTACGACAGTCCTGAGCTGGCATTTGAGTAAAGATTAACGCTTTCTCGCCTGAATTCGATTCCAGCCGCCGCAAGAATGTCTCCTGCTGCAATCCTCTTGACAGTGCCATCGGTAATAAATGTGAGCGATGTCATCCGAGAATTACTAGTTGTAATACTTGTTCCTCGAATGAAATCCAATTGCTCGGGGTCGATACTGCCGCTGGGACCGAGCAGGTTGATGGGGGTGCAGGAGATTGTAGGGTTACAGATGTCTGGTCCTTTAAGGCCCAGGGATAAAGCGTATGGATCTATAACATTACTCAACGTCTCCTTTCGATGAGTTCGGTGAGTTGAAGCGTTCAGTTCCCATTGCCATTCGTCTCGGAAGCCTTTTAGGCCAGTGCTAAAGCGCCAAGTGTTAGCACGGTTTTTCTGTACTCTGGGGCCGAGTTCGACGAAACGTCGTCGGACATCATAAATATCTTCACCGAAAGTGTTGTAAATGTTGTCGGCAGATATCGTCAAATCACCATTGTCGAACCGCGTGAATACTGGAGCGGGAGCCGCTGTTGACTCACCACTAGAGCGTATTCCCATAAGCTCGGAGAAGGCAGTAGCGCTCTCTCCAATATCCAAATTTCCCACCATATAAATGGCGTCGCTCTGTGTCTGGGGAATGGCTGAGGAGTAGTCGCTATAGTCAAACTTGTCCTCAGGCGACCAGTCCTGATATGTGCCGGCTGATATGCTGGTTACTACATCATTTTTACCGACCGCAATGAAACCCTCTGGAATGGCTGATGAGCGCTGATCAGAGCCGCCGGCGGCTCGGCTATCCGCAGACTGAGATATACTGCGGTCGCGACTCATTACCGCTCCCTGCTTAATCTGTGAGAGGTTGAGCATGACGTGGGTTTTATCGCCTCTCCAGCCCCAAGTTAACTGGTGGGATTGGCTTTCTCGATCTCCTTGAGGGGTTTGTCCCGCATAGCTTTTGGTTGAGAGCCCTTCAAAATCCCTTTGCAGGATAATATTGACTACCCCCGCAATTGCGTCGGAGCCATAAACTGCTGAAGCCCCATCTTTTAATATTTCCACTCTCTCGACAATGGCGAGGGGTATTGTATTTAGGTCTGTTGCCTCTCCATTAAATCCATCGCTGATGACTCGTCGCCCATTAATTAGTACCAGGGTACTATTTGCGGGAAGATTACGCAGGGAAACGGTGGCTGTTCCGTCACTCTGTTGGCTGACTGAGGTGCTAGTCGAGTTGCCGGATATGGCTGGTAGGAACTGGAGTAGGTCTGCGACAGTTTGGGCTCCAGACATTTCAAGTTGATCACGTGACAGGCTGTCGACGGGCAAATACCCATCTGATTGAAAGTGGCGTAAGTGGCTACCGGTCAAGACTTTTCCGGTAACGGTTACTTCTTCTGTGCGTGTTATATCGGTGTTTTTATCTAGGGTGATGCTTGTTGTAGCTGATTCAATAACGGCAACCGAAGAAGGGCTTAGTATTTTATAAGAGAGTGGAATCCCTTTCAGGAGTTCTTTCAGTGCTGGTTCAAATTGGCCTTTGGGGCTGAGAAGTGTTTGCTGGTCTACACGGTAATTGGCTGCATAAGATGTTCTAACAACTAATGATATATTGCATTGTTGACCTAGTGATATTAAAGCTTGGGATAGGCTTCCTTTAGGTATTTGGATGCCAGACTCTGGGCACACGGCAAATGTAGCGCTGGGAACTGTGAGCGCTAAGGCAAGGGATATTGTTATCCAGTGCTTGAGAGTCAAAGAGTGGCCCATTGTTTTTATGGCTGCTCGTAGTGAGCAGCGCTAACATTTCTGTTCTTGGTTCTATGGGCGGATCTGTCGAGCTGGGTAATAAACAACCGCCATGGTTGACGGTTATAACCTAGTTATGGGAGGGAGACAAGATAGTCAGGTTGGTATCGCTGTGGTCTTGCTGTAAGTCCAGAGCGGTAGCAATTGCTTTTAGGGTATTGTCGGGGTCAGAAACCTCAAAAGTTCCAGATACCAGCCTGTTCTCGACTTGGGGGGAAGCGACAGCAGGTGTGTTGAGGTAACGATTCAACTCTACCAAGGCGTCTTTAAGCGGGGTTCTTTCAAAGACCAGAAGTCCTCGGGTCCAATCGGTAGCTTCTTCTGGTGAGGTCTGGCCGATTGGGCTCAGGCCCCTATCGGATACGCTGACCTTTTCGTTCTTAACCAGCTGTACCGATTCGGGTTTCAGGCCGGGAGCGCTATCTGTTTCGCTGACTGAAACCGTGCCTTCGGTCACTGATACTTTGGTGCTCTCTGGATTGAGTTCAACATTAAACTCCGTACCTAATACACGAATATTGGCGCTACCGGCGGCAACGGTAAAGGGGCGAGAGGTTTGTCTAGCCACTTCAAAGAAAGCCTCTCCCCGTACTAACTCCGTACGACGCTCATTACGGTTATAGATAACCCGTAACTCACTATTTGAATTCAGCTTTACTTCTGAGCCATCGGAAAGGCTAATGGTTTGTATCTGTCCACGCTCGGTAGCGTATACCTGAGCTTTAAGCTCACCGCCCATGCCTTGATAGCCAACCCAAAGAGCAACTATTGCTCCGCAGGTAGCCAGTCCCCCGCCAATGAGCCACTTGGGCAGTGCCCATTGAGAGTTGTGCTTCTGAAATCCGTGGTTTGATGCTCGCTTAGCGGATTTTGTGGTCGTCCTTGTGTCTCGGGACGGGATGCTTTCTGGGAATAGAGTATCAACCGGCAGGTGGGATATAGCACCAAGATCCCCCCAGAGTTCTGTGATTTCTGCAAAGGCTCGCTGGTTTTCTTCCCGGGAGAGCCACTGGCTGAACTGGTGGCGGTCACTAGAGCTGACTGAGTCGGAGCGCAAACGGGCAACCCAAGCACAAGCCTGATCCAGGCTATCTTCGCTTACTATTTGCTCTGGGTTGGTTTTCATGGCTGCTCTAGCACCTAGGGTTATAAAAATCTTACTTAGTACTTTGATACTAAAAGTTGCATATTACTCAAAGTTTCTTAATTTGTGCGACCTTTACGGTGCGGGCCTCTGAGCAAAAAAATAATTCGAACGCATTTGCAATGTATAACAGTAAAAAGTTCTGTTAGACGGTGAGTCTTAAGTTTTACTCAATATCGCCCTTCGAAGCTGAGACGGCTGAACAGGTTTCTCCCTCAATTAATTTTAAAGGAGGAGTGGTAGGCTGTGAAAAATTGTACTTCATCTTCATTTTTATCATTGTAATTTCAGGGATGACTGCCACAAAGTGACTGAGCTAACTCTCTTAACTTACAGGTCATGGCCCGGGATTTACCTTCTTACGGCACGCTTTCAAAGCCTGCAAAATATACTTCTCAACACTGCTAACCGAGATATTCATCTCCTGGGCGATTTCACTATAGGAGAGGCCTCGGGTCCTGTGCAGTAGAAAGGCTTGGCGACACTTTAGGGGTAGCCTGTCCATGGTGTCGTAGATTGATTGCAGCTGCTGGCGGGCTGCAAGCAGTCTTTCCGGTGACTGGTGGTCAGCATGATCGTCTGTGTAGGGCTCACCCTCCATGGGAAGCTGCTGACTCACGTACTCCACATGGAGTTTGCCTCGGCGCAGCTGGTCCACGGCCAGGTTATTGGCAATCTGGTAGAGGTAGGCCCGTGGGTTCTCGAGTTCCTTTTCATCGCTGAGCTTTTGCAGGCGCAAATAGGCGTGTTGGGCGATATCCTCGGCATCGTCAGGGCTTTTGACAATGCGAGAGACAAAGCGTACCAAGGCCTGTCCGTGCTCGGTAAACAGCCTTTCGAGAAGCGTCTTCCTGGCCTTATTCATTACTGATCGTGATCCCCGTACCCGGCTCGCTGTAGTTATGGACTGATTGTTCTTAGTGCGAGTTGGCGCACAGTTATATCACAAGCATTGGTTTCGCTACGAGAGGTACGATCGAACTTGACTGGTCACGCTCTCCGATTCTCTATGCCTGACGGTGGATGCCGGTATAATGGCGGCCGCGCCACAGGCGCAGACAATAAGACTTTGCAGAGGTGTGTCGAGCACCGGAGATTGAATGAGTTATCAAGTACTGGCACGGAAGTGGCGGCCGAAGCTGTTTCGCGAGATGGTGGGACAGGAGCATGTTCTCCAGGCGTTGATCAACGCCCTGGATAATGGTCGCTTGCATCACGCCTACCTCTTTGCCGGTACTCGTGGTGTGGGTAAAACCACGATTGCACGAATCCTGGCTAAGTGTCTGAATTGTGAAGAGGGAGTCAGTTCTGAACCCTGTGGCCATTGTCATACTTGCAATGAGATTGCCGATGGCCGATTTGTCGACCTGATCGAAGTCGATGCAGCCTCGCGTACCAAGGTCGAAGATACTCGTGAACTGCTTGAGAACGTGCAGTACGCACCGACCCGGGGTCGCTTCAAGGTTTACCTGATCGATGAAGTCCATATGTTGTCGAACAGCTCGTTTAACGCGCTGTTAAAAACCCTCGAAGAACCGCCTCCCCATGTGAAGTTTCTACTGGCAACGACTGATCCGCAGAAGTTGCCGGTTACCGTGCTGTCCCGCTGTCTCCAGTTCAAGCTGAAGAATATGAGCCCCGAGCGGGTTGTGGGGCACTTGAAGTTTGTGTTGGAGCAGGAACAGGTTCCGTTTGAAGAGGGCGCCCTGTGGCATCTTGGTCGCGCGGCAGATGGCAGTATGCGCGATGGGATGAGTCTTACCGACCAGGCCATCGCATTTGGTGGAGGGCAAATTACCGAGGCAGAAGTGCGCGGTATGCTGGGCAGTATCGATACCGGCTTGGTGTGGAAACTGCTGCAAGCCTTGTCCGAAGAGGATGCGCCGGCCTTATTTGCCACAGTTGCTGAGTTGTCCCAGCAGGCCCCTGATTACAGTGCTGCGCTGGCAGAACTCGCCGATAACCTGCACCGTATTGCAGTGGCTCAGGTGTTGCCTCAATCTATCGATAATTCCCTGGGTGATGGTGAGCGACTGAGAAATTTAGCTGGGCGTATCGCCCCGGAAAATGTGCAGCTGTATTACCAGATGGCCCTGCTGGCCCGGCGTGACCTGCCCTTGGCCCCGGATCAGCGCAGTGGCTTTGAAATGGCTCTACTGCGGATGTTGGCTTTCCGCCCCCAGGGTGTTGCGGATATTCCCCGTTCGCCACTGCCATCGGCTTCCGAACCCGTTTCACCAGCACCGGCTCCAGAAGCGCTACAGCCACAGGCTCCTGTAGCGCCAGAAGTACCGGGGGGCAGCCCGCTAAAAAAGCCTGAAGCGGCACAGCCGCAGGCTGTAGCAACGGTTGATCTAGCTCCCTCGCAGGCAGTGCAGGGCCTACAGCCGTCGCAGAATCAGGTAGAGCAGCAAGAGGCAGAGCCGGCGGTCCCAGCTGAATTGATCAGTGAGCCAGCGACGGGGGCTCAGCCGGAGCAAATTACAAGCCCGTCCCCTGTCCAGGGAGTGGCAGAAGAGCGTCCCCAGCGTAAAGATGTCCTGGCCGAGCTGCGCCAGCGAGTTGCGGAAGTGGAGTCGGCGCCGGCACCACAGCAACCAGTACCACAAAATACAGTGAATACCTCGCGGGAGGCTCCGGTAGAAAGCCGCGGTCAGGAAGTGCCAAAAGGGCGTTTGGAAGCATTAACGCCTGGCAGTTGGCCGGTAATGTATGGACAGCTGGGTATTACCGGTATTTTGCACTCCATTGCCCAGCATTTGGAGATGGTGGGCAGGCAGGACAATATACTCTCGTTCACCCTGGATGAATCCTACAGCAGCCTCTACGACGAAGTTCACCAGCGGCGCCTGGGGGACTCTCTGGCAGACTTCTTCCAGCAGCCTGTGGTGGCGCAGATACAAGTAGGGCAGGTACATGGGAGTACCCCCGCCCGGTTAGTCGCAGCTACCCGCCAAGCGCGGCTTGAAGCTGCCCTGGATGCACTGGTCGCTGACCCGCTGGTTCAAGAATTACAGACAGAATTGAGTGCGGAACTGGTGCCGGGCTCCGTAGAATCACTAGTAGTAGAAGATTAATGACAATTAGGGCCCGGTTTATTCAGGGACCACATGCACAAGATAGAGGTTACCTATGAAAGGTTTGGGCGATTTGATGCAGCAGGCCCAGAAAATGCAGGCCGATATGCAGGAAAAAATGCAGAAGATGCAGCAGGAGCTGACGGAACTGCGTATCTGCGGTGAGTCTGGGGCGGGTATGGTCAAGGTGACGATGAATGGTCGCCACGATGTGATATCTGTGGAAATTGATCCCTCCCTGATGACCGAAGAGAAGGAAATGCTGGAAGACCTGCTGGCCGCTGCGGTCAACGACGCTGTGCGCCGTGTAGAGGAAAAAACACAGGAACTGCAAAAGCAGGGGATGGGAGACCTGACTTCAGGTATCAATTTGCCTGAAGGCTTTAAGTTCCCCTTTTAAGAAGTGGCCATCCACTGGTTTTGAGTTTGTATGTTTAGTCCCCTGATTGAAGAGCTGATCCGCGCGCTCCGCTGTCTGCCCAGTGTGGGCCCCAAGTCCGCGCAGCGCATGGCGATGTACCTGTTGGAAAAAGACCGGGAAGCTGCCTCCCTGCTGGCCCAGAGTTTGGCGCGAGCGGTGGAACAAGTGGGGCGCTGTGGGCAGTGTCGCACCCTCACAGAGGAGCCCGTTTGCTCATTGTGTAGCAATAGCCGGCGCGAGCAGGACTCACTTTGCGTGGTTGAGACGCCCGCTGATGTTCTGGCTATTGAGCAGGCCGGTAATTACCACGGTCGCTACTTTGTCCTGCATGGGCATCTCTCGCCCATTGATGGCATTGGCCCGGGGGACCTGGGGATCGACTTGCTGGAGCAGAGGCTCGCTACTGAGCAGTTGCGCGAACTTATTGTCGCCACTAACCCTACGGTAGAAGGTGAAGCTACCGCGCAGTACATCGCGGAGAGAGCTCGTGCCCAGGGGGTGGCGGTGAGCCGGATTGCCCACGGTGTGCCCATCGGCGGAGAGCTGGAATATATCGATGGCGGCACTCTTGCCCATGCATTTAATAGTCGAACCGCATTTTTCTCTGGCAGTTGAGTGATATCGATGACAGAAATAGATACCACTCCACGCTGGGTCGACAGTTACGAGCAGCTGGTAGAGTTGTGTGCAGAGTGGCGCAAGCAGAGTGCGGTAGCCTTGGATACCGAGTTCATGCGCAGCCGTACTTTTTATCCCCAACCGGCCCTGGTCCAGGTAGGTGATGGAAAACATTGCTACCTGATCGACAATTTGGCTATCGAGGAGTTACAGCCGCTTCGCGACCTCTTACTCAATACCGCTGTCACTAAAATTATGCACAGTTGTAGTGAGGACCTGGAAACCCTGGAGCGCTTGCTGGGGGTGATTCCCGAGCCCATTTTTGATACCCAAGTTGCCGCTGCGATCTGTGGTATGGGAGCGGGCTTAGGTTATGCAGCGACAGTTAACCAGCTACTGCATATTGAATTGCCCAAGAGTGAAACCCGCTCGGACTGGCTGCAGAGACCTCTCAGTGATGCACAGAAAACCTATGCGGCCCTCGATGTCGCTTGGTTGCCGGTACTCTACGGCGTACTGGTAAAAGGCCTCAATGCGAAGGGGCGCCTGGAGTGGTTGCAGGAAGACTGTGCATCATTGGTGGTCACGGCTCGAAACCCGAACCCACCTGAGGTTTACTACCAAAAAGTGAAAGGTGCTTGGCGCCTGCGCAGTAAACAACTGGCAGTGCTTCAGGATGTGTGTGCCTGGCGCGAAAAGCAGGCCAGGGCGCTGAATATGCCGCGCAATCACTTGTTGAAAGAGAATATCTGTATCGGCCTGGCCCAACAGTTGCCCCGGCATAGAGGTGCCTTGAGCCAACTGGGTATGGAAGGGCGAGCTCTGCGTGAGCACGGCGAGACCTTGTTAAAAATCGTTGCCCAAGCCTGCGAGAGAAGCGATCCACCTGCGCGAATGCAGCAGCCCCTCAACCGGCAGCAGGGAGAAATCCTCAAGCAACTGCGGCTTGAGATGGTGTCTATTGCCGAGCGGGCCGGGTTGCCTGCCGAAATATTAATTCGCAAAAAAGAGCTGGAAGCGTTGGTCCAGGCCCGTCAACCAGAGTTGGAGGGCCGGCTCAGAGGATGGCGGGCCGATGTGATTGGCCACCCTTTGCTCGAAGCTCTGAAACAATTGCGTAAAGAGGAATTGAAGTGAAAGTTTTATGCGATATTTATCGCAGCCCGAATAAAGACGAAATGTATCTGTACGTGGATAAGCGCGAGGGCACTGCGAGGGTTCCCAAAAATCTACTGGAGCTTTTCGGCAAGCCGCAGCATGTCACTACGATGTTGATGACGCCGGACAAAAAGCTGGCCCGTGCAGAGGCGGACAAGTTACTCAAAGAGGTGCGCACTCGCGGCTATTACTTACAGATGCCGCCAGTAGCCGACTCCGAAATGAGTGAAATCGCCCTGAAGAACAGCAAGTTGCAACGCTGAGTCGAGCTAAATGGCACAGGAGCCTTTTTGGCGGCGGAAAACGCTGGAGCAAATGAATCGGTCCGAGTGGGAGCAGCTTTGTGACGGTTGTGGTCGCTGCTGTCTGCACAGCTTGGAAGATGAGGATACGGGTGAGGTCTACCTCACTAATGTGGCCTGTCGCTTGTTGGATACCCATTCCTGCCAGTGCAGCAAGTACAGCCAGCGCAAAGCCCATGTTCCCGGATGCATTCAGTTGCGTATAGAGGATATTGCCGAATTCGATTGGTTGCCGCTCACCTGCGCATACCGCAGTCTTGCGGAAGGGCGCCCTCTTGCGGACTGGCACCCATTGGTGTCGGGGGACCCGGAATCCGTGCATCGGGCGGGGATATCGGTGCATGGGCGCGTTGTCAGTGAAGAGTCGGTTCATCCAGACGATATGGAGGATCATATTGTCTCTTGGGTTGAACAGGGTTGATCGCAAACGGGAACTGCGACCTGTGAACGCCTTTGGATATTGCGCATAATTAAGGAGCCTCTGAATAACTCCTTCTTCGGATCGATTTATGGCTGGCAGTGCTTGTCTGCGAAGCGGCGTAAATATGCCGGTTCCGAGCGAGTGACGATGTAAAGGACCCTGGCATATATGCCCGATATTAAATCGGTGTGCCAGAAAGTAGAGTGAGAGAATGACAGAAGATTTCCAATTTGCCTGGATGGTATACGCCGCTTCAACACTGGTTATGCTGTTGGCGGGCTGGTGGTTTATGCGCAATTGGCGCTGGAGTTGGGTGCGCCAGACTCTACTGTTAGTGGCTGCGGCGGTGTTGTTGGCGCCGGCAAAGACCTCTGTAGCGGAATCAGTTGCTGTGCCTGTGTTGCCGCTATTTGTTTATCAAACGCTGTTTGAAGAAAAT
Source organism: Microbulbifer sp. A4B17 (assembly GCF_003076275.1). Lineage (NCBI taxonomy): Bacteria > Pseudomonadati > Pseudomonadota > Gammaproteobacteria > Cellvibrionales > Microbulbiferaceae > Microbulbifer > Microbulbifer sp. A4B17. The sequence continues at coordinate 893,196 of NZ_CP029064.1, forward strand.
GGAGCTGCGCCGGAGGTCACTACCAATTTGATATTCGCTTCAGGTGGGGCCCTGGCGATCATGGTTGTTTGGGGGGTTGTCAGCTTGCTGATGAGATTTCGCCGGGACAGGCGTCGTCGCTTTGATGAAGATCCCTACTTTAACGAACAATAACCCAAGATATGGCTGTCATGCCTGAGGGCAGGGTAGCCATTCACCCAGTATTTTTTGTTGCACTTTAATTCACTTGCGCAGCCATCGTCCCTCCTCGACGCCTATATCCAGGCCTTCACTCGGTTGCTCGTATCAAAGGCGCTAAAACCCTTTAGACCGACAACCCCAGTCAATGACAGCTGCTATATCTATTAAGCTGGTTCCCGCTGTGGCGCAATGCAAAACAATGTAAAAGCAGTGTCACTTTTCTGCCAGGTATCCAGTAACAACAAGAGGCGCCTGTATCCGGCATGTGGGAAATACCTCGCACCTAATAGGGGAAGAGGGCAAGGGCAGTCGTGAATAGAGTGAAATATTCAGTTCAATACCCACTTGCCCGGATTGGCAGTGAGAGCCGAATGGCTGAGGAATACTGATGCTCGATCACCTGCTTATATTGACTGCAGTAATGCTGGTTTCGGGCATTTTGGGTGGGTTGGTCAATTACTATCAAATGCTGTTTACCGAAGAAGATCCAGCGGGGCTCGCACGTTGCCTGATTATGGGGCTGTGTGGCGCCTTGATGGTGCCGATATTCCTTAAATTCACCCAGAGTGACTTGTTGATAGAAATCCAGGGTGACCCCTCGCGTTTATTGATTTTTACCGGTTACTGCCTGCTCGCTGCAATTGCGTCCCGTATGTTCGTGTTTAACGCCGCGCGGCGCCAGTTGCGCGACGCCAGTATTGCCCGCGCCCGGGTAGAGAATATGGAGCAGGAACTGCGCACCATGCAGTTGGAAATGATGCCCCTATTGGAGCATGAAATTGAGGGCGATCCCGAGCAGGGGCCGACCATCGATTTCAATCAGATCCGTAAATTGGATGACAATGCCCTACAGGTGCTGCATTTGTTAAATACCGGGGAGTGTGTATTTCGATCTCTTTCCGGCATGGTGCAGGACAGCGGTATGGAAACCAATTCTATAGCTCGTGCCTTGAACAGCTTGCTGGTGCTGGAGATGGTCGGGAAAATTCACAGTCACCTGGGCATCCGCTGGTATATCACCGGCAAAGGTCGCCAGGTTGTACACCGCCGCAGTACCCAGATGGCCTAGGCTGCTTCGGAAAGCCCACGCGGGCTTTCAAGACTCGCCCTGCGGGACTGGCAAATTTCCCCAGCGCAAGCTGGTCATCCAAATTGAGCGTTACCGCCTCGCCCCCAACCTGTTGTTCAATTATCATTCGCTAAAAGAGATAGTTAGCCTCGACGACAGGATTGGAGCAGTTATGAAGTTTACCGGTACCGAAAGCTATGTAGCGACCGAAGACTTGCAGATGGCGGTGAATGCGGCCGTTACCCTGCAGCGCCCACTATTGATCAAGGGTGAGCCCGGCACCGGCAAAACACTGCTCGCCGAGCAGGTAGCAGAGAGCCTCGGACTAAAGCTGATCCAGTGGCATATTAAATCCACCACCAAAGCTCAGCAGGGCCTGTACGAGTACGATGCGGTATCCCGCCTGCGGGACTCCCAACTGGGGGTGGATAAGGTTCACGATATTGGCAACTACATTAAGCGCGGTAAGCTTTGGGAGGCCTTTGCGGCGGATGAGCGCGTGGTGCTGCTGATTGATGAAATCGATAAAGCGGATATCGAATTCCCCAACGACCTGCTGGTTGAACTGGATCGCATGGAGTTCTTTGTCTATGAGACTGGCGAAACCATCAAGGCCAAGCAGCGCCCCATCGTAATTATCACTTCCAATAACGAAAAAGAACTGCCGGACGCCTTTTTGCGCCGCTGCTTTTTCCATTACATCAGCTTCCCCGATCGTGACACCATGCGCAAAATTGTCGATGTGCACTATCCAGGGATCAAAGGGCAGCTGGTGGCCGAGGCAATGGATATTTTCTTCCAGCTGCGCGAGGTTCCAGGCCTGAAGAAAAAGCCTTCGACCTCTGAGCTGATCGATTGGCTCAAGCTGTTGATGGCTGATGATATTCCCGGGGAGATTTTGAAAAACAGCGATAGCAGCAATGCCATTCCGCCGCTCTACGGTGCCCTGCTGAAAAACGAGCAGGATGTCCATATGCTGGAGCGCCTGGCGTTTATGGCCCGTCGCGATAATCGCTAAACTGTGTTGGTTAATGTCACCGAGGGCATAGGTTGTCCTCGGTGACTTCGGCCCGGTTTTACCGGGTGTTATTTTTTCCCTGTGCTGACTGCGAATTATTATGCTGATTGGCTTTTTCCAGAATTTACGCCGCTATAAATTACCGGTAACCATCACCGAACTGCTGGCCCTGCTTGAGGCATTACAGCAGCGCCTGGTATTTGCCGACCTTGAGGAATTTTACTTCCTTGCCCGCGTTTGCCTCGTCAAGGACGAGAAGCACTTCGATAAATTTGATCGCGCTTTCGACGCCTATTTTAAGGACCTTGAGACCCTCGACGACATTGTCGAGCAAATGATTCCCGAGGACTGGCTGCGTGCAGAATTTATGAAGCAGCTGACCGAAGAGGAAAAGGCCCAGGTGCAAAGCCTCGGTGGCTTGGAAAAACTACTGGAGGAATTTAAAAAGCGTCTAGAGGAGCAGAAGAAGCGTCACAGCGGTGGTAATCGCTGGATTGGTACTGGCGGCACCAGCCCGTTTGGCAATAGTGGTTATCATCCCGGTGGTATCCGTGTGGGCGGTAAGGGGCGCAATCGCTCGGCGTCAAAAGTGTGGGAGAAGCGTCAGTTTAAAAATCTGGATGACAGTATCAGTCTGGGCACCCGCAATATCCAGGTGGCTCTGCGCAAGCTGCGCAAATTTGCCCGCACCGGTGCCGCCGAAGAACTGGATCTGGATAACACCATTTCCTCTACTGCACGCAACGCCGGGTTACTGGATATTCAAATGGTGCCGGAGCGACATAATGCGATTAAGGTGCTGATCTTCTTCGATGTAGGGGGCTCTATGGACCCCTATGTGCGCGTCTGTGAAGAACTGTTCTCCGCCTGTCGTTCCGAGTTCAAGCATCTCGAATATTTTTATTTCCACAATTTTGTTTACGAACATGTGTGGAAAGACAACCAGCGGCGCTATAGCGAGAATACCTCGCTGCTGGAAATACTGCGCACCTATGGCAAGGACTACAAAGTAATTTTTGTCGGCGATGCGTCTATGGCGCCCTACGAAATTACCAGTCGTTTCGGCAGTGTCGAACATATGAATGAAGAGCCCGGTGCGGCCTGGATGGAGCGTGTTACCGATACCTACAGTAACCTGATCTGGTTGAACCCTGTAGGAGAGGAGTACTGGCAGTATACTCCCAGTATCGGTATGACCCAGAGACTGGTGGACGGGCATATGTATCCGATGACCCTGGAGGGGTTGGATCGAGCCATCGCTTATTTGGTTAAAGGGCGTTAAAAGGCTGATTGCTTTTTCAGGTAGCACCTTGGGTGCTACCTGCTATTCCTTCGAGGGATTTCGTTAGTTGCTCCACTAGAGCCAAAAGCGAAAAATCGCTTCGTGGAGTCATTATCAATGAGAAGCCAGAGGGTTTCTCTATCTCTTTTCCCCCAGTATTAATCCCATTTTCTACGATAGAAAACAACGGCAGATGACACTGGGGGGCGCCCCAAAGCCCTGCAATAGCGGTTAAACCCAATAGTCGCTGGCGATTTGTTTGTACTTTGCTAGATTCACTATCGGTCCCTTTCTTAATTGCAGTTGTGGGGGTGGTTGGTACTAGTAAAACGCTACTGTTGTCCGGTAGTAACGTTTCCATCAACTTGCACCACTGTTGTCGTTTTTCGTTGGCCCAGGATATCTCATCGTCGGTAATTGATAGGGCCATAGTAATTCTTGTGGCTATGTCCTTTGAAAATACCGGCCGGTATTTTCGCAACCAGTCTCCGTGAGTATTGGCGATGGCGCGGCCCTGCAAAATTCGGAATACATTAGCCAGTTCGCCCAGTAATTCAATGTCAGGCAGGTGTTTAATCTCGCAGATAGGAAATTGATTATTTAATGTGGGAATAAATTCCTGGATTGCTGCTTGAATGGGCGTATCTGCCAGTTGACTGATCTCGGGGCAAATAACCAGGTGGGTTACTTTATTTGTGGATAAGTGCTGTGACGGGATTAGAATTTTGCCGACGTCTACAAGTAGTGAAGGAGTTTGACTAAACCAACCGACAGTATCAAAGCAGGGTGCTAAACCGATAACACCGTCAGTAGGAATAAGTGAGTGACTGGTTCGAATGCCGAATAAACCACAATAGCTTGCAGGCACCCTCACCGATCCGCCGGTGTCGGTGCCTAAGCCAATATCGGCTGTTCCTGAGGCCACGGCGGCGGCCGATCCCATAGAGGAACCCCCACAAAAATAGCCAGGCAGTTTAGGGTTGTCGGCAGAACCGTAATGTAAATTACTCCCCTGCATGCTGTAGGCGAGTTCATCAAGGTGAGTAAACCCAGTAAAGGTTGAGCCGGCCTCCAGTAATTGCTGCAAGCTAAGTGCGGTTTTATTGGCAGGAGGGTGAGTATTGAACCACTCGGGGCTGCCTGCCGTATTTTTCTCCCCTTTCAATTGAAAGATATCTTTGACCGCTAAACGTACGCCTGTTAGCGGTCCGGAATCTGATAACGTTAAATAGCGAGGTCCGTGCTCGCAAAATACGCCTTTTATGGGTTGGCTCCCTTATTTGTCATTACCGCTAAAATGCTTCGGCGGTACACCGTCGTGATCGGCGGTGATGCTCAGTTCCTCCTTGGTGGTTTCGCCCACCTTTACGTGAACCTCTTCTGCACCGTGCATCCAGTCCACCAGTTTCTCGCGAATAAAGTACAGGATAATGCCGGCAATAATTGCGGCCAGGGCTACTCCGCCAAAGGTTGCGAGTGGACCGGATACACCAACGAGTTTACCGATCTCTGCGGCTCCTTTGTTGGCAATACCAATAAAGGCAAACCAAAGCCCCATCATCAGGGATAAATAGCGCAGCGGAGATAATTTAGTTACGACAGAGAGCCCAATTGGCGATAGGCAAAGTTCGCCAATGGTGTGGAAAATATAGGCAAATACCAGCCACCAAATACTCGCTTTAATGGTCTCTGAATCGCCAATTTGCAGGGCGGCACCGCACATGGATAAGAATCCCACGCCGAGAAAAACCAGTCCCAAACTGAATTTGGCCGGTGAGCTGGGTTCCCGGTCTCCCATGCCTACCCAGATACTGGCCATAATCGGCGCGAGGATAATAATAAACAGAGGGTTTACCATCTGCAGCCAACTGGCGGGAATCTCCCACCCCAGCACATTCAGGTCGGTTCGATATTTGGCGAATAAGTTCATTGAGCCGGCAGCTTGCTCAAAGCCAGCCCAAAAAATCACGATAAACACACCCAGCACCAAAATAACTTTGATGCGGTCGCGCTCCTCTTGAGTCAGTGGGCGGCGCTTATCGACGTCCTCATCTTTCTTGTCTTTCAGTTCCAGGTGCGCAGAAGGTTCTACACCGATTTCTCCCAGGTAGCGTTTGGCTTGGGTCAACTGCAGGATTAGGCCGGCTAACATGCCAAGGCCAGCGACGATAAAGGCCAGCTGGTAATCCACCTTTTCTCCAATCCAGCCCACCAGCAGGTAACCGAGGATAGAGCCCAGGTTGATGCCCATATAAAAAATGGTAAAAGCGGTATCCCGGCGGTGGTCACCTTCCTCGTAAAGGTCCCCGACCATGGTAGAGATATTTGGTTTGAAGAAACCGTTGCCGATAATCAGCAAGGCCAACCCGATCCACAGCATGTAAATTTGGCTGCCATTTGGCAACCAACCGTGGGGAAATCCCAGGGCGAACTGTCCCAGCATCATCAAGGTGCCGCCGAACATAATACAGCGGCGCTGGCCCCAGCGGTTATCCGCCATCCAACCGCCGATAATGGGGGTCAGGTAGACCAGCATTGCATACCAGCCCAGGTAGCTGAGGGCTTTGGATTGCAATTCGGTATCGGTCAGTTGTTCCCAGCCGAAGACTGCGGCAGTCGCTGTGGAGGTCAGGTAGAAGACAAAAATACCGCGCATGCCGTAGTAGCTGAGACGTTCCCACATCTCAGTACCAAACAACAGGAAGAGTCCTTTGGGGTGGCCAAACAGCTGGCCTGCGCTGGCGGGGGGCTTGGGCTTGATCTCTTGCATAGTACTGCTCGCAAGGTATGACCCTGAGGAATTGCACCAGCAGTAAAGGCCGTGCCCCTCAGTAGAAGTGCTATTCGCACCAGTATAGATGAGCGCCAGAATAAGGTTTGATAGCCCTGCGGTGCTCAGGGGGTATAATCCCGCGTTTGCCATTGCTGTACGAATTATGAGTCACACCGAAGCAGAAAAAGTACTGGGGGCGCTGCAGGCCCGAATCTCCGCGACCATGGGGCGTGACCGCTATGGATTGCGCAGGACTGTCAAAAATGTACGCCGGCGCCAGAAAGAGGGCAAGCCGGTAGATCGCATGTTGGTCCAATTGGAGCAACAGCTCCAAGCGTCTGAGACCCTGGTGGAGGAGCGCCGGCGCAAGTTGCCAGAAGTGCAGTGGCCGGAGGCGTTGCCAGTGGTAGCGCGGCGGGAGGAAATCGCTGAGCAGATCGAGAAAAATCAGGTTGTAGTGATTGCCGGCGAAACCGGTTCTGGTAAAACCACTCAGTTGCCAAAAATTTGCCTGTCACTGGGCCGGGGAATTTACGGCCAGATCGGCCACACCCAGCCGCGCAGGATTGCCGCGCGCACTGTGGCCAATCGAATTGCTGAGGAGCTGGGGCAGCCCCTGGGAGAGTCCGTCGGCTACCAGGTGCGATTTACCGACCACAGCACCGAGCATACCCACGTCAAACTGATGACAGACGGTATTCTGCTGGCTGAAATTCAGCGCGATCCCCTGTTAAATAAATACGATACGCTGATTATCGATGAGGCCCATGAGCGCAGCCTTAACATTGATTTTCTGTTGGGCTATTTGAAAACCATACTGCCCAAGCGTCCTGACCTGAAACTGATAATTACCTCGGCCACCATCGACCTGGAGAAATTTTCCCGGCACTTTGACGATGCGCCGATTATCGAGGTTTCCGGTCGTACTTACCCGGTGGAAGTTCACTATCGCCCCGCAGCGGATACGGATGCAGATCTCAACGAGCAGGTGGTCACTGCTGTGGAGGAGTTGCTGCACGAGGAAAAGTCCAGCAGTCGGCGCGGTGGGGATATCCTGGTATTTATGAGCGGCGAGCGGGAAATCCGCGAGTGCGCCAAGGCTTTGCGGGATGCGCAGATAGCGCAATTGGAAGTGCTGCCCCTGTATGCACGCTTGAGCCTTGCGGAGCAAGCCAAAGTTTTCCACGGCCATAAAGGCCGCCGCATTGTACTCGCTACCAATGTGGCAGAGACCTCTATTACCGTGCCCGGTATCCGTTATGTGATCGACCCGGGTACTGCACGAGTGAGCCGCTACAGCTATCGCAGTAAAATTCAGCGGCTGCCTATAGAGCCGGTTTCCCAGGCCAGCGCCAACCAGCGTGCCGGTCGCTGTGGCCGTGTCAGCGCCGGTGTTTGTGTGCGCTTGTATGAAGAGCGGGATTTTGAGCAGCGCCCGGAATTTACCGATGCGGAAATTCTGCGCACGAATCTGGCCGCAGTCATTCTGCAAATGTTGCAGTTGCGTATCGGTGATATCCGCGAGTTTCCATTTGTCGATCCGCCGGACCCACGATTGATTAATGACGGCTATAAATTGCTGCAGGAATTACAGGCGGTAGATGAGCAGGGCCGGGTCACTAAATTGGGGCGATCCCTGTCAAGGTTGCCTTTAGACCCGCGCCTGAGCCGCATGTTGTTGGCGGGGGCAGAGAATGGCAGTGCGCGGGAACTCTTGATTATTGTCGCCGCTCTGGCCGTGCAGGACCCGCGCGAGCGCCCGGCAGAAAAACGCCAGGCTGCGGATGAAAAGCATCGCCAGTGGCAGCATGAACAATCGGATTTTTTATCTTTCGTCCAGCTATGGGATGCCTTTGAGGTCCAGCGTCAGGAACTGAGTCAAAACCAGTTGCGTAAGTGGTGCCAGAAAAACTTCCTGTCCTGGCTGCGTATGCGCGAGTGGAGAGATATCCACCACCAGCTGCGTGTGGCTTGTCGCGATCTCGACGTTAAAGAAAACAAAGAGCCGGCGGAATACGAAGCGATACACCGAGCCATCGTGGTGGGATTGCTGGGCAATATTGGCGCGCGGGATGAAAACAAGGAGTTTAACGGCTGCCGCAATCGTCGTTTCCATATTTTCCCAGGCTCCGGTCAATTTAAAAAACCTCCCCGCTGGGTGGTGTCTGCCCAGTTACTGGAGACCAGCCGCCTGTTTGCCCATACCGTAGCCAAGGTCGAGCCCGAGTGGATATTGGCCGCCGCGCAGCACCTGGTTAAGCGCAATTATTTTGAACCCCATTTTGACGCTCGCTCCGGGCAGGTGATGGCCTTTGAGAAGGTCTCCCTTTACGGTTTGGTACTGGTGGAAAAACGCCGAATTCCCTATGGCAAACTGGACCCGCAAACTTCGCGGGAAGTTTTTATTCGCCAGGCACTGGTGGAGCAACGCTATCGCGGTAAGGGGCGATTTTATAAGCACTATCTCGACCTGTTGAAGTCCCTGGAAGAGCTGGAAGCCAAATCCCGTCGTCGGGATATTCTGGTGGATGATGAAGTGGTGTACCGTTTCTTCGATGAGCGTATTCCAGCGGATATCGTCAACCTGGCTGGATTTGAGCACTGGCGCAAGAAAGCGGAATCCAGCGATACACAGCTGCTGTTTATTCCCCGCGACTTATTGATGCAGCAGAGTGCCGATCATGTGGGAGAGGCCCAATTCCCCAATGAGTTGCAGGCGGGCGGTATTGTCTATCCGCTCAGCTATCACTTTGAGCCTGGCAGTGTGGATGATGGCGTCAGTATACAGGTGCCGGTTGCAGCGCTGCACCAGGTGCCGGCAGCTCGCCTCTCCTGGTTGGTGCCGGGCATCTTACGGGACAAGTGCATCGCTCTGGTAAAAGCCCTGCCCAAGCAGTGGCGTAAATATTTTGTGCCAGTGCCGGCTGCAATAGATAAGGCTTTGCCCCGACTGCGTGCAGACAATACCCCGTTGTGGCAGTTGTTGGCCCTGGAGCTGAAACGCCAAACAGCGCAGCAGCTGCCAGATGAGGTATGGGAGTCTGCGGAACAGGCCCTGGAAGATTATTACCGTTTTAATATCCAGGTAATGGATGAAGGCGGTAAATTGCTGGATCAAGATCGGGATTTGGCCCTATTGCAGGCGCGCTACCGGGATCGGGTACAGCAGGGGCTGGCAACGGCTGGCGACAGTTTTGAGCGGGAGGGCATTACCCGCTGGGACTTCGGTGATCTTCCAGAGACCCATACCCTCAACCAGGGCGGACTCAAGGTGCGGGCTTACCCCGCGCTGGTTGAAGGAAAAGACAGTGTCTCCCTGAAGCTACTGGATAACCCCAGTGAGGCTCGCAGGCTTACTCGCGCCGGTATTTGCCGTTTGGCTCTGCTGCACTTGCCAGAGAAGGTGAAGTATCTGCGAAAAGAGCTGTTGCGAGGCAAGGAGCTGGGGCTTTCTGCAGCAGATCTGGGGCGCCGTGAGGAGGTAGCTGACGACATCCTGATGGCAGCTGTCCGCGAAGTTTTCTGGCCCAAAGAGGAGTTGCCGAGCACCGAAGCTGAATTCCTGGCCGCTTTGGAAAATGACGGTGACTTGGTGGGGGTGGCCCAGGAGATTGGTGATCTGTTGGTCAAGGCCCTGGCTCAGCTGGTGCCACTGCGCAAACAAATCAAGCAGCAGAAAAACCTGGCGGTCGCAATGGCGGTGGGGGATATCCAGCAGCAACTGGCTGGGCTCTTCTACCGAGGCTGCTTGTTTGATACTCCGCTGTCATGGCTGCGCCAGTACGGCCGCTATCTGAAGGCGATCGCAATGCGATTGGAAAAGGCCGCTCTCGACCCTAACCGTGACCGAAAACTGCAAGTTGAATACCAGAAGGCGGCGGAGCCTTACTTGGCGCAAGTGGAGAAATATTCACCCAGAGAACTCTCTGCAGAGGCAGAATTGCGTGAGTTTCGCTGGATGTTGGAGGAATTTCGTGTTTCCTTATTCGCGCAGACTCTAAAAACCCTGATGCCGGTGTCATCCAAGCGCTTAAGCAAGTCATGGGCAGAAATTGATGGGAAAGGTTTGCTTGGTTGATTTTCTCTATGGAAAAGAGATCACAAAAAAAATTTTGATCAAGTGTAAGAATTTGATGGAGAGCCCGACAGAAGTACTGAAAGCAGGCCTGGAGCCCAGAATGACCCCTTGATACCGGTTATTTTGTGGCGGGTTCTATTCAATGACTGATTTTTGTTTCGCAGCATTATACTTCTGCGGAGTGGAAAAAAGTCTCTTGTACTTTTTATTGCTAAGGACACCTAGTTAGGAGATTCACTATGAACAAGAAGCACCTTTCCCCTGTAGCCGCCGCAGTTGGCGCAGCGTTTATCGCAACTGCCGCTATGAATGTATCTGCTGCTAACAGCAATGCTAACCCCTTTGCCGCAGCAGACCTGAGTTCAGGCTACAACGTGGCGCTGGCTGATCACGACGGTGATGATAAAAAGAAAGAGGGTAAGTGCGGCGAAGGCAAGTGTGGCGAAGGTAAGAAAAAAGAAGGCAAATGCGGCGAAGGTAAGTGCGGCGAAGGCAAGAAAAAAGAAGGTAAGTGCGGCGAAGGTAAGTGTGGCGGGTAATTTTTCGCTGTACTCAAAGAGGGTGGATACGCTTTAGCGATCCACCTTGTTTTTTATTTATCGCTGAAAAAAGTGAGACCTGAAAGTGTTGCGCGAGTTTTCCGTAGAAGGCGCTGGGTTTGGATTGCGCCGCTCAATGATGGGTGAAAACCTTGATACAGATGCCGTAGATTTTCTGGAGGTAGCACCTGAGAATTGGATTGGTGTTGGCGGTCGCTATGGGCGCTGGTTTAAGGAATATACAGAGCGTTTTCCCTTTTTACTTCACGGTTTATCTCTCTCGATTGGTGCACCAGAACCATTGGATATGGAATTGGTTGCAGCCATTAAAAAATTTATCAAGCAACACAATATTCGCGGTTACAGTGAGCACTTGAGTTATTGCTCAGATCACGGCCATCTGTACGATTTATTGCCCATTCCCTTTACGCAAGAAGCGGTGATGTATGTTGCCGAGCGAATCCGTATGGTCCAGGACGCACTGGAAGAACGGATTGCAATGGAGAATGTCTCCTACTATGCGGCGCCGGGCCAGGAGATGACTGAACTGGCTTTTTTAAATACGGTGCTGGAAGAGGCCGATTGTGATTTGCTTCTGGACGTGAACAATATTTATGTAAATTCGATTAACCATCGCTACGATGCGCTGGACTTTCTATCTGCACTACCTACTGAAAGAATTCGCTACGTACATATTGCCGGGCACTATGATGAGGCAGAGGATTTAAAGGTGGACACCCATGGTGCACCGGTTATTGATCCTGTGTGGGAACTACTCGATCGCGCCTACGATATTCACGGTGTGATGCCGACGCTACTTGAGCGGGATTTTAATATTCCGCCAATTCCCAAATTACTTGAAGAAGTAGGACATATTAAAACCATTCAGGCCAGTCACCAGGTGGAAGAGAATTATGTCCTCAGTCGTCGATAAGCCCGAGACATTCAAAAGTGTGCAGCGGGACTTTGCTGCCCATTTGCGCGCACCGGATCAAGTTGCGCCGCCGGCAGAAATTGAGGACCGGCGTGTCGCTATTTATCGAGATTTGATTTACAACAATATTGAATCCTTTGTTGCCAGTGGATTCCCGGTATTGCGCAGTCTTTATAGCGACGAAAACTGGCATCAACTGGTGCGTGATTTTGTCCACAAACACACATCCGTTAGCCCGTATTTTTTGCAGATCAGTGAAGAGTTTCTCTCATATTTACAGAATGAACGGGGAGAACAACCACAAGATCCCCCCTTTTTGTTGGAACTTGCCCACTACGAGTGGGTAGAGTTGGCTTTAGATGTCAGTGATGTGGAATTACCGGAAGGGCTGGCAATAGAGGGGGAGGTTTTACAGCAAGTTCCTGTAGTTTCCCCCCTGGTCTGGTGCCTCAGTTATCGCTACCCAGTGCATCGGTTGGGGCTGGATTTTCAGCCCCAAGAGCCGCCGGAGGTACCGACGTTCCTTTTCGTTTACCGGGATCGTTCCGACAAAGTGAATTTTATGGAGATCAATGCCGTCACCGCCAGATTGTTGCAGTTGGTCTCTGCTGGCGATTACACCGGCTTACAAATTTTGGAACAGATGGCTCAGGAATTACCCAATATCAGTCGTGACTCCCTATTTGCTTTTGGTGCTGATTTATTAGAAAAACTACTGAATAAAGGGGTTATTGCCGGCTTAAAGGCTTAGCTAGTGCTTGCCTGAAACTCCTTTATCTTTGGCAAATCCCAGCTGCTATGCTGCCGAGGGTAGCTTACGAATTACTAGGGCGTTAGAATCCTTGGTCTTACTAGTTTGATAAAAGAGGAGCAGGGTTGTGCTTGGAAGCAAAACTTTATCGCCCTGGTTAATGGCAACTCTGATAGCTGTTACTCCAGTAGGGGCGTTAGCGCAACAAGATCCGTTTGGTGGTGCAGCTCAAGACCCGGCTGCGGTAGATATCAGCGGAGCAGAGGATGCCAGTGTCGATGACGGGGGCCTGTCTCTCGAGGACGAGTATGGCTTTGATCCTGCCGATGAATTTGGTGGTGCCGAGGGCGAAGATTTATCACTTCGCGACCCCTGGGAAGGTTTTAATCGGGCCATATTCTCTTTCAACGATGGTGCCGACCGCTATGTGTTGAAACCTGCCGCTGTCAGCTATCGCCAAATTACCCCAATTTTCGTTCAGCACGGTGTCAGTAACTTTTTTGACAACCTGCGTGAAGTCACCAATACCTTTAATGATGTTTTGCAGGGTAAGTGGGGCCAGGCGGGCAACGATGCCGGTCGTTTCCTGGTGAACTCCACCGTGGGCATTGCCGGTGTGTTGGATGTTGCCCAACATATGGGCCTGGAACAGGGGGAAGGTGAAGACTTCGGCCAGACCCTGGCTGTTTGGGGTGTGCCTTCCGGTCCCTACTTGGTTTTACCGCTACTGGGTCCGTCTACCGTGCGGGATACCCCAGCCAAGGTGGTGGATTATTATACCGATCCACTAAGCTACATAGATGACGACGCCACTAGATATGCTTTGAAGGGGACGGATATTATTCAAAGCCGTGCCAGCCTGCTTCAAGCGGAATCTCTCCTGCAAGGTGATCGCTATGTACTCTTGCGAGATGCTTACCTGCAGCGCCGCGACTATTTGATTGTCGATGGTGAAATGGATGTTCAAACGGAAGAAGAAGCCGCGGAGGCAATTGACGAGGGTGAAGTGGAAGAGGCTCCTGACTATTGAGTTGTCGCCTGAGGCGAATAAAATCTTAGAGCCTTTATATGGCCGGCCCCAGTAGCCTGGTGCTAACCGACGACGAGCGCTCCCGCAGTTTCTTGCGAGGGGCGCTTTCGCGTTTTGGCTTCCAGGTAAGTGTCGCCAGCAGCGGCAAAGATGGCATCGACCAGTTTACTCCCGGTGCATTCCGTATCGTATTGATTGATCGCTATTTGCCGGATATGAGTGGTCTGGAGGTACTGCGCCGGATCAAGCGCATAGCTCCAGAGGTGGCTGCTGTGATGATTGCCCCAGACATTGCTTCCGATGACGTACTCCAAGCGATGCGCCTTGGCGCCAAAGACTACCTGATTAAACCCTTGGAAGAAGCGGCCGCCATTGATCGCATGATCTGCCGTATCAGTGGTGAAGAAAACCTCGCCAAGCAGAACCGTGAATATAAAGTGACCCTGGAGCGTCGCAATAGTGAGCTGCGGGATCATGTGGAGTTACTGCGTAGGGACCAGGAAGCTGGTCGTTTGTTGCAGCAACATTTACTGCCCCGAACGCCCTACCACTACCCCAGTGGTGTGGAAGCGTCCTACCGGCTGGTTCCCTCCCTATACCTCAGCGGTGATTTTGTCGATTACGGTCTGTTTGGTGAGCGCTTCGTTGCCTTTTACCTGGTCGATGTATCGGGCCACGGTGTTTCCTCGGCCCTGGTAACCGCACTGATTAAGCACAGCATTATGCATCGCTTGCGAGAGCGCCCTCTGTTTGCGCAGCTGGACTCCCTCAGTGACGACTTGCTGGATGTTCTCAACCTGGTCAATAGCGAGCTGTTATCCACAAATCTGGGCAAGCACGCCAGTATGTTTGTCGGGGTTGTGGACAGTGGTGCCAGGCAATTGCACTACGCTGTTGCCGGACAAATACCCATGCCTGCCCTGGTCAGTGAGGCAGGTGCAGACTGGTTGCCAGGTAAGGGACGCCCCCTGGGCATTTTTGAGCGAGGCGATTGGCAGGTATTGCGTGCCGAACTTCCCTCCAATTGGCGTTTGGTTGCCTGCTCCGACGGCGTACTTGAATTGCTGCAAGGTGATCTGCTCGATAAAGAGGCCCAGCTTTTGCAAGCCATTTCAGAGAGTGGAGGAGAGCTCGAAGGGCTCTGTCAGTCTTTAAAAATAGATACTTTTGGCGCTCTGCCGGACGATATTACGATTCTCACTTTAGGTTGCCAGTAATACCTAAAATCTCTAGCGGTAGACTTCGACTATGAAGTCGAATTTTGTGCTTTATCGCTCTTGTCAGTCTGCATAGTCAGGAGTAAGCTCCGCCCACTTTATGCACAAAATTGCACTAGGCGCCAAAAACGCCAAATGCTATTGTGTTCTCTACCAGTGAACTTTTGCCATCCGCCTGCACTTATAACAAAAGGTGTAACCGGGTGAGCCAGGGGTTGTTATGCAGTCCGGGCAAATTATGGTTGGGGCCCACCAGGGCATTTATGTCATCAAGTTAGTGGGTGATGTTCGTCTCAACCTTTGTACCTCATTTGATAGTTTTATCGACAATATGTTTGCGCGAGGGGACTTTGCCGGAGTGGCATTTGATCTCGGTGGGGCAGAAGGTGTCGATAGCACGACCCTGGGCTTGATGGCGAAGATTGCTATTCGTGCCCTGGAGCGGGGCTGTGAAAAACCGCTGGTATTTTCTGCGGGCAAAGGTATCCGCCACCTGTTGGACGCCATGGGCTTTGATTCGTTGGTTGAAATCAGCGATACGGTCCATGACTTGAGCGTACCCACAACGCCACTGGTATGTCATAGCCCCGATGAGTGTGCGGCACGGGAAAAGGTACTGGAAGCTCACCGGGTACTGATGAGCATGAACGAACAAAACGCCGAGACTTTTCGAGACTTGGTACATACCCTCGAGAGCGAGTGTTCCCCGGTTGCCAAATCTTCGGCGCATTATCACTAGCACTCATTCAAGCCTAATCTCCAGTTCTGGGAATCTCCCTTTAATTAGCAACGCTTCATATCTCTTGCTTCGGCGCGAGCCTTGGTGAAGAGTCCGTGTGGCAGGTAAATTAACTCTGCCACCCTGCGAATCAGGTGCTCTTCAAATGCTTCGATAACATCATCGGAAAAAGCTACCTGCCACATCTGCCGAATCAACAAGTATTTGTCTCTCTCGCTGAATTGTTCATTCACCGCCTGGGTAAATTCGAACAGGGATGTAGCCCTGTCCCGCTGGCCAATGGCTTCGCTGACTATCTCTGTGGCGCTGGTCAGGTCGAGAGAGTAGTGCTGACACAAAAGATGTGTGAGCGTATCCCGCTCACACTTATCAAGTTTTTGATCGACAGTGGCGACTTCAACTAAAAGTGCTGCGCTGATCATCCGCACGTCTTTTTCATTACGTGCTTCAACATCAGCGCTGTTACCTATCTGTTCAAACAGTTTACGAATTTGTTGCAGCATGGATGTCCTGCTGTCCTTTTACTCGATTCTGTAACAATAGCTCCAAGCGCTCCTGGTCCTTCACAAAATTTCGGATGCCATCGGCGAGTTTCTCGGTGGCCATGGCGTCGCTATTTAGCTGGAAGCGGAACTCCGCTTCGGCCAGGTCTTGGGCTGGGCGGGCTTTGGATGTGGACACCGGCGGTATTCCGTCAGCCAGTGGGCCCTCGCTGTCCTCCAGGGCTTGCAATAACTGTGGACTGATAGTCAGTCGGTCGCAGCCCGCCAGGGCCTCGATTTCGCCAGTATTGCGGAAGCTGGCGCCCATCACGATGGTTTTGTAGTCCCGGGACTTGTAGTACTCATAGATATTGCGCACCGAGATTACGCCGGGATCCTCTTCCGCAGGGATTGATTCGCGGTCGCTGTTGGCGATATGCCAGTCGAGGATTCGACCGACAAATGGGGAGATCAATGTCACCCCGGCTTCAGCACAGGAAATCGCCTGAGTTTGGCTGAACAACAGGGTCAGGTTGCAGTGGATTCCCTCGCGTTCCAGCACAGCTGCTGCGGCAATTCCCTCCCACGTCGATGCTATCTTGATCAGTACCCGCTCTTTGGCAACGCCCGCGCGCTCGTAGAGTGCAATCAGATGGCGTGCATAGTCGATTGTGGCGCGGGTATCAAAGGAAAGACGGGCATCGACTTCTGTGGATACCACCCCGGGCACCAGCTGCAAAATCTCAGAGCCGATACTGACGGCCAACTTAATGGCCGCCAGGCGCGCAATATTACCCGGGTTTGAACCGCCCTGGTGATCCTCTGCCCACTGCAGGGCCTCGGCGATATGATCGTCATACTGGGGGAGTTGAGCGGCCTTAAACAGCAGGGAGGGGTTGGTGGTCGCATCCTGAGGGCAATATCGGCGAATCGCTTCAATATCACCTGTATCGGCCACAACCTGGCTGCGCAGCTTGAGTTGATTCAACTTGTTCATGGTTCCTCCCTTAATGATTCACTGTCTACGTAGTAATTGCGGTCTAAGCGGCCTGGGTGACCTGTGCCAGTGCCTGTTCAAGCACCTCGGGACCCGCCCCTGGTTTGTGGGCATTTTCGCTCAGGTGGCGGCGAAAGCGCCGTGCCCCGGGGAGTCCCTGGAATAAACCGAGCATATGCCGAGTTATGTGATTCAAACGCTGTCCGCGCTGCATTTCCTGCTCGATATAGGGCAGCATCCGTTCTACCACCTGGATGGCATCCGGGCCGGCTTCGCCGTCAAATAACTGGCTGTCCACCTGGGCCAGAATTGTTGGGGTTTGGTAAGCCGCGCGACCCAGCATAACACCATCTACCTGGCGCAAATGTTGCTGGCATTCCTCAATTGAATTAATGCCACCGTTAATCACGATTTGCAGCTGGGGGTAATCTCGCTTGAGCTGGTAAACCATGTCGTAATTAAGTGGTGGAATTTCACGGTTTTCCTTGGGGCTCAGTCCTTTTAGCCAGGCCTTGCGCGCGTGCACGATAAAGGTATCCACACCGGCACTGGCCTGCGCCTCTACGAAACGAGTCAGGCCAGGATAGTCTTCCATATCGTCAATGCCGATGCGGTGCTTGACCGTAACCGGGATCGATACCGCACCGCGCATGGCACTGAGCCCTGCGGCAACCACGTCAGGCTCCGCCATGAGGCAGGCGCCGAAACGCCCGGATTGGACCCGGTCACTGGGGCAGCCACAGTTGAGATTGATTTCGGCATAGCCCCACTCTTCGGCAATACGGGCACATTCAGCCAGTTTTTGTGGGTCACTGCCTCCCAGCTGCAGAGCGACAGGTTGCTCTGCAGCATCGAACTGCAAATGCCGCTGGCGGTCCCCGTGGAGTATTGCCCCGGTGGTCACCATTTCCGAATAGAGGCGTGCACGCTTGCTCAATAGACGCCACATATAGCGGCAGTGCCGGTCACTCCAATCGAGTAGAGGCGCGGTGCAGAAACGGTGGGTATTAAATTCGGACATAAACTGCGGAGTAAAACACTAATAAAAACAGAGTAGCCCGCCATTATATGGGATGCCTATGGTGATGTGCGGCTTTATTGTGAAACTTTCAGGCACCTTTCTAGGTGTAAGAGCCTGTGGAACAGCAAGTGGGGCTCGAATAATGGTTGGCGGGCTTTATAAGGGATGCTCTAATTCAACCGGTTGCTTGTGTAACTAATAATGCGAGATATCTGCGGTGGACCTAAAAGCTGGAACGGGTTGATATACCAGGAGCTTCTCACTCGATTCTTGATGGCTGATGTATGCAGGGTAAAGAGAGATTAGGTTTTATGCAGATTGTGCTTGGTGGTAATTTGAATTATCCACATTGGCAAAATATATAGTGAGTGAACCGTGTTCTCCTGCTGACAGATTTCCGTGATGAAAGATACAATTGCTCCGTTCTTATTACTGAGCCAATTATTTTGAGTGCAGTCTTTTATTTGATGGCAGTGCACTTTTAACTTTTTGGCCAGGCTCAAAAAAAATTGATAAAAGGAATTTAGTATGAAGTTTAAATTAATCAGTGTGGGAGCTGCGGTGCTGGTTCTGGGTGGATGCGCTTCATTAATGAAAGAAACCGTATCTAAAAGAGCGCCTTTTGATCTGAACTGTGATGCGGGCTCAATAACGATCCAGCAACTGGGATACAGAACCTATGGGGTTTCAGGGTGTGATAAGCGTGCCACTTATGTATTGCAGGGACCTTGTTCAGGTCCTGGAAGTCAGTGTTTAGCAGTAATGAATTCCAATGTGGATGAAGGTTAATAGCAAAATCCGGGGGCAGGGAGTTTTTCTTGTTTCCCGTTTTTCAGGCTTCCAAAGTAATTGGGGGTTGTTGCGGGGGGAAATTTTAGATATTTCGCTCGCGTTCAGAAGAGTTTTTTGCAGTTTCTGAAGGTTGGATATTGGGTGGGGTAGGTGGCTCCTCACATAAAGTGGGTTCAAGTTTATTTAATAATTTACGCGCAGTGGCGCGATAGCTGGTCAGCTTACCGCCTGCCACAGCTAGAATTCTAGGCCTCTTGTTATCGTCACAACAAATAATAGTTTCCCGGGAGCGCGCAAAAGGGCTCTTTTCCATTTCCGGAAGTACCCGTAGTCCTGAATAACTCTCACAAATATCCTCCCCATTAAGCCCCCGAGCTTGAGAGAAATATTTCTGTACTGTCTGCAGGAGGTAGCTCTCCTCTTCTAGAGTGGGAGTGACATCCCGAGGGTCACCAAAATAGGGGCGCTCTGTAGTTCCAACCAGTGTTTTATCCTGCCAGGGCATCACGAAAATTGCACGGCCATCCTCGGCCTCCACATAGTAGATTTTATCGCCAAGGGAGAGGGGCAATAAAATATGGGTACCTGCGACCAGGTCGATAGGGGGAAGGGCCACTGGCGGTGAACAGCGTGCATTGGTGTTGGCTACCCAGGGGCCGCTGCAATTGATGAGTGCCCGGGTGCGCAGCGTGCTGAGCTTGCCGTTAGCGACATAGTCCACGCGGACACCATCTCCAGTGACTTCTGCACCTACCAGGCTACCGGGACAGATAATCTGCGCTCCTTGGGCAACAGCTGAGGCAACTACGTCACGGGTAAGGGCTGCGTCATCGGTCTGCGCATCGTTATAGCGGAAGACCTCTTTTAGGCCCTCCCTATTCAGGCCAGGAAGACTGTCCCACTGGGATTTGGGTACCCTGCGAAAATATGAATCGGTGTTACTCAGTCCAGACAGAAGGCTGTACAGGCTCAGGCCCAGGCGCACCAACCAGGCCGGTCTTTTACTGTGCTGGTAGATGGGTATATAGAAAGGGACCATGCGCACAAGTTCTGGTTTGTTTTCCAGCAACCACTTTCTCTCCCGCAGACATTCATACACCAGTCGAAACTGGCCGCTTTCCAGGTAGCGCAAACCGCCGTGAATTAGCTTGGAAGACCGGGAGGAGGTAGCAGCTGCAATACCCAGTTGCTCGATTATGACCACTGAATAGTGATTGGCGGCCAGGGCTTCAGCTGCTCCCGCACCCTGTATACCCGCGCCGACTACCAGGACATCAAAATCCGTAGACATCACTCGCTTCCCGGGAGCGCATCAGCAGTGGCAGGTTGCCGGTGAGAATATGGTGTGCGCCGCGCTTGCGCCAGAGAACCGCCTCTTCCGTGGAGTTAATCTCATAGACAACCCACTGCCATGGCCCAGGCGGCAACTCCTCACATTCAACCTGACTATCTCGAATCAGGAGGTAATCCGGTGCCAAAGTTACAATGTCCGCAGAAAGGCAGCGGGAGACAC
The DNA here is from genome assembly GCF_003076275.1 of Microbulbifer sp. A4B17. NCBI lineage: Bacteria > Pseudomonadati > Pseudomonadota > Gammaproteobacteria > Cellvibrionales > Microbulbiferaceae > Microbulbifer > Microbulbifer sp. A4B17. Next base: position 913,611 of record NZ_CP029064.1, read on the forward strand.
TATTGATCTCAAGGGCTACCCGGTGCCAGCCCATATTGCGGGCGGCTCTAAGGCTGCGGCAGTCTGCGGTGAGAAGTGCGAAAGACTCATTCTCACTGCGCATCAGGTCCATCAACGTTTTCACTGCTGTGACAAATCCGATGGCAGCAATATTGGCCGGTGAGATACCGATAAACCAATCCAGGTGACGGTGGCAGCTGGCCCAATCCACCAGCTCGATAAAGCGATTGATCGACTGGCGATGTAGCTGCGAGTCCACCAGGGCGTGGAAGGCCTGAGACTGGTCATTGCCGGGAATATGCAGGCTATCCTCGTGGAAGCACCACGGGGTGCCGTCAGCGCTGAAGCGTATATCGCACTGAATAGCGCAGGCCCCCAGATTATGGGCCGCCTCGAAAGCGGCAATCGTATTCTCTGGTTGGCGGGTCTTGTCGCCGCGATGTGCAATTAACATGAGAATCTGGTCCGAAAAGCGGGTGTTATTGTCGTCTGGAATTGGGCTTGATTTGGCCTTTGCCCCAGAGATGAACCGGACCCTGGCTGGAGCCGGGTCATACAGGAAAAATAGACGGTGCCACCGCTGTTGCAAGGTTCACTGGGAGGAAATATAGGACCAGTGAGCTGTCTGTGGGCGACCAGGGCTTACACATTATGGTGAAATTGGATCGCTTGCATATTGTACGCGTGGATTTAGTGCCAGATTGCCGTTAAGTGGCTTATGCTGCCAGCAATAATCCTACTGTTGGCAGTAGTTTCCTTGTTGGATAGAGTGAGGCTATGAGTAATGGCTGTTATTTACCGGCGGGCCAGGTGTTATTTATCAGAAGCGACTCAGTGCTCTTGATTTGACTTGAAAATAAAACAGCCTGATATTGCGTTTACTATAAGAAGCTCTAAGACTGTCCATTCTTTATGAAGAAATTACTGATTCCAATTCTATTCCTGATCGCTCAGCCGGCACTGGCTTCTATGTCCGTGGATAAAATTGTCCTTTACCTGGAAGATGGTCCCAGTGCACGGGATGATGTCGTCGTCAGCAACCCTGATCATGAAACTTTATATGTCCAGACTGAAATCTTTCGTGTGGATAATCCCGGGCGTGATAATGAGAGTCGGGTCAGGGTGATAAATCCCGATGAATTTAAACTCCTGGTGAGCCCCGCCAAAGCAGTGCTGGCCCCTGGTGAGAGAAAGCGCTTTCGTTTAATGGCCCTCGACCGAGACCTTGAGGAGGAAAAAGTCTACCGGGTGACCTTCAAACCTGTCGTGGGTGATATTCAGGGTGAGAAAACTGCACTAAAAATCCTTGTGGCCTATCAGGCCCTGGTGTTTGTGCAGCCAGAGGGTGGAGCCTATAATGTCGATTTGATTACAGAAGGGAATAATTACCGGCTTTCCAACAGTGGCAATATCAATGTAGAAATTGTTGAGGTCCGTCACTGCCTAGCCGAAGGGGAATGTGAAAAACTTGAGACCTCTGGCCGGCTCTACTCAGGCACCAGTATAGAGGTAGCCGGCAATCCCAGTGGTGGCGAACTGGAAGTTTTACTGCGCGGGCAACAGAGTGAGCGGGTTCGTTTTCCCCTCGATAGCTGAGATTATTAGCCCAAGTCAATGCGACAATATCTATGCGGCTTTTAGTTTACTGACTGCTGACGGTGACGGTTAGCACGTCGGTATAAAAGGGTTCACTTGCATTTTCCCAGTCGGATGGGGCAACAGAAATATAAATTCGTGCATTGTCAGACAGGCAACTTTCATCTTCAGTCCGACTAAAGCTACCGGGGACGTCTCCCAGGCTTCCTGGTGAGACTCCTGAGGTAGCGCCAAGGTTGTCAGAGAAGGCGACGCTATAAGGGATTTGCTCACTGCTCCCGCCTAATTCGTAGGCATTACTTCCTCCACCCCCGGTACTGCCGTTGGCGCTGGACAGGTTCACTGTGTAGCTGCTAAATCCAATTCCCCCAACACAGAAATCTTCGCTGCCCTCAATAGATTGTCCAAACAAGGTTCCACTGTTGCTGAGATCAACATCACCGAGGTTGCGAATGGTAATACTTGGCTCCACTTCCAGCTCAATATCAAATTGAACAGTTTCGGTTCCGGCAGTCCAAATGAAGAAATAATTATTCAGTGTCATCTCAAAGCTGGCGGAGTAGCGACTGGAAGAGGGCACCTGGTTGCTATCCAGTTCGATTACCAAGTAGGTATCAGCGTCGTCACTGGTGCCCGCAAAAGTATTGGATTGATTTCCCGGAGTGAGTGTTTCTGTGGAGCCGTTGTTTGCCCGGAAGGATAAATCTATATCCAATTGTTCGCCGCTGTCTGCAAAAAGGGAAAAAGTAGAGCCGCTGAGCGGAGTCACTTCTACATCGTAGCGTAGGGTCCAGCTCCCCAATAGGCTGCGGGTTGTAAACTGAATTTCTTTAGGGTCTGATTCGTAATCTAAAGTGTGAGAGTCCTCCAGGCCGCAAACCCGCAAATCGTTATTGCTTGAGCAATTCACCTGGGCCTGTAATGGCATATTGAGCAATAGCAATAGCAATAGCAATAGCAGTGCAGGGAAGAGGCCAAACTTTTGCAACTTCTTAATTGTGGGCATGGCTTACCTCCGCGGTCTGTTCAGTTTGGCAGTTTGCTGTGGACTCTTCTACGGTTCCCAGGTTGAGCCAGCTATCGCCAGAGGATGAAACTCTAAGTGAAGTTTTACAACTTCCCCAGCTGATTTCTGCATTCTGAAGGGCGCTCTGATCGCCACGGAACTCCAGTTGGAAGACACCGTATAGATCGGTTTTGGTTGAGTGTTCGCCGATTACAATTTCTGTATCTGCGAGCCCCTGCCCAAAGCTGGTTAGTCGCCCAAGAACCAGTATTTGCGGCAGTATCCGATAGCTGGTAGAACCCACATTACCTGGATACAGGGTTATCGTTTCTGAGATTTCCCGGTAATCAAAGAAGCCCTCTTCAAGCGGGCGTAGGGAAAGATCGTAGCTGCGAAATGCCGGTAAGTTAATTACAGACGTCATTCCACCTTTGGCGTATCCACGACGATTGCCATTGACCAGCACTTCGAAGTCTTTGTCCTCGCTGCCTTCGATATTCACAATAACTGCACTTTCCAGGCTCTGTTCACCACCCCAGTTGAAGGAGTTTTTTGTAGCAACCAAATTGGTGCTAAAGCCACCCAGATAATTGACTGCACTGCCTTCGTTATCATCGTAAAGTCCAACCGCAGCATTCAAATAGCCGTAATGTCCCGCCAAGCGTGTGCGGCTTTCCAGGTAGTGGGCCTCTGGAGATTGTTCCAGGGATAACTGCTGCTCAAATTCTGCCGCCCATAAATCGCGGTCGTACCAGCGGCTTTCAAGCGCGAATCGCTCGCCGCTATTGTGTTGTTCGCTACGATCACTGTAGAGGTTTGCGGTGTGCTGCCAGTGTTTGGAGCGCCTGCGAAACTGGATTTCCAGGCTGGTGTATTGATCACCATCTGCATCACTGTGAGAAAGGGTAGCATTGCCCAGCCAGTGAGCACTCTTAAAAATCGGGTGGCGAAATTCCAGGGTTTTTAATTTTCGTGCGCCGCCCTGGGAGTCATTGAGTTCAAAACTGCCGGGGAGCAGGTCCTGAGGTTCGTCCCGCTCACTGAACCTCAGGGATAGTTGCCCACCAAATACCACTGTGCGCAAATTCAAACTGGTTTGGGAATAGCTGCCCGGCAACAGTGGATATGTATCAGAATTTATGGTGGTTTTATCGGCATCCAGTTTGGTTTTAATTGCGCTGAGCGTGCCATAGGGCATTTTAAGTAATGCCTGCAACCGATATCCGCTACGTCCATCATTTGATGCCACCAGACTTGGAGATAACTCAAAACCTCCTCCGATCCAGCGACTACCGAGTTCAAATAATTGCTGTTCCTCTGCAGCGGCACCGGAGGCAAAAATACCAAGTCCGGTAGTTAAGCGGCGTGCGACAGACGAAGTAACAATACCTTCGTTGTAGTAGTCTGGCAGGACCCCATCGCTAAAGTTTCGAGTTGGTAAACCGGCCTGGAAACTCCAAAACCACTCACCGGCAGCGGGTAGCAATGAATCCTTGGCGAAGAATTCAATATGTCGACTCAAAACCCGCCCGGCTTCATCATAGGTGCGCACCTCAATATCGTAGGCACCCTGGGGCAGGGTGGAGGTATTTAAGAGGCGGTTGCCGGCTTCCAGCAGTTCGGTGTGGATAAGTCGCTCATCCCGGTAAATCTCGACCCTTCCACGTACTGGCATATTAATTTCTACCGGCGCCCCCTGTTGATAACTGATGTCCGTCCGCGTGCGCTGGGAAGTGCGCAATTCCAGTCCGTATATGTTCTCCTGAGGCCGGAAATAACCAAAGCCACCCTGGGGTTGTAAAAGTCCCACTGAATAAGCTCGCCCGCGAAAATCTCGGCTCCAGTAGAGGTTATTGATCTGACTGTCCTGCTCAGTCGCTACAGACCACTGTGAGTGCAGGCCACTCTCCCCAAAGCTGACAATGGTGTTGCCACTTAATGCGGCGTTATAGCTGTCGGGGCTCCAGTCGCTCTCAACCCCACTCCAGGAACCACTCAGGTTTTGCACTACAGAAAAGTTGGAGCTCGCTTCTGGCAAGTAGGGATCATTGATCGCCGGCTTCTGTGGCAACAGTTCTTGCGAGAAAAAAAGATCGAGCCGGTAATGCTCTTCATCGTAAATAACCGCAAATTCAGAGGGCATTAAATAGCCGCAGCCAATTTGTCGACTCGAGCGGCACACATGGTGGCTGTTTCTGGTTTGGGGGCGTTCGAGAATGGCGAGAATTCGCTCGGCATTGCGAACTTCTGGTAGCAGTTCGAGTACCGCAGATGGGAAATTAAAATGGATAAAGCGGGGGTCTACAGTAACCTGCGCAGCACCAATCTCCCGGCCGCCGTAGTAGAGGTCCACCACGAGTTGCTGGGGTTGGGTGAGATCATCAAACCCTTCAGGAGCAGAGGTTTCCAATAGGAAAGTGGCTGCGGTCGCTGCAAGGGCATCGGGGCAGGAACCCAGCACCAGGCAAAAAGCCAGTGCAAGGCGCCCCAGGTGACGTCCTGCCATAGTGAGCTATGGCTGGCGGGGCCAGCCATTTTTCACTTTTTATTCGGAGGCGACAGTGATCGTCAAGGTATCGGAATAGCTGGTGCCGTTTAGCACGGTTGCAGTTTCCCAGTCGCTGTTATTGATAGTGACCTGGAATCTGGCGTTGTCGTCGGAAGCGCAGGCGGCAACATTGCGCGATTGACCTGTCAGGGGAGTGCCTTCCGTAACAGTGGTAAAGCTACCGGAAGTGCTGTTATCAAAACCAACACTGTAGGGGATGCTGGTTGTACCGCCGTCAGTCAATTTAAACGGATCAGTGGCATCCCCATTAGTACTTTCGAAAGTAACACTGTATGTAGAGAAACCAATACCGCCAACACAGAAGTCTTCAATACCCTCAGCGCTAGTACCGGAAGCAGGGTCTTCAATCTCGAGGTCGTCTACGCGAGTGATCTCAATAGAGGTAGTGAAAGAGAGGGTGATAACACTGTCTTCGCTAGCTTCCGCCGCTAGAGAGCTGGCGGAGAAACTGAAAAGGGTGCCCGCTGCGATAGCGGAAAACAGTGAGCGAACTAGTTTTTTTTGCATGGTATGCCATCCTGAGCGATTAATTTATCGTTCTTAGGGGGAAGCTGCTCGCGAATACCCCTGCAAAATCTGGGGTGATACGTTAGTCCAGCTATTCCTTTTTATGGTCGCAATAATACTTTTTTTGCAAAGTATGTCACGCTATTCCCCAAGAATATTCGGTTTATGGCGTGTAAATATTCTTATTGAAGAGAAAACCCCGCCTGTGCCCAGCGGCCGGCCAGCGCTATAATCCTGCGGTTTAACGAGTCCTCCATTTATCAATCAGGTTTATCATGACCGTAAGAACCCGAATCGCACCGTCTCCAACCGGTGATCCCCACGTTGGTACCGCCTATATTGCCCTCTTCAACCAGTGCTTTGCCCGCGCTCAAGGCGGCCAGTTTGTATTGCGCATTGAAGACACCGACCAGCAGCGCAGTACCCCGGAATCGGAGAAAGCCATTCTCGACAGCCTGCGTTGGCTCGGGCTGGACTGGCAGGAAGGACCGGATGTCGGTGGCCCCCACGGCCCCTATCGCCAGAGTGAGCGTGGCGATATCTACAAAACTTACTGCGATGAGCTGGTACAAAAAGGGCACGCCTTCCACTGCTACCGTACTGCGGAAGAACTGGAGCAACTCCGTGAAGGATTGCGCGAAGCGGGCCGCACTTCACTGAAGCCCAGTGACCTGGCTCTGCCGGAAGAGGAAGTTGAAAAGCGTCGCGCTGCCGGAGCACCTTATGTAGTGCGTATGAATGTGCCTGAGAGCGGCACTTGTGTGGTGGAAGATCTGCTGCGCGGTACTATTGAAATCGACTGGGCCCAGGTAGACGCACAAATTCTGCTCAAGTCCGATGGTATGCCCACTTACCACCTTGCGAATGTGGTGGATGATCACCTGATGGAGATCACCCATGTTCTTCGCGGTGAGGAGTGGATCAACTCCGCACCCAAGCACAAGTTGCTGTACGAATACTTCGGTTGGGAAATGCCGGTGCTCTGCCACCTGCCGCTGTTGCGCAACCCGGACAAGACCAAGCTATCCAAGCGTAAAAACCCCACCTCTATCCTGTATTACCAGCGTGCCGGTTTTATGCCCGAAGCACTGCTTAACTACCTTGGCCGTATGGGTTGGTCCATGCCGGACGAGCGCGAGAAGTTCTCCCTCGATGAGATGCTGGAGCATTTCGATATCCAACGTGTCTCCCTGGGCGGCCCGGTATTCGATGTAGAGAAGCTGTCCTGGTTGAACGGTCTGTGGATTCGCGAACTGGAAAACGAGCAACTCGCCGATCGCCTCACCGAGTGGATGTTTAACCGGGACAACCTGCTTAAGGTTCTGCCCCAGGCGAAAGAGCGTATGGAAACCTTCGGTGACTTTGCCCCGCTGGTTAGCTTCCTCGCCTCTGGCAAATTGCCCCTGACCGAAGACAGCTTCAGCGGTAACAAGCTGCCCTTGGATGACCAGAAAAAGCTGCTTCAATTTGCCCTGTGGCGTTTGGAAGCCCTGCGCGCCTGGGACAAGGACAGTATCTTCCAGGCAGTGAAAGCTCTGTCTACGGCCATGGAAATCAAGCTGAAAGACTTTAATGCCCCTCTGTTTGTCGCCATTAGCGGCACCACTGCGTCCTTCTCCGTGATGGAAGCCATGGTGCTCCTGGGCCCCGACCTCAGCCGCGCCCGCCTGCGTCAGGCGATCGACGTACTGGGCGGTGCCGGGAAGAAGGTGCTGAAGCGCTGGGAAAAAGAGTACGCTGGACTCAATTAAGGCTGATCCGCATCGGTGAACCCCCGGGAGCGGCAGCCTCTGGGGGCCTGTGATGTCAGCAGCTAACTAATTGATTAAAAAGTTATTTTTTCTGTTGACAGGCGCCTAAACCTTGCTAAAATGCGCCCCGCTTTCGACGAAAACGTCAAGCAACAAAATTTGGGGCTATAGCTCAGCTGGGAGAGCGCAACACTGGCAGTGTTGAGGTCAGCGGTTCGATCCCGCTTAGCTCCACCAAATTTCCCTTGTACTTCAAGGGGTTGCGAGAAGGGGGTTCACGGCCTCTTATCCAGTGAACAAAAACTGGACAAAAACTCGCAAGAATGAAAAAAGGGCCTCTAGGGCCCTTTTTTTTCACCTGAAATTCCCATCGTTGTAGCTTCCTTCGAGCATTTTGCCTGCTTGGCTGAATGTTGATTTCTTTGCGATTACCTTCGCTCGTTTCTGCCTAACACGCTTTGATAAGAAGATAAAGCGGTACTGTCTATTCATTGATAATTTGTTATGAACAGTAGGTAGCTTTGGGCATGCAGGGTAAGGTGGTATAAAGAATCTTTTCTTGAGTCAACCGTTGCCATTTAAAAGTCAGGGAGAAATACGATCAGAAAGCAATCTCCAACAATTGATGTCTTGTATCGGATAAAGCGAGGCCTTGCTGGTTATATTAGTTATCTAGCGGCATGTGAAATGAATGAGGCCTTTAGTGAGTGCGTGCTATATGAGCCAGCTTTAAGGATTCTTACTGCGAGAGGTTTTTCCGTAAAGTGTGAATACTCTTGCCCAGGCTTTCCTAAAAACGGTCCTGGTGATTACAAGAAAATTGATTTTCTAGCAAGCAGAGGCTCGGATTCATTCGCAGTTGAAATGAAGTGGGCAAAAAACAAGAATGTCAAAATTAATGGAGATATAGCGAAGCTACAAAAATTTTTAGAAAATACAGCTAATTCCAAAGCTTTCCTTTGCGTATTTGGTCGTAAAAGCCATCTCAAAAATCTAAGCGTTTCTACTGAAAACTTAAGAGAGCAGGGAAGAGCTGTTTATGCAGAGTTTGGCGTTACAAAATATGGTTGTAGAGTATATGAACTAAGTTTAGGTTAACACATTGATGGCGGTGTCTTCTTTATAACTACTTAATTCAGGATGAGGTCCATGGCTAGACCATATGGAAATGATAAGGTACGATTGATGATAGAAAAATAAGGATATCTAGTGAATTGTTATAGATTTATATCTCTGTTTGTTATTGGATTCCTGGCGTCTAATATTTATGCAGAGGAAGTTATCTATCTTTGTGTGTCTGAGGAAGCAACCGGGTTTTACTACGAAAAAGGGGCTTGGGGACGGGCACATTTTAATGTCTCTAACGATAAGTGCATCCTTCGAAAAATCAAAAAAAACAGAATTTTGGTACAAAGATAAAAAGCATCCTTATGGGGTGTTTGAACTAGGTGCTAAAAGCCCCGTATACAGATGTCTTATAAGCGAGTATGCAAATGATTTTATTTGTCATGTTGGGGTTGGGGAGTTTTTCTTTTCGCCAGAATCCGGGAGATTTATAAAAACGTATACCGCAGGATATTGGAATGGTGAGAATAATAATGAAAATACTCCAAATGTTACTCGCGGGCGGTGCTCAAAAATTTAATTTTACCTTAAAAGATAATTTGTAAGGATCAAAAATTCCTTACTGTCTTGTATTAAGGCTCTTAATGACAGTGTTGGAAATTGCAAGGGGGTTGTGAATATGGTTGTGGTGCTTGATAAATTTTTATCGATGCCCACTCCTTGGAGAGTGGTATTAAGTGCCATCATGGGGTTTCTTGCTGGCCCAGCTCTGATTGGGGTTTTTAGTGAATATGCAGCTTATTGGTACGCGCTTGAAATGCATGTGCGCCCCCCAGTTGAGGGAATCCCTTACCTTTCAGCAACTGTAACATTTACTAGTTTTATAATAGTGGTTATGGTAAGTGCCGTTTTTTTGTTAACTCGAATGGTGGTTGGTTATTTTATAGGTAATGTGGTTCTTTCTATTGAAATTTACCCCAAATTATTATCAAAATTTTTTGTGACTCTAACGGGTCGCCTTCGCTCTGAAATTAATATTGCTGCAATTGAAGGGTTCTTTGCAGCGGGTAGTGAGGGGGTGAAAGAATTTGAAAAATTGCCGGCGAAGAAAGCAATTTATATATCCTTATTGTTTGCAGTAATTTCTTCTTCTTTAATTACGCTTATTATCTGGATGGTTAATGATGAAAGTGAAGTATTTAAAATACTAATTATTTTTTCCTTATATGTTTTTTTTGTGCTGCTCTCGCTATGGAGGAGATTTGTTATGATTTTGATTTCCTTTGTTACAGCTATTGCGTTCTATTTTTTTACGATATCATTACTATTTAATGGTGAGCAATATTCAAAGTTTCTGAGGGTTACAGGTTTTGGTGGGGAGTTGCCAGTTAGTATTGAGGTGAATGACAGGGACAAACCAATAGGGATGACACTGGTACTGCGTTCTAGGGATTGGTTGATTGGTTATGAGGTTGGCTCTCAAAGAGTTATTGAAGTACCTATATCGAGTGTCAGAAATATTCAATATTTATCTGACTCGAAGAGTAAAGAGTTAACTAGGCCGTAGGAAGTGTGGTTCAAAATGAAGCTAAATAAGAATTAAATGCTACTGTAAAACTATGTGCGCTTTCTATTAAAATTCTCTTCCGATTGCTTTCACATCCAAATAGATACTAATCTCCTTATAATCAAAACCGTGTCCCGCCTGATAAGACTGAGTAACCCGCTCATCAGTATGCGCCATCAACTGCTGCACCGACTTAACGTTATACCCCATCCTCTTGAATCGGTCTGATGCGAGACTGCGCACTTCGTGGAAGCTGGGTGGAGTTTGGCTTTTAGGTAAGCCGATGTAAAGTCCGGTAGCGTTGCGAACTTCGGTAAACATATCGCTCAACCGGTCGGGGATTACCTGGCAAACATGCTCTTTAATTTTTCCCGTTCGCTGTTGCTTAGGTGTGTGGCTCAGTATATAGGGGCTGCGGTAATTTCTTAGGCTGAGTTCTCTTGCGCGGTTTATAAATTTGCCAAGTTGTTGGTGGGTTTTTAAATTAAAAATTTAAGTGGCTGGCGGCGAGGCTATCTCGTTGCGCTTCGGATTTATTAATCGTTTTTCGTAGGTGGTCGCCTTGCAGGTGTTTATCAAAGTTCAGCTCGCAGATATCGGCGCGACGCATGGTGGTTAGCATACTGATACCTATGGCAATCTGGAGCGCTTCATAGCCTAATTCCCCAGCCTTTTTATAGATGGTCCAGTAAGCTTCCAGGGTTAAGCGTTGGCGTTTTTTAATGGGCTTTCCTTTTTCCAGTAGGCGCGGACGGTCATCGGCTGTAGTGAATGGGTTGCTTTCCAATTTGCACAACCCTTCAGCCATTAGGAAATTAAAGAATTTATTAAACTCCGCGCGGCATGCGTGCTGTTGGTGATAGGTGAGGGATTTCCACTACTTGCGCAGATCAGCCAGCTTGGCTTTGTGAATGGGGATCACTTCGAAGTCTTCGCCAAATCGTTTGAGTGCGTTACAGCGATTGCGCCAGCTGGCCTTGCTGGGTAAGCGTGGGTCATTCTCCGCTCGCCAGTCCATATATCGCGCAGCATGGAAAGCAAAGCTCGCTCTATCAGGCGCTTTAGCCGGCTTGCGTTCTACCTTTATACCTCGCTGAGCATTAGCCTGCTCAGCCATGCGAATGGCTTCTTCGAGGGATGCAGAGAATACTTTATCCGTTAGATCGGGGCGACGATAGCGCCAATAGTTTTCCCGCCCGCGTGAATCTGGATATAGGTTATCGGGTAATAAAGTATCACCCACCATACGGGGCTTCTTTGGTCTGGCCATTTCCTTGCTCGATTACTTCTATTTAATTGGGGTTAGCCCGCCAGCAGGTCCATCCTGGTCTTGGTCTGGCCATCGTTGGCGGCGGTGTTCTGGGCGGGGGTTTTGCCGGTGTGGTCGCGTATGGCGAACCTGTCGGCATCCACATAGGGTTCACCGGCGATGATCTGGCCGGGGATATGCTCGGCCTCTATCCACTCCAGGATTTTCTCCTTGCCTGGGCGGGAGCTTTTTTCGAATTGCTCTTTGGCCCAAGTGACCCCTTTAACCAGCTTACCCATTGGGCAGCCCTCCCTGACTCGCGAGGAAGTATCCCCGGCCATTTTTATTAAGTGTTCCTGATTGATGCAGTGCTTTGAAAACAGGGTTAACGGTTTCGTAACGAAGGCGTAGATCCTTGATGATATTGCGCATCACTGGCTTCGGGCCGAACTCCCCGGTGCTGATTCGCTGGGCTAGTTGCTGTTGTCCTTCACTGGGGTGGGCGGTGTGTAACGGTTGCTTATCCAATGTTTCAGGCTGTTGCAGCAGCGTTAAACGCGAGTAACGCTACCAGTCCTACGATGTCTGTAATGATTGCTAGCGCGAGGAAACCGATATGCTGAAGCTTTGCCGGGTCTGTGTTAAGGGTGTTGGCCAAGCTGTTGAATGCGCTCTGCGTGCTGGGTGTCTGCTCGATTGTGGATAGTTTTTCTATTAGCTGCGTGCGCTGATCTTCCAATGTGGATAACTGTGCAGCGGTATCAATGGCACGTTGGCGGTAGCCTTTGTTGGTGTCGGTGTTAATCAAGCTATTTAAGGTGTTGCTCTGATGTTCCAGGCTGTTGAGCTGCTGTTGCAACGCTTGGTATTCCTGGTTGCTGCGAGTTCTGCGCTGTTGCTGTTCGTCGCTGTGGGTGGCGATAAACCCAACGGTTTCAGCAATGCTGATCACTACCAGCAGGGGCCAGAGGAAGAGCAGGGCATAGCCGCAAAGAGAGGAATACATTAGAGAATAATATTATTGGAACAAATCCAGATTTTTCGGAAGTTGATCCTATCGAATCCGAATTTGAGCAGCTCTGGAAATCCTACCCCAAGTGTGCAGGTGGTAATCCAAAAGGGGAGGCCTTGAAGGCTTATCGAAACCAACGAAAACACCATCCTCCTGAAGAATTTCAATCAGGGCTAAATCGCTATCGCAACTTCTGCGAGCAATCCCTAAAGACCGGTACCGAATTCGTAATGAAGGCCAAAAGGTTCTTTGGTCGTGGAAAAATTGGCAGGATGAGTACAGCCTTCTAGTGAGTAACCAGTAGGAAGTGAGCAATGAAAACCGTAACTCAGGCGCTGGCAACCAGCTCCAGCAGCACGTACAACTCAACACGGCATTCGCTAGAGCCACAGCACGGGAAGCTGCCGCTGACCCTATGAAGCGAATGGCCCAGCTGTATGGCCGCAAGTAGACATCACAGCACAGGTTGTTTGAATGAGTGAGGAAAGTGACGAGGGCTCATTGGAGGGTGAGGTTTTGGAGGGGGAATACATCCCCGGTGAACCAGAGCCGCAGCTTGGAAGGTGGGAAGAAATGCTTGCAGACACAAGCTGGTAAACGTGAATGTTTAAGGAGCGATAGTTATGACCGTTGTGACACTTACCGAAACGAAAGGGCGAATTATGACTACTGCGGCCAGTAAGCCGTTATCGGTATTCCGCACGGGCAATCCAGGTCAAGTGGACTTGGTGTTTGCTCATACGGTGGTGACCCAAAATAAAATCCGGCAGGTCCATGAGGATTATTTGGAGACTTTTCACCGGGATAATTTACATGTGGCGAGAAAGGTTTTTCAGAAGCATTTCGATAGTTTTCAGGTGGCTGCATAATTGTTCCAGTTGAAGTTACCGTTGTGGGGGAGTGACATGAGATTTGATTCTGCTAGTCAGGCTTGGCACGATGCCTTCGGTGATTCTGCGGCGGCGTTTGATTATGAAGTCATGGGTGGTAGGAGTACGGCTACTTTGAGCACGTGTCGTGAGCGGAAAGTATTAATTCGGGGTGAAGTGCAGAGTAAGGTAGATCAGGTAATTTTCTGGATTGATACGCCGTGAGTGAGTGGTGCTGAAACTGTCGTTGGGAAAGGGAGCGGTAATCGGGCAATAGATTCCTGTGAGAAGGGATTAATCCAGAGTGTAGTTGCCGAGTTGAAGTGTAGTGATCCGTTGGCTTATGCTGGAGTATGGCTGTCTATGCGCCCCCGGCCGTGAGATTTAAAGAGCGGGCGGCACTGTTGCGTCTGAGTTTGATCAGTAGGGTGAGCCGCACCCCAGAGACAAGATGAGTTAGTTAGCGCTGTATTGTATTAATGCGTGTGGGTTGCGCGATGTGAATGGTCGATCTATTGATTTGGCTTATGCATGTAAAATTTTAGGGTGTGATAAAAAAGAGTGAGATAGGGAGTGGGTGAAGATTTGGAAACGCTTGCACCGGCGTTTGGGCTCTTTGACTGCAAGAGCTTTAGGCCCTGTGTCTGAATTGGTGCGGGAGTACAAAAAAACGGTTTAAGATCGCTTGTTGACAGCTTTGTCTTGAGGAGGTACAAATTCCCTAGCATGCAGTTTTTCTGCTTTGTAAAAAAACCGGCCGCTGGGCTGGTTTTTTTGTGATTATAAGTTAATGAGCTTTACTGCCATTGATAAACTTCTGCAGGTCTTTGCCGCACTGAATGTCTTTTTTGAATGGCTATTCCACAAAGTGTGATTAGGTGCTGGGTTTTTGTGCATGCTATTTATATTAATATCCTGTGAGTGAGAAAAGTTCTATTCGTAAAATTTTGAGTTTCTTTACTTGGTAAGATCGTGCCTGGAAAGGATGATAAATTAAATACAGTATAATTTACTTGGTTTAAGGTGTGCTATAAGCTTCACTTTCTCTTTCGCTAGTTAATTCAATATATTTTTTAGTGAGTTTTTATGTTTTTTAGAAATACCGTCAAAACAGTAGCTGTTTCTGTGGCCCTATTAGCCTTCGGCGCGCAAGCTAAAACGTTCAAGTATGAACTCCAAGATCTGCATTCTTCTAACGCTGAAATACAGTATCCTGGCCTAGATTTAAATGATGCTAGCTCTGTGATTTTGACTATCGATCAGGCAGATCACTCAGAACCAGCAATACTTACTTCGTTAGAAATTAATTTTCCTTATGCACCTAGTCTGTCAGTAAGTAATTTCAGAGAAGATGATCAAGATTTGAGGTTTTATGCAACGGTCGATGATGCTTGGGTGTATCGTCAGCTTGATATCACAATAGACGGTTTGGATATTGAAAGCCCAAATAATACAATGGTTCACATTGAGGGTTTTGTCTCTGAAACTGAAAATTTTATTGGGGAAGAGAGTTCACTAAATTTTGACCAAAGACTATTTACTGCTGATGGGAAATTGGTTGATGCGACTCCAAGCAATATTGTTGATGTCAAATCGTTCACAGTTGACGGTAGTCAAGTTGAGTTATCTCTAAGAGATAATCCAACTGTTGATCCAGATTCAGAAAATGGGGATATGGCATTTGTTGTCGAATTACTGTGGTTTGGAGAGGGGAAAGAGGTTTTTTACTTTCACGCACCCTTCGGCGATGAATCTAAGTTTTTTGAGGCATACAAGCTAGAAGTTTCAACAATGTCTGGACCTGATGGAGATGAAACAGCCATAAGCATTCTAGCTAAAGACATGCAAGATAATGAATCTGAAACACATCATATTTATCTGGAAGATATGCTGAGGGATGCTTACGACCTTTAAGCGAATCCATATTTTTGATTTAAGGTTAAAGATGCGCTGATTTTTTAAATCAGTTAAAACGCTTAGCAAAGTCGCTCTGTAGTCATACTCTTTCCATAATATTTAACCCGCCCTGTGTGGGTTTTTTAATTTCTGGCGTTCCCATATTTGATAACGATTATTTGACGAAAGCGGAGTTGTCTTGTAGCTGTTGTGAGAAAAATTATTTCAACGACGAAATGCTCAGATGCTTGATTCGAGTCATAGAGCGTTATCGCAATCCGATGGTTATTAATTCCGGTTACCGTTGTCCAAATCACAACACCAGATTAAATGCGACCATGACCCATGCCACCGGGGATACCGTTCATATTGCTGAAAATACCTATTACATGGTGCACAACCCAAGTGCTGGTGTTCATGGTGATGAACGCGCTCTGGAAAAAACCAAGAACATGTTGGCAAAAGTGAAAACTACTATGATTGGCTTGTATTCCTCGCGCACCGGAATGTCGGATGAGGAAACCAGCCAAGTATTGATGGGCAACCAAAAGGACGGTGATGCAGCAGTGCTTAACATCCGGCCCAAGTTCCTGCTTTGTGATATTGCTGATGAGGGTAGCGCAAAGGTTACTCTGGAACCCGAATTCGAAGTGGGCGAATCCACCAAAAACAACACTACTCCGAATAGCGTGAGCAATATTGCTGAAGCGCATCTCTGATGCCCATCTCAGTGGTCATAACGGCTGGTACCTTAATACAGATCCGGTAATACATGACACTATCAAAGTGCTCTATCTGGATAACGCCGCTAAAGCCTGGGATACTAAGGGAATGGTTAAGACACCAAAGGCCTAAAAAATTGGTGCTCTAGCCCTAGTTATTAAAGTTAATGTTGGTCTGAGGAGACTATGAAAAAATTACCAATCTTCCTTTTATTGTTCCTGGTTTCAAATTTTGTATTCGCTGGGTCCTGTGGTGCTAACTCTTGTTCTGCAAATATCACGACTCTTTATCCACATGGTGGTACAGAGAATATTCATATTGAGCTGGACGCTGATATGTCATCGCTGAACTGCACCCTAAATGAGGGTAAATTTATTACTTTGACAAAAGGTAACGGTCTACACTCAGAGATCTATTCAATGATCTTGTCAGCCGCTATTGCTCAAAAATCCTTAAAATTTAGAATTGAAGAAAATTCCTCTAACTGTGAGGTAGTTTATACGCAGCTTATTTACTAAATTGTAATTAAGTTTCTTGAAGAAGGCCGCACTGCGCGGCCTTCTTTATTTCTACTTCTTTATCGAGAGAAAGAATATGGCTACTAATTTTGTACAAGACGGGCGCATGCTGGATTACACCAATAGCACCAGCGCAGATATTACCTCTGGCTAGGTGGTACCAGTCGGTGTAGTACTGGGTATAGCAATGGATGATATCGCCGTGGGTGAGTTCGGTGTGATTGCAATTGATGGCGTATTCACTGTGCCCAAGGTATCCGCTGCAGAGATCAATCAGGGGGAAACCCTAACCTGGGTGGTTGCCTCCGGCTCATTCGATAACAACGCAGCGACCGCAGTTACTGACGATATCACCGGCGCGACAGCCTTTGCCGATGAGGATGCGGGTTCCAGCGTTACCAGCCTCGCGGTCAAATTCACCGACGTACCATGTACTGTTAAATCCTATGTGAACCATGGATCTGGACCAAAGAGCTGTAGAGCGCGCATTTCGCAAATGGGGCAAGTCCGCTACCTATACAGACGGTAGCGATGCTGAGTCTATCGATTGCCATGTGATAAAAGATTAGGAGGTTAATGAGTTTGAGGAAGATGAGCGTATGCGGGTGCTGCTATTCTCCACTAAAACCCGTGTAGTGGGTTTTAGTGGAGGTTTCGGTGCAGCTATTTAAAAACTTTCTAAATGAGAAATTTGTAAATTGTTACCGTTTCTTTGTCCTTGAACGGTTACTGTGTAGTTATTGGCTAGTTGATTATTTATAACGCCATGGTTTCTAGTGGAAATTAAGGCGTTCTGATCAATCACTACTTGAACATCAACTGCGGATATATCACCACGCTGGGCCACAACGTTGAGTATCGTGGCGCTTAAATTATTAACTGTGTCAATCAGTATTGTTTGTTGACTTCCTATATTTTCGCCACTGTTCCATCGATCTGTAGCTTTTTGCGCCGCCTGGGGTTGGTCATCAGCTTGGTGCCTATTAAGAAAGTTTTGGGTAAAAGTGACTGTATGAATTACGGGCATCGTTTGGTCTCCTTTTGGATTACGATCAAGGACACCTTACGTCCGTATTGGCAACTAATTAATCGAGAATTTTTTCCCCATATAAAGTATCCATAGCCTGGATTCACGAGTTTATTTTCCCAAAATTCATCTTGAGAACTACCAATGAAGAGCGAATTTACATGTGTGATGCGATGCTGAGCACGCTTTTTAGAGCAGGGTGCTTTCTTTGGGGCTCCAGTTAAGCGCAGCATTACTTGGAAACAGGGCAAAGAAGAATTCACGGCAACCGTCCATATACGCCGCCTTTCCTACTTTATCGCCGTCAATGATGTCGCGGCGATGCGCAGTGAGGGGAATGCTTTTCCGGATTGGAAGGTGAAGAGGCGGCCTATATGCGCGCGGCGCTCGCAATCGGTCAGACCTTGCTGGATGAGAAAAAGCGCAATGCTTTAACCAGCATTATCGCCAATACCAATGATGCGGACATGGGCGCATACGGTGTGGTGTATATCACTGGTGGTCTGGCTGCGGCAAAGCTAACTGGTATGGCCCATGACGCTCTTGATGCCGTGCCTGAAACCGGCAATTGGTTGTTGGAAAAAGGTGAGCAGATAACCACTTCTGAAACCAGTGCAAAACTGGATCGAAGACTCAGCATGATTCAAGCTGATATGCACGACGGTGGCCGTGGTGGCTCTTTGGGTGGGGCTGCACCATTTACACAGAATATTAGCTTTACTGATAAGTTGGATAATCGTACCACGAGTCAATTGGCTCGCGAGAGTACTAGCCAGCAACGTATTAACTGCAAGAGGCTTGGTTCTTAAGTTTAATGAGAGTCGCCTGTTAGAGGCGTGGCCTATGACCCCGAATATGGCCACCGCTACCAAACGGATTTATAGAATGGAGCGCCGCAATGCGGAGAGGGAGCGCCCACTGGGTCAATATTCGGGGATGTTCAAAAATCTGGATATGAAGATCACTAGGTAGTCATCGCTGGACACCACGCCTGTGTCGGGAGCCTGGTGGGTTTTCAGTTTAAAGACGCCAGTGAATTTTTTGCCGATGGTGAGGTCATCGGTTACGGTAGTGGCAGTACAGTAACGTACCAGTTGGTAAAAAGCTATGTGTTTGGATCACTGTCTTATCAGCGCGAGATTTATAAACCGGTAAGTGGGGCGGTAAAGATTTTTGCTGATGGTCAGGAGGTAGCTGCCGCTATTGATTACACCACCGGTCAAGTGGAACTCAGTGCGACTTCCGATACAGAAATTACCAAGGAAGGTAAGTTCGATGTGCCGGTGCCCTTTGAGGATGATGTCAGCTTCAGTATTGATAATCGCCATAGGGTTTGTAGTGGGAGTGCCGAACTGATGGAGATTCGCCTGTGAGATATATCGCAGGAGACCTGCAAACTCACTATGACAACGGCGCTGCCGAAGCTGTGTGCGATATAGTTCTTCCATTTTGCTGAAAAGAGTTATTGCTCTTGCTTGTACTTTAGTCTCAATGGAGAGTGCCAGGATAGTGAATTATAAAAAATGATTCTAGTTGCCTGTTATCTCCACCTAACACCAAGATTTATCATTGGCTGTAGTGGCAACTAATATTGAAGCACTTCATAGCCAAGCCCCCTGTTATAAATACTCCTGTAGAAATCAGGGGGGAAGCTTTACCATCTCCTGTTGGATTTACATTTTGCAGTGACGAAGTCGGTTATTCTCAATGTGGAATAGGTTATTAATGAATCTTTCACTAGATAATTAAAAAAATATTGAGCTCTCCATACATTATCCGGTAATGTGATGCACCGCTATTGATGCGATTTTCATTGCGGGTAGACTATATCGATATCAAGTAATTGATTAGCTAGATAGTTTAAAGGATTAAAACATATGACCAAGCTATTCTTGACTTCATATTTTGCTGAGGTTGCTGGCGTAATCGGGGATTTTGATGAGCGGATTGAAGGGAAGAGGGTTACATTTATCCCTACTGCAAGCCTTCCCGAAGAGATTACTTTTTATGTGGAAGATGCCAAGAAGGCACTCGAGCAGTTAGGTCTTATTGTAGATAAATTAGAAGTGTCTACGGCTTCAACGGGTGAGATTGAAGATAAGCTTAAAAACAATGAGTATATCTACGTAACAGGTGGTAATACCTATTTCCTGCTTCAAGAGCTTAGGCGAAGTGGGGCCGACAAAATCCTGCTGGAGCAGATTAGGTTGGGTAAGCCCTATATAGGTGAGTCGGCAGGCACTGTAGTCCTGTCACCGAATATCGCATATATTCAGGAGATGGATAACCCCGATGCAGCGAAGAATCTAGAGTCTTATGAAGGGTTAAACCTTGTGAACTTCTATCCTCTGCCTCACTATGGAAATCAACCGTTTAAGGATTCTGCTGAGCTTGTTATTTCCAAATATTCAAACGAGATAGAATTATCTCCATTCAGTAACAATCAGTTGATCGCTGTAATCGATGGAGAAGTGGAGACCTGGAGTGCAGTGTCTTAGCAAGTTTATGCCCATTGTCTGATATGTATACCTAAAACATACGATCTATATTTCTTCAAGATTATCGCAATTATCTATTGGTGGGAGAAAAGAGAAATCCTAGGAGTTTGTTTCTATAATTGGCGGATAGGAGCAAGGTCTAGAGGTTCTCTCTTCTCCGGAAACCCCCTTTTGGGGAATAGCACAGAAAAATCGCTACTCTAGAAACTGCTCAAAATTGGGATAAACTAGAAATTATAGCTCCATTTGAGCGAAATGATAAAGAAGACCAGCAGAGAGCAAGTAGTAATATTGCTTGCTCTCTGCCGGTGTTAGTGCTTCTTCACTTTTAGCAGCATAGTTATAGGCCTTTGATGTGATTTACGTGCCTGTAACAATCTTAGCCGCCGACACTCCGTTAGGAATATATATCACCAAATTGTGCCATTGAAGCATCCTCACTAACATGGGCTCCTCCTATTCGCACAGTCCTTTTTTGTAATCAATGAGTACAAATATCTCTTTGTTTAATCCTGGTTATTTTGCATGTTACTTCCTCTGCTAGTTCGCATACTTCTAAAGCCTCAGCGTAAGAGAATGCTATTTTTTAATAGACTATATTTCTGGTACTATGCAACAGCAGTTGTAGATATCTCGGGTATTATTAGAAAATACTTTAGGCTAAGTCTTTGGGTTGTATGAGCTAGTTGGAAAAATTTCTCGGGTCGCTTTTCCTAACTTATTTTTTGAATCAATAGGATTATAAAAATTAGCATCTTACATCTATTTTATTCTCTATCAATATTTAGACCATTTATTTTCAGAAAAAATGGCTCAATCTAAACCAAATGATGGAATATTTATTGACTTTTTAGCGGGCTATATAATCCTGTTGCAAAGAGCGAATAAATAATAAATTTAAGATTTAGTACTAAAAAGAAAGTAAATGAAAAGCACAATAGTTTATTTTCTGGATTATTTGGAGTGGTAGTTTCTCTTGGATCCCTAACTGCTTTAGCTGAAGCTGATTCTGAGGGGAATAAAGAGCTATCAGATGATCAGTTAAACGAGTACTTTGCTGCTACTTTATGGCATGTATCTGGAAGGCCATTAAACAAGGGGGAATTCCAGAGAAAACTGTCAGAGTACCCGAGGGGTGGGAAATCGTAGGCGGGGGTGTTGGTAGAACAAGAGGTGAAGCTTTTATGATTCTTTGCCGATAATATTTATTCGCATAATATCATGTTTAGTAATGGGTGAATGCTCTGGCTGATTTATATCAGTATACACAATGTATGCTGACGATTAACTGGCTAATAGAGCAGGTGGAATCAAAGTCTATATCTTCACTATGAAATTACTACCATGGTTAGCTTATATGATTGATTTAACTATTAAGAGTTATCAGATGTCACAGGAATACCAGCGAACAAAGTTGTTTATGAAGAAGTATATAATGGATTTTTGTGCATTTGTGCTTGGTTTTGTTATTTCCAGTTTTTTAAATGCGGAGCACAATTTTTGGAGAATATGGATAGATATAATAGAGAAGCCATATTTATTGATGGCTATTAAAGATTTACACTAACACCTGTAATAGATTTGAGTATGGGCAGAATTATGCTTTTCAAGACCATGTCTTGCAAGATATGGGTTTATTATATCAAATAAAAGTGATTTTCCCTATTATTTGGATCCGAATATTTTAAATCTTCATTATGATGCAAGTATTTACTATCGTGAAAATTGGATTTCAACTAATAAAAAAATAGAAAGCTGTCAATTAATACCTTATTAATACCCGGTCTTATTGTATCTTTATTCGGATTTTGTGCTTAAAGCAATGTTATCTAGAGAGACCCTTCTTTATTAGGCATCAATACTGAGTTATTTGTCTCAATTTGCAGATTACCTGTAGGTACAATAGTCGTCTAAATAAGGTCCAGAGTTATAAATTGACAATCTACGTTTACAAGAGAGTGAATGAAAGATAAATATCCCTTCTCTTTTTTTGATATATTGAGTTGAAAATAGAGGATGATCACTATGTTCATAGTATCTCTAACCTACATAAAGCCCCCTGAAGAGGTGGATAAGTTTAATTTAGAGCATGTTGAATTCTTGAATAAATACTACGAGCTTGGATATTTCCAGCTTTCTGGCCGTAAGGAGCCTCGCACAGGTGGGGTTATCCTGGTGACCATAGATAGTCGGGCCGTGTTAGACCAGATACTTAAACAAGATCCATTCTACCGTGAAGGGTTGGCTAATTATGAAGTGACACAAATTTTACCGACGAAATCCTCACAAGAGCTGGAATTTTTGATTGAGATTTAATCGAAAAAATTAAAAAAGTGATAGTTTTTCGATTACACAGGCCTTCGAGGCTAGTGGGTTATGTTGAATATAATTGAGCTAGTAGGTAAAGTAAGGTGACAGGGAATATGTAGTTGAGGGGCGACCAATGAATCACCTGAAAGTCAAACTACTTTAAGCTGGCGTAGGAACGCTATTATTTTTGGGACTGTATCCTACCGTATGCCTTTTTTCTTTGGCTTTGGTAGAAATGATCGAACTGAGAATAATTTTACCTATGGGTTTGACCAATCGGGTATAAGGGGGGGAATACTGGGAGTTTGGCTATTTCTTAGTTTGCCAAAGAACGGAAATGGTCAACTATTTCCGGACAATAAGATAAGTTTTTCTTCTGCTGTTGCAGGCGGTACTCCGTCATTTTGTTGGTTGATACATTTTCAAGTAATAGCTGATGTATCGCCTTGCTTTTGTGATGGAGGTATAACCAAGAGAGGGTATCCATTCACTTCTCAGGCTCCGAAACAGTCTTTCCATTCTAGCAATTTCCACATCGACTCACGCTCTGGGACGTTCGGTAGCGCCACAGCCGTTGGCAGAATTGATGACGGGTGTACTGACTCCCTTGATCCGAGTAAAACATAACTCCATCGGGTTTTCCTTACTGCTCCCAAGCCATTCCCATCGCTTTATCGTTAATGTGGCATCTGGTTTCCCTGAAGAGGCCGATTCAACTATACGACAGGCGTGAAAACCTATAACGTTAGCTAAGTAACACCAGCTTGAACCAGCCCAGATATAGGTGATATCACCGCTCTAAACTTGATTGGGTTTTTCTATATTGAATCGACAATCGAGTTCATTCGGCATATCTAAGTGCTCAACTATTGCTCGCTTTTACTTTTGAGGACCAGGTTGTTTATACGCCAAGCCCGTCTCACACATTAGCCTTCGGACTTTAAAGCGTCAGACTGATATCCCCTGCTCATAAAGCAAACCTACGATTGTACGGCTCCGTGCAGAGCTACGGCTGTGCTCGAAGAGCTCAATGACTTTGGAGTGATGCTGCACTCCGGATACATCAACGGAGCTCTTCTTTTTCCCGTAAATAACCGCGTTATCTCAAACGCTTTGCAGACCTGTTCTACTGATTCCTGCTC
Source organism: Microbulbifer sp. A4B17 (assembly GCF_003076275.1). NCBI lineage: Bacteria > Pseudomonadati > Pseudomonadota > Gammaproteobacteria > Cellvibrionales > Microbulbiferaceae > Microbulbifer > Microbulbifer sp. A4B17. The sequence goes on from NZ_CP029064.1 coordinate 936,916, forward strand.
AATCAATCGGTCTATATCAGCGCGTACGATTTATCTCGTTGGACATCAAGAGAGCGGTAGCCTTTGAGTATCTCTTTCTCCCTTTCCGGGCGATTGATACGGGCTTCAAGCTCTTGAATTTTCTTTTGCTCAGTGGTAAGTGTTTTACTTGCAGGCGTCTTTCCACCCCGCTCTGCCTCTAGTTGCCTCACCCAACAGTGGATCGATGTTGACCAGCATCCCGTGACTTGGCTGCCTCTAATTTAAATTTGGGAGAAAAAGATCATCGCTGTCTAATTATTGAACACTTCTATTTTCGGTGGCAAGTTTACCTCCTAAATTGGTAGCCGGGTTTAGTAAGCCTCTACAATTTTCCTGAGGTTCGCGTCTAATTGATCCAGGTTTTAAGTAAGTTTATTGGCCTCTAAAGTGGAAAGTGGTCACTAACCTACTAAGTATTTCTGTGGTTGCCATAACTACTTGCTAAGGCTAATGAGGAGCCATCTGGTGATAAGTATATCTTTTTGATATTAGGTGACACCAAAAGCTCCTATCGGAATGGGTTACCAGGGGAAGTATTGTGGAAGTTGATTATGGCAAGATTTAAGGCACCAGCAAACATGAACGATAATCTTTACTACGAAGCAGGCTTTCGCAGATAAAAACTTGCTTGGATAGTAAGTTATTGCTTACAATTTAAAAGGTAGCACTGTTTTCTGGAGTTGCCATCGTCATCTTTCTTCTTAAGGAAGTCTGGTCAACTACTTTGTATATATCATCTTAAGTTAGGTGGCTAAAATCCGCTCAAAGAGCGGATTTTTTCGTCACTGCCTTAATATATATGTTTGACGCGCGCTATGAGTGTAGAGTGCTAGTATTGGGGTACAAACTGTGGGTCAGGGAAATGTTGGTCCCTGGCAATCTACTTGAGTAATAAAAACTTTTTTCGCTAAATGATGCCTTCTCAAAAAGTATTCTATGAGATAGGTCAGGGGGTAGCGTTGTCCTGCTTCTTTTGAGGGGAGGCGTAATGGCGCGTGATTGATTTGAAAGCGAGCTGAGCTAGGATGCTGCGCCTGTTGTTGTGAGGGGAGTCGCTGATAGTGGTTTTCTTTGCTGCAGGGAAAATCAAGATTAGTTCTCAGGAAGTGGCAGGGTTTGTACGGTAGAGTTCATCATCGCTTGTTCGTTAGCAGTTTACAAATGACCAAATTAATTATCTCAGACACATCATTGGTTCTGTAGTCGACTGGTTCACATATTACAAAAAGTAGATTTTTATGGAGTCCTCTGCCCAACGCTCGGTCTGGCAAATTCAGCGAGACGTGATTTATGCACTGTTAGTGCGTGAGATGAAAACTCGCTTCGGCAAGTGGCGACTGGGATATGCCTGGGTACTGATTGAGCCATCTCTGCACGTGCTGGTGTTGGTTGCTGTGTTTAGTCTAGCTGGGCGAGAATTCTACCCGGGTGTTCCAACAGAACTGTTTATGCTTGGAGGAATAGCCCCATTTCTATATTTCAGTCATTGTTTTAGTAAAGGTTTAGCTGCGGTTGAGTCGAATCGGGGGTTGTTTAACTATCGACAGCTCAGGCCCTTTGATGCGGTATTGAGTCGCGTTTTCCTTGAATTTGTTATCTTCCTGACGACCCTTACCGTATTAATAGTTATCTTTGCATGGTTTGGAGTTTCTACAGAGTTTAATAATTTTTTACTTTTGGTGGCTGTAAATTTACTGTTTTTTTGCTTTTGCCTCGGCCTCAGTTTGGTACTCTGTGTTGTAGGCGTTAAGTTTCCTGAACTGGCAAAGTTGTCCCCAGTAATTGTTCGCCCTTTATATTTCCTGTCCGGAGTATTCTTCTCACTAGAGCAGATCCCAAAAGAGTATCATTCTTATTTGGTATGGAACCCTTTGCTACACGTTATTGAGTTGACTCGAGAGGGCTTGTTTGCCAATTACCAGGGAATGTTTGGCAGCTTGGGATACTTAGGGCTGTCTTCAGTAACGATGTTGGCCTTTGGTTTACTGTGTTACAGGGCAAATTGGCGTGACTTGGTAACTAGCCGGTGATTAAGTTAGAAAATTTAACAAAGTCGTACCGCACTCCCCATGGTCGAAAAGTACTTTTTAAAGATGTTAGTGCAACTTTTCCTGAGGGAAAGAATATCGGCATTTTAGGGCGTAATGGCGCAGGCAAGTCAACATTGTTGCGTATTATGGGGGGGATTGATTACCCGGACTATGGGAAAGTAATCACTGACCAAAGAATCTCCTGGCCTATGGGGTTATCCGGAGGCTTTCAAGGCAGTATGACTGGGCGTGAAAATGTAGCTTTCATCTGCGGCATACATGGTATTTGGGGTGGGGCGCAGAGAAAAGTGATGGATCGGGTCCAGGATTTTGCTGAGATCGGTAACTATTTTGATGTGCCTGTAAAAAGTTACTCTTCTGGGATGCGCTCTCGCTTGGCTTTTGGACTAAGTATATCTGTAGATTTTGATATTTACCTGGTTGATGAAGTTATGTCTGTTGGAGATGCACACTTTAAGAGAAAGTGTGAGGAAGTGATATCTGAGAAACGCAAAGACTCCTCCTTTATAATCGTTGCGCATGCCATGCAAATGCTGAAAAAAAATTGTGATGTTGGTATTTATTTAGACTCTGGTGGTCTGAAAATCTTTGATGCGGTAGAGGACGCTATAGATCTATATAAAGGAGATGGGGCAAGCAAGGCTGAAAAGTTACAGTCTCAATCTAAAAATGATAAAGCCACCTCATCCGTGAAAGTATAAGGGCCGATTATGGATGTTAGAGAACCGTCCGTTGAAGGGCAAAAGAAGAATCAGGATCAAAGCGTGGAAAATTTTCACTCTTTATTTTCTAATTTATTTCATCCCCTTAAGAAGTTAATAAGTGTAACGAGTGAAGGCCAGCGGGGGGCTGCCACCAGATTTTTTCACAAATGGAGGGGGCTTGCTTTAGTAGTTGTACTGCCTATGGTAGTGACCGGATCTTATTATTTGTTTTGGGTATCTGATCGCTATGTTAGTACTACCCAACTAATAGTTAAAGACAGTACTTCATCTCAAGCTGCATCCCCAGCTTTAGGGTTTCTAGTTCCTGGTATTGGTGCTGATACACAAGATGCCTTTTTGGTTGTAAATTATATCCAATCCTTGGATATGGCTTTGTACCTCGATGAAAAACTGAGCCTAGCGGACTATTACAAGAGTTCTCAGCACGATATTTTTTCGCGTTTAGCCAATGATGCCACTCAAGAAGATTATTTGGATTATTACAGAGCGCACACTCATATCACATATGATGAAGTAACCGGTATCATCACTATGGAAATGCAGGCTTTTAATCCTGCTTTTGCCAAGCGCCTAATTGAGACAGCTATTCAAAAATCTGAAGATTTTGTCAATGCGATCAGTAATCAATTGGCGGATAAACAGGTCTCTTTTGTTAAAAATGAAGTTGAGCTGGCACAGGGGAAATTACGAAGTACTAAGCAAGAGATTCTTGACTTTCAAAACAGCCACAAGATTGTTAGTCCTGAAGAGTTAACAAAAGGGATCAGTACAATTATTCAGGGGTTGGAGGCAAGTCTGGCGGAACAGCGGGCGAAGCTTACATCGGCGAAAACTTACCTGAATACCGACTCGTCTCAGATTATTTCCATGAAAGCAGATATTGATGCGTTGGAAAACCAAATTGAGATGGAAAAGGTTCGCCTGGTGGGAGTAGGTGAGGAAGAAGGAGAGCAGAGACTGAACTCGCTGGGAGCGCACTTTCAGAATTTAGAGCTCGATTTGCAATTTGCTACGGATGCGTATGCTGCTTCTCTAAAGGCGTTGGAGACTGCGCGAATGGAGGCATCCGGTAAACTGAAACATTTAATGGTTGTAACTCAACCATCCCTTGCAGAAAAGGCTGAATACCCTCACAAACTGTATAACTTAACAAGTCTTGCCATAGTTTTGCTTATGCTATATGGAATTGGAAGAATGCTAGTAGTGACTATTCGTGATCACCGGATGTAGGTTCAAGCTACAGCTTTCATCAGCTGGTATTACCTGCGAGTACAGTGGCCTCGTTAATTGAACAAAATTATTTTTACGAAGAGTGGACACATGATTACAGGGAAAATAAAACGCTTTAGTTTTAGCCTAGGGTTATTGGTTTCATTTACCTGTGTACAGGCTACAGCGCTGGAGACTCAACTGATAGATGAAGTAGCATCCACTGAATTACCTCAGACGGGAGTACCTGTTTTTGGGCAATCACTTTTTCAAGGGGCTTTTAAAGATCAGCCGTTTAGTGGTTTTAATCCCGATTATAGAATTTCAGTTGGGGATCAGGTTAACTTGCAGCTCTGGGGCGCTTATAGCTTTAGTGCAACATTACCAGTAGATCCTAAAGGTAATATATTTGTGCCAGAAGTGGGTCCTGTTCATGTTGCCGGAGTAAAAAATGGCGTCCTGAATGACTTTGTCCTTCGACATGTGAAGCGTGTATTTAAAAATAATGTACAAGCATATGCCAATTTGGAAGCAAGTCAGCCGGTAAAAGTATTTGTGACAGGCTACGTAAGTAGCCCAGGCCTCTATAACGGATTTAGTTCAGACTCTATTCTCTACTACCTAGATAGTGCTGGTGGTATTGACGAGCTAAGCGGGAGTTTTGTTGATATTAAAGTGATGCGCCAAGGTGCAGAAATCCAAAAAATCAATCTGTATAGCTTTTTGGTAGATGGCATTATGCCAGCACTTCAATTACGGAATGGTGATGTTGTGGTGGTTGGGGCACGCAACGGTTCCGTAACTGTCGAAGGGGCAGTGCAGCAAGCTGCACAAATGGAGTTTACAGGGCCTTATACCCAGCTTGGGGAAATGCTACTTGTGACCAAGCCGGACCCCCAAGCGAATTTCGCCCGAATCACCCAAGTGGTTGACGGGATTCAACAGGCAAAATACATGCCGTTGGCTGATGCAATGACAGCACGCCTATATCCTGGGGCACAGGTTGAGTTGGTAAGGGATAACGACATTCAATCTATTTCTATACGCGTTTCGGGAGAGCTCGACGGCCCGGCGACTTATGTGCTGCCCTATGGTGCGACTTTAGATCAACTTTTGGCTCAGTTGGACTTCCGTGACAATGCCGATAAGGATTCTATTCAGCTGTATCGCAACAGTGTTGCTGAACGTCAGCGAGCAGCCTTGGACCGTTCATTAGATGCTTTACAGATGGAGGTTCTCACTCGTCAGCCAAATACGGATCTGGAGAAAACGGCACAAAAAGACAATGCCATGATGATCCAGAACTTTATTGAGCAGGCTCGCAAAGCAAAACCCAGGGGGCAGGTAGTGATTGCCAATAACCCCAACGCGGCAAGCATGCTACTTGAAGATGGTGATGAGCTTGTGGTGCCTATCAAGTCTTCTACGGTATCGATTGTGGGTGAAGTTATCTTTCCAACCTCTCTGGTCTACAACAAAAAACGTACTTTGGAAGATTATATTGAGCTGGCCGGTGGGTTTGCTAACAATGCCAACCGAGATGAGCTGGTTATTTTACATCTTGATGGCACTATCAGCCGTATTGATGACGGTGATTTTGACAATCGACTGGGGGATCGTTTACGCCCAGGAGATGAAATTATGGTTATGCCGAAGATTCAATCTAGTGAATTGCAAGTTACTAAAGATGTAACGGAAATACTTTATCGCATAGCTGTCGGCACTGCGGCTGTTTTATCATTCTGAATTGGTACGAGCGTATCTCGGTAACGGTTGGGATTGGCTTCTTTTTTGCAGTTACAGCCTAGAGGCTTTCTTTTCTAATTGTACCAGTGGGTAAAAAGTAGGTGTGATGATCTGTAAGGACAGAGTAATACAGATTCTCAGGCTGGTATGTAATTATTTAGATCGAAAATTATTTGCTAGCTATTAAGAGTGAAAGCTGTAATACCTGATAGCCAGCCCGGGTCAGGTTGAGTGTGTCAATAAACGTTCACAGATTAGTAGATTATAAAAGGTTCAAGGGTGGGGGAAATGGTTGTGAAGGGGTCTTCTGAACGGAAAGGAATAATATTAGCTGGAGGTTCTGGCACAAGGTTATACCCGCTGACCAAAGGGGTTAGTAAGCAGTTGATGGCGGTTTATGATAAACCAATGATTTATTATCCATTGACTACTCTTATGTTAGCCGGAATCAGAGATATTCTGATCATCACAACACCTCAAGAACAAGTGCTTTATCAGCGTTTGCTTGAAGATGGAGCACAGTGGGGAATTAACCTCTCCTACGCTGTACAGCCGTCTCCAGATGGGCTAGCTCAAGCTTTTATTATTGGTCGTGATCATGTAGGAAATAACAATAGTGCGCTTGTATTGGGCGACAATATTTTTTATGCCCATAGTTTTAGTCAAACCCTTCAGCAGGCAGATTCCAGATCGGATAAGGCTACTGTCTTTGGATATCGTGTAGCTGACCCCAGAGCTTATGGGGTTGTAGAATTCGATGACAAAGGAAAAGCTATTAGCCTTGAAGAAAAGCCGGATAATCCAAAATCGAATTATGCTGTTACTGGCTTATATTTTTATGACAGGCAAGTCTGTGATATAGCTAAAGATATTGAACCTAGTACGCGTGGTGAGTTAGAAATCACTGACATTAATAAAGTATATCTAGAGCAGGATCTTTTGGAGGTGGAGTGTCTAGGCCGTGGTAGTGCTTGGTTAGATACTGGTACACACGATAATTTACTAGATGCCGCACATTTCGTACAAACTATTGAACGTCGTCAAGGGCAGAAAATAGCCTGCCCAGAAGAAGTAGCCTACCGAAAAGGGTTTATTAACGCAGAAGAGCTAGAGACCCAAATTCAACCATTAATGAAAAGCGGCTATGGTAAGTATTTAATGCAAATATTAGTGGAACATGGCGAAGCCTCCTCAATAAATGAACGTAGGTATGCCTCTGGTTCGTAGATTTTCTGTAACGTTATAATTTGATTCTTCTTAGCCCAAGCATGAGTGGCGCCTAAGGATAGGCGGCTCCAACATTTTGCTTTTGGCCGCAGGTTGGTAGTTAGTTGATCTGTGGCACCAGTAGATAAATAAAGCCGTATGAATATTGTTAGAACAGAAATTCCTGATGTAAAAATCATTGAACCTAGAGTTTTTGGTGACGAAAGAGGATTTTTCTTTGAGTCTTTTCGCGATGATGTATTTAATCAGGAGTGTGCCAAGAGAGTTTTTGTTCAAGATAACCACAGTAAATCCTCCCAAGGGATTTTACGTGGTCTGCACTATCAAACTGAGCAACCACAAGGTAAATTGGTCCGCGTAGTTGAGGGTGAAGTTTTCGATGTCGCTGTAGACTTGCGCAAGAACTCTTCGACTTTTGGAAAGTGGGTTGGTGTTTTCCTTTCAGCCAAAAATAGACGTCAGTTGTGGGTTCCTGAGGGATTTGCACATGGATTTTATGTAACCAGTGATACAGCTGAATTTGTCTATAAGTGCACGGACTATTATGCTCCGCAATATGAACAGTCAATCATTTGGAATGATCCAGACTTAAATATTAATTGGCCTCTTATCGATGGTCATGCACCTCAGCTTTCACAGAAAGACAATGTAGGTAGTCGTTTTCGAGATGCTGTTTACTTTCGTTGATGAAGGTGCAAAGATTCCTTTTAAAGTCAGCGATATTACCCTTCCATCAAGTAGTAACCTAATTCTTAGTTGTCACTCATGTTCTCGATCTTGGCGTTGTGTCAGATGTGCTTTATTGACATTTATGGATTGTAAAGTATGAAAAAAATGAAAATTCTGGTCACAGGAAAAAATGGACAACTTGGGCGTGAGCTTCAAGGTCAATGCCCGACGGAGTTTGAACTGATAGCTCTGTCTCGAGAGGAGCTAGATATTTCAGATATTGATGCAGTTAAGGACGTAGTTGAGCGAAATCATCCTGATGTTATTATTAACGCGGCAGCATTTACTAACGTAGACAATGCTGAGGGAGATCAAGATGCTGCTTTTTTAGTGAATGTAAAAGGTGTGGAAAACCTTGCATTGGTATGTAAGAAATTTTCCATACGCTTTATACATATATCTACAGATTATGTTTTTGATGGGAGGAAATCATCTCCCTATGTTGTTTCGGATAAAGTTAAGCCTCTCAGTGTTTATGGGGCTACTAAGGCAGAAGCTGAATCTGTTATTTCTAAAGTACTTCCGGACGCGGTAATTGTAAGAACATCATGGGTGTACAGTATACACAGCCATAATTTTGTTAATACGATGCTTCGTCTGATGGTGGAAAGAGATCAGCTAGGTGTGATTGCTGATCAGGTCGGTACTCCAACCTGGACTGGAACCATAACACGAATACTGTTTGACCTGGTAAGAAATAAGAGCTCCAAAGGAATTTACCATTGCACTGATCTCGGTGTAGCCAGTTGGTATGATTTTGCATTAGCAATCTATGAAGAGGGGAAGGCTAAAGGTTTACTTCCTGCAGATAAGAGTCTGACGATCAAGGCGATTACTACCCAGGATTATCCAGCTACTGCTGAAAGACCCGCTTATAGTGTTTTGGATAAGAGCCGATTAATGAATGAGCTTGGTGTCGATTTTAAACACTGGCGGGAAATTCTTCGACATGTTTTTGATATCAAAGTACAACAGCTTTGAATTATAGAGTTATCAGGCTCTAACCTAAATTAAACTTTTTAAAATTTTGGCTGATAGTATTATTAAAATGAAACGTTTATTGGTAACTGGTGGTGCCGGCTTTATAGGTTCCAATTTTGTGCATTATTGGATAGATAATTATCCTGAGGATACTGTCATAGTTCTAGATGCGCTTACTTATGCAGGAAACATCGAAAACTTAAATCCAGTTAAAGATAACCCTAGTTTTAAGTTCTATCAGGGTGATATTTGTGACTCGGTTTTAGTCGAGGCCCTATTAAAGGAGCATCAAATTGATACGTTAGTCCACTTTGCGGCGGAAAGCCACGTGGATCGTTCAATCAGCGGACCTGATGCATTTATTCAGACCAATATTATTGGTACCCATAGCTTACTCAAAGCGGCGAAAAAAATATGGCTGGATGAAGGAGTTAATAAAGAAACTCATCGTTTCCACCACGTTTCAACTGATGAGGTATACGGGACCTTAGAGCCAGAAGATCCAGCGTTTTGTGAATCTACCCCATATGCACCTAATAGTCCCTATGCTGCCAGTAAAGCTGCTTCGGATCATCTGGTGCGTGCTTATCACCATACTTATGGACTGAGGGTAACTACGAGTAATTGCTCAAACAATTATGGCCCTTATCATTTTCCAGAAAAGCTGATCCCATTGGTTGTTACCAATATTCTGCGAGATTTGCCATTACCAATATATGGAGATGGTAAACAGATTCGTGATTGGCTCTATGTAGAGGACCATGCCCGAGGGATAGACTTAGTAATCAAGAAGGGTCGGCTTGGAGATTGCTATAACATCGGTGGAGTTAACGAGTGGGCCAATATTGATATTGTCCACTTTATTTGCGAACTAATGAATAATCTGTTTATTGAGAACCCGAAATTTGCAGATAAGTATCCGCAGGCAATATCTGCTATTGCAGGCAAATCTCAAGAGTTGATTACCTATGTGCAAGACAGGGTCGGGCATGATCGGCGTTACGCTATAAATCCAAAAAAGTCCAGCTCAGAGTTAGGCTACATGCCCTTAGAGAGTTTTGAAACGGGTATCCGCAAGACGTTGCGATGGTACTTGAAAAACGACAGCTGGTGGGGCGCTGTGATGGATGGCAGCTACCGGAAATGGATAGAGAAGCAGTACAGTAGCTCTAGACAAGGATGAAATGAAAAATGGACGTCAAGAAAAAAAAGTATTTAGAGAGTACAACAGCTACAGCAGCCAAAGGAATTCCGGAGTTCGCAAAAGTATGGGTAGATGTTTGTGGGGTCATTGGTGAACAGCATCTATTGATACAAGGTTGGGCATTTCACCCTGCACATAAATCTCTAAATTTCAACTTGGAAAATGGCAAAGGCGAAATTCTCAATTACTACACTTTACGAACCACACGGCTGGATGTAAATAGACACTTTAATTTTAAGGGTACAGGTCACTGGGGTTATTGCTTGCTAGTAGAATGGCCCTATGACAAGCCCGTCAACACTGCATCGTTTCGAATGATTGTTAGTGCTGGTAGCCAAAGGAAAGAAGTTAAATTAAAGCCGTTTGTAGATCTGAGTGGCGAAGACATATTTGGCCATTGCATGACTTGGCGGGAAGGGGAAAAAGCAGAGCTCCTAGAAGTCATGTTTAAAAGTATGGGTAATCGAACCTTTGAAATTCCAGGTATTAAAAATCTGAACGAGGGTCAGCTGCGCTCAAAAATCAACTGGCATTGGGATTACATTTTATCTGTACCTGGTCACGGACTATTTTTATCAGGTTGGATACTCGACTGCCAGCAGTATTTGGCAAGCTTGGTTTTACGAACTTCCGATGGCAGCTATAGTGAGAACTTGCTTGAGAGTCCTGTGCGTTTTTCTCGCCCGGATGTATTGGAGGCCTTTCCTGATAAGGCTGAGCAAGGCTATAAAGCAGGCTTTTTCACATGGGTACCCATGCCCCATTTGATTGAACAAGCTAAACTGGAGCTGCTCTTTTTCACCAAAGAGGGAAGCCTGGGAATCATTCAACTACAGCAGACTAATATTCGAGAGGACGTTACTCTGGCCAGCCAGCAGGTACTGGTAAACTTCAACGTGGATGGTCAGGAATATCAGAGGAACATGCGCAAACACATAGCACCAGCCTTGTCCGCGCTATGGTCGAATCGACGCTATCTTCTAGACGCGCCCCAGGTGGAGGTATTGCAGTTTGGGCAAGAAGTGAAGAACCCTAAACGTAGCATAATAGTTCCTTTGTATGGACGTTACGATTTCCTGCTACATCAAGTGGCTCAGTTTATTGATGATATTGATTTTGCAGAAACGGAGCTAATCTACGTTCTAGATGACCCAAGACTTTACGACTCATTTATTCCTTTTTGTTACGACACCAGTATGTTGTTTCCCGTAAGTTTCAAGGTGATTTATGGTGGCCGTAATTTGGGTTATGCCGGCGCTAATAACTTAGGGGCAAGATATGCCACGGCAGATAAATTAGTGTTGCTTAACTCAGATATTATCCCGAGTAGCGGTGGTTGGATTTCGCGTATAGAACAGAAGGCGGCTTCTCTGGAAGACGTCGGCGTGGTCGCCCCGAAGTTAGTGTTTGATGATGGAACTATCCAACATATAGGAATGAGTTTTTCAAAAAGTATACAATTTGGTAATTTATGGCTGAACGAGCACCCAAGTAAGGGTATCCCGGAATGGCTAGTGGATACTGATTCAGTTATGGAATCGCCGGCTGTTACTGGTGCCTGTATGTTTATCAGTAAGACGTTGTATAATTCTGTTGGTGGCCTGGATGAGAGCTATGTACTTGGAGATTTTGAGGATTCTGATCTCTGCTTAAAGTTACGCAAGGCTGGCTACCGTCATTACGTACTCACAGATGAAAAACTCTATCATTTGGAGCGAATGTCGCAGAGCCTTTTCGAAAACCGTGACTGGAAATTTAAGATTACCCTTTACAATGCCTGGCAACATACCGACCGCTGGGGAAGTTTGATTGAGCAGCTAGTGCGTTAGGGAGTTACCGATGACAGAACACAGAATACTAATCGTTTCTCACGGTCACCCTGATCAGAGTAAAGGCGGTGCGGAAGTAGCCGCCTATAATTTGTTTAAGGAATACGAAAGGCAGGGGTTGGATACTGTATTTCTGGCGCGTACCGATCAGCCCTCGCATGGAGGTTCTGCTTTTTCCACTATCAACTCCGATAGGGAAATTCTTTTCCACACCCATATGTCGGACTTTTTCTTGTTTCAGTCGGGCTGTAAGAAGCATGTATGGCAGGAGTTCCGTGCGTTGTTGCAGCGTTATAAGCCGACTGTAGTTCACTTCCATCACTATATTCATATGGGGTTGGAATTAATACGCGAGGTCCGAAATACACTGTCGGATACACGTATTATTATGACTCTACATGAATATTTGGCAATATGCGCAAATAACGGTCAAATGGTTAAGCCGGGTAAACAGATGAAGCTCTGCTATAAATCTTCACCTACCGACTGTGGGCGTTGTTTCCGTGAGCGTTCACCTGCAGACTTCTTTTTGCGTGAGAAATATATTAAGTCCATTTTTGATTTGGTGGATATGTTTGTGTCACCCAGTCAATTCTTGATTGATCGATACAAGGCTTGGGGAATCCCCGAGGAGAAGATGGTTATGATCGAAAATGGCCAGCCAGAGGTTCAAACACTGGCACCTCGCCCACTTACTGAAGGCGAAACACGTAGCCGTTTTGCCTTCTTCGGACAGATCAACCCATTCAAGGGCGTGGATATATTGCTGGAGGCCTTCAAGCTATTGCCGGAAGATACTCGAGAGAGGGTACATCTGGATATTCACGGGACCAATCTGGAAGGGCAGACCGAGGAATTTCAGGAGAAGATTCACAGATTATTGGAGAATCTCGGTGACGTGGTAACCTTACACGGGGCTTATGAGTCCCATGAATTAGGCCGGCTGATGGAGCAAACAGACTGGGTTATTATTCCCTCTGTATGGTGGGAGAACTCACCGATGGTAATTCAAGAGACGTTTAACCACGGCCGCCCAATGATTGGCAGTGATATAGGTGGAATAGTCGAGAAAATTATCGATGGCGTCAATGGCTACTGCTTTCGCAGTGGAAGCAGTAACTCCTTGAAGCAGGCAATATTGAAGGCCTGTGGAGAAAATGAAAACTGGAATCTAGTTACCAGCGATATCTCTAAGCCGCTGAGTATCGATGAATGTTCAAGAATCCATCTGTCGATTTATTAATACGTAGATTTTGAAATAGGCATAATTATGATTACACCAATTATGTTGCGCAGCTTTGGGCGTTCCGGGTCCACTTTGCTTATGCAAGTACTCGGATCATCAAGTAATGTGGTATTTGACCGGGATTATCCTTTTGAAAAGAGGCACTTAACCTATTTACATCGATTGACTACTGTAGCCTCTTCAGAATCCTGTAACGATGAAAATTGGAACGCTGATTCTTTATTTAGTTCTAAGATTAATAGAATTGGGCCTCTACCATATTTTGATACCAATATAATAGATCGCGAAAAACTCCAGTTAGATTTTTTGACACACTTATGGAGTGGATTTTCTGGGCAAATTAAAGATAAATTGAAAGAAGAATTAAATTTAGATAAACCTATTTATTATGCAGAAAAGGTAGTTCATGATATATGTCCAGATGTAAATGCGGCTTTTTATGCAAAAAATTTATTTTTGTTCAGGGATCCCAGGGATGAATTCGTTTCTATAAAAAGTTTCAATGCGAAACGCGGCTTTAACGGTTTTGGGTGGGGAGAATCTGATGATGATGAATCATATGCGTTAAAGTTGTGCCAGATGAGAAAGAGCTTTATGCAGCATATTAGCAGTATTGAGGCAAGTGATCGACGATACGTTGTTAAGTATGAAGAATTTATTAAATCCCCTTATGAGATTACAAGTTTTTTGGGTGATTGGATAGGTTTAGAGCTAGATTATGGAAAAGTTGAAGCTCAGAAGAAATCTGTAGAGCATCATATTACGAGCAGTAATGTCGCAGCATCTGTTGAGCGGTGGAGAACAGAGATGAGCCCTAATGTCGCTCAAATTTTTGAGAAAGAGATAGGCGAAGAGCTGAGTGAATTGGGCTACGGACTATGAGTAGAATAATTCTTCATGCCGGGATGCATAAGACAGGAACATCTTCAATTCAAGCGATTCTGAATTCGAATAGAAGTTCTCTGAAAAACAATGATTGGGAATATGTTTTTCTTCCAAAAGATGCGAAGGCAGCTTATGGCTATATTCATGGTTCTCCAGATTCGTATACATATACTGAAGCTAAGAAAGAGCTTGAGGAAATAGTCTCTGGTTCTGATTGCAAAAATTTTATTTTCTCCAGTGAAGATATGACTGCTGCTTTACAATCTGAAGATTTGTGGATGAGTAAGGGCGAAAGAGTTAGTCAGCTATTTGAATCGCTAGGAAATATAGAGGTCTTGATTTATTATCGTAAGCAAGACTCATTCTATGAGTCTGCGTTTCAGCAGAGGGCGAAGGAAGGGGTTCCTTTAAACTTTAAGGAAACCTTGAAGCGTCTTCCTATTATGAGTTCCATGGACTGGTATTCAAAATTCAAGATTTTTGAGAGTTGTTTTTCAGATTCTAAATTTACCTATATTTCATATGAAAAGGCACATAGTGGAATAGGAATTACAGGTTCATTCCTAAAATACGCGACCCTGAATGATATTATACCCATCGGTCACTCTAAAAGTAATAATGCTTCGAGTAAGATTCTAACAAGAATCTTTGCAGAGTATGGTCCGATACTAGACCCACATGATCAGTCTCTTCTTTCTGATGTTTTATGTAAGTATGAGAGGACGGGGGATTTCCGGCGGTACAAATTGCTTTCTTTGGAAGATAGGTTGTCGATTTTTGAAAATTATTATCAGTCTAATAAGAATCTATACTCTATTTGTGCAAATGCAGATGTTGTCGATCTAGATATTTGGCGCGCTGATCTATTGAGCGAGTATTCAAATAATTGTGAAAATAATATAGATATTAAAGATATTATTAGAGATCTTTTAAAGTTAATTTCTGTTTCTCATAAATAGAGCTCGATCAACTTTTGGAGTGAATTTAGATTGGGGATAAGGTCCTTCGGGTGGCTAGCTAATTATAATAGAGTGGTTTCTTGAAATCATGGCCTGACTTGCTATTTTCTTGGCTAGGCCATAAGCGTAATTTAATGCATGATTAATTCTGGATTAGTTTTTAAGTTTAATGTAGTGGGGCTATTATGAAGGTTTTGTTTTCTAATAGAGATGACTGGAGATCGAATATTGAGAGGCAGCTTAATAAGACAGAATATACTCCTGTCTTTTCTAAGTTTACTAAAAAGGCGGTAGACAATGTTGATCTAGTATTTCCAATTAGTATTGAAGATGTCTTAAAGGCTGGGCAGCTTTGCCCTGATTCAGAAAAGGGCATTTTTCCAAGTTCACCTACAGTGTGCCTGGCGGAAAATAAAGATAAATTTAATGTTTTTTTAGAGGAAAATGGATTTGAAGAATTTCTTCCAAAAGTAGGTTCTTTTAGAGGCGATTTTCCTTACGTTCTAAAGGGTAATGTAGGGAAGTTCGGATTAACTACTTATATTATTAACTCTATTGCGGATGAAGAAATTTACAGAGATAAACTGGATTCTGAAGAATATTTCTGTCAAGAATATGTTTCAGGTAAAGAGGAATATGCTCTTCACTTCATATTTGATGGGGGGAAATTTCTTTTTTCAAAAGAGGTGAAATACGTCTATGATCAGGACCTCTTTGTAAAAGGGAAAGGTCAAGGACCGGTTGATAAAATATGGGGATACGACTGTGTATTTTTAGATCAGTTTGGATCTCTCCTACAGAAATTAGATTATCGCGGGTTTGGTTGTTTCAATTACAAAGTTAATAATGGCCAGTTAAGAATACTAGAGCTGAATGCAAGAATCGGCGGATCTATGGGAAAATTTATTCATGAAGCTGTTGTTGCGTATTCAAATGCAGTGTCAATACTTTCTGCTAAAAGTACGTAAAGTAGACTACTTACTGATAGATAAAATCCTACTGCAGCTTTCAGCTCAAACGGTTAAAAGTACGAGGCAATGTGGGCACAAGCTCTGCCCCAATTGATCTGAACTCTTGAAGAGTTTCGTTGTGTATCCGTACTTATTGAAGTAATGATACGAAAGGGTGTTGTTAACCGGTTGTATTAGTGATTCGCAAATCCCGAAGGATTTGAGAGGCGGTCAATGGCCGAGGGAATTTTCTGCATTGAGGTACAATTTTAATTCTGTTGCCGTATATTATGTTTCTGAGGATGGTGGTGGTCACGTGTGAAGAATTTTTGATTTGTGAGTGCTGTCTCAAGCTAGGCGACAGATCTTTACGGAGCTATCTCCAAATAGTGGGCTTGGCCATCGGGTATGCTCAAGGCCATTGGAATGGCTGGTGGCATATTGTGCGGGTGGTTTAGCTTTCTCGACTGATGCGAGTAGGATAAAACGGGGAGAATTGGTATTGGACGACATTTGGGGTTGGCAAAACTCAATTGGCAAGGTTACTGAATAGTGGGTGTTGAGGATAGGTGGAGCTCAGTATATCGTGGTTAAGCAGTTGTGTAGTGTGCGGCTCGCTCTTTTAGAAAGAGGAATTCCTCATTGGTTTTTCACGATCTCCGCTGTCTGGTCCGGCTTGTAATGAGGTATACTAGGCGGTTTCGAGTGAGTACTGCCTCGTATTAACATGTTTTTTTGGCTTTTGTATTTAGCATGAAAATATTTCAAATAGGCTTTAACAAGTGTGGTACAACAAGCCTGAACCACTTTTTCTTACGTAATGGTTATAAGGCAGTTCATTGGGATTATGGAAACTTGGCGCTAAAGCTTGAGGAGAACTTCCTTCATGGGCGACCACTACTAAGTGAGTATGAGGAGTATAGCTTCTTTAGTGATATGGAGCTGGTTTCTAACCGATGCTTGTATGCCTTTGAAAAATTCTATCAGGAGTTGGATCGACAGTATCCAGGTTCTCTTTTTATATTAAATACACGCCCCTTAGATAAATGGATAAATAGTCGGCTTAAGCATGGGGGGGGGACTTATTTGCAGCGATTTGAAAAAATCTATGGTTGTGATCGTGAGGGGATTATACGTCGCTGGGAGTATGAGTGGTATAGGCATCACTCTAATGTACTTCAATATTTTTACGGTCGTGAAAATTTACTTTTATTTAATATTGAAAAAGATGGTGGGGATAAACTAAAGAGTTTTATTGGTTGTACTAAGATAAATGCTTCATTTTATCGGCACGACCATAGGACTGTCAGTTAGTGATACTAATAAGTTGGTTTTGCCTGACTTGCAATTAGCCTTTTTTCATTGCTATGCATAAGTAGTGTTTTTGAGTTTTTTATATTGTTTTATGGCTTTTTCAATTGCTCTTTGTAATTTATTTTTGATTAGATGTGTCTTCTTGGAGTGCGAATGAAGTTTGGAATTGCCGCAATTTTTAAGAATGAGTATGAGTATATTCTAGAATGGATTGTGTATCACCAGTTAATCGGTGTTGATGCCTTTTATATTGCTGATAATGTCAGTGATGATGGTTCTTCACAACTATTGGAGGCACTTGATTGTCTGGGTGTAATAAATCGGGTGTATTTCCCTAGGGTTGGTGATTGTGGTCCGCAGATGCCAGCTTACAATCATATATTACATCGTTTCGGTGACGAAGTGGATTTGTTGTGCTTTATCGACGCTGATGAATTTCTCGTGAGCACTGAAGACTCCGAGTTAAGAGATCTTTTATCTGACTTTTGTGAGAATGATGACGCGGGGGCTTTAGCGCTTAACTGGAGAAATTTTGGATCTTCTGACCATAAATTCAAGGGAGAAGGACTAGTTATTGAGCGATTTACACGCGCATCGAAACAGGATCACGATTTCAATCGCCATATCAAGACGATTTTGAAGCCCCCGATGACGAAGAAAATGCATATCCATGAGTGTGTACTTCAGTCGGGGCGCTACTATTCCGGGAATCTCCAGCCAGTAGTCTTTGAGAATGGTGAGCCGTGTGAACCCAAGACAAGGAAGGTTCAGTATGAAGGGGTCAGAGTCAATCACTATGTGGTTAAGTCCCGTCACGAGCATGTTATGAAAAAGGAGTGTAAGGGCTCCGGGGCTGGTAGTGCAACTAGGAAAAAGGGCGAAGCATACTTCAAGGCACATGACTTAAATGATGAGTCTGATGAGACATTACTCCGTTATGTCAATGACGTTAAGAGCGGTATTACTACACTGAGGGAGCGTGTGATCGAAGAGACTCCTTACCTCTGCTACGGGAAGGCATTCGTGGATGTAAGGTCGGACCTGATAACCGGTTGGGCTGCGGCTGAGTTTGATGGCCCGATAAAGATTCGTCTGTTGATCAATGGAGAGGAACACCTTGTAGACGTGAATCGTGGACGGCCTGATGTAGTGAATAAAGGGCTCTCCCGGCGTTTAAAGTGTGGGTTTAGCTTTAAACCTAGCAAAGTCATAACCCGCGAGGATAGAATCGAGGCATATATCTACGCTACGACTGTTGAGGCAAAAATTAACTATCGGTTAACTACTACTATATAGTTGCAGGGGGCGTAAAGGTTTGATAAAGGCTCTTATAAGTGCCCGAACCTTAGAGCGTAGATTTTAGGTAGAGTATAAATAGCGCTATGAAGTGCATTTTTACAAATTGGGTTCTTACTAGTGTTTAGATTTCTAAAGTCCCTGCTTCATATTGACTTGGGGCGTAGGCTTAGTTCCCTGCATGCGATTGAGCGGGCCAAGGATGCTGAGGCTGATTTTGACTGGCTTTCTAAGGGTAGGGATCCTCAATTTTTGATCAAGGGGCGGGGACTTGGCTCTGGCTGGTATATGCTAGAAATAGATCTTCGACATGATCAGCCCTCAGCAGATGCGAAGATTTACTTTGATCACGGAAGCGGCTTCAATGAGCCAGATAGTGTATTTATTCCGATAAAATCTGGCAGAGTAACTAAGCGCCTTGTGTATCTATCTTCTCGGGCGCATGCACTCCGTTTTGACCCAATGGAAACTTCGGGGCTTTTCTCAATTAGGCACTTTCACCTGGTCAGATTGCCAGCACAGTTTGCCTATGATCGTTTGTCCCAGCGCTTGGCTAACATGCACTTTAAGTTCCGTGACTTGGGGAAAGCAAATGTATTGCAATATATTCGCGAAGAAGCCCGTGAAACCAATCGCCCTTGGAAAGAGTTGGCTCTGCATCACTACGCAAGAACTTTCACTAAAAGGCGGCAGACGTGTGATTATGCGGAATGGATCGGTAAGGTTGAAGCCATAAAGCTAGCTTCCCGTTCGGATGATGCGTACGGGGAGAAGCTTGACGCGCAGCCCCTGATTTCAATTATCCTCCCAACTTTCAATACTGATCCAGAGTTGCTACGTGATTGTTTAGAGTCTGTACTTGCGCAGAGTTATAACAAATGGCAGCTTTGTATCGCCGATGATGCTTCCTCAAATCAGAAGACCCGGGAATGTCTTTTGGAGTATCAGGCTCAGGATTCTCGTATTCAGGTAGTTTTTCGGAAAGATAACGGACATATTTCTGCTGCTAGTAATACTGCCCTGGAATTGGTAAAGGGCGGATATATTGCACTGTTGGATCATGATGATACCTTGGCGCCACATGCATTGATGACAATGGTGAAGGCGATTGCCGACAACCCTCAGGCACAGCTGCTTTATAGTGATGAAGACAAAATTGATGAGCTGGGTGAGCGCTTCGACCCGCACTTTAAGCCAGGCTGGAATCCAGATCTGTTACTGTCACAAAACTATATTTGTCATTTGACTGTTTTGAAAACAGCACTTGTGGAACAGATCGGGGGCTTTCGTTTAGGGCTTGAGGGTAGCCAGGACCATGATTTACTTCTGCGCTGTGTGCCGTACCTGAATAGTGACAATGTAGTTCATATCCCGGAAATACTATACCACTGGCGGGCAATTAGTGGCTCTACTGCTCTGGAAGGTGGCGCGAAAAATTATGCTGCGACTGCTGGTTTGAAAGCTGTGAATGATTACCTGAGCTCTCAAACTATAAATGCTACTGCGATGCCTGGTACGGCTCCAAATAGCTATAGAGTGCGATGGAATGTGCCGGAGTCGGCTCCTCTAGTGAGCCTATTGGTTCCTACGCGAGATGGCTTTGGTATTTTAAAGCCCTGTGTAGAGGCAATCCTCTCTAGAACTGATTACCCAAATTTTGAATTGTTAATTTTGGATAATCAAAGCACCTGTGAGGCTACGCTGAGCTTTTTGGAGGAGATATGTACTTCTGATCCTCGTGTTTCCGTACACCGCTGGGATTATCCATTCAATTACTCGGCAATTAATAATTTCGGTGCTGGCCTTGCGAAGGGTGAGGTTATTGGGTTGATCAATAATGATATTGAGCCCATCAATAGTGATTGGCTGAGTGAGTTGGTGGGGCAGGCTCTAAGGCCCGAAATTGGCTGTGTTGGAGCCAAACTATATTATCCCAACGATACTATTCAGCACGGTGGAGTAATCTTAGGTATTGGTGGTGTCGCTGGTCATTCCCACAAGTATTTCAGTCGCAATGAATATGGCTACTTTTCACGTCTCCACCTTATTCAAAACCTTTCTGCAGTGACCGCTGCTTGCTTACTATTGCGTAAGGCAGTTTTCGATGAGGTTGGTGGATTGAATGAGGAAGACTTAGCAGTATCCTTTAACGATGTGGACTTATGCTTGAAGGTTCGCGAAGCAGGTTATCGTAATCTGTGGACACCTTACGCAGAGCTATACCACCACGAATCTGTATCCCGTGGAGCGGACAACACTACAGCAAAACGCCGCCGTGCACAGAGGGAGGCCGATTATATGCGTGGCCGGTGGGGAGATTTACTAGATACCGATCCCGCATATAACCCTAATCTGACCTTAATCCATGAGGATTTTACCCTGGCGTGATAGTGATATGGCGCAGTATTTCAATTACTGCGCCATTCGTATTCAGAGCGACATAGCAGGCGTGCCTTACTTTTTGATACCTGGAAGCTGTCTACTCGACTTGTTGGCTTAAAGGTTTGGGAGCCTGGAGGCGCAATCGTATCAGATTTGGCATAATCTACTTACGCTATAAGCGTATAAGTAAACAAGTTCTTGCTCCGGTAGCCCAAGCGACGTCCCAACCTTATGACCTTTTCTCAATTATTTGTAGCCTGTATCTTCGTTCTGGTTATCGTTTCACTGATCTTCACCCGGTTTAGGCCATCCCTGGTCTTCGCTTCGGCCGCTGGGGCTTGCTTTCTAACTGGACTTGTGCCAGCGGAGTCAGCTCTACAGAAGGGGGCCAACCCGGGTCTGGTGACATTGGTCGCGTTACTATTGGTATCTGTGGGACTGGAGAAGGCTCGTTGGTTGCGATTGATTTCAGGTGGGCTAATCAAGGGCTCCCTCAATGCCAGCCTGTTACGGCTTTCTGCTGCTACGGCATTGAGTTCGGCCTTCCTTAACAATACGGCAGTGGTGGCAGCACTTGCATCCAGTGTTAAGGGGCAGCGGCGGCTGCCCGCAGCCAAGCTTTTGATGCCGCTATCATATGCGGCAATACTTGGGGGGACACTGACCCTGATAGGAACTTCCACCAACCTGATTGTCAATAGTTTTGTATTGGATCGCGGCTTGCCAGGACTGGATTTCTTTGCCTTTTTACCGGTAGGGTTGGCCGCAACTTTAGTAGGACTCACTGTACTTCTATTGTGTAATCGTTTGCTACCCGAAGGGAGCGTAGCTGATGAACCGGTGACTGAATACTTGCTAGAGGCCGAGGTAGTGGAGAATTCTCCTCTTGATGGAAAGAGTGTTGAGCAAAATAATCTGCGTCGCCTGGAGACTTTCTACCTAATTGAAATAGTTCGGGGTGATCAAGTAATCAGCCCAGTTGGCCCCTCAGAATTAATCCGTTCTGGCGATAAATTGATTTTCAGTGGCGATGTTCGTGATCTCGGGCGTTTACAGGATATAGAAGGTTTACGCTTATTTGCTTTAGACGATGAGGCATTGGATTTAAATCTTACAGAAGTGGTGATTACTCCAAGCTCCAGTATTCTAGGCCAGTCGCTCAAAAGTTGTAACTTTCGCACTCGTTTTGATGCCGCAGTTGTGGCAATGCGGCGTGGCGGTGACAGGCTGTCGGGTAAGTTGGGAGAGATTGAATTACGAGCAGGAGATGCGCTCTTACTCGCCGTGGGACCTGATTTCCGTCATCATCTTAATATCGACAAAAACTTCTATGTGATCAGTGGTACTGAGGTTAGACGGGACTTGTCCCGACGGGATAATTGGCTATTGGGCTTAGGCTTCACGGCAGTTGTAGCTGGAGCGGCACTTGGTTATTTTTCATTGCTGAAAGGCCTGCTGGTACTACTTGGTGGCATGATCGGCCTCGGTATCCTATCGACTACTGAATTGCAAAGGCGTTTTCCTTTCCAGATATGGCTGATTATTGCCAGTGCTTTGGTGCTTGCGGAAGCTTTTGCCGGTAGCGGCCTGGCTGATGCATTGGCCGAAGGATTGAAGGGGCTCCTTGCTGGTTGGGGACCAATGGCAGGTTTGGTAGGAATCTTTTTACTTACTCTTGCGTTAACTGAACTAATGACAAATAACGCGGCTGCTGCTTTGGCTTTTCCCCTCGCCTGGAGCCTGGCCGATAGTTTTGGAGTCAGTTGGATGCCTTTTGTAATGGCCGTTGCCTATGGAGCAAGTGCAAGCTTTTTAACACCTTTTGGCTACCAAACGAATCTGATAGTGCAAAACCTTGGTGGGTATCATTTTCGCGATTTTCTTCGGGCAGGCCTGCCTCTGACTGTTGCTTATTCTGTTGTTATTTTGGTGTTACTGCCAATCGTATTTCCCTTTGAG
The DNA here is from genome assembly GCF_003076275.1 of Microbulbifer sp. A4B17. NCBI lineage: Bacteria > Pseudomonadati > Pseudomonadota > Gammaproteobacteria > Cellvibrionales > Microbulbiferaceae > Microbulbifer > Microbulbifer sp. A4B17. Next base: position 959,629 of record NZ_CP029064.1, read on the forward strand.
GTTTGACCGGTTTGGAAATTGAATTGGAAATGGTCAGTCGCTGGCTAATCGTGGAGGAAGGCCATAACCCCTCTACGGATTATTTTATTTTGCCTTTTCTGAATAAGCTTTCTGCTAATTATGAGCGTTTAAGTTTTGATGCCCCCCCTGAAAAGGAAAAAATACACGATGCATGCATCATATTTGTGCGCTATATCCCTAGACGATGGCAATTATTTCTTAAGAAAAATATTGACTTGATTTCTAAGATATATTTATTTATGGATGATGATTTATTTGATTGGCGAGTGTTTTCAAATTTACCTGTCAAATATAAAGCCAAGTTACTTAGATATAGTTGGTCAAGGCAAAAATGGTTAAAGTCGGTGGAAGCTCAATTATTGGTATCCACCCCTTATCTACAAAAAAAATACAGTGACTGGAAACCAAGTTTATTGCAGCCAGAGCCGGTTAGGGGAGATATAGTAAGTAGCGTAAATGTTTTTTATCATGGCTCTGCATCACATAAAGAAGATATTTTATGGTTGCGCCCAATTGTAGAGGAAGTTCTTAGGCAAAATTTAAGTCTGACCTTTGAAATAATTGGAGATGGTAGAGTAAATCGACTTTTTAATGATCTGCCTAGAGTGCAGGTATTACATCCTATGAAGTGGCCTACTTATTTATCACTACTGCAAAGTCGGCAGAGAGCTATAGGTTTAGCTCCATTATTGGATTTACCGTTTAATAGAGCCAGGTCGCATACCAAGTTCTTCGACATTACACAAAGTGGTGCTGTGGGTGTTTATGCTGCTGGTGATGTTTATGGCAAAGTGATTCGTCATCGTGAAAATGGCCTACTTTTGCCTATGAATCCTTCACAGTGGATCGAAGGAATCCTCTCTTTAGCAGAAGATGAAGTATTACGAGAAAATATGCTGGCTGAGGCGCGAAAATGTCTGTAGTCGGACATTGCTCTCTTGGTTTAAGCAGGCTCAAGGTTCTAGAGAGTTTTCTTGGCGCCCGTTGTCAGTACGTTGCTTTGCAACCCGACAGCTGTATAAATTATATGATTGGCTGGGGACTTAAACCGACTGCGATGAGAGCAAAAAGGGTGTCCTCAAAGGCGGGCCTTCCCTTTGTTTGTATAGAAGACGGGTTTATACGCTCTCTAGGTTTAGGTGTTGATGGGGCTGTGCCCCATAGTTTGGTGCTAGATAAAACTGGAATTTACTATGATGCGTCAAGGCCCAGTGACTTGGAAGCCTTGATATCACATGCGGATTTTACTCCTGCAGAATTGAAACGAGCTGAGAAAGGATTGGAGTTATTACGATCTAACAGGCTTTGTAAGTATAACCAATCATTAGATGCTCCCTTAGGTTGGCCAAAAAATTTAAAACGTGTTTTGGTGGTTGATCAGACATTTGGCGATGTCTCTATTCGAGCAGGTCAGGCTTCAGAAGCGCATTTTAAGAATATGCTTGAAAGTGCTATTGAGGATAATCCTGAAGCGGAGATATGTGTCAAGGTGCACCCCGATGTTATAGCCGGCAAAAAGCGGGGTTACCTATTAGGTCTCGCTTCTGAAAAGGGCTGCCGAATCATTAATGAGGATGTTTCACCTTGGGCTATTTTTGATTGTGTAGAGAAAGTTTATGTGGTCACTAGCCAGCTGGGCTTTGATGCTTTAATCGCTGGAAAAGAGGTGCACTGTTTTGGCATTCCTTTTTATTCTGGATGGGGATTAACCAAAGATAGACAATACTTGCCACGTCGCAATACCAATCGATCTCTTCCACAGTTATTCTGTGCTGCCTATTTGCGATATTGTCGCTATATAAACCCATATACTGGCGATAAATGTGAGTTTGAAGATACACTTGCTTTGATTGCGGAGCAGAAGCGGCAGTGGCTTAGGTTTGAAGGTCCTTGGGTTGGAGTTGGTTTTTCTCCATGGAAGAAGAGATTTATCCCTAACTTTCTTGGCGATAAAAGAAAGGTTAATTTTGTAAAAAACAAAAGCCCTCTTAAACACTGTCCTGAGGGTTCTAATGTTTTTGTTTGGGCAAGCCGAGTTACTGACTCATTGCGCGAAAACGTTGAGCGAGCCAAGGCTCGGCTCTGGAGGGTTGAAGATGGATTTTTACGTTCTGCTGGATTAGGTGCAGACTTGGTTGCGCCCACGTCTCTTGTATTCGATGCTCGAGGTATTTATTTTGATGCCAGGTCACCAAGTGATCTTGAAGTTATTTTAAATGACACAAATTTTAGTGATCTAACGCTTGATAAAGCTAGAGATTTACATTCACTATTATTAAATAAGCGGGTTACAAAATACAATATTAAAGGAAAAGTGAATCTCTCTTTATCTGATAATAAAAAGGTTATTTTAGTTCCTGGGCAAGTTGAAAGTGATGCCTCAATTGCTTGCGGATCGCCAGTAATAAAGAGTAATCATTCTCTTTTAGAGCGCGTAAGAGGGGAGCATCCGAATGCTCATATTATCTACAAGCCTCATCCAGATGTAGTTGCTGGTGCTCGTTTAGGAGACCTACCTCAAGGTTCTCAGTGTTTTTATGACTCGCTTGTCACTGAGGGGGATGTTTCACAACTTTTGGAGCAGGTTGACGAAGTTCACACCTTAAGTTCACTGACAGGTTTTGAAGCCCTGCTTAGAGGAGTCAAGGTTGTCACCTATGGTTTACCTTTTTACTCTGGTTGGGGTTTAACACATGACACGCTGCTTTCCTTGACAAGAGAGGATTGTTCGAATTATGAATTATTTAAGAATCGGCGACACCGTAGATTAACGTTAAACGAATTAATAGCGGGAACTTTATTACTTTATCCTGTTTATACGGATATTAAAACAGGCGATTATGTTGATGCCCAGACGACCGTTAAGTTGCTAGAGAAACAACGCTCTTTATACACCAATAAAAACATTTTATTTAAAGTGTTTTACTGGTACAGAAGGAAGTTTCTGCGTTATTAATGTTTTTTGAAATAGAAATGGTTTTGTAAGCAAAAAGTAGTAACTGCACATCAGTGTACACAAAATAGTATAGGAAATGTATTTTTAGTGGGGGAACAATGCTGAAGCGAACATTTAGCTTGGCCTGGAAAATACCCAAATGGTCTTTTGAATTGGCGAGCTGGGGAAAGAGTTTTAAAAATAATCCTATTATTGGGAATTATTGGCTTAACCTTCTTGGTTTGCATGTTTTTAGGGTAGTAGTAGCCCATGCGCTATTTCGATTTCGTTTAGTGCTTCTCTCACCATTGGTACCATTGGATTACCGGAAGGAGTTTATTAAGAATGGCTATATCTTGAAAAAGAATTTTTTGTCGGAAGAACAGTTTTTAAGGTTAGCCAAGGAACTTAATCAGTTTGAGGGGCCTGTCAGAGAGATTATTGAGGGGACAACCGTGACACAGCGGATCTTTATGGATTATAAGGAGAGAAAGAGGGCTCCAGAGTTCAATGCGCTAGTCGAAAATAAACTTTTAGATAGATTAATGCGGTATTGCTCATCAAAAAACCGTCCCCCGTTATTTTATATAGAGAATCTTTGTAATCACGAGAATGTGAACCCTCGACCAGATCCTCAACGCGATTTACACGCGGATACTTTTCATCCGTGCGTAAAAGGGTGGTTGTACATAGATGAAACAGATAATAGTAATGGTGCTTATGTCTATGTTCCCGGCTCCCATAGCTTGTCTTGGAAAAGGTTGAAATGGGAATATAAAGAAAGTCTTGAAGCTTGTAAAAAAGGTGCTGATCGAGAACCAGGGCGCTACTGGGATGGATCTTTTAGGGTCAGTAGAGAAGATCTGAGTAAAATGGAATATCAAGTAGAGAAGCTATCTGTTCCTGCTAATACATTGGTAATTGGCAATGTGTATGGCTTTCATTGCCGTGGTGAAGCGGTTCAAAAGTCAAAACGTATGACGGTATGGATGCAGGCCAGGGATAATCCATTTAATCCATTATTTACCCCTTTCCCTAAAGTTACTGCAAGGGCGTTTGAGGGAATCTGGAAGAAAGCTTTAGAGCGCCTTGACCAGGGAAAAATAAACAGTGGCGAACAGCGAAATTTTTACGGTAGTTTATCTCGCCCTGATGACAAGGAGGCTGCCGATAAACCTTAGTGTTTATCTCTTTAAAAGGCACCGAGTGACATGTTAAATCCTGTGACCGCTTACGATTGATATAAAAACTGCTTAATTTGTTGGTGACGTGACTAATTGATTTGGAATTACTTAGTCTACTGAGCAGCTATTTATTAGTGAAACTGTGACTTGGTTAATTGATGTGCTTTTTTGCTTGTGTAAAATAATCGCTTTTTTTTGTCGCTTAAAGCCATTTTATGACATGTTTATTAGCTTCGTTTATGGATAAGCATGTATGTATAATAAGGTTCTTAATATAAATAGCTAATTAAGCTTCATTTTTGTGACTTGATATTCTATATATAGAAAAAAGCGCTTTTTGTTTATATTTTGCGCTCTTTTTGGGTGGCTGGCTTTAATATCAAGCAATACCAGAGCTTCTAAAGAGGTGGCGGCTATAGAAGGATATCACTCTGTTTGGTAGAATTTTATGCCAGCTGGTAATCCAATATCTGTTATTTTTCGTTTAGTTGACTATTCCTGTTGAGGCCCGTGGAGCCACAGAATGATGCATACCTATGTATCAAAGAACTGAGTGTCTAAAATGCGGCATGGTTTTTGTTTGATCAATTATTAATATTTGCACAATTTCTAAGCGCAAATAACAAGTTTCTAGGGGTAGGATGAATAATGTCTGTGGCAGTCTTTTTACAGGGGCCCCACGGCCCGTTCTTTGCGAAGTTAGCAAAGAGACTTTCACAACAGGGCATAACTACGCACAAAATTAACTTTAATGGCGGTGATCGCTACTTTGCCTGGGCTGATTTTCAGGTTGATTTCACAGGGAGTGAAAGTGACTGGGCATCCTTCCTTAAGTCTTATTTATCTGAACATGGAGCTGAAGCTGTATTTGTTTATGGTGACTGCCGTCGTTATCACTCTCAAGCTCAAACTGTTTGCGAATCTTTGGGAGTTGCTTTTGGTGTGTTTGAAGAAGGGTATTTACGCCCGGACTTCGTCACGTTGGAGTGGGGTGGTGTCAATGCTTTTTCTCAGAAAGAATGGACTCGGGAGGCGATCGAAAAGTATGAACCTGATCAACGTGAAGTTTGTGTATCGCCGGTAGGACAAACATTTTGGCATCGTGCTTATTATGCAGCGGGCTACTACGCAGCGCTGCGTCTGGCTCGCTCTGAATTTCCAGTTTACCATCACCACCGAAACCGGGATTGGAAGGCAGAGGGATTTTGTTGGCTGAAGAGCTTTGTACGTAAAGGGCTGTATAAAGTAACAGAGCGGAATTTAACTTCTAAGCTCACAGGAGAATTAAGCCAGCGTTTCTTTTTGTTTCCCCTTCAGACTCGCGATGATTTCCAGCTACGAGAACATTCTGACCTCCTCTCAATAGAAAATGCCATTGATCGAGTGCTGCAATCGTTTGCGAAGAATGCTCCGGATGATACTGTGGTTGTTTTAAAGCATCACCCTATGGATCGTGGTTTCTGTAATTACCAGAAATTAATTGACGGTTTAGAGGTTCGTTATGGTATTCAGGGGCGGGTTGTCTATTGTCATGACTTGCACTTGCCTACTCTACTGGACCATGCGCGCGGCGTAGTCACCATTAATAGTACTGTTGGTATCTCAGCCCTTCTCCACGAAGTACCGACAAAGGTGCTCGGACGTGCACTATACGATATCCCAGGCTTAACACATCAAGGCACTTTATCCAGTTTTTGGGTTGGGCCCGAGAGTGTGGATATTCGTTTTTTCAAACGATTTCATACCTACTTGTACGAGCAAACCCAGTTGGATGGTAGCTTCTCAAAGGCAGTCGGCGTCACAATTGATGGTGTGGTTAGGCGCATAGAATCTGCAGCTGTGGGTAGCCCCCAGGCCAAGCTTTCTATTGCTGGCGCAAATGATGCCGGCTGATTGGTCTTGCGGGTTCGAACTGTTGTCTAGAAATTTTGCAGCCTTTACCTCTCGGTTTTAAGCATTTTGTTCTGCTCTCAGCTCTCGCTATTGTTTGTTTAAAAAACAGGCTGATCTGGATCGTCTAACCTGTTAGACTGCGCGGCCTTTTACCCACCGCTCCGGTCCCGCGATAGGGACTTTGGCTTCAAGTGAATTCCGAAATGACCGATACCCCTAAAGCGGCCGGCTTCGACCAGTTGGGTCTGCCGTCTGAAATTCTCAGCGCCATCGAAAAGCTCGGCTATGAGACTCCCTCCCCGATCCAGGCACAAACTATTCCGTCCCTGCTGGAGGGGCGGGATGTGCTAGGCCAGGCCCAGACCGGCACTGGCAAGACCGCAGCCTTTGCGCTGCCGCTACTCTCCCAGCTGGACCTGAACGATCGTCGTCCCCAGGCACTGGTGCTGGCACCGACCCGCGAGCTGGCTATTCAGGTGGCTGAAGCCTGCCAGTCTTACGCATCCAAGTTGAAAGGTTTCCACGTTGCGCCTATCTACGGTGGTGCTGACTACCGTGGCCAGATACAGCAGTTGAAGCGTGGCGTTCAGCTGGTGGTAGGTACTCCCGGACGGGTGATGGACCATATGCGTCGCGGCTCCCTGGATCTGTCCAATCTGCGCACCCTGGTGTTGGATGAAGCGGATGAAATGCTGCGCATGGGCTTTATCGATGATGTGCAGTGGGTATTGGAGCAGATTCCTGAAGAGCGCCAGATTGCGCTGTTCTCCGCCACTATGCCAAAAGAGATTGCCCGCATCGCCCGCGAGCATCTGGATGAGCCGGTTGAAGTAAAAATCCGTGTTAAGACCGAGACTGCGGAAACCATTCGCCAGCGCTACTGGCCGGTTGGCGGCCTGCACAAACTGGATGCACTGACCCGTATTCTTGAAGCGGAGCCGGTGGACGCCACGATTATCTTCGTGCGCACCAAAAACAGCACTGTGGAACTGGCAGATAAGCTGGCCGCCAGAGGCTTTGCCAGTGCCGCCCTGAACGGTGATATGGCGCAGAACCTGCGTGAAGCCGTGATCGACAAGCTGAAAAATGGCAAGCTCGATATTGTTGTAGCCACCGATGTTGCGGCTCGTGGACTGGATGTGAAGCGTATCAGCCACGTGATCAATTACGACATCCCCTACGATACCGAAGCTTATATTCACCGTATCGGTCGTACCGGCCGCGCCGGTCGCGAGGGCGATGCGATCCTGTTTGTGGCGCCCCGCGAGCGCCGTATGTTACGGGTTATCGAGAAAGCGACCAAGAAGCCGATCGAAAAACTCGATTTGCCCAGCGCAGATGCAGTGAACAGCGCCCGTATGCAGCGCTTCCGCGAGCGCATTACCGCGACCCTGGAAGGCCAAACTGATCTGGCGCCCTATCGCCAGCTGGTTGAGGAATTCCTGGCGCAGAATGAAGTTGACCCTCTGGATGTTGCCGCCGCGCTGGCTGCAATGGCCCAAGGTGATCAGCCCCTGCTGATTCAAGAGAAAGAGCAGAGGCCGCGCAAAGAGCGTCGCGAGCGCGATGATGACTTTGACGGTGGCCGTCGCCGCAAGAAGGAAAGCTTCGAGAAAGATCGCAAGCTGCCGCCGCCCGATGAGGGGCTGGAGCGCTTCCGTATCGAGATCGGCCGCGAGCAGGGCGTGCGCCCCGGCAGCATTGTTGGCGCTATTGCCAATGAGGTGGATCTGGACAGCTCCTATATCGGCCGTATCGAAATCTACAACGATTTCACCACGGTAGATCTGCCCCAGGGAATGCCGAAAGAAGTGTTCCAACACCTGAAGAAGGTGCGTGTTTCCGGTAAGCCGATGAAAATCACCCGCTTCGATGAAGCGGCGGTGAAATCGAAAGGGAAGCCCAAGGGTAAGCCTAAGTTCAAGCCCAAAGGTAAGCCTAAAGGTAAGCGCGGCAATAACGACGAGTAAGTCGTACCTATTTAGCAGGTTTATTCCGGGAGAGCGCAGGCCTGCGCTCTCCCATTCAGTTTCCCTTCTTCTATTTCTTCCCTGACTTGAATTAGCGCTGTGGCAACATACGGGTGAGTGTGTTATCGCGGACAATAAAGTGGTGCCACAGGGCTGCGGCGATATGCAGTCCAACCAGTACGAGCAGGGCGGGCCACATTACATCTTTGTGCAGGAAAGCGATTTGCTTGCCCAGATCCGGGTTTTTGGCGAACAGGTTGGGAACGGCAAACAGGCCAAAAAACTCGGTATCGCGCCCAAACAGCTGGCGCATCACGATGCCGGATACCGGCATAGCCAGAATCAACAGGTAGAGTCCACCATGGGTCAGGCTGGACAGCGCCTTCTGCCACTTCTTGCCTTCAATCTGTGGGCGCTTGTGACGCGCACGCCAGTAGAGGCGAAGGGCCAGAAGCATCAGGACACCGACACCCAGGGAGAAGTGCAGCTGCATAAACCAGCCGCGCATGGGGTCGCCGCGCTCGTAAAACTCATGCAGTTCAACCGCTCCCCACACAGAGAGCAGTAGGATTACAAAAAGCCAGTGCAGTCCTTTACTCACTGAGTTCCAACGTTCAACCGGGTTTGACATAGAGAGTCTCCTACAAAGTTCAGGCATTTGGCCGGGTACAGGCCACTGCCGTATATAAGGAGCCTCTGAATAACTCCGTAATGCCTCTGCGGGTCTTGAAGGCCGCAGGTGTTAGACGCAGCTCAGTGCGAATGGTCACAGTCCTTTGCAGACGCTGCCATGCCGCAGATGCGGCCTTCAAGGCCCGCCCTTCGGGGCTTGCAGAGCGGTTCACACTCTGCGTTGCGACTTCTTGCAAGGTCTGGACATTCCTGCGAAGCCGCGTCTTGATTGTGAACCGCTCTGTAAGCCAGAGGTATCACGGAGTTGTTCAGAGGCTCCATCGTTATTTGTGTGATTTTACCGGCCTCTCCGGCCAGACCAAACCACTGATTTGTTCGATCTGAAAATATTCAGTTTGTTTGATAATTGTGCTGAGGTTGAGTGAGTCATTATTTCCGCAAAGGCTTAAGCCTCCCAGTTAACTTTTGTAAGTGGTTAGGCTGGTTCTGCCACACTGGGGCTGGATTTCGCAGCTCTCACACCTTCCAGATTGGCAAAGCTGGTATCCCGTGCGGTTTTGAGGAAGTCTGTGAGATATGGTTGCTCGAGCATATCTTCCCGCACTGCTGTGTAGAGAGTGCTCCAAAGGCCCTCTTTACCCAGCCGGAGTTGGGAAACAAATCCCTTTTGCAGGTACTCGTGCAGTGCCCAATTGGGCAGGGCGCAAACCCCTCGGCCGCTGGCTACTAACTGAACCATCATCACGGTGAGTTCTGCGGTTCGAACTTCTGCGGGTTCAATTCCAGCGGGATCGAGGAAGTGCTGGAAGATATCCAGCCGCTCGCGTTCAACCGGGTAGGTAATCTGGACTTCACCGGCCAATTCCTGCGGTTCTACCCAACGCCGTTTGCTCTCCTGCGCCAGTGGGTGTTTGCGGCTTATGGCAAGACACATTTCAAAGCTGAACAGCGGCTCGTAGTGCAGTCCTTTGAGATCGGGGTCCGGGTTGGAAGTGACAACCAGGTCCAGATCGCCGCGCACCAATGCGGGCAGGGGATCGAAGTGGAAGCCGCTGCACAGGTCCAGTTCCACTTCGGGCCAGCCGTCCCGATAGGTATTCAGTGCGGGCATCAGCCACTGGTAGCAGCTGTGGCACTCGATAGCGATATTGAGCCTGCCCGCTTGCCCAGATGCCAGCCGGGACAGGTCCCGCTGTGCTATAGCTACCTGGGGCAGTATGTCCTCGCCCAACTGCAGCAGTCTCAGACCGGCACTGGTAAATCGCAGAGGCCGGGATTTGCGTATGAACAGTTCTTGGCCGAGCCGGTCCTCCATTTCGCGAAATAAGTGCGAAAGAGCCGACTGGGTCAGGTGAAGGCGCTCTGCTGCGCGTACCAGACTGCCTGTCTCACGCAAAACACTCAGCGCACGCAAATGGCGCAATTCAATCATCATTAAAATTATTCATGTTATTTGCAAAAAATATGAAATTGATTGAACAGTACTGTGCACACACAATCAAGTCAGGACTCTCGCTAATGCGACCGTTACCGAGATCGCAGCAGCGGGGTATTTTTCAATGGGGCAACTTTGTTCCCCTCACAAGAAAGAGCTTGGGAAGGCGGCCATGGTGCAAACACATATCCTCGGCTATCCGCGTATCGGAGCCAATCGCGAACTAAAGAAAGCGCAAGAAGCCTATTGGCGCGGTGATATGCCCCAGCAGCAGTTGCTGCAAGTGGGTGCAGAGATACGACGTGGTAATTGGCAAGCCCAAAGTGAGGCCGGTTTGAGCCGTGTGGCTGTGGGGGATTTCGCCTGGTATGACCAGGTTCTGAATCACTCCCTGATGTTTGGTGTGGTCGGTCAGCGCTTTAAAGAAGGAGCGGCAGACAACAAGCTGGACCAGTATTTCCGCTTGGCCCGTGGTCGCGCTCCATCAGGACAGCCGGTAGCGGCCAGTGCCATGACCAAGTGGTTTGATACCAATTATCACTATCTGGTGCCTGAGTTCTCCAATGATCAGGCGTTCTCCCTGGATAGTGAGTGGTTACTTGACGAGGTGCGGGAAGCCCAATCCCTGGGCTACAAAGCCAAGCCGGTGGTTATCGGACCACTCACTTACCTGTGGCTGGGGCGAGGTGTGGATAGCCCCCTGGATTTAGTGTCAAAACTCCTGCCTTGCTATGCCGAGTTGCTGTCTCAGCTCGCTGACCTCGGAGTTGAATGGGTGCAGTTGGATGAACCCATACTAGGCCTGGATCTGCCGGATGAATGGCGTGGGGCTTTTGATAGCACCTACCAGCAGATTGCGGCAGTAGCCCCGGGGGTGAATACACTGCTGGCTACCTATTTCTCACCTTTGCGCGAGAATTTGGAGCTGGTATTTTCCCTCCCTGTGTCCGGGGTACATATTGACTGTGTACGCGCACTTGAAGAACTTGAAGCTGCGGCCCAGCTGGCAGGTAAGAACAAGGTTCTGTCTGCGGGTGTGATTAATGGGCGCAATGTGTGGCGAGCAGACCTCAACCGCTGGCAGGGCACTTTGCGGCCTTTGGCGAAACAGTTGGGAGATCGCCTGTGGCTATCAGCCAGTTGCTCCCTGCTCCATAGCCCTGTGGATCTGGATACAGAGATCAAGCTGCCCAGTGAGCAAAAACAGAAGCTTGCTTACAGCCGCCAGAAACTTCAGGAGTTGGCTCAATTACAGCAGCTGCTCAATGAGGACACAGAAATCTCTGCCTCAGGCGGAGAGAGTGGCATAGCCGAGGGCTCTATTGCTGATCAATTACGGGATACTTGGCGTCAACAGTGCTTTCAGGATCGCTCTTTAGTACAGGCCAAGCGTTGGAAATTACCACTGCTGCCCACCACCACAATAGGCTCATTCCCACAGACGGATCTTTTGCGCGGTGTGCGCCGCAAGTACCGCAATAGCGAAATTTCTGAAGCGGATTATTTAGAACATCTACGGGCTGAAATTGCTGAAGCTATCCGTCGTCAAGAAATACTCGGTCTGGATGTACTGGTGCATGGTGAGGCTGAGCGCAACGATATGGTGGAATATTTCGGGGAGCAGCTGGATGGTTTTGTACACACCGGTAATGGCTGGGTGCAAAGTTATGGCTCTCGCTGTGTGAAACCCCCGATTATTTTTGGTGATATCTCCCGACCTAACGCTATGACAGTAGAGTGGAGCAGCTATGCCCAGAGCCTTACTAATAAGCCGGTAAAAGGTATGCTCACCGGCCCGGTCACAATTCTCAACTGGTCCTTCCCGAGGGAAGACATCCACCGCAGTGAGAGCTGTCTGCAAATTGCCAAGGCATTGCGGGAAGAGGTGTTGGATCTTGAGGCGGCCGGTATCGGGATTATCCAGATTGATGAACCGGCTTTGCGTGAGGGAGTTCCCCTTCGAGAGTCTGAGCACCAGGATTATTTTGCCTGGGCGGTAGGGTGTTTCCGCTACACCTGTAGCGAAGTAAAAGCGGAAACCCAGATCCACACTCATATGTGTTACAGCAATTTCAATGCAATTATGGATGCCATTGTTTCCCTTGATGCGGATGTAATTACTATTGAATCAGCTCGCTCCGATTTGCGCCTACTCAGCGCGTTTGCAGACAAGGCCGGTGGTTACCCCAATGAAATTGGACCTGGCATTTACGATATTCACTCACCCAATGTGCCGGAAAGGGGGGAGCTGGTTGAGCGACTTAAGAAAATTGCACAGGTGGTGCCGGTTGAGCGACTTTGGGTAAATCCAGACTGCGGCCTTAAAACCCGTAACTGGGCTGAGGTCGGGTCATCCTTGCTGAATATGGTAGAGGCTGCGCGCACTGTGCGCACAGAACTGGCCTAGCCAATTTATAAATAAAAAAACCGGCAATCATTTGGATTGCCGGTTTTTCTTTTCAGTTTTTCCCGCTACTGTTTTTTTCGCTTACTGGGACTTGGTGGCTACTGTAGTAGTGTTATTTAATTCAAATGGCACTGAAGGGTGGAAAGGTTTAATACCCAAGGCAGTGTAAAGCTCATCCGGGCGATACATATTCTGCCCCTCGAGCACCAGTGCAGTGCGACGTAACGCAGTGATATCCTCAAGGGGATTTCCCTCCAGTAAAACCAGGTCTGCATTTTTACCCACCGCAATACTGCCAGTGTACTCGTCGGCCCCCATAACTTGTGCCGGTACCAGTGTGGCCGTGCGCAGCACATCAATATTGGGAATACCGGCTTTGGCATAGAGTTCCAGTTCGCGTAACAGGGTAAATCCGGGGATGCCATCGGAGCCCGCGACCATAGTGACCTTGTGTTCGTGTAGTTTGAGCATCATGGCCAGCAGGGCTTCAGCTGAAAGGTCGTAATCATCCCGGTGTTCCGGCTTCACATCCAGTTCGGCGCCAACAAAAGCGCGCTGGATATTCACTGGAAGGTGGTCGGTAATATCGGCAAATTCAGGATCTACTTTGCCCGGCTGGCGCAGCAACATCGAGCTGAATACGGTGGTGGTTGCGTCTACGACAGTGCCTTTCTTGGCTAGCTTATCCAGGAAAGCAGCCACTTCTTTGCTATCCAGATCCAGCTCGTGAGCGTGTTCCCCGATTTCTGTAAAGCGAAGTCTTTTACGGGTATCTATCTTGCCCATAAAATTCAGGAACAGCATATTGATATGCTGAATTTCATCAAAGCCCGCGTCCACTGCTTCTTCGGCGGTCATAAATGCAGGAATATGACCGGACAAACGCATACCATTTTCGTGGATATGCTTGGCTAAGGGAGCGATCCACTCGGGCTCCATCGAGCTGTAAGTTTTAATTTGCTGATAGCCGCGATCGGCATACCACTCGACAATATCCTTCGCTTCTTCCAGGCTGTCCGCAGTCTTGCCCATTCGCATGGCATTTTCACTTTCCCGGTCCATAAAGCCCGCACGGAAAAGGTCGCCGCCAATGATTTGCTCTGACTCAAACATCCCTTCAATACGCATGATACTTTCATGGGTATTACCGATGTCGCGAACATTGACAATGCCAGCGGCCATATTCAGAACACCATCGGTAGGGGATAAGTGCGCGTGCATATCCCAGAGGCCGGGGATCAGCGTATGGTTACGGGCATCAATGGTGGTTGCCCCGTTGGCTTTGATCGGTTTTTTACTGATTTTTGCGATCTTTCCATCTTTGATCAGAACATGCTGCTTTCTCTGCAGTTTGCCAGATTCAACATCAACCAGGTTGACGTTGCTGATCAGGATGGGTTGGGTTGATGTGTGGGTATGTTTCTTGGCAATACCTTGCAGGTACTGGTCTGCGGCTGCGACTTGCCGGGTTTTCAGTTCTTCGAGGTGAGATTTATCCCAGCCTTTGCGCAGGATGGCGAACCATCCCCCCTCATCGGAGGCAAATAAATCCCCATTGTCATCATACCAGGCGAGATCTGGGGTAAAGCCCAGGCCGCTTACGCCGTAAAGGTGGACCGTTTTCTTTTTCTCGCCTTGTTGCAGGGTCACTTTATCAAGCTTATGGAGGCGTGCTTTTCCTTGCGGCAGTAAATCAATATTTTGATCTGCATCGGCAATCAGTGCTTTTACCAATTGCGTCTGTACGGCAAGGGTGCTGTTCTTGGGAATATAAAATTGAGCTTCGGAAGTTTTTGCACTGCCATGTTCATCGGAACCTTTCCAGCGAGCGATACCATTTTCCAGGGAAAATTCTTCGCTGACTGGAGCACCAAATGGGCTGATTCCTTCAATGGATAATTGCTCGGGCATTGCCGCCTCACCGATAGTGAAGCTCTCCTTGAGGTTTAGGCGACGGTTATTCCAGCCGAGCTTTAATTCACCAGATACTTTTGTGCCATCCTGGTGAATAACTTCAGAGCCGGCAATGCCCTCTTTATCGTAAAAAATATATTCGATTGATTTTGCGTAAGCGGTATTGGCTGCGGCTAGAACTGTGGCTGCGATAAGCGTTGCCAGTGTTTTTTTTCTCATGAATTGTCCCTTTTCTTGTTGTAATACCGGTGATGGACTTTGGCTTCTTTTCGGTGAGGGGGCAAGCAGCTTAGGGGCGCAAGCGGCGGGAGGAAAAGCGGGAGCGGTAGGGCGTTCTTTGATGTTTTAACTTTCGGAGTAAGGTAAAGGTATTGCGAGAGCGCTTACTTGTAAGCACTCTCACAATATTGCTTTAGTCTATGAACTAAGGGTTGCGAGAAAGGTTTTCGTTGCCGGTTGCCTGCACGACAATATTGTCTTCAATACGCACGCCGCCGAAGGGGCGGAAGCTGTCGACCTTATCCCAGTTAACCTCGGCAGCGAGGTCTGAGTCTTTTAGCTCTCCCAATAGGCTATCGATAAAGTAGAGTCCAGGTTCGATGGTAAATACCTGGTTCTCCTCGATAGTTCTGCTGGTACGCAGGAATGGGTACTCGGCCGGTGGGGGTGTCATGCCTCCATCGGGGCCGGTCTGGTGACCGCCGACATCGTGTACCTGGAGGCCGAGGAAGTGACCCAGGCCGTGTGGCAGGAAGGGGCGAGTTAAGCCGGATTCCACGGCATTCTCGGCAGAGGTTTTGATTATGTCAAATTGGGCCAACAGCTCTCCCACATTTAAGTGGCACTGGCGATGTAGTTCCGGGTAAGGCAGGCCAGGTTTGAGGCCGTCTACTAGCTGCAACTGCTTTTCATCCATAGTCGTTACCAGCTCTGCGAACTCATTATCGGCATAGGCGTAGGTGCGAGTGATATCAGAGCAGTAGCCATTGCAGTCAGCACCCGCATCGATCAGGAAGCTTTTCAGCTGCGGCTCAGGCAGGCGCTCAGTAGACAGGTGGGTGTAGTGCAGGATTGCGGCGTGTTCATTCAGGGCAACAATGTTGCCGTAGGGCATACGGTTCTCGCCTTGGCCAGCAGCGCCCAGGTAGGCTTGATTGATCTCAAATTCACTGGCGCCACTGCGGAAAGCCTGTTCGGCGGCGCGGTGCCCATTGACCGCAATGCGGTTCGCCTCACGCAGGCAGGCGACTTCATAAGGCGTTTTATAAGCGCGAGCCCAGTGCAAGCGGTTGATCAGAAGCTCCGGATTTTCCTCTCCCAGTGACCAGCCTTGCAGCTTGTCGCTCTCACCGATAAAAGCGGCATTCTCCGGGCTCAGGAACGCCTGGGCATCGGTCGGCTTGCTCAGTAGTTCGATATCGTAGAAATCGCTCCAGAAGGTCTGGGGTGCCGGCGGTACATAGTGCCAAAAGTCTACTGGACGGTAGAACAAAAGCTTTGGCTTTTGTCCGCGCTGATAGATAACCCAGCTGTGGGGGTTGTCGGTAATGGGAACCAGTGCCTTAAAGTGGGGATTCACCTTAAACGGGTAATAGTTATCGTCCAGGAACTGCACCCTGGGAGCGCCACTGAATACGTTGAGGGTATCAAACCCGCTCTGCTCGAGGATTTCGTCGTAGCGGCGGCACAGGGTGGCCATATGATCGGCGTAAAGGTTTTTATCCATGTTCTCCCCGGAATGGATCGCTGAATCGTAAAGTCGGCATAGTGTATAGTCTGGACTCTGGATATTTGGCCTGAAATTTGACCATGGAAAAGAAGATACTGCTGACCGACTGCCCCGATGATAAGGGCCTGATCGCAAAGATTACCAATATTTGCTACAAGCACCAGCTGAACATCATCAAGAATGATGAGTTTGTGGACCGGGTTGAGGGGCGTTTCTTTATGCGCACTGCCCTGGAGGGTATCTTTAACGATGCCACCTTCCTGGAAGATCTGGATATGACGCTGCCCCAGGGCGCAGAGCGTCGCCTGGTATCCATAGAGCGCAAGAAACGCCTGGTGTTGATGGTTACCCGTGAGCCCCACTGCCTGGGTGATATCCTGATGAAGTGCTATTCCGGCGCTATGGATGTGGAGATCGCGGCTGTTATCGGCAATCACCCGGATCTGGAAGGACTGGTACAGAAGTTTGATATTCCTTTCCACTGTATTTCTGCAGAGGGGATGGAGCGCGGAGCTCACGAGCAGCAAGTGGCCACCTTAGTGGATGAGTACAACCCGGATTATCTGGTACTGGCCAAGTATATGCGCGTACTGACCCCTGATTTTGTTGCTTGCTATAGTGGACGCATTATCAACATCCACCATTCTTTCCTTCCCGCATTTATTGGAGCCAAGCCCTATCAGCAGGCCTACGAGCGTGGAGTAAAAATTATTGGAGCCACAGCGCACTTTGTTACCGATGATCTGGATGAAGGGCCGATCATTGAACAGGATGTGATACATGTGGATCATGCTTATTCGGCAGAAACCATGGCGGATGCGGGTCGGGATGTGGAGAAGCTGGTGTTAACCCGTGCCCTGCAATTAGTGCTGCAAGAGCGGGTGTTTATTCATGGAAATAAGACGGTGGTATTTAAATAGTAACTCTATAAACAATGCTAACCTGGCGCTGGTAGTAAGGGTGCGGGCTGGTATTCAGAGAGGATTTGGAGTGAATAAAAAAAATGTTGGTAGTTTTCAGGTGCGGTTGTTTATTATCGCTGGCCTAGCGTTTCCTATTTTTCTAGGCGCCTGCTCCAATAATAAGCCGATTCCCGGAATGAAAGAGTCATTTATCACTGAGATTGCTCAAAACGGAGCCAAGCGTTTTACATTTACTCTTGAGAGGGATCGGCAGGATCTTCCTCCCCCGGTTTCAAATCAGCCTAATGCTCAACGTCGAATGCAGCGGGATACTATCAGTTTGGGAGGCCGTTCTAGTGACCGTGTAGAACGTTATTTAGACTGGGCACTCGAACAAAAGATGTTGGAAACCGGCTTCTGTGAACGTGGCTATTTTGAAATTGAACGCGTTATTTCCGCAGATGGGGGGGAGGTGCGTGGAGAATGCAGAGAGGGCGCTTTTTAGCGCCTTTCTGAATAGTTGCTGTGCAGTAATCCAAGTAAATATAAAGAGATAGGGGCTCTTTGCCAGCTATTGTAGATAATAATAATGAAGTCTGAATCAATATTGGAAATGGTGTCTACCCAGCAGATTATTGCGGTTTTTGATCTAATATCAGATATTATTTTTTGGGTAAAAGATGAGTCTGGTTACGTAGTACATTGTAACCGAGAGTTTATTGAGCATGTTGGATGTAGGTCCCTTAATCAGGTTGTGGGCCGCTCTGATATGGATTTTTCTCCCTCTTATCTCGCAAAAAACTATATGCGTGATGACCAGCGAGTGATGGAGGGCGAAACGATTACAGATCGACTGGAGTTGAATATAGGAAAAAGTGGAGAGTTGGTTTGGTTTACGACATCTAAGCGTCCACTGAAGAGTCCCACTGGCAAAATCATCGGTACCTATGGCGTAGCTCGTGACCTCAATGAGACTGTTAAAACGCTTTCCAGAATGGATAAGCTGAAAAAGCCCGTTGAATATATTAAAAATAATTACAGTCAGCCGATTACGGTTGAACAGCTGGCAGAAGTGGCCAGTTTGTCTGTTAGCGCCCTTGAGAGACGATTTAAGAAGTATCTGGAGAAAACTCCAATGCAGTTTGTCAGGGAGGTTAGGTTAGAGAACTCCCGTCGTATGTTGGTGGACACTCAGCGGCCAATATCTGAAATCGCATACCGTGTCGGATTTCCATCTCACAGTTACTTCAGTAGACATTTTAAGAGCATGTTTGGGCAGCTTCCTGCCATTTATAGAGAAGAAGTTCAGTCTCAACTTTGAGTACGATAGATAATTCCTGACCTATTTAGAGATGGATAATCAATAGAAGTTTTTTGTTGAAATGGTTTGGTACTGGCATTCTCCCCTATAAATATAATTTATCTATTTGTTGAATATCCTGTAAATCCATAATCGGATTTTGGCTTTTCATACTTTCTAATACCTTTCCCTTGGTGTCCTCAAAAATTCCAAACGCCGATTTTGTTCTATTCCTGTCTCAGTTTCTATTACCCCCTTATCAAGTTTTTTTCTTAGGGTTTTAGTGCTCAACAAGTGGACTGTCATCAAGGGGTTTAGGGTCCCCTGACGGTTTCTCGCCCCTCTCCAATTTGGAGAGGGGATCTTTTAAAAAACTTATAAGAAAAGAAAGTTGGGATACTATGAAAACAGTCAAGAACAATAGACGAACCAAGGTTAAAATCTGGAGTTGGGAGATAAAGCAGAAATCGCTAGTCTCCGCTATCTCATTAGCTATTAGTGGTGTGGCTATTGCTGATGATCTCTCTGAAAAAGACAAGCCGATGGATCATATTGAAGTAATCGGAATTCTAGAGAGTAATACCAGAAACCTGGAAATTAAGCGGGACTCTAATGCTATTGTAGATGCGATAACCGCCGAAGATGTAGGCAAGTTCCCGGATAAGAATGTTGCAGACTCACTTCAGCGCGTGCCTGGAATCACGATCACCCGCACTGGTGGTGAGGGTAGTAGGGTTAGTATTCGCGGCACCAGTACTGAGTGGACCTTGACGCAGTTAAATGGAAACTATATTGCGACGTCTGATGGAGGGGCGCCATCCCGAAGCTTTAATTATACTTTGCTGCCATCAAATATGATTAGCAAAGTAGAGGTTTACAAAAGTCCGGAAGCCAGAATTGATGAAGGGGGAATTGGCGGAACGGTTATTCTTCATAGCCGTAAACCATTGGAAATGAATTCTGGTGAGGGTGTTATTACGACTGAAACCACTTATTCAGATACCAATGAGCAGTGGGAGCCTCAATATAGTGCTTTTTACTCCTGGAAAAATGACAGTGAAACCTTTGGTATCCTGGCTGGCTATACCAAGCAGGACAGAACCGTAACCTCAATCGAAAACTACGCGAGCCATTGGCGATTCCATTCAGATACGGTTGAAGGTGCTGAGCGTCCGGCAATTGTTGACCAGGAAACTGGTGAAGTTTACAACAATGTTTGGGCGCCCAGAGCTATGGGTATTGGTAATCATGAGCAGGATAGGGCCAGGGATGGTTATCAAATTACCACTCAATGGCGGCCAACTGAGCGCTTGGAATTTTCTCTGAACTATTTCGGTTCCCAGTTGGGATACGATACCCGTAGTCAGAGCCTCACCTTAGCTGAATGGAATGATAACCATAACCCCTACTTTGGCGTTGAGCTGGAAGGGGATACCGTAGTTACCTATGGCAACGGTGATAACGGTCTGCTAAATGCTGATAACTGGGGCGATGCTGATGTCAATGGTGGTGTCGAGGTAGAGCGAGGTTTAATGTCTCCGCAATTGACCGGGCAGGATAGCTACGGTGAATCAGAATCTCATACCTTCGACCTCGAAATTCTTTATGAAGGTGACTCTTACACAGCAGCAGTAAATATTGGACGAAGCTCTGCAAAGGGTGGTGTCTCCGAAAGAATCATGGCAAATATGGATGCACGTTATGGTTCCGTAAATAGTTGGTTGTGGTCTATTGCCGACGGGGAACCTAGCTACGAAATCTCTACAGATCTCACCTCGGATCAAGATGCCTATCCATACTATGACTGGTTTAGTTCTGACGCTACCCAAAATCGGGATAGGGAAGATTATTATCAGCTTGACCTGGGATTTGATACCAATTGGGGAATAGTCAACAAAGTCTATGTTGGTACTAAATATCGGGATCATGAAACCAAGTCCCTAAGAGATACTTTCCTGTGGGATGACGGTATCTTGGATAACGGTGGTTATCGTGGGTGGTTGTCGGGTACAGAATGGTTCCACAACCCGGATTTTCATCCAGATACTTCGATCTTACTTGGTAGCGACGTAATCGATAATAGCGCAGGCGATACCGGGGCTATTAACTATCTACCTTTTGATATAGATGCGCTTAAAGCCTACGTTAGTGATAATTTTACCCGGACTGTAGTTCCTGTGTTATCCGGTACTTATACCATCGAGGAGAACATATTTTCACTTTACGCACAGGCGGACTTTGAGTGGGAGGCTTTCCGGGGTAACTTTGGTGTTCGCTATGTTAATACTGACCTAACTACCTCGACGTACGATGACATCATTGGTCAAGAGACAGATATCACCAATGCAAATAACCGAAGTGCTGATAGTGAAAACTTCCTGCCAAGTTTGAATATTGCCTGGGATCTAACTGATGACCTTGTAATACGATTTGCTGCAGCAAAAACCATGTCTCGAGTTAGTTATGCTGATTTGGGGCAGGCTGAGTCTTATGGTCCTCCTGTAAATATTAACTCGCCGGATTCTTGGACTGGCCGTGGGACCGGCACTTCAGCAAATACTGGGCTAGAGGCGATGCTCTCCAACCAATTCGACCTGGGAATTGAATGGTATTACCTTGATGGTTCCGCACTTGGGGCAACACTATTTAGTAAGGATATAAGCAACCTTCCTATAACCACAACTGAAGTTGTATTACGTGAGCACAATTGCTGTAATGGACCCATTGAAGTCGATATGACCACAAAAACGGGTGGCGCTGAGGCAACTTCAAGAGGCGTTGAGCTGTTTGCACAACATGCGTTCGAAAGTGGTTTTGGAGTAATGGCAAATTATACTTACACTGACACCAGTACTTCAGGGGTGTTTGTTAATGGTGAAGAAACTGAGGCAGAAATTCCTGGAACGGCTAAGCACCAGTACAATCTTTCCGGATACTATGAAAATGATTTGTACAGTGTGCGAGCATCTTACAACTGGAAAGATGACCGAGCTGGGGGGCTTCACCAGGGGTATAATTTATACGATAAAGCTTATGGGCAGCTTGATCTTAATGCCAGCTTTACCTTCAATGAAAATCTCAATTTCACGGCATCTATCATTAATTTAACAGAGGAAAAGACAGAGGGGTTCTGGAAGCAGGAAAACAGGATGACTTATTATAATTACTCTGGGCGCCGACTTTATATTGGTGCAAACTATAAATTCTAATACCTCGTTGATCGTAGTATTGGGTGTAGAGTGTAAGCTCTACACCATTTTTTTGACTATCGATATTAGATTATAGAATTCACATAACTACATAATAAAAAATGAGCATAAGTATGAAACAATCGACACGTAGAGCAATGCAGGCTGCTTGTGCCACCATTCTATTTCAGACTGGTGCATACGCAGATATTGAAGTGGTCAATTCGGATGTCTGTCCCTCGGACACTACAACAGTAAGCTATTCTGAAGCGCTTAATTATCCTGATGAATTTTGTGATCTTCTCAAAAATGGTGATTTGGTTGGTTTATCAGAAGGGTCTTCAATAGAACATCTGGGAAATAATTGCCAATTGACGAGTAATGAAGGTCGCCAATTATCCATGACATTATGCAAATCTGAACCTTCAGCGCCTCATGTTGTTAGTGGAAGCAGCTGTGCATCTGATGCAAGTCCGATCACCTATCTTGAGGCTCAAATCTATAAAGATGAGCTGTGTTCCGTTCTGGGGGACTGGGAAATTGCAAATCTTGCCGATAATGCCTCCATGGATGGCAGTGGGTATGGGTGTGGTTCACGCAAAAATGAAATCCGTGAGCTGGGCTCAACTCTGTGTAAATCTGATACTCCTCAGGAAAGTGTGTCAGCGCCTAAAGTTGCTTACGTAGAAATTAATAGTAATAACCTGGGCAATGCAGGCTGCTTTACAGAGAGCGATGGCAGCCAGTTGTTTGATATAGCTGTGATCTTCGCAGCAAATATTAATTACGATGGTCAGAAAGCTGTACTGCATTTTAATGACCAAGTGTCAGACTTGCTCAATAACAATTTGAGTACAGTACAAGACTTGCAAGACAAGGGTACGAAAGTGGTACTCAGCGTTCTCGGAAATCACCAAAATGCAGGTTGGTCTTGTTTTGCCGATGAGCAATCCGCTGATGACTTTGCTCAGCAGTTGAAAGATGCAGTGGATCAATATGGTCTGGATGGTATTGATATTGATGATGAGTACTCACAGTGCAGCCAAACCTATTCTGACTCCCTGGTTAAAGTGACTAGTGCATTGCGAGAGAAAATGCCGAATAAAATCATTTCCAAAGCACTCTGGAGTGATACCGATGCTTTTCAGGCTGAATGGAATGGCAAGAAACTGGGCGATCAACTAACTTATGGTTGGGAGATGAGCTATTGGTTGGGCTCAAGTTGTACTTCAAGAATCCAGAAGTATATCAACCTGGGTGTTGATAAGTCTAAGCTGGGTGTTGGAGCTTCCACTGTGATGAATGGTGCATCTACTGCAAGTGCTTTGGCCTCCTGTAACGAAAATAATAACCTTGGTGGCGGCACTATGATATTTAATGTGACTAAAGATTCTAGCAGCTACCTTTCTACAATATGGCCAGGTACTTCAGAGATCCCTAATTGCCTTAAGTGATTATATAAATCCTGGCTGATAGCCCCGTGGGAATTGGCATTAGTCGATGAAGCGGGGTAGTTCTAATAAAAAATGGATTTTGAAAAGTAGTTCAAGAGAGCGAAAAGGGTGTGCTCAATTATTGATTCTGGTACTTATCTAAAATTACTATTTTGGGCCAACTTTCATTTTTTGAGTTAAGCGGGGATAGCCTGATATATTTTTACACTGGTAAAAGTAATGCTTCCCCTAATCAGTACGTAGAAACAACTTTACGAAGCCATTACTACCTTTCCTCCTTCGCAAACAGATCCATTATTTGGCCGATCATACCAAAACTTAATTGGCTTTCGAGCAGCATGGGCGGCCAGAACTATGCTTTGAATTTGTTTAATTGAATCCTCAGTAACTCCCTGAGAATTCCCGACCTCAACATATA
Organism: Microbulbifer sp. A4B17; assembly: GCF_003076275.1. Lineage (NCBI taxonomy): Bacteria > Pseudomonadati > Pseudomonadota > Gammaproteobacteria > Cellvibrionales > Microbulbiferaceae > Microbulbifer > Microbulbifer sp. A4B17. The sequence continues at coordinate 983,012 of NZ_CP029064.1, forward strand.
TGCGCTTACCGTCTCCATCGGTACATGCGGAATTAATTGCTTGAGGAAAATTGATCTCTAGTCTTCCATCGGGCAAAACGCCTACTGTTTCAGAAACTTGATAACTAGGCATCCCGACACTTGCCGATACTATTGATGAAAAAGAAGTGCACAGAAAGAGTAGGCCAATAGAGGTTTTTTTCATTTGGAAGTCCTTTTGGAGAGGCTTAAGCAAGTTAGATTACTTGCAAGCTATAAGAGGCTAAGTTTGGATGAAGTTAATGTCAATCAACTGGATAGCAAGCCGGGTGAAAAAAGCGGGCATTAAGCCCGCTTTTAAACCCACCTGTGAGAGTGTCGGATTTTACTCAGCGTAGCTCTCAATCGGAGGACAGGAGCAGATCAGGTTGCGGTCGCCGTATACGTTGTCGATACGGTTAGCAGCCGGCCACACCTTGTGCTCTTTTAACCACGCCGCCGGGCGCGCAGCGATATCGCGGGAGTAGCTGTGGGTCCATTCTTCGCTCATTACATCCTCAAGGGTGTGGGGAGCGTTGTGCAGCGGGTTGTCTTCAGGAGTGTACTTACCGCTGGTTACGTCTTCCACTTCCTGGCGAATTGTTGCCATCGCTTCGATAAAGCGATCCAGCTCACCTTTAGATTCACTTTCGGTAGGCTCGATCATCAGGGTGCCGGCTACCGGGAAGGACATGGTGGGAGAGTGGAAGCCAAAGTCCATCAGGCGCTTGGCGATATCCTCTTCAGTGATACCGCTGGCTTCCTTAAGTGGGCGTAGGTCAACCAGGCACTCGTGGGCAACAAAGCCATTGGTGCCGGTGTAGAGTAAGGAGTAGTGCTCACCCAATTTCTTCGCTACGTAGTTGGCGTTCAGGATCGCCATCTCGGTAGCCTGCTTCATACCCTGCTTACCCATCATGCGGATATACATCCAGCTGATCGGCAGGATACTGGCGGAGCCCCAGGGAGCGGCGGAGATGGTGCCGTTAGCTAGGTTGGTTTCCGGTACTTCAGTCACCGGGTGGGCCGCCAGGTAGGGCTTCAGGTGTTCGCCAACAGCGATCGGGCCCATGCCGGGGCCGCCACCACCGTGAGGGATACAGAAAGTTTTGTGCAGGTTCAGGTGGGATACGTCACCACCGAACTGGCCCGGAGCCGCGACGCCGATCAGGGCGTTCATGTTGGCACCGTCGATATAAACTTGGCCGCCAGCCTGGTGTACCAGGTCGCAAACTTCACGGATACCTTCCTCAAACACCCCGTGGGTGGATGGGTAGGTGACCATCAGTGCGGCAACGCGGTCGCCATGCTCTTCGATTTTGGCTTTCAGGTCTTCGATATCCACATTGCCTTTATCATCACAGGCAACCACAACCACTTTCATGCTCACCATCATGGCGGAAGCCGGGTTGGTGCCGTGGGCAGAGGCGGGAATCAGGCAGATGTCGCGCTGGGTTTCGCCCTTCGCTTCGAAGTACTTCTTGATAGCAACCAGGCCAGCGTATTCGCCCTGGGAGCCGGCGTTGGGCTGCAGGCTCACCGCATCGTAACCGGTACAGGCGGACAGCATCTGCTGCAGCTGGCGGAACATTTCCGCGTAGCCTTCCGCTTGATCTACTGGTGCGAAGGGGTGCAGCTTGCCGAACTCTGGCCAGGTGACCGGGATCATCTCGGCGGTGGCGTTCAGCTTCATAGTGCAAGAGCCCAGGGGAATCATGGAGTGATTCAGGGCGATATCCTTGGCCTCCAGAGACTTGAGGTAGCGCAGCATCTCGGTCTCGGAGTGGTAGGTGTTGAACACTGGGTGGGTCAGGAATTCAGTATCGCGCGCCAGGGAGGCTGGTACACCCGGGGAGCCCTTGCTGGCAATTTCGCTGTCCAGGGCGTGAAGGTCAATAGTGTGTTCGGTGCCGATAAAGGCATTGATCAGGTCGGACACATCCTGCAGGGTGGCGGTCTCACTCAGGCTCACACCCAGGGCGTCTTCACCAATTTTACGCAGGTTGATCTCAGCGGCCAGGGCGCGCTGGTAAATCTCTTCCTGCTTGGCGCCAACGGTGACATTCAGTGTATCGAACCAGCTGTCGTGGGCCAGATTGAAGCCTTCCTGCTGCAGGGCGGAAGCGAGAATATCTGCCAGGCGCTGGATGCGGGCAGCGATGGTTTTCAGGCCTTCAGGGCCGTGGTAAATCGCATAGAAAGCGCTCATTACCGCCAACAGTACCTGGGAAGTACAGATATTGGAGTTGGCCTTCTCGCGGCGAATATGCTGTTCGCGGGTCTGCATAGCCATGCGCAGGGCACGCTTGCCTTTGCTGTCGACGGAAACGCCGATAATACGACCCGGTGCGGAGCGCTTGTAAGCTTCGCGGAAGGCGAAGAAACCAGCGTGGGGACCACCGTAGCCCATGGGGATGCCGAAGCGTTGGTTACAGCCAACAACTACGTCTGCACCCATATCACCCGGTGCTCTCAGGGCTACCAGGCTCATCAGATCTGCGGCCACGGTTACCAGGGCGTTGGCTTCGTGCACCTTGGTGATGATATCGGTCAGGTCGCGTACGCGACCGGTGCTGCCGGGGTATTGCAGCAGGGCGCCGAACAGCTCGGCGGGGATATCTTTCTCCACATCGCCTACAACGACCTCGAATCCGAAGTGCTCGGCGCGGGTCTTAACGACGGCGATGGTTTGCGGGTGGCAGTCCTGGTCCACAAAGTAGACGTTGGATTTGTTGCGTTTGACCTGGCGCTTACACATGGCCATGGCTTCAGCTGCTGCGGTACCTTCATCCAGCATGGAGGCGTTTGCCAGTTCCATACCGGTGAGGTCCATAATCATCTGCTGGAAGTTCAACAGGCCTTCCAGGCGGCCCTGGGCAATTTCCGGCTGGTAAGGGGTATAGGCGGTGTACCAACCCGGATTCTCCAGCACGTTGCGCAGGATCACATTGGGGGTAATGGTGTCGTGGTAACCCATACCAATAAAGGTGCGGTAGATCTTGTTGCGCGCCGCGATATCTTTCAGCTCTGCGAGGGCCTCAACTTCATTGATCGCATCGGCCAGATCCAGCTCATCAGTCTTGCGAATGGCTTCGGGCACGGTTTTCTCGATCAGCTCTTTGAGGCTGGCAACTCCGAGGGTTTCCAGCATGGCCTCTACCTGTTTGGCATCGGGGCCAATATGGCGATGGATAAAGGCGTCGTGTTGTTCCAACTGCTGCAGCGATGGTTGGGTCATAAACTTCGTTCCTGTAGTCGCAGGGAGTCGTCGCGGTGCGCTCGCGGTTAAAAATAGCACCTGGCCTCAGTACCGCTTTTCCTGTGGAAAGCCTCGGGCCTCCGCGTTGCGGATAGGCGAGGGTAACGCTTGGGAAAATCGGTTTGCTGGCAGCCCCAGTGTTGCAATACGGAACCAGAGGGGAAGCCGGGCCATAGCGGCAGGCGCGCATCTTAGCAATCGGCGCGAGTAGGGGCAATCTGCGGGTTTTGGGCGGGGAAACTGCTAAATTTTGGCGCAAAAAGTGGGTTAAATCCTGTGAAATGGGGGCTGGGGAGATTTTGTTCTACATATGGCTGAGCAGATTTGAAGTCTGCCTATTTCACTATTAGGCCGCTCACTGCTAATGGAATGCTGAATGCCGTGCTTCTTCCCTACGTTTTTTCTTTTTTTCTCAATAAGCACACCATCTCAGCTCCTTCTACAGATTAGCCAACACCTTATTGAGAGCGACGTATCAGCCACCAAGAATTGCGATATGGGTGTAGTCAAAGCGACCATGGATGCAGCTTATGGAATGAGGCTTGTATTAGATGTCGTTTAGCCCGGGTGCTGAATCTTTAAATCCACGAATGACCGGTTATCTGGGGTGAGATTGAGGAATGTTCAAAATAGAAAGAAGTTTTGACGATATAACCACCTTAAGGAATTCAATCGATTTCCTGCAAGTAGGTAATCCCCCGAAGGGGGATGAGACTGGACGCTAACCTTGCTCTATCATTTGCCTGTCTTTGGCTATTACTTTGGGGTTAAATTCCGGGCTCAAAAATATATAACTGCCACATAGCCCCATGGCTGCTAGCAATAACCAAGTATTGTTCAATCCTATTATGGCTGCGCCAAAACCACAAACTAGTGAACCAATAACACCGCCAAAGCGAGTTGTTAATGAAAAGATGGAATCAACAGTTGACCTGACTTCGTCCTCCACTGCTTCATGTTGTAACTGGGCAGAGGCAGAAAGCCCCAGACCGATACTAAAATTAAACAATAAGAATAAACTTACAAACAGTAACAAATCTCCAGACAGCGCCAGTAACATCACTAAAGATAATTTTATCAGGCTAGCTATCAAAAGTACTTTCCCCAATTGATGGTTCAAAAATTGAGTCATCCAGGTAGTAATTCTCGCTGACAGACTGCCTAATAGCATGATCAATGCCATTAATAATCCGTACAGCCAGCCCACGGACATATCGCCTGATAAGGTCTCTAAGCGTACCGGCCAATATTTTTCGATAGCACTGGCTATTGGAGTCAGTAATATAACAGTCAACAACAAGCGCCATAGTGATGGCGAGTAGCAGGCTTTAATACCTAAACTGAGCTGGCTGGGTATTTGACTGATATTTGAAAGTCGAAAACGATCAAATACACGATTCTCTCTGATCTTTGTCTTGGTGAAGGCGAACAAGAGTAAACTACTTAGCAACGCCAATAATATAAGTCCCCGATATAGATCCAGATCATGATGTCCGAAATATTCCCCGCTTCCTACGACCAAGGCGCAGCATAGTGCACCTAGGGCTCCGATGAGTCCGGCACGAGTTGCGATACGCGCAAAACCCTCCTGTAGACTCATTGTACCTTCAGCTTGGTTAAAGCATTCTACAAACCAGGCATTTAAAGATCCTGAAAATAATGCCTGGCTAGCTCCCCATAAAAACATCGCCACCAAGGCTCCATAGAAACTTTGCCAAACCAATAGCACCACGTAACAAGTCATAGCCATTGTCAAGGAGACTAAGTATACCTTTTTCCGACCGATCTGATCCGCCAAGCTACCAGTAGGTAATTCAAAAAGCATCACTGACAACCCCATGACTGCCAGTATCATCCCCAGCTGCGGCATAGACATACCCATAGCTAAAAACAAAGGCGTTAATATAGGCAATATTAAATAGGTGGAGAAAAAGCCCCATCCCATTTGAAATCCGTATAAACGGATTAATTCTATTCGCTTCATAAACCCATCCTAAGGAACCCCTGAAAAACTCTGTAATACCCCTGAAAGCCCCGGCGGATATCAGTTGTAGGGTAATCATACTTAATGAAACATATTCAAGTATTAGAGAGGTGTTGTAAATAATTTAGAGATTGACTAAATTTAAACATAATTTTAAGGCTCTACCAGAATCATAATTTCCTGTTTAGGGGAATTCGTACTCTGTAAAAGACGAATCCCCCCCCCTGGAAAAATCAGGTTTACATTTCTGTAGTTTGAGCTTCTGGTGCTAGATACTTTTGTTGTCCAGCAGATAATTTACGGTTAATTGCCATGGCTACAGTATTCAGCGTCTCATCTTCGATCATGACCCGCTCGTGTTTGGCTTTAATAGAAATATAATCGCAATTTAATAACAGATCTTCGAACCCATTTTTGGGTGTTGAGAAGCCCTTTTTAAATACGCCTTGAATGTCAATATAGTCATTGATCAAAGCAAGGGTTTGTGTCGGGGTTGCTTCATCAGAGACACTGCTACCTTCAAAGAAAATAGCAGGTCCGCTATAGGGTTGGAGTGATTTAACATATTCGGCATAAAATAGAAATGTATCAACCATTTCCGCTTCAAAACGGCCACATTCGAGTAATCTGGAGTCTTGTTTTATAGTATCAATCATAGTTTGTTCTATGGTGATTACTACAGGATCAATTAAAAACAACATTTCAACTTGCTCTCCTAAAGCTTCCAGCTTTTGAGCAATACCGAGAGAAACCATGGCTCCTTCGCAGTAGCCCCCCAGAAAATATGGTCCACCCGGCTGCTTTTTACGTATCACGGCTAAATAGTAATCAATCAAATGGTTCAATCTAATTTGTCGACCGCTGTACACCTGTATGTTTTCCAATAATTGGACCGGACGATCGATATCAAGCTTTTCCACCAGTGGGATAAAAGTTTCTGGCCCTGCTGCCGCAGGAATCAAAAATAAACCAGTTTTATTACTATCACCATTGAAAGTCATAAATTTCCTAAACTCATTATAATCTTTCAAAAAGTCAACAATTTCATTTTCTGTGCAGGATGAAAAGTTAGGTATAGATTGTGATTTTATCTTTTCTGCCAAGCCCCTAATGGTTGGTTGTTCATTAAGTAATTTAGGCGAAACTCGGATATTACTGCGACTACAGTGATGATAAACTTTAAGTAGCAATATTGAGTCTCCGCCTAAATCAAAGAAATTGTCAAGTACACCTATGGTCTCTACACCTAATAGTTTTTCCCAAATTAAGCACAACTCGCGCTCTAATTCATTTTCTGGTTCAACATATTCTGCTACGGTGGTAAAATTGGGAAGTGGCAGTGCGTTTCGATTTAGTTTTCCGCTAATTGTCAGCGGCAAAACGTCAAGCAGAGTAAAGGTTGTTGGTATCATATAGGCAGGTAAGTGAACCGAAACAAAAGCTTTTAACTCATCAATAGTTGATTCTTGTTTTTCACTTAGAACCACATAAGCAGCAAGGTACTTATTCTCTTCTTGACACCTGTCTATTACTACCACCTGCTGCACCTTGGGATGTTGTGCAATAACAGCTTCAATTTCGCCTAATTCAATGCGATAACCCCGGATCTTCACTTGAGAATCATTTCGCCCCAAATACTCCAGCTCGCCATTAGGTAACCAACGGACTAAATCACCAGTTTTATAAAGTCGAGTATTAACCTCGCCCTCTGGTGAAATAAATGGATTTTTAATAAATTTTTCAGCTGTGAGCTCCGCCCTATTGAGGTACTCCCTGGCCAATCCTGCTCCACCTATATGTAATTCACCCGGGGCACCGATAGGTAAAGGTTTTAATCTACTATTGAGAACATATGCCTTCATATGTTTTAAGGGTCGCCCAATGTTGGAACGGGTGGTATCTTCATCGACTGTCAGCTCTTTGTAAGTTGCAGTCACGGTTGTCTCTGTGAGGCCATACATATTTACCAGCCTAATTGACTTACTACCATTGGTATCCCACCACTCTTTAAGTTGTTCAATATTTAATTTCTCCCCACCCAAAATCACTAAGCGAAGTAATTCAAGAGGTTCACCAGTGAACCTCAACGTATCAACCAGGGCATAAAATGCAGCCGGCGTTTGGTTTAACACCGTCACTTGCTCTTGCTGACACAGGCGGACGAATCCGGGAAGGTCCGTCTTGATTTCGGTTGTCGGTACTACCAGCTTTCCGCCTGTGGTCAGGGCTCCCCAAAGTTCCCAAACACTGAAGTCAAAGGTATATGAGTGATATAAGACCCAGGTATCGTTATCATTGAAGCTCAAATCTGCTTGGGTGCTTTCTAACAGCCGCATCACATTTTCATGAGTTTGTAGCACTCCCTTAGGTTTGCCTGTCGTACCTGAGGTATAAATTACGTAAGCCAAATCTTGAGGCACAATATCACTGACAGGTATGAGGCTGACGTCATCAGCTAAGGGTACAGAGGCATCTGCAAATACTAATACGGGTGTTAGCTTAAGTTCGCCAGAGAGTGCCGTAAAGGTACCAGTGTATTTATTGTCGGTGATGACTATGGGTACTTCAGTATCCTGGAGGATATACAAGGTTCTGCTTGATGGGTAATTGGGAGAGATGGGTACGTATGCGCAACCCGTTTTAAGAATTGCAATAATACTAATCACCATTTCCATGCTATGATCGAGGAAAATACCGATCAGCGTGCCGGATTTAAGATGCTCTCCATATGCTGATTGATAATCAGCCTGGAGCTTTAAAGCGAGTTGGTTAGCTCTTTTATTTAATTGGTCATAACTTAACATTTGCTGCTTAAAAGTTAACGCGGGTTTATCGGCAAATGACCTAGCCTGGATTTCAAACAATTGGTGAAGACATAAATTTTGTGGGGAGCATGGTGTGGTTTTGACCCAGTCAACCAACAAGGTTTTCCTCTCCTGCTCACAAATCAAGTCCATATCGGCAATAGGTTGCTGTACATCAGCAACTATCTCCGCCAGTATTCTTTGATATAAAGTGGAGAATCTAGTAATTGTCTGCAGGTCAAATAAACTAGTAGAAAAATTAATAAAACCGTCAAGTTCAACCTGCCCGTCATTAATATGTAAACTTAAATCAAATTTAGCAGGGGAATACTCTTGATTATACTGCGTGCCCTCTTGTAATTCATCATCTGAAAGTCCTCGGTTAAGCTCGCTTAAGGGCTGCTGAGTAAATGGAAGACTTTTATCTTCTTCGCGGATCTTCGACGAGGTATTCTCTAGGCTGAATACGACCTGAAACAAAGGATGACGGGAAGGGTCCCGCTCCACATTAAGCAGTTTAACTAATCGTTCAAAAGGTAGCTCCTGGTGAACTTTGGCTCCTAGAACAAGCTGATGAACTTTATCTATCCATTGTGCAATTGTGAAGCTCTCATCTATTTCTCCCCTTAACGCTAATAGGTTAACAAAAAAACCTATCACGCCCTGAGTTTGTGCATGGTGACGATTTTCTGACGGTGTGCCGATAACTAAGTCTTTCTGGCCGCTTAAAGTCGAAAGTAACAGATAAAAACCGCTAAGCATTAGACTATACAGTGTTGTCTTCTGTTCTCGGGCTAACAATCTTAATTGCTGTGAAAGTTTTGTATCCAAAGAAAATTTCAAAATCTGCCCACGGTAATCGAGTTGGGGCGGACGTGGTCTATCTGTGAATAAATGAAGTGAGTTGTAACCATTCAGTTGCTCAAGCCAGTAATTCTCTAGATTTCGTAATTCTTCTCCTTGTAAAAATGCTCTTTGCCATACGGCATAATCGCTGTATCGAATGTCTATCTGTGCGAGCTGTGGCTCCTGCCCAAGACAGTAAGAAGAATAGGCATGAGATAATTCGGTAAAAAAAATCTGTGCTGACCAGCCATCAAATGCAATATGGTGCCAGACAAAAAGTACAAAAGCTCCTTGGGGAGAATCAAGTCGAATAACCCTAAACGGTCTTCTTTTGGCCAGGTCAAAGTCCTGCTCTATGGCTTCTTGCAGTCCATTTAACAGAGCAGCATTGTCCTTTTTTGATATACAGCGAATAGTTAAGGGGATATCAAGGACCTGCTGGTAAGCATCACCATTTTCATGAAGGCGATAAATGGTATTGAGTATGGGATGGCGTCTAACCATATACTGAATGGCATCTACTAATGCCGGGTAGTTAATATTATCGGATAGTCGAATCAGGTGCGGGATATGATAGGCATTACTTCCTTGCTGCCACTGATGAATAAATAATAACCTCTCCTGGGCAAAACTAAGTTCAGATTTCTCTTCGGGTACAGAAAATATTATCCTATTGATGAAGTCACTTTTACTGTAAATGTGATTAAATTTTAATAAACGGATTAATGATGACTTGTGTTCTTTGATTGACTCTAATAGATCGCTGTCTGACAAATCTTTTTTACTGTTCAGGCGTAGCTGTTCTCCATCCAGCCAGATTGCGACTTGATTGTTTTTTATTTTACTGATTAATTGATTCACTTTATTATCCCTATAAGATTATCTCAAATTCTTGAGTTTCATCCTGGTTTGATACTGTGCCTTGCTGTAAGGAAGCGCTTAACTTTTCAATTGTTTGATTTGCAAATAACATTGCTAATGGAATGTCTATACCAATTATCTGGCGGCTTTTGGCCCCAAGACTGATGGCTTTGATTGAATCTCCTCCGATACTGAAGTAGTTATCGCGGATACCAACCCGGTCCAATCCCAGGACCTGTTGCCAAACTTCGCACAATTGGCGTTCAAGTTGCGTACGTGGAGCCAGATAATCACTCTGGGAAACAAGCTTGGGAGTTGGCAAGGATTTTTTATCCAGCTTACCGCTTAAATTGACAGGTACTTTATCAATCCAGTTAAAGCTTGTCGGAATCATATAGTCGGGCAATACCGATGTTAATGTAGCTTTTAATAGATCAAGATCTTTGGATTCCTCGGAATCTGGTACTAAATAGGCTGCCAAGTATTTTTGATTTTGATATTCATGATCCGTTACTACCGCTTGCTTAACTCCTTCCAGGTCATTTAAAGCCGCTTCGACTTCACCTAACTCAATACGGAAACCTCTAATTTTGACTTGTAAGTCATTGCGACCGATATAATCCAGCTCACCGCTGGGTAACCATCTGACCAGATCGCCAGTTTTGTAAAGTCTGGTATAACCTCTGGCTCTATCTTCCTCGCTGGCAAAGGGGTTTTTTATAAAACGCTCTGCTGTCAGTTGAGGTTGGTTCAAATAGCCCCGGGCAAGGCCGGCTCCGCCTATGTGCAACTCACCAACGGCCCCTATTCCTAATAACTGACCTGATTTATCGAGGACATAGCTTTTGTTATTGGCGATGGCCCTGCCTATAGGGATCTGGTTGTCTTCTGATTGAGGTGGACAATGATATTGATGGCTACTGATAGTCGCTTCTGTAGGTCCGTAGACATTAATGAGTTTATCCCCCAAATCACTGGCCAGCTTGGTTGAGGTCACTTCGCCACCCGAGATGACTCGCTTCAAGCCATGCTTTTCCCCAAGCTCCAATGCCAGTAGGAGACTGGATGGTGCATCCAGGTGAGTAATGGACTCTTGCTCAATTAGCTGCTCCAGACGGCTAAAAGACTGGATGTCGGCATCACCGGTAATCACTAGCCGAGAACCACTAAGTAATGCGATAAATATCTGCTCTATAGATGCATCAAAAGTGTAGTTAGCCAGTAATAACAAATTTTCATCAGAAGAAATTTGATACGTTTCTAGGTTATGTTGCATCAAATTAACGCAACTGTGATGCTCAATCATCACACCTTTAGGTGTGCCAGTGGTACCGGATGTATAAATCACATAAGCCAGGTCGGATGTTGATGTTAGCGCAGGTAAATTTTCCCCACTTATTGCTTCATTCAAAAGTAACTCTTGGGTTACACACACTATGGATTCTTGATGTTCAATACCGACGATTTTCCGGAGTTTATCTTCGTTACTCTCTCCCGTTAGGATCATCGGACATTGACTGTCAGCTAAGATATAACGCAGGCGCTGTTCAGGGTAATCAGGAGAAAGCGGCAAATAAGCTCCACCGGCTTTTAGCACTGCTAAAATAGCAATGACCATATCGATACCGCGCCCAAAATATAATGAAATAACGGTATCTGGAATTATCGATTGTCCATGAGCTGATTGATATTGTTTTGATAGGATGCGGGCCAAACGGTTGGCTCTTTCATTAAGTTGACGATAAGTAATCCGTTGCTGCTCAAAGGCCAGTGAAATGTGATTTGGCGTTCGCAGGGCTTGCCGTTCAAATAAACCATGTAAGGTTTGTCCCTCAGGGAAGTCAATCCTTGTATCATTCCACTTACCCAGGATTAGTTGACGTTCAATTTCACTAACTCGTTCAATCTGATCTAAGCATAACTTCGGCGTTGCCAACATACTTGTGAGTAGGTGTTGATACAAGTTGGCAATGCGAATGATGGTCTTTTCATCAAATAAGCTGACTGCATAATTAAAAGTTGCGGTAATTTCCTCGCTACCATCATTTAAAAATAGACTTAAATCGAAAATTGCCGGTGAATAAAGAGAAGCTTCTCCATCAAGTTCAGAGGGTAAAAACGGGAAATCGTCATTAACACTTTCTTGCTGAACAAAGCTCTGTACGCCGAACATGACTTGGAAAAGTGGGTGGCGCGAGGTATCACGTTCAACATCAAGTGCCTCGAGCAGGCGTTCAAAAGGCAGTTCCTGGTGTACTTTAGCCTGAGTAACGGTCTGATGCACCTGAGCTATCAAATCCTTTACAGTCATTTTGGTATTGAGAACAGTTCTCAATACTAGAGTGTTAACGAAAAAGCCAATCAAGTCTTGAGTTTGGGCATGGTGACGATTATCTGAGGGTGTGCCTACCAGAATATCTTCCTGCCCGGACAAGGTTGCGAGGCAAAGATAAAACCCAGTTAGTAATAGGGTATATAAGGTAGTACCTTCAGCTCTTGCAAAAGCGCGTAACTGCGCTGACATATTTCTGTCTAGGATAAAGTGATAGTGCTTACCTCTTTGATCAGCCTTTGGCGGCCGTGGATGATCTAGTGGCAGTGCCAAGGGTTCATAACCGGACAACGTTTTTTGCCAGTAATTCAGCAGATTTTCCAGTGTCTCACCTTTGAGATGGGCTCGTTGCCAAACAGCATAATCATGATATTGGATTTCCAGCACCGGTAGTGATGCTTGCTGCCTTTCACAAATAGCATGATAGATTTGTGAAAATTCTTTAATAAAAATGCCAGTAGACCAGCCATCAAAAGCAATATGATGCCAAAGGATCAACAAGTACCGTTGTTCGCCTAACTGGTACATATGTAAGCGGACGGCGCTCTCATGGCTTAGATCAAAGGGGCGATTATTTTCCCTAAGCAGGGCAGCCTTCAATTGGGATTCATCTGTAAGCTGGTGCTTGTTTATTGTTATCTCCCTGGGTTGGACTTCTTGTAGGGTGACACCATTTGTGTCTGTGTAATAGATGCTGTTTAGTATAGTATGACGTCGTACTACCTCATTTATTGCCCGCTCAATATTATTTAGCGATGCCTGAGGCCTGAGCCTAACTAAGTAGGGAATGTGATATGCACTTGCTCCGGAATCGAATTTCTCGATAAAGAATAAACGCTCCTGGGAAAAAGACAGGGGATGAGGGCCGACTTTTACTGAAGGAATTCTCAGTAGAGGCTCCTCCTCAAGACCTTTGGAGAGAGCATCAATATTTCTTTTCTCAAACAGAGTTGCTAAGGAAAGCTCTATACCTAACTCCCTTTGAGTGGTAGCTATGAGTTGTACCGCATTGATCGAATGTCCACCGATTCGAAAAAAGTCATCGGCAATACCTACACGATCAAGTCCCAATATCTGCTGCCAAATCAGGCACAGGTTTTGTTCTAGAATGGTGCGGGGAGGAAGGTAATTATCCTCTATAATCAATTGTGGATTTGGTAACGCACGATAGTCCAATTTTCCATTAGGGGTTAATGGCAATTTTTCTAACAAAGTATAGCTTTCAGGTACCATGTATCCCGGTAAATTAATAGATAGCGTTTGCTTTAGGGTTTCCGGTGAAATTTTCTCTCTTGCCTCTGGTACTATATAAGCAACTAATATTGTATTTTCTTCATGGTGAAAAGTGGTCACTAACGCTTGCTTTACTACTTCGATTTCCTGCAGTGCTGACTCGATTTCTCCTAATTCGATCCTGTAGCCCCGAATTTTAACCTGCTTACCAATACGCTCAAGGTACTCCAAATTTCCGTCTGGTAACCAGCGTACTAAATCCCCAGTTTTATATAGCCGGTCATGTCCCCTTTCTCTATCTTCATCACTGGCATAAGGATTATTAATAAAACTCTTAGCTGTCAGCTCTTCCTGATTAAGGTAGCCGCGAGCAATACCTACACCGCCGATATATAGTTCCCCAGGAGACCCGACAGGTGCCGGTTGGCCATTTTTATCCAAAACATATAATTTTTTATTATGCAATGGGCTGCCAATAGGCAGTTTCCTCATCTTGGTGTTTAAGTGACAGGCAGTAGCAAAAACCACCGTTTCAGTCGGCCCATAAACATGTGTAAACGAAATTTCAGGGTGGTCATTAACTAGCTGGTGTAAAGTTCCAGCATCGGCCTTTTCTCCGCCAAATAAAATATTATTTACCTTCAATCCATTTAATAGGCTCTCTTTGGTCAGGACACTCAGTAATGCAGTTGTGATAAAAAATGAATCAATATGATGGCTATTTAGATAATCTATTAAACTTATAGGAGACCGGATTACGTCCTGCGTAACGAGATGCATACTGCAGCCATTTAGCACACTGTAAAATAAGTCAAATACGAAACCATCAAAAGCATAGGAAGACAAACTGGCAATATTGGTCACCTTGGAGGCTTCCAAATAACGATTATTGCAAGCAAAAGCTGTTACTGCATTATGTTGCACTAAAACGCCTTTGGGCTTACCTGTTGTCCCTGACGTGTAAATCACATAGGCAAGATGATTGCTACTTGATGTTTCTGGTAAGTTATCGTGATGATATGCGGTGACTTCCTTTTTATCATCAACTACAAGGATTGATGGAACTTGGTACTTGCCAGCCTGGGATGCGGGTAGTGCCGATAAGCTCTGTTTATCACTCATTACCAGCGAGATTTGTGCATCATCCAGTATAAATTTGATACGTGCTTGAGGGAGGTCCGGTGTAATTGGCACATAGGCAGCTCCAGCTTTCAGTACCGCCAAAATGGCAACCACCATATCTGCGCTACGTTGAAAACATAATCCTACTAGAGTGTCGGGCTCTATTGTCCTCGCTGTGCTGGCTTCATATTTATTTAAAAGTGCACGTGCGAGGCGATTGGACTTTTGATTAAGCTCCCGATAGCTTAGTCGGCATTGCTCAAAAACCAGGGCAATATGATCAGGTGTCCGGCTGACCTGCTGTTCAAATAGACCATGTATAGTGTTTCTGTCGGGGTAATTAACCTGAGTATCATTCCACTGGTACAAAATTTTCTGTCGATCAGCGGTACTTAGTTTTTCTATTTGCGCTATCGGAAAGTCTGGACCAGAAAGAAGACCGGAAAGCATTCTTTGGTAAAGACGGGATATATGTGCTATAGATTCTTCATCAAAAAGACTTGCCGCATAGTTAAACCCCGCTGTAATTTCATCGTCATAATCATTTAGCGATAAACTTAGATCAAATTTTGCCGGTACATATAAATTACTTTCCTCAATTAATTTTGTAGGAATAAAAGGTAATTTTTCGACATTAATGATTTCCTGCCTGTTATTCTGAAGCCCAAACATTACCTGGAATAAAGGATGGCGAGAATTATCTCGCTCTAACTTTAGCTCTTCAACTAGGCGCTCAAATGGGAACTCCTGATGCACCTTGGCCGAAGTTACGACCTGGTGCACTGTGGCGAGTAGTTCTTTTATCAACATTTCGGGCTTGATTACAACACGTAAAGCCAGGGGGTTAACAAAAAAGCCGATCAAATTTTGAGTCTGGGCATGATGACGATTATCTGACGGTGTGCCCACCAAAATATCTTCTTGCCCAGATAGGGTTGTCAGGCATAGGTAGAATCCACTAAGAAGTACAGTGAATAGAGAGGTTCCTTGATCTCTTGCCAGTGTTCGTAACTGTGCTGAGAGTTGACGACCTAGAGTGAACCGATAGTATTTACCTCGGTGATCAGACACTGTGGGTCTGGGGTAATCAAGTGGTAAAGCCAAAGATTCATATCCGGACAAACGTTGTTGCCAATATTGTAGCTGCTTCTCTAGCTGCTCTCCTTGCAGATAGTCATGTTGCCAGGCAGCATAATCACGATATTGAATATCCAGATCGGGTAAGATAGCCTCTCGCTTTTGGCATATAGCTTGGTAAATTTCTGAAAGCTCTTTGATGAAAATCCCACTAGACCAGCCATCAAAGGCGATGTGGTGCCAGAGTATCAGTAGATAATCTACTTCCCCTAATTGATATATATGAAGTCGAACTGCCCCTTCCTTTTCAAGGTCAAAGGAACGCATACACTCTTTTCTAACTAAGAGCGTTAATTGTTTTTTGTCCGCAGCTTTGTGCATTTGTAAAGTGACAGGAGTAGATAGTACCTCTTGCCGATTA
The DNA here is from genome assembly GCF_003076275.1 of Microbulbifer sp. A4B17. Lineage (NCBI taxonomy): Bacteria > Pseudomonadati > Pseudomonadota > Gammaproteobacteria > Cellvibrionales > Microbulbiferaceae > Microbulbifer > Microbulbifer sp. A4B17. The sequence goes on from NZ_CP029064.1 coordinate 998,948, forward strand.
ATTCCGGTGTTATCGGTACAATAGATACTGTTAAGCACAGTATGTCTACGAATTACAGCGTTTAGCGCTTGTTCAAGCTTATCCAGCGATGTCTTTGGCTTTAGCCGGGTAAGATATGGTATATGATAGGCACTGCTTCCCGATTCAAATTGCTCAATAAATAGCAGTCTTTTCTGAGCAAAAGACAGTGGAAATACGGTTTCATTTGAGCGTGGAATTGTCAACAGATTCTGTTTTTCTATTCCCGAAACCAGAGTGGCTATATTTTTTCGCTCGAACAAATCTTCCAGTGAAACTTCTATAGCCAGTTCTCGACGAATAGTAGCAGTTAGCTGAACTGCATTAATTGAATGGCCACCTATACGGAAAAAGTCATCCTTAACTCCTATGTGTTCCAGCCCCAGTACACGTTGCCAGATCTGACACATCTGACTTTCTAGTTCAGTTCGGGGTGCAAGGTAGTTATCCTTAGAAATTAGTTCCGGGGTGGGTAAAGCACGGTAGTCTACTTTACCGTTAGTGGTTAGCGGGATCTGATCCAAGTAAGTATAGCTCTCCGGCAACATATACTCAGGTAAGCTTAGAGCCAATGTGTCCCGTAAGACTTCTGATGAAATATCTTGTGCTAGAAGAGGTACTATATAGGCTATTAGCAGGGTATTACCCTGATGATGATAAGTTGTCACCAGTGCCTGTTTTACTGATTCTACGTTGGTGAGCGCAGTTTCAATTTCCCCTAACTCAATTCGGTAACCCCGAACTTTAACCTGCTGTCCTATGCGTTCCAGATATTCCAAGTTTCCGTTGGGTAACCAGCGCACCAAATCGCCGGTTTTATATAGGCGATCATACCCCCTGCTTTTATCTTCATTATTGGCAAAAGGGTTATCGATAAAACTCTGTGCTGTCAGTGCTTCCTGGTTGAGATAGCCTCGGGCGACTCCTGCTCCACCGATATATAATTCCCCTGGAGCCCCGATGGGTACCGGATAACCTTTTTTATTAAGTACGTAAGCCTTAACATTATTGATAGGGCGCCCTATACATCGATTATTATTTTGCTGATAAAAGTTCAGGCTTTGAATGGCTGTTACCGTAGCTTCAGTTGGTCCGTATTCATTAATAAGCTTGTCTTTCCAAATATTTACCAACTCCGGTGAACAAGATTCACCGCCAAATACCACTCTTTTTATTTGCGGTTTGTTTTTGATATCACCTAAAGTCAACAAATGAGCAGGAGATGCTACCAAGTGTGTAACCTGATGTTTGGCTAATAAGCCGATGATTTTTTCCGGTTGTTTTAATATTCCTCTTTCGGGTAATATCAACCTCCCACCATTCAACAGAGCCAAATAAAAGGGCTCAACTGAAGCGTCAAAAACATAAGATAACAGCCAAAGTACACGTTCTTGATTGTCAAAATTAAATGCTTCGCTTTGTGCTTTAATTAGATTAACAACGGATTTATGCTCTACCATTACTCCTTTAGGAGTACCGCTTGTGCCTGAGGTATAGATTAGATACGCCAGGTTGTTTCCTTGCGGACCATGACTTAGGTTTTCGATAGAATACGGCGCAGTTTCTACTTGGTTATCTACTGCAAGCAATAAAGGTGGGGTAGGGATTTCCTCGAGTAAAGAGCGGAGTTTATCTAGCTTGAAACTTTGACTTAATACCAGAGCAGAATTACTGTCTTCTAATTGAAATTTCAGACGTTTTTGAGGTGCATCACAGGCAAGGGGCAGGTAAGCTGCGCCGGCTTTTAGCACAGCTAATATCCCTATTACCATTTCCAGGCTTTGCTCAAAATATAGGGCAACGATAGTATCAGGTCTTATCGTATCTCCGTGTTTATTTTGATAGTTATGCTGTATTGCTCTTGCTAACTGATTAGCTTTTTCATTTAACTCTTGGTAAGTTAATTGTTTTTCTTCAAAACTAACCGCGATTGAATCATGATTTATTAGGGCTTGAGTTTCAAATAGATGTGATAAGCTTAGCTCATTACCACCAGGTGAGCTTGTCTGATTCCAATCAATTAAAACTTTTTGGCGATCCCTATCTGACAAACTATCAAAAGTATTGATAGATCGTGAGGGCTGCTCCAGCATCTGTACCAAAATTTTTTGATAGACTCTACCGATATGAATAATGCTGTCTTCATCAAATAGACTTACGGCATAACTAAATATACCTTTTATCTGGTTCCCACTGTCATCGAGAGTTAGGCGTAAATCCGCTTTTGCAGGCGAATATAATGGATTTTGAGGATCTGTTTCTACCTGGGTAAACGGTAATTCATATAGGTTTGTCAAACCAAAACTTTGTACCGTAAACATTACCTGAAACAATGGATGGCGGGACAAATCCCTTTCCACTTCCAGTGTATCAATGAGAGACTCAAATGGTAGATCTTGGTGAGTTTTAGCCGCAGAGACTACCTGATGTACTTGCCTGATTAATTCATCAGCTGTTATATCTGCATTTAACTTTACTCGTAGCGCCAGTGAGTTGACAAAAAAGCCAATTACGTCTTGGGTCTGGGCATGATGACGATTATCTGACGGAGTACCTATCAGGATATCTTCTTGCCCTGATAGGCTAGACAGTGTTGCAAAAAAAGCACTGAGGAGGACGGTATATAGAGTGGTTTCCCTTGTTTGGGCATAGTGCCGCAATTTCAGGGATAGTCCAGTCTCTAACGTAAAGTAGGTATTTTTTCCTCGGTAATCCATTTTTTTGGGGCGAGGGCGATCTGTTGGTAAAACTAAAAGTTCATAACCGCATAAGGTATTATGCCAGAAAGACTTTAGCTTGGAGAGATTCTCTCCATTTAGGTAATCCCTCTGCCATTGGGCATAATCGCTATATTGGATAGATAGGTCTGGTAAGCGTACTTCCTGACTGTTAAGTAGAGACTGGTAGATGCTAGATAATTCCCGTAAGAAAATATCCATTGACCAGCCATCAAACGCAATATGATGCCACATAATTAGCAAATACAGCTTTTTATTGACCTCATAATATTTCAGGCGCATTGGTGGATCTTGCGACAGATCGAAGGGACGCACTATCTCATCTTTTACCGCCGGTAGTAACTTTTCTTCTGTGCTTAATTGGTTTGTCGAAATTTTAACAGGGTCAGATAATATCTGGCTGATATTTCGGTTATCAGACTCAATATAGACTGAATTGAGCACGGGATGGCGTATTGCCAAATGTGTAAAAGCACTTTGTAGAATATCTAATCGGGCATCTTGGTTCAATTGCACTAAATATGGAATGTGATATGCACAGGTTTCAGGCTGTAAACGTTCAATAAATAATAGTCGCTCCTGAGCAAAAGACAGACGGTATTGTATGAGTTCCTCAAGCTTGGAAAACTTTTTCTGTGAGTCAATTTCTCTTTTTTGTAAATACTTAACTAACTGAGACTTTTCTGCTTTCAATCGTGTTAGTAATTCTTGCGGTATTTCATCACCGCTACTTGCCAATTTAAGAATATCTCCACTGACCCATACAGCCAGTTTATTTTTCTTGAGTTCTTTTAATAACGCCAACATCAACTAAATCTCCATTACAAACTGATTATTAGCCGTAGGCTTATCAGCCAGCTTGGGAATGACCATGCTTTGCTGGTTTTTTAATGCAAGTGCTAATCTGGCAATAGTGCTGTGCTCTAATAGTAGGCGTAAGGGAATATCTATCCCGTTTAACTTTCGGCTGACAGCTGTGAGCTTTACTGCATTGATGGAGTTGCCACCGATACGGAAGAAGTTATCCTCAATCCCGACCTTGTCCAGCTTCAAGACTTCTTGCCAAACTGTACACAAATGTCGTTCAAGCTCATTTCTTGGCGCTTCGTAATTATGCTGCGTGACCAGTTCTGGCTCAGGTAATAGATTGGGGTCAAATTTGCCATTGATATTAAGGGGGATGACATCTATTAAATTATATGAATCAGGCACCATATAATTGGGTAGGCTCGACTGTAGAAATGACTTTATTGCGTCGCAATCCAATACTACATCATGTGTTGAAACCAAATAGGCTGCCAAGACTTGATTACCCTTTAACTCCCGTTTAATAACAACTGCCTGCTTTATTTCAGGGTGAGTGCACAAGGTGTTTTCGATTTCGCTTGTTTCTATTCGATAACCACGGATTTTTATTTGGCTGTCGTTTCGGCCAAAATACTCTAGAGAACCGTCAGGTAGCCAGCGGACCAAATCACCAGTTTTATATAATCTATCGTAACCTTTATCCAGATCTTCCTGTGTTGCAAAATAGTTGGGAATAAATCGTTGTTGCGTTAAGGTTTCTCTATTTAAATATCCGCGAGCCAGGCAAGCTCCACCTATATATAATTCACCAATAACACCAACAGGTGAATAATGTCCATATTCATTTAATACATAAAGCCTCACATTATCGATTGGTTTTCCTATGTTTATTTGGTCAGGTTTCTCTATTTTTTGCTGTGTCACACATACCGTGGCTTCTGTCGGGCCATATTCATTAAATGTGAATTCGGCAGGTAATACTGCTAATGGACTTAAATTGTCACCACCTGTGTGAACTAATGTTAATGTGGAATTCCTTAGTTCTTCCGCAATTTCATTGAGTATTGCAGTTGGAATAAATGCCTGATTAATATTATTCTCATTGATATATGAAATTAGCCTTTCACTCTCAACTCTACATTCATCCGAGGCAATATGGAGTTCCGAGCCAGATAAAAGTGCTGGAAATATTTCAAAAATGCTAGCGTCAAAAACATAGTTAGAGAATTGCAAGATCCGCTTTTCAGTATCCAACTGATGACTTTTGATCATGTATTGAACTAGGTTCACTACACTTTGGTGCTCTATCATCACCCCTTTAGGTGTTCCTGTAGTGCCTGAGGTATAAATCACATATGCCAGGGATTTGGAATCGAGTTTGATACAGGGGGCTGTTGGCGATTGAGTGAATAGCAATTCAGGTATATCAACAGAAATAAGTAATGGAACGCTTTTTAATTCTGACAGTTTTTTATCAATCGCAGTAAAGTGATACTGTTGCGTTAGGATAATGGGAGCTTGACTGTCTTCAAGGATAAATTGAGTACGCTGCTCTGGGTATTCTGGAGAGATAGGTAAAAAGGCGCCACCAGCTTTTAGAACGGCTAACATACTGATAACCATATCCAGGCTACGATCTAAATACAAAGCTATTAGGGTATCTGGCATTAACTCTTGGCCAGTTTGAGCTCGGTGTTGAGAGCGAATAACCTGGGCAAGTTGATTTGCTTTTTTATTAAGTTCCTGATAGCTAATAGTACTATTCTGATACACCAGAGCTGTATTTTGTGGGGTTTTACTCACTTGGGATTCAAATAATTCGACCAAATTACTGGTCGCTGAATATTCGGTATCGGTATTATTCCATCTGGCAAGTTGTTGCTTCAGTTTGGGATCAGCTATAACCAAATCTGAAATTTTACTGGCTTTCCCCAGCAGAATTTGGGTCATTACTGACCTAAATGAGGCCATCATATCCTGAATAAACCAAGGGGCATGTCGTTCCTGATTGAATTCCCATAGTACAGTAACTGGGTTGTCACTTCCTTCCTGTCCCATTCTCGGGATAACCACAATATTTAAATCGAACTTTGCTGATTTGCTGCCGATGGCTTCGACCAATTGCATCTCTGAGATGCCAGGTAATGTCATTTTCGGTAGGGGAGAATCATGAAAACTAAAGCAGACCTGAAATAACGGATTTAGTCCTTTGATACGTTCAGGATTTACCAAATCAACTACAGTTTCAAATGGAAGTTCCTGATTTTTTTGTATTTCTTGTGTCGTATCAAAACAGGTGTGAATAAAATCATTAATTTCTTGTTTTGAGTTTTGTTTTATTCTTGCAACATTGGTTGACACCATCATTCCAATAGTGTTTTCTACTCCTTGGTAATTACGATTCGCAGTACCAGTACCGACGCAAATATCGGTATCGCCGGAATATCGAGATAATACTAAGTTGACGGCCGCAAGCATAAAGGAAAATGGCGTCACTCCCTGTTTCTGGCAATACGTTTGTATCTCATGCCAAAAACCCCGAGAGATCTTCATTTTTTTAGTGTCTCCTCCCTTTAAGTCTCCTGTGGCGGTCTGAGGTAAATTAATTTTAGTTGGGGCATCTTTTAGTTTTTCATACCAAAATAGTTTCTGTTTTTCAGCGGCTTCGCTCGTTAGCCAGTTATTTTGAAAAACAGCAAAATCGGCGTACTGTCCAACATGATTTAGAGTTACATTTTTTCTGCCCTCGAGCCTTTGCTGATAGCAGAAGAATAAATGCTCGAGAAATACATTCGATGACCAACCATCATGGACGAGGTGGTACTCAATGTGAATAAGAATATGTTCTTTGTCTGTTAATTTTACTAACCCCCAGCGTACCAACGGTAATTGGGTAATGTCGAATACCTGATTCAATTCTTCTGCCAATAAATTATCAACCTGCTGCTTAGCCTGTTGATAATTTATGGAGCTAAAATCATATCTGGCTAACTTAACCTGGTAGTCTTCATGGATATATTGATAGGGCTCCTCTAAAGAATAGGAGCTTCGGTAAATCTCATGTGCATCGACTACATCCTGGATAGAGAGAGTAAGAATGTCTGGATTGATTTCACCTTTTAGAATTAATTTGCTTTTTGCATGGTATGCTCTATTTCCTGGATTGGATTTTGTTAAAAACCATATAGCTCGCTGCTGTGAGGATAAAGGTGAAACAGTTCGATATTTTTCATCCCTGGTATTGATGCTAAAACTTTGCTGGCAGCGAGGTAATTCCTGCCAGATATTTTCAGGTGTACGCTCTGTATAAATTAGTTCAACTGGAATGTTTACAGATACTTCTCTGGCGAGTTTGGAGGATAATCTAATGGCTGAGATTGAGTCGCCACCAGCGGCAAAGAAGTCTTCTTTCCATGCCAAAGGCAATGCTGTATATTCATTCATTAAGACTAGAAACGCTGATTGTTCAGAATCAAGATTCTCGTCCACGATAGCGGATGTATCGTCTTTTGCTATTGATAATAAAATCGATTTATCTATTTTTCCATTCTCTGTCAGGGGGAACTCAGGTAAAATTAGATAATGCTCAGGTACCATGTGAGATGGTAAGTGTACCTTTAGGTGTGATACGAGTTGTTGTATATCCAACGAGACTTCTTGCTTGAGTACTGCAAATGCATACAGCGATTGCTTATGTCCCGTATCGCTTACTAGTACACATGCCAAGGCAATGCCATTTAGAGTTTTTAGGCAATTTTCAATCTCCGAAAGCTCTATTCGGTGACCTCGTATTTTTACTTGTGAGTCATTCCTTGCTATAAACTCAAATTCGCCTCCTTCGAGGCGCCGAACTAAATCTCCTGTTTGGTATATTGATTTATAATTGTCGTCACTAATTTCCGGTGGCAATAAACTACTACTGATAAATTTTTCGGCCGTTAAGTCTGGTTTTTTCCAGTAGCCAGCGGCAATGCCTGCACCACCAAGATACAGCTCTCCGATATCTCCGATTGCCACCTGCTGTAAATTGCTATCCAACACCCAAGCTTTAGTATTCTTTAACACTTTGCCGATATTGTTTGCCGAATCTCCATGCGTAAAAAGGTGTGCGGTAGCGCACACAGTAGTCTCTGTTGGTCCATAGGCATTGAAAATCTTGCTTTGCTTGTTGAGCTTTTGCATCATATTAAGGGATGGTGCTTCACCGGCAACAACAATGCTTTGCAAGGAGTGAAGTTTTTCTTCGGGTAATAACGCTAATAGTGATGGTGGTAAAGTGGCAAACTGTATTTGATTGTCTCGGATTAAGTTTGCAAGTTTATTGTGGTCTTTACGTTCTTCTTCACTAGCAATATAAATCGTTTGGCCCAAAAATAGACTGGCAAATATCTCGAATACACTGGCATCAAAAACATAAGATGCAAACTGTAAAGTCCTTTGAAAATTTGCTAGTGAAAATCTTTCAATTTGCGCCGAAGCGAGGTGAAGGATATTCTGATGAGTGATCATAACCCCCTTAGGCTTGCCCGTTGTTCCAGATGTGTAGAGTACGTAGGCAAGATCATTAAGACAGTTCTGATTTACTTCCTCCAATGAAGGACTGGTTTTACTAGTATCTTTATCGTCAGAAAAGATTAAGATTGGAGAGTTACGATTTGAGTTTAGCCAGCTTGTCAGTTGAAATTTATGATGAGCCTGAGTTACAACCACTTTGGTTTTGGTATCCTGGAAAATATATAAAGCTCTCTCCCGTGGATACTCTGTAGAGATTGGGACATAGGCAGCACCAGCCTTTATTACTGCCAACATGGCTATTACCATGTCCAAGCCTCGATCTAAATACAGCGCAACTAAATTTTCTTTTGAGTTTTCTTCTTTAGCTAGCGCCTGGCTGATTAAGGTTGAAAGTGATTTTGAGCGCTCATCAAGATCTTGATAACTAATACTAATCCCTTGATATACAAGAGCTGTTTTATTTGGATTTATATTGATTTGATTTTCTAAGCAGCTATAGATAGATCGTGCTTTTGAATTGAAATTCTCACTTTTGATGTTCGGTGAGTTAACGATTTCATTGATTTCCATCATCAGTATTCCATTTATATTTTTTGTTAACGATCATTATTAAAAGTGATAGTTTTGGATGTTGTCTGCTTTATACTTTTCTTGAATGACCTTTCATGTGTTGTAAATATGATAATTTTATTATTTGTTCTGTAAGTGAAGTGTGTCTTGGGTGAGTAGTTTTTTTTAGATTTTCAAGTTAATAAATTAGATTTTTTTAAGACGGTTAGAGTAGGTGAATGAATTAATATCGTACAATGAAGGTCAAAAAGTTTTAGCTGCGGAAAATGATTCTCTATAGCTGGCTTATAATGAAAAGGCTGGCGGGATGTGTGTTGTTTAGGTTGAGTTTTATTATATTTCGTCTGCCAGTGTTGAAGCGTTGGTGAGGTGATAAATGTGGCTAAGTTATTGGAATAATGTGCGTTTTTCATAGTGCCAACTTCCGTGCCTATCTTTCACTACAATACTGCGCTGGGAAGTTATCAAAAATATTTTTGTGCATCAACAAAAAGGTACTTGCAATATTGATAGTAGATTTTCTGGCGATTATTTATTTGATAAGAGTCTAATAGGGGCGGTTTAGTTTTTTTGAGTTCGGAAGCGTGTAGATAATTCGTTTTTTCTCGGGTTTTAAATTTGTAGGGGCGTTGTTGTTGGTATGTTAGATGTCTTTAGGCTGATTTTAGGTAAGTTTATTGGAATGTTATTTTTAGAGTTTTTAACTGGGTTGGAGTTGAGGATTATTTTGATTGGTTTTGCTTTTATGGTAGGACTGGCTGTATAGGTTGGTAATTCTAATTAAGAAGGTTGTTCTTGTTTTATCGGTGTTTTCTAGGTATATGAAATATTAACTTTAAAGAAATTTTGCAATCGTGGCTGTGAGGAGTGGAATCAGGGTTTTTTGGATATGTATTTAAGATCGTTCGGTAATGAAGTTGTGGCGCTGTATGAACGATTCTCTATCTTGATGGCATAGGGAGTGCCAGCGACATAATATATGCTCAAACTGAGCGTAATCAGTTACTCAAAGATAGGGATGTAGAGCTAGCTCCTACTATATACATGAGAATTTAAAAGAAATTTTTCGATTAGATGTTGAGGGGAATGTGAGTGAGATATTCAATACTCGATATCAATATAAGTTATTTGAATTAAGTTGTTGCAATCTGGTGTGTTTATCGATGTTTTTTGAAAAGAGAACCTTCTTAAATTTCAGTTTCTGAAGAAATGATTTAAGAGGTTCTCTTTTACTAGTTGTAGTAGTAGTTAGTTTAATTTATTCATACATCTAGGTCCCTTCCGCGCAGCATTAAAGCGATCACGCAAGCGCTCAATCATCGCTGAGCGCGCAGCATCGTGGTTAATACCCATAACCACATTTACTGCCAAGCCCTCATCGGCCTCAGTAAAAGTAGTCTTTCCTACTGTTGGATCAAAGGTAATTGGATCATAAGGTGTTGTGCTGTCGGCTAGGCCCGTATCTAGTTGATCGACGGTGATATAGCCGGGCACTAATTCCATTTCCAAGGTTTCAGGCTCCAGTAGTACCAGCGCAGCGATAATATCCCACAGGCGAATAACGGCATCCATGGCGAAGTCACCATTACCCTGGAAATCCCCACCCTCAAATTCACGAATGGAACTGAGGAGTTGGGATGTATAGCAGGCTTCCGGAGTTGCGCGGCGTTCTGCGAGGGCTTCGATGGTGCTGCCTTGTATTTTGGCCATATCGGTTGAGTTGGTCGGAACCAGATAGGTTTCAATACTATTTTCACTCAGGGCGTCGAAGGTCCATTGTGCGCTCAGTGGGTCGAGCAGAATATTGAATTCCTGATGGGTACTGAAGTCGCTGTCACAGCCGAAGCTGGGGTGGGAGAAAATATTGCCGCCCAGATTTCTAGATTTATCGCCAAAGCAAGCTGCTTCGTGATTCTCGGTAAACGGCTCATAATTCTCAAAACCACCACCCATCATAATAACGCGGTCAATTTTAGCCAGCTGCTCTTCGTTGGCTTTGCCAAGTACCCGGGCCAGGGTGGTGAGTTTGCCGGTATTGAAAACTACTGGGCGTTGCTCCAGGTTATCCATCGTTTCCAGGATAATGTCTTCGGCTAGCTCAAAATTGAAGGAGACACCATTGTTACCTTGGTAGCGGTAGTGCTCCTGTTTTGCGCGCGGGATTAAGTGGTCAGTTCCATATAAGGTAGAGCCGTTGTCACGCCAGGGGCCGGGTACATACTGGCCGTAGAGATTAATACCCATGGCGTTGCGGCGCTCCAGGTTCCAGGTGCCGGTGGAGAAATCGGAGGAGTTGGGTAGTTGATAGTCTTCTCTGCCGAGAACGGCCTTATCGTCATTTACCGGAGATACTGAAGCTTTGCCGTTTGCGCCGTAGGCGACTTCTTCTGTGGCAAAATAGGCTCCGCGAATAACCTGGGTATCGTTATTTCCCAGCCATTCGAGGATGTTGTAAACAGTGTTGGCCCCGTGCGCTACGGTATTGAAAGAGTCCTCAACGACAGCCAGCTCCAGGGTATAGCGTGGGTCTTTGGCGATTAGAATCAGTGCTACGGCATCGTCAAAGTTATTGAAGTCGCCAATCCAGATAATGGGTTGGGCGTTTTCAGTCTTGATGGCCTGGTGTGGTTTCTTGCTGTGAGGTCCGCTATCCGCATTGCAAGAAGCCAATGTGGTTAGGCTGCCCAGTACCAGAGCTCCTGCAGAGAACCAGTGTTTCAATTTCATTTATCCTTCCCTAAATATTCGAGTGGTTTTACTCGGCAATCCAATAGCTCCTCCCTGATCTACTCGATTGCCACCTTGTAGCACCGTTTGTTGTATGAGTTAACGGTATTACACAGGTGTGAGCCGGAACATGGCCGGCAGCGATACTTCCCTGTAGCGCTTTGTCTGAAAGCTGTTTAAGCAATAAATGGCTTTAAATTTCGTAACAGCTGTTGCTCCAGGGGTTCGCTACTGCTAATCCCCATATCTGTCAGTTTTGATTTATCCAGCTGGCAATTGTAAGGGCGTGGCACTGTAAAATTGGGTTCAGTTTCAGCGCTCAAGTGTTCGGCATTCAGATTGCAAGCCTTGGCAATAATGTGTGCGAGTTCGTAGCGTGTGCAGGCCGTATCGCCACTCCACTGGTAAATGCCTTCAAAATTTATACCACTACGAATTTTTAGCAGGCATTGCTCCAATACTTCAGCCACTTCCTCAACACTGGTGGGAAAACGAATAGCCCAGTGATCCAACGTGACTGGCTTTTGCTCGCGCAAAGTATCCAGTAGGGCGGTGATACCGGATTCCTCCAGATAGGCAACGGGCCCGAATAACCAGGGCAACCTCAATACCCAGTGGTTTCCGTTATTCAGTACGGCCTCTTCCCCTGCCAATTTACTGCGGCCATAGAAGTTAACCGGGTTGGGATTGTCATCAGCTTTGTAGGGCGGGGTGCTGCCATCAAAAACATAGTCGGTGCTGATATACACTAATTGTGTATCGTTTTCGTTACAGTATTTCGCCAGGAATTCTGTGCTGCTGACATTGAGCTGCCAGGCGGTGTCGGGGCTGTCGGCGCAGCGATCAGGCCAGCGCTCGGCGGCGCAGTGAATGACAATATCGGGATTAACCTGTTGCAAGCAGGTCTTCACCGCTTCGCTATCGGACAAGTCCAGGCGAATTAAATTTTCTCCCGCGCGGGAAAAGGCGGTACCGGTAACAGAAAAAACCGGATTGCTGGAAAGCTGTTTAAATACACTGCGCCCCAATAGGCCGGAGGCGCCGGTAATCAGTATTTTCACGGGTGATTTCCTTTTGTCAGGCTGGCGGGAAACGTGTGGCCTGAGTGGGATAAAAGATGGTGCAGGATGGTTGGGTAGGCCACAACTGAAGGCCGCCTACCCGGGTGCTGCCCGGTTTGCCTATCTGAAAAGTTACAGAAGGTGATACCGGGCTGGAGCAATTTACATCTGCTCCATCACTTCAATGCCAAGCAGATCGAGGCCAGTAGCGATAGTGCTGGCCACTAGATTACATAATTGCAGGCGGCTGTGCTTCTGCTGTTCACTTACGCCTTCTTTCAATACTGGGCAGGCTTCGTAGAAGCTCATATAGGCGCTGGCCAGTTCGTACAAGTAGGTGCAGAGTACGTGCGGGAATGTATCTTTGGCTACCTGGTCCAGTACTTCGCCAAATTGGCTTAGTTTAATTGCCAGGGCGCGTTCCTGCGGGCTTTCCAGTTGGATATCGCCCTTGAGCTCGCTCGGCTCAATACCAGCTTTGCGAAAAATACTGCGTACGCGGGTGTAAGCATACTGCAGGTAGGGGGCGGTATTGCCCTCAAAGCTCAGCATGGATTCCCAGCTGAAGATATAATCGTTAGTGCGGGTCTTGCTTAGGTCCGCATATTTCACCGCGCCGATGCCCACCTTGCGCGCGATTTCTGCACAGGTTTTTTCATCCAGCTCCGGGTTTTTCTCAGCCACCAGTTTCTCTGCACGCTCTACTGCTTCATCCAGGAGGGCTGCCAGTTTTACGGTGCCGCCGGTGCGGGTCTTAAATGGTTTACCGTCGTCGCCCATCATGGTGCCAAAAGCGCAATGCTCAAGAGAAACCGACTCTGGCAGGAAGCTCGCTTTGCGTGAGGCGACAAAGGCCTGCTGTAGGTGCAGGGATTGGCGAGCATCAACAACATATAGGATACGGTCGGCACTGAGTTGGTTGGCACGGTAGCGGATAGCGGCCAGGTCGGTGGTGGCATACAGGTAGCCGCCGCCTTTCTTCTGGATAATCACCGGGCTGGGGTTGCCTTCCTTATCGGCCATCTCTTCCAGGAAAACAACGATCGCGCCCTGGTCTTCAACAGCGATTCCATTATCCAACAGCTCTTTTACCAGCACCGGCAGATCATCGTTGTACTGGCTTTCAGCGTAAACGTCTTCCTGTTTGAGGGTGACATTCAGCTTGGAGTAGATTTCTTCGCAGTGGCTGATAGAGATATCAATAAACTGCTTCCACAGTTTCAGGCACTGCTCATCTCCGCCTTGCAGTTTTACAACGTATTCACGGGCGCGATCGGCAAAGCCTTCTTCGTCATCAAAGCGAACCTTGGCTTCGCGGTAGAAGACTTCCAGATCGGCCAGTGCCACTTCTGCATCACTGTCTGCCAGCTTGTCGGAAAGGTGTGCCAGCAACATGCCGAATTGGGTGCCCCAGTCGCCCATATGATTTTGGCGAACTACTTTGTGACCTTGGAACTCCAACAGTCGTGCCAGGGCATCACCGATAATGGTGGTGCGCAGGTGGCCTACGTGCATTTCCTTGGCCAGGTTGGGGTGGGAATAGTCGATGACTACGGTCTTGGGCTCTTCAGCTGTGGCGATATTCAGGCGCTTGTCGCCTTGGGCGGCCAATAGCTGCTGGCTCAGCCACTGTTCGCTCAAGTGAATATTCAAGAAACCGGGGCCTGCGATCTCGACCTTTTCGATCATATCGCCTTTATCCAGCTGCTCAAGGATCTTGCCAGCCAGCTCGCGCGGGTTGGTGCCCATACGCTTGGCAGCGCCCATAGCGCCATTGGCCTGGTAGTCGCCAAATCCGGCTTTCTTCGCAGGTGCCACAATCGGGCCGCATTCTTCGGGGGTACCGGCGGCGAGCATGGCGGCCTGGAATTTGTCGGTGAGGAGCTGGCGAATATTCATAGAGTGAAGTGCTGTCTTAAATTCGTGGAAACGCCGAATTTTAATGGGCGGTGGCGGCTTTGCAACCAGCGTTGGCAAAGGAGTTGGTCCGGAGTGCTCGAAATCTCGACTTGGGTGTCCAGACGAGGAGGTTCTCGGTGGTATGATGCCGCCAAATTATGGAGGTACCGTGAGTTCTACCACACTTTATTGGCACGATTATGAAACCTGGGGTACAGACCCGGGTGCCGACAAGCCGGCGCAGTTTGCCGGTATCAGGACCGACGAAGAACTGAATATCGTCGGCGAGCCATTGATGATTTATTGCCGCCCTTCAGTGGACTGCCTGCCGCAGCCGATGGCGAGCCTGGTGACTGGCATTAGCCCGCAGAAAGCCCTGGCCAACGGAGTGCCGGAAATAGAGTTTATCCAGCGTATTCTCGCCGAACTGGGTGCGCCGGGCACCTGTGGGGTGGGTTTCAACAGTTTGCGTTTTGATGACGAGGTAACTCGCTACACCCTTTATCGCAATCTGCTCGATCCCTATGAGCGGGAATGGCGCTCCGGCAACAGCCGCTGGGACATTATTGATATGGTGCGCCTCACCTACGCCCTGCGCCCAGAGGGAATCCAGTGGCCCACCCGTAAGGACGGTGCGCCGTCCTTCCGCCTGGAAGAGTTGACCGCTGCCAATGGGATCTCCCACGAAGGCGCCCACGATGCACTGTCGGATGTACACGCCACCATTGATATGGCGAGGCTGATCCGCAAACAGCAGCCAAAGCTGTACGATTATGTGTTCCGCCTGCGCCGCAAGCAGGAGGCCGCCAAGATGATCGATATGCGCGAGCGCCGTCCGCTATTGCATATTTCCGGCAAGGTCTCTGCTAACCATGGTCACTTGACCTATGTGATGCCCTTGGCCAGTCACCCGGTTAATCGCAATGCGGTTATTGTTGCCAACCTGGCGATGGACCCCGAGCCGTTACTCAGCCTGGATGCAGACACTCTGCGAGAGCGCCTATACACCTCCCGCGACAAGCTGGGTGAGGGCGAGTTGCCGGTAGGGCTGAAACTGGTGCATTTGAACAAGTGCCCGGTATTGGCGCCTGCAAATATGCTGGATGACAAGCGCGCCGCTGAGCTGGGTATCGATCGCACAACCTGTGAGGAGAACTGGCAGAAGCTCAAAGATATTGATTTGACGGAAAAGCTGCACAACGTATTCCTGGACCGGGAATTCCCTGAGAGAGATGTGGAAGCGGACCTTTACGGTGGATTCCTCAGCGACTCTGATCGGGATATCTGCCGTGAACTGCACCGTGGACTGGCGGCCCGAGGTCCGGAAGCCTTGGCGGGTGAAGTGCCTTTCGCCGATAAGCGCCTACCCGAGCTGCTATTCCGTATGCGGGCGCGCAATTTCCCCGAGACCCTGTCTGAAGAAGAGCATCAGCGCTGGCAGATCTGGTGTTTCCAGCGCTTAACCGACGCTACCGCTGGGGCTTCAATCACCCTGGAAGATTACTTCCGCCAGCTGTCTGAGCTGCGGGTACAGCACCCGGAGCGCATCTCATTGATTACAGAACTGGAAAACTGGGGCGATAGCTTACTCGCTTAATGTGTCGAATCGCGCCAGCAGCCATTCTTCCACTGGGCTCTGTCGTAGTGCCCGAGTAGAATGCCGCTCGCGAATACCCGGCGCCCATAAGGCGCAACCACTGGAGTAACCATGGACTTTATCGGAGCCAACATTCTGTCCGTCAGCCAATTTGAGCGTGCCGACATAGAGCGCGTGTTTGATGTGGCTGACTCTATGACCCCCTACGCACAGCGCGAAAAGGTAACCCGTGTATTGGAGGGGGCGATTCTCGGTAATATGTTTATGGAGCCGAGCACCCGTACCCGCCTGAGCTTTGGAGCCGCCTTTAACCTGTTGGGCGGTACTGTACGTGAAACGGTAGGAATTACTGCCAGCGCTATGGCAAAGGGTGAATCCCTTTACGACACCGCCCGAGTGCTATCGGGCTATAGCGACGTGATCTGTATGCGCCACCCAAAAGAGGGGTCGGTGGCTGAATTTGCGGAAGCGAGTCGTGTGCCGGTGGTCAATGGCGGTGACGGTGCCAATGAACACCCCACCCAGGCACTGTTGGACCTCTATACGATTCGCAAGGAGCTGGCTGCGCACGGTCGCACCCTGGATGATTTCCGTATCGCCATGATCGGGGATCTAAAACACGGTCGCACCGTACACTCACTGTGTAAACTGTTGTGCTTATTCGGCAAGGTGCAGATTACTCTGGTCTCTCCACCGGAACTGGCTATGCCCGAATCGATTGTGGAGATGTTGCGCGAGGCGGGGCATGAGGTGGTGGTTACAGATCAGTTGGAGTCCTCGATCTCCCATGTGGATATCGTTTACTCCACCCGTATCCAGGAGGAGCGTTTTGCCTCTCAGGAAGAGGCCAACCGCTACCGTGGGCGATTCCGCCTGAACAAGGCAATTTTTACTCGCCACGCAGAGCCTAACACGGTAATCATGCATCCTCTGCCGCGGGATTCACGCGCAGAGGCGAACGAACTGGATACCGACCTGAATGAACATCCGAGCCTGGCGATTTTCCGCCAGACCGACAATGGCTTACTGGTGCGTATGGCCCTGTTTGCCATGTTGCTGGGTGTTGAGAATCAGGTAGATAAATATTCCCGCGATGTGAACTGGTATAGCCGACGCAATCGGGTATAAAACTACTCAACTGGGCGTAAATCCCAGTGGAAATAAACAAGGCCCCGGCTAATTCTGTTAATCTGATGGAATTAGCCGGGGTTTTTTGTTTCCGGTCTAGGGTGCCGTGAATGCTAAAGTGATTTTGCTATTTCGCTGTGGCACTCAATATCCAAATATTGGCGTTGAGCCAGATGTCGCATCAGGGATGGATGCATGTCGAAGCAGAATTCGCCCGTTTTGTTCTTTCGCAGCCTGGTTTCCCTGGCGCTGCTGCTCAGCTTTTTTGTGTGCAAAAGTGCCGCACAGGAAGAGACTTTTCCCCACGTAGCCATACTCAAGATTAACGGTGCTATAGGTCCTGCGACGACGGATTATTTCAAACGGGCAACAAAAGAGGCGATAGAGCAAGGCGCTGAGCTGGTGATCTTGCACCTGGATACGCCCGGCGGTTTAGACGCAGCTTCCAGAGATATTATCCAGCATATTCTCGCTTCCCCAATACCTATTGCCACTTATGTCTACCCTTCCGGTGCCCGTGCAGCCAGCGCGGGAACTTATATTCTCTACGCAAGCCAGATTGCGGCTATGGCTCCTGCGACCACCCTGGGCGCGGCAACGCCGGTACAAATGGGCGGGCCCCAGGGTACACCTATGCCGGGAGGCAAGCAGGAAGAAAAAAAGGAAAAAGAGGAGGATGACGAAGAGGAGGATAAGGAAAAACCTCCTGCCGGGACGGCCATGGAGCGAAAGGTCGTCAATGACTCAGTCGCTTTTATCCGGGGGTTGGCCCAGCGCCACGGTCGCAATGCGGATTGGGCGGAGAAAGCAGTCCGTGAGGCGGCTACCCTGACATCCTCTGAAGCACTAAAAATGAATGTTATCGATATTGTCGCCGATAACGATGCCGATTTATTGCGCCAGGTTGCCGGGCGAAAGGTATTACTTGATTCCGGTGATTTCACGATTCCGGAAAATATTACTGAATTGCAGACAGAGAGTTATGAGCCGGATTGGCGCAACGAATTATTAGCCCTGATCACTAATCCACAAGTGGCCTATATTTTACTACTGGTAGGTATCTATGGATTGATTTTCGAAGGATACAGTCCCGGCGCTTTTGTTCCTGGTATTGTCGGGGTTATCTGTCTTCTCTTGGCATTTTACGCCCTCCAGGTGCTGCCGATTAATTATGCGGGTCTCGCACTAATTATTGTTGGCGCCCTGTTAATTGTTGGAGAAGTGTTCATGCCAAGCTTCGGTGCCTTGGGTATCGGGGGAATTATTGCGCTGGTGATTGGTTCGGTGATGCTGATTGACAGTGATGTGCCGGGAATGCAGGTTTCCAAGCAGCTTATTGGTGCGATTGCCGGGGTTAGCGGCTTATTTTTATTAATGCTGTTAACAGCCGTGGGGCGTAGCCTGCGGCAGCCCAATGTTCCAGCAGATCAAGCTTTTGTGGGACGTTCAGCTGTAGTTTCACAGGTCAAGAATGGGGAAATCCTTGTGCATCTCGATGGAGAGATCTGGCGTGCTACTTGTGATCAGCCGCTGCAAAAAGGGCAGAGGGTTCGCGTAGTGGCTGAGCATGGATTGGTTCTGCATGTAGAGGCTGAAAAAGCACAGTGATAATTTGAGTCACTGAGGGCTCAGTTTTTTTGGCGAAAAATAGGGAGAATTGAAATGATGATCAGTTATTTTTTTGGGATACTGATAGTCGCACTCATACTGCTGCTGATGTATGCCATTCGTATTTTACGGGAGTATGAGCGCGCCGTTGTCTTTTTCCTGGGGCGTTTTCAAACAGTTAAGGGGCCCGGGCTGATCATCATTATTCCCATTATCCAAACCATGGAACGTGTGGATTTGCGCACAGTGGTTATGGATGTCCCCACCCAGGATGTTATCAGCCGGGATAATGTTTCAGTTAAAGTAAATGCGGTTGTTTACTACCGTGTTGTTAATCCGCAGTCTGCGATTATTAATGTAGAGTTTTACCATGAGGCCGTAAGCCAGTTAGCCCAGACTACCTTGCGTTCGGTACTGGGTAAACATGAATTGGACGAAATGTTATGCGAGCGGGATAAGCTCAATGTGGATATCCAAAAGATTCTCGATGAGCAGACAGATGCCTGGGGCGTGAAAGTTACCAACGTTGAGATTAAGCATATCGACTTGGATGAAAGTATGGTGCGGGCTATTGCACAGCAGGCGGAAGCGGAGCGTGCGCGGCGAGCTAAGGTCATACATGCGGAGGGTGAGGCCCAGGCGGCTTTAAAACTGACTGAGGCAGCAAATCAATTGTCGCAAAATGCCAATGCGATTACTTTGCGCTATATGCAAACCATGATAGATATTGCCGGAGAAAATAACAGTTCCACAATTGTGTTCCCGCTGCCCCTGGATTTAATTGAGCCAATGCTTAAACGGGGCTCTGCTTCCAGTTAACGATTTTCCAGCTAATAAAAAAGGCCGCATTTTAAATGCGGCCTTTTTATTGAATCTAGAGTAATTTTTTCATCAGGCTGCGGGTTGAACTATCCCAGTCATCCTGGGGTATTTCTCCCTTGGCGGCCCTATGGATTTTTGAACTAAGCTGTTTGCCAAGTTCGACACCCCATTGATCGAATGGGTTGATACCCAACAGGCAGCCGCCAACGTAAACTTTGTGCTCGTAGAGGGCTAACAGGGAGCCCAGATGGAAAGGATCTAACTTTTCCAGAATAAGGGTGTTACTTGAGCGGTTGCCGGGGATTACTTTATGGGGAGCCAGGGCGTGGGCTTCGCGATGGGTGTGTCCGGCTTCCTCAAGCTCCTGGCGGGCTTCATGCAGACTCTTGCCGCGCAATAATGCCTGGCTCTGGCTAATACAACAGGCTTGCAGCCAGCGGTGCTGTTCGATCAACTCTGATGTCGGCTCCTTGACTGCGATAAAGTCCGCCGGAATAAGGTCTGTTCCCTGGTGCAGCAGCTGATGGAAAGAGTGCTGGCCGTTGGTGCCTTCACTGCCCCAGATAACACTGCCGCTGGGATACCCCAAAGCCTGTCCGTCTTTGTCGACACTTTTACCCAGGCTTTCCATATCCAGCTGTTGTAACCAGGCGGGGAGCCTGGCCAGACGTTGCGCGTAAGGCAATACGACCTGGCTGGTGGTATTCCAGCATTGGCGATACCAGAATTGGGTTAGAGCCATCAGCACAGGAAGGTTGGATTTCAGCGGGGCACTGGCGAAGTGTTGATCCATCGCATTGGCGCCCTGTAAAAGCTGTTGGAAAACCTCATAGCCACAGGCGAGAACAATGGGGGTGCCGATAGCAGACCAGAGCGAGTAGCGCCCACCAACCCAATCCCACATTGGGAAAATATTCTCAGGGGCTATTCCAAAATCCTGTGCAGCGGTAATGTTGCTGCTCACTGCGACAAAGTGTTTGGCCAACTGTGACTCATCACAGCCTGCGGATAACACCCAACGGCGAGCGGACAATGCATTTTCGCGTGTTTCCAGAGTGGAAAAGGATTTGGAAGCAATCACAAAAAGGGTTTCTTCCGCATCGAGACCAGCCAGGGTATCACTGAGGTCTGCGCCATCGACATTTGCTACGAAGTGCACATCAATAGAGTCTTTGTGCCAAGGGCTCAAAGCCTCTACCGCCATGCGTGGACCAAGATCGGAACCGCCAATACCAATATTAACGACTTGGCGGATCGGTTTATCTGAGAAGCCGCGCCAGCTATGATTGTGCACCGACTCGGCAAACTGTTTCATTTGCTCGCGGCAATCTTTTACCGCGCGATCCTGCTCTGTCTGTGGTTTCCCCAGGAACCGTAGTGCGGTATGCAGGGCGGGGCGGTGCTCGGTATTGTTGACACTAGCGCCGCTCAGTAATGCAGCTATTTGGTTGTTCAGGCCCTGCTCTTCGGCATAGTCCAACAGTAGTTTCAGTGTATCTTCACGCAGATGGTTTTTACTGTAATCCAGGTAAATACCGGCTGCCTCTGCACTAAATTTTTCTGTCCGTTGTGGATCAGTTGCAAACAGCTCCCGCAAGGACCACTTATGTTGCTCGAAATGGGACTTCAAACGTGCGATGGCCGCTACACGGCTTAAAGCCAGGGTTTCACTAGTCATAGTATTTGGTTGGGTTCTCTTCTGAGCCTTTTATTGCCATTTGGCTAAAACTTATACAAATCAAATTTTATTCGTTATAGATGGGCGGCAATGCTAACGGCATTTTCTTTACCGGGCCAGCGCCGCGGACATCACAGTCTATTACAGGTGATGTTTGGAGATAAGGAACTGTGTGGGGAAAGACAAATGCCGCTCGTTGGAGCGGCATTTTGTGGTGATTCATACTAAATAAGGCTTTGTAAATCGGGTGTCTGTCAGCAGTGATTTGGTCAAAACTTCATTTAGTATGAATCACCACACTGTCGTGCAAGAAAAGATTTTACTTGACCACCTTCATGCAGCGCACTCTGTCTGAAGCCATCCAGCAGTCGGCATCTGCAGGACAAGCCATGGATAGAGGAATTTGTTCAGCGCCAGGAGGGCAGTAAGCTGGAGGTGCCGGAGGGCTACAGCAACCTGCAAGAACCAGTGCACTGATAATTCCAATTAAGTACTTGGCTGGAGTGAAATTCATCCCCTAACTCCTTTCCGTTGATGTTAGCCATTAGCATAGCCAATAAAACGTCACCTGTTGGTCAGCTTTGTAAAATCTGTTCTACAAAGGTACCGCCTATTTGAGTGTAATAGGCGTTGAGTATAAATGTCTGTCAATGATCAAGTTATGAAAAGAGGCGCGCCAATTTATTTGAAAAAACTACTTAAATAATGGGTTTTTTAAACAATGTGGTTTGTCTCGCCATTTTTCAGTGGTGATTTTTGATGGTTTATTCTACGTGCAAAGATTTGGTGGTGCCGATTACCGGGGAAGCACGCTAAGAATTATTATTTTGGTCGCCAATACAGCTGGATGGGGTGGAGCTTTAATTTTTTGACGTGTAAATAAATCGACTTCGCGACTAAGAATTTTTTCTACAAAAAAATTCTTAGTCGCGAATGTATTTTTTTATTGACGGGGCTGCCCTGGAAGGGGGGTAGTTACTTCCTTCCTCTTTAGTGCGTTGGCTTGGGTCCATGCAGAAAGTTGCCAAACGCTACTGCAAGACTTTCTTTCCTTGCCGGGTCACGCAGCCCGGTTAATAAAGCTGTTCGCACTTGTGGAATGAACATTAAGTCAGAGAGCAACAAATTAAAAGTCTGTTGCTCAGCGATCTCGGCCAGTTTGCCAACCCATAGGCTGGCCAGTTCCGGCAGCTCTAAATCTGCGACGCAGCGGCTGCCCATTGCGGCCAGCAATTCTTTATTCTGGTTGCTGATACTCTCAGCCAAAAGTGACTGTATAAATGCCTGCCTTAACCCAACAGCTGGGGAGTGGGAGATAGCCCTGACTGCAGCTGCAACGACAGATATATCCGGTGTGCTTGCTGACAGCTCCTGTTCAGCCCGCTCAATAATGGCAGTGGCGAGACGGTGGTCGACTGACTGGTTTTCCATGCAATGGCAGAGGTTAATAAACACCGGAGCCGCTACTTTGCCGATCTGGCGCAATAAAAGGGCGCTCTCTTTTTCCCAGCGGGCTGCAAGGTCGGCGATACCTTGCAATGCAAGATTATCCCAGCGGTGATTTTCCGGGTCGCCAAAATAGCGCAGGACAGACTCGTAATGTTCGCTGGGCTGGCGGCCCAGCAGAAGCGCTGTTTGGGAGTGGAATGCTGCCTGCCGCTCAGTTGACGGGGTAAACAGCAAGCCACTTTGCTGCAGCAGCTGGTCCAGTTGCATAGCAGATTCAGAAGCGGGCCCCTGCTTGAGCTCCTGTGCCAGAGCGCGAAGCAATCCATCCCGGGCTTGAAGTTGCAGCTTGCCCTGCTCGTCCAGCGGAAAGCGCAGGAACCAGACGATGGGTTCACCGCCTTCGGCCGGTTGCAGTAGCAGGCCTGTCCAGGCCTGGCGCAAGTATGGGTGTGGCCAGGGAGCCAGACCTGCTTCGAAGGCTGCCGCAGTGGATTTTGAAACCGACTGCAAGCGCCGGCCCAGATCGAACCAGCGCAATTTGAAATCAGCCTGCTCGATCAGGGCGCTTAGGGTACCGCTTTCACTCATAGGGGGTTTATCTATTTCCTTAAGATGCCGTAGCCGCTACAGAAATGGGCTTCTGTTTAAAGTGCAACCAGCCATAGGCGATCGCCAACAGGGGGCAGATAATATTGAATAGGGCAAAAGGTAAATACTGCCAGGTAGCAATACCCAGCGTTGCAGCCATAAAGGCTCCGCAAGTATTCCAGGGAATCAGCACTGAGGTGATGGTGCCAGAATCCTCGAGGGTGCGGGACAAGTTAAGCCCGTGCAGGCCCTTTTCCTTGAAGGCTTCGCGGAACATACGGCCTGGAATAATAATCGCCATGTATTGATCGCCAGCGGCCAGGTTCATGCCAAAGCAGGTGAATACGGTGGCAGTTACCAGGCCGCCCACTGTTTTAACCAGTGACAAAACTCCCTGGACGATGACCTGTAGGAATCCGGCCCGCTCCATAGCTCCGCCGAAGGCCATGGCGGAGGTGATCAGCCATACGGTGTTGAGCATGCTGCTCATACCGCCTTTGGACAGCAATGCAGCCACGTTCTCGTTGGTGGAAGTGGACTTATAGCCGTCGAACAGGCTGTACCAGGCTCCCTTCAGGGGGGCCAGTGCGCCTTCGCCGCCACCGAGGCGACGGGCGGCTTCTGGTTCGAAAATCAGTGCGATGGCACAGCCAACCAGGGAGCCAATGATCAATGTTGGGAAAGCGGGGACTTTGCGCCAAGCCATTGCTAGCAACAAGACCAAAGGCAGCAGGCTAACCAGGGAAATTTTGAACTCGCTGCTAAGGGCGGTGAGCAATGATTCGATATCAGTTGCGGAGGCAGAACTGGCTTCAGAGGTAAAACCCAGGAAAGCGAAAACCGCCAGGGCGATCGCGAAGGCCGGGATCGCTGTGGACATCATATGACGAATATGCTGGAACAGATCATTGGATGTTACCGCTGCGGCCACGTTGGTGGTGTCAGATAGCGGGGACATCTTATCGCCGAAGTAGGCGCCAGAGATTACTGCTCCGGCAGTGACCTCGAGGGATAGGCCCAGTGCGCCGGCGATTCCCATCAGTGCCACACCCAAGGTGCCCGCTGTGGTCCAGCTGGAGCCAATACTCAGGCCTACTACGGCACAAATAATACAGCTGGCGGCGTAGAACCACTGTGGCGACAGAATCTGCACGCCGTAATAGATCATGGAAGGCACTGTGCCGGCCAGAATCCAGCTACCGATAAGTGCACCTACAGACAGTAGGATCAGGATAGCGCCAAATACCAGGCCAATGCCATGGAGCATCCCGCCTTCCATGTCGTTCCAGCTGTGTCCGTTCTTCATTCCCATCAGGGCCACAACGCAGGCACAGAGCAATAGCGCTATTTGATTGGGACCGTAGGAGGAGTCTGCACCGTAGAAATATACGGATAGTGACAACAGGGCGACGAGAATCCCCAGAGGGATCAGGGCGTCCGTTAAGCTGGGAGAGCGCGGCTCTGAGCTGGGGTTGGATTGAGACAAGGTGAACTCCTGCTTGACTGCGTGGCTAGCGCCGTATTCGTTATCGTTGTTTTGCCGTCGGCGACGGTTGTAGCCTTATTCTCATAGCTTGGGGCGGTGAAGTCCACTTTGTATCATCGCACCCGCCATGCATTTTGACGCTGACCTGGTCGTCGAAACTGAATTTATCACTGGGGTCAAGTATCTGGTCGGGTCCGGTGCTGGCAGTTCGTCGACGCTTCCGGTATGTTCTGCGCCCAGTAATCCCGGCTGGTACAGCCGCAAAACAAATAAGTGCGGGCCGCTATCTGGCAGGCTCGACAGGTAGTATTTCATGAGAGCAAGTGAGTTAGACCCCTCTCAATTCGAGGATATGCGCCCCTATCGCGATGATGAAGTGCGCGAGGTTATCAAGAGGCTAATCGCCGATCCGGAAATGTCCCATGCGGCGGCACATTTCCTTGTTCCCAAACTGGCACAACTGGAGGACACCGTAGCCTGGATGGTGCGCCAGTTCCTGCGCTTTGAACTCCGCAACGTTCACAATGTGCGGGATTTCCAGGAAATTGTTGGCAAATACATGGAAAAGGTGATTAGGCGCACTACCTCCGGCCTGAGCATTTCTGGCCTGGATACCCTGCCAAGGGATCGCGCCTGCCTGTTTGTCAGCAACCATCGCGATATCGCTATGGACCCGGCGCTGATGATCCAGGCGATGTTTCGCGAAGGGCACGAGACTTCCCGCATAGCGATTGGTGACAACCTCCTCAGCAAGCAGTTTGCCAGCGACCTGATGAAGCTGAACAAGTGCTTCACCGTGGTTCGCAGCTCCGGTAGTCGTCGTGAGAAGCTTCAGGCGGCAACAAAACTGTCCAATTACATCTATCACTCCATCGTCAATGACAATGAGCACGTGTGGATCGCACAGCGCTCAGGTCGCGCTAAAGACGGTATGGATCGTACCAATCCTGCACTTTGCGCCATGTTTGCCATGACCAAGGATCGGGATACCCCGTTTGCCGACTTTTGGCGTAAGTTGCATATAGTTCCTGTGTCTATCTCCTACGAGTGGGATCCTTGCGATGCGCAGAAGGCCAAAGAGATTTACGTCACCGAGCACAAGGACGAGTACAAGAAGGGTAAAAACGAAGACCTGGCCTCGATCGGTAAAGGCATTATCGGTCACAAAGGCCGCGTACATGCCGCCTTCGGCACGCCGATTGAAGGTGATTTTAACGATGTAAACAGTCTGGCGGAAGAAATAGATCGCCAGGTTATCGGTAACTACTCCCTGCACCCCTCTAATATGATCGCTTACGAGGTGGTCTATGGAGAGACCCCGCAGTTGCCAGTCGGATTCCCGGCTAGACCCTGGGACCCAACCGCTTATAAAGAGGAGCGGGAAAAGTTCGAAGCCCGAATGGCCCACGTTGACGAGCGTTGGCGCGACAAGGCTATTCAGGCCTATGCCAATCCGGTGGTGTCCCGCCTTGCCTACGAGTGAGCCGTGCTGAATCCGGGTGCTGGTGGGGAGAGGGCGCATAGTAGATAATAGCGCCCCCTGCGCCAGCCACTTAGCTAATAGACCTCACCCCAGTGCTCAACGAAAAACACAAAAGCGCCATACAGGGCGCCTATAGTCAATTCCTGTCCGGCCGAGGACTGAAAGCCCGCTATGGGCAGAAGCTGATGGTGGCTGCCATCGCCCGCTCCCTGGGGGCCATTACCCAGAATGCCAGCGGTGAGCGGGATAGCGATAAGACCGATGGAGAGCATATCTGTGTGGTTGAGGCGGGCACCGGTACCGGTAAAACGGTTGCCTACCTTCTCGCCTCTATTCCCCTGGCCCAGGCCCAGGACAAGACCCTGGTGATATCCACCGCCACGGTGGCCCTGCAGGAACAGATTATCCACAAGGACCTGCCAGAAGTTGCGCGTCACAGCGGGCTCAAATTTGAGTTTGCGCTGGCGAAGGGCCGTGGCCGCTATCTTTGCCTGTCCAAGCTGGATCAACTCTTGTCCAGCTTTTCTGCCTCTGGCACCGGTCTTTCCCTTGGCCTCTATGAAGATGAGCTTCCCCAGGTGGAAGCGGAGAGTGTCGCCCTCTACCAGAAGATGACGGATAGCCTGACATCGGGTACCTGGGATGGCGATCGGGATAACTGGCCGGACACCATTGAGGCGGATGATTGGGGTCGGGTTACCACAGACCATCGCCAGTGTAGTGGCCGTCGCTGCCCCCATGTAACCAACTGCAGTTTTTTTCGCGCTCGGGAGAGCCTGGGTAAGACTCAGGTGATCGTGGCTAACCATGACCTGTTGTTGGCGGATCTTGCTCTGGGTGGTGGTGCGATCCTTCCCCCTCCGGAAGAGACCATCTATGTGCTCGATGAAGCCCACCATCTACCAGATAAGGCTCTCAATCACTTCTCTCACCACAGTCGCGTAGGGGCTTCCACCGGTTGGTTGGATCAAGCCAATAAGGCCCTGGGGCAGATGTTGGGTGAGATTGGCGACGGCGCCGAGATCGATCGTTGCGGAGAGCAGCTGCCGGCGGTTCTCACTTCTGCCAAGCAGGGGTTGGAGCAGATGTGGCCGCTGATTGAAGAGCTGTGTGAATTTGAAGATGAGCGGGGCAACACCATCCGCCATCGCTTTGAAGGTGGGGTAATCCCCGATTCCATGTCGCAGCTGGCGGAAAAGCTGCGCGAAGACTTTGATGAGTTGGAAAGCCTGCTCAGCAAGATGTTACAGACCGCACAACGCATGATGGAGGACGGCCACTCGCCGGTACCCCTGGCAGACCTGGAGCGCTGGTATCCCCAGCTGGGCAGCTGGTATGGGCGCGCTGAGGCTAACCTTCTGTTGTGGGCGAACTACGCCCGCGCCGATGCTGATGGCGCATTGCCCCAGGCGCGTTGGGTCACCCTGGTGGATTGGGGCGGCTCTACAGATTTTGAGGTTTGTAGTTCACCGATACTCGCTGGCAAAACCCTGGAGTACAGCTTGTGGCGTCGCTGCTACGGTGCGGTACTGACTTCGGCCACACTCACCGCCCTGGGGAAATTTGATCGTCTGCGAATGCGTGCGGGTACTCCAGACAATGCCAGCTATCAGGTGGTGCCAAGTCCTTTCGACTTTTCCCGTGCAACACTGCAAGTCCCCCCGGAAGCTGTGGACGCAGGCAATGCAGAGCAACACACAGACTCCATTATCGATACGTTGCCAGACCTGCTGAAAGGGGAGGGCGGCGCTCTGGTCCTGTTTTCCTCCCGGCGCCAGATGGAGACGGTTTATGAGGCGCTCCCTGGTACCTGGCGCAATCGAATCCTGATGCAGGGGCAGCAATCCCGCCAGCAACTGCTGGATAGCCACCGCGAGATTATCGATGGTGGCGGCAGCAGTATCCTGTTCGGACTTGCGAGTTTTGCCGAGGGATTGGACTTGCCGGGAGACTACTGCCGCCACGTGGTTATTGCCAAACTGCCCTTCGCGGTGCCCGATGATCCGATTGAGGCAGCGTTGGCGGAGTGGATTGAGGCCAAGGGCGGCAATCCATTTATGCAAATCACGGTACCGGATGCTGCCTTAAAGCTGGTACAGGCCTGTGGGCGCCTGCTGCGGGCTGAAGGGGATAGCGGCACAGTTACCCTGTTGGATCGCAGGGTGGTTACCCGTCGCTATGGCCAGGCAATACTTAACTCACTACCCCCTTTTAATCGAAAAATTTAGAATTTCTTTCGTCGTATTTGCACTGCTGCTCAGATTGAGCAGGGGGCTATTGCGTATTATCACGGCTGTAAACGAAAAGGTTTTATGATTTATGCAACCGATTTATTCTGAAATCGCTGATCAGCTCCTGTTTCTTGAGTCCGAACTGCGCAGCCTGCAGATTTGGCAGGATAATGCGCCGCCCGCAGAGGCTCTGGCCAGCACTGAGCCATTTTGTGTGGATACTTTGACTTTGCCCCAGTGGCTTCAATTTATTTTCCTGCCACGCATGCAGGTGCTGATCGAAAGTGAGACGCCCCTGCCGGGCCAGTGCGGTATCGCCCCGGTTGCCGAAGAATTCTTCAAGGGACGGGATGACGCCGCGGCATTACTGGCCATTCTTGAGACTATCGACCAGCGCCTGCAGCAGGGCTGATCGGCGTCTAGCCCCTTGAGTCCAGAACTCTTGATCACTCTGGGCGGCATGTCACATTGTTAGTGTTGAGTCTGGCGACTCGGCGGACATCGCTGTGCAGTGGCCGCGCTCATGAGCTAATATCGACCTTTTGCCTGAGGCGGGGAGCAATTTCTCCGTCAGATAAGCGAACACCGCGCGTTTGTAGCGGTCCGAATGGCATTGCTAATGGGGCTTGAGGTAATTGGTCGGTATGCAGAGATTTTCCCTTCTGTGGTTAATGTTGACGCTTTCGGTGCTCGCCGGTTGTGAGTCACTGATGTATCCGGGGCGGGACGGGGCCGCTCGACCAGCGGAAGTTGTACCACCGGTAATATCGCCAGATACGGCAATGCAGTGCCCAGAGCCTGCGGAAGTGATTTGTGCGGAACCGGAGGTGAAGGTTGTCGAGCGGGTAATCGAACGAACTGTGGAAAAAGTAGTCGAAGTGCCCGTTGCCAAAGACAAACTGGTTTTGGGATCGGTAGAAGAAGTGGCCATAGAGCCTCCCGGCCTGATTCTGGAATCCGTTGTCGATACAGGTTCACCAACCTCCACACTGCGAGTCAGGAAGCTGACTCCGTTCGAGCGGGATGGCAGGGACTGGATCAGGTTCCAGATTGTACAGTCGAGCAAAATGGACCCGGTATCGGTAGAACTGCCGATCAAACGCCATGTTCGCATTGAGCGCTTGGGTTTTGATGTCCAGCGCAGGCCGGTAGTGGAGCTTAACCTGACTGTTGGGCATGTGACCCACCAAGTTGAAGTTAACCTGACGGATGAGGGCGGCTCTGATTTATTGATGCTGCTGGGACGCAACTTCCTCAAAGATGCCGCTGTTGTCGATGTGAGCCGGCGCAATGTCCAGGGCCAACCCCAAATTGATGGGGTTAAATAGGCCAGTTATCCAATTGGGTTCCTAGTTGGAACCACAGATTTACGGGGAATGGCGAATGTCGCCGCGTGTCCAAGTTTATGTAATTGCGGCATTACTCGCATTGGTGGGAGCTGGGCTTACAGCTTATAAAAATCTCGAATTAGGTTTTCCACTATTGCCAGGCGAGTACCGCACTGTGTGGACTATTGAAGCTAAAGTGGGCTTCGATGCTGATGGCGGTCCCGTAAAGGCCGCTTTGACCCTTCCGCGTGAACAGCGCAATATGGAGATTTTGGGGGAAACTTTCAGCTCCTCCGGATTTGGTTTCTATATCGCTCGGGAAGACGACGCTTATCGGGCCATTTGGTCGCGCCGTGCCGCTCGGGGTCCCCAATCACTCTTTTATCAACTGGACGTCTACCAGCGCCCCGGCGCTGCATTGGCACAGCCACTCGATCTGAGCACTGAGATACAAAAGCCTTTCCTCGGAGCGCGTGAGCAGGAAGCGGTGCGTTTGGCGATCTACTCCCTGGTGGAGCAGGCCCGCGAGCGCTCTTCCGATGTGGAATCTTTAACTACCCAGTTACTGTTCGAATTGAATGATGATGAGAACCAGGATCGCAACCTGATTTTCCGCCACTACGCCGATCGCTCTTTTGTGGATGTCGCCCTCCTGGTATTGGCGACGGCCGATATCCCTGCCCACCGTATTCGCGGTCTCTACCTGGAGGATGATCGCCGTCGATTGTCACCGGAAGATCTGCTTGAGGTCTACGATGGTAAGCGTTGGATCGTCTTTGAGCCCAGCAGTGGCCAGCCCGGTGTGCCGGAGAACTTTTTTATCTGGCAGCGCGGTGGCAAGAGTCTTTTGGATCTTGAAGGCGGTCGCAATTCTCAGGTGACTTTCTCTGTGATTGCCAATGATGTCCCGGCTCGCGATGTCTCCATGCGCAGTACCAAGGATGAGAAAGATGCGCTGGTGGATTTCTCGATCTACAGTTTGCCCATTGAGCAGCAGAGTATTTTCAAGCTGATCCTGCTGGTACCTGTGGGAGCCCTGGTGGTGGTGCTGCTGCGTGTATTTGTAGGCCTGCGTACCTCCGGTACCTTTATGCCGGTACTGCTGGCAATTGCCTTTATCGAAACCCAGCTGATTACCGGTTTAGCTATTTTTACCTTGATCCTGATCCTCGGTCTTTGGGTGAGGTTCTATCTCAGTAGGCTCAATTTGCTATTGGTGTCGAGGATCGCCGCCGTTGTGGTGACGGTGGTGATAATAATGGGGGCAATCAGTGTGGTCAGTTATAAGCTGGGCATTGAGCAAGCCCTCACTGTGACTTTCTTCCCGATGATTATCCTCGCCTGGACTATCGAGCGTATGTCGATTGTGTGGGAGGAGGATGGTCCCTACGAAGTGGTGGTGCAGTCCGGGGGCAGTTTGTTAGTGGCGATACTCGCTTGGTGGGTAATGACCAACCGCTATATTGAGCATTGGACGTTCAACTTCCCCGAGTTACTGTTGGTATTGCTGGCCTTTATTCTGGTGGTTGGCAACTACACCGGATATCGACTCAGTGAGTTGATGCGTTTCCGTCCGCTGGTTCGCTAGGGGGCGTTATGCTGCAGTTTTCAGTTAAGCATATCTTCAATAAAGTTCGCGGCGGCGTGGTATCTCCGCTGACCCTGCGCCGCATGGGGGTGTTAGGGATGAACGCGCGTAATATTGACTATATTGCGCGCTATAACGACCGCAAAAAATATCCCATCGTCGACGACAAGCTAAACACTAAGCGCGCGGCTAAAAAAGCGGGAATTCCTGTGCCCGAGTTGATCGAGGCATTTGAAAGCCCTGCCAGCCGCAAGCGAGTTATGGAGGTGATTGACCCTCTATGGCAGTTTGTAATCAAGCCGGCACGGGGCTCGGGTGGTAAAGGTATTCTCGTTATTGCCGGTCGCAATGGCGATAAATATAAAAAGATATCCGGTGCTGAAATTGATGCGCTGGATATTTTGCGGCACGTGAGCAATATTCACAGCGGCCTCTATAGTCTCGGTGGCAAACCTGACAGGGTGATGGTGGAGGCCTTGGTGGACTTTGACCCGGTCTTCGATCGCTACTCCGTTGAGGGTGTGCCTGATGTGCGGGTTATCGTTTTTCGTGGTTATCCGGTGATGGCCATGTTGCGCTGTTCGACTCATGCCTCAGACGGAAAAGCCAATTTGCACCAGGGTGCTGTGGGCGTGGGTATTGATTTAGCCTCGGGCACAAGCTGTCATGCGGTAATGCGTGGCTTGAGAATCGACCAGCATCCAGATACTGAAGTCCCCTTTGATGCGTTAAAAGTTCCTGGTTGGTATGAGCTGGTGCGTTTGGCAGCGAGCTGTTACGAAATGACCGGGCTTGGTTATCTGGGGTGCGATATTGTCCTGGATCGTGAACGGGGTCCTCTCCTGTTGGAAGCCAATGCGCGTCCAGGATTGGCAATCCAAATTGCTAATGGCGTTGGCCTGCGCAAGCGCTTAGGCTTTATTGAAAATTTCGATGAAGAGATGTTCAGGAAGAATGTTGATGAGCGGGTCGCCTTTTCCATGCGCGAGTTTGCCAGCAGCTAGGACTACCTGTTATTTCCGGTAAGCGCATCATTATGGCGCTCTAAGCAGCGATCCTTAAATTGTCGAGCTGACTCTCTTTAATTAATATTTTCAGCCGTTTACCCTGTATTTTAAGAGTATATCAAGCTCTTTGATTTTGATTTTGGTTTTGATTACTGCGAGTTCCCATTTGCTGGGGGGGGGCCGTGTTTGACTCCATTGCGCGTAAACTGCAGGGATTTCCAGCAGCTCAAGGCACTGGCAAATGCATGAGCCTCTCCGTCCAAAATTTTCTGCCAGTTTTCTTTTTCTTTGGCCTTTTCAATATTTTCTTTAGCCCGTTTGAAAAACTGGTCCAACTTCGCTTTTTTAATTTGTACGCAAGGAGCGACTTTTAAATTGCGGGTGAGACCAGCGAAACTCAATGTCTTGATCAACCACTTGGTTGGATCATATTGGAACCAGTAAATGCCGCTTCGATAATCTATCTGGAAGATGTGGTGGTAATTGTGATAGCCCTCGCCAAAAACAAATAAATTGAGGAAACTGTTATCTCTTGCGCTGATTGCTCCCTTATAGGGTCGACGGCCCCACATATGCCCAAAAGAGTTAATCATAAAAGTGGTGTAATGGTTGACCACAAGACGCAATACTCCGGCCAGCAACATCATGCCGAGAATATCTCCAGTAGTGATGCCCAAAATTATGGGTATACCAAGGTTCATGGCGATAATGATGGGAGCGTAATTATTGTGTTGCCACATGATTAGCTTGTCCCTCTGAAGATCTTTTACATTTTTGTAATCGGGGTAGCTACTGGAGTATTCGCGCATCGTCCAGTCGATATGTGAGAGCCAGAAGCCGCGCCCGGCGGAATAGGGGTCTCGATCGTTATCGTCGATAAATTGATGATGGTGGCGGTGGCTGGCGCACCAATTCAAAGTGGTGTTTTGCATCGCTGCTGCACTGAACAGGATAAACAAGAGACGCAATAACCAATGGGGCTCATAACTTTTGTGGGACCACAGCCTGTGATTACCGGCAGCTACAGAGAAGCTGCAGAGGGCTCCGAATAATGCGAATGCAAGCCATTGGTACCAATGATAACCGTAGACAATGCCGTAAAGTGGCATTGTGGTAAGTGCTAATAAACCTGTGCTGGCAAATAATATCGTGGGAATCCAAAAGCGTTTTCGCTGGTTACAGGAACTCTGAGAAGTGGCGGTCATAGCATGCCCCCCTTACTGGGAGTCGCCCAAAAGTATTGTGAGAGCCTGATGTAAGTAGCCAGTCCGGGCGGTTTTGCAGTTTGCCGATAAGCCCGCTCTGTTATTACTCCAACTAAAAGATCGAGATAAATTGATTTGTTAGTTATTGCAGTTTTTACTCAAACCGAGGTTTGCGCGCATTGTTTTGGTGCGCATGGCTTGTCCGGAGGCTCGCAATGGTTCGCTATTTTCTCGAAGGGCTTGGATATGCTAGCTGGAGTAATCAATAAAGCCGTTTCGAAAGTTGGCATAAGGGTTGCATCAGTTAACTTGCGGGGCAACGGACCCGCACTTCGGGAGAGTTTCTTAGGGTTATGGCAAACCATTAACACTGGGTAACTTCCCGTTTTCTCTCATCATCGCTGATTACGGCCCCGCTTTGCGGGGCCTTTTTTTTGTCCACACTTTGCGCAACGCTCATAATGCTTTAGTTTAGGATCTCCCGTGGCATTCCCAAATATAGAGGCTTCGGGGGCGCGGCTCTCTTTCATGGCAAGGATGCATGAGCCAGGTAATTAATGAGCTAACTTCGATAGTCGAGCCCTGTGTGTCAGAGTCACTAATTTCAAATCTATCCAGCGCAACGTTCCAGCTGGCAACCGATGACGAGCTCCCTTCTCTGGATGCGTCACAGCTGGCCAATCACGCCACCTGTTTGCAGGACTTATTGTTGGACGCGGATTGCGGTTTGTGGGAGTGGCACCCAGGCTCCGGTGTCCAGCGTGCCCAGGGCGAAATTTGGCTTTTATTTGAGGAAACTGCAGAGCTTGCTTTGAGTTCCCTTTGGACTGGTGATGAGTTGCGCTCAGTGCATTCGGATGAGCGGGACCGAATTATCACTTTGCGGCGCCGGCTAACCAATAAAGGTGGGCATTTCGATGCGACTTTTCGGGCCTACGATAGTCTCGGCCAGCTCCGTTGGTTACGACTGCGGGGAAGGGCATTAAACCGTGAGGCTGATAGTGGATTCGTTGTGATCGGGAGTTGCGCTGACTTCAGTGAAACTTTGGCTCAGCGCTACTTATCCAACCTGCCCGGTGAGCGCCCGTTGCAAACACTGTCCGGAGTTGGAGACGGTTTGTGGGAGTGGGATTTACGTGCAGACGAGATGGTTCTTGATGATGCCTGTTGGGGCATTCTCGGTTACGAAGTGAGCCCGATACGCAGTATAGGAATTTCAGCTGCAGAGCAGTGGAAGGCGCGAATTTTAGCGGAGGATTTCCCTCGGGTTGAGCAGGCCATGCGTGATCACGTGCGCGAGGGGCTGCCTCTGGATGTAGAGTTTCGCATCTGGCGCTCCGACAGCAGTGTGGTCTGGGTTCGCTGTCGCGGTAAGGCCCAGTTGAATAGTCGCGGCCAGCCCTTGCGGGTGCTGGGGGTTT
Source organism: Microbulbifer sp. A4B17 (assembly GCF_003076275.1). NCBI lineage: Bacteria > Pseudomonadati > Pseudomonadota > Gammaproteobacteria > Cellvibrionales > Microbulbiferaceae > Microbulbifer > Microbulbifer sp. A4B17. Next base: position 1,033,902 of record NZ_CP029064.1, read on the forward strand.
TACAGGATGTCAGCCGCAGCCGGGAAAGGCTTTCGCAAATGGAGCGAGAGCTGGAATTACAGAGGGAGGAAAATGCGCACCGGGCAGATTTATTGTTCAGCCTGAGCCATGAGTTGCGCACACCGTTGAATGCAATTTTGGGTTATAGCCAAATTGTGGAACTAGACCAGAGTCTCAATACAGACCAGCGTCAGCGCTTGGCTGAGATTCGCCGCGCAGGGCAGCACCTGTTACACCTGGTTGGAGATGTATTGGAGCTTGCTCGCATCGACAGTCGGCGCCTGGGCCCTTCGATGGAATTAATACGCCCCGCCGAATTAGTCGCTGAATGTAAGCGCTTGTTGGAGCCCCTGGCAGAAACCCGTCGTGTCAGTCTGGTGTTTGAGCCCCTCGGTTGGGAGTCAGCTTATATTTGTGCCGATCCGATGCGCTACAAGCAGGTCGTGTTGAACCTGGCCGGTAATGCGGTGAAATACAACCGTGAAAATGGCCGTGTCATTATCAACTTTACTCCCCAGGCCGATGGTTGGTTGAGGTTGAATATCCTGGATACCGGCAAGGGCATTGCAGCAGAGAAGCGTAAGGAGGTATTTGAACCTTTTAATCGCCTGGGGGAAGAAAAAGGGCATATCGAGGGCACAGGTGTTGGTCTTGCCATCGCCAAACGCCTGGCTGAAGCCATGGGAGGGCGGATAGATTTTGACAGCCAGGAAGGGCAGGGCTCGGTATTCTGGATTGAGTTTCCCATGATTGATGCAGCGGAATCATTTCTATCCTTTGCGAACTCCGTAGATACTCCATCAAAACTGCCGAGTTGCAGTTTGTTGCTGGTGGATAATCGTCCTGAGGAAGTGGCGCGAGTGGAAAAACTTGTGCAGGGGTCGCAGCAAGTACAGCTTTCTGTGGCTGCTGATGTTGTTGAAGCCATATTTATGGCCAGGACCCAGGCACCGGATGTTGTGCTATTTCACAATGCTCTACCGGGAATGTCGGTGGGAGACCTGGTAAAAATTCTTAAACAGGATAGAGCCACTCAGGAGACCCATCTGGTAGTTATTGGAGAGGAAAATTCACCCGGTGTAAAAACTGTATTGCCGGATAAATTTGACCGTTCCCAGCTTGCCCGGGCTTTAGCGGAGTGCTTCAAAGAGGTGAGTTGAGCACTCCGCTGATTTGACCTGCGGAGTGCCGTAAAAAAATTAGCGCACGTGGCCCATATGTTTACCAACAATTTGTACCAGGGGCTTGAAGACTTTAGGGGTAGCGCAAACCAGATTGCCTGAATCCAGGTAATCCTCACCACCACGGAAGTCGCTGATCAGGCCGCCGGCTTCTTTGACCAGCAGGGAGCCCGCTGCGATATCCCAGGTGTTCAGGTACATCTCCCAGAAGCCGTCGAATCGCCCGGCAGCAACATAGGCAAGATCCAGTGCTGCAGCGCCAGGGCGGCGGATTCCCGCAGTTTGCCCAGCGATATCTTTTAGGGCAGCCAGGTAGGCGTCGATGTTATCCAGGGGCAGGCCATTGAAAGGAATACCGGTTCCAATCAGTGCGCCGCGCATGCCTTGCCGGGAGGAGACGCGAATACGACGGCCATTCAGAGCAGCGCCGCGACCGCGGCTCGCGGTAAATTCTTCGCGTTTGATGGGGTCCAGTACGACTGCGTGCTCAATGCGGCCGCGATAGCGACAGGCGATAGAGACAGCGAACTGCGGAACGCCGTGGATAAAATTGGTGGTGCCATCGAGGGGGTCGATAATCCACTCGTAATCGGGCTCTGCGCCCTCTTGCAGGCCGCTTTCTTCAGCGCGGATGCTGTGCTTGGGGTAGGCCTTGCGCAGGTGATAGATAATCTCCTGTTCGCTGGCCTTATCCACTTCAGTAACGAAATCGTTGCGCGTCTTTTCTTCGAATTTCATCAGGTCGCCGCGCTCCCAGGCCCGTTCGATCAGTTCTCCTGCCTTACGCGCCGCGCGCAGGGCAATATTTAGCATGGGTTCCATAACTATTCCGCACAAAGTGGTTAAAGGGGTTAAAAAGCAGGCCGCAGGTTAACTGCGACGGACGCGATTGTAGGGATTCCGATTGGTTTTTGCTACACTCGCGCGCCCCCATGACACCGATTTATTACTTTCAGTATGGCCAAGTCACCTTTAGACACGACTCCACTTGCTGCGCTCGACAATGTGCGCGTGGTTCTGGTTAACAGCGCACACCCCGGAAATATTGGTGGTGCGGCACGCGCGCTCAAGAATATGGGCCTGAGTCAGCTGTACCTGGTAGCGCCTCGGGAATTTCCTGCAGCCAATGCGGTTTGGCGTGCAGCCGGGGCAGCTGAGCTGCTCGATAGCGCCGTTGTGGTGGATACCCTGGAAGAAGCCGTGGCCGATTGTGGTCTTGTTGTGGCCACCAGCGCTCGCGAGCGCCGAATCCCTTGGCCCCTGCTGACCCCGCGCCAGTGTGGAGAGCGTACCGTCGCCGAGGCCGCGTCTCATCCGGTTGCTTTGGTGTTTGGCCGCGAGGACCGAGGGCTTACCAACGAAGAGTTACAGGCCTGTAACTACCATGTGCATATTCCTGCCAACCCGGAATACAGCTCACTGAACCTGGCGACTGCTGTTCAGGTGCTCGCCTACGAAGTGCGCATGGCGGCCTTGGAAGCGGAAAAGGGTGAGCCTGTGAATTACACCGATTGGGATCGCCCACCGGCCAAGGCCAGCGATATGGAGTTGTACTTCGATCACCTGCAGCAGGCGCTGGGCGAGCTGGGCTTTATTGACCCGGATAATCCCCGTCAGACAATGACCCGCCTGCGCCGACTGTATAGTCGGGTGCGCCCCGATGATATGGAGCTGGGTATCCTGCGCGGTATGTTGACCTCAATCCAGAATTACATTCATCGCTCTGGTGGTAAAGGGCGACCCGACTAGTTGAGTACCCGAGTGTCCCGCTAGGTTATATACTTGACTACAGTAGTGGGTTATTCCATACTCGCGCCCCGATCGGAAAAGGGCTGTACATCAGTTGGGAGCTGATATGCGTTTGACAACCAAAGGCCGCTACGCGGTGACTGCCATGCTGGACCTGGCGTTGCACGCTGATCGCGGACCGATCAGTCTGGCAGACATATCCAAGCGCCAGGGTATATCACTGTCCTACCTGGAGCAGTTGTTCTCCCGGTTGCGGCATTCTGGGCTGGTGTCCAGTGTGCGCGGGCCCGGCGGTGGCTATCGCCTGGCGCGGGATGGTAAAGAGATTTTCGTGGCGCAGATCATTGATGCAGTTAATGAGTCTGTAGACGCCACCAGCTGCGGCGGCAATGCGGATTGCGCCAATGGCGAACAGTGCCTGACCCACTACCTCTGGTCAGACTTGAGCGATCAGATTCATAGCTTCCTCAGCAGTATCAGCTTGGCCAACCTGGTTTCCCGAGCTGAGGTGCAGGAAGTAGCGCGTCGGCAGGATATGCGCGAGGCGCCGGAAGAGAGGGTCGCTGTACTCGGCGGCCTGTGATTGAGGCCCAAACGGGCCAGCAGACAGATATTAGAGATTTACTAAGCGGAAACGGTATGACTATGAAGCTTCCCATCTATCTGGACTATTCGGCTACCTGTCCGGTTGACCCACGTGTCGCCAAGAAAATGGCAGAGCAGCTGACGATGGAAGGCAATTTCGGCAATCCGGCCTCCCGCTCCCACCTGTTTGGTTGGAAAGCGGAAGAAGCAGTGGAGAATGCCCGACGCCAGGTGGCGGAGCTGATCAACGCCGATCCGCGCGAAATTGTCTGGACCAGCGGTGCCACCGAGTCCGACAACCTGGGTATCAAGGGTGCGGCCCACTTCTACCAGAGTCGCGGTAAGCACATCATTACCTCCAAAATTGAGCACAAAGCTGTTTTGGATACCTGCCGCCAGCTGGAGCGGGAAGGGTTTGAAGTGACCTACCTGAATCCCCGCGAAGACGGCATTGTCTATCCGGAGCAGGTTGAGGAAGCCATGCGTGAGGACACCACTGTGGTGAGCCTGATGCACGTCAACAACGAGATCGGGGTGATCAACGATATCGCTGCGATCGGCGAACTGTGTCGTTCGCGCAAAGTAATTTTCCACGTGGACGCGGCCCAGAGCGCTGGCAAGCTGCCGATCGACCTTCAGGAAATGAAAATTGACCTGATGTCCTTCTCTGGCCACAAAATTTACGGCCCCAAAGGTATCGGTGCCCTTTACGTACGCCGCAAGCCCCGCGTCCGTCTGGAAGCCCAGATGCACGGTGGCGGCCACGAGCGCGGTATGCGCTCCGGTACCCTGCCGACTCACCAGATTGTCGGTATGGGCGAAGCCTTTGGTATTGCTAAAGAAGAAATGGCTCAGGAAGCCGAGCGTCTGCGCTCTCTGCGCGACCGTTTCTGGGACCAGATCAAGGATATGGAAGAGGTCCATATCAACGGTTCCGCCGAGCAGCGAATTCCGGGCAACCTGAACGTGAGCTTTGCATTTGTAGAAGGTGAGAGCCTGATCATGTCGCTGCGCGACCTGGCGATCTCCTCCGGTTCCGCTTGTACCTCTGCGAGCCTGGAGCCCAGCTACGTACTGCGAGCCCTGGGTGTTAACGATGAACTGGCGCACAGCTCACTGCGCTTCAGCTTTGGTCGTTTTACCAGCGAGAGTGATGTCGACACCGCTGCCGCAGAAGTGCGCAAGGCAGTGGAGAAACTACGTGAATTGTCACCGCTTTGGGATATGTACAAAGACGGCGTAGACCTGAACAAGATTGAATGGGCCGCTCACTAAGCGCGCGCAAGAGTTAGGAGAAAAGTCATGGCCTATAGCGATAAAGTAATTGACCACTACGAGCACCCCCGCAATGTTGGACGTATGGACGACAAGGCGGACAATGTAGGCACCGGTATGGTGGGCGCGCCCGCCTGTGGTGACGTGATGCGCCTACAGATTCAGGTAAGCGACGAGGGCGTTATCGAAGACGCCAAGTTCAAGACCTACGGCTGTGGTTCCGCCATTGCCTCCAGCTCCCTCCTGACCGAGTGGGTGAAAGGCAAGACGATCGACGAAGCGGAGCAGATCAAGAACACTGCCATTGCAGAGGAGCTGGCGCTGCCGCCGGTAAAAATCCATTGCTCGGTTCTCGCCGAAGACGCGATTAAAGCTGCGGTTCGCGATATCCGTGAAAAGCGCGGTGAGTCCGATGACGCTGTAGAAGCCAAGGAATCTGCGGCGGGTTAACTTTTCGTCCAAATGTAGCGTCTAAACATAGCGAAGGTGTTGTTTTGGCTATTAGTATGACCGAGGCCGCTGAGGCCCACATTCAAAGTCAATTGGCCAAGCGAGGCAAGGGAATCGGCATTCGTGTCGGTGTCAAAACGGCCGGCTGTTCCGGTCTCGCCTATGTGCTGGAATTTGTCGATTCGTTCGAAGCCGAAGATACGGTATTTGAGCAAAACGGCGTCAAGTTGGTGGTGGACCCCAAGAGTCTGGTTTACCTCGACGGCACCCAGCTGGATTTCGTCAAGGAAGGCCTGAACGAAGGCTTCACCTTCTCGAATCCCAATGTAAAAAATGAGTGTGGCTGCGGCGAGAGTTTCCACGTCTGATTCGCTCTCGCCCCACAAGGCCGGGTGCGTTGCGCATACCGGCCTTTTTATTGGCTCCTCGGACAGTTGGGGGCCGTGCAGCAGTAAGCGGCAACTTCAGCCGCGTCCCAGGCTGTGCCCCAGTAGGTATATTCAGATGGCAACCAACCTGAACCATTTCGAAGTTTTTGGTCTGCAACCCGCGTTCGCGGTAGATCGCAGTGCCCTGGCGACCCGCTACCGGGAATTACAGCGGGAATTCCACCCGGACAAGTACGCTTCCCATTCCGAGGGCGAACAATTGTTAGCCATCAAAATGGCGGCTCAGATCAATGAGGCGCACACCGTTTTACGCGACCCGGTACAGCGCGCCGCTTACCTACTCAAGTTGGCCGGGGTAGATGTGCCACCCGAGCAGACCACCAAAGATACTGAATTTTTGATGCAGCAGATGATGTTGCGCGAGCGCCTGGAAGAAGTGCGCGAGCAGCCCGATCCTGCAGCTGCGCTGGATGAGCTCATTGCTGAGGCGCGGGGGCTGATCTCCAGTGAGGAACAGCGCTTTGCCGAAACTTATGACGGGGGCGACCTGGGTGCAGCAGAGGACTCTCTGCGCAAGCTTCAGTTCCTGGCCAAGCTTGAGAAACAAATTGACGAGCTGGAAGAAGACCTTTTCAACGACTAGTTGCGAGAGCACTGACTGAGAGGGCCAGACGGTACCGCGCCCCGCTTAAAGAAGAGATAACTAATGGCATTACTGCAGATTTCTGAACCGGGCCAGAGCCCAGCTCCCCACCAGCGCAAGCACGCAGTGGGTATCGATTTGGGGACCACTAACTCACTGGTAGCGACCGTGCGCAGTGGATCGGCAGAGGCCATTGCCGATGAGCAGGGTGAAGTGATCCTGCCATCAGCGGTGCACTACGGAGCCGAGGCGATTACCGTGGGTGCTGAAGCCCGCGCGTGCGCTGCAGGAGATCCCTACAACACCATGATTTCTATCAAGCGCCTGATGGGGCGAGGTGTTGCAGATATCAAAAGTTTTGGTGAGCAGTTGCCCTATCGCCTGGCTGAGAGCAGTGGTGGTATGCCTTCGATTGAAACTGCAGCCGGACCGGTAAACCCGGTGCAGGTATCGGCAGAAATCCTGAAAAAACTAGCCGCGCGCGGCCGCGAAGCGCTCTACGGCAAAGCGGGCGGTGAGCTGGATGGTGCGGTGATCACCGTGCCGGCCTACTTCGATGATGCCCAGCGCCAAGCGACCAAAGACGCCGCCCAACTGGCGGGCCTGAAAGTCCTGCGCCTGCTCAACGAGCCCACAGCAGCGGCTGTTGCCTACGGCCTGGATAAAGGCGAAGAGGGTGTGATCGCTGTCTATGACCTCGGTGGCGGCACCTTCGATATCTCTATTCTGCGCCTGTCCCGGGGTGTGTTTGAAGTCATGTCTACCGGCGGCGATACCGCTCTCGGTGGCGACGATTTCGATCGCACTATCGCTTCCTGGATCGCCGAGCAAGTGGGACTGGGTACTGATCTCGACGCCGCGACCCAGCGAGTCCTGTTAGACAGCGCTTGTGCTGCAAAAGAATCCCTGTCCAGTGTCGAGCAGGTGGAAGTGCAATACGGCGACTGGTCCGGTGTGCTCGACCGCGACACCATGGCTTCACTGCTGGACCCCCTGATCGACAAAACCCTACGCGCCTGCAAGCGCGCCCTGCGCGACGCCGGTATCAGTGCCGATGAGGTGCAGGAAGTGGTTCTGGTGGGTGGCTCCACCCGTACTCTGCGCGTGCGCGAGCGGGTTGAGGGTTATTTTGGCCGTCCCCCTCATGCGGAAATTGACCCCGACCAAGTAGTAGCAATCGGCGCCGCGATTCAGGCTGATGTACTGGTGGGCAATAAGTCCAGCGAAGAACTACTGCTGTTGGATGTTATTCCCCTTTCCCTTGGGGTTGAAACCATGGGTGGCCTCGCGGAAAAACTGATTGATCGCAACACGACGATCCCCGTCTCCAAGGCTCAGGAGTTCACCACTTTTAAAGATGGCCAGACTGCCATGGCGATCCATGTCGTGCAGGGCGAGCGGGAACTGGTGAGTGACTGCCGCTCGCTGGCGCGCTTTGAATTGCGCGGCATACCGCCGATGGTGGCCGGTGCCGCCCATATCCGTGTAACTTTCCAGGTGGATGCTGACGGTCTTTTGTCGGTGACAGCCATGGAAAAAAGCAGTGGTGTCAGTGCCGATATTACGGTTAAACCGTCTTACGGCCTGGAAGATAAGGATATTGCGCGCATGTTGCAGGAATCCTACACCCACGCCGCTGAGGATATCGCCCTGCGCGCCCTGCGCGAGGCTCAGGTGGAAGCGGAGAGGACCCTGGAAAGCATGTTGGTGGCCCTGCGTGAGAACGGCGCCCAGCTGCTGGACGAAGGTGAGTTAAATGAGCTTGAGCACGCGATGGAAGCTTTGCGCCTGGCCCATAACGGCGGCGACGCAGAGGAAATTCGTCGACGTATCGAAGCTTTGAATAAGTTGTCTGAGCCCTTTGCTGCAAAGCGTATGGACGCCTCTATCAAGCGCGCTATGCAGGGCCATAGCTTGGACGAATTTGATAAATAACCATGACCAGGCGCAGATCCTGCGCTGCCGGCGGCCGGGGAGTCGTTACTTTCTCCCCGTCGGATTGAGACCACAGAGGTTCAGTACCCCATGCCGAAGATAGTATTTTTACCCCATCCGGAAATGTGCCCCGAGGGCAAAGTGGTGGAAGCGGAGAGCGGTGTCAGCGTGATCGACGCGGCCCTGGCCAACGATATCGAAATTGAGCACGCCTGTGAAAAAGCCTGTGCCTGTACCACCTGCCACGTCATTGTGCGCGAGGGCTTCGATTCCCTGGAAGAGCCGGACGAGCTTGAAGAGGACCTGCTGGATAAAGCCTGGGGCTTGGAGCCGGAGTCTCGCCTGTCCTGCCAGGCGATTGTGGAAGATGAAGACCTAGTGGTCGAGATTCCCAAGTACACCATCAACCAGGTGTCGGAAAAGCACTGACCTGCACGCTGAGGAAGCTGAATCATGAAGTGGACTGATATTCACGATATTGCCATAGAGCTGAGCGAAGCTCACGAGGATGTGGACCCTCTGACGGTCAACTTTGTCGACCTGCGCAACTGGGTGATGGCGCTGCCCGGATTTGATGACGACCCTGAGCGCTGCGGAGAGAAAATCCTCGAGGCGATCCAGGCTGCCTGGATCGAAGAGCAGGAGTAACCGGCCTTTGGGGGCAGTATTGGCAAGAGAGTACAAAAGTCGATCAATACCCCGTATAATCCGCCGGCCGCGAAATGCGGTGATCAAAAATTGAGTACCCCCGGTGGGTATGAAAGGAATATCAGGGAAGAGCAACTGAGCAGGTTGCTCTTTCTTTATGTACGGAGCCTCTGAACAACTCCGCAACAATTCCGCAACACCTCTGCGGGCCTTCAAGGCCCGCCCTGTGGGGCTTACAGAGTTGTTCAGAGACTCCTAAGTTAAGTTACAAAAAATCAATTTGGAGATAACCATGGCCCTGGAGCGTACCCTTTCCATCATCAAGCCGGACGCAGTAGCCAAGAATGTAATCGGTGAAATCGAGAGCCGTTTTGAGAAAGCTGGCCTGAGCATTGTTGCCATGAAGATGGTTCAACTGTCCCGCGAAAAAGCTGAAGGTTTCTACGCTGAGCACAAAGAGCGTCCTTTCTTCAAAGACCTGGTTGACTTCATGACTTCCGGTCCAGTTGTTGTACAGGTTCTGGAAGGTGAGAACGCTATCCTGGCAAACCGCGACCTGATGGGTGCTACCAACCCTAAAGAAGCTGCTGCTGGCACCATCCGTGCTGACTTCGCTGACAGCATCGACGCCAACGCTGTACACGGCTCCGACTCCGCAGAGTCCGCTGCTCGCGAAGTAAGCTACTTCTTCGCCGACGACGAAATCTGCGCGCGCGCTTAATCCGCGCCACAAGTCGCACCGGTCTGTCTGGACCGGTGCAATTCTTCCCCCGAGGTGAAATGAATGACCACAGAGAAAACCAACCTGCTCGGCCTTTCAGTAGAAAAGCTGGCCGCCTTTTTTGAATCATTGGGCGAGAAGCGCTTCCGCGCTGTTCAGGTTTTAAAGTGGATTCACCAGAACGGGGTTGATGACTTTGCAGAGATGACCAATGTCAGCAAGGCCCTGCGTCAAAAGCTGGCGGAAGTGGCCGAAGTCCGTGCCCCGGAAGTATTGAATCAGTGGGATTCCGCCGATGGCACACGGAAATGGTTAATTAAAGTCTCCGGTGGCAATGCTATCGAGACTGTCTATATCCCCGATGGTGATCGCGGCACCCTGTGTGTCTCCTCCCAGGTGGGCTGTTCCCTGGATTGCAGCTTTTGTGCAACTGGCAAGCAGGGCTTTAACCGCGATTTAACGGCGGCAGAAATTATCGGGCAGGTCTGGATTGCCTGTAAATCTTTCGGTCAATTGGACCCGAAAGGACCACGCAAGGTTACCAACGTGGTAATGATGGGCATGGGTGAGCCGCTGCTCAATTTCGACAATGTGGTCGATTCCATGAACCTGATGATGGAAGACAACGCCTACGGCATTTCCAAGCGCCGCGTCACCCTGTCGACCTCCGGTGTAGTGCCCGCACTGGACCGCCTCGCCGATGTTACCGATGTGAGCCTGGCGATTTCCCTGCATGCGCCCAACGATGAATTGCGCAACGAGCTGGTGCCGATCAATAAGAAATACCCAATTGCAGTGCTGTTGGATTCTGCCAAGCGCTATATTGAGCGCATGCCGGATACGCACCGTAAAATGACCATTGAATACACGCTGATGCGCGAGGTAAATGATCGCCCGGAGCACGCTGAGCAACTGGCAGAACTGTTAAAAGATATTCCGGTGAAAATTAACCTGATCCCTTTTAACCCGTTTGAGCTGTCTGACTACCAGCGAGTGAGCAACAACGCCTTGCGCCGTTTCCAGCAGATTTTGCTCGACAAAGGGTATACCGTAACCGTGCGCACTACGCGCGGCGATGATATTGATGCGGCCTGTGGTCAGCTGGCAGGCAGTGTTAACGACCGCACCCGCCGTTCTGAGCGTTACCGCAATGCGGAACGCCCTGTCAGGATGATGAACTAATCGCTAATAATTTGTGAAACTGGTTGTCAATTTTCTGGCAGCCAAACAGGTTCAGGTCTTGTCTTTTCTTGTATAAATTATTGTACGGCCTGAACGTTCATTTCTTTTTTATTTTTCCCTGTCAACGGAATTGCCCTGTCTAACGTTTAACGCTCTAGGAAACTTTACCCTGGATGGGAGTGTTAGATATATGCATACCGTTAAACTAAAACGATCTTATTTTTCTTATTTGCAATTGGCTTGCAATATCCCAATGGCGAGTACAGTGGGTATCCGCTGGTGCAACACCTTCAGCAGGTATTGTGGCACTGAAGTGATGCAGTAGCCGCACCTGCATTTCCACTGTTAATAAAAGCACCATGTTGCTAGAGCATGCCTTCCAGTCACTTTTTTGATCTGGAACAAATTTCAGTGGACTCAGGCCCAAGTTCCCGAATAACGATATATAGAGACATTAGTGCCTCTGCGTATTGCCGAAGTAATTGATAATTCATTTATTTCTTGGGATCTGGAATAAAAAAATTATTGAAGGGACAGTTCAATATTTATGAACGATAAAAAAAAGCAATTTACTCTATCGCCGTCAGTACTGGCAAAGCTTATGGTCATATCCATATTTCTTTTGCTTGCTGGTTGTGGCGGCGGCAGTTCCTCCAGTAGTGGTGATGGGTCAACTACCGAAACTGGTAGTGGTTCCAGTTCCGGGGATAGCTCCGATGCAGGTGATGATTCCAGCTCGGATTCAGAGCAGGGTACTGTCGTTGCTGAGTTGATCGCAAACCCCTTCTCCGGCACCAGTATCGGGCTTTCCTGGGAGGACTCTGAAGAGACTTACACTATCTATCGTGATGGAGAAGCAATCGCTGAAACTACCGATAACTTTTATGTCGATGAGGATTTATCAATAAATACAGAATATACCTATTGGGTCGGTGTGGGGGATATTGGTAGTGGAACTGACAGTGTTGTTACAAAGACACTGGTTAATAACACTAATGATGGCCTTAGCAATGGTGCTGATGCCGATACTATTGATAAGCGGATCGTTGATTTTGAAGAGTGCCAAAATGCGCGTACTGCGATAGACGTTGCCGATGATAGCCTCGATAGCTGCTTGCAGGCGGTACTGGATGAGGTGGGAATGGCGGAGCAGTTAGAGGATATGCGCGCTTTTGCTGCCAGGGTAAGGAGTGAGCAAGACCCAGCGATGGTTGAGCTGGGAATGCGTTTATTTCACAGTAAGAGCCTCAGTGCCAACGGCGATACTTCCTGCTCCTCTTGCCACCATCCAGCAATAGGCTGCGCTGGTGACGATCTCTCTATGCCCATCGGCGTTAACGCTGTTGCCCCCGACACGCTGGGCCCAGGGCGATCCGATGGTGAGAACGAAGTGCCGCTGGTGGCGCGCAATGCCCAGCCTATCTGTAACGTTGGGCTCTGGGATAATGGGCTCTTCTGGGATAACCGAGTTAGCCTTACCAGCGACGGGGGTCTTAGAACTGACTCAAGGGATGTAACCAATAATACCGAAGCGGCAGTAGGCACGGGGACTCTGGCTCTTATGATGGCCCAGGCGCATTTTCCCGTAACGGATGCCGCTGAGATGGGAGATATTTCCGAATTTGGTTACGACGAAAGTAGTGATGACGGGCTTACCAATTACCGCGAGGAGTATCTCGTAACAAAGCTCAACCAGGAATCCTGGGGCCCCTTATTTACTGATGCTTATGGCGACTCCGATATCGACTTCAGCAGGATTGCACAGGCGATTGCTGCCTATGAGGCGGTCTATATTTTTATCGACAACCCCTTCTTTGACTATGTCGACGGAGAGCTGAACGCTTTGGATAATGACCAGAAGCGTGGAGCAATCACCTATTTTACCCCCGGTTCTGGCTGTAGCATATGCCACTCGGGTGCCTTCTTTACTAACCAGGGGTTAAGAGTTGTCAACTATCCCCAGATTGGTGTCGGCAAAGATGAAAGTGGTAGTGGTGCTGATTGGGGAGGCGCTGTCCTGGGGGGGTTCCGTGTTCCAACTCTGCTCAATGTGGGGATAACTGGACCCTGGGGGCATGCTGGGCAGTTTGGTTCCCTGGAAAGAAATATCGAGCATTATGCCGGCCAAGCGGATTCGGTGTCCCGGTATTTCGCCAACAGTGAAATGTGCGACCTGGATCAGTTTGATGAACTCGATGACTGTGCGGCGAAAGTTGCTCCCAACGGCCTGGAATTAACCGAGGCAATACTGGCGATAGATGGCGACGCATCTCTTCCTATAGATGAAGATGAAACCGAACTTTTGGCAGCATTTCTTGAGGCCCTCACCGATCCGGATGCAGCGAATATCAATTCAAATGCAATCCAGTCCCTGATTCCACCCCGCGATGGTGGTCCCGATGGGATGCAGCTGGATGCAAGAGACGGGGCTGGCAGAAGTCTATAGTACACGGAGCGCTGACTCACTTGGGGGATAAACATGTTGGCTGCGTTTTATTGTGGACATAAGTTGAAATAACCGGCCAGCTGTCAACTACTACTTTCAAAGCTGCTAGAAATTATGAACAGCTTTTTTGCCTGTTATATATTTTTTGAATACAGTTTGTTTCTGCTTCAGGCTCTTCTCACTTTCCATCTTTGTAAAACATCGGTAGAAATAGTTGATGGGACTAACGGTCGCGAAGAGCCAAATTTAAATATTTAATTTGTGTGCTTGCTTGAACAAGTGATGTGGTTATTAGTTTTTATTAAAGCCTCGGTTGTAAGAGCGTATGTAATGCTCTATTGCGACTTTCTTAGCAGTTCTTCCTCCTTTAAGTCGATACAGTAGGCCTAGCTATTATTCACTTAAGGGACTTGTCTGTGCCTGTGGCAAGGCGGAAGTTACCTTGTCTCAATTTAAGTGAACTTTAATTTGCGGTTTTATTTGCAATTACTCAGTAAGTGTTTCCTTACCCTTTGGCGTCAGTACTGGCACTTAGGTCTGTATTTGCTGTCCAGAACCCGGGATAAGAAAAGGTCATTGACGGGCAGGTCAAGAACTATGAACGCTGATAAAAATCAATTAACACTATCGCCGACTGCGCTGGTAAAGCTGTTGGTCCTACCTTTATTTCTTGTGATGGTGGGCTGTGGAGGAGGTGGTTCCTCCAGCAGCGATAGTGATTCATCCACAGAGACTACAGATACTGGAAGCGGCGGAGATTCTGGCGATGATTCCGATGATGATGGTAGCAGTGATTCTGATAACGATAGTGATGATGGCACCGATTCAGGGCAGGGGATCGTTCCTGCTGAATTGATTGGCAATGCATTTTCCGGCACCAGCATCGGCCTTTCCTGGGAGAGTACTGGTGCGACCTATGTAATCTACCGGGATAATGTGAGAGTTGCGGAGACCGCTGAGGGGTACTATGTCGATGAAGGTCTCTCGGTGGATACCGAGTACACCTATTCGGTAACTACCGGCGATGTCGACAGCGAGGACGAAACAGCCAGCGTCACAGCCAGAACATTAGTGAATAACACTAATGATGGACTCAGTAATGGCTCAGATGCAGACGGTGCTGATAACCGGACTTCTGATTTCGACGAATGTCAAAATGCACGTTCAGCCGTAAATATTGCTGATGGCAGCCTCGACAGCTGCTTGCAGGCAGTTTTGGAAGATGTTGGTATGGCTGAGCAGTTGGAAGATATGCGCGCATTTGCGGCCCGGGTGAGAAGTGAGCAGGACCCTGCCATGGTGGAGTTGGGTATGCGCCTGTTTCATAACAAAAGCTTGAGTGCCGATAGCGATGTATCCTGTTCCTCTTGCCACCACCCGGCAATAGGCTGCGGTGGGGATGATTTATCCATGCCGATTGGTGTCGATCCTGTCGATGCTGATCTAGTGGGCCCCGGTCGCTCTGACGGTCAGAATGAAGTGCCGCTGGTACCGCGTAATGCCCAACCGATTTGTAACGTTGCACTTTGGGATAGCGGCTTATTTTGGGATAACCGCGTTGCCATAAATGGTAATGGGGGGCTTAGAACAGACTCCCGGGATGTTACTCGCAATACTGAGGCAGCAGTGGGTACTGGAACCCTGGCACTGATGATGGCCCAGGCCCATTTCCCGGTCACTGAGGCTGCAGAGATGGGGGATATCACTCAGTTTGGCTACGACGACACCAGCGATGATGGCTTTACCGATTACCGCGAGGATATTCTCGCTACGAAATTGAGCCAGGACTCTTGGGGTGCGATGTTCACAGCGGCCTTTGGCGATTCAGCAATTAATTTCAGCAGAATTGCCGAGGCAATCGCCTCCTATGAGGCGGTGCAGATTTTCATCGACAACCCTTTCTTTGATTATGTTGATGGTGATCTCACAGCCCTCGATAATGATGAAAAACGCGGTGCAATAACCTTTCTGACACGCAATTCAGGGTGTACTAATTGCCACTCAGGTGCCTTCTTCTCCAATCAGGGCTTAAGGGCGGTCAGTTATCCACAGATAGGTATTGGTAAGGATGAGAGTGGCAATGGTGCCGATCTAGGTGGTAACGGTAGCGGCAGTTTCCGCACTCCCACCCTGCTCAATGTCGCGCTTACCGGTCCCTGGGGGCACGCTGGCCAATTCGGTTCTCTGAAGAGAAACGTTGAGCACTATACCGGCCGAGCCGACTCCGTCTCACAGTACTTCACAAACAGCGAAATGTGCGATCTGGATCAATTTGCTGAAGTGGGTGAGTGTGCGGCAAAAGTTGCCCCTAATGGTCAAGCCCTCACAGAGGCGCTGCTGGCTGAAAATGGCGATGGTGCTGTCAACCTGGACGATGACGAAGTTGATTTACTGGTGGCATTTCTCGAGGCCCTAACCGATCCAGATGCCGCAAATACCAGTTCCAACGCGGTCCAGTCGTTGATTCCACCTCGTGATAGTGGCCCCGACGGCATGCAGCTGGATGCGCAAGACCAGGAGGGTAATCAACTCTAAATGTTTGCTGCATTTCTTTTACTTTTTCCACCAGTACCGAGGTACTGGTGGAATGGCAATACCTGACAAAGTCATCAGTAAATGGAATTGATTGGGTTTTAGGGCTGCAACTGGCAAGGCTTTCCGGCAGTATAGGGTTTTGGGAAGCGCCAGCTGAGGCGGAAACAGATTTCTCACAGAAAATACCGATTCGCGCATTTATCACTATCAACGGACGCTAGTGATCGATGTCGGGTTTGCTGTGTTTTGCGGGCTCGCTTTGTCCAGGGATTGGCTGCGGCACTGATTGGTGTATTGGTAACACCCGCACAATCTCTCTGGGCCGATAAGTGAAGAATAAAGATACAGGTGATGTAGTGTCCGCGAAATTTAAGAGCCTTTCGCTCCTAGTGCTGCTCGGTACTCTGTTGGGGGGCTGTGTAACTTCTGGAGGGGCTGAGCGCAAAGAGGTTGATCTGGATAAGGCATTGGAGACCCATGTTCAATTGGGGCTACGCTATTTGCGTGATCCAGATAACAGGGAGCAATCCCGTCGCCATTTGAACCGTGCATTGGAATTAGGTAGAAAAAATCCGTTGGCACATCACGGCCTGGCGTTGCTCTACCAAGTAGACGGCGAGCTGGATATTGCCGAGTCTCACTTTAAAAAAGCCCTGCGCTATAGCGATGGGTTTTCCATGGCCCACTCTAATTACGGTGTTTTCCTCTATAAGCAAGAGCGTTATAAAGAAGCTCTAAAGCAGTTCGAATACGCCTCTACAGACCTCACCTACAACCGCCGCTCATTCGCCCTGGTCAACTATGGTCGCACGGCCGCACGTTTGGGGTTTGTGGAGAAGGCGGAAGGGGCTTATGCCAGGGCCCTGGCATTGAACCCCGATTTGCCTCTGGCCCTGATCGAAATGGCCGAACTGAAATTTAACTCTGGCGATTATGCAAAATCCAAGGCATATCTAGACCAGTTCAGTGAAAAAAATCGCCAGACCCCCCAGTCACTGTGGTTGGGTATTCGTATTGAAAAGGTGTTTGGCAATCGCGACAAGGAGCGTAGTTACGCCCTTGCTTTGAAGAATTTGTACCCGTACTCTGCGGAGACACTGAAATATCAGGAGTTGAGTGGTAATGACGGATAGTAGTCCCGAGCACTGCGATGGCGGTGAGGTCGTATCCAGTACGCAAACTTCTATAGGTTCTGCCGGCAGTCTCTTGCTTGCTGCCCGTGAAGCGGCGGGGCTGTCCCGCGCGGAGCTATCGCAACGTCTTTGTATTATCGATAACACGGTCGAGTGGATCGAAAGTGATAATTATGAGCGGCAGCCGGAACCCGTCTACACACGAGGCTACATTCGAAACATTTGCCGTGAGTTGAATGTTCCTGCTGAGCCGGTCTTGGAAGCCTACGACAGGGACCGGCCCCAGCCAGCACAGCGCAATGAGACCCGACGAATCACGAAGGCGGAAGCCTTCAGACCCGCACGCAAACGGGGGCACGGGGCTCTGGCCCTTATACCTCTGCTACTCGCTGGCGGCGTCTTCTGGTGGAAATACGGAACCCCGGTCAATATTCCCGGTATCCCCTTGGGCGAGGACAACGCTGAATTGGTTGCCGAAATCCCTGTAGCCAGTGAAGTTGCTGCTAGTCCTGTAAATGGGGTTGAGCCACAAGAAGTAGTGGTTGAGAAATTGAGTTCCGCGACATTTGCTCCCGCCGCAAACGAGGTTGCTGATGTTCAGCCTGAGGTTGCCATTGCTGAAACAGTAAAATCTGAGCCCGCGGTTTCCATCGCAACCGTGAGTGAACCGGTTCCCACTCAGGTGGCCCAGTTAGATCAGGCTCTGCAGGGTGCTCTGCGGCTGCGTTTTGATGAGGATGCCTGGGTTGAGGTGAAAGACGCACAAGGTGTTGTCCTGCTGGCTGGTGTTCAAGCCGCTGGCAGCTCCAAAGCATTGGATGGACGCGCCCCATTTGAGCTGATGCTGGGGAATGCCCGTGCAACCCATGTGGTTTATCGCGATGAAACCATCGACAGCAAGCCAATTGGCGACCGCCGTACCCGCCGCCTGATTGTTGGCGATTGATATGATCTCCCCCCGTTTGGGCGTGAACTCTGTAGGTTTGCGCCCAATCTCTCTATAATCTCCCCCTCGATTTTTATCTGAAATACCGTCAGGTCAGCCTATGCAATTTGAATCTCCCATTGTCCGCCGCAAGTCGCGCCAGATCATGGTGGGTGATGTACCGGTCGGAGGGGATGCTCCGATCTCGGTGCAAAGTATGACCAATACCGAAACCTGCGATGTAGAAGCTACTGTTGGTCAGATTCAGCGTCTGGAACAGGCCGGGGCCGATATAGTGCGGGTTTCTGTGCCCAGCATGGATGCCGCAGAGGCGTTTGGAGAAATTAAAAAACAGGTGAATGTCCCTTTGGTCGCAGACATTCACTTCGATTACCGTATTGCCCTGCGGGTCGCAGACCTGGGGGTGGATTGCCTGCGTATTAATCCCGGTAATATTGGCCGTGAGAAGCGTATTCGCGCGGTAGTGGATAAAGCCCGCGACCTGAATATCCCAATTCGTATCGGTGTTAATGCGGGTTCCCTGGAAAAAGATCTTCAGAAAAAGTACGGCGAACCCACGCCAGATGCTTTGGTAGAGTCAGCCCTACGCCATGTGTCGATCCTGGACAGCCTGGACTTCCAGGACTTTAAGGTCAGTGTAAAAGCATCGGATATCTTTATGGCCACTGCGGCCTATCGCAAGCTGGCCCAACAGATTGAACAACCGCTGCATTTGGGTATTACTGAAGCCGGTGGCTTGCGTGCCGGTACGGTGAAATCGGCTATTGGTCTTGGTGCACTGTTGCTGGATGGTATCGGTGATACTCTGCGGGTTTCCCTGGCCGCAGATCCGGTGGAAGAGGTCAAAGTTGGTTGGGACCTGCTCAAGAGCCTGCGTTTGCGTAGCAAGGGTATCAACTTTATTGCCTGCCCCAGTTGTTCGCGCCAGAACTTCGACGTGGTGAAAACCATGAACGAATTGGAGACTCGTCTGGAAGATGTGACCACACCGCTGGATGTGGCAGTAATTGGCTGTATCGTTAACGGCCCCGGCGAAGCAAAAGAAGCGGATGTGGGCCTGACCGGCGGTACCCCGAGCCATGCAATCTATGTGGACGGCCAGCCTGACCGCAAGTTTAAGAATGAAAACCTGGTCGATGATCTGGAGCGTTTGATTCGCGAGAAGGCGGCTGCCAAGGCCGAGCGCGAAGCCGACATCATCGCCAAAGCATAGAAGGCATTGGCTCTCTGTGCACCAGCAAGTTAATTGAGTGAAAAATTAAGGAACAGCGTTGAAACAGCTTCGCGCAATTCGCGGCATGAACGACCTGCTACCGGAGCAATCCCCGGTATGGCAGTACGTGGAAGCCACACTGAGTGAACTCACCAGCCGTTATGGCTACACCGAAATTCGCACTCCCTACCTGGAGGCGACCCAATTATTTAGCCGCGCAGTGGGCGAGGCCACCGATATTGTCGAGAAGGAAATGTACACCTTCGATGACAAGAGCGGTGACAGCGTTACCCTGCGCCCCGAGGGCACTGCTGGCACCGTGCGTGCGGCTATCCAGAATAACCTGTTGATCCAGCCCCAACGCCTTTGGTATTTCGGCCCTATGTTCCGTTATGAGCGCCCGCAGAAGGGGCGCCTGCGCCAGTTTCACCAGTTTGGTGTCGAGGTGTTTGGTATCGAAGGACCGGATATCGATGCAGAAATCCTGATTATGACCGCGCGACTGTGGCGTCAGCTAGGTATCAGCGACCACGTCACCCTGCAGATTAACTCCCTGGGCAACGCCGACAGCCGCGCCGCCTATAGAGACGCCCTGGTCGCTTATTTAAGTGAGCGCCGTGACCAGTTGGATGAGGACAGCCAGCGCCGCTTGGAGCGCAATCCGTTGCGGATTCTCGACAGCAAAAATGTGCAGACCCAGGAACTGCTTGCGGATGCGCCCTGTCTACTGGACTTCCTCGATGAGGAATCCGCCGCCCATTTCAGTCAGCTGAAGGCGCTGCTGGACGGGGCTGAGGTCGAATATGAGATCAATCCCAAACTGGTGCGCGGTCTCGATTACTACGGAAAAACCGTATTTGAATGGGTAACAGATAGCCTGGGTGCTCAAGGTACGGTCTGTGCTGGTGGTCGTTACGATGGCTTGGTAGAGCAAATGGGAGGTAAAGCCACTCTTGGAGTGGGTTTTGGTTTAGGTGTTGAACGACTGGTTTTGATGCTGGAAACCCTGCAAGTGCTGCCGGAGTCACTTTCGCAGCAGGTGGATGCCTACCTGGTTGCCGTGGGTGATGTACAATCAGCCGCCTTGGCTGCTGCCGAGCAACTGCGCGACGAGTTGCCTTGGCTGCGACTGCAGCTGCACTGCGGTGGAGGAAGCTTCAAGAGCCAGATGAAGAAAGCGGATAAGAGCGGCGCCGATTATGCACTGATTATCGGCGAAGATGAGGCTGCAAATGGTCAGATTACAGTGAAATACCTTCGCGCTGACCAACCGCAGCAAACGCTGGCGCCAAAAGAGCTGGCAGCACTGCTGCAAGGTTGAAAGAAACACTGAGGGAGGCGGAGGCCCCCGCCGGGAAAGTTAGTAATCTACAGGAAAGGCAAATTACCCAATGTCTGAGCATCTTACCGAACAAGAACAAATAGAAACGCTAAAACGCTGGTGGGCGGAAAATGGCAAGGGAATTATGACTGGCGTGGTGCTGGCCCTGGCCGGTTACTTCGGCTATCAGTGGTGGCAGGGAGATCAGCGCACCAAGGCTGAAGCGGCCTCTGACCTGTACCAGACTTTTGTTGAAGCGGTCTCCGCCAACAACAATCAGCCGGACAACAAGCAGCTCACCACTGCCAGGAATGTGGCCGAGCAGCTTAAAGATGACTTTGGCAAGCGTATTTACGCGAGCCAGGCTGCATTGCGTCTCGCAGCTATTTCTGCAGAGAGCAACGACCTGGAAGCCGCGCAGCAACAACTGCAGTGGGTACTGGACAACACCAGTGAAACCAGCCTGGAGCTGCTCGCTAAGCGCCGCCTTGCGGCTGTTGTTGCAGCTCGGGGTGAGCCGGATGAAGGACTGAAATTGCTCGAGGGCACTGTGCCCCCGGCATTCGCAGCCCTTTATTCTGAGACTCGAGGTGATATCCTGAAGCAAAAGGGTGACACCGCTGGTGCCCGTGCTGCTTACGAGCAAGCATTGACAGAACTGCTGCCTGAGCAAGCGGGCAACACCCAACTTCTGCGCCTGAAGGCGGAAAGCCTGGCGGTAACCGAGAGCAGTGACGCTCAGAACCAAACCGAGCCTGTATCTGAGGGAGACGAGTAATGGGATTTCTGAATCGCGCTGCGGGTCGCACTGCAGCGGTGGCGCTAGCGGTAGCTCTTGCCGCCTGCGCCTCTAATGACGAGAAGGAAGATGTCGACCCCGTCGAACTGGTGGATATTAACTCCACCGTTGCCCTGCAAGAGGTCTGGTCTGCCGATATCGGTGGAATCGACCAAAAGCGCTACGCGATGCTACAGCCGAGCCTGATTGATGGCCGCCTGATCGCCGCCAGTAGCGATGGAGAGGTCACTGCCTTCGATCGCAGTTCGGGGCGCAAGCTCTGGGAAACCGATCTGGATGTAGATCTGAGCGGTGGTGTGGGTACCGGCCTGGGTATTGCGGTAGTGTCTGATTACCGTGGACGTGCAGTGGCCCTGGACCTTAACAGCGGTTCGGAACTGTGGAATTACCAGGTTTCTGGTGAAGTAGTTTCCGCTCCGGCTATTGGCGCGGGTGTGGTGGTTCTGCAAACCGTTGACGGAAAGCTGGTCGGCCTCGATGCCTCCAATGGTGAAGAGTTGTGGAGCCACAATACTAACTTGCCAGTATTGACCCTGCGCGGTACGGCGGCCCCCGTTATCAGCGGTGGCATGGTGATAGCTGGCCTGGATAACGGCAAGTTGCTGGCCCTGGATGCCCGTGACGGTATCCAGCGCTGGGAACAGCGTGTTGCAATTCCCCAGGGATCTGCGGAGCTGGAGCGAGTAGTGGATATCGATGGCGCTCCGGTTGTGCGCGGTGATCTGGTGTTTGCCGCCAGCTACCAGGGCCGGGTTGTCGCCCTGTCCAAGGACAATGGTCGTGGCCTCTGGGCTCGCGATGCCTCCACTCACCACGAAGTGGCAGTGGGCGGTGGCCATGTCTACCTCAGTGATGCCTCCGGCAGTGTCTACGCCTACAATGTGGGCAGCGGACAGATAGAGTGGAGCAACAACGAGTTGTTGCGCCGCGAATTGAGTGGGCCAGCTTTCTTCCAGGACGTGGTCGTTGTCGGGGATCTGGAAGGCTACCTGCATGTGCTGGACCCCACTACCGGACAATTTATTGGCCGCGAGCAGGTGGATGGCGATGCGATACGTATTCCCATCCTGGTAGATGGCGACCTGATGTTTGTACTGTCGGATGACGGCAAACTATCGGCCTTGCGCCTCTCCGGTTCCTGATAACCGCACCCAGTTGTTAAGGCGGACAAGCTGTTCGCCCTAGGGCCCAGAGCCCACAAATGGAGCCTGTTAAGCAGGCTTATTGAGATCGCCCGCCTTGCGCGGGCTTTTGTATTTTTTTATTCGGCTAAAACCAGAATTTGTATGCTGCCAGTAATTGCCCTGGTCGGGCGCCCCAATGTGGGCAAATCCACACTTTTTAATCGGTTGACCAAGACACGCGATGCCTTGGTGGCCAACTATGCCGGACTCACCCGTGACCGCAAATATGGTGAGGCTGAAATTGACGGGCGCAAGCTGTTACTGGTTGATACCGGAGGTATTTCCGGTGGCGAAGAAGGCATTGATGCGGCTATGGCTGAACAGTCAATGCAGGCCATCGAAGAAGCGGATTTCGTACTCTTTCTGGTGGACAGCCGCGCTGGCCTGACCCCAGCGGATGAGATGATCGCCGAGCGCCTGCGCACCCGCTCCAAGCCCACCTTCCTGGTGGCTAACAAAGTTGATGGAGTAAATCCGGATATTGCCCTGGCACCGTTTTATGAGCTGGGCATCGGCGAGCTTTTCCCAACGACTGCCACCCACGGGCGTGGTGTTCGCACCCTGATGCAGCGAGTCATCGAGGATCTGCCAGAACAGGAGGCTGAAGAGGAAGCTGAGGAAGCGACCGGAATCAAGATCGCCATTGTGGGCCGCCCCAATGTGGGTAAGTCCACCCTGGTCAATCGCCTGTTGGGTGAAGACCGGGTCGTTGTATTCGATCAGCCCGGCACAACCCGGGATAGCGTCTATATCAATTATGAGCGCGATGATAAGCCCTACACCCTGATCGATACCGCCGGTATTCGGCGCCGCAAAAATATCAAGGAGTCGGTGGAGAAGTTCTCTATCGTCAAAACCTTGCAGGCGGTGGAAGATGCCAATGTGGTGGTGCTGGTGATCGATGCCCGCGAGGGCCTGGTGGACCAGGATATGCACCTGATGGGCAGCGTAGTGCAGGCGGGGCGCGCATTGGTTGTGGCCCTGAACAAATGGGATGGCCTGGAAGCGGATCACCGCGACTATGTGAAAGCCGAGCTGGAGCGCCGACTGCGTTTTGTGGACTTTGCCGATGTGCACTTTATTTCCGCGCTACACGGTACCGGTGTTGGACACCTGTATGAGTCCATTGAGGGGGCTTACCAGAGTGCGACCGACAAGCTGTCCACTAACCACCTCACTCGTATCCTGCAGTGGGCGGTTAGTGAACACCAACCACCACTGGTGCATGGTCATCGCATCAAGTTGCGCTACGCTCACGCGGGCGGACAAAATCCGCCGGTTATTGTGATCCACGGCAATCAGACTGAACAGGTACCGTCACACTATGTACGCTACCTGGAGAAGACTTTCCGCAAGGCTTTGGACCTGCATGGCACCCCGGTAAAAATTGAGTTCCGTACCAGCTCCAATCCCTACGCAGACAAAAAGAACAAGCTGAGTGACCGCCAGAAGGCCAAAAAGCGCCGTCTGATGAAGTTTGTTAAGAAGAAGAAAAAATAAGCGGCGGTAACTGAGGTTACCCGCAAGCTGGCAAGGGATACTGCCGGTTTGTACTGCACTTCAGCTTCTGAACTTGTAACCCACGATCTAATGGCAGAGTGGGATTTCAATCGTACCAGTGAACCCGTTATTGGCGGGGCAGGGAAGAAACCACAAGGAGAATACGATGTTGAAGCTGAAGAATCCTGCGTTGCTGCGCAGCCAGTCCTATATCAATGGTCAGTGGGTGGATGCTGATTCTGGCGACACCTTCGATGTGCTGGACCCTGCAACTGGCAAAGTAGTAGCCGGTATCGCTAACCTGGGAGCAAATGAGACCCGCCGCGCTATAGAGGCTGCTGATAAAGCCTGGCCCGCCTGGCGCGATACCCCGGTAAAAGAAAGAGCGAAAATACTCAGGCGCTGGTATGACCTGATAATTGCCAATGCCGATGATCTCGCCATTATTTTGACGGCAGAACAAGGGAAGCCATTGGTTGAGGCCAGAGGCGAGATTGTCTATGGCGCCAACTATGTTGAATGGTTTTCCGAAGAGGCCAAGCGCATATATGGTGATGTGATAAGCCCACCCTCTAATGATAAGCGGATTATAGTAATTAAGCAGCCCGTGGGTGTGACCTGTTCCGTAACACCGTGGAATTTCCCCAATGCTATGATCGCGCGCAAAATGGCCCCAGCCATTGCAGCGGGTTGCCCATTTATCGCCAAGCCAGCTTCTGAAACGCCACTTTCTGCCTTGGCAATAGCGGTACTCGCTGAAGAGGCCGGTGTACCTGCTGGGGTTTTCAATATTGTCGCAGGGGACAAGGCACCGGAAATTGGCGCTGAGATGACATCCAACCCCCTGGTGCGGAAATTTACTTTTACCGGTTCCACTGCTGTTGGTAAATTGCTGCAAGCCCAGTGCGCGGCGACCATGAAAAAAACCTCCATGGAATTGGGCGGTAATGCGCCATTTATTGTTTTTGATGATGCGGATATCAATGAAGCGGTAAAAGGGGCAATTGTGTGTAAATATCGCAATGCCGGTCAAACCTGTGTCTGTGCCAACCGGATTTTTGTTCAGGAGGGTGTTTACGACGAGTTTGCACAGAAATTTAGTGATGCGGTAAATCAACTCTCCATGGGGAGTGGTTTCGATAGTGGTGTCGATATAGGTCCGATGATTACCACTAAAGCGGTGAAGAAAACGGAATCTCTGGTAGAAGATGCACTGCAGAAAGGAGCGCAAACCCTGGTTGCTGGAGGACCCAGCACTTTAGGTGCATGCTTCTACTCCCCGGTAGTTTTAGGCGGTGCGACCGATCAAATGCATCTATTCAAAGAGGAAATTTTTGGACCTGTAGCGCCGCTTTTTAAGTTCTCCACAGAAGAAGATGTCATTCAAATGGCCAACGATACTGAGTTCGGCCTGGCTTCCTATTTTTACTCCAGGGATATTGGCCGCATCTGGAGAGTTGCTGAAGGGCTTGAATACGGAATGGTCGGTATTAACGAAGGTATTATTTCCAATGAAATGGCACCATTCGGTGGTGTAAAAGAATCCGGACAGGGACGTGAGGGCTCCAAGTACGGTATTGAAGATTATCTGGAAATAAAATATCTGTGTGCCGGCGGTATTGATAAGTAGTTTGTAAAAAGTGTTTGGATTTTAAATGGTTGTAGAACCTATTGCGCAGGTGCATTCCTGCTTTGGAGAAAAGTTTGGAGTGCCCCGCCAGCCACTATTGGCGGATGCCAGTCGCGCCAGTATTACGTTGTTACCCCCCCTGGATACGCCAGATGCAGTTGCTGGTCTGGAGCAAAATAGCCATATCTGGGTAGTGTTCCAATTTCACCAAGCCGCTGGGCAGTGGTCAGCTAAAGTGCGCCCGCCCCGTTTGGGCGGCAATAAGAAGCTGGGTGTACTCGCCACTCGCTCGCCCTTTCGTCCCAATAATATCGGGCTGTCAGTAATTCGTCTTTTGGAGGTGCGTACCTCTCCTAAAGTGGAGTTGATAGTTGCCGGGGCAGATTTGGTCGATGGTACGCCGGTATTAGATATTAAACCCTATGTTCCCTATGCGGATGCGTTAACGCATGCGCAAAGTGAATTTGCTGACGCAGCTCCAGTGCAAATTCCCGTTACTATCCCCGAGCCAGTTCTGAATAAAGCCAAAGCCTACCGCGATGACTGGGGTACAGATCTCCCCCGTTTAATTGAACAGGTCTTATCCCAGGATCCAAGACCGGCATACCAAAAGACCGATCCTCAGCGCATTTATGGCATGCAATTGTGTGAATTCAATTTGCGTTGGCGTTATACCGATGCCGGAATAGAAGTGGTGGCACTAGAGTAACCCTCGACCAGCTAGTTTCAGTATTCTGCAGTAAGTCAGGATGTGTCTCCTCCGTAACAGTCTAGGGTTCGGAACGGATATGTCATTCATTTTCATGGGAAATACAATTCCCCAAGATACGGCATTCGCCTAAAAATAACGCCTAGCTATCCAAGGGCACAGCTATGCCAGTACGTGAAACCTTTAATTATTACGGCTTAGATGCTATTCGCGTCGGCCGAGTCAATATGGGTGTTAATACAACCTTTGTTGTTTATCGCCTCAATGGAACCGTAATTGATACAGGTCCCAGCAATCAGTGGAAGTATGTCAAGCCGTTTATACAAAACGCACCGCTAAAGCAGTTATTGCTGACTCACCACCACGAAGACCATAGTGGCAATGCCGGCGCTATCCAGAAACTTACCGGTGTGCAGGCGGTGGCCCCGGATCTGACTATTGGTATATTAAAAAAAGGCTTCCGAATTCCCCCGATGCAGAAGTTTTTCTGGGGAACTGCGGGAAAAGCGGAGGTGGCATCTCTTCCAGAGGAAGTCTACATTGGTGAAGAAAAAGTGATTCCAGTATTTAGTCCCGGGCATGCAAAGGATATGACCTGCTATTTACTGCCTGAGCGCGGCTGGCTGTTTAGCGCTGATTTATTTATTGCCAACTACTTAAAGTTCCTGCGTATTGATGAAGATGTCCCTACATTAATGAAAAGTATAAAGGGAGTCCTGGATCATTCATTTGACGTTATCCTTTGCCCTCATAGGGGAGTGGTAGAGGATGGTTGGCAGCAATTGAATAAAAAATATGAGTACCTGCTTAATCTATCTGGAGAAGCGCAGGAGTTGACACAACAGGGACTTTCCTTGGAAGAGGTTACACAGCGCTTACTTGGAAAAGAGGGATTATTCAGTGCTTTGACTGGCTATAACTTTTGCAAGAGGAATTTGATTGCTTCTTGTTTGCAAGTTAACCTGGGTGAGATGTCGCGGTTCTAATTCTCCGTGCTGTTCAGATGTATACAGCATACCCTCAAGTATCTACGTCAATTTGTTAAGCTACCTTTTGATAACTGGATAGTTTGTACAAGAAAACTAGTTCAATAAATTGAATTGGAAAAAATATTAAAGTTGACTATCAGTTTATTTAGTCTTTATCATGCAGCTCTATTTCAGTAGTCGGCCTCATTATTGCTTTGTGGGCTGAATAATATGGGCGAGTGACCTTGACAGGATGTCGTAGATCAGGAATCCAATTGATTGGGTTGCTGATATTTTGTTTCAGTAGTCATTTTGTATTGGGCGAAGATGTTTTTGCAGAAGATAATGATCGCTGCATAGTCGCACACGATCGTAAGTTGCTCACCGGAATTTATGAAGCATCTAAAAATACATCTGAATTGTGTTTTGTGCGCAATGAAGAGTTAGTTGGTACACTTGATCAGTTTATATTGGTTGACACATCTAAAAATTTAACCGACCAATATGTGCGCAAAGATATTCTCTCAATTACCGCCTCTAAAATTAAAACAAAGAAGTTCCTTGAATCTAAATCTCTACTAGTCTTTTCGGAGCCACATAAGAGACACTCCTTGGCAAAGTTATGTCAGGAACTTGTGAACTCAGGCTTTGAAAAACCAAGGATACTTATTGGTAAGAGACCAAAAAAACTGCCCGAGTTGAAGAGCAACTTGGTGTCTGCGAATGATTATTTGGTTGAGTTTAGCCACTTTGGAGTGGTAACTCTTGCCACTACACCTCGTGTTGCTATGGAGTTAGCAAACTTGGGGGTTCCAGTAGTGCCTCACCAGGAGGGGGTAAATCTGAATACAAAGGTACGCAATGCATTTATTAATTATTCACTAAATGGCTACTTGCCAATATTTGTTGTTGCGGAAGATGGGCAAGAACAAAGTATAGCAAAAGAGTTAAAGCTAGGCTTTAAAGATGAAGTTTTCGTTGTTGCCGGTGGATTAAGTGCTTTAAAGAATGCTGTAAGGAATAGTGTATTAGGTGCAGCTAAGCGAGCGGGAGTGGATGGGATGCCGGGCTGTGCAGGATAAGAAGTGCCAAGTTAAGTTTAGTCTGCTCGCGTGTTTACTGGGAATAATGGTATTTGCCTGTATTTGGGCGTATAAGCAAGTTAAACCGACTGATACAATATATAGAACCACCCAAACCATACGTTATAGTTTTGAAGTTAGTAATCGATCGAATCGATATATAGCGAGCCCTGCTTTCAGTACGTTTGCGCCGGTAGCGCAAAATTCTTATCAAAAAACAGTGTCTGTCGACGCTAACTTTCCATTTAAGTTAAAAATAGATCAGTCAGGTAACCAGGTTTTGTTATTTGAATTACCTGGCCTAGCTCCATTTTCGAGCCAAGTTATCAATATTACCGCTGTAGTAAAACTGGCCGACAATCCTCAAGCATTTGCTTTGGAAGATTCTCGCTATCTTGGCAGTGAGCCTGGAGTTGAAACAACAGCATCAGAAATAGCCTCTCTAGCCACGAAGCTTGATGGCGATCCAGAAAAAATTAGTCGTTGGCTCTATCGAAATATTAAAAATATCGGCTATGTTGCCGAAGACCGAGGAGCGAGTTATGCGATAACAGCGCGACAAGGAGATTGTACCGAATTCGCATCAGCCTTCGTCGCGTTATCTCGGTCTTCAAATATTCCTGCCCGAATGATCGGGGGCTTC
Organism: Microbulbifer sp. A4B17; assembly: GCF_003076275.1. Taxonomy (NCBI): domain Bacteria; kingdom Pseudomonadati; phylum Pseudomonadota; class Gammaproteobacteria; order Cellvibrionales; family Microbulbiferaceae; genus Microbulbifer; species Microbulbifer sp. A4B17. Next base: position 1,062,769 of record NZ_CP029064.1, read on the forward strand.
ACTATTAATAGTTCTGGTCGCCTATTTGCTGAAAATTATCACAATTGGGCTGAATACAAAGCTAAGGATCAGTGGGAAATTTCTGACCCACAGAACAATATACTGGGAGATGGCTATGGTTCTTATATTGCGTTCTATAACTTCGATAAGTACTCACGTCTGGAAAATAGCCATAGATTTTTGACTTACGACAAGCGACTTATAGTTCAAATGAAGTAATAGTAGCTTAATAATATTTATATTTCTTAATATAAGCCTGAATTTAGTGATTAAGTTTGTTTAGATTTTTTGTGAAGGGTTATCTAAAGCGCGATTGCGAAATTTAATGAGTAGTTTTGTATTTATTGTCTTGTGTATGGTCCATAAACTGATTAACGGTGTCTGTTTAGTTTTTAGCAGTATAAATCGTAGATGCGGGTGATGTTTGCTCAGTTTTATATCAAGTTGGATCGAGCGGTTTAAATTTCCTGGGGGAGTGAATGAAGGAATATCTATTGGTTTTGCTCTTGGTAGTATCTGGGTTTCTGCCAGGATCTGTTGAGGCTGAAATTGGAGAATATAAAGATCTTGTGATCAATGATTCTCCTGTAGTCTATTTCCCTCTAGATGATAATCCTGATGGGACTCTTATTGAAATTATGGATTTTGCCCCAGATTTAGAGTCAGCAGAATCTGTAGATTTTATTGAGCTGGATAGGGCAATAAGAGGTTCTGTTCGTCTTGATGGAAGAGGGCAGGTGCTTTCGCTTGATTCTCAAAATTTAGATCTTTCCGAAGATTTCTCCTTCGAAGTATGGATAAAATTTGAAAAAATACCTGAAAAGTCAGTTTCTTCTTCAAGAGGTAGTCACGAGGTTGTATTTGGAGCGGATGAATACTGGGGATTAATTCTTCCTGATTATAGCAGTAGCACTCAGTATGATTTAGGTGAGACTAAAGCAGGTCATATGGCATTTTCTGGTGGCACTAGTGACGTTTCATGTGTTTTGCCGGACCCAGAGCCAGTGTTAATTGGTGAGCTTTATCACTATGTTGTGAGTTATGAAGATGAATATGATAATGGCGATGATTATGGTGAGAGTCGGCTGTCGTTGTATAGGAACGGCCAGCTTGTTGCTGTATTAGATGATTGCTATTCAGAATTTGATGAGGATAATTATTATCTCGGTGGGACCGGTCAAGGGACTAATTTGGTTGATGGCTATATAGCTGATCTCGCAATTTATGATCGAAAAATATCTCCGGAAGAAGTTCTAGAGCATTATGATGCTGGCTCACAGTACATATTAGCAGATACAGAAACAGTAAGTATAACAAGTGCATCAAGGATTTCGATAGATAATAAAATTTATGATGGGAAAACAATAATCATTGATGGGACTACTTTGGTTGTTGATGGAAAACATGACTTTTCCAATTTAACTCTTATAAATGGAGCGATCTTAACTCATCCAATATCTACAGAATATCCCCTTGATCTAGCTATAAGCGATCAATTATTTGTTTCTTATGATTCAAGCATTGACGTAACCGGCAAGGGGCAATTTGCTATTGAGGATGGTATTCCTTACTCAGGAGGAAGTTATGGTGGCATTGGAGGAAAATATTGTGAGAACACTGAAGAATGTGATAGTTCTGGCGGTGATCACACTAATAGTGTATTTGGGGATTATAAAGAGCCATTAGAATTTGGTGTTGGTGGTATTTCAATTCCTTTGCCTGGTGCCGTAGGTAGTAGGGGAGGTGGTGCACTTAAATTAACCGTCGGAGATCGCCTAGAGCTATTTGGTCAGATCCTTGCTTATGGATCAAGTGAGGAGGACTCTGGTGGAGGCAGTGGCGGCTCAATATGGATTGACGCGCCTACAATATTTGCTGATGCTGGTGCGTTGATCGATGCCTCGGGTGGAGCGAGTAGTATTGGAGGCAGTGGTAGTGGCGGACGAGTTGCAATCTACTATGATTCTTTCGATTACTCCAAGGAAGAAATGCTAAATTCTAGCCGGCTGGAACTAACGGACATAACATTTTCGGAAACAGGTCCTAATAGTTCAACTTATGGTGGTGCAGGCACTGTATATCTATATGATCGCTCTTTGTCTTCAAATAATGCGATCTTGCGAATAGCTAGCCCTTACTTTTTTAGCTGCAATCAGGATCCTGAGCCTGAAAGTCTGGAATCACCAACCCTAGAGTTGACGACAATAAGTGACACTTCTTCCCAGCAAGTTAACTTTCTGGAGGCGTGTGAAGATAGTTTAGGTAGCACTTACCTAGGGGGGGTAATAGATGCCCAGTTATCTGTAGAAAAAGCAAAATTAATTCTTGAGGATGGTTCATCTATCGCATCTACAATTACTGGATCTAGGGATGGCTTTTCCCAGGTTATTGCTGAAGGAATCCTAAAAGTTATCGATGATGATCTAGTTGTAGATGGAGCCATATTAGAGTTCGCAAGGGATCAAGAATTTGATTCAATCACAATTGAGAATGGCGCGAAAATAACAACCATTACTGCATCTGAGAAATTTTCCTCCGGACTTGTTTTACGTACTAATGATTTCCATTTGGGGGTTGGCTCATCCATTGATGTTGTTGGAAAGGGTTATCTTCCAAGTGATGAGGTTGGTAATGGGGCCGGTGGTAGTTATGGTGGGCTAGGGGGCTTCGACCGTAATGGCGAAGGCGCTGATGCCGGTAATTCAGCTGGTTATACTAATCAAGTATATGGGACTTATTATTCACCTGATGATTTTGGTATGGGAGGGCGTAATTTAGCGGATGACTCAGGAGTGCGTGGTGGTGGTGCGATACACATAATTTCAGACAAATTTCAATTAGATGGTGCTATTTTTGCCGATGGTAGTCATGCTAATAGTAGTCATGATGGTAGTGGTAGTGGCGGCTCTATTTTTCTGGACATTGGCGAACTTAAAGTTAATTCTGAAAGTGTAATATCTGCAAGCGGCGGATATTCAGCGTATGGTGGCTCAGGTGGTGGCGGTCGTGTTGCCATCTATTATGAATCACTAGACGGGTTAAACCTTGACCAGATAATTGCAGATGGTGGCCGTGTAGTTGATGGTTTTGCTGGGGAAAAGGGAACAGTCCATGTTTCTGAACAAATTGTAAAAGTAAAATCTTTAGAGCCTAGTGGCTATATTGGAGAATTAATAGATAGTATTACGATAGAGTTTGCCAGTGAATTAGATCATGAACATCTCGATATCAATGATTTTTCGTTAGCTAATTCTGATGGTGCTCAAGTTGTTGTCAGCTCTATAAATAATATCGCTGCTAAACAGTATCAGATAAATTTTGCGGAGGCTTTAGATGAGGGCAGCTATACGTTAAAAGTTGGTCCAAATATTTTTGGATTGAATGGGAAGGGAATGGATCAAGATCTTGATGGTGTTGAACTCGAGCCTGTAGATGATCAATTTTCTAGCTCATTTATAATTGATGTTACTCCTCCACAAAGTCCAATATTGGATCTTCCTTTAGCGCCATTTTTGAATATTACTCAAAGTGCCCAAATTACTCTTTCGGGGAGTCGAGAAGATAATACCGAAATTTGGTTGGATGGAGAGCTCCTTATTGAAATGGGAGCTGACAAGTGGGTTATTAATAGAACTTTACCAGATGGCGAGACTATCTTAACTTTGGCAGCTAGAGACCTAAGTGGCAATTTATCATCCCCTGTATCATTGCGATTCCTGGTTGACAGTGTGGCTCCTTTAGTCTCTGGAGTTTATCCGGTTGGGCTAATAAATATAACTCCAGAGCAAGTAACCATAGTGGTAGAGGAAGATGGGAGTGGTATCGATCTACAAAATACTTATTTAAGCATCAAGCGGAATGATGTAGTTTTGGCTGGTTCCTCAAATATTTATGAAAATAAACTCCAATACACGGCTGAAGCACCATTCCTTGATGGTGAATATGAAGTTTCAGTACAAGTCTTAGATAAGGTTGGTAACTCATCTGGTCTTCATAAATATAACTTTACACTTGATACGACACCGCCAGTATCAACTACCCTTGACCAATATCAGAGCTTAACCAAGTTTGAAAGTCAGCTTATCGGTGGTAGTAAGGAGGCTGGCAGTGAAATTCTTATAAATGATACTCTGATTAATACTATTTCTAGTGATGTTAACTGGACGAATGAAGTCGCCCTAGTGGAGGGTGATAATAATTTTTCTATTATTGTAAGAGATAAGGCTGGTAATGAAAGTGAGCCAGTAATTATTGCTATTCGCTACGATAAAACAGCCCCCGGTCCGGTCGAACTAAAAATTGACCAGGTAGGCGCTGGTACCGATCTGCTACTAGATTGGAGTGAGTATGATGAATTCGTTAATGGTAACGATATTAATGAATATCGTATTTATCAGAGTGCTGATAGCTTTTACGATATAGCTGGTAAAGCACCGGTAGTTGTTTTACCCCAAGATAATAAGCAATTCCGTATTGAAGGATTACCCCGAAATGTTCAGACACACTTTGCAGTGGTGGCTTACGATTTATTGGGACAATATAATTCTGTCGTAACATCAAAAGGGGCAATACCATTAGATACTCAGGCGCCCGAAGAAATTTCTAATTTAATGGTTTTTCCCGGAGTAGATAGTTTGACGTTAAATTGGAGTCCTTCATCAAATTTAAGTGGGGATTTATCTGGGTATAGAGTGGAGTTCGAAGAGGGTCTTGATGGGAGAGTGGATGACATACCTCTTTCATCCATCATAGATCCACTAGCAACAGTTCAGCATCAAGTAATAGGTCTTTCTGCTGCTAGTTCTTATCCACTACGTGTATCTGCTTATGATAAGGATGGTAATATTTCCAATGGCCTCAGTGATTCAGGAACAACACTACTGCCGAACCCAGCAGATGTTAATGTTGAAGCCGGAAGTAATCGTATTGATGTGAGCTGGTTAAGTGTAGCTCCCTATCAGTTACTAGAGCATTACTCGATATATGTAGAGGAAAATGATTTCACAACGATATCCGGTTTGGAGCCAAAAGCAGTACACGAAAAGGGATTATCCAACGATACTGAGCAAACTTGGGCTTTAGCAGGTTTGAAGAATGGCACCACTTATTTTGTCGCAGTTACAGCGGTGAATATTTCCGGTGGTTCCAACCCTAGTGTTACTCCAGTCTCAGTAACTCCTATAGCAGAAACAGAGGGTCCATCTATTGGATTAGCACAGTATCGACAAAAGGAAGAGGTGTTGGACTTTTCAGCATCTCCGCAGATGACAAAAGATGGAGAGATTGAGTTAACGATTACAGATGTGTCTGGCGTTGCAAGAGTTGAGTTTTATATCAATGATAATTTGCTAGGTATAGAGTATTCGTCGATTAAAAACGTGTTTATACGTAGCATTGATCTACTGAGTTTAGCGGATACTGAGCATTCTTTAACGGTAAAAGCTTATGATATCTGGGAGAATGTTACTGTCATAGAATACCCATTTAGTGTGGCTCTGGATTCTCCAGCGGCACCGAAAATTACTAGTCCAGTTGAAGACTGGTTAACCAACCGTGAATTGATCACTATTTTCGGCACAGCAGAAAAGCAAACTCAGGTCCAGCTTTATAGAAATGGAATTCCTGTGGGTGATATTGAAACCGTAGATAACTACGGCAATTTCCAGGTGGAAACCACTCTGCAAGAAGGCGTAAATCTGATTACCGTTGCGGCGGAATATCCAGGGCGTGGAGGATATGGTGCCCAAAGTGATGCGCGTAAAGTTAACCTAGATACCGACATCCCCGACGCGCCAAGTAACATTACGGTGATAGAGCGAGAGCTGGGCCAGATATCTCTTTCCTGGGATGCAGTAAGCAGTGATGACAGTAATAACCAAATAGCGGGCTATAACGTTTATCGTTCCAGTGCTGAATTTACTTCGGCACTTGAAGCAAAACGGATTAATACACAGCTATTAACCGAATTGAAACACAGTGACTTACCGACAGAGGATGGTGATTATTTTTATGCTGTCACTGCGGTTAATGAAGCGGCTACTGAGGGCAGTCTATCTAGTTTGGTAGAAGCAAAGGCTGATAGTGAAGGCCCCCATGCATTGCAAGTGAGCTACCAGACAAACGGTTTGGTGGATAGTGCTAGTGGTCGCCATGGGCCGGGTACGGTAGAAGTAACCGTGCAATTTGATGAGCCATTACGCAATCAGCCCTATTTTGCTATGGCGCCAGATGGTGGTGTGCCTATCGCAGTAGAGCTCAGCAAAGACTACAGCGATGACACTCTATATACCGGTAGCTTTATTATCGAGCCAGGCATGATGTCAGGTACTGCTTATGCAGTGATGTCTGCCCACGATAATGTGGGTAATCGCGGGACCGTTATTGAACAGGGTACCAGCCTGTTGATTGATGCCGAGGGCCCTGAAGTTATTGCTCTTACACTAAATCCCGGAGAGCCCTTAAAAGTCCACGAGCAGGATGGTTTGCAAGTGGAAGTGATATTGCAGCTGAGTGATGAAGTTAAAGCTGGGGCAATGCCTGAGCTGCTACCGCTGGTGGGCAACACCGTGGTGCCCGGATTGGAATCTGGAATTATCCTTAATCGCGACGCTCAGTCTACTCAAGGACAGCCACTGTGGGTGGGCAGCTTTACCCTGCCAGCCTCTGCCGGCCAGGACGAGGAGGGCAATCCCACTGTAGATACGCTGCGCTTTAGTTTCCTGGCAGAGGATGATCTGGAGAACCAGAGCGATAAAATACGAGTGGCAAACTACTTCCAGGTTTATCAGGGTGACTTGCCACCTCTTGAAATTCCGCAGAGTTTGCAAGCTACTGCATTACCTGGTGGTGAGGTGGCGCTACAGTGGGATTCTGTTGAAGATGCTCGTTATGTTTTGTACCGCAAGGCAGAAGGAGATGCAGACTTTACGGAAGTTTTGCGTCTTTCTGAAACGAGTACTCAGGATACCCTGCCCACTGATGGTAACTACTATTACGGTATTGCCAGTGAACGCCGTAGTAACGACCAGATCGCAGTGAGTTCAATGAGCGTACCTGTCAAAGTGGGTGCCGATAGCATTCCACCGGCAGCGCCAACGGAGCTGGCACTGGAGTTAAATGGGGCAGGTATCGTTGCTACTTGGCAGGCCCCCAGTGTCGACATTGAGGGTGGCTCCGAAAATGGAGAAACACTGACTTATAACCTCTATCGATTGGCGTTGGCTGAAGGGGAAAATGCTACTCAGGAAACTTTGCAATCGGTAGGTCCCCTGCAAACGGGTATCCCCGATACCATTGCCTTGGATAATACACCCAGTGAAAGTGAGCATGCCTATGTGATTACCGCCTTGGATGAGGCGGGTAATGAATCTGCTCCCAGTGTGACGGCTTATCTCAATTTTGGTCTTTTACCGGTCTCCGACTTGAGTATTCAGGTAGATGCCAATGGCAATCCTCAATTGCAGTGGAATCACACTGGTACCGCGATTTCTGGCTATCGAGTTTATGTTGGAGAAGAGGAAAGTCTGCAGGAAATCACCAGTGGATTAATTTCCCATAGTGGCAATCCTACGAGTTTTGTAGATAGTGACTTCAGTGCGGCGGAGCAGGGTGTAAATGCTGAGCGACGCTACACCGTAGTGGCTGAAGATAGTCTGGGAGCTACAAGTATTGGCCACAGCTTGTTATTGCCGGCACTCTCAGTGGAAGTGGTGGAATCGCAGGAAGGTGAGTCAGCCATTAAGCGCGGTGTGATGAATGAGGTGCGTTTCCGCGTACAAAATCGCGGTAGTGGCGATATTAGCGGTGTCAAACTCTTTGCGACTGTTAATGATAATGGAGCGGTCCGCGAGCACCAGTCTGTAGCCTTTAGTGTGGCAGCAGGTGGGCTGGTAGAAATTCCTATAATTGTCGGTGGTTACGACAAGTTGGATACTCTCAGTGATATTCAATTGCGTCTGGAACAATCCCCGCTTCCAGGAGAGACGATATTTATTAATACTGCCGATCAGGTTCTCGTTGGGGATGCGGCGTTGCGCTTGGATCTGGAAACCGACACTCTCTATCGCGGTGGTGTTGGGAAAGTCCGCTTTACTCTGGAAAACACATCGGCAGTAGAAACTGAGGTGCTGGTGGCACGCAGCAACGGCAGTGTAACTTCTGATGAAGTACGTGTACGAATTGAAGACACGGATAGCAACCTGCTTGCACTTCAATCGGTACAGCAATTCACCGGTGATGTGATTACGGTAGCCACTGGTGAAACCGTGGCACGTGTCCAACCAGGTAAGGCTTTTGTTTCTGACTGGATTGAAGTGGCTATCCCTGCAGCTGTGCCGGATGATGTCACAATCGCTTTAGAAATTGACCAGTTCCGTTACCACACTGGAAAAGATACCCAGGTGGCAATTCAAGGTAATGGCACTCGCATCCAGGCTTCACTTCAGGAAACTGCTTACTATGGTGAGTTGGATACTGTAGCTCCGCAGCAAGTTTATGGGACCGAGGAAGTTATCACTATTACCGGGCGAGCCCTCGACCGCGATAGTGACGCTGCCCTGAGCAATGTGCCTTTGTCTTTGGTCATGGAATTGCGTGGCTTTGAGCGCAGTGCTTCAGTCATTACCGATGCCACTGGTAATTTCTCTTACCAGTTTGATCCGCAGGGACAAAGCGGTAATTGGCAGGTCTCCGTTATCCATCCGGACAGCCTCTCTCGTCCTGCTCAAGGTGAGTTTGCAGTACTAACTTCTTCAGTAACGCCTGGGCAACTGAGCGTAAATATTCCACGTAACTACACCCAGGAAATGCCGATTACAGTGACGGCTGGCCACGGTACAGCGCTGAGTGATGTGCGTCTGATATCGGTGGCTGCACCGGGTGAAGAGCAAATACAAATTCCCAGTGGCTTACACCTGGACCTGGGGTCTGTCATTGAGCTGGCGGAGCAGGAGAAAGGAGTTATAAATCTTTCGCTCTCTGGCGATAACCTGGCTCCGGATCAGGGTTACTTGTATTTTCAGGTATTGGCATCAGTAAATGGCATTGAGCAGTCCCTGGAAAATGTGTCCCTGGAATACAACCTGGCGGAGAGCCGCCCGGCTATTAAATTCGCACCCTCTTATGTGGACAGCGGCGTTGCCTTGGGTGGATCAACGACAGAAACCATCGAGTTGAAAAACACAGGGTTCGATACGCTGCGCAATACCACCCTGAGTATAGTAGATGGCGAAGGTAATCCGGCACCTACATGGGTAAGAGTTGAGGGTACGGCCGCACTGGGGGATTTGGAAATTGGTGAAGGCCGCGATGTCAATATTGCATTCAGCCCAGATAATACTGTGCCTCAGGGAAATTATGAATATCGCCTGGTAGTTGAAGGGGATGGTGGTTATAGCTTCACCTTACAGTTGTTTGTGGCTGTAGTGACATCGGAAATCGGCAATGCGTTCTTCCATATCAGTGATATCTACACGGCAACCTTGGATGAAAATAATACGCTCATCCCAGGTTTGACTGGTGCCAAGATCGAGCTGCAAAACGAGCAGGTACTATCTGAAACCCGCACTATCAATAGTGATGCCAACGGTGAAGCTTTCTTGCAAGACCTGCCTGCAGGTCGTTATGCCTATCGTGTCACTGCCTTTGATCATGAAAGTGTATCCGGTCGACTCTGGGTTAAACCTGGGGCCACAGTTGCGGAGGATGTTTTCCTGATGAATCAAATCGTTAGCGTGGAATGGCAGGTGAATGAAATTAACCTGGAAGACCGCTACGAGATTACCTTGGAAGCTATCTTTGAAACCCAGGTCCCCGTAGCCGTAGTTATGCTTGATCCCATCAGTGTAACTCTGCCGGATATGCAAAAAGGCGATGTATTTAGCGGGGAGTTGAGTCTCACTAACTACGGCCTGATCCAAGCGGAATCGATGAGTAGCAACCTACCCAGCGGTAATGATGTGGTTTCCTTCGAATTCCTCGCTGATGTACCGGAAATTCTCGAAGCGGGAGAAGTAGTTTATATCCCTTACCGGATCACCGCGCTGCGTGAGTTCAATCCTTCAGAAGAGGGGGATGCTAGTGGTGCAGGCTGTGGTACTCATCAATTCCAATATCAAGTGGGGTACTCAAGTCGCTGCGCTAACGGCCAGGAAGTGCCCGGTGGAACCTCCACGCACTGGGGCACGGCTTCTTATGGTTCATGTATTGGCGGCGATGGTGGTCGTCGTTATTACTACGGTGGTATTGGGAGTGGTAGAGGTGGCACTAGCTACGGTGGTGGTTACTCATCAATCAGTGATGATGAAACCTTGCGCTGTGCGCCAGATCCGGCTTGCGATGACTGTAATAAGGACAACGGCAGCCCGCAATAGTTGCACTAAGGCTTTCCTAATAAAATTTAGGGAAGCCGTTTAAAAAACAAAGAATTCAGCTTTTGGCTGGTGTTTTTCACCTGCCTCTTTTAAAACCAGGAAATCGTCATGCAGTTCTTTACCGGGGAATCCTCTCAGGGATTAACGGAAAATAAGTGGGGAAAAAATAGTAGTCTAGTGGGTACTATTTGCTTGGGATTGTCATTAACTCTATGCACTTTATTTGCTGTACCTGGAGTATGGGCAAAACCCGGTATTAGTAGTGATAGTACCTCACCGCGTGCAGTAAGTTCCGGCAATCGCGAAGACTTTGAGGATATGCGGGTTAAGGTCTTAGGGGGCGATGTCCGTATGACCCGCCGCTGGACCCGTAATGGCTGGGAGTGGAACAGTAGATGGAATCCAATCCTTACCTATGATGAATATAAGATCCAGTTAGAAGGAGAGGAACTAACCGCCTTTGAGGAGTTTGAGCGTGAATCCCGCCTGGCAGCTTTGCAATCCCTGGACAAGGGACGCTTTAGAGCTAGCAGTGGCGGCGGTGCTGGCCGCTTTGGCCTTGCGGCCCGTACAGGCATTATTCCAGGAGAAAGCTGCAAGTTACCCCATGAATACTTCCTGTTTCGAAATGGCCAATCATACCGTCCTAACGACTTCTTCTATGGGTTTGGTTGTCCTGAACCTGTGGGTAATGAATACCATGCACAACTCCGTTTAACTTTAACTAAGAATGGCAATAATTACACTTGGAAAGATAGAAAGGGCAACCTAACTTTTTATGAAGCAGGTAACCTGAAATACTACCAAGATAAAAATAACGTGCGGGTTACCCTGGAGTATGAAGGAGACCGGGTAAAATACGTAAAAGACCACCACGGTAACACGGTAATTACTTACCACTGGCAAGAATTACAAGGTGAAGTGGAAGGAGACAGTGTTTCCACTTACCTGTTAGAAAAACTGGAAGATTACTCAGGCCGCGTAGTGACTTATCACTACGGTGAGGACAGTAGTGATAGTCTCAATTATCGGCAGCTGATTTCTGTTACCGATATGCGCGGTTTTAATTGGACCTACCAGTATCGTACCCTTTCCAGTGGTGAGCGTACCTTAAAAAGTATGACTGACCCCAATGGCCGTGTTACAACCTATTCCACTAATACCGATGGTGATATCAATGGTTATGTGAATGCCGATGGTGTTGGTACCAGCTATAGCCATAGTTACGATAGTAGCAATGAAACCTACAAACTGACTCAGCGAGATACCTCAGGTGTAGTCACTGAAACCTGGTATGACTCCTCGGGTATGCTAATTAAGAAAACGATAGGTGGAGAGCTACAGTACGAAATTTCCTACCAATATTCCGGAGATAACACAGCATCTGATTACGCCGATCAATTTAAAGTCTCCTCTAAGGGATCGAGTGGCGGTGGTTCCGGTAGATTTTCTATTGCTGATATGGAGCCAGTTAGGCTAATCAGTAGTGTCACTACGGATGCCCGTGGCCTGGAAACCAAATACTATTACGATACTTTCCGTAATATCACCCGTACCGAGTTTGCCGATGGCAGCTATACCACTACTGATTGGAATACCAAGCTAACCTTACCGCTACGTGAGCGGGATGAGCGCGGTGTTATTACCGAGTATGGATATGATAGTAATGGTAATTTATTAACTCTGACTGAAGCTCTGGGGACTTCCGAGCAACGTACTATCCGTTATACCTATGACGGGTATGGCCAAATGATTACCGTGACTACGGGTGAATCCGTGGCAGGTAATACTACCTTAGCTACGACTAATTGGGACTATGATGGATACGGTAATATCATAAAAGTTTCTGACCCGGAGGATCATAACACTGAATATCGAGATTATGATAGTAATGGTAATGCTAAAACCATTGTGGATGCTCGTAAGAAAACTTGGACTCAGAACTACGATTCTGCAAGTAATTTGATTTCGGCTCTAAATCCGTATGGCCAAGGTAATACTTACTTATTTGATAACGTTGGTCAGTTGGTCAAGATTACCGATGCAAGTAATACAAGTCTTAATGTAACCTATAATGCCTCTGGACTACCGCTGACTGATATTGATGATGCTGGCAACGTACATAGATTTATCTACGATAAGGGCAATCGAATTGCTACTATTACTGATGCTGAAGGCGCATCTATTGACTTTGAATATGATCAGAAAAATCGGTTGGCCGCTACGGTTGATGGTGAGGGGAATCGCACTGAAAACAAGTATCATAAGAACCAATTATCAAAAATTGAATACCCTCTTTATGCTAAAGAATTGATTTATGATAAGCGTAATCGAGTCGAGCAAAATAAACAGGTAGCAAATAATCTTGAAAATATACGTAACAATAGTTATGACTTGGCTGGTAACCTTATACTTAAAACTGACGCGCTGAAAAATAACGTACATTATCAGTATGATAATTTAAATCGCTTGATTGCAATCATTGATCCTGTTAATGGTAAGGAAAAGAAAACAGAGTTTGTTTATGATTCTCGTGATAACCTAATACAAGTCAAAGATCCTGAAGGACGTTTGACAGCCTATACCTACGATAGAAATGATCGGTTAATAACTGAGGCAAAGCATGATTTTATTGGTACCAATACACAGCAAGTATACAGTTATGATAGTAATGGAAATTTAATCGAGGTTATTAACGCTCAAAAAGAGAAGCGTGTATTGAGCTATGATGATGCTAATAGGTTGTCTAAGTTAGAAGTGTTTTTTAGTAATACTAATGAATTTCCAATCAAGATAGTCGATTATTATTATAATAGTAAAAACCAATATATAGGATACCTCCAATATCCTGGTGCTGATGTCGCTAATGCCTCAGCCGATATTGTTCGTCATGGTGAGAGCTATTCATATAATAGCTTAAATCGATTGGAAACTGTCAAGGTAGACTATTATGGTGAGGGCGATCAGGCTGAGTCAGTAGCTTTCTCCAAAACTTACAGCTATACCTATTATGGTAATGGCCAGAAAAAGACTTATACTAATCCAGAAGGTATTACCTATACTTATTATTACAATAATAACAACCAGTTGGCTGCGGTGCATATTCCCAATGAAGGGCAATTAGCCTGGACAGATTTTCATTGGTTAGCACCTCAGACTTTACTCCTGCCTGGCGGTAACAGAATAACATTAAGTTACGATGATTTTTCACGAGTCAAGAATCAGGTACTTGTAGATAGCGCTGGTAAAGATAAAGCTAAGGTAATCTATGAGTATGATCTAGAAGGTAACGTTCGCTCAATCAGTACAGAATATGGTGAATACAGGCTTGAATATGATGATCTATACCGCATGACATCTGCGAGTTATGTATTAGATCTATTTGAGAATAATGAGAGTTTTACTTACGACGGTGTAGGTAATCGAATAAGTTACAAGTTAGAGAAGGGAGGCAGTGTAAATAATTTTAGTTCTGTACCTTCGCTAAGTAATTATAATAATCGTAATCAGCTAGAATCTACTACTGGAGATTATAGTGCTAATTTTACGTACGGTAATAACGGGCATACAGTTCAAAAAGTAAAAAATGGTGTTAAATGGGATTATCATTATAACCATGAAGAACGTTTGATTGCTGTCGCAAAAGATGGGATCACTGTTGGTAAATATAGATATAATCCTTATGGGCAAAGGATATATAAGGAAACTGAGAGTGCTACTTATTTTCTCTATAACCAAGAAGGTATGGCTGCTGAATATGACCATGGTGGCAACTTAATCAGAGAGTATCATTTTAAGCCCGGCATGCCCTGGATGACGGAACCCTTGTTTCAGAGGGTGGCCTCAGGTGAAATAAACTACTATCAAAATAGTCGTCAGGGTGTTCCACAAAAAATGTTGAGCAAATCTGGAGAGGTGAGCTGGGAAGCTCGCTATTTTTCCTTTGGAAAAGCTAAAACGATAGTTTCTATTGTTGAAAACAATCTGAGATTTCCTGGGCAGTATTTTGACTCTGAATCCGGACTGCATCATAACTATATGAGGGATTATGATCCAGAGTTGGGGCGGTATATACAGGCTGATCCTGTCGGATTAAAAGGTGGGTTAGGAAATTATATATATGTTGGGAATAATCCATCTTTCTGGTCGGATCCGCTTGGATTATACCGAGTTCACTTTGAGAGTCCATGCAGTGGAATAAAGGGTTTTAGTCAAGGTAATGAATGCAGAAAGAATAGTCCGGAACATCAAAAATTAGTAAAGCGCGCTCAGGCAATTAGATACTGGCTAAAAGATTTAGAAGGTAAGATAAATAATCTTCCTGATTGCCCTTGTAAAGACAAGCTCAAAGAAATAATGGATAATTGGGATTTAGATATTACTTTAGAGGATTCTCCGACTGATGATCATACAGCAAAAACACGTGTCTATCATAGAGGGGGAGAATTGAATGCAATGAAAAATGCCTGGGTTAATGCTGAATCTTATGGAGGAAGGACAACAATTTATAACGAAACTTTCTCTTGGGATAGTGAAAACAATACACTTTACCATGAGTTTGCACATATGATTCCTGATGTTTATGTTATTCAACCTCGGCCAGTCAATGACCCAAATGAGGCCGCGGCTGTTAGAAAATATTTTGAGGTTAAAAAATTCGTCAGGGAAGGTAAGAGCTTATGTGGAAATTAATTTTATCCGTTATGCTTTTTTCGTTTCAGGTAAAAGCTGAAGTGTTTAGTTATAATGATTTGACCAATCTTGAAGAGGGTAATGTTAGTAGCGTTTTAATTCGTAGTCAGACTGTTACGGTTAACGGCCATCAGGAGTATGAATGGAAGGAGTGCGAAAAAGTTGGCTTCGTATGTTATTCCTCTTATCCTCTAGTTGTAGTTTGGCCAAAGAAATTTGATAGGAATGAGTGGGATTATTCTGGTATTACATTTAAGGCGGTGAAAGTAAATG
Source organism: Microbulbifer sp. A4B17 (assembly GCF_003076275.1). Taxonomy (NCBI): domain Bacteria; kingdom Pseudomonadati; phylum Pseudomonadota; class Gammaproteobacteria; order Cellvibrionales; family Microbulbiferaceae; genus Microbulbifer; species Microbulbifer sp. A4B17. The sequence continues at coordinate 1,078,104 of NZ_CP029064.1, forward strand.
ATCTTTCACTTCTCGGGGAGAGATTTGATGATTTATATGCTGTTAAGTCTAGTTCAAGGAATTTAGGTTCAATTTTTTTTATTTCGCAAAGATGTGGAATGATCGCGATTCAGGATGTTGGTAGAAAGAGCTTCTTATTGGTTGATAGGAGGTGTGGTCTAGGGAGGGCGTAAAGTTTCATATGAGCGTGTGGGGTAGGGTTGGTTTTGGGGAGGTGAAAGATTATAGGGGGGCGAAAATAATACCCTGTAAGCCTTAAAACCATAAATCTTACTTTTATATTTTTACGGGGCATTGCTCAACATAGGGGGTTGGGAGTCTTTCTGAGGGCTGCTTTTTTACGGCTTCATCCAATAGTTATTTTTCTGTTAATGATATAGATGACAATATATACGCCTCTTTAGTTGAAGGGATCTTTAAAGTTTGGAGTATGTGCATAATTGTTTACTTGGTGTGCTTATGGGTGTGCTTATGGGTGTGCTTATGGGTGTGCTTATGGGTGTGCTTATGGGTGTGCTTATGGGTGTGCTTATGGGTGTGCTTATGGGTGTGCTTATGGGTGTGGTTGTTTGGGTTTCACTTTGTGATAATTCAAAATAGATATTAAGTAAATCGGTCGATAAAATGATCTGACTTATAAATTTATAGAATAGTGCTATCTATAAAAAATTATCTGGAAATTGAGAATATTTTACAGGGTTGAAGGGAATAGGCGGTGGTCAGGTGCTGTACTTTAGCGTCAGGGCTTTGAGGCCATTATGCGGATTACCAATAGCCTGGATACCTTTGCGAGTGAGGATATCGCAATCACGGTTGATTTTGCCGATGATGAGGGTAATCAAGTCACTGCAACCTCCGATAGTTCTGCCAGTGATGCAGAGTTTTTTATTCGTGTTGAAGATACCCAGAATATTGGTTCTTTGGTTACGGCAGAGGATGCACAGTTACCGATGGAGAGATCAGCACGGGTAGTGTAGGGGAGTTTCGTTGGTTGATTGTTCCCACCGTCAATGCTACGGGGAAAACGGATAACGGCGAACTATTTTTTGTCGGTGCTACCTTGTCATATTTCTACGGGGGCAAGGATGAAGTGGTGCAAGTCGCACAGGATTTTATTGTGGTAAAGCCCCAATCTTTATTGATCTTGGATCACTTCAATACTTAGCAGGTTGTTGGTGAAGGTGATCGCTAGTTAAATTAAAATATTACTGGTTATCCAAGAAAACGTACGGCTAATAAAGGGTGGGTTGCTAATAGAGCTGATACTTTAGCTGGTCTGGGGAGAAGAATATGGCAGATAGGCATGATAAAGCCTCTGAGAGAGCTTCAATAAATATGAATAAAGGCTCATTGACAAGAGAGAAAATGGGACAACGTTGCAAAAATAAAGCGTAATCCCTACGTCTTATAGAAGTTTGATGGGGGATTACGGGATGTTTGATTGGTGTAATGAGTGGATAGACGGATGGTGTAAGAGATAAAGTTCGAAGTAATAAAAAGCATAGGACTAGGCCGATAGTTGTCTGATTTAAGTTTCTGAAAATGTGGATGAGTAATATATGCTTCCTGGGTTATCTGTAAAAAAAAGATTTAATTGGTTTGGTTGTGTCCTGGCGTTAACCCTTATGGTAGCTTTTGCTGAATTTGCTTGGGGTATTGTTTCACCTTTGGCAAAGACTGTATTCTGTGATTTAGATAGTTCTGTCCCAGGAGTAATCACATCTTCTAAAGGCTACCATCGTCGTGCTGAAACTCATTATTCTTTTGGGTATGGGTATTTTGTTGGTGGGCTGTATTATACCTCAGAGGCAAGGACCCACTCTGCTTGGCGGGAGGATATTGATACAATCATGTCAAGGTATCCAGTTGATGGTGAGGTGTTGGTTTATTACGATAAAGAGCGACCATCTTGCTCCTCTATAGAAGTTGAGGAGCCAGGATTCTTATCGTTTTTTTATCTTTTTATATGCATTGGTCTTCCACTTTTTGTTTTTTATGGTTTTTATATTGTTTGATTATTTTGGGTGGTTTTTAAGTTGGAGATGTAGTGAGTCTTGAAGTGTAAAGGTAGTTGTAAGTTTCTTGCGTTTTTTTGATCTTTATGCTGGTTGATTTTTAAGGTTGGGGTATGAGTTGACTATTAGGAATCTATCTTTTGTTGGGGATGTGAAGATTCCGATGGGTGAAAATTATATAGTTGTTGGTGCTCGATTTTTATGGAGTTGTACTCGGTGTTGGGTTGAGGTTTTATTCGTTAAAAATGGAAATAAGTTACAAAATCCCAATGGGTTACATAAAGCTTATCTTGCTTGGTTCTTTTGTAATGGTGCTCGGAAGTTTTGGGTACCTTGGTGACTCTTTTAATCAAACAAGAAGCATTAACGTACTGTCACTCTGGTGCTTCTTCGGTTCTGTTGCCTATTTTTTTATGGTAAGTCCACGTGACCGTAAAATTATCGTAAATGATGCTGGTGTTTATGTGCCAAGTATTTTCCTGCCTTCTACTTCGGATGCTAGCTGTAAATGGGATGATGTTCTGGATTACAGTTTTAACTATAAAGCTCATTATCCCGCTCTAGTGCTTCACACTTCTCATGGCGATATAAAAATATATAGTTTTCTCTGCTTTAGGGATGGTGAGTTAGATATACTTGCTTCAGCTTTTTTGGAGTTAAAGGAATATATAGTAAATAGGTTGTCTGATGCTAAAGATAGTATGGATGCTAATGATGTGCCGATCAAAATAAATGAAGATGCTCGCTCTTATAGTAAGGCTGATAAAAACGACTTGGGTTTTTAATTTTATAAAAACACCTTAAATTTAAGGTGATACCTGGAAATATTGAGTATGTTACAAGGTTGGGGGAAATGGGCTGCAGTTTGGTGTTGTACTCTTAATACACCACTGGTTGCAGTAGCCCAAGAGGAGTCGCTCTGTGCAGAAGTGCGTATTGAAATATTGCAGGAGCTGACACTTGAGCGTCAGGGCTTTGAAGCGATTATGCGGATTACCAATAGCCTGGATACCTTTGCGATTGAGGATATCGCAATCACGGTTGATTTTGCCGATGATGAGGGTAATCAGGTCAATGCAACCTCCGATAGTTCTGCCAGTGATGCAGAGTTTTTTATTCGTGTTGACGATACCCAGAATATTGGCTCTCTGGTAACGGCAGAGGATGGTACAGTTACCGATGGAGAGATCAGCGCGGGCAATGTCGGGGAATTTCGTTGGTTGATTGTTCCCACTGCCAATGCTGCTGGGCAAACTGATAACGGCGAACTATTTTTTGTCGGCGCTACTTTGTCATATTCTTACGGGGGCAAGGATGAAGTGGTGCAGGTTGCACCAGATTCTATTGTGGTAAAACCCCAACCTCTATTGACCTTGGATTACTTCCTCACTGAGCAGGTTGTAGGTGATGATGCCTTTACCACAGAAATCGAGCCCCCAGAGCCTTATACCCTTGGCGTGCGTGTCGATAATAACGGGTATGGCACTGCACGTTCAGTCAATATTGAATCTGCCCAGCCCCAAATTGTGGATAACGAACAAGGGTTGGCGATCGATTTTGCGATTACTAATAGCTTTGTGGAAAACGAGCCACAAAGCCCCAGCCTGTTGATTAATTTTGGTGATATCACTCCTCAGGGAATGAAGGCTGGGCGCTGGGTGATGGAGTCCTCTCTGTCCGGTCAGTTCACTAGCTTTGAGGCCAGCTTTACCCACGCTGATGAGTTGGGCGGAGAGTTGACCTCGCTGATCGATGCTACCAATGCACACTTGTTACTTAAAGATGTACAAGTGGATTTACCGGGGCGTGATAACGTTCTGGACTATCTGGCCTATACCGCTGATAGCAGTCTTGCGGTGTATGAGAGTGAAAATACCGGTGTTGATCTGGCCCTGTGTCGTAGTTGTGCGGAGGTGGATACGCTTTCCTACACTTTGGGTTCTGAAAATGATGGAACCCGTAGTTTAACTGGTGCTGCCGGCGAGGGCTTTGGTTATATCCAGGTCAGCGACCCCTATGCTGGAGAGAAAGTATTACAGCGTGTTGTGGGCGAGGATGGCCGCGAATTAAATAAAAATAATTACTGGTTATCCAAAAAGCGTGCGGCTAATAAAGTGGACTTTGATTACTTTATCAATGTCTTTGATTATGAGGGTGCAGATAGTTATACCCTACACTTTACCGACTCTGCTGCGCTGCCCCAGGCGCCGGTGATTCAAGCAATTTTAGACCGAACCGGTCATGAAGGAGGGCAGGTCGGGTTCCTGGTGCAATCCTCCGATCCCAATGGCACAGTGCCACAACTCTCTACCAGCAGCCTGCCCTCTGGGGCTATTTTCACCGATGGCGGAGATGGTACCGGTATATTTCGTTGGAAACCGGCAGTTGGTCAGGCGGGCAATTATGTCGTTTCCTTTGCAGCCAGTGATGGTGCTCTCTCTAGTTCTCGTGCGGTTAACCTGAAAATAAACCCCTCTTCTGATACGGATGGCGATGGCCTAGATGATGCCTGGGAGATGGAGCACTTCGGTAACCTGGATCGGGATGGTAGTGGCGATTACGATGAAGACGGCCGCAGCGATGCGGAAGAGGAGGACGTGGGCAGTGACCCCACTGTGCCAGAGGTAGCCCCTGGCGCGCCCCAGTTGGCTAGCCCGGTATTTGATGCTGAAGTACTTGCTGGTGCTGCGGAATTGTTACCGGTACTTACCCTCAGCAATGGTGAGCATGCGGCGGATTTAAGTGTTGCTTATGAGTTTGAAGTCTATGCTGATGAGGCGATGTTAATTAAAGTAGCCAGTGCTACTTTGGAAGAGAGCGTCGATACTACGGCATGGGCGGTGGGTGCTGATGACTTGGTTTCCGGCCAGGTATTTCTCGATAACAGCCTTTATTATTGGCGTGCCCGTGCAATTACCCTTGTGGATGCCGAAAGCGGAGATGTCTCGGTCGCATCCAATTGGGAGGCGAGCCGCTTTTTTATCAATACAGTTAACGATGCTCCCACTACACCGGCAATCAATGCACCCCAGTTGGATGGAATTGTTGCTGAAATCCGTCCTGAGTTGATTGTGGCTCACGCTTTCGATGTGGACCGGGATACTTTGACTTATGGTTTTGATCTTTTCCATGAGTCCGATCTGGATAATCCCAGTGCCCAGGTTTCCGGTCTGCTGCCCGGTGGTAATTTCCAGACTAGCTGGCAGGTACCCAATCCCTTAATTGAAGACAATGCTTATGTTTGGCGGGCTTGGGTAGAAGATGAGCATGGTTTGCGCACTGAAAGTGATTTGGGTTCCTTCCTTGTTAGTACATTAAACGATGCGCCTATAGCGCCCGCTGTAGTGTCTCCCAATGGTGCCTTATCGAGCTGGCTTGATAATAATGGTGTAGAGCTACGTTTAACTAACGGGAGCGATCCAGAGGGGCAGCCGCTTACTTACTACTTTGAGTTGGACACTCTGGCGAGCTTTGACAGTGATAGCAAAGTGGTTTCAGGCACAATTGCAGAAGGGCAGCTGGAGACATCCTGGATAGCTGAAGGTCTGCAAGAGGATATTACTTATTACTGGCGCGCTAAAGCCAGCGATGGCGAGGTAGAGACTAGTTGGGTAACTGCCAGCTTTAGTGTGGATACCGATAACACGGCACCGCCAACTCCGAGCTTGCAAAATCCTGGTTCTGCTGCGGTAGTAGAGAGCCTGCGTCCTCTGTTTGAAGTTAACCCAGTCACTGATGCCGATGGCGATAGCGTACAGTATCGCTTTGAAGTCTACTCCGATGCGGATTTGACTCTGTTAGTGGCAAGCCAGGTTCAGGCGTCTACCCAGTGGACCCCCGTGTTTGATTTCAATGACAACAGCCACTATTACTGGCGTGCTCAGGCTGAGGACAGCAAGGGGGAGGCTAGTGACTGGAGTGCGGCCAATACTTTCTTTATTAATGAGAACGGGGTTAACGATGCTCCGCAAATATCCCTGGTATTGCCGGCGAGTGATATAACCGTCAGCGAAGCTGAATTACTTATTCAGTGGCAGGACAGTGATCCCGACAGCGATGCAGATATTGCCCTTTATTACTTGTATGAAGGTGGCGGTAGAACCCTGATCGCTGATGGTATCGGTGAGGATGAGGATGGCGACTCCGATCAGTACCGTTGGGATGTTTCTAATTTATTAGCTGGTAGTTATAGCCTGGAGCTGGAAATTACCGATGGAGAAAATACGGTAACAACCAGTGGTTGCTGCACCATTCAAGTTCCTGAGCGGGAAAGTCACATTACGGTGCAGGCACTTACAGACCTTGAAACCGATGAAGCGGGTACTAGTATCGCTGTGCTTGAGGTTAGCCTGGATCAGGCCCTGGCGGCAGATACCAGTTTGACTTTGAATCTTGGGGTCTCTGATGATTCTGAGGCGGCAATTCTTGGTAATAACTACCTCCAGTTTACCGCAGATAATTGGCAGACTCCGCAGCTGATCCAACTGGTGGGATTGGATGACTGCTCTGTGGATGGGGATATGGCTTACAGCTTGGTATTCCAACCAGTACAGAGTAATGATAATGCCTACAGCGGCCAGTTATTGGACAGTGTGAGCCTGCTCAACCTGGATAATGAAACAACTGGGCAGGTTCTGTTTATTTGTGATTATTCCCTGGAAAGCCAGGTACCGGTTAATGATGGGGCAGAATTGGAATCCAGCTATCGGGCACGTTTGGATAATCTGGGTGGAGGCTTGGAGGACGCCAGTGCAAGTCTAAGTTTGCTCGATTCTCCCGATTTAAATTACAGCGCGTCGATTGTCAGTGGTGCAACTCTAACTTTTGCCGATATCGGATCTGATGGTAGCGCATTCAGTAATGAGCTGTTAGTTATTCGCCATACCGCAGGGCAGCCCTTGGATTTTTCCAAGTTTGTCTGGGATATTGTTGCCGGTGAGTCGCAAACTACCTTGGAAGGTACCGATAGTAATAACACATTACAGGGTACCGATACCGCCGATCGAATCGATGGTAAGGGGGGTAACGACACAATTTATGGTGGTGACGGTGATGATGTCATTATCGGTGGTAGTGGTGCCGATATGCTTTATGGTGAGGGTGGTAACGATATCTTCCTGGTAGAGGGTAATGATGGCAGTGCAGATCGCTTTAATGGTGGTGAAGGCTTTGACCAGGTATTAGGGGGCACTGGGGATGACAGCATCCGGATTAGTGTCTTCAGTGGTGAAAATACGGTTGAGCGAATTGATGGTGCCGCTGGCTATAACGTAATTTATGGCACCACCTCGAATAACACCTTGGATTTTTCCAATACCGAATTGCTGAATATCGACTTTATTGATGGTCTCGGCGGCAACGATACTATTTATGGTAGTTCCGCCAGCGATAAGATAATCGGTAATAGTGGAAGCGATAGCCTGTACGGTAATGCTGGCGATGATATTTTTTATATCAGCGGCTTGGATTCCGGTTCTGATCGTGTGAATGGTGGTACTGGCTTTGATCAGGTTATCGGTAGCGATAGCGATGACTGGTTCCGCTTTAGTGTGTTCAGTGGTGATGCGCGAGTAGAGGCGATTGATGGTGCTGAAGGTAATAACTGGATTTTAGGTACTTCATCTAACAATACTTTAGATTTCCGCGATGTGAGCTTAATCAATATTGCACGTCTGGATGCAGAGGCCGGGAACGATACGCTTTACGGTTCTAATGTAGCCGATGAAATTGTCGGTGGTCTTGGCAGTGACCGTCTTTATGGTGAAGGCGGTGACGATCGCTTTTTACTAACCAGTGGAGATACCGGTTTCGATGTTTATACCGGTGGTGATGGCGATGACTGGCTGCTGGGGACTTCCGGCGATGATGAATTCCGCTTTAGTGTATTTTCTGGTACTGCGACGGTAGAGGTGATTGATGGAGATGGTGGGAATAACCAGATTATAGGTAGTTCCTCCAACAATACTCTGAACTTTACCGATACTCAGCTGCTTTCCATCAATCTAATTAATGCCGCCGAAGGTAACGACGTCGTCTATGGTTCGGCAGCTGCGGATGTGATTGAAGGGGGAATTGGTTCTGATGTGCTGTATGGCAATAGTGGAGCCGATATCTTTGTGCTGACCGCCGGTGATACTGGCTTTGATCAATATCGAGGTGGTGAAGGAAGTGACCAGATACTAGGGACCGATGGCGATGATGAAGTTCGCTTAAGTGTCTTTAGTGGTGATGCCAGGGTAGAAGTTATTGATGGTGCAGGGGGCAACAACCGAATTGTCGGTTCAACTTCCAACAACACTTTGGATTTCTCTGAAGCAAAACTCAATAATATTTCTGAAATTGATGCGGGTGCTGGTAACGATACGGTTTACGGTAGCTCCGAGGCGGATCGAATTGTCGTATCGGCTGGCTCCGATAACCTATACGGTAATGCCGGTGATGATATTTTTGTACTCAGTGGCGAAGATACCGGTTCCAACCGTATTGATGGTGGAGATGACTTTGACACTCTGTTGGCAACTTCTTCTGACGATACCATCACTTTCTCTGTATTTAGTGGGACCGCTACGGTAGAGCGGATTAATGGTGGAGCAGGCTCTAATACCATTCAGGGTACCAGCTCTAACAACACCCTGGATTTCCGTGAAACAGAGTTGATCGATATAAGTTTGATTGATGGGGCTGCAGGGAATGATGTGATTTATGGTTCCAGTGAAGCGGATATTATTGAGGGGGGGATCGGTAGCGATACACTTTATGGTGAAGCTGGAGATGATATCTTCCTGGTGACTGAAGGTGATACTGGCTCAGATTCTTATCGAGGTGGCGAAGGACGAGATACATTAAAAGGCTCTGCATCCGACGATACATTTATTTTCAGTGTTTTCGCCGGTGATGCTTCTGTAGAAGTTATTGATGGGCAGGGCGGTATCGACACAATTGTGGGAACGAGCTCCAATAATACTTTGGATTTCTCTGAGGCGGAACTAATCGGTATTGCACAGATTGATGGCGCTGCGGGTAACGACTCCATCTATGGTACTGTCGCTGCGGATACTATTGTTGGTGGTCTGGGCAGTGATTATCTGTCTGGTGGCGATGGCGACGATACCTTTGTATTTACCAATGGGGATACAGGGTCGGATACCTATAATGGCGGTGAAGGACAAGACCGATTGCTGGGCACTGACCAGGACGATGATTTCATTTTCAGCAGTTTTACTGGAGTTAATGTCCTAGAGGAAATTGATGGTGATGAAGGTGAAAACCGCGTTTTAGGTACCAGTGCCAATAATATCCTGGACTTCACTGTGACTCAGTTAAAAGGTATCACTTTGATTGATGGAGCTGCGGGGAATGACACCATAAAGGGCTCTGAAGAGTCAGACCTTATTGTTGGCGGTATTGGCAGTGACTCTCTTTATGGTAATGGTGGCGATGATATTTTCCAGGTGACCTCCGGTGATACTGGCTATGACCGTTATGAAGGGGGAGAGGGTAGTGATACTTTACAGGGGACTGATGAAGATGATGAATTTCGCTTTAGCGTCTTCTCTGGTACTGCAACTGTCGAAGTAATTGATGGAAAAGAGGGGATGAATCGTATTGTGGGTAGCACTGCCAACAATACCCTGGATTTCCGCAATACCTCTTTGATTGGTATTGCTTCTATCGAGGCGGGCAATGGCAATGACACCATCTATGGTTCAGTAGCTGCAGACACGATAGAAGGTGGTTACGGCAGTGATAACCTCTATGGTGAAGCGGGTAATGACCTCTTCTTATTAACTGCGGGTGACACGGGATATGACCGTTACTCCGGTGGTGAAGGCACCGATGAGATCCGAGGCTCCACTGGCGATGACTTAATTCGTTTATCAGCATACTCCGGTACGGCTACTGTGGAACTTATTGATGGGCTTGAGGGGGTGGATAAAATTCAGGGGACTACAGGTAACAACACTCTGGATTTCTCCTCCACAACACTGGACTCCATCGAAGAAATCAGTGCTGAGAAAGGCAACGATACCGTTGTAGGTTCCAACGCTGCAGATACTATTCGTGGCGGTGAAGGTAATGACTCCCTGGAGGGAGGCCCAGGAGACGATAGCTATCTATTTGCCCGAGGTGACGGTACAGATGTAATTATCGATAACGGCAGCAGTAGCTCAGATGTAGTACTTTTTGAGGGGGCAATTGCTCCAGAGGATCTCTGGTTGGTAATTAATGGTGAGCACTTGGATATCTATCTGCTCGCTGGGACTGAAAAGATACAGGTACGTAATTGGCAGTCGAGCGAAAGTGCGATTGAAGTATTTTCTGTGGAAACTGGTGCTCAGCTGCCATTTCAAAATGTTACCGGGCTTGCAGAGTTCATGACTGGTGTTGGTACACCTGTAAATGGCGTTATTAATCTCAATACAGATCAGCAGGCTGAATGGAGTTCAGCGTTAGCTGATGCTTGGGAGTAATTTGTAGAAGTTGATTGGTTGTGCCTTCGGGTGCAGCCAGCTTAAAAGCTGAAGATACGGAAGGAAAGTGTATGCGGTATCCCCAGAAGAATCTGTTGCGTACTTAGCTTTAAGAGGCGCTCACTACTTAATTGAGCTGATATGGTTAATAGTTGGTGCCAGTATTATTTATAGAAATATATACAAATTCTCTACGGCAGCAGGTGAGAGTGTTGGTGCTATGAGGAAAGCCTGAAGAGAGTCTATTTCTCTGCTTCAATAATAAATCGTTTGATTCTTACCCCAGCATCCTTTCGCATTTCCGGGTGGATTTTCTTATAGTATTTGTTCATTACCTGGTCGGCAAACTGCTCTCTTTCTGGGTGGCCTAGATGGCGGAATTGGGGAACCCATGATAGAAAGAAGGTAGTGAGCTTTTCCCAGGTTTGAAAATTTTCCACATGATAGATTTCATCGAATCTTGGTAAGTAGAAGCCTGCATCTTCGGCATAGTTCCGCATTTCCTCTAGCGTATAGTGATTATAAGGATCGTGAAAACTTTCAAAATAGGGTTTCCATGTAGCTGTTTCTTGTTCCTCGTATACAGTCTCCCAGAAATTTTCATGATCAACCTGAAAACCACAAACTACTTTACCGTTATCTTTTAAATATTTGTAAAAACTATTCCAGACTTGAGCTTGGTCCGCTACCCAGTGTAAACAACTAAAAGAAAAAATAATGTCGAATTTGCAGTCGAACTGGATTTCGTCTGCGCTCATTTGCTCGAAGGATAGGTTGGGTATGTTGGCGTAATTTTTATTAGCATAGAGAATCATATCTTCGGTTAGATCGATCCCGATAATCCTGCCATTAGTCATACGCTCAGCTAAATAGCGGGTCACTTTACCATCGCCACAACCCACATCAAGAATAGTGGCTGCCTGGCGATAATCGCAGCGATGTATGGCTTCCATAGCGTGGCGCCACTGCATGTCAGAGGCGTTTACGTACTCTTGAGCTTGCCACTTATCATGCTTGATGGGTTCATTCATTGGTGTGACACCCTGAGTCTCGTTGGGGATGGGTGAGTCAGTTTAGCCCGGATACACTTATGATCTCGGTAGCAATTTCAGTCACCGATGAATATGGCACAAGAATCTGTATTGGTCTTATATCCATCGGGCTGATCAGTTGCCAAACGAAAGGTAAAAAACTGGGGAAGTGTCGTGAAACTCAAAGGATCTTGCCACTGCCAATCGATTAAGTTCAGTCTGAACTCTGAGCAGCCCTATCCCTTCAACCGCTGCTATTGCTCAATATGCCGAAAAACAGCTGGAGGTGGGGGCTATGCAATTAATCTGGGGGCAGATTTTCGAACCCTGAGTGTCGAAGGCGAGGAGAGCTTAAGTATTTATCAGGCTGAAATTGGGATATCGAGCAAAGAAAATGGAGGGAAGAGTCCAGCACGGCGACATTTTTGTTCAAAGTGTGGCAGTGCTTTATGGCTTTGGGACCCGCGCTGGCCCGAACTGGTACATCCCTTCGCTTCTGCGATTGATTTTGAGTTGCCGGTACCGCCAGTCCGTAGCCATATGATGCTGGATTATGCTCCGAGTTGGGTGCAGCCCGATATACGGGAAGGGGATGAAATGTTTGAAGGCTACCCAGAGGAATCCCTGGCTGAGTGGCACCAGCGGAATATTCCCGATGCTTAGTATTTTCGGAGGGGATAAAGAGAGGCGGGGCGAGCCTGGGGCCGCCCCGCTTCAGGTTTATTGTGGTGACCTTGTGATTACTCTCCCGCGAGATAGAGAACCAGGTTATCCAGGAAGTTAACCAGGTCTGCCTTTTCAGTATCACTCAGGGCATCAAACTGTTCCTTACTGGATTCGGCCTCACCACCGTGATAGACGATCGCCTCGGTCATGGTAGTAGCGCGTCCATCATGTAAGTAAGGTGGTGTTGAGCCAACGCCCCAGAGGTTTTCTGTGAGGAAAACAGAGGCTCCCACATTACCCTCATCAATTTCCTCGGCCATTGCTGTACCCATATCGTGACGCTTAAGGTCTCCGTACAGGCGGACTATGGCTCCACCATTTTCCGATTCCTCAAACTGTCCTAATGTCTGTCCAGATGGAAGCTCCTGGGGGTTATCCATGATCTCGGTGAGCAGGTTGAACTGCAGAGATGTGCTGGGCAGGCCGGCTATATCACCAGCGGGATAAGTCTCGTCGCGATAGCTGGCATGCTGAGATGGTTCATAGAATACTGGTGAAGCTACTTCCATCTCGGGAGAGTGGCATGAGGCACAGCCAATGGAGCTAAAGAGTGCTTCGCCATTCTCAATACTGGCAATTTCCGCATCGCTAAGTGGCAAGCCGTAAGTTTCTTGTTCCTCTTCAGTCAGAGAGTCAATCACACTGTTAAGCTCGATCTTTGTTACTGGACGAGGCTGTGCAGCGTTATAGATCGTCAATGCGGTAATGTCACCGACACTGAGTTCGTTGGTGATTGAATCGAAGTCACTGTCTTCATCACCGACCAACTCAGTGGCCTGCATACCGAGTTCCTGGTGTGCGGCGCCGCGAACGAATGCACGAACAAATCCGGTTAGGCCTTTCCATTCAAAGGGTCTTACCACCAGGTCGGTATCGAGGCCTTCAACATTGTCGTAGTTGACCTCGTCACAGGATACGGAGATCTCACCAAAGCTAACCCCTTTGGCGGATAGCGCTACAGTAGTATCTGTACCGGAGCTACAGCTCTCGTTGATCGCTTCATCTCTTAGGGTATGCAGTTCGGTAGTCATTTCTTCCGCTACCAACTGGACTGCCCCCATACCGAACAAGTGGGGTGATTGCCGTTCGATAAAGCCTTTTTGCTTGCGTTCAGGGTCCATACGAATGACATTGTCGTTAACGCCGCCGCCACCATCGGCTACTGGCACGTTATGACAACTGATACAGGAATCGCCATTGGGGCCAGTCGTGCGATGGGGAAGGATATTTGCCCATGCATTTGGCCCTTTTAGATCGGGTCGTGGGAAACTGGTAAATCTTTTGCCGTTACCCACATTGGCACCGACACCATCGAGGGCGTTGTAATTCATCTCAAAGAGTTCATCGCCTTCCTCGAAAGCGTGGATATAAGCTTCCAGGGGAGCCATGGCTTCGAGTTCAGATTGTTCAAGGTGGCCGCCCAAGTGAATTTCAACCGCTCCAGCATGTAATATCTGTACTGTGTCGAAGATTTCACTAAAGTCGAAAGCAGTGGCTCTCTGCTGCCGCTGGTTTTTTCTTGCGTGCTTGGGAACTCGGTTTTTATCGTGCTTGGAACCAAAGTCGGCAATTGCTGGTGTGACATTAAATGCCAAAGTCGATATTGCCATGGCGACAGGCAACAAGTGTTTTTTAAATATCATCAGCTATATCTCCGGGTACTGATACTGTGCGGACGTAAAGTGGTTCTTCTACGAAAATGCACTTATTGCGGAGACACTCGACAATTACTTCTGTAAACACATTTCCCCAAAAACTGATGATCAGCCGTGTTACATAACAAAATTGTAAGAGCTTTTAGTAGTAACATTTTTATCTCGCGAAGTGCATCCAGTGAAGGTTCAAAAGCATCCTTGCAAGCTTCTTATAGGTAGAACTGTGCCTGTTCTGCCACTTATGGCAGGCGCTAAGACTGTGGGGATTCAGTACTTAAATAGGGAGTTTTAAAGCTCAGATTAACTGTTCTTTGAAATTCCTAAAGTGCGATCCCGGTTGTGTCGATTTTGCCTATGAAGTACCGCGCAATTACGCGGTCATTTTTTTGTTTTCCGGCTTTTTTAGTTGCCAGTTGTATTTGGGAAGTTCCTCGAAAAGAGCAAGTATTTTCATATTTGTCTTTAGGTGACACATATTCCAATATTATTAAAAGTGTCTATTCCCGATGGTTGTGACACTGCTTTGAGTAAAAAGTGCTTCTTTTAGTTGTTGCTTAGGGAAGTCAGTATTTTGAATAGATACCTAGAGATTTTTTTGACTGGCTGTACACATTTTTAAATGTGGATGCTAGTTGTCTTTAGGTGACATCAGGAGTGGCAACTTATATGCTGCCCAACCGAGTACTGTAAGTGCAAGTTGTTGTTATTTTAATAGGCAAAGTCTATGGAACTATTTTGCATCTATCGCAAAAATTCAGATTTAGTCATTGGCAACACTTTTATGAGTTTTCTTGGTTGTACATAAAGCATTGAGGAAGCAACTAATAGATATCATGTTTGTTGGTTAGTAGTTTTTCGCATGAGTTATTTTTTATGATTCGCATAATTGTCAAAAAATTTAAACTTTGCTGCAATCTATAGTGGCGTATTTTCCTTTATGAGAAAGGGGAGTGTGATCTATCTCGAATGATGGTATCTCCTGTGGATTGCCACTTATAGCTGGCTTCGAAAGAAAATTGTCGCATAATTCATTTGAATGGCATGTTGATTATCTTTGTCGTCATATATTTCAATATGGAAACAATGAGATAGTTCTATCATTGCGCCTGTAGGCTGAGAAGCCACAAGATCGGCAACAGTTAAAAATCTACGATTGGATGTTTGTTGTGATCTAGTCGTGTATTTCTCAGTAGCGCATAAGGAATTTAAGGGAAGATATGGATTGTCATAACGGTGTTACAAAAAATCGAATAAGTTTACCCACATGACCCTGTTTAACTACAGTTGGTACTTTTGAGTGATTCAAGCTAATTAGAAGTCGGCTTAACGACTAGTTTGGTCGAATTGTGTTATTGCCTGAAAATTCTAATTTTATAGGGGGCAGGGTGAAAAAAATATTGGTGCTGGGGGGCGATGGGTTTTGCGGTTGGCCAACATCTCTCCATCTTTCAGAGGCAGGTTATGAAGTTATTATTGTTGATAATTTTTCCCGGCGAAAAATTGATGTTGAGCTTGAAGTCGATTCATTGACACCAATCAGGCACTTGTCTGAGAGACTTCGTGTATGGCGTGAAATTTCCGGGATGTCCATCAAACATGTGTCCATTAACCTCGGGAAGGAATTTGAACGATTATTTGATCTCTTAAAGAGAGAAAAACCCGACGCGATTGTTCACTTCGCCGAACAGCGTGCTGCGCCTTATTCGATGAAGTCTGCACAACATAGGCGTTATACCCTCGACAACAACTTGAATGCTACCAATGATATCCTGGCAGCTGTAGTAGAGAGTGGACTTGATATCCACTTGATTCACTTGGGTACCATGGGGGTATATGGGTATGGAACAGCTGGCCTCACTATCCCCGAAGGCTACCTGAAAATTCAGGTGGAGAATGAAGGAAGGTTTACTGAACAGGAGATTCTTTACCCCAGTAATCCGGGCTCTATCTATCATATGACCAAGGCCCAGGATCAATTGTTATTTGCTTTTTATAATAAGAATGATTTGGTACGAATCACTGATTTACACCAAGGTATCGTGTGGGGTACCCAAACACTGCAAACCCAGAGAGATGAATTTCTAATTAATCGATTCGATTACGACGGTGATTATGGCACAGTTCTGAATCGATTCCTGATGCAGGCAGCAATTAACTACCCGCTTACCGTCCATGGTACCGGCGGCCAGAAACGGGCATTTATTCACATTCAAGATACCTGCCACTGTATTCAGCTGGCTATTGAAAATCCGCCGGAGGCTGGTGATAGAGTCAAAATCCTGAATCAAATGACAGAAATACATAGAGTTAGGGATCTCGCCAATTTAATCTCTGAAAAGACAGGAGTGGGAATTGCCTATTTGGATAATCCCAGAAAAGAGTCTGCAGAAAATGATTTATTGGTAAATAATGACCAGCTTGTTGAGATGGGGCTTAGACCCATAACACTAAATAATAGTCTTCTCACTGAAGTTGAAGAAGTCGCTAAAAAGTATTCACATCGGTGTGATCAAACCAAGATTCCTTGTGTGTCTAAGTGGTGATATTTCTATAAGTAGATTGGCTTGATCTTTGTTGAAAACAATCTTGCCTGTTGGAGGGCGAGTTTACATACTCATAGATGAAGAGTGCGAAATATGAAAATTTTGATTGCTACGGATACCTATCCGCAGCAACTAAACGGTGTTTCCAGGGTTCTTGATAAAACCGAAAAAGAACTTATGGCGCGGGGGCACGAGGTTAGAATTGTTTCTGCTGATGATTTCACTAATTTCCCCTGGCCGGGTTACAAAGAGGTAAAAATTGCAGTATTTCCTGGGGGGAAAGCGGCCAAGATTATAGAGAGTTTTTCACCGGATGCTATTCATATTATGAGCGAAGGTCCTGTGGGATGGGCGGTACGAGGTTACTGCAAGCGGAATAATCTGCGCTTTACTACTTCTTGGCTATCCCGCCTGTCTGAGTATGTATCGATCCGCTATAAAGTGCCCCTGAAATGGTTGCATGGCTTATTGCGTCGTTTCCATAACTCTGCCGCACAGACAATGGTAACCACCGACGGTATGGCAGCGGAAGCTAGGGCCCTGGGTATTGCTCGTGTCACTCGCTGGCGCAGGGGCGTAGAGCTGGAGAAATTCCGTCCCGTAGAAGCAAAGATTTTTGAGGGATTGACTCGCCCGGTTATGCTGAATGTAGGACGTGTTGCTGTGGAGAAATCGCTGGAGAAATTCTTATCGCTTGAACTTCCAGGTACAAAGGTTATCGTGGGAGATGGCCCTCAGCTCAATGAGTTAAAGAGAAAATTTCCGCAGGCAGTATATCTGGGTATTAAAGAAGGGGAAGCTTTGACAGAATGCTATAGTGCCGCCGATGTTTTTGTATTTCCTTCTATAACTGACACTTTTGGGTTGGTTAATCTTGAATCATTGGCCTGTGGTTTGCCGGTGGCTGCTTACCCAGTGACCGGTCCAAAAGATATTATTGGCAATGCACCTGTGGGAGCATTGGATAACAATCTCCAATTGGCAATTGAAAAAGCATTATTATTAGATCCGGCAGATTGTGTTGCTCATGCCAGAACTTATTCCTGGGATGTGGCCACCGAGGATTTTATTTCGAGCCTGGTCCCGGTGAGTGCTGTGGAGGCTTTGCCTGTTGATGTTTAGTTAAATAGTTTATCACTTGTGCCTTTTATCTAGCTAGTTGCGGGCAGACTTAAGTAAATCTACCCAGCAGTATTTGTTAACAAAGCCATAGTGGCCGAGTTGGTGCCAGATTTGAGTAGCACTGTTTGGCAGTAGGCTGGAAAGCTGCTTGGACATTTGTGTATCAATAATATCATCGGCATCGCCGTAAAATATTTTCACGGAAGCCTCAATATTACTGGGATCGAACCCCCAGTGCCAGAGTGCCATAATCATTTCAAAGAGCCCTTCCCCCTTTTGGGCGACTCCGGCCAAAAAGGACTCTTCAAACATTTTCTTTAACGCTGGGTCGCGAAGGAAAAGGGCTGCATCCGAAGCATCCTTTTTCGCATTCTGCTGAATAAAGCCCTTAATATTTCTATTGGCTTGATAAGCACTTAAGCGACATAACCAGCGAATTAGGGAAGGCCAGCGATGTAACTTTGCGATAAGTTTTATGTCCGGATGTCGCAGCAGGTCAGTCATTCCCGGGTAGTCCAACGGCCCTACCGGGGATGCCAAGACTACTTTGTTAACCCTGTCAGGTAGCTTGTTAGCAATTGAGAGTGCATGTGGTGCGCCACCAGAGTGACCAATAACCGAGAAGGTCTGAACATCCAGGTGGTCAGCCAGCTCCTCCATATCCTTGCCCCAGTCCACCATACGGCGGCCTCTAAGAGGGGAGGAGCCACCTACACCAGGCTGATCGGCAGAAATGATACGTACACCTAAAGATGCGGTAAGGTTGTTATCCGGATTACGGATAAGCCGGGAGTCTGAAAACCCATGATTAAAGATCACTGGCCAGCCATTGGGGTCGCCATAGTCTTCATAGGTAAGGGTACGGCTGTCGCTTAGCTGCAGGGCAGGCATTCTGGGCGCTTCGTTTGACAGAGGATGATCGGAGTATAGTGAGACTTCGATATGTGTTCAGAAGGGACTGATAATGTAATTTCTGACTGTGAGCTAAAAGAGGGCTGGATTACTCTGTGCCGAGTGGTCTAACTAGTAGGGGTAACACATTGAAAATAAAGACAATACTGATCAATGTTAGCTGCCTGTTGCTGCTGGCTGCCGGGCAGTCTGTGGCACAGGAGATGGCATCTGGTGATCACGTTCAGGTGCGCTGGCTGGTGCCGGATACTTTTCATGAAGGTAAGGAAGAGAGGGTCGGGTTCTACTTTGAAGTAGACCCAGGTTGGCATGTGTATTGGCGTAACGCCGGTGATTCAGGTGCTGCACCTCGGTTTAATTTGGTTCCCAAGGGAGCTGCCTTGGGCCCAATTGAGTGGCCATTCCCGATGCGTCTACGAGTTGAGCATCTTACTAATCTGGGCTATTCAGGAAATGTTGCTTACCTCTTTCAGCTACTCCCCGATAAAAATACGCGGGAGATAACTATCAGTGCCGATTTGGAGTGGCTGGTTTGTAAGGTGGATTGTGTACCGGGTTTTGCCACGATGAGCTTTACACGGCCGGTTGAAGCGCAGGCTGCCTGGCCAGATGCAGATCTGTCGGTGCGAAATTATTTCGCCAACCGGCTCCCCAGGAAGGGTAGTGAGAGTCCCTGGCAACCGGTGTCTATTTCACCGCGCGGAAGCGATTACCTTGTTTTACAGCTTACCGCTATGAATGACGGCGAAATACCTGCAGTTTTTCCTATAAATGGTGAACTCTTCTCTGCGGCCGAACCAGAAATTCAGCACCAGGATGGAAGTTTACTCTACAGCTTCAAGCGCTTGCCCGGAGCTGGGGTTGGTAACATTAGTGACTTTGTTGTTGCAGATTCCAGCCGGTCCTGGAAAATCAACGCACCTTTTCTATCTGAAATGGCGGGTAAGGAAAGTACGACCTCCGTCTGGCTTCTATTTCTGGTTGCATTTATCGGAGGTGCCTTACTCAATCTGATGCCCTGTGTATTTCCCGTGTTGTCAATAAAGCTATTTGGGTTGATCAACGGAGGAACCAGCCCCGCACACCGCTTGCGAGAATCATTCTTATACAGTGCAGGAATTCTACTGACATTCCTTGCTCTTGGGCTTGTTTTATTGTTACTTCGATGGGGAGGCTTAGCCGTTGGATGGGGTTTTCAGCTTCAGTCACCGGTTGTGGTCTTAGTGTTAATTATACTTTTTTGGTTGATGGCACTGTCTTTTAGTGGCTTCTTTGAGTTTGGGCATCGCTTGATGGGCATTGCTGGTTCCAACAGTCGTGGCTCATTTATCACTGGTGTCCTTGCTGTTTTTGTCGCTGCCCCCTGTACAGGTCCATTTATGGGTGCAGCTCTCGGTGCTGCGATAGTTATCCCGCCATTGCAAGCTTTATTGATCTTCTTGGGCCTTGGCTTGGGGCTCGCCGCGCCGTTTATCCTGATATGCGCCAGCCCTGCATTGTTAAATCGCATGCCAGCTCCAGGCCCATGGATGGAGAAATTACGTCAATTTCTGGCATTTCCACTATATGCAACGGTGATCTGGCTGCTGTGGGTTCTGGGGCACTTAGCGGGAGATTCAGGCTGGCTAATAGGTTTAAGTCTGTTACTCATTACTACACTGGCAATCTGGCTAGGGAAAAGTTTTGCCACAAAGGGAGTAATTGGGGGGCTGATTTGTGTGGTTGCTGCTTCACTGATTTCTCTGCCCGTTATCCGGGTTGAGGATAGTGAGCGATCATCGGGGATGGTGAATAACTGGCATAGTTATGACAAAACCCTTTTGGCGGAAGCTTTAGAAAATGGGCAGTCCGTATTTATTGACTATACCGCAGCTTGGTGTATTACTTGCCAGGTAAATAAAACTCTGGTGCTTGATACCCCGGAGGTACAAGCGTTATTTAGAGAAAATAATGTACTTCTAATTCGGGCTGATTGGACACGCTATGATCCTGAGATTACCCAGGCTTTGCAGGCTTTAGGGAGAAGTTCTGTGCCGGTATATGCCTGGTACCCTGCTGGCGAGAAAAAACCTGAATTGCTTCCACCTCTGTTGCAAGAGTCTTTAATTGCAGCACTTTTTAGTAGTCAATTAACTGTTAATAGTGAGGATGATTAATCATGAGAGTAATTTTCAACTTTAGTAGTTCTTTATTAATAAAAGTCGTGGTTTTGTGCTTGATATTACCTGGCGCTGTTTGGGCGGCAGCTGTGCCGGGGCAAAAAGCTCCAGAGTTCTCTGTTATGGATGCAGCGGGAAATTCTCACAGTCTCTCGGACTACGCCGGCCAATGGCTGGTAATTGAGTGGTTTAATAAAGATTGCCCCTATGTACGTAAGCATTACGGAAGCGGCAATATGCAGTCCCTCCAAAAGAAGTATACAGAGCAAAAAGTTAATTGGCTTACGGTTATTTCTTCCGCTCAGGGAAAGCAGGGGTATTTGGACCCAGCACAGGCAATCGATGTTGCTGAGAGCCATAACCTCGGTGCAAGTGTCCCATTCCTATTAGACACCAGTGGCGTTATGGGCCGAGCTTATGGCGCTAAAACTACACCACACATGTTTATTATTAACCCTCAAGGGGAAGTCGTATATGCGGGTGCTATTGACGATAATGACTCCGCCAATCCCGCTGTTATAAAGACTTCACACAATTATGTATCAGCTGCACTTGATGCATCACTTAAGGGTTTGGCGGTGCCTAAGGCTACATCTCGTGCTTATGGTTGTAGTGTGAAGTACTAGGGGAGTTTATTCGGGTGGAGACAGCTCGCTATAAATATCTGATTAAGGTCCTGATATTTATGATCTTGGCGGTAATAATGGTTACTGCCGTGGGCTATTTCCATCAAAGAGACATTCCCAAAGATCTGGCCCCTCAGCTGGAGGGGCAATCTTTAGATGGGATATTTATTGACTTAAAGCAGATGTATCCCCAAGGCCCCGTGCTGATTTACTTTTGGGCAACCTGGTGTCCCTATTGTCGAATTGTTTCTCCCGCAGTGGCTGAGCTGTCTCAGGAATATCAGGTAATTGGTATCGCCATGCAGTCGGGGAGTAAGGAAGTGGTTGCCGAGTACATGCGCAATCACGATATTGCTTTTCCCTCACTTAATGATCCGCAGGGCATTTTGACTGCGCAGTGGGGTGTTAAAGTGACACCAACCTTACTAATCGTCGGCACTGATGGGAAGATTGCCTGGGTTACTACCGGCGCCACTTCCAAGTTAGGACTGCAGTTGCGTTTAAAAATGACAAAGTAGACTGTCACTTTTAATGTTACTCCGTCGTATTCTTAGTCTAATCAACCTGTTTTGGGAATCCAGGCGCTAAAATAGTTCTATCTCAAGTGGCAAATAGCGCTGATATATATCCTTCTATAATTCTTTTAGAATCTATCTCTTGCGCTGGAGATTGGCGTGTCGGTTATTGACTCTTTTGATTATTATGATCTGGATGCGCAAAGGGTCGGTCGTTTCGACTTTGGTATCAATACCACCTTTATTGTATATCGACTAGGTGACACTATTATCGATGCCGGCCCCAGTAACCAATGGAAATATATAAAGTGGTTTGTGAAAAATAAACCCTTTCGACAATTGGTTCTCACTCATCACCATGAAGATCATAGTGGCAATGCTGGAGCAATCTACAAGCTTACTGGAATTCAGCCAAGGGCTCCTAAAGCTACTGTAGAGATATTAAAAAGAGGCTTTCGTATACCTCCGCTACAGATGTTGATATGGGGAAAGGCCGGACGTGCTGAAGCTGCTCCACTGCCGGAAGACTTAAGATTTTCAGGTGAGAAAGTGATTGTTATACCTGCTCCCGGACACGCTAAGGATATGACCTGCTACCTTGTTCAAGACCGCGGATGGATATTTACCGCTGATTTATATGTTGCCAGCCGGTTAAAGTTCTTACGCAAAGATGAAAGTATTCCAATTTTAATGCACAGTATTAAGAAAGTTCTGACCTATGATTTCGATATTATATTTTGCCCTCATAGGGGAATAGTAGAAAAAGGAAAAATTCGTTTGCAAGCTAAGTATGATTACTTGCTAAACCTTGCAACTGAGGCAAGAGAGTTAAGTCGCCAGGGGTTGCCTATTGGCGAAATTACCAACCGTTTACTGGGAAGAGAGAGTCTGATGAGTATTCTCTCCGGTTATAATTTTAGTAAAAAAAATCTGATTACATCTTGTATGAAGTTTGATCCCACGGAAGTGTCTGAGTATTAAGCTCTAAAATAGTTACTAATTCTATTTCCAGAATGAGTACAGTTGTGTGAGTAGAAGTTCTGTTGCTGGGCTTCTGTTCAGACTATCTATTTTATTGCAGGCCGGTTATTTGTAGCCTGACCTTTTTTCTCTTGTGTTAGTATTCTTTAAATATGTAAAGGGAGATGAAGCGAGTTAAAAGATGAAGAAAGTTGGGCTTTTAGGTGGGATGAGTTGGGAAAGCACAGCAATTTATTACCGCCTTATTAATGAGGGTGTTTCCAGAAAACTGGGAGGGCTACATTCAGCAGAAATAATTCTCTATAGTGTTGATTTCGAAAAAATTGCCAAATTGCAAATGGAGGGAGATTGGAAGCAGGCGAGCAAGCTGCTGGTTGAAGCCGCAATTTCTCTTGAAAAAGCTGGTGCTGAGAGTATTTTGCTGTGTACTAATACTATGCATAAGGTATCGGGTGACATTATTGAATCAATTAGCTCACCCTTTCTACATATTGGTGATGCTACTGCTGAGGCGTTAGTCAATAGTGGGATAAGGACGGTTGGTTTATTGGCGACAGCCTTTACCATGGAGCAAGACTTCTATAGTGGTTATATGCAAGAAAAATACGGGATAGAGGTCTTGATTCCAGAGCCCCGAGATAGAGAGATTGTTCACCGGGTTATTTACGATGAACTTTGCAAGGGGGAAGTCCTGAATAGCTCGAAAATGGAATTCATTCGAATCGTTGAAGGGTTATCTAAGCAGGGGGCTCAGGGGGTAATCCTCGGGTGTACAGAGATTTGCATGTTACTTTCTCAAGAGGATACATCTACTCCGCTGATAAATTCGACTGAGCTCCATGCTCAGGCGGCTGTCAAATTTGCGATAGGTATCTAGGCAATCACAGGGTTTGCTATTCGCCGTATAGTTAATGGAGGCCGCTCTATCAGCTTTTGAGGGGGTGGTATCTGGTACCTTAGAAGGGTAATGATGCAAGTTGCTTATCCTATGCTTGGTGATATTTGTAGCATAGAGAACCGTTAATAAAGCATTTTTCTTCATTTTTTGACGTTGGTTGCGCGGGAAGTGGAGAGCATACCTTCAAATTGAGTAGTATAGAAATGATATCTATATCGAGTTTGTAGGAAGGAAGGATAGTTATCTTATTTAAATTCCTCAATTAGCTTTAATTTATCCTCTTATGAAGTTATTGTTTGGTATGTGTCCTTTGTGAATATAAATATATTCTTTTTTGGTTTTTCGTAATTGAAATTAATTCAATCATTTAATTGATTTCTACCTGTTCCTGACATTAATGTCAGCAAGTACATTTATGTTCGTTTCTAATTTTTAATATTCTTTTTTTCTAGTTGCAAATTGCGTTTTTTCTGGCATTTTCTCTAATTGTCACACTTCTTGCAGTGAATGTATTGGTGGTAATCTTCCCCTGCATGAACAAGCTTTCAAGTGCGTAAAAAAGTGTTTATTGATCTCCTGGGGTACTACCTTACGTAGCCAATTTATTTTTGCTGTGCCTAAAAAGTTGGCCCAAGTGAAAGCTGATTGGTCTAGCTCGGAAGATAATAATAGATAACTAAAACAGGGTATTTCTCCTATGAATGAAAAAAAGAAGCGCTGGCTTACAGCCTGTGGCGCGCCTTCACTGCTGGCAGTTTCGATTGCCGCATTAAGCAGTCCTACTATTGCTGAAGATGCACTCCTTGAGGAAGTTATTACTATCGGTACCCGTGTTGAGGGTCGCTCTGCTACTGACTCCTCAGCTCCCATCGATATCGTGACTGGTGAAGAATTTGTCAACCAGGGTGATGGAGATCTTAATAATTTGCTTCGAAACGTTGTTCCGTCCTACAACGTTAATGCAAAACCAATTTCTGATGCCGCTTCAATCGTACGCCCCGCAAACCTGCGTGGACTGCCACCCGATAGCACACTGGTTCTGGTAAATGGCAAGCGTCGCCACCGCGCTGCCGTTATTTCTTTCCTCGGAAGTGGTGTTTCAGATGGTGCGCAAGGGCCGGATATCTCTGCAATCCCGGCAATAGCGCTGAAGCAGGTTGAAGTCCTGCGAGACGGTGCCGCTGCTCAGTATGGTTCCGATGCGATTGCTGGCGTTATCAACTTCCAGTTGAAGGATGCTGCCGAGGGCGGAAGGGTTGAAGTTAAGCATGCTACCACTGCTGAGGGTGATGGGGACCAGAGCACGGTTGCGGCCAACTTTGGCTTACCTCTCACAGACGCTGGTTTTGTGAATGTAAGCCTGGAGTACCGTGAGCAAGATTCTACCAGCCGTAGTGTTCAACGCGATGATGCTGCCCAGTTAATTGCTGATGGCAATACTGATGTTGCCAATCCAGCACAAATCTGGGGCAGCCAGAAGTTAATGACGATACCAAATTCTTTGTTAACAGTGCCATAGAACTTAATGACATTGCAGAGCTTTATGCCTTTGGTAACTACGCCAGCCGAGAAACCGATGGAGGCTTTTACTTCCGGAATCCGGAAACTCGCCCCGGTGTCTACGCCCTGGATGACGAGCCACTAATTGGCGATCTGGATGCCAGCAACGGTATTGATGACTGTGTTGGCATGACCCACGAGCAGGCACAATCCAGTGATGAGTGTTTCTCCTATACCGAAATGTTCCCTGGCGGGTTCACTCCACGTTTTGGTGGTGAGCTTGAGGATTACTCAGCGGTTTTTGGGGTTCGTGGTGAATTTGCAAACGGCATTGGCTACGATGTGAGTGCCAGTACCGGTCATAACGAAGTTGATTTTTTAATTTACAACACAGTCAATGCCACACTTGGTCCTGACAGTCCCACCAGATTTAGTCCCGGTGGGTACATTCAGGAAGAAACCAATTTTAATATTGACTTGACCAAAAGCATTGAACTTGCGGGCATGCCGCTGTTTATGGCCACAGGCTTTGAATGGCGAGAAGAAGAGTTTGAGGTTAAGCAGGGTGATACTGCATCCTGGCAGGTCGGTGACCTGGCCGAGCAGGGCTTCCTGATTGGTTCAAATGGATTCTCCGGCTTTGGTCCAGAAGTTGTGGGCACTTTTGACCGGGATAATATTGCGCTTTACTCCGACTTCGAACTCGAAGTATTCGATGATCTTCGATTGGGTGCTGCCCTGCGTTGGGAGGACTTCTCTGACTTCGGTGATACCTCGAATTACAAGTTGTCTGCCCACTACACCATCAATGATATCATCGCCCTGCGCTCTACTATAAGTACAGGTTTCCGCGCTCCGACACCCGGCCAGTCGAATATTACCAATGTTACGACAGCCTATACGAATGGTGCTCTGGCTAACCGGGGAACCATTCCGCCAACCAACCCTATTGCCGTATTGAAAGGTGGTGAGCAGCTGCAGCCGGAGGAGTCTCAGAGCTTTACCATTGGTGCAATTGTTGCAGCAGGTGACTGGGATATTACCTTGGACTTCTTCCATATCGAGGTGACAGATCGAATCACCCAGTCTGCTAACCAAGAGCTTACTGATGATGAGCGCGATCAGCTGGTCCAGGATGGCATCAGTGGTGCTGATTCCCTGGAGTATTTCCGTTTCTACACCAATGACTTCGATACCAAAACCCAAGGTGTCGATCTTGTGGCCACTTACCCCCTCGGTGATGCGACAGATTTCAATCTGGCTTTCAACTGGACGGAAAACTGAAGTCACCGAATACAGTACGGATACCATGGATGAAATGCGTATCAGGCAGCTGGAGGACGGCTTGCCGGAAGTGCGTGGTAATGCATCTGTCACCCATTCCGCTGATAACTGGCGCGGCTTAGTGCGACTGAACTATTACGGTAGCTATTGGGAAGCACACCTGGATGATTACAGCCTGCCCATTGACGCTGGTGATGAATGGACCGTAGATATTGAAGCAGCCTACGATTTCAATGATTCCATGACCTTTATCGCGGGTGCGGAAAATGTATTTAACAACTATCCAGACAAGAACCCCTGGTCTGGAGTTGCTGGAGCTGAGTACCCGGAAACTGCACCTATGGGATTCAATGGAGCTTTATACTACGTAAGAGCGCAGTATGAGTTCTAATTTTTTCCCCAGCCGTAACTTGAATTTTGTTGCTGGCTAACCTGGTATCTTTAAGCTCTGGGTTAGCCAATTTCAGAATTGAGTGAAGAAAAATCCCGCTGAATTCAGCGGGGATTTTTACATGTCCCATAATGAGTTTGTTGCCATAGACAAGGTAATCCTTTCCTTATCCTGTATTTGTTTCAGATCTTCAAAGACTTCTTTAACTTCCATTGACTCAATAGCCCCATATACCGCTTGATAGAGTTCTGAGAAGTAGCGATCTACCTCCCGGCCATATTATTGATTTCACGAATTGTAGGTGGATCACTCAAGTTTAGGCGGCGTATAAAGTCGTTAGTACTTTCTTCGTGGGTATATTGCAGCCATGTCTTCATCACTTTATTTTGTGCAACCTCATTGTAGTGTTGCAGATTTTTTGCCATTCTCTGCTCGTGCTCAAGCATGTGTTTTAATAGCAATTGCGTTCGGTAGTCTTCTGATTTTTCTAATAAATTTTCATAGACATTCGCCATTTCCAGGTGAAATCTCTCTGCGTCCTTAATGACTTCAAATGCTTGCTTGAAAGTCTTCATATACGTACCCTCTGATGACCAGGTAATTCCCTGAGTCTTAAAATAATTTTACATCAGTACTTGCTCTCTACTTTATATAGCATTTATCCAATTAATAAGGATTTGTGGAAATATTCCAAAAAAAACCAGTGCAACGGCGAGAATTGCGATTAAGAACTGTCCTGAAGTGGTGATTTGTAACGTCTCACTGCTACTACTGGTGTCAATGGCGTCTTTTTGCACCATCGTAAGTAGCAGACGAAGATAATAGAAAAGACCTAAGGCACTGCCAATTACCACGCCTGCTAGAAGGGTCCACATCTTTCCTTCTACACCGGCGGTAAAAAATATAGAATTTTCCGATAAATCCAATAGTCAATGGAATTCCCGCGAGAGACAAAAGCATAAGGGCCAGACAGATTGATAGCCAGGGACTCCGCCATAAAAGCCCTTTATAAAAATCTCTGTGATAGGGATCATTGGCGTTGCTGGTAAATTCATTCATTTTTTTGCTATTGGCCAGTTGCCCGGCCTCTACAGAGTCGGCAATCAGACCAACAATAGCAAAAGCGCCAAGTGTGGTAATGACGTAGGCAACCATGTAATAAATAACCGCCTCTGTACCAAACGAGCTATTGCCAATAATAAAAGCCACTATCAGATATCCGATGTGGCCAATTGAAGAGTAAGCCAAAAGACGTTTGACATCATCTTGCATAAGAGCCAATAAATTGCCGATCAACATACTGGCGATGGCTGCGATTGACAGCAAGTCAATCAGGATGGGGCTTTGATAAAGATTTAGGACATTAAAGAAGCGCAACAAAAAGGCAATTACTGCTGTTTTTCCCACAGTGGCTATCAATGCAGTTGTTGGAGTTGGAGCCCCCTGGAATACATCGGGTGTCCAGATGTGAAATGGAACCAGTGATAACTTAAAGGCAATGGAAATGACAAGCAGGGTGACGCCGGTGGCAAAAAGGGCCGAGGTTTGAGAAAGATCCTGCATGCGCGTAGCGATACTTCCAAAATCCAGTGCACCTGACGCCGCATAAATTAATGCGATACCGAATAACCCAAGAGCAGTGGACAGAGCCGATAGGATTAAGTACTTAAACGCAGATTCCAGGGAGTTTACTTGCTCCTTCTTAGAGCATAGGTTTCCAGTAACCACAAAGCCCAACAATGGATAAAGTGCCAGGCTTACTAACTCAATACCGAGGAAGAAGGTGGCAAAGTGGCTGGAGAATACCAGTGTGGCAGCCCCTAAAATGGATAGTAAAAGTAGAATGTAAAACTCTTCAGGGTAACTATCCGGGTTAGTATCCAGATTACACCTAATCTTTAAGTAGTTGTAACCCATTATACTTACCGCTATAGCGGTGAGTAGTAGTAGCAGACAAAAGAAAAGTGAGTTGTAGTCAATAGAGAGAAGTGCAGTTACCTGAATTGAGCGTTGTTTGTCGACAGTGTGGCTCCAACCCAGAAGCAGGAAATAATAGCCGCTACTAAAGTGGCCAGCGTTGTTATCAGGGCTCCTGTATGATTTCGCCAGAAAGACACTTGCAACAATAAAATTACGATGCCGGCACTAATTAGTAAAAGTGGCAGGATAGAAAATAGTTCTTGGCGCTCATAGAGATGTACCTGTACTAGCGCTTTTAGCTGTAGAAGTTGGCAGTCTTGTCGACCTATCTGGATTTGTCTTATCGAGCGTGACTCTTTCCTTTTCGCTAACCTTAAATCTTTGCATTGATTTGGCGATCATAGGTTCAGCGACATCGAAGATGGGTTGAGGACGGAGCCCAAAGATTACCAGGAGTACCGCCAATGAGAGCAGCGCAGAGATCTCCCTAAGGCTTAAATCACTGACAGATTTCCCATCGGTAACAGGCTTCAACTTGTCATTGAACTTGCCAAAAAAGACACGTTGCATCATCAATAGCGCGTAGAGAGCAGCCCCGATTAACCCAACTGCTGCAATAGCCGTTAGCCAGTGATTCGCTTTAAAGCTACCGACAAGCACCAGAAATTCGGCTACGAAGTTACCCAGTCCGGGTAGCCCCAAAGAAGCAATAGCGAAGAATAGCGCAACAGCAGATAGCTTTGGCAAAAGTGGCCAGACACCACCGAGTTTGGTCATATCCCGTGTATGGAGCCGATGTTGCAGTGCGCCTACCAGCGCAAAAAGTGCGGCGGTACTCAAGCCATGGGCAATCATTTGCATCACTGCGCCCTGTAAGGCAATAGTATTCAATGCGTAGAGGCCAAGAAGCACAAATCCCATATGGCTCACACTGGAATAGGCCACAAGCCTTTTCATATCTCTCTGGGCGAATGCCAGTGATGCACCGTAGATAATACTGATAGCTCCGATGGTCATTGCTACCGGCGCAAAAGCTTGTGAGCTCTCCGGGAAAAGGGGCAGTGTGAATCGAAGTAAACCATAAGCCCCGGTTTTTAGCAGAATAGCTGCCAGTAAAATGCTACCTGCAGTAGGTGCCTGGGTGTGAGCGTCTGGCAGCCAGGTATGGAAGGGTAGCGCCGGTAACTTGACGATAAAGGCAATAAAAAAGCCGAGCATCAACCAGTAAGCAGCAGTTGCTGACAGTTGGGCACCCAACAAATCCATATAATTAAAGGTTAACTGTCCGCTAGTGCGGTAGTGGATAAATGCCAGGGCAACGATGGCAATCAACATTAATAAGCTGCTTGCCTGTGTAAAAATAAAGAATTTTATTGCAGCGTAGACTCTTCCTTCGTAACCCCAGACTGCGATCAATAGTAGCATGGGGATCAACATGACCTCCCAGAAGAAAAAGAACAAAAACAGATCTATAGCAGTAAATACACCAACAATACCGGCCAGAGTCCACAGGTAGTTGAAATAAAAGAAGCCCCGTCGGAAGGTAATATCATTCCAGGTCATCACTAACCCAAAGATACCCATACCCATTGTCAGCAGCAGCATGAGGAAGCTGAGGCCATCGATAGCTAAGTGAAAGCTGATACCGAATCTGGGTATCCAGGGTACTGAAAGGCTATCCCACCACTGGTTGTCACCTGTAACAGCTGTAGTTTCTACTTGGGGAAAATAACTGACTAAAAGGACGGATGAAATAATCAGGGGAAACCAGGCTTATCCAGCGCCCACCCTCACGTAAGTGCCTCTCTGCCAGCCAGGCAAATATTCCCCCTGCAAATAAAATTATAATTATTGCCAGTAATGTCATAGAGCCACCAGAAGGGCTAGGAATAAAATGGATCCAGCTACAAAGGTGGCCAGGTACCAGCGGATCTGGCCATTTTGTGAGGAGCTGAGGGCATTGTTCAATTGTGCGCTCAGTGATGCTGTGCCTTTGTAGATACTATCGATAATGTCTTTGTGGTTGAGGGCAGTGATAATTTTAAAAGGTTTTACAAAGACTCTGTCGTAGAGCCAGTCAAAACCCCATCCCTTAAACCAGAATTGCATCAGTGGAGAACGCTGCTCTCCAAGTTTTTTCTCATATAAGAACATTTTCCAGGCGATAAACAGCCCTATCAGAGGCATGGCAATAGCTATGGCTTCAATTACCCAGGAGTGGTGTTCATCGGTTGGGGTACCAAAGACTCCCTGGAGAGGTGGAGCAAGTATTCCGCCAAATAGCGCGAGTACAGCGAGAAGCGTTAAAGGAAGCACCATCACTGTATTATTGGCGTCTTTGCAGTGAGATGAAGCGCTACCCTCACTACCCAAGAAAGCGAGAAAGAGAACGCGGAAGCTATAAATGCCAGTAACCAGTGCTCCCAGTAGGCCGGCAAGCCAAAGCAGGTTGACCCCCTGGTGGTACTCATAGGCACTGAGTAAATATGGTCTTTGCTGTAGAAACCAGAAGTGAAAGGAAGTGCGGCCAGGCAGGCACAGCCGATAGTAAAGCAAATAAAGGTGAAAGGAATCTTGCGGTAAAGCCCACCCATGGCAAATATATTCTGTTCGTGATGTACGCTCAGGATTACTGATCCGGCAGAAAGGAAGAGTAGAGCTTTAAAGAATGCGTGGGTCATCAGGTGGAAGATTGCACCTGACCAGGCACCGACTCCCAGCGCCAGGAACATATAACCTATCTGGCTGATGGTTGAGGTAAGCCAGCACCCGCTTGATGTCGCTTTGTGCGATAGCACTGAAGCCGGATATCAAACAGAGTTAGGGCCCCGACAATCGCCACCGCCGTCATGGCAGTTCCTGAAATTTGATAGAGTGGGTGCATGCGGGCGATCAAATAAACTCCGGCTGTTACCATGGTGGCGGCGTGGATAAGGGCGCTGACAGGGGTGGGGCCGGCCATCGCATCGGGAAGCCATGTTTGGAGTGGGACCTGGGCTGATTTACCACAGCGCCGCCAGGAGTAGCAGCATCGCGATGGTAACTATTTGTTTATCTACCAGCGGGGTTCTCAGCCGCTGTTATGAGTTCTGAAATATTAGTGTTGAGAATTCAAAGAACAGCAGGAATAAGCCGATGGCCATGGCTGTATCGCCGACGCGGGTAACAAATAAATGCTTTTTGCGCTGCTGCACCGTTTGCGGCGTCCTTATACCAAAATCCGATCAGTAAGTAGGAGCAAAGACCAACGCCCTCCCATCCAAGATAAAGAAGAACCAGATTGTCAGCCATTACCAGAATCAACATGGCGCAGACAAATAGATTCAAATAGGAAAAGTAGCGGCGGAAATCTGGATCTTCTCGCATATACCCGGCTGAGTATAAGTGGATAAGGAAACCAACTCCGGTAATGATCATTAGCATCACCAGGGTCAGCCAATCCACATGAAAGGCAAAGCCTAGCTGGAGATCCGATACTCGCATCCACTCCCAGACTGACAGTGTCACGACTGAATCCGGGTTACCCAGAAAGGTGGAAATTGCCAGGTTAAAAACCAGAATTGCTGAAATTCCCACACTGCCAACACCAATAAGGCTTACTAACTTTTGTGAAGGTTCCTTTTGTGTAAACAGAGGAGTGCTGATTAGAGTCAGGAAACCCGAGCAGGGGAAGCAATGGTATCCAGGCCAGTGATCCGTTCATATTAACCTCTCAATCCATTGAGCTGGTCAATATCGACCGTGTGTTTTCGATAATAGAATTGCAGCACTAGTGCCAGTGCAATTGCTACTTCGGCAGCGGCCAGGGTTACCACAAAAATAAACATTACTTGGCCATCGGCATTTCCCCAGTGTGCACCGGCGACAACAAACATCAATGCTGCGGCATTGGTGCAGATCTCAATACACATCAGCATAAAAATAATATTTCTTCGGATCAGCAATCCAGCTAATCCCAGGCAAAATAGAATGGAGGCTAATAGCACACCCGCTTCCAATCCAGGTGCAGATTCGATAGGCATAGCTTCACTCCGGTTTAACTGATTTTCTTTGTCGGGCCAGGTGAAAGGCGCCAACAAGTCCCGCTAGAAGCAGCATTGAGGCCAGCTCGACAGCAAGGACGTAATGGCTGAAAAGTGCGATACCGACCTGCTTGGGTCCGATATAGTGATAGGTTTGTTCCGAGGGAATTTGCCCACTACTAACCAGTAGGAGTAACTGAATCAGCAAAAAATTCCTGACAACAGTGCTGGCCCAATCCAGGTGTGGGGTTGTAGCCAAGCTTGCTCCTGTGCAACGGAGGCATCCCCCTGATTGAGCATCATGATGACAAAAATTATCAGCACCATAATGGCACCAGCATAAATAATGACTTCCAGCGCCGCTGCTAGTGGAGCGCCAAACTGGTAGAAGATAACGGCAACAGATAAAAGTGAAGTAACAAGATAAAGTAGTGCGTGGACCGCGTTTTTGTGAAAGATAACCATGGTTGTTGAGACAATGGCAACTGCGGCGGTCAGATAAAAAATAAAACTCATTTGGACAGCCTCTTTTTTAATTATTAGTAAACGCCTTCTTAACGGGTCATAGGTTCAGACTTTTCACATTATGGGGGCGGCTTCATTCAGAGCTTCGCCCTTATCCTTCCCGGCGATCGCCTTCCCGGCAACCTGGTAAAAACTGTAGTCATGATATTTTCCAGGACCATCAATCAGAAGGTCTTCCTTTTCATAAACCATGTTTTGCCGATCGTACTCACACATTTCAAAATCTGGTGTCAGCTGTATCGCATAGGTTGGGCAGGCATCTTCACAGAGTCCGCACATAATGCAACGGGAAAAATTAATCCGAAAATATTCCGGGCGCCAACGGCCGTCAGGGTCTTCGGTTTTTTGCAGGGAGATACAATCTGGGGGCAGGCTACGGCGCAGAGGTTACAGGCAACGCAGCGCTCATCGCCATTGGGATCTCGGGTGAGTATAATCCTACCGCGATATCTCGGCGCCAGGTAGGGTTTCTGGTCGGGATATTGTACTGTGACATTCTTGCGGAACAGGTGTTTGAATACCAACCACATGCTGCGAATTTGGCTTGCAATCATTCCTTTGCCCCCGCACGCTTATATTTGTCTTTTAGGTAGTCCATAGAAGTATTCCCGCAGTGGCCAGAAGATTAATCAGGGCCAGAGGTAGCATTACTTTCCATCCAAATTTCATTAATTGGTCGTAACGAGGCCGAGGGATTGCAGCGCGTAGTAAAATAAATACTCCAACCAATACAGCGGTTTTCAGGAAAAACCAGATAAAGGGTGGCAATAGAGGACCGTGCCATCCACCGAGAAATAGTGTCGTAATTAGCGCGGAGATAAGGATTACCGCCAGATATTCGCCCACAAAAAAACATTCCGAACTTCATACCGGAGTATTCGGTGTGATACCCCGCTGTGAGCTCATGTTCGGCTTCCGGTAAATCAAATGGTGTTCTGCGGCTCTCGGCAATACCTGCAATAAAAAATACGATAAAACCGAGAAATTGGGATAATAAACCAGCCATCTGCCTGGGCATTGACGATCTCACGCAAGTTGAAACTTCCGGAGAGCATAACAACACCCATCAGGCTCAGCCCCATAAATACTTCGTAAGAAACGGTTTGTGCGGCTGCCCTAAGCCCACCGAGCAGAGCATATTTATTATTGGAAGCATACCCACCCAGGATTACGCTGTAGACCGCAATAGAACTCATAGCCAGAACAAACAGCAATCCAATATTCAGGTCGGTGACCCCAATATTGGGCGACATGGGAACCACGGCAAATGCAATCAACATGGTTGCCATAACCACGGTAGGAGCCAATACAAATACGGGAATATCTGCAAATTTTGGGGTGAAGTCTTCTTTAAAAAATAGTTTGATCATATCCGCAAGCACTTGCAGGGTCCCAAACTTACCCACTCTATTGGGACCTGGCCGATCCTGCCAGAATCCCAACAAGCGTCGTTCACCCCAGGTCAAAATTGCAGCGAGCAAAACAGTGACTATCAATATGCCAAATACGTTGAGTAATATGATCCAGGTGTTTGTGCTCATGATTGATCCTCATGTCCGGCTGAGGAGTTTTCTTCCACTGGCAACAGGTTGGCCCCGCCTGGTAATACGGGAACGAGAGTTTCAAGCCCTGGGAGGCCATAGGGAACACCGAGGCTGCCCGAAGGCTGGGTATCGGAAATAACTACTTTGCCGCGGAAAACCCCGCTGCTGGTATCCAGCGCCACAATGTCTCCGTGGCCTAGGTTGGCACTCTCGGCATCGCCGCGGTTTAGAGTGAAAAAGGGCTTATTAATCACTGTGGAAATCGCCATCGCACGATTGCTGAGTTCTTCTGATCCAAACATGCGATAGATTGGCAGTGTTTTCAGACTGTGCTCTCCTTTATCCTTATCATTGCCGGAAGTTGAGGGTATGGACCACTCAGATAATGGCTGCACTTGCCGCTGGATATATTTTCCAGATGCACCTCCACGACGTTCACCACCAACTTCCTGCTGAAATTTAAAGATTGACTGGTTGGAGTTCCACCCAGGAGACCAGATATTGGCTTGCAGCTGTGATCGGTTTGGATTGTGCACACCTTCCATACTGAAGCTCATAGGTGCATCGGGGTCTTGTAGTGGTGGCTCTTCAGAGACATGTGCCTCAGCGTGGATAGCCGTGCGGCCGCTGTAACGTGCAGTCTGTCTGGCGACTTTCAGCCCTTCAATCCGGAAGTTTTCATCTGGTCCCAAGTCTTTGATCACTTTGAGAGTCGCAAAACTATCGGCCAGGCATTCGGTGACATCCGGGCAATGGTTCCAATTGGTGATAGTGTCGATACTATCGGAGTGTTCCATACAAAAACCGGCAGCATCGGCCAACCATCGCCAACTTTCCTGGATAAACCCGGTTCCTTCATAGACGGCGTAAAACCGCTGTGCTAATCCTGTGTTGTTAACGAAAGTACCCTGGGATTCCGCAGTCGCCGACACAGGGAAGATTAAGTCGGCATGCTTGGCAGTTTCATTGAGGAGGGTATCCATCAGAATGACGTTGTCGACACTGGCAAAAAGGCTATTTAAGGCCTCACTTGCTAGCCTTAAGGAGAGATCGTTCTCCAAAATTACCAATGTTTTTTCGATTTTGGTCTTATCATTTTTGAGTTCACTGATTAGTTGCTCAAGGGAACCGCTCTCGGGCTCAAATAGCTGAGTAATACCCAAGCTATTAGATTCTTCACAGCAGAGATAAAGAGAGCTGGGTGTACCATTTTTTTCAGCCAGTGCGCAGGCGATTTGCGCAGCGCTGTG
The DNA here is from genome assembly GCF_003076275.1 of Microbulbifer sp. A4B17. Classification (NCBI taxonomy): domain Bacteria; kingdom Pseudomonadati; phylum Pseudomonadota; class Gammaproteobacteria; order Cellvibrionales; family Microbulbiferaceae; genus Microbulbifer; species Microbulbifer sp. A4B17. The sequence goes on from NZ_CP029064.1 coordinate 1,114,194, forward strand.
GATTAGGTGGATGTCTTTGCTGCTGGTACCGGAAATAATTAAGGGATTCCTGGCCGCTGTTAATATTGCAGAAATTCTATCTGCTTCTTGCTGGTTCTCATTGCTCAGGGATTTATCTTTGCTTTTCACACCCAGGATATTATTGGCAATTGCCTGGCCGATATGGGCAGCTTGCTCCGGCAGGGTATAGATCGCTTTACAGGTAATATCTGAGATCTGATTGAGTTCGGTTCCGATAAAAATAATAGGGCTGGGTTCACCTTCAAGTTGGCGAACGGAAGCGTCCTGCCACAGGGGAATCCGTAATGACTCAGCTTGTTCTTTTTGGCGATTACGTGCCGCTTGGCGAACGGCTAGAGAAACCCTTGGTGCCGTATTGTAGATATCCTCCCCAAGTATCAGTACAACATCTGAATTCTCTACTTCTGGTATGGTTGGGCTATGGATATTAGCATTGCTTTGAATTCTATCTACAAGCTGCAGCAGCTGCATGTCCCGTCGGTTTAGCCCCGAGAAAAAGTTTTCCTGGCCTACAAATTTTAATAAAGCGAAGTTATTTTCCAGTGATGCCCTGGGTGAACCTATGCCGATTAAACGGTGCTCACCTCTGTGAGCCGATGCGAGTTTTTCTGCGAGTGAGAAAACCGCATCTTTGGGTGATATCTCTTTGTGCAAGCGTTCGTCATTCTCTGCTGTGGAACTGATTACCGTATCTTCCCGAGCTGAAAGTACCCGGGTTATTCGGCTCTTGCTGTTGACATATTCGTAGCCAAAACGTCCTCGATCGCAGAGAAAGTAACCGTTAATATCGTGGTGGTATAAGTTGACTACCCTGCGCAGCATTGGATCCTGGTTATTGCCAGACTCTCTGGCCCCTGGAGCAGTGTTGCAACCGACGGCACAGTGTTCACAAACTGAGGCAGCCGTTTGTAAGTCCCATTTGCGCACAAAGTGTTGGCTGAATGTCTTATCGGTAAATACTCCGGTAGGGCAGACTTCCACCAGGTTTCCACTAAAGCCATTTTCCAGCATGCCTTCAGAGTCTCGACCAAAAAATACCTGGTGATTACGGCCCAGAGCCTGTAAGTCCTCACCTCCCGCATAGTCGTGATAGAACCTGATACAGCGATAACAGGTAATACAGCGATTCATTTCGTGGTTGATAAAGGGACCGAGATATTGGTTTCGATGAGTGCGCTTTGTACCTTGATAGCGTCGCATGGTATGACCGGACATTTCGGTCATATCCTGTAAATGGCATTCGCCGCCCTCCTCACACACCGGACAGTCGTGAGGATGGTTGGTCATCAGATCTTCTATAACCGCACCGCGAAAATCTTCTGCGGCCTCGGTATTGACACTGTAAATACCGCCGTCTTTTATCGGCGTCATACAGCTCATAATTAAGCGGCCTCGTTGATCCTCCCTGTCTTTATATTCAATAACGGCACATTGGCGGCAGGCACCCACCGAACCCATGGCCGGATGCCAGCAGAAATAGGGGACATTCAAGCCCAGGGACAGGCAGGCTGTGAGCAGGTTTTGAGTTCCATCAACCTGGTATTTACTACCGTCTATTGTGATGGTTGGCATTTGAAATCCACTTTCTTTTTTTGGTACTTGCGCGGGTAAAGGTGTTGCTCTGATTTACTGGTAGGGGCAACAACCGCTTTCAATATGATCTATAAAATCCTGTTCAAACAGTTTTAGGGCACTTTGTATGGGTTCAGCGGCACCGGGGGCCAGGGCACAAAAAGTATTTCCGGGGCCCATGCGCTCACACTGCTCATTGAGGAGTGCAAGGTCTTCGGTAGTACCCTTCCCAGACTCTATTCTCTCCAATATTTTGACGGCCCAGGGCAAACCATCCCGGCAAGGGGTGCACCAGCCACAGGATTCCCGTGCAAAAAACTGGGTCAAGTTTAGTACCAGACCTACAGGGCAGGTTTTATCGTCCAGTACAGTGATGGTACCGGTACCCATACGGCTGCCCGCCTTGCCGATTACGTCGTAATCCATAGGAAGGTCGAGGTGGTCCGGGCCGAGAAAGTCGGTCGACCCTCCACCGGGGAGAATACCTTTTAATTGCAAACCATCTTTCATTCCGCCGGCATACTGTTCAATAATCTCGCGAATAGGAGTGCCCATGGGAAGCTCCCAAGCGCCGGGGTTTTTGACTTTGCCGCTAACGCCAAATATTTTGCTGCCAGCATCAGTACCACGGCTGAGATTTTTGTACCACTCTACGCCGTGGCTGATTAGATGAGGAAGGTTACACAGAGTCTCAACATTGTTAACGACTGTGGGTTTTCCCCAGAGCCCGCTCACCTGAGGGAAGGGTGGTTTGGCGCGGGGAATGGCTCGTTTACCTTCAAGGGCATTAAGAAGCGCAGTTTCCTCACCGCAGATATAGTTACCGGCACTGCGATGCAGGCAAAATTCAAGATTAAAGTCAGTGTTGAGAATATTCTCACCGATGAAGCCCTGCTGTTTGGCTTCGGCGATTGCCTGTTCCAATCGGTTTGCAGCCAGGTGGTATTCCCCGCGAATAAAGATATAGGCGTGAGAGGCGCCAATGGCATAGGCGGCTATGGCCATACCCTCAAGAAGGAGGTGGGGGTCCCCCTCCATTAATAAGCGGTCTTTGAAAGATCCTGGCTCCATCTCATCTGCATTGCAGACTACGTATTTTTGCTTTGGAGAGTTTTCCCCTCTGGGCACAAAACTCCACTTCAGACCGGTATTAAATCCCGCTCCGCCACGTCCGCGAAGACCTGCATCTTTTACCAGGGTGATAATGTCATCCGGTTCCATAGTGATGGCTTTACGCCAGCCCTGGTAGCCGTCATTTTCTACATACTGCTCAATACTGGCGGCAATATTTTCACTGGTAATATTTTTAGTCAGTGGATTTGTCAGCATAGTGTTTTTTCTTTTTATCGATTAGCTCATCAATACTGTTTTCATCCAGATGTCTGTGCATTTCCTCTCCGAGCATAAGAACCGGAGCTTTGTCACAATCTCCCAGGCAGGGAGTTTCCAGTAAAGTGAAAATGCCGTCTTCAGAGGTTTCGCCGGGCTGTATATTGAGTCGATCAGATATTTTTTTCTGTAATCGATCACACCCCATAATCCAGCAGCTGGAACTTTTGCACAGGTAAATAACTTCCTTGCCTACCGGTTGGCGAAAGATGAGTTGAAAGAAAGTGGCAACGCTCTCAAGCTCTGCAACGGGCATATCCAGGTAATTGGATATCGCCTGGAGACTGTCATCAGAAACCCAACCGCGATGTTTTTGCACGATGCGCAATGCCTCGAGGCCCACCGAAGTTTTCTCGTGGTAGTGGGTGGCTTCCTGATCAATCTCCTCTTTTTCTTTTGCAGTTAAGGTCGCCTGATTGTCTTTTGAGTCCTTGTTGCTTTGCTCCATTACTTCAATCAGTTCCGGTTCTAGTAAGCTGGACATAGTTGCCTCCGAGGTAGAACTTGCGGAGGTGTCGCTGAGGCGCTGCTGCCTTTCTCTTGTGCGGTGGCTGAAACGCTGGATTTATTTCCGTGCACTTTTCTACTCCGCTGCTATACGGCCTGTGTGCGCCGTGGTGTTTTTATTATTATCTGTCCACATCTGCCATGACGAAGTCGATGCTGGCAATTATGGCAATAAGATCAGCAATCAACAGGCCGTTAGACATCAACGGAATCATTTGCAGGTGCGGGAATGAAGGAGTGCGAATCCTGGTCCTGTACGACGTGGTCCCCCCATCACTGATAATCTGATAGCTGTTGATTCCCTTGGTGGCCTCAATGGGATAGCAGACTTCGCCTGCGGGCATTACAGGTCCCCAGCTGTTATTCACAAAATGCTGAATTAAAGTCTCGATATCCTCCATAGTGCGCCCCCTGCGTGGCGGCGTGGTTAATGGGTGGTCGGACTTGTAAGGGCCAGGCGGCATATTTTCCAGGCACTGGCGGATAATCCGCAGGCTTTGCCAGATCTCATCTACCCTGACTCGGCAGCGGTCGAAACAGTCACCACCATCGTAGCTGGGAATCTCGAACTCAAACTGATCATAGCCGCTGTAAGGGCGCTTTTTTCGCAGATCCCAATCCAGCCCAGTGGCGCGAAGTCCGGGACCAGTGATACCCCACTCCATAGCTTCGGCGGTGTCGTACACGCCAATGCCCCGGGTGCGGCGCTGGAGAATTTTATTTTTGATCACCATGCCGTCGTAGTCAGCTAATCGTGCGGGCATATAGTCGAGGAATTCCCGCACCATCTTGTCCCAACCTTCCGGCAAGTCTTGCGCTACGCCACCGATGCGGAACCATGCCGGGTGCATTCTGCCGCCGGTAATGGCCTCGACAATGCCAAATAGCTTTTCCCGGTCAATAAACATATAGAACACCGGGGACATCTGCCCCACATCCTGGGCAAAGGTGCCAAAAAATACTAAATGGCTGGATATACGGAAAAACTCACACATCATCACTCGAATTATCTGTGCGCGCTCGGGGACCTCTATCCCTGCCAGCTGCTCCAGTGCCATTACATAGGGCAGGTTGTTCATTACACCGCCGAGATAATCGATACGGTCGGTATAGGGAACATAAGTATGCCAAGCCTGGCGTTCGGCCATTTTTTCTGCGCCGCGATGGTGATAGCCGATATCCGGTACTGCATCGACAATCTGCTCGCCGTCCAGCTGTAGGGCCACACGGAATACCCCGTGTACGCTAGGGTGGTTGGGGCCAAGGTTGAGGAACATAAATTCCGAGTCCTCACTACTTCTTGCCATACCCCAGTCTTCCGGTCGGAACAGCAGGGCATCCTGCTCTTTTCGCTCCTTCTCTTCCGACAGGCTGAATGGATCGACTTCTGTCGCCCGGGCATGGTGGTCCTTGCGTAGCGGATGCCCTTTCCAGGTCAGGGGCATCATGATTCTTTGTAAATGGGGATGGCCGGGAAAATCGATACCGAATAGATCCCACACTTCCCGCTCATACCAGTTGGCGTTCTCCCACACAGTGGTAATAGTCGGTGCACTGAGATCGCTCTCCGCGAGAGCGACTTTAATTCTGATAAACAAATTCCGGGTAAATGAAAGCAGTTGATAAACCAGGGTGAAATCACTGGAGGGCTGCTCTTCGATCCCCTCTCCGCGATTGACTCGCAGCCGTTCATCAATGGCACTCAAGTCATATAGCATTTCAAATGGTTGGGTAATATCTCGCTTGAGATAGAGCAAGAGGGGGATTAAGGCATGCTTTTCAATCCACAGGGTGGGGATATCATCACAGTGTGGCTGCCACCAGAATGGGTGGAGCTTGTATCCAGTGTTGAGATCCTTAATAAATGACTCCGCCGCTTTTCTGTACGGAGTTGCTGTGTGGATAGTTTTCGCGATTACGCCAATCATTGGCCATTCCGTTGTTATTTTTTATTCCGTGGGGCCTAAGACACCTAAACGCTGTCGGGCGCTCGCAGCATTTTGGCTTTCATGCGCTCCTCCCTGTGGAGGTCCCGCTGGCTGGGTTTTGGCACTTTGTGAGTTCCCTGCTCATCCACAACCCAGCTAAAGGCTCGCCGTTCTGCAGCTACAGATTTTTGCAACAGGGTTAATCCCTGTAGTAGGGCCTCCGGGCGGGGAGGGCAGCCGGGCACATAAACGTCTACTGGAAGAAATTTATCGACACCCTGAACCACACTGTAGATATCGTACATACCGCCTGAGTTTGCGCAGGAACCCATGGATATGACCCAACGGGGCTCAATCATTTGTTCGTACAGTCGCTGTACCACCGGCGCCATTTTCAGGAAAACGGTTCCTGAAATAACAATCAGGTCTGCTTGTCTAGGGGTGGCACGGATAACTTCAGCGCCAAAACGGGAGATGTCGTGGCGGCTGGTAAAGGCAGTTGCCATTTCCACATAACAACAGGACAGTCCGAAATTAAATGGCCATAGAGAATTTGAACGGCCCCATGAAACCAGCTCTTCGAGTTTGGTAAGGAGAATATTTTTTTCTAAATCCTGTGTGCTTACTTCTTCAGTAGGACTGCCGCGCTCGGTGGCAATCAGATCGTTGGCTTTTGTCAGCTTCCAGCGCATTACGAATTCTCATTGTTGTTATCGGTGTTTTTGGCGTTTATCCAAGCTCTTCTGGTAACCTCCCCAGTCAAGTGCGCCCAGGCGCCAGAGATAAATAAGTCCAACCAGCAATATCACGATAAACACGGTGGCCTCTATAAATCCGAGCAGGCCGGTTTCATAAAATGCGACGGACCAACTGAACAGGTAAATTGCCTCCAGATCGAAGACAATGAATAGAATGGCAACCAGGTAATACGCGACAGAGAGACGTAGGCGCGCATTGCCTTGAGAGACAATACCGGACTCAAAGGGCTCATCTGTAGCCGGGTCCCTGCGCTTTTGGCCAAGAAAATAGGAGAGGCTGAGCATTAAGGTGATTAGGGCAAATACAGCCAGGCAATAAACAATCAGCGGCCAGATTTGAGGGGTGAACTGATCTGGATAATTCAACTTCGCTCTCCCATGTTTCTGCGGGCGAAGCCCGTATAAATCACTGGTCTTGCAGTGGACGGCCAAATCAAGAACACTGATTTTATGGAGCCCTCACGCAAGAAGAGATAATTTGAAAAGCGTTTATTGCTTTTGTGCGAAATTTTTTAGTTGTAGGTAATCCTAATCGCTTGTCTGATTTATAAAGCGTTGCGGGAGATAGCGCCAGTAGAGCGAAGGAACGTTTAATTCTTATGTGGCTACTTTTTATTCGGTAGGGTTATGTGCTGTTTTGCGACATCTGGATAAATATAAAATTGCGCCATTTTTTTAGGAGGGTAAAGGGTAAATCAATATCCTATTAACACCGTTTTGTGAAGGGTAGATTTGGGAAGCGGGATTGTGTAGCAATAATTCAAAGATGATGAGCGAATGAAGCGCGGATAGAGAAACCTTTGGGCGTTGCTAAATTTCTTCATGCTCTTGATTTGACTATCACTCATTGCTCTTACATAAGACTATTCAAGTCATTGGGCTTCATAGCCTTCCACTTTAGTAATTAAGAAATCCCAAAATGCCTTGATACGCGCTGTGTTTCTCAGATCCCTGTTAGCCAGAACCCACAAAGATGAATTGTACTTAGCATCCAGTCGATATAGTTCAACTAGATTATATGAATCATCAGTTGGTAATAAAGCTATTCCTTGATCATTGAGTGCAGCGTTGAAAGCCGTAGTGATAGAATTACAGTATATAGATTTGGCGTTGTGCTTAATTCGTTTCTGATACCAGTGCACTGCAGGGTTATCTAAATGCACGTAGTCAATTGCCCTTAGGCTCTCAATTTCAGACAACTTGAAAGGAGCGTCATATCCACTAGTCTTCAAAAAGTCTTCAGATGCATAGATACTTAATGATATGCCTCTGATTTTGCGTGCAATTAGGTTTTCCGGTGCTGTATGACTTGCCCTAATGGCAATGTCCGCATCGCGATGTTCAATATCCAGGGGCTTTTCACTTTCAAGGATCTCAAACTCAACATCGGGGAATGTTCTCCGAAATTCACTAACCCATTTGGGTAAAGTAGTTGTTGCCATTGTTGAGGGTGCGGTAACACGAATTAAGCCTTGTACTTTTTCATGTTGCAGAGCACTTTGGATGAGGATGCCATCGGCCAAGGACTCCATTCGCTTAGCGCTATCCAAAACAGTTCGCCCTACCTCGGTCAGTTGGTAGCCTCGACGACTCACAGTAAATAACTGCGTTGAAAGCTTACTTTCAAGCTGCTGGATCCGTCTCCAAACAGTGCTTGAATTAACACTCAATTGCTCCGAAGCCGCCTTTAAAGTCCCTTTCTCTGCAAGAGCGATAACGACCTTCAAATCGTTCCAATCCATGACATTGTCCTGACTATTGCACTCATGCAATAGAAGTTTGCCTTTTTGTCTATATAACTGCAATAAGAGAACATCTAGTCTGTGCTTGTCATTTAACGAAACAGGATTCCCTTCATGAGAAAACAGGCAGTCATCTTTTGCGTGGTCTCTTCTATGTTCGCGGTGCTCATGATGGTATCAGGCATGGCCAAACTGACAGGGCAGGAAGCACTTGTTCAGGCAACAGCTGATTTAGGCTATCCGCTTTATTTGTTGAAAATCTTAGGCACTGCCTATTTGATTGGCGCGATTGCAATCCTTCAACCAAAGTTTGAAACACTTAAACAGTGGGGATATGCAGGTTTCTCCATCGCTCTGATCGGGGCTGCGGGATCACACCTATTAGATGGGCAAGCGCTCAGCACCGCTTTACCAGCTACTGTCCTATTGGCCGTTTTAGCGGTTGTTATAACCTTGAATACGAGACTGACTCGCCTTAATTCTTCTGATGAAGAAGGCCGCAATAATGTCTCTCCATCGCAAAGAGCAATGTCAGAGGCCAACAAGATGTGACCATTTCTGGTGGATGAGATAAAAAGATGTCGGCGCACCCTGTTGATTGCTCCGACAAGATCAGTAATCAGCAGGAATATACCTCCATGAGTATTAGTATTGCCGTGTTACTACGGAAAATAGCCTCACCTGACACGCTTCAGGACCTCCTGAAAGATGGAGCAAGCGATTCAGGTCGAGTTAGCCAAACTGTTTGACCAATACTGCTCATTGAAACCGAGGATGGTAAACCTGTTGTTATGCGCAATGGCTACCTATCTGAACGGACATTACAAATCGTGTTAGGCGCTATTCCTGTTAATGTCCTAAAGATTTAAGGCGGCGGTTATACCGCTTAGTGTCTTTACTTGTGAAACGTATTACTGTCTACGGAGTACATAATTAATCGAACAGCTTAAGACCTCAGCAATTTCAACTGCTACAACATCTAATTTTAGTGTTCTGTTAATTGGGTTAAATAGAAACTCTACGGTATTTGCAAGTAAGCGCGAAATGGTTAATTTTGGCTTTTCGTAATGACGGATTGTAGTGTTTACATTAGCGAGACCATATGCGGAATTGCCAATGATGGTGGCATTGGTGTTAATATTTAAATTTTCTATTGTAGAACTATTATCATATCTCTTCATAATTATTTTATTTGCTTCAATATCAATATTTGTGAGCCTAAAGGTAATAGCTCCTTTTGAAGTGAGCCCCATAAAGCGCAACTCACTGAACCCGGAATTAATTTTCACTCCAAAAATATCCGCTTTGCCGAATGCTTGTGGCAAATCCCTGGAGTTTGTAACTTGATATAGCTAACTACCAATTGATACTGTTTTCTCAACACCAGCCGGCTCCGAGTGAGGGTTATATCTTTGTGTTGTCGCACCATAAACTGTGATTTCCAAACAGCTAGTGTCACTATAATGAAAGTTCTCACTGGTATCTCCATGTACATTTAACGTTCTAAATGAGCAGCTGAGTAACTTATTACGAAGTGGTACTTAATTTTATTTCCAGATTGAATTTCGCGCATTAGTCCTCACGGATAATACTTAAAAGACAAAACGCCAAGAGCAAGGTTGCAAGAACGCCCGATACTCCAGCGACAGCGGAGGGTAAAAAGGAATTACGTCCAAATGTAATCAAAATCGCATTAGCAAACATTGCGACAATACCAACCGACGCAGTCAAGCCGCCCAACACTTTGGCACTTCCATTTATTTTGGAAACTCCAAAAATAAGGGCAGCAAAGCCCAGCAAAAATTTTGCCGCGTAATAGATCATAAATGAAAAAGCCACAACCGCCCCTGCTGCAGCTCCGAGCGCCTCGACTTGACTGGCGACCTCACGAAATGGCACAAACATAGTGGCGCCAATGCTAACCTGTACTACATTGAATACAGCGCTGAATGCAATAGCGGACCATCCCACATAGTGGTTCTTAGCCTGCACCATGGCAGCCCCGGCAAACGCTGCAAGAATGGTGAATAGTAAGCCTTCCAGCCCCCAGAATAGTTGCCGTGAAGGGTTAATCTCTGCAACGTACAAAATAGTAAAAAGTGCCTGTGTAACTACCAGTGCCAACAACAGAAAAGCTATAATTTTGACAGTTTGCACATTAGTAAATTTCATAGTTAGATTTCTCGTATTTGCTGTATATAAATCTGACTCATAAAATAGGGGGGAGATCTTATTTATTTTATATATGAATATTGGGGTCCGCAGGTTACTCAAGCTTAACCATAATTTTATAGTAAGTCATAGAAAAGCACTCCTTTCTGTTGTTATTCTTTTGTAAGAGCTGCATTATTTGCTTTATCAGGAAGCTGATTTATTTTTTTTGATAATCTAAATTTTTCGACTTTTTCAGCAGGTTTTGCCTGGAAAATAAGCGCCCCCAGCGCCAACTTTTAGGTCATATGTGTCATTGTCAATTTCTTGAAATCCAGTCCCTGTGAACGTGGTTGTATCATAACTCGCCAAAATGGTTGCGAGAAGCGCAGCTATTTCTAAAAAAGAAGGCTTTTCTTTAGTTTATTAACCTGTTCATTGTATTGTTCAGTGAATATGCGAAAAAAATTTGTGTGACTATCGATGCCTAATGCCTGCAATAACCGGCCGGGGCGAAGCGGAAGTCCAGCGGAAGCAACGAGTAAGCTGTCCCGTGAAGACCGCGATTTTTGTAACTGGAACAGAATTGAGCAACTTGTTATGCGAGCTACTCACAACATCCTTTCCCCTTTTGGATTGGAGGGCACTTAACTGTGCCGTATGAACAAAAAACACAACAATCGCCGGGCAGAGGCTTTATGATTTTTTGGCAAGACTTACATTCGTAAAAAAACTGGCATGAATTTTTTGGCATATTTTCAGTTTTGCTATGCCCACATTCTGGGCACGTTATAACTGATTCTAAAATGACACCCAACATAATCATAACTTAATGTTCAAGTCTATTCTTAGTTGAACTTCCGTATTACGCCTCAATCAGCCGACGTTTTACTGTTCAGCTGTATTGACTTGTTACGCCCGGAACTAATGGGGTGAAAGCCCCTTGTAGGAGGATCACCATGTAATGGGCTCCATTAAATGCTAACTACTAGCGAATGGCAACTGCAACACCGTGAGGTTTTGTGGGGAGGAGGCCGCTAGCAATAGGCGAATAGAAACATCCAAGAGACTTAGCCTGGAGGCGAGTTGGCCAAGGACACCGATGCCGGGTGATCTAACGGGTAAGGTAAATAATGTAGTTGTTTAGTGAAAGTTCACGTTTTTATCTGAAGAGGTCTGTTTAGCTTGCTGCTGTGAAGCTGTCAGCGTGGCCGCTGACTCATAAGTTGGTCCAACCCGCTAACCAAAATCGCGGGGATAGAAAATAAGTGGCGGAACACAGCAGCACCTCGGTCAGTAATGGTCAAAGTGGTTAAACAGAAGTGAGCAGACGGCATAGTAGCCTAGTGCCAAAATGAATACCTTGGGCAGGGTGAAGGCCTGAGCCTAAATTCACGAGTTAAAAGACAGGGGTAGCCCACCAATATGTTTTCAGTTGGATAAAGTTGAGGTAGCGCACTGCCATGACACTCAGCCTTAATGAAGAGCTGCTCGATATTATCGTTGTGTAGAGATTCATTACGGATAGGGAACCGCCCATTGTGGGCCCGCATGATGGGTGATGTGGTAGCCGGTAGCTAGAAACTACCGGCTACCCGATTAATCGGCCGAGCGCCGATATGTGGAGCATCTAGGATATTGTTTTGAGACCCGCAGGCAGCAAGTTGCGTCGATCAGTTCTCTCGAAATCACTCACCGGTACCTCCACTATCCGGTAGTGTCTGATTCATCAGGCGTTGATAGGGATAAAGTCTAGAGGTCAGATTCAATGTTGATCGACTCTCGTAACCAGTCCCTACGATGTTGGATTCAAAGCTATCTGGGTTTGGGAGGCAGTTCTTATCGAGAATGAAGTCGGTATCTTAGCTGCACGAGCTACAATCCAGCTGAGCGAGATGTCCGAAAGTCTACTACCTGGATAGGGTCCACCGATATTTGAATGGACTCCAGGCATCCAAACCTGCTCGACAATTTGATTATCGTCAGCGGCGCAGCGGCGCCTCGCCTTCGGGGTGTTCGATGTCCTTTTCGTCGAACGCGTCGTCGGTTAACGTCTTCATGAACGCCACGACCGCGGCTTCTTCTTCGTCTGTCAGCCCGAGGTTACCCAGCTCGACCCGGTTGACGTTCTCGGGGACTTCGGGTTTGGGCCAGCCGGTGATTCCGAAGCCCGGGTCGGTTGCGTCGGGCACCTCACCGAGCGTATCACGGGTGTTGTAGAAATGGACGATTTGCTCGAGCGTGGCGAAGACGCCGTTGTGCCCGTAGGGTGGGGTGATCTCGATGTTGCGGAGAGTGGGGACTTTGAATTTACCATCCTGCGATCCGTCGGGGTGCTTGGCGGCGATCTCCGGCCGACCGCCCAGGCCCCGGTCAATTGGTAGGCTGTCGACGCCGTGCAGGCCGGCGATTCGCGGGTTCACAGGGAGACCCAGGTTGTCGTAGGTGAAGTCGGTGAACAGAGCGTGCGGGTAGTTCGCCGGCGGCTTACTGCTATGGCAGTTGCTGCATTTGGCTTTGCCGTTGAACAGTTGGAGTCCCAGCTGTTCCTGCGGGGTCAGGTCGATCTTGCCCGCGACGTAGTAGTCGTACTTGGAGTTGAACTCGGCGAACTCGTCAGTGGGCTCGAAGGACCCGATTGCGGCGCCGAACTTGGGGTAGACCATCTCAACCTGTGGCCACTTGAGGTCTACGCCGTAGAGCCGCCGGAAGGCCTCGAGGTAGACCGGATTCTCCGCGAGGCGCGCGAGCACAGCCTCTTTGCTCGGCATGGCCATCTCCTGCGGGTTGAGTGGCGGTCCGATCGCTTGGTCTTTGAGCGAGTTGGCCCGGCCGTCCCAGAACTGCCCGCCGACATAGGTCTTGTTCTGCTCATCCCAGTGGAACGGGGGGCTGAACGTCGCGTAGGCGGCGGTCTGGGCGTTGCGCGTGCCAAATTTCCCGGGCTCGGACCCAGGGGAGACCGGCATGCTCACCGGATCGGCGGCACTGCGTGGATCGGCGAAACCGGCCGAGTGCGCGTGACAGGTGACGCAGCCGGTGTTGCGCCTGGCCGAGATGTTCAGGTCGTTGTAAAGAAGGAATCCCAGCTGAACCCGATCGGGGAGCGAGGTGTCCTGCAGCGGCGGAAGCGTCGCGGGCATCGTCTCTGACGTGGTGGCCGTTTCCCCCGTCAATGGGATGACGAAGGCCGAGAAGGCGATCATGGTGCCGGCCACGATCAACATACCCAGCCCCCGTGCCTTTTAGCTTTAATGCTCTTGCAGTAACCCTCATACTCTACATACTGCTTTACAGCAGATTTTCTAGATTCTCTCGCTGAAGCTAGAATTACTTCGCCAATTACAGCAAGAAATTCTTCTTCTTCGCTTCTTCCCTTCTTTTCAGAGACAGGGAATATCTTAATATTATCCGCTGTATACATTGTCGTTACATTACATAGCGCCAGTTTCAACTGCTCCTTGGAAAGATCACCGTATTTTGAAAAAACATTATGAAAAAATCTTGAATCTTTACTCATGAGTTAAGAGTCCTGATTTCATGTAATAGTTTACCATAGAGCTAGTGGTTCACTATCTATCCGTCTATTACTTCTATTGAAGGCCTTTCAAGTCCCACAGCGAATCTACTAGTTACTTTAGATTATAGATTTCCTATAAAGTGACAATCAGATATATTTATTTGCAACTTAATAATCTACGGCAACCTAGTCTCTTCAAAAAAATAGCTCAGGGGCATGGCGCACATAAATCAGAGTGCCTGACTTTAACCACCGTTAGTAAGTAAATTTAAACGCCTATTTCAATCCTTTCACCCCACTCTGTTGTGGTTAACTCGAACTGAGTACTTCTCTAAGAACATTTCTCAAATTCGATAGGGACTACGTCCCCTAGTGTTGTATTTATTCTGCGTGAGTTGTAATAAGCAATATAGGCTCTTACATCTGCTATCGTATTCTCCCTTGTTGGATAGAGATTTCCCGTTAACCACTCTCGCTTCAGGCTGCTAAAGAAACGTTCAGTCGGTGCGTTGTCCCAACAATTTCCCTCTTCCTGCTTCAGATCCTTTATCCAGCGTTGCAGGTTATTGGCAGTTGTTCCTACAGCCTCTGCTGTCTTAGAAATCGAATATCCTTGCTAGGAGACTAGAGTTTCAGCGTCTTTCTTAAATTCCGGCTTGAAATGCCGACGTGTACCTTTTGTTGTCATAGTTCATCTTGCTTTGTAGTTTTACCATCTTAGCGAAGTGTCCGGAAGGATTAGATCACTACACTGAACCTAAAATCTATAAGCTACAAGGCAGGGCTAGACTACCGATATGTTTCCAGTCGGATAAAGTTGAGGTAACGCACCGCCATGGTATTCAACTTAAGTGAAGTGCTGCTCGACACTATCGTTGGGTAGAAATTTATTGCTGGTAGGAACTTCCCATTGCGGACCCGCTCGATGGGTGGTGTGGTAGCCGGTAGCTAAAAACTACCGGCTGCCCGATTTAGCTGCTCCATACTCTGCCTTTAAATCACTAAATAAGCGCATACATCTATTTAAGTTCTTGGTGGTATAACTTCTACACTCCGTTTTTCCAGCAAATTCATCTGGTACACTGTAGTTACGTATATCTCTAGTCTCTACTAAGAGCTCCTGCTCAAGTTCCCTTGCCTCTAGTTCAGAATCACATCTAATTGAATCGAATATTTTTACTAAATTATTTCCATACCGCTTTTTAAGGATGTCATCGTCTTCATCACTATTTGATCGGGATGATGAAATTCCAAACTTTAGTGTTTCGTTACCATTGACACTTAACAACATCAAAGCGATAATTGTAGAACCTCGATCATCCACTTCATCTCTACGAAGGTTGTGAAGACGTCTAATATTTTCAAAGTCATCAGAACTACATTCAGGGCAATTAAACCAAAGACCGACTTCGATATTATTAATTGTCGCACTGGTCTTTATTCCATGTTGTTTACAAAAAACCGTTACCCTTGTCACTCCTGATTCACGAAAGACTCCGCCATCAACCACCTCATAGTTATCGTGAAGCTGGTTATCAAATACGACAAGCTTTGCGCGCCGAATTATTTCTTTATCTTTTTTAAGATTTCTAAATGGATCAACTGTTGTTGGTGATTTTATCCAGTGCTTGAGATTCGCCTGTGAATATCCATGCTCCGGATGCCAAAAAATTATAGTCTTTGATGTCTTTCCTTCTTTAATGGCATACGGCCTATATTGTAATTTCTCGTTTTGGCATATTTTCTGTATGTATTTTTTATCAATTTTATTTGTTGTTCTGGGCTTGTATACGCCTTTTATTTTTCTTCTCAGCGCATAAGTTACTAGCGGATTTCCAACCAAGCCCCCTTTCTGAATAACGGAATGGACATAGTGCTTTTTAATTATATATCCAACGGGGAACTTACCTTCTCTTTCTAGGTATTCTAGGATAGCAATATCACAACAAGGCTTAGGAGAGGCTATTTTCCCACCGCTCTCCCTACTTGAGAAGTTAAAAGCTATCACTCTTGCAGGGCAACGATCATCTTCCAATAGTGCTTTTTCTATTTCTTCCTTTTTCTTTAGGCAAACCTTCTCTCTTACAACTTTTTCACCATCAGGATCTATCAAGGGATAATTTTCTTCAGTCATATGACTCTCTGATAAAGACAGCTAACGACTAACCAACGATCCCTGCGTTTTTAGCAGGGTATCATTCGGCGACTTGATACGCCCAGTATGGGCGTGGACTAATGGGGTGAAAGTCCTCTGTAGGAAGATCACCATTTAATGGATTCCATTAAATGCTAACTACTAGCGAATGGCAACTGCAATACCGTGAGGTCTTGTGGGGAGGAAGCTTCTAGCAAAACTACGAGTTGATGAACAGAAGCAGTTTATAAGACTCAGCCTGGAGGCGAGATGCCCAAGGATATCGAAGCCATGTGGTCTAACGGGTAGAGTCAATGATGCAATTGTGTAGTGAAAGTTTACGTTTTTATCTGGGGAGATCTGTTTAACTTGCTGTTGTGAAGCTGTCAGCGTGGCCGCTGACTCATAAATAGGCCCAACTCGATAGCCAACATCGCGGGGATAGAAAAAAAGTGGTGGAACACAGCAACGCCTCGGCCAGTAATGGCCTAGGTGATTAAACAGAAGTCAGCAGACGGCATAGTAGCCTAATGTCAAGATTAATACCTTGGACAGGGTGAAGGCCTGAACCTAAATCCACGAGTTAAAAGACAGGGCTAGCCTACCGATATGATACCAGTCGGATATAAAATTGAAGTAGCGCGCAGCCATGATACTTAGCTCAAATGAAGAGCTACTTGGTACTGCCGTTGGGCAGAGATTCATTGCGGATAGGGAGCCGCCTATTGCGGACCTGCATGATGGATGGCGTGGGGCTGGTAGCTAGAAACTATCGGCTACCCGATTTAAATGCCTCAATCTGTGCCGCCGCCGTCATCAATACCATGTGAACCACCACCAAAGTCAGAGCCAACAGATGCAACATCGTTACTACTAAAGTTTGCATTTCCGTAAAAATGAAGATTTCCTACTTCTCCACGCATTGCTCCGTAATCACACACCTCACCAATTTCATGATGATATGCATCAAATTCATTCTTTGAGCAAAAAATTGAAATCGCGTAACAGGTATAAATAATTGAGAGCCCTGACCTCTCAATCGTAGCCCTTACTTGTTTTGGGCGATACCTTTTAGATTTTCCATAATCTTTCGCTAGCAACCTAGGCAATTTCCGCAAGTACGATTTTATCGCTCTATTTCGTTTTATTCTTCGGATGAACTGCATTACGTGTTCCTTATGCGCATTTAACGCCTTGCCAAGCAGCAGCCCCGTAGGGGCGTAACGTTTGGGCAACTTGTTATGTATTGTATTAGCTGCATTGTAGGCACGATTTTAATTTTTATTGAAATCAATGTTTACCCTTAATCTTGGTAACTATCTCATTAATTAATTCAGGAGGTAATAACGATTTAGACAAGTACTGCTGCCCCCCAGATTTAGCCACCAAAATAAGCCCTAAATCGGTTTCAATAATACGCTCGATATCTGCCCACAACAGGGCTGTTATCGTATAAGGATTCTGTGTCTGGATTCCATCCTTATCTATGGTTAATTTCACTTCACTACCGGCACTTTTTCCAAGCATCTGCCGTGTTAACCACCAAGCTCGTCGATATCGAATGTGGATCAGTTCCAGCACGCCTAATGCAATTAACGTGCAACTTGCGATCTTAGGTTGCTCAGTAAATAACAGTAATCCCGCACCAGAAGATAATAATAATGTAGGAAGAAGATAATTGGGCTTGACATTTTTTCCATAGGGTAGAGACTGATCATAGCATTCGGCAAGGTAATCTCTAGATAAGGTAAATTGAGTATTAAAAGTCTGCATAAAAACAACTTATTGTATCTGGTAAATTTGTCGTAGCACTACAGTGAGTGTCAGGATGATCCTTTAAGCTAATGTCAAATACGCCACATTTCTCAATAAGGCCTGGACTTAGCCTCATATAACGCCTTTAGCAACGGTAAATTACGGAATCGAAGGCGTAGTAATTTGTCCGCTTGCCTAAATTTGGCACGCCCAGCGTGAGCGTGGACTAATGGGGTGAAAGTCCCGTGCAGGAAGATCACCGTTTAATTGGCGCCATTAAATGCTAACTACTAGCGAATAGCAACTGCAATACCGTGATGTCTTGTGGGGAGGAAGCCGCTAGCAAACTACGAGCTGACGAACAGAAACATCCTATAAGGCTTTGCCTGGAGGCGAGGTGGTCAAGGTCACCGAAGCCATGTGATCTAACAGGTTGAGTCAATGAAGCAGTTGTGTAGTGAAAGTTCACGTTCTTTCTGGGGAGATCTGTTTAGCCTGCTGTTGTGAATCTGTGAGTATGGCCGCTGACTCATAAGTAGGCCCAACCGCTAGTTACCATCGCGGGAATAAAAAAGTAGTAGAACACAGCAGCGCTTCGGTCAGTAATGATCCAGGTGATTTAACAGAAGTCAGCCGACGACATAGTAGCTTAATGCCATGATTAATACCTTGGACATGTTGAGGTCCTGAACCCAAAATCCATGAGTTAAAAGACAGGGCTAGCCTACCGATATGTTTCTAGTTGGATAAAGTTGACGTAGCGCACTGCTATGATACTCAACTCAAATGAAGGAGCTGCTCGATATTATCGTTGGGTAGAGATTTAGTACGGATAGGGAACTGCTCATTACGGATCCGCACGATGGGTGGTGGTAGCTAGAAACTACCGGCTACCGGATTTATGAGTTTCGGTACTCACCTATTACCTCGATTTTCCCAACAATATTTTTATTAAGATCTTCCAGATCTTCAGCGGGCACCCACCATTCAGTATGTGACTTAGCACCCACGCATTTTATGGGGTATTTTTCTATGAAGGACTTAACCACTTCAAATTTGGTTACGTAGCCTACACCGAAGTCGGTGATATTCCACTGTGTTAAGGCAATGGCATACTCTTCGTTTGTAACCGGATAAAAAATTGGTTGTTCTGGCAAACGAGGGGGCCATTTCTTATAGCCCGATTCCTTAACCAGTTCTGAATCTTTTTCGCCAGTGGGGCTATAGCAAGTGACAGTTTCCATGCTTTAAAGCTCAGTACTCATAACGCTTTGCTAAAGGGCAGCCGAAACACAGTGTAGGCTGTCCGTGGAGGACGCAACCTTTGCGCCCGGAACGTATTTAAGCAACTTGTTAAGTTTGCAGACGCGACAAATCTTCACAGATAGGTTCAACTTTTGAGAGAACCTCAATACATTCATTAGCAGTATAAATACAATAATGAACAATTGAGCTTTCTCGATAAATTTTACAGCTAAACATATGAAAACGCTCAATTAAATCCGATGCTTTTGTTTGCTGGAAAGTAGCGGCTGGATTACCTACCGTACTTTCTGGAGGCAACAAAAAGCCTTCATCTACTCTGTGGTAGTACATCGGGCCAGCCAGAGGAAATCTCACTCTTAATGCTTGCTTATTCGAGATCTTGTCACAGTAAGCCTCTAAAAGTATTCGAAAACCCTCCGAGTCGTCATGGATTACCTGAAACGAAAAATCTCGATACTCAGGAAATGCGTTCCAGCTTAAATCCATAATATTTCCGTAAACTTAACGCCTCAAGCACCGGCTTGGTAAAGTTGGTGACTTTTTTGGTACAAAAAAGGTGACAGCTTTACCAAGTCCGCGTGCTTTGACTTGATACGCCCAGCATGGGCGTGAACTAATGGGGTGAAATTCCTCTGTGGGAAGATCACCATTTAATGGGTTCTGTTAAATGCTAACTACTGGCGAATGGCAACTGCAATACTGTGAGGTCTTGTGGGGAGGAAGCGGCTAGCAAAACTACGAGCTGACGAACAGAAACATCCTCTAAGGCTTAGCCTGGAGGCGAGGTGACCAAGGACACCAAAGCTGGAAAAATATTTTAGGAATTTTATCAATTAGAATCTCCCTTATAATTATAACGCCCGGCTCACCGAGAAAATTTTGATGGCGGTTTGTGCATAATTTTGCACACAAGGTGACAGCTAAAATTTGTCCCGTGCAGCCACTTGGTACGCCCAGCATGAGCGTGGGCTAATTGGGGTGAAAGTCCCATGTAGGAGGATCACCATTTAATGGATACCATTAAATGCTAACTACTAGCGAATGGCAACTTCAATACCGCGAAGTCTTACGCCTGTGCTTGTTGGCAGGATTGATAGGGAGAAAATATCTGGCTGCCTAGGGGCAGTACGCCTGAAATTCGTGTATAGCGGACTTCAAGCAGAAAATTTGAGGGCTATTTCCCAGAAATTAAAGCTTTCCTCATAAAAAGGTCAATTTTTTAATCAGTTCAGTCTGGTCAGAGAAAAAGATTTAGTTGATCAGAGGTTCCCTAAACGTAGCCTTGCCTTGGAATACCATCAATACTGCAAACAGTGACACTAAAAACAACTTCTGCGGCTTATTTACACTAGACATCGAATTCAGAATTGTTTTTACTGGTGCTTCCATGGATAGAGTTCTGCGACTTTGTGAGAATAAACAGTCGCATTCTCGCAGTTTCTGTCCGTGGTTCCTACTCCTAGCAATCAAAAACTGTCCACAGTATTGATATAACAATGACTCAGACTAAAGAAGCTAGCCTTATTCCTGCAGAAATAATAAGCGCACTAGAAATAAATGACCCCGATGATCAAGCAGAATTTCATTCAATATATCAAGAAATTCCAGAGCAAGATAAGAAAGATTTAATTAAGTATGCCTCTTTAATGGGCTCTGGAGTTGCCAATACAACATTAAGCAATGTACCTGTTAGTGAAATTTTATCTGATAGCGAGCAAGAAAAGTATTCTAAGGAAAAGAATTCTCTAGACACAATCACGGTAGAGGATCTTAATATAAGCGGATCACATTTGGTTGCAGTCATGAAGGTAACACGCCTTTGCAATCTGAGGTGTTCCTACTGTCGCTCTTGGAGGGAGGGACCGAATCAAACAATGAAGTTTGAAACCATGTTGAAGGCGGTCAGTCAGGTGCTATCAATCCCAAATGTGAGCTCTATTGACTTTGTCTGGCATGGCGGTGAAGTAACGTTATTAAAGACGTCAATATTTAGAAAATTATTATGGTTACAAGAGAAGTTTAGAAGGCCCAACCAGAGAATAAAAAATACAATTCAAACAAATGCGTATTTAATTTCAGACGAATGGGCAAAGCTTCTCTCTGCATACAGCGTAACTGTAGGAGTTAGTATAGATGGCCCTCCAGAAATTAATGATAAGTATAGAAAAAATAAAGATGGTCTAAAAACATCAGAAAATATAGAGGAAGGGATAAAAAAACTAGGATCATATAATGTAGAGTATGGGGCACTTGTAGTAGTAGAGAAAGAAATTTTCGAAGCTGGCCCCAATAGACTTTTCGACTATTTTGACAATATTGGATTAAGGAAAATAAATTTTCTTAATGTTATTCCAGATATTTACGCCCAAGAGCATGTTCTAAATGACCAGAACTATATACCATACCACCTGTATATAGAATTCTTGTGTGACGCATTTCGTGTTTGGAAGCAAAAATACCGGGAGAAGCTTTTAATATCTGACTTTGAAGACTTGATGACAGCTATTAAAAATAAATCCAAGCCAAAAACATGTTTGTGGTCCGGCGATTGCCTTAAAAGTATCGTTACAATAGAGCCTGAAGGCACTGTAAACCCATGCGATAAATATATAGGAGGCAAGGATGTTAGCTATGGTTCAATTTTTGAAAGTAGCTTATCCTCTCTTATAAATAGATCTTCTTTTGTAGATATCGAAAATAAAAATTACCGTAACTCTATAAAGAATATGCATAAATGCAAGTGGAGTGGCATTTGCAACGGAGGATGTCCGCACGATAGAGCGCTAGATGTAAAGTTTAAAAACAATATGGATCTGGAATGTTGTGGCCTATCACCTTTGTTAGAGCGAATTAACAATATGGTTTACTCTGATTCAGAGGGCCGTCACTCTGAATGATATTGAATTAATGGCGGAATCCTATAATTCTCTTGAGGAGATAACACAATGGAAAACATGGCTACTAGTACTAGCAGCTCTTTCGAAAGAGTTTCAGCATTTTTGGCCGAAAGAAATAGCAAAGTTGCTAATCAGTTTAACGCGGTTGCTGAAGAGCCAACTGCTAAAGTTGATATTTCTGACGCTAAGGCTCCTGAAGCTAAATCACCTACTGCGTGGGGATGGGGCTGGCCCCTTTAGTCGTAATTGTCGGCGGGGCTTCCTCGCCGACTATATTTCATATGGAGAATTTGTAATCCAAAATGAAGAATTCTGAATACATATTGAGCTTAAATAATGAGTCCAGCTTGTCTGCAGAGTATTGTGGCGCAGTTAAATTTTTTGATTCCAACGAATTTTTAAGAACTTTAGAGGCGCTCGACAGTTCTATAGAGGTTTTATTTTCAAGCGCCCCATTAATGATAAAAAGACTTAAGCGTCACTCAGAACATGAGAAAAGTGGCTCTGACTTTATAAGGATGGTTTCAAGAAATATACATATAGGCGATACACTTAGAAAGGAGCTTACCGAGCACGCAAATGATGAATTAAAGCATTCGCGTATGTTTAATGCATTGATAAAACATTTTGAAACCATTAATGATTATCACTCTAGATATGAATATGAGTATGATACCGATTCAGATGTAGAGAAATTTATGGGTGATGTTGATCTGTTTCTTATCTCAACACACTGTGCCGAGCTTAGAAATTTATTCATACTGAACGGATATTTGGTACAAGAAAAATGTGGGGGAATGGCATTTCCATCATCATTTTATCCCGCAATCCATGAAATTCATAAAGATGAAATTAGGCATGTTGTATATACACAGGCTTATGTATCAAAGCTCGCATCGAACCCAGAGCTCCTTAGATATTTTAAGTTTTGCCTTGAGGACTATGAGGAGTTGTTATTGAAAGAGGTATCTATCTCTATCGCTGCCATCCCTGAGAATGAAACGAAATAAATATGGAGCTGTAGACTTAAGCTTTCAATAATGTCTAGGGGCAAGCTGTATGGATATTCTTCATAATTTAGATATCGTTGCATGCTCTGTTTATATTTTTTTACAGCGGATCATTTAGCGCATTGCAAACATACAAAAATGAAAAACTAGAAGGCAGAAAAAATGAAGAAAGCATTCTTCATGTTTCTTTAAATTTGTATAAGAATCAAGAAAAGAAAGCCTCTGGAAAACCTATTAATATGAATATAGAATCGATAGGTAAGCAGTCTAGAGAATATTCCAACAACACAGAAGAACTAGAAAAAAAGATTGGAAATTCCATAGAAATAGATTCCCCTAAAATTATAGAAGAGAATGCACATCAAAAAAATACGTATGAAAAACACGAAAAGCATGGTGAATCTCACCACATTTATTTAAATAGAATCGATGATTCGATTCTATTTGGTGGTGATGAGGGCTGCAAGCAAGAAATGAGCTATAATAGCGTATTCGATCAAAGGCTACAGAGAAAAATCCAAGATTCAAAAAAAGCACATTTCACTTCACGGCCAAAAGAAATATATGAAAAAAGAATGGCCGTGAATGGGGGGCTAGTAATAACAGAGAAAGGTTGTTATGAATATAAAAAGCTACACACGCTCGATATCGATTCCAATATTGCGCAACTATTTCGAATCAAATATGTTTTGCCCGATAATGGGGGAATAGATTTAAGTAAAAGTGAAAAGGAAAAGAGATTCAAACTCCCTTGAGAATTTGTAGAAATAGAAATGACTTCAGAAAGTTGTTGTTTTGGTCGTCATTCTAATGATATACGGGTTTTTAATTGAATATTTTTGATTCTATAAGCAGTGGCCTGTCGTCCAATAAAAATACGGATCATTCCCACGCATCGGCAAACGATAATGGTAAAGAACGGTTTTTCCTGGAACAGACAGAGTTGGATTTTCAGCATTCTCATAATGTCTGGAAAATTCTTTTACCATTAATAAGGCCACACTTGGGGCTCGCATTCAGCGCAGTTCTGATTTTGGCGGTTTCCTCTCTTGCAACTTTGGTTATGCCCTGGCTTGTAGGCGCCACTTTAGACGTTTTGTTTTCTGGGAAGATAATCGATAATGTTCCTGTACATCTCGCATGGCTCTTTGGTTTGGTTCTCCTTGTCGGATTCAGTTCTGCACTTCGTTCCTATTTAATGTCCGTATTGGGATACAAAGTAGCTGCCAACCTTCGTGAATCCTTCTACGCTATTACAATGCGCAGACCAATGAGCTTCTTCGACAACCTACGAGCCGGAGATTTCGGTAGTAACATCATTGTCGATATCAACATTATTGGTAATTTTGTCGGCTCCAAAATTGCAACACTAGTCAAAGACGCAGCCTTACTTGTTGGTGGCATCACTCTCCTTATTGTTATGAGTGTGAAACTGGTGGCACTAGCTCTCTTAACAGTTCCCTTGGTGTTGTGCGTTCTTTATTTTTTTGGCCAGCTCGTTGCTAAAAGTTCGAAGTCAGCACAAGATGCCATGGCCAGATTGTTGACTAAAGCGATTGTAAATCACGAAGCCGTGAGCAGCATCCGTGCTTTCGGACAGGAAAGAGCAGAAGCACTGCGCTTCTCGGACGCGATTTGGGATGCCTTCGAGAAACACCGCATTTTGTGCAAATGGCGCGCAGTAATGAATGCGGCACTTACAATCCTTATTTTCAGCGCTATCGGGGTAATGATAGTAAAAGGCGCCATGGAAGTGGTGGCCGGTAGCATGACTGGTGGAGAAGTTGCCAAATTCATAGGGCTATCTGTAATTGTCGCATCCGCAATTGACTCCTTTCGAGAATTCTATGGGGAATTTCAGGCCGCAAAGGGGGCTATACACCGACTGTCCTCTCTATCGTTATCCGATCAAGAAACGTTAGAACCATCTCCAAAGTCTACAATAGTACCGTGGAATCTAAAGCGACCCGATATAGAATTTCACAATGTCAGCTTCGCCTATCCTTCTAACCCTGAAAAGAAAGTTCTAAAAGAAGTAAACATTAGAGTCAATTCTGGTGAAACAGTGGCATTAGTAGGACCATCAGGCTGTGGGAAATCAACACTTTTCAAACTACTAATGAGGTTCTATGAGCCTCATTCAGGGGAAATTCTAATTGATGGTAAATCAATAAATAAGCTAGACCCAAGATCTGTCAGGAGCCGGTTTGCTCTCATTCCTCAAGAAAGTCATATTTTTGGAGATACTGTTCTCGCTAATATTGGTTTCGGTAAACCTGATACAGATCTGAAAGCCATAAAACGCGCTACTAATCAGGCTGGCGCCAACAATTTTATCCGAATGCTACCTCAAGAGTTTTTAACTGTGCTCAGCGAGCGTGGCACGGACTTATCTGGCGGGCAGCGACAGCGGATAGCAATTGCTCGGGCTCTACTGCGAGATGCCTCTATCTTACTTTTGGATGAGGCTACTTCAGCGCTTGATGCAGAATCAGAGCAGCTCGTGCACAATGCCCTTAAGAAATCTAAGGCTGGTTGCACCAAATTGATAATCACTCATCGATTATCCACTATAAAAAATGTCGACCGAGTTATTTTGATGAATTCAGGTTGTGTCATCGATAGTGGAACTCACTCAGAACTTATTGAGCGCAATGCATTATATCAACGGCTGGCGAAGCTTCAAAACATCGTTGAGGCGACTTCGGAAAGTAAGGCGTTCGAAACGTGTGGTGTAACTACTACACCTTCGAGTGCCGAACCTAGAAAGATTATTCTAGGAGATGAGATTAAAAAATCGGAAGATCAGAGAACATGAAATATACTGTCATTATCCTTGGTGCTGGACCAGGTGGATTACAGCTGGCCCATTTTCTTGAAAATACAAATATCGACTATTTAGTACTTGAAAGACACAATGAGGCGGGTAGTTTTTTTCGGAAACTGCCACGAGGTCGTAGATTAATCTCCATAAACAAACCCAATACAGGTTTCGAAAATTACGAGAAAAATTTACGATGGGACTGGAACTCCTTGCTTGGAGGTTGTGAAGATCCACCCTTCAGCGATTATGACAATGAGTTCTATCCAAACGCCGACTCAATAGTGAGGTATCTTAACGATTTTACTGCTCGCCATTTCCTCAAAGTTCGGTTTGGTGAGGATGTCGAAGAGGTAACGCGTCAAGGCGACAACTTCCGCTTAAGAACCGGTGGTGGTAATACTTTCTCCTGCGATTATTTGGTAGTAGGTACGGGAGTAAGCAAAACCCACAACCCTCCATTTTCGGGCGCGGATCTAATCCCGTCATACACAGACTACTCCATGGATCCGGCAGTTTATACTAACAAGCGCGTGCTGGTAATTGGGAAAGGCAATTCCGCATTTGAAACAGCGAATTACCTACTTCCCTTTGCGAGCCACCTTCATTTGATTAGTCCGAATTATCTAAGGTCCGCAGCATATACCCACTTTTCTGGAGATCTTCGTTCCATAAACGCTACTTTTCTTGATACTTTTTTTCTGAAGCAACAAGGGGCTGTGTTAAATGGAACCATAGAATCTATCACGCCCGTCGGAGAAGGCTACGAGGTTCAGGTTACTTATACCGAGAACTCGATGTCCGTTACTCTTTATTACGACAGGGTAATCAAAGCTACCGGTTTTAGCTTCGATACATCAATATTTTCATCGGAATGCATGCCCGACATTGCACATGAGGAGCGTTTACCAGATATTACTTGCGAATGGGAAAGCACTAACGTCAAGAAAATGTTCTTCGTCGGAACCCTTATGCAGGGCAATGACTATAAGAAATCCGCTTCAACCTTCATTGCCGGAATTCGCTACAATGCCAGAGCGCTGGGCTATTTTTTGAGAAAACGTATTACAGGCGAAGTATGGCCAGTCTCCTCAGTTCCATGCAAAGGTGAAGAGCTATATAAATCTATTTTTTCGAGAATTCACAATTCTTCTTCTCTCTGGCACCTTTTCGGCTGCATGTGTGATGCCTATGTTTATGACCCTGAGGGCAAAGTATATTTACATTATAGGAATATCCCCAACCGTGTGGTGGATGAGCAGGAGCTATTCAAAGGAAGCATTGGCTTTACCCTACAGTTCGGATATCACTCTCCGAGAGATCCACAGGAGCGCAAGAAGTTCGATGACCATGGTTTCATCCATCCGATTGTCTGCCTTTGGAACGATGGACAGATCAAACGGGAAAGTCATATGCTGCTAGATGTCCATGCGGAATGGGAGGACATGAATTTCTTCGGAAAGTCTTTGCAGCACCTTATTGAGGAATGCCATGATAGTCTGCCGGATTTGGAGCCTACTATGAGTAATCGCCAATGATGATTTTATGAAAAAATTCACTATCAATACTTCGGACAGTTTTAAGAAGTAAAACAGGTAGGAACCACGGGCAGATACTGAGAGAATAAGGTTCTCAAATCAAATCAAAACAAAACAATACCTGCCCATGGAAGATGTAGTAAAAACTGTTTTCGCCAAAATGTCCAATGTTAAAAGACCGCAAAGAAAGTTCATGCTCTCTCTGTTTGCCGTCTTGATGGTGTTTCAAGGGAAAGCAATCTATCTGAACATGGGGCGATACAGTTCTGCCAGTGAGAAACGCTTTTGTCGCTGGTCTCGTAGAGAATTTGATTTTGTCCAGTTCAATAAAGAGTTATTTACACGAGAATTTCCTCGCAATCATGAGCATGTAGCGGCTATCGATGCAAGCTTTATGAGTAAGTCAGGTCAAAAAACTGAAGGGTTGGGGTGGTATTACAACGGCAGTGCCAGAGAGTCACAACGCGGTCTCGAAATTTCCATGATCAGTATCACTGATCTGAAGTCAAATACCGCCTATGTCTTGGATGCTCATTAGATAATAGATGAAGAAGGTCGATCTCGAATTGAGTTATATGCCGATCATGCCGGCAAAGTTGCGGCAACAATTCTTGCGCTTGGTATCAAATATCTAGCTGCAGATGCTTATTATAGCAAGGCTAAATTTGTTTCAGTTATCATTCCAGCAGGATTACACATTGTTGGAAATGTTGCGAATAGATGCAGACTTACAGTGGTTATACGAGGGGGTATACAAAGATTCTGGGCGCCCCAAAAATATGATGGCAAGGTTGATTTTGATGCAGATGTGCATCGTTTTGACTACGTTGGTATTCTGAATAAAAGAACTGAAGTATATACGAAAATTGTTTATGCAAAATTTTTAAAACGAACCATTCGCGTTGTGATGTTTAAATCGATAAAGAACGGCAAAAAGGGTCATGCATTACTGTATTCGAAAGACACAGAGCTGGATGCAATGACATTGGTTGAGTATTAAAAGTCGAGATTCCAAATAGAATTTCTATTCAGAGATGCAAAACAGCACACTGGTTTGGCTCATTGTCAGTCAATCCGAAAAGAGGCAATCAACATGCATGTCAATGCAATCATTGACGGCTCTAAACTTGCTAAAAATCGAAGATAGAAAGGCGAAACAAACGGACGAAGCTACGATCATTTCAATTGCTAGTTGGAAGTGTCGCAAATTCAATCAGCACCTTATGGATAGAATTTTTGACGAGTTAAATCTGGATTTAAGTTGTGGGAAAGTTGTCCGCATTTACGAACGGTACAGTGACTACCAGGCTATAGCTGCATGAAACTGTCCGAGGTATTGTAGAAGCTAAAGGTTAATCTTCTACTCTAGCGAAGTGATGTATCGGAATATGCGAAATGTAACTGCCCTGCGTTTTCAACAGATACCTGAGGAATTATAATGTCGCAGAATATATTGTTTAAACTAAATGGAGTCAGTAAAAGTTTCATTAAAGGTGGAGAGAAACTATCTATATTTAGCAACCTAGATATGACAATAGAGAACGGTGATTTTGTCGCTATTATGGGACCTTCCGGATCTGGCAAAACTACACTGTTGAACATGCTTGGCGGTGTAGACAAACCCACTGGCGGCGAGATCTTTTTCGAGAATGTTAGGGTAGAAAACCTAAGTGAAAGTCAACTCACCCATTGGCGTGCGCGCAACATCGGATTTGTCTTTCAGTTCTACAACCTTATGCCTATGCTTAATGCGTCGCGTAATGTGGAGCTTCCGCTATTACTCACCAATCTCTCTAAGGAACAGCGCCGCAGAAGTGTAGAGACGGCACTTGTGCTGATGGGGCTTTCTGATCGCGCCAAGCATATGCCCAATGAAATGTCCGGCGGACAGCAACAGCGGGTGGCTATAGCCCGCGCAATAGTCTCTGATCCAAAACTAGTTCTGTGTGACGAACCTACTGGAGATTTAGATCGCCAGACTGCGGATGAAATTTTGGAGATGCTCCAGCTTTTAAACCGTGAGCATGGAAAAACTATCGTAATGGTTACCCATGACCCTGCAGCAGCAGCTTATGCAAAGCGTACCCTACACCTGGACAAAGGTAAGTTTATACAAAAGGAGCTAGTGGTATGAGCGATTTCTATTTGATCTATAAAAATATGACCAGGAAGCCGTTGCGACTTTTTCTTACATGCTTTGCCATATCTATCGCTTTCCTGATCTTCGGAGCAGTTTCCACTCTTAAAGGTGCTTTGGATTCTCGTGTAGAACTTTCCGCGGAAAACCGTTTATTGGTTTTTAGCAAACTTAATTTTTCCGTACCGCTTCCTATCGCCCACTTCCAGAAAGTTAAGGCCATCGAAGGGGTAAAGGATATTACTCATATTACTTGGTTCGGCGCATATTATCAAGATCCTATCGAGCAGGTTGGAGCCTTTGCAGTCGACCCTGAGTCTTATCTGAAGGTATACGATGAACTAGAGGTGGATTCTAAACAGCGCCTTTCTTGGTTAGGCAACCGACAAGGTATACTGGTCGGGAAGAAATTAGCAGACCGCTACGGTTGGAAACCTGGAGACCGAATTCCTATATCGTCAAATATTTATTCCCACAGGAATGAAGGGAATACTTGGGACTTTGTGGTGGAAGGCATTTTTAATGCTTCTGATGAGCGAACAGATACAGGGAAAGCACTATTTCACTATAAATATCTTCAAGAAACTGCCTCGTTCGATGGCGACAGTGTGAGTCGTCTATCATTGACTACTAAAAGCTCCTCGCTAAACGACAAGGTTTCCAAAAGCATCGACGACATTTTTTCCAACTCACCATATGAGACAAAAACGAGTTCTGAAAATGCCTTTTATAAAGAATACTTTGACCAAGTAGGCAACATTGGCCTGATTATTTTTGGCGTTGTGTCTATGGCTTTTCTTACCATTCTAATGGTCGTGGGCAGCACTATGGCTCTGGCCATCCGAGAGCGCACTGGTGAGATAGCTGTGTTGAAAACCATAGGGTTCTCCAGCATCCGAGTATTTAAGATTGTATTATCAGAGTCTTTGCTGATTTCCATTCTCGGCGGGGCCAGCGGCTTATTAGGGGCCTATTGCTTAATCCTCGGAGTTAGTGCCAATTGGGGCAGCTCCCTGCCTGGCTTGGTGATGCGTCCTGAAACACTACTGCAGGCCACTAGTTATATGCTGTTGCTGGGGTTGATTACCGGCCTGATACCGGCGCTCAATGCCCTACGTTTAAATATAGTTTCCGCTTTCAATATAGCGAGTTAAATTATGGGATCTTATTTTTTGCAAGTAATCGCTGTCGCGACGATGAATGTTCGTGGTCTCCCTCGCCGCCTGTGGATGTCGCTAGCCATGATTCTGGCCTCAGCTGTGGTTGTAGTAATACTGCTGGCTTTCCTAGCCATGGCTAAAGGGTTCGAGGCTACCATGAAAGGGGCAGGCTCTGACGACCTTGCAATTATCATACGTAAAGGTGCATCTGCCGAAATCAACTCGGTGATTACTCGAGAACAGTTAAGCCTGCTGACTGAGTCTCCTGGGATCGCTCGTGACACCAAAGGGCCTGATGTTTCTGCAGAACTCTATGTGAGTGTCAGCGGCACTAAGAAAGATTCTGGCTCTGAGACCAACATTCCTCTTCGAGGATTGGGAACTCGAGGTATGGCTATGCGGAAAAATATGCGCCTTGTAGCCGGGCATGTTTTTACTCCTGGGACCAATGAGATAATGGTAGGAGAAGGAGTATTACGAGAGTTTAATGGTTTTGAAATTGGGCAAGAAGTTCGTCTTGGTGAAAGTGTGTGGATTGTAGTTGGTATATTTTCTACCGGCGGCAACGTATTCGAAAGCGAGATTTGGGCGGATGCAAAGATGCTTCAGAGCCTCTACAGCCGCGGTAGTGGCTACCAGATTGTTCGTGCAAGGCTGGGAGATTCTAGCGAATTAATACCTATAGAAAAAACTATTGAAGAAAATTCGCAGCTGAATAACCTTGACGTTAAAATTGAGTCCAGCTTTTTCATTGCTCAAAGTAAACAATTACAGTACATTGCTTGGTTTGGTCGAATCGTTAGTTACATTATGGCTGTTGGGGCTTTAGCAGGCGCGCTTAACACCATGTACACATCGGTGTCAGATAGGGCTCAGGAAATAGCCACTCTCCGCGCCTTGGGATTTAACAATTTCTCTGCATTTTTCGGCACACTCGTCGAGGCTGTGATGTTAGCAGTGGTGGGCGGCCTATTCGGTTCTCTCATTGCTTATATATTGTTTGATGGAATGAATGCCTCAACTCTTGGTGGTAGCTTTACCCAAGTGGCATTTAGTTTCGATATGACACTGGATCTGTTCATTCAAGGAGTGACTCTAGCGCTGACTATTGGCATTGTTAGCGGATTTTTCCCTGCTTGGCGTGCTGCGCGTATGCCGGTAGCATTAGCGTTTCGAAGAAATATGTAAACATTAACTAAAAAATTCTGAAATTTTAATTAGAGTCTTGCCTGATTATTATAGGCAACGAGGGTATAAACAATGATCCCCCCTAATTCAACTGTGTTACTTGAAGAGAATTTTTTAACCATTCAGGAGTGCGATGAGCTAATTCAATCCAGCAGTCCTTATTTGGAGGAAGCTCTAATATATGATCGGAATTCGGAAAAGTACCAGACCCTGAAAGAATTCAGATCTTGTTGTCAGACAGTAGAGTACTTAGGTGACAAACATGAGGTTTTTGGCTCGGTTGCAATAAGAATAGCCAATTTACTGTGTGTCAGTCAGGAATTGTGTGAACCTGTCAAAGTTGTTCGCTATAGAAAGGGGGACTACTTCAGACCTCACTTCGATGCTTTTGGGAAGGATTATCTGGATGGTTTGGATGAATTTGACAAGCACGGGCAGAGAGTAAATTCGGTTATTATATATCTCAATGATGAGTATTCCGGTGGTGAAACCTATTTTCAAGAATTAGGTATTAAAATCGAACCTTCTAAAGGGGCTATGCTAATAATTAACAATGTCGATGGTAATGGAAATATTAATCCATTGTCATTACATGAAGGAAGGGAAATTACCAGCGGGGAAAAATGGATAGCGGTATGCTGGATCAGGGATAAGTAGTTACGGCATTTATTACCTAGAAGCTGTTTCATAACTTAAAATCAGTTATTCTTACGGCCTCATGAAATGATAAGACCAGTAAGTGTGAGCAGATTTAAGTCAAAATTAACCGATGCTCAGTGGAAATTGATTGAGCCTTGCCTTCCTCAGTTAAAACGTGGAAAAGGTGGCCTAAAACCCATTGACAACCGTGCTTGTTTTGAGGGTATCTTGTGGATTTAGCGTTCAGGAGCACGATGGAAGGACCTCCCTTCATCTTATCCCTCGTCGAGTACTTGCTGGAGAAGACTCCAGTTGTGGGAAGAACAAGGCACTTGGCTGGAGGCTTGGCGAGAGTTTCTCGGATAGCTCGATCACAAATCTCTGCTTAACTGGGAAGAAGTCTTTTCCGATGGCAGCTTTGCTTCAGTAAAAAAAGGAGGGCTGAAGTCGGAAAAACTAAGCAGGGCAAGGGTGCAAAGTGGATGGTGGGATGGCGAAGGTATTCCATTGGGAGGCACCGTTACTTCGGCCTCACCAGCAGAAGTAAAGTTATTGCATCCACTACTGGATGTTACCTATAAAAATACAAAAATTCGACGCCTAATATACGACAAAGCTGCAGATTCGGATCTTTTACGATACAGCTTGGCCCGTCGTGAAATTGACCTGATTTGTCCCCACCGTAGGAACAGAAGAAAACCTTCTAAACAAGATGGCAGGAAGCTTAGAAGGTACGTGCGGTGTTGGAAAGTTGAGCGAACTTTTGCATGATTAGGAAACTACCGTCGCTTGGTCGTCAGGTGGGATCGCTATTTATCTTCTTACAGAGCTTTTTCTATATTGCCTGCATGTTGATTACGTTAAAGAAATTATGAAACAGCTTCTAGTAACATCGGCATCCTCCCTGGGCAATTGACATTGGGGCTAACTCGGAGTTTATAGAGCCCTGAGAATTGTCTAGACGACTTGCAAAGTTCAGAACATTGTTAATTCGATGCAGGGGAATAAAGAGATTGAAGAGAACGATGCCAAGGCTGCACTCTCGAGTACTGATCTGGAAAGGTTGGGGAGAGCGTGAAATAAACTTGAACAACTGTAAGTCAGAAGTATAAAAAATAAACTATGCCGTAACAACAGCAGCGTCTACTGTCCATTTACACTGTCTATTACGATTCCGTGAAGGAGGAAGACATGGATATCGATGTTTATTTGGAGCGCATTGGATTTGAAGATGAGATCCGAATTGACTACAGAACTTTGTGTGCCCTTCAAAGGGCTCATATACTCAGCATTCCCTTTGAAAATATTGACATCCATCTCGGGCGGCCACTCAGTATGGAACCAGCCAAGGTATTTGATAAGGTGGTACTTGGTCAGCGGGGTGGATGGTGCTATGAATTGAACTTCCTTTTCGCCGCCCTCCTTAAGGAATTAGGTTTCAACGTCGAAATGGTTGGCATGCTCTCCATGCAGCTAATGAAAATCTCTCGCGAGCAAGTCGGAAAAGAACTACAGATACGTCACCCCGGGATTGCTGTAAACCTCGATTCCAGATATATCGCCGATGTCGGCAGTGGCGACGGCCCCCTGCAACCAATTAAATTCCCGGACGTTGACCCCAAGATTATCGGCCGAGTACCTCCGAATGACTTCACATTAGCAGCCGACTGGTTTCTGGAGTCACCTCTCTCTCCACACTTGAAGTCGGTGATTTGCGTTAGCGTTGATGAATCTACTGTAACTTCTCTTTTCGACCGGCAACTCCAGGAAGGAAAAATTTCTCGAGTTATTGAGTCTGCGGAAGATTTCGTCAACACACTTAACAAAAAAATCGGTATAGACCTGCCAGAAGCGGCAGGCTTGTGGCCTGACATAGTGGCGCGCGATAAATCAGCTAAGGCGAGGGTGCCGGCGTGATATCGACTACAGACGATTGGGTCATAGCTCAAGTTCGGATGCTGGTAGGGCGCCACGCAGGGCTGTTGGTGTCGGCTGAAACGCTATCATTTTCTGACAACCTCTATGATGCAGGTATGAATTCCTTAGCCTCCGTTACATTATTGCTATCTCTTGAAGAAAGCTTCAATGTCTTTTTCCCTGATACAATGTTAAACCAAGAGACGTTTCAAAATTTGGGCAGTATCTGCAATGCTATTTCAAACTTAAGAAGAGACACGCTATGAACTCTTGTTACCTTAATGGAGCCTTCCCATCATGCATGTAAAGACGCCGATCTCATTTCGTGAGAAGTTATTCAATGCCGGACTTCTAATTGAGACAGAAGTTAAAGGGATTTACGGATTCAGTGAAGGCTTTAATTACGTCATCCGATTTATTGACAATATTGTCAGTGAAATGGGTTTCAAAGACAATGCTCAGTCTGTCCGTTTCCCACCGGTAATTAAGCGAAGCTTAGTAGAAAGGTGTGGATATCTCGAGAAATTCCCCCATCTCGCCGGCACAGTGTACAGTTTCTGCGGTGATGACTGCGCACATGCACAGATGCAGTTGGCGATGGCTGCCGGCGACGATCCAACGAATTTCCAGCAGCCAACCGATGTTATGTTGACACCAGCTGCTTGCTATCCAATCTATCCAATGATCTCTGAACTCAGTCCTCTACCGCAAGGAGGGGTTGTCTTTGATGTGCAGTCCACTTGCTATCGTAATGAACCCTCAGATGATCCTGTACGCATGCAATCTTTCCGCATGCGCGAGTATGTACGAGCAGGCGAAGAGATGGAGGTCCTGGAATTCCGAAACGTCTGGATGAGGCGCGCACAGGAATTCTGCAGTGAGCTTGGTCTCGACTTTGAAATCAAGGTGGCGAATGATCCCTTCTTCGGTCGTAGCGGCCGTCTCCTTGCCGATAACCAACGTAAGAACTCGCTCAAATACGAACTTCTTATCCCAGTTTCGAATTGGGAAGAGCCAACTGCCTGCGCGAGTTTTAACTACCATGAGGACCATTTCGGTGAAATTTGGTCGATTCGTACTGCTACGGGCAATGTGGCGAAGAGTGCATGCGTCAGCTTCGGTTACGAGCGTCTTGCTCTCGCTCTCATCGCTCATCATGGCACTAGTATTAACTCTTGGCTCCCTGCATCCGTGCGGGCAGGAATGGTGTGAGATAAATATTCACTCTCGATACTAGCGATGAGATGTGAATACAGTTGTCGATCAGCATATGCGTAACGAAATCTCATTGCCGTTATCAGAGAAAAATTGCGTGGAGATATACCCATTTTTAGGATCTCGAACATATTGGGTATATTTAGGGTATGCACCTGACGATATGACTACCATTGCCTCTTCCGCCAAATATGGCTCGAGTATTTGTAAAATCGGAAGTCGATCTGCTGGCGATCCATCCAAGAATACCATATCAATTTTGCATGGCAATGGTAAGCGAAGAGTCTCGAATGCATCCCCATGCCTAATTTCAATTAGGGAACCTCTGATCAACGAAGTATCTTTCTAGAATTAAGCTGAACCGCGTAAAAATTCACTTTTTTACGCGGTTCAGCTTAATTTTCGCGTAATAGCTCTCTGGTTTTTCACCTGAAGTCCTCAATAGGCGGATTTCAGGCGCACCACCCCTAGGTAGCCAAGTATTTTCTCCCTATTAGTAAGTTGGTAAAGCCTGCTAGCAAGCACAGCCGCTCAGTATTTTTTACCTGTCCCCGATAGCGGACCTGTCATAACCAAATACCCGTTTGATGTAGCGAAAGGGGTGCTCAACCTTTGCTCTTATCTGCGCCTTGATCTTTCCCGCCTTACGGAGTGCATCACGCCCTGGAAGAGTTTTTAGCTTGCTCGGCTTCATTGCTATGTACCAATCTACCTCCCGCTCTTTCAACTCTTCACGCTTCTCCGCACCAATGTACCCAGAGTCACCCCAAACTCTTCTTTCCTCCCCTTGGAGGACTCACTCTGTGGCTGTGACATCAAGCGAATTTGCTTCTGTTGTATCTACGCTGTGTATTACTCCGAGTACATCATCAACCCCGATATGCATCTTCATTCCAAAATGCCACTGATTGCCTTTCTTTGCCTGATGCATTTCCGGATCACGCTCTTTCTTTTTATTCTTAGTTGAAGTTGGCGCAGAGATAATAGTGGCATCTACAATGGTGTCTTCACGCAGTACCATGCCATTCTCAGCAAGATGTGTATTGATTCCATCAAAAAGCGCTGTACTTAACTGATTCAGCTCCAGTAAGTAGCGAAAGTTAAGAATCGTTGTTTCGTCGGGAATTGAGCCGCTCAAAGTCAAATTGGCAAAACTACGCATGGATTCAATTTCATACAGTGCATTTTCCATAGCGGGATCACTGAGGTTTTAAAATAGCTGTATGCAATGAATACGGAGCATGACATTCAATGGATATGGCTGTCGGCCACGTTTGCCTTGGGGATAACAAGGAGTGATCTGAGCTTCTAGTCGCTGCCATGGGATGAGAGCATCCATTTGAGAAAGAAACTTCTCTCGGCGAGTTATACGGCGCTTTAGATTGTATTCTGCTTCGTCAAAGGTGACTTGGTGCATGATTCATCGTAGTCTTGATGGGTAGCTGAATAATACCAAATTGACTCAGAATTATTCAGAGGCTCCCTAAATCCATGAGTTAAAAGACAAGTCTAGCCTGCCGATATGTACCCAGTCGGATATAAAGTTGAGATAGCGCACTGCTATGATACTCAACTCAGCTGAGGAGCTGCTCGACATAGAGATTCATTACGGATAGGGAGCCGCCCATTAAGGACCCGTACGATGGGTGGTGTGGGGGCCGGTAGCTAGAAACTTCCGGCTACCCGATTTAGCTTTGATCTCTCACTGGGCACCGTAATAGTGCGGACTCTACGCCAGAAATAACTTTATTAAATTCTTTTTCCTTCAATTCGAACACCACTCTCCAATCGGATGGTGGGCGGCCAAATTGCTTCAGTTCGAAGTTAGGCTTCAGCTCGTGGCTTAGATGGATAGATATTCTCACTGAACTATCTGTACAAGCAAGAAACTTAAACTCCAAGCAAGGCTCGGTAAAAGAGAGCCTCGTGTAACGCGGCAATCTTCGCTCGGAGAGGTGCCTAAACCATTCAAGAATTCTCATCAATTCTGTAGTTTCGAGCGCCGGATCAACTGCTTCAAAGGTATCTTTGCCCTGCTTGACGATTAATTTGATAAAGCACCAGTCATCCTTTGGACTTTCGGGGAATTGGTAGCCCTCAACGGACAACTCTAGCTCTACTTTATTTTCAACATTACTTAACTTAAACATATTTCATTCAGCTATGGGTCAGTCTTACATTTAACGCCCGGTTAATGGGCAGGAGAAGCAACGCGAAGCCTGTCCGAGTGGAAGCTGTGTTTTTCGCAGCTGGAACGAATTGAACCGCTTGCTATATTTATGCACTACCAAAGATACGAGCCACACACCGATTACAACCCCAGATTGAAGTCACTAAGCCAAGGGAGAATAGAAAGCCAAGAAAAATACAAAGTGACTTTGTAACCATATCTAAAGGCCCTTCGTTTTGGACTACCGTATATACCCCATAGCCTCCGCCCACTAGGGCAATTAAGCTGAGTATAAAGAGTGTTGGACGTTTCCACTTTGCTTGAGGCATATCACCCCAGAAACATAAGAAATTAACAACACTACAAAGATTACAATGTTTTCTCATATGATTTAAATATAACACCTAAATCAGGTGCGCCGTAGGCGTCACCTGGATTTACTTGGTACGCCCAGCATGGGCGTGGACTAATGGGGTGAAAGTCCCCTGTAGGAATATCACCATTTAATGGATTCCATTAAATGCTAACTACTAGCGAATGGCAACTGCAGTACCGCGAGATCTTGTGGGGAGGAAGCTGCTAATAAAACTACGAGCTGACGAACAGAAACATCCTGTAGGGCTTAGCCTGGAGGCGAGGTGGTGGAGGACACCGAAGCTATGTGGTCTAACGGGTAGAGTCAATGATGCATCTGTGTAGTGAAAGTTTACGTTCTTATCTGGGGAGATCTGTTTAGCTTGCTGCTGTGAAGCTGTCAGCGTGGCCGCTGACTCATAAGTAGGCTTAACCCGTTAGCCAACATTACGGGAATTGAAAAAAATGATGGAATACAGCAGCGCCTCGATCAGTAATGACCAGGGTGATTCAACAGAAGTCATAGCCAAATACCAAGGTGAATACCTTGGACATGGTGAAGGCCTGAATCTTAATCCACGAGTTAGAAAGCAGGGCTAGCCTGCCGATATGTTTCCAGTCCGATGAAGTTGAGGTAGCGCAATGCCAGAATACTCAACTCAAATGAAGAGCTGTTCGACACTATCGTAGGGTAGAGATTCATTACGGATAGGGAACTGCTCATTGCGGATCCGCACGATGGGTGGTGTGGGGGCCGGTAGCTAGAAACTACCGGTTACCCGATTTAGTTTATTCTTCCTCGTCGCCCCGTTCCACCAGATTATCTGGAGAACCGAATGTATCTTTTTTACTCAACTCATCTTCGATGTCTTTAGGGCGAGGCTTAAAGAGATCTTCTGAGGATTTCTTTATTTCTTCTTCAATTTTCTTTAATTCATCACTATTTTTCATAGATCTTTTACCAAATAATGTGGTACGCCTTGCTTTCCAGGACATAGCGAAAATCCACCGTGAGATGAATAATATTTCACCAATTTATCGTTGAGTGGATCCATTACTCTAATTTGAGTCGCGCCGATTAGACGCGCATACGCTTCATAGGCCAATAATGAAACAGGAAACATATCGTTTGCGAACAAAATATGCTTGTTGAAACGCTCTATAAAGTCCAAACGTATAGCAGTGCCTCTGTAGGTCGGCCGACCGAGAGTTAATGAGCACAAAGTACTTCCGTGCCACACAGAAAGGTCAAACGCCTTTGGATAGAAAATTTTGTACCGGCTAGAAAAATTCCAGTTCCAGCTCACAGAGCGTTCTTGATCCAAATCTATTGATTTGAAAGCAGCAAGAGCTTTGTGATCTATTGCCTCTAGCGTGATTTTTCCGAGGAGGTGCCTTGGTAAGTTTCTGGATGCCATGTCTCTAGCTTGAGAGCCCAACTTCTCATATTTATTGATTGTTTCTAGATGCGAAACTTGCATTCCAACTCCTTTTGTCAATTTAACTTCCGTACAAGTTAACGCCCCACACAGGGATAGACAAATAAGCGCAGCATTTTGGTTGTTCTTGTGACCAGCTGGAGTGATTGCTGCTGCTTGCTATGCCTAGCATGGGCGTGAACTAATGGGGTGAAAGTCCTCTGTAGGAAGATCACCATTTAATGAATTCCATTAAATGCTAACTACTAGCGAATGGCAACTGCAATACTGTGAGGTCTTGTGGGGAGGAAGTCGCTAGCAAGACTACGAGCTGGCGAACAGGAGCATCTTATGTGGCTTGGCCTGGAGGCGAGGAGACCAAGGGCACCGAAGTCGGGTGATCTAACGGGTAGAGTCAATGGTGCAATTGTGTAGTGAAAGTTCACGTTCTTATCTGGGGAGACCTGTTTAGCTTGCTGCTGTGAAGCTGTCTGCGTGGCCGTTGACTCATAAGTAGGCCGAGCCCGCTAGCCACCATCGTAGGGTAGACAAAAATGGTGGGACACAGCAGAGCCTCGGTTAGTAATGGCTTAGAAGATTAAACAGAAGTCAGCCGACGGCATAGTAGCTAAATGCCAAGATTAATGCCTTGGACAGGGTGAAAGCCTGAACCCAAAATCCACGAATTAGAAGGTAGGGCTAGCATACAGATATGTTTCCAGTCGGATAAAGTTGGGGTGGCGCACTGCCATGACATTCAATTCGATGGAAGAACTGCTCGATACTATCACTGGGCAGAAATTCATTAGGGATAGGAAACTGTCCATTCCAGGTTCATACGATGGGTGGTGGAGGGATCGGTAGCTAGAAACTAACGGCTACCCGATTTATGTGTGTAACTTTTGATTAAATAACTGTTCATAGTCTAGCTCCATGTTTTCTATGAAATCCTCTGCTATTAGGGGAAAGCCTTCAGTGTGCTCTTCTCGATAAGATATTCGGAACAATCTATAGAGAAGGTCGTGCTGTTTGATGCTGACACGAACAGATTTGTATGGCCGCCTATAAACTATGTCGTCGTTAAGTTCCTTCGTACTAAGGATATTGTACTGATCCGATGTGATATCAACACAGTATCGGTCTACTTCTAACCAGTAGTGAGATATTGTCTCGTTCCCCGATCTATCCTTACAAACACCGCCAACTCCAATGATTTTAACTTTCGGCCAGAGCTTTAAAAAATGATAGGCCAGCAGCATTGATGAAAGCTTGCAGTTCATTACCGGAAAATCTGGAGTTACCAACTTTATTCGGGTCTTATCGCACGAATTTAGTAGGGATCTTAACCTTGATGCTTCTCGTTCTATTTCTCTGAAATTGGGCACTGAAGCTAATTCCTTGCTTAAACATAACGAAAGTGTTAAAAAACACCCATATTTTATATCGTACTTCTACGTAAAAAATAGTCCAGTCATCAGTGAAAACTTGACTAGAATTCACGTAAAACACAATTTATTTTAAAATTTGATCCTCTCTGATGAGGCAGAGATATACATTAATTTTTCTACAGCCTAAACTCCTCAAACAGCGGCAGTTTTGGAGCAGCGGTGCTGCTTTGATTTGTTAGGCACTGACCTTGGCATACAACTCCCCTAGAGTTACATCTTCTGACCAGAATTCAGAGATTTCCTCAATAGACTTCTCAAAGCACTCTGAAAGAGCTTCTACAAATGTTTCACATTCGAGATTGTCACCTAGTGGAACTTTACCATTGTACAGAGATTTATATATGTCAATTGTCTTATCATTTGGACTAAACTTTAATCGTGTTTTTGACGATAAAGCCATGCCCTCGACAAGGCATTCTAAGAATAGACGTATTTCATCATTGTTCTTATCTGGAAAGGCCAACTTCCACTTCTTTCCTTGGCACTTTCGGGCACGGAAAGCCTTCGGGCCTTTCGTGTACTTGAGGTAGGCCAGGAGCGAAACTGCAAAAATGATTGCACATATAATTAATATGCTCTCGATGTCCATGATCGCTTAACGCCGTGTTAACCGGTAGACGAAGGCTGTGAAGTTGAACACTTTGTTATATTTTTGGACTTTACGTATTCCTCGACATATTTTTTAACTTCTTCGTTACTGAGCTTGAAGCCTTGGCAGTGGTCATAGTTGCGTTCAACTGGTGAAACACGATTGGCAACTATGTGCTGGCAGCCGCCTCCCACATTTTTTCCGTGACCTTCTTTTTCGCACTGAGCCACTTCCTGCCAGTAATGAAAAGTATTTACCGAGCTAGTACAGGCTTCATAGGCATATTGGGAGTCTTTTACCATTTGGTTCCGCGCTTCACGATATTCCTTGGTCAATTCGCAGGCTTGGGCCAGCGGAGATAGAATAAGAAGCAAATACACTACTTTATTCATGATGAAATATAACACCTTTAGCAACGGCTGAAATGTAGCGGCGAAGTCGTGGAATGTAGGTCCAGCCCCTCAGCGGCGATGTTGCCTAAACTTGGTACGCCCAACATGGACGTGAGCTAAAGGGGTGAAAGTTCCCTGTAGGAGAATCACCGATTAATGTTTTCCATTAAATGCTAACTACTAGCGAATGGCAACTGCAACACTAGGACGTCTTGTGGGGAGGAGGCCGCTAGCCAAGGCGAACAGAAACATCCTATAAGGCTTAGCTTGGAGGCGAGGTGGCCAAGGACATCGAAGCCGGGTGATCTAATGGGTAGAGTCAATTACGCGGTTGTGTAGTGAAACTTCAGGTTCTTGTCTGGGAAGGCCTGTTTAGCTTACTGCTGTGAAGCTGTCTGCGTGGCTGCTGACTCAGAAGTAGCTCACTGCCATGATACTCAACTCAAATGAAGACCTGCTCGAGACTTTCGTTGGCTAGGGATTCATTACGGATAGGGAACTGCCTATTGCGGACCTGCACGATGGGTGGTGTGGGGGCCGGTAGCTAGAAACTACCGGCTATCCGATTTAGCGCTGGGGTGGGCCCTGCGGTTTTGATTTAATCGGTAAAGAATGCAGTTTTTGGGCGATCTTTCTTTTTGCTTCTTCTTTCGATTTAGCCTCTTTATCACTTTTTGTCGTTTGTTGGTTCATCATCATTCTCAATCTCTTCAGTTAGTGTCTCTGGTGATCCGACAACCGACGGTTCATCATTTATGTATGTTGGGTTATCTTGAAGAATCTTCTTAGCTCTCTTTCTAAGCTCTTCAGGAGTTAATGGTTTTTTTCTTTCGTTCTTGCTCATGAGATGGCCTTCACAAGATGGTGCTTGTGATTCTTTTCACTAGCAGCTTTGCTGTATGTATATCCGAATGACGAATAGTATTCGATCAATTTTTCATCAATTGGGTCAATTATGCGTAATTCATCAGCTCCAATAACATTTGCATACAGCTCGGCAACTGAGATGGTTATAGGAACAATCCGCCCTCTAAGAGGACTCGAAGACGGCCTAGATTCGATAAATTCTAGGCGAAGTCGTGTGCCTGCGTAGCTAGGTCTACCTAAGCTTAGGCCTGCAAGGGTATTTCCATACCAGGTGGCCAGTTCAAATCGCTTGGGGTTTCTATATGAATAATCCTGATAGCCGCTATCCCAAGGCCAATCAACTCGCCTATTGGGGTCTTCATCCCATAGCTTTGCCTGCATTAGGGCCTTTTGACAAATGTTGTTTCTATCGGTATGTTGAGGTGACGCGCACCATGACACTCGACTCAAATGAAGAGCTGCTCGACACTATCGCTGGGTAGAAACTCATTATGGATAGGCAAGCATCCATTGCGGACCCGCACGATGGGGGATGTGGGGGCTGGTAGCTAGAAACTACAGGCTATCCGATTTAGGCATTTCGCGCTCTTTTAGTTTTTTAGCTTTATCGATAATTTTTTTATATTCTTCAATGTCATTTCTATAATGATGGAAATGAATATCGCAAAAGCTTACATGGCGATAGCTCTTTGGCTCATCATCTTCGCCTTCTGGAAGGGTTATAAAATAGTATGTTCCTGGCGTGAAACCTACGTAACCAGTGCCGATACCAAGTAAATCTTTTAGATCTGGATTGTATTCTTCGTTACCCTTAAAGTTTTCAATTGTATCGTACTTAACCTTTAGTATTTTTACATGACCGGCCGATTCTGGATGTTCACGCTCCATCTTTTGTGTTTCTTTTTTATCTAAGGCTACTTCCGTGACATATATCATGAGTGCTCTACGAGATTCACGAAAGCTATTCTCTAGTGAATTATCTTTTTCACATTGAAAAGCAAATATCGGTCCGGAGAAAAACATGATAAATAAAATTAAGTACTTCATATTTCCGT
This sequence comes from Microbulbifer sp. A4B17, assembly GCF_003076275.1. NCBI lineage: Bacteria > Pseudomonadati > Pseudomonadota > Gammaproteobacteria > Cellvibrionales > Microbulbiferaceae > Microbulbifer > Microbulbifer sp. A4B17. The sequence goes on from NZ_CP029064.1 coordinate 1,157,752, forward strand.
TGCCTAACTTCAAATTAGTAGTGGCTGTAAGCCGTCGTGTTTGATTGCATTGTTAACTATTGATGCCAAGTTGTGGCACAACGAATAAAACAACTACAAGTATCATGCAGATTATTATTGTAAACGAAATTAAAGCTCGCCATATTGAAGACTTAGTTGATAGCTCACCTCCCGGTCTAAGAGCGTTTTGAACAAAAGTTGCTTTAATATGATTTTGTTGGATTTTTTGTCTGCTGATGCCACTTCGAATGATAAACCGAAAGATTGCAACTACCAGCGACACCATTGCTCCGACAAAAAGTAGGCCAATTAATAAAATTCCAATTCTTATCAATATATCCATAATATGTAATGACAGTTAACGCATTTATATCGGGCCGTGTTGCTAGAAAGCAGTGCTTCTAGTAGTCCGGCCCGAAGGGCGAACGCTGATAAACTTGGTACGCCCAGTATGAGTGTGGACTAATGGGTGAAATTCCCCCTGTAGGAAGATCATCATTTAATGGGTTCCATTAAATGCTAACTACTAGCGAATGGCAACTGCAACGCCGGGAGGTCTTGTGGGGAGGAAGTTGCCAGCAAAACTAAGGGCTGACGAACAGAGATATCCTATAAGGCTTTGTCTGGAGGCGAGGTGGCCAAGGACACTGAAGCCGGGTGGTCTAGCGGCTAGAGTCAATGATGCAGTTGTGCAGTGAGAGTTCACGTTCTTATCTCGGGAGACCTGTTTAGCTTGCTGCTGTGAAGCTGTCTGCGTGGCCGCTGACTCAGAAGTAGCTCACTGCCATGATACTCAACTCAAATGAAGACCTGCTCGAGACTTTCGTTGGGTAGGGATTCATTACGGATAGGGAGCCGCCCATTGCGGACCCGTACGATGGGTGTGTGGGGGCCGGTAGCTAGAAACTACCGGCTACCCGATTTAGGCGGGGAAAGTAAATACGAAGCACTACCTTTTTTTGATAGCGATAGATTGAATTTGTTTTAAATCCACAGATTGCTTCTCGGATTTCTGAAAGGTATACAGAAGTTTTTCATAAAACAGTAAATCTTCTTGAAGATCCATTCTTTCATCATCATCTATTTCTTCAGATTCAATATCTAGTTTCAAAAGACCAATATAGCCTTCCAAGGCTGAACGGATATATGATATTTCTTTATAAGATAATTCTCTTAACTCACTCATACCTTTCTCATCTGTGTGCCGATCTCACTCAGTTTATCAGTGAATTCTGATAATTTCATGCTGTATGCAGGCTGGAATGCATAGTGAAAATGCCCATGTGCGTCAGGCTCAACATCCTTGGCGATAAGAATTCCCTCTGGTATAACGACATTCTTTGGAACATAATACCAACAGTCATTTTTGCCCATTTTAAGTTTTGGGCTCATAGCATCAAATAAAGAGACACCACCTGATTTTTCTAATACATAAAGCTCATCGTTTTCTTTGAAGGTGATTATTTCATTCCTCTTCGAGGTTTCAATACCCGTTCTTTTATTAACACTCTTCATTGGGCGGCTATCTTCGTGATGCCTTAATCTAGTTATTCTTGTGGTATCATTTTTTCCCATTCGATAAATCATTCGTTTATCAAGTTGCTTTAGATAAACAACCGGTTTAGCTATCCGATGTTGCTCCCTAAATTTAGACATAGCTTCATGTCTAGTTAGTGTAGTTTCCAATATCACTATTTTTTCCTTGTTATATTGTTGATGACGTGATTGCCTAACGAGCCGGCGGCAAAGTCGTCAGGTTGTGCGCTTTGGTACGCCCAGTATGGGCGTGGACTAATGGGACGGAAGTACCCTGTAGGAAAATCGCCATTTAATGGATTCTATTAAATGCTAACTACTAGCGAATGGCAACTGCAACACCGTGAGGTCTTGTGGGGAGGGAGCTGCTAGCAAAACTACGATCTGACGAACAGGAATATTCTATAAGTCTCAGCCTGGAGGTGGGGTGGCCAAGGATGCCGTAACGGGTAGAGTCAATGATGCAGTCGTGTAGTGTAAGTTCACGTCCCTATTAGGGGAGATCTGTTTAGCTTGCTACTGTGTAGCTGTCAGCGTGGCCGTTGGCTCATAAGTAGGTGCAACCCGCTGTGAGGATAGACAAAAGTGGCGGAACACAGCAGCGCCTCGGTCAGTAATGGTCAAGGTGATTAAACAGAAGTCAGTCGACGGCATAGTAGCCAAATGCCAAGATTAATACCTTGGACAGGGTGAAGGCCTGAACCTAAACTCCACTAGTTAAAAGACAAGGCTAGCCTATCGGTATGTTTCCAGGCGGATAAAGTTGAAGTGGCGCACTGCCATGACACCCAACTCAAATGAAGAACTGCCCGACATTATCGTTGAGTAGAGATTCATTACGGATAGGGAGCCGCCTATTGCGGAGCCGCCCATTGCGGACCCGCCTATTGCGGACCCGCATGATGGGTGGTGTGGGGGGCGGTAGCTAGAAGCTACCGGCTACCGGATTTAGCATTAGACTTTAGATCTAAAACCCTCAGCAATTTCAGCCATATCCAGCATGAAATTGATATTTCTAGCCCTTTCATGCGCTCTATCTATAACTGCGATTAGCAGGTATGCATTCGGATTCATAAAACCGCGACAATATAAAAGATGTAGATTACTCAACCTTCGAAACTGGACAATATTTAAGCTCCATTTTTCATTGCCTTTCAGATGGATATGATGCATATCTGCTTTGAGTACAGCATCTGGACGATTGTATGAGGCATCTCGACCAAAGAGTAGCGGAGCATTTCCGGATTTTTTATACGTTCTGAACTCCGATACAAGACTAGCCAATTCCGACTCTGGCATCGTATCCCGTATTAGAGAAGAGGTAAAAACCTTTACTTCCATTCGGTAAATTCCTCAGTATTACTCTTTTCTTTCTTCCTTTTTTCCAAGGCCTTATCGGTATTTTTAGACGATATAATTAGCGATGATTCAGAGATGGGCTTTTGAGTTGTATGGTTACCGGAATATTTCACGTTAATTTGAGTATTCTTTTTCATACAATAGGCCTTAATTGGATACCACGATTTCTTTGAATATTTTCATGCCCTTGAAGATCGAATAACAACCGATATCATCCTCTGTGTATTTTTGAGATGGAAGTTTTGCTAACATTTCCTTAGCTGAGAAATTAAATTCAGCTAAAGTTGAGATAAGTGGTAATAGACCATTCTCAGGATCATCCGGTTTGAAATAATATTCAGTCGAACTGGATTCGCCTTCATATATATTGATTACCAAATAGGCATCATCTCCTTCGCCGAATATTTTAAAATTACAATCTATATCATCTAAAGAAACGTCCTTTTCATTTACGATGAAATCCATCCATTGATAGAGGCTATTTAGATTTTCATAACTAATAGATTTCATTAATTTTTCTCGATCTTTGCTACCGATTCAGATTGCGGCAAGCGTCAGCAAGTCCAGCCACGCAGTGGCGAACAACATTGACTTAGTACGCCCAATGGACGCGGACTAATGGGTGAAAGTCCCCAGTAGGAAAATCACACTTTAATGGGCGCCATTAAATGCTAACTACTAGCGAATGGCAACTGCAACACCGTGAGGTCTTGTGGGGAGGAAGCCGCTAGTAAAGCGATGAGCTGACGGACTGAAACAACCTATAAGGCTTAGCCTGGAGGTGAGGTGGCCAAGGATACCCAAGCAGGGTGATCTAACGGGTAGAGTCAATGATGCAGTTGTGTAGTGGAAGTTCACGTTCTTATCTGGGGAGACCTGTTTAGCTTGCTGCTGTGAAGCTGTCAGCGTGGTCGCTGACTCATAAGGCCCAACCGGCTAGCTATCATCGCGGGGATAGTGAAAAGTGCTGGGACATAGCAGCGCCTCGGTCAGTAATGACCAAGGTGATTAAACAGAAGTCAGGTGACGGCATAGTAGCCAAATGCCAAGATTAATGCCTTGGACATGGTGAAGGCCTGAACCCAAACTCCATGAGTTAAAAGACAGGCTAGCCTGCCGATATGTTTCCAGTTGGATAAAGTTGAGGTAGCGCAATGCCATGACATTCAACTTAAGTGAAGAGCTGCTCGACACTATCATTGGATAGATATTTATTATGGATAGGGAACCGGCCATTGCGGATCCGCACGATGGGTGATATGGGGCCCGGTAGCTAGAAACTACCGACTACCCGATTTATACGTGATATATCTCATCATTGCTATACCCAAATCCGGCCAAAAGCAGGCATTAATACTCCTCTTCTTATCATGGGTTTAAACTGTCAAAATACTCTTGGGGGACAAGAGCGTTTCCATCTCGGAACTCTTCGACCAAATGAATGTTGCCAAAGTCAGCAAAATAGTCCTTAGGAACATGCTCAAAAACAATCATTTGAAAGGACTTCTGCATGTGGTTTAAAATATTTCCTATAAAATCATCTAATAATTTAAATGCATCAATGACTTTTGATTTATCCGAGTGCAGCAATCTTTTTTTCGAAAGATTTTCTTCTTCACCATAATACGGTCTGCTAGGCTGATCAATTAGCAAAAACGAAGGAACATGTTTGCTATTTTTTGTTAGCATTAGTTCATGAAGCCCTAAGAACATAAAGAGGTGTTTAAACATATCATTCGAACTACTTCCGGCAGCTTCAATATACGTCGTTTTAGGCTTTCTAAAGTCGATTTTCTTGTCTTTATAATTAAAGACTGGCTGGTAGCTTCCGTAGTTCTCCAGTGATGGCTCAACTAGTTTCATGTATCCTTGAATAATTTCTTCCAAAACCTTAATACATAAATCCCTGTTCTCTGTGGTATCAGTAACCTGAATTGAACTTAGCTGATCTTCAATTTCTTTTGTTGATGTGATGTCATCACTATCATTATTGGAGGCATATAGATCTAGTTTAGTTTTAGTTTGACCTAGAAAAATGTACTTATCCCTATCATCGCTAAAGCTCTTTACTTGTTTAGGTAAGACTTTTGCCTCTTCTTCAAGTTCATTTATCAGTCGTTTGCATTCTGCGATTTCATCTGAGGTTTTTCCATCAATAGGTGTTCTTTTTTTATTTGCTTTCTTAATTCGATGGAAATCTTCATCTAAAGACCTAATCAAATCGTCAAATATAGATGTTTTTACTATATCGTCTTTTCCCTTCCAATATTCTAGTGGCCTCAAACTATCCTCGATGACGTTCAGGCTAGATTTGTACTCATTGTATGCTGACTGAAATCTCGTAAGGTTTCTAATTTTCCGTTCCAGAAAGCTTATCTCTGAAATTATTTCATCAAACCTACTCATTTTTCCGCTATAGGCTTGATTAATTCCAGTATCGATAAGCGACTTAAGGGATTCAACTGATTCTAATGTTTCGCTCTCTTCACTGATTAACCCGAACTCCCTAGCCTGAGAGGTTATGCTTTTAAGCTCATCATGGAATTCAGACTTTTTCTCAGAAACCTTCGTATTCTTTTTTTCTATTTTCGCTAACTTTGCTTGCAAGTTGAGCTTTTTCTCTCGCATAAGAATATTTTCGATTGTTTCAATCCCTACCGCAAGATCAAAGATTCTAGGAAGAGCCTCTCTATATCTATTGTCATTTTGCTTATCAAAAAATACTTCACTATGCTGAATAATGTCACCTGAAATACTGCAAAATAACATAAAATATCTTAGTGATATTTTACTATTAGCTTTTAATGACCTTCCGCCGAACGGAATTATTACGTCCTTATCAATATCAAACTCGGTTTCTAATATTTCCTTCAAGCTTCCTTCTGTCATATTTGAAGAAGGGAGGCCGGGAACTTCGCCAGTCGATGAAAAGTAGTATTCACTCGAGGTTTTGGCTCTATTGGGTGATTTTCTCGCGATAGTGTAATTCTTATCATTTATCTTGAAGTTTATTCCATACCAAGCTACATTCTCATTAATTTTACTCTCTGCAATTTTGTGCTTCGACGCGAAGAGACAGTAATCAATGATATGAAGGATGGCTGTTTTTCCAGTATTTGACTCCCCTGTTATAACATTTACCTTGTTTTCTTCGAATTTAAGCTCCCTCCTGTAGTTATTTTCATCGTTCATCCAAAGAATTATCTTTGTTATGGAATACTTCATATCTCAATCCTTAAGTTCAAGTATAGGCTTGATGCGTCTTCACTTAATATTTTTGATATATTATCAGAGGCCTTAGAAACTCTCTTTAATCGATCTCCGGCTGAGTTCGGGTGCTCAACCTTTTCCATTGATACCATGCAAGATTTATCTATAGATATCATGTCGACTTCAGAAAGAAATTGAATGGCATTTATAGAAGTGCTCAAGTTGTCGTAATAGCGTTTATTGAAGTTTGAAAAGCAGTGAAGCTTATCTATTATCAGCTTATCTAGACTTATTATTTGAGTTCTTCCATTGGCCAAATAGGACAACAGTTCTTTATGTGCGATGAAAGGCATTATCAGCAGCGCTTTCGTTAACTCAAGTTTTTGTGACTTCTCTACCACTATGGACATTGCCAATGAAGCAAAGGCTAAATTATTTAGAGTTTCCGTCCTCATTTATACTTCTCTTCCCAATTTTTAAGCCAGCCAATTGAGGGTTCATTTGACAGGCTGTACAAGCTTCCATGGCTCATATCTGATAGTAATTTTTGCCCTGATATTGATAGTTCTTTATCTCTCATCGCTTTTAAAAGCTTATAGGCTATATCAATATGTTCGTCAGGGTTGTCTTTTTTTCGATATGAAGACCGGTATTCCGTCTGCCACTGCCTAAAAATTTCATCTTTAAATACGTTGATTTCTTCAGAGGTTAACTGACCTTCTTCCACCCAATTGGATAAGTTGCTTTCCAGCATAAGTCTATAGCGAGTGTAATTTTGGATGAATTCTTGCTCGTTTAGATCAATGTCTTCTATATCTAATAGCTGCTTAATAAACGTTTGATCTTCAAGTCTATCAGGCAGGCCACCATCAAACTTTTGTATCTTTAATTCTAGGTTTTTTGCTATATCAAAGTATCTTCGAAACTTTCGAGCCCTTTCTTCAAAGGTATAAATTAGTTTTTTGCTCTTTGAGAAATTTATAAATAAATCTTGCCGAACAACAGAATCCAATTGACTGAATAGACTGTCTATAGACTTTGGGTTAACGTCTTTTTCCTCGAGAGCTGTTTTACATTTCTCAATTATTCGATCAACCTGTAGATCAGTTTTTATTCTATTTAAGAATTTTTTTAAAACTAGTTCATCAAGGCTTATCACCGAGTTAATATATTTCTTGGTTTCTTCTGATTTAGCTGACCCATGAAGTCCAATCAGGTACTTCTTTATACCCTCAAATTCCATATTTTCATCTTGATACTTGGAAAGAGCCGACAGGAAATCGTTGTTTGATGAAAATGATTTGTTGGTAGCTAAAACAAAGCTGGTCTTTTCCAGAAAATTATTTTGTTTAGCCGAGCTCTCTCTACCGTCATTTTTATCCTTAATAACAGCGCTCCAATTATGCAACGTTTTCCATAAATCAGGATCAAGCTCTGTTAAATTGGCCGTGGTTCCATCCGGTTTTTTTTTGATTGTGTGCTTGATTTGAATAAGAACAAGATGATCATTATCAAGCTGAGTATGTACATCATCCAACAATTCAAACCCAATTGATTCACCCTTCTTGAGAGTTAAGAGCTTGTACAAAAAATAGTAATATTGGTAATCAAATCCAGCAATTGTCCCTGCGGCAGATGTTTTCTCTATCTGAGGTTTTCCTGTCATACTAACCTCTTTCTTCCATTCTTTTTTATTGATACGTATATTATGTAAATGCTACTAGCTGATCTCTTATCGCAATATCCGCTTTGGGTCGCAAGCAGACTTGCTAGTCACACCATATAATGCCTTTAGCATACGCCCAATACCGAAACTTGGATTTTGTGCGAGTATTTTTCTGCGTAAATTTCAAGTGGAGTGTATTGGGTCGCTGTTCCTAAGCTTGGTACGCCCAACATGGGCGTGGCCTACTTGGATGAAAGTCCCCTGGCGGACGATCACCGTTCAATACATTCTATTAAATGCGAACTACTAGCGAATGGCAACTGCAACGCCGGGAAGTCTTGTGGGGAGGAAGTTGCCAGCAAAACTAAGGGCTGACGAACAGAGATATCCTATAAGGCTTTGTCTGGAGGGGAGGTGGCCAAGGACACTGAAGCCGGGTGGTCTAACGGGTAGAGTCAATGATGCAGTTGTGCAGTTAAAGTTCACGTTCTTCTCTGGGAAGATCTATTTAGCTTGCTACTGTGAAGCTGTCAGTGTGGTCGTTGACTTATAAATAGGTCCAGCCCGCTAGCGATCATCGCGGGGATAGGCAAAAGTGTTGGGACACAGCTGCGCCTTGGTCAGTAATGATCAAGGTGATTAAGCAGAAGTCAGCCGACGGCATAGTAGCCAAATGCCAAGATTAATACCTAGGGCAGGGTGAAGGCCGGAACTTTAATCCATGAGTTAAAAAGACTGGGCTAGCCTACCGATATGTATCCAGATGGATAAAGTTGAGGTGGCGCACTGCCATGACACTCAGCTCAAATGAAGAGCTATTCGAGACTATCGTTGGGTGCTACGGATAGAGAACTGCCTATTGTGGACCCCTATGATGGGTAGTGTGGGGGCCGGTAGCTAGAAACTACCGGCTACCCGATTTAGCAATATTACTCTGCGCAGTATATTATTGGCCTTGCGTTCATATCTTTGACTGCATGGGCGAAGGAAGAAATAATCCATAGCAGTTGGGTAATATTCCCTCTCACAGACTTCCCCTCCTTGATTTTGTTAAATTCCTCTGTAACGCTTGAGACAGAAAGGAATGAACAGCATAAGATGCAGCTACGGTTGAGTTTGTAATCCTTAAGCAAATTCGCCAAATACCCTTCAAAATCATCTATATTTCCCTTTCTTACCCTAGGTATTTTTGTCTGAACTCCCTTTCCTGACTTATAATCTTTCTTAATCGTTTTATCTAATTTCGACAGCATAGAATTTGTATCAAAATACATATTTCCAAGATTCTTTATTCCTTGACCTACAACATCATGCAAGTTGCTGGCTGATTTGCTGGGATCACCATGCTTTGAGTGAATAAAACATATATTTGAGTTATCTTTATTAAAAGTTATGTGGTCAGCCCACTCATCACCTAGATCGTCACAGAATATGTAATCATCTTCGATATGAATTTTTTCAACGGCATCAAACATCGAGTCCTCTGTAAAGTTCTCACTGTCTACTGTAAAACTGCCTTTTTCTGATTTGATTTTAGGGATCACTTCCATTGGTTGAAGAATCTCGAGGATATTGTCAATCTCGGAAATTCCAGAAGAATCCTCGAAACAAGCCCCCATAAAGTACATGTATTTCGGGTCATCAAAAGTAACACTATAGAGCCCATTTTTGACAATATATTTTTGTAGGGTTATTAGCTTTCCATTTTCAGACACTCGGAACTTAGTAAGGTGTTTTGAATATATGGTCAGGCTTTTCTTGTTGACTCTAATCCTAGAACCATCACCAACATCTATGACATTGTGATCTGAGTCTATCTCATATACTTTCTCTAAATAAGACTCTAGCTTGTTGTAGACACGATTAGAAATTCCGATGAGCTTTCCTTTCTTTGTTTTATATTTAATTTCGATAGCGTCCTTTTTCAGACGATAAAACAAAGAAGAACTTTCTATAAGGATGGCATTAGGTGAGCAATTCTCTAAGACTTGATTTAGTTCTACTTTACTTGCAAAAGCATCTAAGAAGTTTGTATTGCTAGGAGACTCTATTAGATTGATCTGCTCGGAAGCCCATGCAGCGATATTGTCGATTGATTCTCTAGTAGAGGATTCAACAACTCGACCAGTTCCAGATATGGATTTGGTCTTGGCTCCTTGCCGGAGCTTAAAATAATATGGAATTGACCTTCCTGCTGCGTGAGTAGAAAGTAAACCTTTTAAGTCAGCGGCCTCATACGATCTAGATCTCATTGCGCGTTCTGAAACCGTCATGTTTCTAAGTGCTAACCTTTGAAACTCTACATCATCGTCAGAAAATGAAGATGAAAATTCCTTACTACCGACAAGCGTAAATTTTTCATCCATCAGCTCAAAAATGTTGGCACAGCTCTTCTTTAGGACAGCTAAGTAATCGTCAATCTCTATGATCAATATGAATGCATAAATCTTATCTTTGATTTCGTCATCTAAGAAGTAAACTGGCCGACTAGAAGGAAATACTCTGACAGAATAGAGAAAACCAAAATTTTGCTCATCTATATGCCGCCCCTGCCTAAATTGATCGATTACAAACGCACTATCAGGATTTATGTTGTAAGAGGCAGCGTCGAGGATATTCTTGATCAACTCATCCTCTACGGGCACATTGGCCCTATAAAATTGAGCATTTTTGGTCAACTTGAGTCTTTCTGGCATTATCCTGCCTCCTTGCAAACGCCACCAGCACAGGCCAGAGCATTCTGTGCGTAGTTTCAGCCCCGAAAGGACGATCATGCCAAGTTTTGTTAACTTTTCAACCACTTTCCCAGCTTCGATTTTATTACCGCCACATCACTTTTTGTTCTAACAAGCCGTCTATTGCTTCGGTGCTCAAAATCTGTGTGCTTTAGGACAATAATATCGATACCGTTTTCAGGAAGAACCTCAATTCGACGCTGATCATACAGCTCACGCTGCACTCCTCTTGGTATGCCACTTGCAGTTTGCTTATTATCCCAAAATGCTACAGGTTCAGTATGTTGCCTCTCATGATATTCAATTACCAAATTTATCTCTGGGTAGTAGGCATCCACTGGTAATTTAGACCCAGTGTCTCCACGAAGAAAATCAAACCTATGCTGGCGTTTCGCACGCAGTTCTAAGGTGGAATCGCAAAGGTCAATGATGTAATTTTCATCTTTCGGCATGGAAGTTAAAGCCGCGAGCATGGACTAAAGGTCCCATGCCTTGCCTGGTTATGTGCCATTTATTTACCCTGCCTAAGCTTGCCAATTGCAACAACGATTAGCATTGGAAGAGCCGTAAAATATAGAATTAGAGCAAGAAACCAAAATTGTTTGTAGGGACCAAAAAAGAATCCCGCCAGCATTAGAGTGCATCCAATGAAAGGAATGAAAGATGTATTCCTTTTTTTCACGGTTGCCAATAAGTAGGCGTACCAATTAGTGATGCCAATAAGAAGCCCGATAGAGAAAAAAATAATGCTTAGAGTTGAGTTCATTAATTTTGACTATCCTAGTCAAGCACATAGCAGTATATTCAAAGAAGCTTTATTAAATCACCAGTCAATATATCCGAAGGGTAGAAAACACCTTTAGCCAAAAAACACAAATAAATCAGCATATTAGCCAACACTGGTGGAAAATTATTTTAGTGGATAAGTTGCGGCTGCATTGTATCTTGATATTTTGCTATTTTTGATCACAGACGTAAACCACCCAAAATCATGGGGTCAACATTCTTTTTACTGTGGATATGCGCGGTTACTCTTGATCTTCGAACTAAAGAGTGCAGGAAAGCAACAGAGTGTATATAAAATCAGCAAAATGATGCCGCTAAGGAGGATCTATTGTTTCTGGGTTCCAAAGCGAAAGGCAATGAAGAGTACCAGTCTTAACGTCCATTTTTGTACGTTACTGAAATTTTTCAATATGTGAGCAGCGAAAAATATAGGCACAAAAATAATCTTATTGGATTTTATTCAGTTTGTTTTAGTGTCAAAGCTGCGTAAAATCGGTGGATATTTATCGGTATTTGGGTCGTCATTAAACAGCCCTCTAAAGGCCGATGGCCAAATAGATTCGAGAGAATCAAGAATTTTCTAAAACGCATTCCCTCAAAGGAGAACGGTAGCGTGACGTAAGAGTAAGTAAAAGGCGCTGACCCAAGGTGCGCTAACACCTGGGGCCAGCTAACCAAATTGATAACTAGACTATCAAAATGGCTATATGGATCATACGCTAGAAACCCGCTCGTCTTCAATAAAGTGGAGTCCATTCAGTAGTTTGGGGCGTGTCCCTTGGCTCTGGAAGCGTTGCGTCTGCCTTTTCTACCTCTATGCCTACCGTTCTCGCGCTCCACCTGATACTTCCTTAATAGTTACTTTCAAACCCTTCCATTAAGGGAGGTCTACGTATGGTTTGAGTATTCATAGGAAGCAAATATGTTGATCTTAAAGCGCCGGACGGGTGAAAACTTACGGATTGGAGCGAACGTCTCAATTACGGTATTGGAAGTTAAGGGTAATCAGGTAAAGATAGGCATACGTGCTCCCAAATCTCTACCCGTTCACCGTGAGGAAATCTATAGACGTGTGCAAAAGGAGAGGGTACTGGGGGATGGCGTTGGTTGAGATTATAGAGCGCCGCGAAGTAGCGGCGCGCGTTGGTGTGTCCAGTTTGCTGGGCGATAGGGTTAACGTTCTAATAACTGGCAGCTCTGGAGCGTATCGTAAGCTGACCGGCGCGTGGCTTTCACGCGCGAAGTCCATTAGCTTGTTATCAACTACCATGTACCTCTCTTCTATTTTCAAGATCTTCACCACAAAATGGGCAGTATCTTATAAGGAGGTGATGAGAGCACATCTGTGAGCCAACTTCCCCTTCATAACCATCCTCAATATCAAATTCAGTTGCAGATTGCCACTGCGAAAGAACCCAACCCCATTCCACCCGATTAATTTTTTGATAGAAAATTTCAGCATCTTCGTACTGATTTTGTCTACAACGATGCTTTAATTTTTCTTTACTCATATGGATTTATAACGCCTTTGTAATGGGCAGCCTTGTGGCGAAGACACGCTTAAGGTCGGCCAGTCCGAAGGACGATCGTCGACAAACTTGTTATAAATCGTTGCTAAGTACAAGTGAATGAAAACGTTAACCGACAATCTATGTGTTTTAGCAATTGGTTCACAATATTTGGGGCTTCCCATATTTCAGTATCACTGCCAGTAGATATCGAAAGAAATATATCACACGACTCTGTGGCAATTTGGTATTTACTAAAGAAAGCCACTATTTCTGCCATGGTATCTTCATTCAAAGGAATACGTCCCACAAAGCAAGGATTCTTGAAATGTGCCCGATACTTTGACAGCTTAACCTCATGGACGAGATTGCCAGCTTGCTCCTCTGTTAACTCCAGAAACCGAAAGCTAACATAGTCTTTAAAATGATAATCTCGATGATTTGACATATTTTAGGTTTATAAATTTTATATAGTAATCATTCTGACTATTATTACCATGATTACTATCCTGGGATCAATCTTACGAAGAAGTGCGTAAAAATCTCGAGGAATTAATAAATCACATGCAAGTCTGAATTCTTGCTCCAGATGCGTAAATGATCACTTTGCCCACTATCCCCAACGGATAGACTTTCTCCAACTCACTGTCGTACCTAGAACTTCCAATCAATCAGGGTCTTTATAAAAAATAGCAGTCGAACCAATCGGAAATCATGTTGATTTCTTATCAGGGACCTAGAGGGTTGAAAAATGGTTTGGTACTTGAAGCGTTTTAGGTCGAAGACCACTTCGGTAAAGTTGATTTTGGAGATGACAAACCCATAAGCGATGCAGGTACATTGAGCACATACTCGGGTTCTGAAGTTGATAGACAATCGAAAGGCACTAGGGCAAGAAGAGGTAGTTTGATTTATATCAAAAAAATAAAAGGGGGCAGAGCCCCCTTTTTTAAATCAGATCCGCTCTTTTATGGAGCGGATTACCAGAACCATTAAAGGTTACTGATTTCCTCAAGCTGCTGCTGCAGGCGCTCGTGAGCACCTTTCATTTCGGCGAGCTTGTCCTTTTCCTTGGCAACAACGGCTTCGGGGGCTTTGTCTACAAACTTGGGATTGTTGAGTTTGCCTTCGACTCGTGCGAGTTCTTTGGAAAGTTTATCAATCTCTTTTTGTAGACGGGCGCTCTCGGCTTTAACGTCGATCAGGCCAGCCATGGGTACCAGCAATTCCATATCGCCTACCAGGGCGGTGGCGGAGGCTGGGGCCGCTTCTCCGCTTTCCAGCCAGGTAATTTCTTCGAGGCTCGCCAATTTGATCAGCAGGCTGCGGGCTTGCTCCAGCAGTTCTTGGTCACGGCTGGAACCGCCGCGCAGGATCAGTGGGATTTTCTTCGCTGGGGAAATATTCATTTCACCACGAATATTACGCACGCCTTCAATAACCTGCTTCAACCAGGCAACGGCCGCTTCCGCTTCTTCGTCGATCTTGCTGCTGTCGGCTTCCGGGTATTGCTGCAGCATAATGGTGTCACCGTTGGAACCGGCGAGGGTTTTTACACGCTGCCAGATTTCTTCGGTGATAAACGGCATCAGTGGGTGAGCCAGACGCAAGATGGTTTCCAGTACGCGGATCAGGGTGCGGCGGGTGCCTTTCTTCACTGCGTCGGACGCGTTGTCGTCCCACAGTACCGGCTTGGACAGTTCCAGGTACCAGCTGCAGTACTCGCTCCAGATAAAGTCGTACAGGGCCTGGGAGGCGAGGTCGAAGCGGTAGGTATCCATGGCTTCGCGCACGGTAATTTCGGTGCGCTGCAGTTGGGAAATAATCCAGCGGTCGGCGATGGTCAGTTCAAAATCCGTGCTGCCGTCCTGTCCACAATCGTGCTCTTCGCAGTTTTGCAGTACGTAGCGGGAGGCATTCCAGATCTTGTTACAGAAGTTGCGGAAGCCTTCGATACGGCCCACGTCAAACTTGATGTCGCGGCCGGTGGATGCCAGTGAGTAGTAGGTGTAGCGCAGGGCATCGGTACCAAAAGCTGAGAAACCTTCGGGGAAGTCCTTGCGGGTTTGCTTCTCGATCTTTTCGCGCAGGTGCGGTTGCATCAGACCAGAGGTGCGCTTCTCTACCAGGGTCTCCAGGTCGATACCGTCGATTAGGTCGATTGGATCGATTACGTTGCCCTTGGATTTGGACATCTTCTGGCCGTGGTTGTCGCGCACCAGGCCGTGTACGTACACGGTGTTAAACGGTACTTCCTTCTTGAAGTAGAGGGTCAGCATCATCATGCGCGCGACCCAGAAGAAAATAATATCGAAGCCGGTGACCAGTACGGAGCTGGGGTGGAAGGCTTTCAGTTCTTCGGTATCTTCTGGCCAGCCCAGGGTGCCGAAGGTCCACAGGCCGGAGGAGAACCAGGTGTCGAGTACGTCGTCGTCCTGGCGCAGGCTGATGTCGGCGCCCAGGTTGTGCTTCTCGCGCACTTCCTCTTCGCTGCGGCCAACATAGACATTGCCGTCGTTGTCGTACCAAGCGGGGATGCGGTGGCCCCACCACAGCTGGCGGGAAATACACCAGTCCTGGATATCGCGCATCCAGGAGAAGTACATGTTTTCGTAGTTTTTCGGTACGAACTCAACGCGGCCATCTTCAACGGCGGCGATGGCTTCATCGGCCAGGGGCTGGGTTTTTACGTACCATTGATCGGTGAGCCAGGGCTCAATCACGGCGCCGGAGCGGTCTCCGTGAGGTACCTTGAGGCTGTGGGGCTCTACTTTTTCCAGCAGGCCGAGGGCGTCCAGGTCATCGACAATTTGGGTGCGCGCGGCAAAGCGCTCCATGCCCCGGTATTTTTCCGGTACTGCGTCGTTCAGGTGGGCGTCGGCATCGAGGATGTTGATCATCTCGAGGTTGTGGCGCTGGCCCATCTCGTAGTCGTTGAAGTCGTGGGCAGGGGTGATTTTTACACAGCCGGTACCGAATTCACGATCGACGTATTCGTCGGCAATAATCGGGATTTCGCGATCCGCCAGGGGCAACTTGATGGTCTTGCCGATCAGGTGCTGGTAGCGCTCGTCTTCCGGGTGTACGGCTACGGCGGTATCGCCGAGCATGGTTTCC
Source organism: Microbulbifer sp. A4B17 (assembly GCF_003076275.1). Taxonomy (NCBI): domain Bacteria; kingdom Pseudomonadati; phylum Pseudomonadota; class Gammaproteobacteria; order Cellvibrionales; family Microbulbiferaceae; genus Microbulbifer; species Microbulbifer sp. A4B17. The sequence continues at coordinate 1,173,669 of NZ_CP029064.1, forward strand.
GGGCGGGTAGTGGCAACTACCAAGTGGCCGGAGCCGTCGGAGAGCGGGTAGCGGAAGTGCCACAGGTGGCCCTGCTTCTCTTCGTTTAGTACTTCCAGGTCTGAGATCGCGGTGTGGAATTTCGGGTCCCAGTTCACCAGGCGCTTGCCGCGATAAATCAGGCCGTCTTCATACAGTTTGATAAAGACTTCCTGCACCGCTTTGTAGAAGCCGTCGTCCATGGTGAAGCGTTCGCGGGACCAGTCGGGGCTGGCGCCCAGGCGGCGCAGCTGGCGGGTAATGGTGCCGCCGGACTCTTCCTTCCACTCCCAGACCTTCTCAATAAACTTGTCGCGGCCCAGGTCGTGGCGGGATACGCCTTCGGCGCCCAGCAGGCGCTCTACCACCATCTGGGTGGCGATACCGGCATGGTCGGTGCCCACTTGCCACAGGGTGTTGTCTCCCTGCATGCGGTGGTAGCGAATCAGGGCGTCCATGATGGACTCCTGGAAACCGTGGCCCATATGCAGGCTGCCGGTGACGTTCGGCGGCGGGATCATAATGCTGTAGGGCTTGGCCTCAGTATCCCCGGAAGGCTTGAAGTAGCCGTTCTCCTCCCAGGTTTTGTACCACTGCTGTTCGATGGCGTTGGGCTGGTATGTTTTGTCCATGCGGGCGGGAAACCTTGTGTTTAACTGACTGCGTGCACAGCGTTTTGGCTCAGGATAGTCTGGTGCTTGCTCGGGCTGCGCGGAAAAGGCGGCAATTATACCGCCGGGGTCTGGTGGGAAAAAGGCGGTATTTGAGCTTAGGGAGTTATTCAGAGGCTCCCTTAATCCCAAACACCGAGCTCGTCGACCACCTGTTCTATTCGGGCGCGCAGGCGTGGCTCCAATTTAGCGATCTGCTGGGCGACGAGTTGTTCGATCAATTCCTGGCGCTGGCGCTCTTTGGCGGAGGGCTCAGGGTCTGCGGCCGGATCTTCTTCGGCGGCTTGGGCCTCAGTGCTTGGAAGTTCAGCTTCTTTCTTCACTTCAGGGGCTGGTGCCACTGTTGTTGGAGCTTCTGCTTCCGGGGGCACAGGGGCTTCGGTTACTTGGGTATTTTCTTCAACTGGCAGGGGCCGTCCACCGGTGAGGCGGGAGCGAATATGATTTGGCAGGAACGGGTTTTCCGCTTGGGGCTCCGGCTGCGGTTCGGGCTCTCTCTCCGGTTGGGCCTCTGGGAAAACTTCAGCTTTGGTTTCCCGGGAATTCTGCTCTAACGGTGTTTCAACCGGTTTATCTTCAGCGGGCTTTTCTTCGATTTGCCCGGTTTCTGCGGAAGCTTGCGGTTCCTCATCCTCTACAGCCAGCTCTTGAAGCGGGCGCAAAAGAGCCAGGTCAGACTCCGCCAGCGACAGGGATTGCTGGGCCAGCATCTCTTCTTCAACCGGTGAAAATAAAATCGGCAGGTCGATATCTTCCAGTGAGGTATCGATATCTTCGAACTCACTGGTAGCTGGTGTCCCACTGGGTTTTGGTATGTCGGCAATAGTGGGAAGTGTGGGGGGCTCTGGGGTTACAGGATTACCCTGCTTGGCCACCTGGCTGAGCACGGGGATTTCTTCATTGTTCTCGTCGGTGACAAGCAAGTTGTGCAGTGAATTAAGTTCATCCAGAAATTCACTGGGCTGCTTGCGCTGCTGTCCGCGGTGCTTGTGTTTGTTTTTTTTGCCGGACATGACTCTCGGACGTAGTTAGAGGCTCTAATTGATCTTATGGGATTGTAACGGATATCCGCGATCGCGGAAGTGACCAAATCGCAATCGGGACCGTTTTAATGGTTCCGGTTGTTGGATAACAACTTCTGCCAAGCGTTCAAAGCGGCTAAACCACTTGGGTACTTTGGAGCAGAGGTTGATCAGTAAGCCGTGGTGATCTGCGGGGTCTTCGCCACTGTTAATTTCTATTTGCGCCTGTTGGTTTTCAGTTTGCGGGGCGTGGGGCAGAAAACTGTCCTCGCGAAATGTCCACAGCAGTTGATCCATCTGCTCCGCCCGTTGCGAGTCGTCCACCGCGATTAATACCCGCATACCCGCGCGGAAGGCTTTCTCAGCCAGGCGGCAGGCAAAAACATCGGCGTGTTCCGGTTGGTCGGAAGAGAGAATATAGAAATCAATGCGAGTCATTACAGATACTGGTCAAATAATCCCGGCCATATTGATACGCTGCCAAAAACAAAAGCGGCCCATTAATCAATGGACCGCCCGGCGCGCCGGGCACCGATGGTGCCGGCGGCTATTGTGCGCTTTGGCTACTTATTTGCCCAGTAGATATTCAACCAGTAGGGGAACCGGACGGCCGGTTGCGCCTTTCTGTGCGCCGGACTTCCAGGCACTACCGGCAATATCCATATGTGCCCACTTGTAGTCTTTGGCAAAACGCGCCAGGAAGCAGGCAGCGGTTACTGAACCGGCTTCGCGTCCACCGATATTTTGGATATCGGCAAAATTGGAATCCAGGGAGGACTGGTACTCGTCCCACAGCGGCATTTGCCATGCGCGGTCGCCAGTAGTTTCGCCAGCCTGGAGAAGGCTCTTGGCCAGTTCTTCGTTATTGGCGTAGAGACCGGTGGCGTGATGGCCCAGGGCAATAACACAGGCACCGGTGAGGGTGGCGATATCAATCACTGCGCTGGGCTTGAACTTGGCTGCGTAGGTGATCGTATCGCACAGAACCAGGCGGCCTTCGGCATCGGTGTTGAGGATTTCGATGGTTTTGCCGGACATGGAAGTCACAACATCACCGGGCTTGCTGGCGCGGCCGCTGGGCATATTTTCAGCAGCGGCAACCAGACCCACCACATTGATAGACGGCTGTAGTTCAACCAGGGCGTTCATCACACCGAAAACACTGGCGGCACCGCCCATATCGTATTTCATTTCATCCATGGCGAGGCCCGGCTTGATGCTGATGCCGCCGCTATCGAAGGTGATACCTTTACCGACCAACACCACTGGTTTTTCGCTGGCCTTGCCACCTTTGTAGTTCATGGCAATCAGCGCGGGAGGCTCGTCGCTGCCCTTGGAGACGCTGAGGAAAGCACCCATGCCCAGGGCTTTCATTTTCTTTTCGTCCAGCACGCTGGTGGTGAGCTTTGCATTCTTTTTGGCTAGTGCTTTAGCCTGGGCAACCAGGTAGTTGGGGGTGCAGACATTGCCTGGCAGGTCTCCCAGTTCCCGGGCGACATTGCTGCCCAGTGCTTGAGCCGCACCTACTTCCATACTGCCTTGGATGCCTTTCAGCTGTTTTTTCTCTGGGGCGTGAATGATGAACTTCGCCAGGGGCAGGGCCTTTGCATCGGTGCGGTTGTGAGTGTAGCGGTAGCTGGCCAGGCCAGCGGCCATGGCGATCTGCTGGGCTTTCCAGCGGTTGTCGGCGTCTTCAACTTCCACTTCACACAGGTAGCTCACGGCCTCTTTAAAGTTCTTTACTCCATTGGCACTGCTGGATGCCAGCTTGCGAAATGCTGCCTGGCTGATGGTGCCTTTGCCAGTGCGTACTACCAGGACACGCTCGCTGGGAGCGTCGATTAGATCGATCAGCTGGGTGCTGCCGGATTTGGCCCCCAAGTCCCCACGCTTGAGGATTTTTGCAATCATTCCCCCGGTTAATTTATCCAGGCTTTTTCCACTTTCGCTGAGGTTATTTTTGGCATCTGCTGAAATAATTGAACAGGCGCTGCGTTGTTTAGTGATATCTGCAACCTTGGCGGAGAACTGCATTTTTCGCTTTCCTTAAAATCTGACAATAGATTGCATGTCTCTAGGCCGAGACATAGCAAGAATTTTTAGTGATAATGCGTCGCACAAGTTTAACCCGCCTGTCTATGGATTGCTGTACCTAGAGGGAAACTTGCTCGTTTTTGATTCAGACAACATCACACCGCTGTCACCAAGGAATTTGTTCGCCCTGTGATTATTTTTCGCTATCTCTGCCGCGAGCTGCTGTTTGCCACGCTGGCGGTCAGCGCAGTTTTGCTGTTAATTGTGATGAGCGGCCGATTCGTGAAATACCTGGCGGAGGCTGCCGCTGGTGATATTTCGGCGAATATCCTGTTCTCCCTAATGGGATTCCGCTTACCGGGGTTCCTGGAGCTGGTTTTACCGCTGGGCCTGTTTGTTGGGATTCTCCTCGCCTATGGCCGTCTCTATATAGAAAGTGAGATGACCGTTCTGCACGCCTGTGGCTTTAGTGACTGGCGTTTGCTGGGCTATACCATGATTCCGGCACTGATGCTGGCGCTGGTGGTGGCGTCCATGAGTCTGTATTTTTCCCCGGCGGGTATGGCGCGTTCCACCAGCCTGCTAAATGCGGAAAAGGCCCGCAACGAGTTTGACCATCTGGTGCCAAAGAGATTTGTGTCCTCCCAGGGCGGTCGCGCGGTTTATTACGCCGATGCGCTGAGCGAGGACAAGTCCACCATGTTGGGGGTGTTCCTGGCTGAGTTGGGTGGTGCAGAAGAGGAAACTGAGGCAGACCAGCAGATTGTCATCCGTGCTCGTGAAGGTGTACAGGAGATAGATCCTGAGACAGGCCTGCGCTATTTGGTACTGCGCGACGGTTTTCGCTATGAGGGTGTTCCCGGTGAGCGGGAATACCGCCAGATGAAATTTGACAGTTACTCGGTGATTCTAGAGGTGCCTCGTGAGCGCAGCCGCCTGCAGGACCAGATGGAATCGGCTTCAACCCTGGATCTCCTTAAAGGCGATGACCCACAACAGAGAGCTTACCTCTACTGGCGTTTCAGTCTTCCTATATTGGTATTGGTGGTTGCTGTGTTAGCGGTGCCACTATCCCGCACCAACCCTCGCCAGGGGCGTTTTGCGAAGATGATCCCGGCTATTTTGCTGTATATCACCTACCTGGTAATCCTGCAGGGTGTCAGGGGGGCGATTGAGGACGGTAAGATTTCCAACCCGGCAATGATCTGGTTGGTACATCCGCCTTTCCTGTTGCTCGGTTTACTGTTGTTGGCAGGAAGAAACTGGCGCAAGGCGCCGCCCAAGCGTTTGCCCGAGGGTGTGAAGGAGTCACCAGGTGAGTAAGCTCGATCTATATATCGCCCGCACCGTGATAGTTGCTGTGGGTGGTGCACTGATGATTATTCTTGGCCTCACGGTGGTCTTTGCCCTGGTGGATCAGCTGGGGGAGTTGAAGAAGGATTACGGCTTTGTCGATGCCCTGAAGTATGTGGGTTGGACATTACCGGCGCGTATTTATGAGCAGTTGGGTTTTTCCGCCCTGGTTGGCTGCCTGGTGGGGCTGGGTTCACTGGCGGGTACCAGTGAGCTGACCGTTATGCGGGCTGCGGGGGTGTCAATTGGCCGTATCGCCTGGGCGGTGATGAAACCCATCATGCTGCTGATTTTACTGGGGTTGGCGCTGGCGGAATTTGTTATTCCAAAAACCAATGTGATCGCCGAGAGCGATAAAGCCCGGGCTCTGGGTGAGCTGGAGGCGAGCGGTTTGGAAAGCGGCCTGTGGCTGAAAGACAGCGGCGAGTTTGTTCACTTCAATGCGGCACTGCCGGATGGCGAACTCTACGGTGTTACCCGTTACCACTTTGGTGCAAACCGGGAGCTGGAACAGGTGGAGTTTGCTGAGCGCGGCCATTTTGATGGCGAGCGCTGGGAGCTGGAAAATAGCCGCACTACCACCTTTACCGGTGAGCATACCGAGAGTGAAACGGTACCCACGACAGAATGGAAGGCGGAGATTTCACCGGAGTTATTCGCCTTAGTGGTGCCACTGCCGGCGGATCTGTCGCCACGCAACTTGTGGGCCTACGGCAAATTCCTCGACCGCAAGGGTGAGGACTCCAGCCGTTACTGGCTGCAATTTTGGAAGAAGGTATTGCAGCCCCTTACCATTGCCAGCTTGGTGATGGTGGCGATCTCCTTTATTTTTGGTCCTCTGCGGGAGGTGACCACCGGGCTGCGTGTGTTTACCGGTCTGGTGGTTGGCCTGGTGTTCCAGTTTATCCAGGATATGCTGGGGCCATCTTCCCTGGTATTTGGTTTCCCGCCTTTCCTCGCCGTGTTGCTGCCGATATTATTTTGCTTTGGCGCTGGCTGGTATTTACTACAACGGGCCCGCTAGGGCCCACAGTCTTCTATTTGGACTTCTTTGGAAGTACGCGCACTTCGGATTCGGAGATAAGGTCATGCCAAGTGGCCTTATCGGATCTGGCCCAGGCAGAGAAGTAACCGAGTCCCAAACAGGCAATAGACAGCGGCGCTACAATGGCGCGAAGGATACACTGGCGCCAAGTGAGCTGGGCTCCGTTTGGGCTCGCCAGCAGCAGGCGCCAGGCGCGCATCCCCACAGTTTGACCAGCAGCCCTCCAGGACCAGAAATAATACCCTGCAATAACCGCTAGAGCGCCCAGCTGGAAGAATGGCCCGCTGACGCAGGGGTTATAGTCATTCACTTCGGGTTGGCAGTTGAGGCCGACCACCGTCGACGCGACCATAATCGCGATAAAGCCGTAAACTACCAATAGGCCCATCAGTATCAGCAGGTCGTAGAGCAGTGCCGCCAGGCGCTTGCCTACCCCGGCAACAGGAAGTTCAGAAAAGGATTTGGGGGTGTTCGAGCTACTCACGGTTATCTCCGCCGGTTTTAAGTGGCGGAGATTCTAACAAACCTGTAAGGGGGTAAGGAGAGGGAGCGCGCCTGACTTAAGGAGGCAGAGGTTCCCTGGCTAAAACTCCAGTTCAAAAGAGAACTTGAATTTGTCGTCGGACAGGGAGATGCCGTAGTCCACCGAGCTGCCAATCTTGCCCTCGTTGTTGGTGTAGCGAAGCAAGCCCGTGCGTGCGGCGCGGGAATTTTGCGCCTTATAGGTCTCGAGGCCCATTCGCAGGATTTTGGACAGCGCTTTGCCTCCGTTGAGGGGCTTAAATTTATCTGGGTTGGTGTGCATCTGCAGCCACTGGTAGTTCAGGCGCCGCTGTACATTGCTCATACTGTTGGTGCGGAGATACTCGGCGGCCTGGATCAGGGCTTCGTTATCCATCGCAAATGCGGTATCGGAAAAGAACAGGTTGCCGGATTCCATATTCAGGGTTTGATGGGAATCCGGGATAAACAAATCATCGGCAGAACAGACGCAGCACGCGGGCAGTAGAAACAGGCCAACGGTTTTTGGCACTAGTTGATTGGTGCTGAATCGGAAACTGCAGAGTAGCATTCTATTTACCCCTGGGTGTCAACTTGTCATTTCAGTGGCCGCATGCGGTCGTTGAATTTATTATGGGTCACCCGTAACAAAGCATTTTTTCGAATAAATTAGGCGGCTGTTGCAACTTCAATTACTGGACAGTCCAAAAAAGTCAGCTCTTTCCTTGGAGGCCGCATAAAACGGATACTTTTTCATTTTTGTCTAAGTGGTCGGGAGCGTGAGCAGGAGCCCGCCAATGTTTTTTTATTATTGTTTTGATATTTCGGTGCCAGAGCTGATGAAAAAATCGTCTTGAATTGCTCCTCTTTCTACCTGGCCGGGGTTCAGATGCCAGGAAATAGTGCCAAGATGCACTACTGCATTATTTTGGCGCAAATGATCAGTGAAGATGGGGGTGACAGGATATCGGCTTTGGGCTCGCTTATTCTTTCTATAGCAAAACCGTTGTCGTGAAATAATTGAATCCAGCTCTCCAGAGTGCGGAAATACCAGGGGGCTGCTTCGTCAAAATCCCCCTCAATACCTTCCCACGAACCCGGGCGCCATCCGTCCCGGTAGGGTTGATCACCACAGGCCTGATGGGGGTGGAGGGTTTGGATAATAAAATGCCCGCCGGGTAACAGCAGTTCACGGGCGTTGCTGAAAAGTTGCTCGACAGAATCCTTTCCGATCAGGGAAAAGTTACACACCATAAGTTGAAACTTTTGTTCCAGCTCTTCGGCACAAATTTCCTCGTATTGCAGATGTCGATAAGACTCATTGGCACCTGCACGGGCGCTGGCAATATCCACTAAATCTTTAACGCCATCGATACCACAGACCCGAATGCCTTGTTCAGCGAATTTTCTACTGAGCCAGCCTTCACCGCAGCCGATATCCAAAATGTTCTCAGGCTGGTGCGCAATGATGGTGCTGACAATTGCGGCATCAGTAACCAGTCGGCGGCTGGGAATGGCGGCATTGTCTACTACTTTAGTCCACTCATGAGCATTCTTATGCCAGCAGTTGAGTACTTGATCATCACTGAATTCGGAATTGGGCATGCTTGGGTGACCTCCAGCCTGTCATTATTCACGGCTTGAGTGTACCGTCAGCAGACCATCCAGCTAAAAAGGTGCTGAGGTCCCATGTCCACTCAAATGATTTTTGATTATGTGATCGTAGGTGCCGGCTCCGCCGGTTGTGTTTTGGCAAACCGGCTTAGTGCCGAAGAGCAGAATCGAGTTTGCCTCCTGGAAGCGGGTCCCAAAGATCGGAGCCCTCTAATCTCCATTCCTGTGGGTATTGGCGAGTTGTTACCGGGTACTCGCTATAACCTACACCACCATACCACGCCACAAAAGCACCTGAATGACAGGAAATTGTTTTGGCCGAGGGGCAGGACCCTGGGTGGTAGCAGTTCGATCAATGCCATGGTTTATATTCGCGGTAATAGCGACGATTATGATGGCTGGGAAGCAGCGGGTAATCCCGGTTGGGGCTGGCAGGGTTTATTGCCCTATTTCCTGATGTCGGAGGGCAATGAGCGGGGCACTGATGCACATCACAGTGGCTATGGCCCACTGTCGGTATCGGACCTGAAGTGGAAAACCCGTTCTGGTCATGCTTTTGTACGGGCTGCAGAGTCCCTTGGACACCGGCTAAATAATGACTTTAATGGCAGCCAGCAAAATGGGGTGGGATTTTACCAGGTGACACAGCGGCGCGGGCGCCGCTGCTCCGCAGCGACGGCCTATCTACACCCAATTGCCAGTCGCTCCAACTTGCGTGTGCGCACTAACAGTCAGGTAGCGCGAATTATTCTCAGAGGGGAAAAAGCGGCCGGCGTCGAACTGCTGGACGGAACTAGAATCCTGGCGAATAAAGAAGTGATTCTAAGTGCCGGTGCTATCCAGTCACCACAGTTATTGTTGCTGTCCGGTATTGGGGACCAGGACCAATTGCGTAACTTTGGATTGACGTCTCAGACTCATTTACCTGGTGTCGGCAAGAATCTGCAGGATCACCTGGATATTATCCAGGTGATGGAAGCCTCTGAACCGGTTAGTTTTTCTGAAGCGTTATGGCCAAAATTGCTTACCGCTCTGCGGCTGCCAGAACTGATCTTTTTAAATAAAGGGCCTTTGACTAATAATGTGGCTGAGGCAGGGGGCTTTGCCAGTTCCAGTTTGGCTGGGGGCAACCCGGATATTCAATTCCATATGACGGCGGTGCCGACCTTCCAGCATGGGCTTAATAAACGTACCTGTTATGGTTACTCCCTCCATGCCTGTGCCTTGAGGCCCAAGAGTCGCGGTGAGATCACCTTGGAATCCAGTGACCCACGCAAACTGCCGAGAATCGAGCCCAACTACCTGAGCGAGCCCGAGGATTTGCAGGTCATGGTGGAGGCGTTTGAAATGGCACAGGATATCCTCGCCCAGGAGGAACTGAGTCGCTACCAGAAAAAGTCCTTGCGCCCAGAGCAGAAGTTGAGTGATAGGGATTCAATCATCCACTATATTCGCCAGCATGCAGAAACCATCTACCATCCTGTAGGCACTTGCCGGATGGGGGATGATGAATTAGCTGTAGTGGATAACGAGTTAAAAGTACACGGAGTGGATGGACTGAGGGTTGTGGACGCCTCCATAATGCCCACCCTGATCAGTGGCAATACCAATGCGCCTGTGATCGCTATTGCGGAGAAGGCGGCAGATATGATTTTGCAGCGAACTCCGCGCTCGTTTGTAGAAGAGAATAGACACACTCAGGAAGTTGAATGATCTGGCAATGCCCACTCTGTGCTGCCCCCTTAACTTTAGGTAAAGATACTTGGCACTGTACCAATCGACATAGTTTTGATCGCGCGCGTGAGGGTTACGTCAATTTGTTGCCCGTTTATCGCAAGCGCCGCAAAGACCCCGGCGACTCCTCGGAGATGCTTCACGCGCGGCGGCGCTTTCTTCACGCCGGTTACTATCGCCCCCTGGTTGATAGTATTTCGGCGCTTTTGCCCTATAAGCCTGGCCGCCGTTTACTGGATATTGGTTGTGGAGAAGGGTATTACCTGCGGGAGCTTGAGTCTGCTGGCTGGCATGGTCACAGCCTTTCCGGTATCGATATCTCCAAATCCGGGGTACGTATGGCGGCCAAGCGCGATAGTGGCGCTCAGTTTGTAGTTGCCAGCACTGTGAATTTGCCCGTGGTCTCAGAGTCGGTGGATAACCTGCTGAAGATTTTTGCCCCGGCCCCAGATCATGAGATGGAGCGGGTGATAAAAACCGGTGGCCACCTGGTGGATGTATCGCCAGGCCCAGATCACTTGTGGACATTGAAGAAGTACCTATATAAAGAACCCCGTAAACATCTGGCACCCAAGGTGATCGAGAAATTGACGCCGGAAGTTGACATGCGCTGCTGTTTCCCTTTCGTACTGCAAGGAAAGCAAGCCATTTCAGATTTTCTCTCTATGACGCCTTTTGCCTGGAAGGGAAATCGTGAGGAACGACAGAAATTAGAAGAACGCGATAGCCTGGAGCTGGAGGCGGACTTTGTCATTCGTCGCTTTATAAAACATAACTGATACTCATTCATTGTTATTAGCACAGCTCTCGAATGAGGCGTTTGACAGAGATAAGGTAGAGGTAGAAAGAGAAGCTTTATGGCGACTCCCAGAGACTTTGGATTTATGCGGCGAGCACTGGAGCTTGCACAGCTCGCAGCTGAGCGCGGTGAAGTACCGGTGGGTGCAGTTTTGGTACAGGAAGGAAAAATCATCGGCGAGGGCAGCAACCGGCCAATTGGGAATTGTGACCCCAGTGCCCATGCAGAAATCGTCGCCCTGCGGCAAGCGGCAGATAAGCAACAGAATTATCGCCTGCCAAACACCACTTTATATGTCACGATTGAGCCCTGTACTATGTGCTTTGGCGCGCTGGTACATGCGCGGGTAGGGCGGTTGGTATACGGCGCCACCGAGCCCCGGGCCGGTGTTGTTGAGAGCCAGCTGGAATTGGCGCAGGCCAGTTTTTTCAATCATAAGATTACGGTGGAGTCGGGAGTCATGGCGGAAGAGGCAAGCAAATTAGTGCGCGAGTTCTTTCATGATCGACGCTGATCTGGCATTCGCTTTTGTGGTGAACTCAATCGTTGTCGCCACCGTCGTCCTGATTCACCACGAAGTGTTGAGTGCCCTTGCCCGCATCGGGCGCTGGATACCGATCAAGCATAACCTGGCGATTGTCCTGGGGGTGTTTGGTGCTCTGATCGCTCATGTGGCTGAAATATGGCTTTTTGCTTACTGCTACTACTTTATGGTGAATTCGCCCTATTTTGGCACTTTGGTGGGTAACTTTAATGGCAGCCTGCTCGACTGTGCCTATTTCTCATTCACCACATATACCTCACTGGGTTTTGGTGATATTGAGCCTCTGGGACATTTGCGTTTTACCGCTGGACTGGAAGCCCTCACGGGATTGGTGATGATTACCTGGACAGCGTCATTTATGTTTTTAAAAATGCAACGCTATTGGGAGAATTAATTACAGGCTCCTTAAGGTTTAATCCGCGCTGTACGCCCTATACGTTGCTTGGGCTTTTCTGCGGGGTAAAATTCTTTAGAGTGTTGCCACAAATATGCATGCCTTCCAATACTGCGCCAAAGCTTTCCAAATGGATGCAGCCAATAGAGCCATTGGGCGACTTTAGTCCGGTGGATATTGGATTTAACAATATTGGAGATGTGTTCATTCTCCCAGAGAAGGTGTGGCTCAACACCATATAATCTCAGATCAAATTGCCAGAAGTGATCGAATACTTTGTCGATGGGTTCGAAAATACGGTTGGCATAATTTAAGACTTTCTCCATACCCGCACGATTGATCAGGTATCCCTGGGCTCCGCACCACCCCCGTTCTGGTCGAACTAGTTGGTGAACACCATCGTTTAATACCTGAACGACTTTTCGCTTGCGTATCTTCAGACCCATCAGGCGAACCATCTCAATGTTTTCAGGTAGTTGTTCCAGCTCTGAGAGAATGCGACCGAATGAGGGCTCCAGCTGTACATCGTCTTCAAGAATACAGACTCTGTCTAAACCGGAGTGATATGCCCGACGAATGGCTCTCAAGTGGGCAAGGTAACATCCAATTTCCGAGCTTTTGAGCTCGCATAAATGGCGCCAGCGGGTGATGTTAGTCGCGATTTGCTCATCTGCCTCTAATTCAGGAATACCTGAGCGCCCATCGATTCCCTCAATCGTGTTGATATGCAGCCGTTGTATTTTTCCGGCACTAAGCAGGAGATCGACGCCCTCACTATTTGGTTGCAGCGTAATAACCCAACAAGGGGTGTTGGCGATGTAAGGCTGCCGACGGCGGCCGCGTGGAGCAATCGGACGCCTTGAGCTTAATGGAAGGCGCAGGCGCTGTCTTTTAGTTGTAGATAGCGTGTGCCGTTCAGGTCTGTTGCTGGTAGAGGCCACAGAGCGAGACAACAATTACTGACCCACCATAATTGCTAGAATGACAGGGCTGTCCCAACTTGAGGAATTGGCGGCAAGCCAGCGATCAATAGTGACCTGCAGGGTCTCGGTGGTTAAAACAGACACTTCATCAATAATACCGTTTACGAGCGGTATAGAAAGCGACATTGGCTTTTTGCTCCGCTGATCTTCTGGCCTTAAATAAAACTCTACTGAGCAAAGATAAGGTTTGACCTGTCAGTCCGAAACGCAGAGAGAAGCTAATTGGAGGCAGGGCTCCAGGGTAGGGCTAAATAGGGACTGTGGATGAACCCAGGCTTTATCAAAATGGCATTGGTACTGGGGCTCTTGAGCTCCGTCGGCCCTATGGCCATTGACATGTATCTTCCCGCACTACCGGACATAACGAAAGCCCTCGATACTTCAACACGGGTCGCGCAATATACTCTGATGGCCTACTTTGTTGCATTTGGGGCATGTCAGATTCTCTATGGTCCCACTTCAGATATGTTCGGCCGCAAGCCGCCGCTATATTTTGGCTTATCGCTTTTTACCATCGCTTCAATATGCTGTGCTTTAGCCCCAACTATTGAATGGTTGATAATTTTCCGGTTCTTTCAAGGAGTTGGTGCGGCTGCAGTGATGTCTATTCCCCGGGCTGTTATTCGGGACTTCTATACGGGGAAACAGGCAACCCGTCTTTTAACTACAGTAATGTTGGTATTTTCTATTTCACCTATGTTAGCTCCCTTGATAGGCAGCTTGCTATTGGTTCACTTTGGTTGGCGAAGTGTATTTATTGGTATTTCTATTGCAACATTTTTAAGCCTGCTATTAGCGATATCCACTCTTCCCGAAACTTTAAGTAAAAAAAATAGAGTTCCATTTAAACTGGATGCCTTGTTGGGGGCCTTTGCGGTACTACTGCGCGATCCTATTTATCTGGGATTGATAAGTATTGGAGGGTTTGGTTTTTCCAGTTTCTTTGCTTTTCTTGCATCGGCCTCATTCTTATATATGGAATACTATGGATTGCATCCCACTCAGTTCAGTTTGGCTTTTGCTTTAAATGCTATTAGCTTTTTCTTATCGAGCCAGTTTGCAGCTAATTTCGGTTCGCATTTTGGTCCGGTAAGGCTGGTTAAATGGGGAGTGGCTGGTTTTGCCCTAAGTTCAACTGTTATGTACCTGCTGGTTACAGCAGGCTTTGATCAGTTTGTATTATTGATGTTGATGTTGATGATATGCAATATGTTTTTGGGGCTTGTACTTCCCACTGTACTTATCTTATCTCTGGAGCAACACGGACCTATTGCAGGAACCGCGTCATCTCTGGGAGGGGCATTACAATTATCCATGGGTGCGGTATCGATTATTATAGTCAGCCTAATATTTGACGGCACTCCCGAGCCATTGGTCCGCGTTATCGCTGTTTGCAGCATTCTGGCATTAATGGTATCGATTTTTGTTCTGCGGCATGTCAAAAATATAGTGGCGGATTGAGGCCTGCCTGTAGAGCATTGCATAGCAATGTCGGTGTTTATATCGCGAAACCGGAAAGATTAGAAAAATCTGGCTCAGAGACTTCCCACATAAAATGCCGGTGGTCACCGGCATTTGAGAGGGCTTTGGAAAATTAATTAATAGGCACCTGCACTGTAGATTAATTCATAGCTGTGGCTGTAAAGTTCCAGAATATTACCGAATGGATCTTCCATATAAATCATACGGTATGGTTTTTCCCCAGGGTAATAATAGCGGGGTTCAGGCATACGCTTTTTGCCGCCTGCGGCTACAATTTTCTCTGCCAGTTCTTCCAGATTGGGATCTTGTACACAGAAGTGAAAGATTCCTGTTTTCCAATACTCGAAGTTGTCCTTAGGGTTTTCCTGATTGTTAAACTGGAACAATTCTATTCCGATCCGATCTCCAGTGGATAAGTGGGCAATGCGGAAGCTGCCCCAGTTAGGACCAAAAACATCGGTGCACATTTCACCGATGGCACTTTTGTCTTCATGGATTTCTGTGGGCTTCATAATCAGATACCAGCCCAATACCTCAGTGTAGAACTTAACAGCCTCCTCAAGATTTGGCACTGAAATACCTATATGGGAGAAGGTTCTCGGGTACACGCTACTCATTGCTATCTCCTTTGTTGAATGCCGGCTAAGTTACATCCATTGAGTTATTACGTATAATTATCATTTATTATATTTTTGAGTAATTTTCGTAATGATTAATCCAGTGTGGTTGCGGAGCTTTTGCACGCTAGCCGAAGAGGGACACTTCACCCGCACTGCGGACCGTTTACATATGACTCAGTCTGGTGTCAGCCAGCATATACGCAAGCTAGAGGAGCACTTGGGTGTCGCCCTGTTGGTCAGGAAGGGCAAGCACTTCACTCTCACTGATGCTGGCGACCGTCTCTACTGTGAAGGGCAGGGGATTGTGCAAAAGCTCTCTAATTTGGGACAAATTGTTGGTGAGGACCCGCCTCACCGTGGGGTTGTACGAGTGATGTGTCCCGGAAGTGTGGGGTTGAAGCTCTATCCAAAGCTTTTATCCTTGCAGAAGCTCCACAGGGGATTAGCAATAAGCTGCCGCTTTGCGCCAAACCTGGATGTGGAGAAAGCCATTGTAGAAAATGATGTTGATATAGGGTTAATGACAAGTCCTTCACAGGTGGAGGAAATTGACAGCAGGCCTATCGCTAGTGAAAAACTACTGCTAGTGACGCCCGCTGAAGTGGTATCCCCTGACTGGGAAAAGCTTTTGGCGTTGGGGTATATAGGTCATCCTGATGGTATACATCATGCGAGTCTATTATTGGGGGCAAACTTCCCACAATTTCGAAATCTAAATGTTTTCCAGCAAAAAGGGTTTTCCAACCAAATCAGCTTGATACTGGAGCCCGTTGGCATGGGTTTGGGATTTACTGTTTTACCGTCCTATGCGGTCAATGCATTTCGAAGACCGAAATTAATCAAGGCGCACAGCCTTGAGAAGCCCGTTAGTGAAACGCTTTTTTTGGCACTTAGGCGCACTCAGGTCGTATCCGCCAGAGTCCGCTTTATTATTGGTGAAATGGAGAAATGGCTCTAATTAGGCTCTTAAATATCAAAAAAATTAAGAGTTATAGTAAAAATAAAGTGTTGTTTTTTTTACTGCTATTTTTGTTAATGCCAAAATTTTCTATAGAGGCATTAGCGGAGAGTAAGAGCATTAGGGGGGAAAGTATTCGGGATGAGCAGGACAACTTACTGATGCTTTTCGCTTATTCCGTAGTTTTTCAGGATTGGGTAAACCCTACAGATCAAGATAAGAGAGGTCATAATATTGGCGCAGTCTTATTTGATGATAGTGTCAAGAGAGTAGCGGCTGTCCAGCTTAATTCAGTTTCAATTTGCAATGACAAAACCCAGCATGCTGAAGTCCGTTTAATGCAACAGTGCCTGGCTGAAAAATGTCTCGGGCAAAAAACTCAATATCTGACTCATGCCAATGTTGCGATTTATACCACATTAGAGCCCTGTATGATGTGTAGTGGCATGATGACTTTCCTTGGGGTTTTGCGAGTTGTCTACGGACAGACTGATCCCGATTATGGTCAAAGTATAGAACGACTAAAGCAGAGCTCTAATGAGAGCTGTGGCGGAGAAGATTCGCAGTGTATCGTGGATAAACCTGCGAATTATTATACTCGTCGTATAACTTCAGAACCTTCGAAGTTGTTAAAGAGAGAACAGCTGGACGGGGCTTACTTTGCCTATGAATTACAGCATGGCGACCATATCATTCGTTTCTTATTGACTGACGAAGCTAAACAAATTTATCAGCAAGCTTATCAGGACTTTAAAAATCTAAACGTTAGGCACAAGGAAAACAGGGCAATATACCGTCAAGCACTCTCAATCCTGAAGCAGCTGGAAAATGGTGAACTGCGGCTGGATTACTGTCCCTCTTGGCAGTTGCACCATCATTAAAATATAAATCCTGTGTTCAAGTTACGACTGTTGCAAAGCCTTTTGAGCTTGCTCCGTGAGGTTGATAGTAATCTGCTTGATCAACTTCGATTTTAAATTCCAAACATGCCAGTAAAGAGGAATCTCCAAACACTGGTCTTCTGCGAGTTTGACCAACTTTCCACTTTTTAGCAGGCTGGCTACCTGAATATCCGGCGCCATTCCCCAACCCAACCCCAAGGTTAAGAAGCTGAGGAAGCTCTTGGAAGAAGGTATTTCGTGGGACGGATACTGGCCGGTTTCCACACCCCAGAATTTTTTCAGGTAGCGGCTCTGTAGCCGATCCTTATAGTTGAACTCCACTGCCGGGGCATAGCGAAATTCATCAACATGAATGGGGTCTGAGAAAAACTTTTTCTTAAAAGACCTGGTACAAACCGGGTAGTAGGCCATATGACCAAGCAGTACTGATTGGCACCCCTGAAGATTACTGGTTGTGGAGCT
The DNA here is from genome assembly GCF_003076275.1 of Microbulbifer sp. A4B17. Lineage (NCBI taxonomy): Bacteria > Pseudomonadati > Pseudomonadota > Gammaproteobacteria > Cellvibrionales > Microbulbiferaceae > Microbulbifer > Microbulbifer sp. A4B17. The sequence goes on from NZ_CP029064.1 coordinate 1,190,805, forward strand.
GATACAGCCAATTACTTCCCCATTCTTCAACAACTCATGAGTGGCCTCCTGGTCGTCTACTTTCAGGTCCACCAAAAGCTGCTGGGATCGAATCAATGGTGTGATGGCGGAGAGGAACCAGGTATCCAAGCTATCTGAATTCAGTGCGATACGAACCTTGTTCTGGTTGCTATAGCGGGTCTTTCCCCCCTCAGGGTCGATATCAGTGAGAAGCTCCTGCTGTAACAAATGCATTTGCTGGTAGTACCCCAGTACTTTGAGGCCTGCTTCAGTGGGGCGTAAAGGATTGGAGCGGATCAGTAGCGCCTGGCCCACCTGGCTCTCCAGGGACTTGATTCGTTGGGAAATCGCAGACTGACTCACGTGGAGTAAGGCTGCGGCTTTGTCAAAACTGCGTTCCTCCACCACAAAGGCAAAGGCTTGGAGTTGCTTTAGGTCTAACATAAGAATTACTTATGAGGGATCAGTATAATTAAGTTTACTTATTCTAGTTTGCCTCTTAATCTCGCGCCACTATTCAGGCCCGCAGCCCTGCGGGCACTTCCAAATTAGAAAATGAAATACAGGAGGCATTGTGTTCTCAGGGTTGTTGCTGGCACCGCTCGCAAAAGGTTTTTTAACTACCATCAGTTTGATTATGGCGATTGGAGCGCAGAATGCGTTTCTGTTAACGCAGAGTATCCGTCGTCAATATCACTTTAGTATCGCAGCATTATGCGTACTGATGGATATTGCCTTAATTACTGGTGGTGTGTTCCTGGTTGCAAATCTCGCACAAGCGGGTGGCGATTGGATGATCTGGCTAACCTGGCTCGGTGCTGCTTTCCTTTTCTCCTACGGTGCCATGGCATTCCGTTCCGCCCTTACCAATAAAGGCTTGGGCGACCAAAAAGAGCGGATGAAATCCCGCCGTTCAGCCTTGATTACTGCGGTAGCTTTAACATTGCTGAACCCGCATGCCTATGTGGATACGGTTGTACTTATCGGCTCAGTAGGGGCCCAGTATGCAGGTAATGGGTCCTGGTTCTTTGTGCTGGGTGCATGTAGTGCCTCACTGTTGTGGTTCACTCTCCTCTCTGTGGGTGGCAGCATGATGCAGCCACTGTTTAAAAACCCCAGAACCTGGCAGGTACTTGATGTATTGGTGGGTATTATGATGTGGACTATTGCTGTCAGCTTACTGTGGGCACAGTAATCAATCGGTAGTAGTTATTAAAAACAGCTGTAGACTTATTGGTCTGCAGCTGTTTTCCAATTCCGGTTCCTTTCGAACTCCCAAAGTTCTACGCGCTAACTCTCTCTAATCATATTCCCTGATCTATTTAGTACGTTACTTCGATCGCTCAAATAGCGCCCAAGACGCATACAGGGCCTCTCCACCAACCAATAAACTGCTGCTGCCAGAGTAAAGCTAAGTAGGGTTACTACTAGAAGGACAGCTGACAGAGAAAAGCTTGCAAATCCTTCCCCCCAAGGTTGGGCTATCGCCCAGCTGCCGAGAAAGACAATGGTCAAATGAAATAAGTAAATGGAGTAGCTGATAGTGCCCAAAGCTGCTAAATGTCGCACAGGCTTCATTGGGAGTAATAGGAAAGCGAGAAAGATAACCAAAGCAATGAAGTGAGATGATGCAAAGCGAAAAGGAGTTTCGCTGATCGATCTACCTATCAGGTATAAGACTACAACGAGTAGCGGAATACAGAATGTGGAAAGTAGCCCCCAGAGCAAATAGCGGAAGCCGCACTTTGTTTCGTAGTAGTACCTGATCAGAGTACCGCAGAACATCACCGCAATAGCAAAGGGTAGGTAGGTGGTAGTCGCGGGCAGCTGGGATAAGGGGGTGGGCGCTAGCCCCAAAAGTTGTAGACAGACAAACGTCGATAGCGCTCCCCAGCACATCATGAGTAGGTAACTCGGGTTCCCTAAAAGCCGCAGACGAAACATCAGAGCGCAAAGACTATAGAAAATCAGTTCTGCGGTAAGGGTCCAATAGAGAGTCTGGACACTTTCAAAACCCATAAGAGCTTGCAGCATTGTGGTATTGGCCAGGACGGTACTTGCAGAGAATGTCCGGTCAGCTAATAACCATGCCAAGCCAATTGTTACAATCATGGATAGCCAATAAGCCGGGTACAAGCGGAAGAAGCGGCGAGTAGCAAAGCTTTTAAGAGGACGGTTTGATGCGAGAAGGCTATGGGGAATGACAAAGCCGGAAATCAGGAAAAAGCAAAGCACTCCTATCCGGCCAAAATCCAATTGACTGATAAACTCAGCCAACAGACTACCGTGCTGTTCGACATAGGGGTTGCGGATAAACACTTCACTACTGTGTTGCCAGACAACCAATGTTGCAGCCAGCCCCCGTAGTACATCGAGATTAATAAGGCGTTTGTTCATTGCTGGCGACCTATATCCTTGGTCAATTTCATTTTATCCTGCCCAGATTATGATAACTATGTCCTGGATGATGCCATACTTTCTAAGCCAGGTTTGGCTGTAAATTATTTACTCTTCGCTAAGAGAGTTAGTCGTTACTATTCCTTTTGCCCGTTGCTAGGGAACCTTGCATGTGGGAACTGGTGCTCCATCAACAGGATGAAGCACCATGCGTTTATTGAGGTTGACTAGTGTCGCCTTCTACTAGTCATTAATACGTACTAGTAAGTTGTCCATCTCAAAATGCCACTTTACATTTTCGCCATCTTCATCCCACAATTCTCTGAGTTCTGAATTTTCTCCAACAATTCGGGCTATGGTATCAACAGCTTTATTTGTAAGCTGCTTATCGGGGACAATATCTGAAGTTTCTACCCAGTTATCGATAGCTTCGGAATAAGCGCTTTTCTTACCCCAGTTTCCCTTTAACCTTGCAATAATCTCACATGCAACTAGTGCGGCACATGCATCATCATATTCCAAGTAGTCCTCTGACATTAAATCAATATCTATTGCCTGTTTAACTTTTTCAAGTCCCGGATTGTCCAGAAATTCACCTGACCAATCGCAAGCAGCATCATTTCCAAAAGCGTCCTCTGACCAAGCTCCCATAGCTAAACCCTTCTATATCTTATAAGTGACATTCTCACGGAGCTGTAATCCTATTGGTTTCTACTAAAAAGAATGCCGATTAATTCATATTGTTGACTCTTTACTGAGACACTGGTGGCAATTTATAGATTTCGAAATTTGGGATGTAATTTTCTGCAATATCATCTACGAACTGAATAGGTAATCTGCCAAGTAAGTTAGTGAGAACTACAATTGATACATTGTCCTTTGGATAGTGGATCATTGTGACAGCATTTCCACCACTAGTGCTAACCGCTCTATGCCTTTTCCTGTCTATAGCCTGCCAGCCTGTTGCGTATCCATTTTCATAATTATTAAAGTCTCTGGATTACCCCGCACTATGAGATCAGCTCTATACCCACTAAGTATTTCAGGAAGCCCCGAAGTATGGGTCATCAACTGTTGAATGCTGATTGATTTCCATTCCTCGGGTAGATCAGCAATATGTTTGCCTATCTCATCATCGAATGACAACTTCCCCTGTTCAGAAAGTTGTACCAGTGCCACACCCGTAAACGCTTTGGTCATGGAGTTTATAGGGAAGACAGTATTCTCTTTAACGGATACCTTATGTTGTATTTCAGCAAATCCATAATTTCTCTTCTTAACGATTTCCCCATTTTTATCACTGCTAGTTGCAATCCTGGAATATGGCGATCTTCCATGATCTGTTTTATTAGCCTGTTTGTAGAATCAGCATAGGTGGAGGTGGTAAAATATAGTAAGTAAAACGAAAGTATAAATTTTAGTAAATAATTTATTTTTTGCATACCAAGATTCTATTTATGCAGATTGTTTTCAATAACCTTATCTGTTAAATATTCTCTAGTAAATAGTTATGCTTACCCTGTTAAGTTAAAAAATCAATCTGCAATGTGAAAACACTTTTTGAGCAATTATTACCCATTTTTCTTGAGGTTGGTAACTACCTGGTTAATTTCCGTTTGGTTTTCACAGATAAGTCTGTCTGCTAGAACCTTCAAGCTGTCAATTGATTTGTAGTCAAATGGGTCAACATAAGGGTCGATAATTTCAACGTTCAAGTAGTTATAATTGATTTTCCCTTCAGAGCTGAGAGATTGTGCAATTTTCAGTGTGTATAATTGCTGGTCATCCATGGATCTTTGAACATTTGATATGAGATCCTGAATCCAGTTAATTTTCCCCCAGTTTTTCAAGCTCCGATAGTTGGTTTCCATTGTATTCAGAGGGGATGTACCGGCCCCAAGAATTAGTACATAATATTTTTTTCCAGGAAACTCCTCAATAATGTCATTCAATATAATACTGGTGGGGTTGTTTGCATATATGCCTGCATCGGCATAATAACGGTGATGAACATCCCGGCCAGTGGTCATAAAATCGACAGGAGGGAAAAGGGTTTCCGCACTAGCTGCAGCTGTGACTAGTTGGTACAGAGTATCTGTGGGTAGTTTTTTAACCTCTTCTCCGCGATTTTTAAAAAGATGTAGCTGACCTGTATGGATATTGAGAGAAGGTATGATCACGTAGTTTTTCAGGTCGGTGAAATTGGTTTCGTCGGTATAATGTTTCTCCATAGTGTCGCGTAATCGTTCGCCGCTAAAGCGAGGGGAGAAATATCCATTCCCAGTCAATAATTTGTGATACCAAGGTGTTGAGAATAAGTATTTACTTTCATTTTTATAGATATCAATAATTGCCTCGGTGTGTGACTGAGGGTTGGTGTTTTCAGGATGGTTGGTCTTAAAAGGTGCATGGGTCACATTTAGGCCGGAGGCAATGATAGCACCAGTAGATACCCCACTAAAAACATCAAACAACTCATCAATAGGCTTACCTGTGTGCTCTTCGATATGTTTAATGACATAGAGTGGTATCAATCCACGTATACCCCCTCCGTCTATAATCAGGATTCTAATAGTGTCTTTTTCTTTGAGGGATTCATTACTGTCGATAAACTCATCTGTAACCGGGTAAGCATTAAATTTAATGCTCTGGGTCAGGCGGTAATTGTATACATATACGAGCCCCACAAAAGCTACGATAAGTATTAAAAATGTGACTGCAACGTGCCTGATCTTCAAGGGGTGACCTGCGCTCTTTGATCCGTAATATAAAGAGTGCGAGAGGGCGAATTAGTTTTATTATTTTGAGTAATTAGGAGATGCTTTTCATTGTCTCACTCGCCATGGATTTCGGGTCTGAGCAAGCTCTTAGTGCCATAAATCTTCTTCATTTAGAAATATATCAATAATCGATTTACTCTCGGACACATTTGAAAAAAATTTACTTTTCTATCAAAACCTAAAAATACACATCATTAAACCTGAAATATCTATTTATAGAATATACAGATATTTAAAAAATATTCTTATGGTATCAGTTTTGCAGTAGTTCCTGATGACTGATCCCCATAACCTCAAAATAGTAGGAGGCAGGTGGCAACCGGATGACCAGTTCTCGGGCTTAAACCCAGCAGATATGGACACTATGTCATCTTATTAAAGGGTTATGAGTTCAGCCCTCGGCCAGTCCTGGAACAGGAACCGTCTAGTCCGGGATTGATAGCAATCGAACAATACTTTCGCAAAGAAGACGAACAAAGGAGCCCCACCCAGTCAAGGGTGGGGGCTACATCAGTTAGCTTGGTGCTCTAAAGCATTTAGAAAAGCAGCGATATCACTTACTTGCTGCTTGTTTAATTTTTGACCTAGCTGGTGCCAAGCCATATCGTAAATTGCTTGTTCAATGGTTTCTACGCTCCCATCGTGGAAGTAAGGCGCACTTCTACTAACGTCACGTAACATCGGAACCTTGAACACCATTTTATCGTTTTCACTACCTGTAACTTTATAGCGACCTAAATCTTCCTGGTGCGGATATTCATTGACTAACCCCATCTTCTGATACATGTTACCACCCAGGGTTTTACCATTATGGCAAGCCGAACAACCGGTGTTGATAAAGGTTTGCAGACCCTTTAACTCCTTTTTTGTCAGTGCATGATCGTCACCTTTCATAAAAGTATCAAAGCGATCATTTGTGATCAACGTGCGCTCAAATGCGGCAATCGCATGTGCAATGTTATTGTAAGAGATAGCATTGTCATGACCAAAAGCCTGCTTGAAACTCACTTGATATTTATCAATTTTTGAAATCTTTGTTTCAACAGCCCCTTCAGAGGGCATTCCCATTTCTACAGGGTTGAGAATTGGACCTTTTGCTTGTGCTTTCAGGTTTTCTGCTCGGCCATCCCAAAATTGAGCAATCTGGAATCCTGAATTCCAGACTGTTGGAGAGTTACGATCACCTTTAGTGCCGGGCAAAGCGCCAAGTGATGTCGCTTCATTGTCAACGCCCGAGCCATTGTAGTTCCCTACTTGATGGCAGCTGTTACAGGACTGGCTATCATTGACTGAAAGCCGTTTGTCCATGAACAGTGTTTTTCCAAGCTCAACCATAGCTGGGGTGTCATTCTCACTGCCTGGCATAGTTTCTGAGAGAGTGCCGAACATAATTTTTGATTGTTGACGTAATTGATTTATATCAACTTCGGCCGTTGCCGATACAGTTGTTGATAGCAAGCTTGCTGCCGCTATCAAGCTGCCAATGATTGGAAGCTTTAGATCTCTTTTCGAAAAAATTTTCTTAATCACTTTGGTATCTCTCCCATATCTCAAAAAACAATGACAACTAACCTATTTTGAATCAAAGTTAGGCGGCGCCACTATATAGGGAAGCTCGTTCAGCTGATACCATGATTTAACAAAAAAAGCTGCTGATTTTTGAATATCCAGAATTGTTCACAAAATATTTTTTCAAATATTATTCAGAACTTGGCCTATACATTGAGTGCACTGTATTTGACGAGATTGAAGTCTTGCTATTTACCTTTGAAAATTGCAGGGCAATTTCTGAGATGGGGAGGAAGTGTAGGGTTGAGGGGATACTTATTGGCATCTCCAAAGAGAAATGATTCGTATTTCTGCTAGTCGGTTGTTGGTGTAATATTTGCTCGAACGATAAATGACTCCTTAACTATCTGAATATGGTTAACTTTTTAGTTAGAGCTTTTAGGAAGCTTTTAATCTTATTGTTATATCTGTTTAACTTTTATATTGGCCTACGTACCCTAAATAGAGTCATTCCGCTATCTATCAAGCTACCGGGTTTAACAAGAATCTCTTCGATCAATCTCTTTAGTGAAATTGGTTACTTTCCCAATTAGTACCCCTAGTCCGCCTTTTCGGGGAATTACATTTTAGAGCCACCTGAGAATCTCTGTCGATACTCCCGAGGAGAAAGACCGGTCTGTTTGTGAAACATTTTCCGGAATGCACTGACATCCTCATATCCCACTTGCCAAGCGATCTGTTCGACTTGCAATGTGCCCGTTTCCAATAGTTCGCGAGCCTTTTGTAGACGTTGCTGTTGTAGATATTCGGCGGGTCTATAACCGGTAACCTTGTGAAACCTTCGTAGAAAAGTACGCTCGCCCAGATTGGCGAGTTGAGCCATCTCTGCAACAGAGATTGGTTGTTGATAATCCCGGTGAATTTGCTGCTGTACTTTTAAAATTGCTTTATCACCATGATCTACAGGAGGTAGAAAACTGCGGTAAAAACTTTGGTAACGGGTTCCTGTATCCACCAACAGGAAACGTCCCAACTCCATAACAATATGGGGAGGCATGTATCGTCCGACCAGATGTAACCCAAGGTCAATCCAAGACATTACACCTCCTGCGGTGACAACATCCGGGTCTGAAATCAGGATGGAATCGATATTCAGCTCTATATCCGGGAACTTCTGCTTAAAGGCATCGGCCAGTCGCCAGTGAGTGGTCGCCTGGCGTCCATCTAATAGCCCTGCGTCGGCCAACATAAAAGCCCCAGCACAAGCGGAACAGGTTAAGGCCCCCTCTTTGTGTCGCTTTAACAACCAGGTACTGACATCTGTCGGTGGCTCCATGTACTCCTGACCCCCCGGTACCGGCGGTACAATAACGATACTTGGGTCTTTAGCTGCCCCTTTTTTCTCGGATGTGACTTTTCCGTCATTAATTAGCCAGCGTGATACCTCAAATAGCGCCTTGGGTTCTGGGATTGACTCCTGACAGATGTGGTTTGCGGTTTGGAACAGGTCGATTAGACCATAAGTCGCCGACTGAGCCGCTCCGGGGATCATCAGTATTGCAATGTGGATTGTTTGGGTCACTAGCCCCTCTGTCAGTTTTTGCCTGTTTTATGTCGATTTTGCCACGCCTGTATCTTAGCCCATCTCCCTAACATGCGCTTGTACATTTCAAAGACACAAGTAAAGGACAATCTTATGAGCAAGACAGCGCTAATCGTCGTAGATATGCAAAACGACTACTTTGAAGGCGGAAAGTGGACTCTTGAAGGCATTGGTCAAGCGTCAAACCAAGCCGCAAAAGTGCTGGCCGAGTTTCGAAAAAAGCAGTGGTCAGTTATTCATGTTCACTATGAATTTCTCAGTGAGGATGCTCCATTCTTTATTGCCGGTAGTGAGGGTGCGAAAATTCACGAGAGCCTTTTGCCTGTTGAAGGTGAGCCGGTAGTACTTAAAAATGAAGTTAACAGTTTCAAAGGTACGGACCTTAAAGAGCGCCTTGAAGAGCTAGGAGTGAGTCAATTGATTATCGTTGGTGCGATGAGTCACATGTGTATCGATGCCATCACCCGGGCGGCAAGTGATTTCGGGTATAAAAATACCGTTATTCATGATGCCTGTGCCAGCCGGGATATGAGCTTTAACGGTGTCGATGTGCCCGCTGCACATATACATGCAGCTTATATGGCTGCACTGCAATTTGCTTATGCTGAGGTTATCAATGCTGACACATTTTTAACGCAATAATGAGTCTGCCTGTATCTTGGAATTAAATTAAATCAAGATATAATATTGCTGTACCTCTAGCGGTTAGGGCTTTAGTTTTATAAGATCTAAAGCCCACTTTTTAAGCTGCCGAAATAGTTATATTTTTTGATAAATACAATTGTATCTACAGTGTGCCTGTTTCACTTATTTGTTGAATCAAATTTTTGCTTCAACAGGCCAGGCTCACTGTTTTGTATATCTAAGTATTTTACTAATAAGTGATAATTTAACGTACGATAGTCTGGATTTAAAGTGGGAGCAGTAGGGTTATTCTCGTTGCTCAAGCAAACAAAAAGTAGCTTGCCATTCTGAAGTCCTTGGAATTTATCGAGATGAATTATTGGTGAAAAAACTGGGAGTATTAAGCTTATACACTCAATATCCACCTGACTCCGAACTCAAAAATGCCCATATTGACGGCCCAATAGGAAGTGATAAATGAGCATATGGTGACCCCAAGCGCCACCTTAATTTGACTAAATTTCCACTGCTCACGAAATCCCAGATACACTAATAGCCCTATGGAAATAAGCATCATTGGTTCATAAAAATATCTAATAGGTGCATCGAAGGGGAATAGGAATAAACCATAAATTAGTCTTCCCAAACCCGGAGGGAGTATCGCTACCAAGCTTAACATCATGCAAAGCATATGCTTTTTAGGGGATTTTCGATAAATAAATCCGGATATTAGTAGAAATACAAATAGTGGTAATAAGAAAAGATCGATCCAATATACAAGCTGGAAGATGCTTCCCTTTTCTAAAGTTGCTTCAATAGTATTGAAGAGCGCCCAAGATGAAGTGCCTATGAATAAGATGGCTACGATAAGAGAAAGCCAGCCCAAATATTTATGGATCGACGTATTTCCTTTAAGCATCAAATAGGATTGGCTACACATAAGTAAAATCCAAAGAAAGGAAACTATCCCATGAACATGATGCAATAAAGACAGGTCCTGATAAGCCATAAAATAACTTGGTGCAAATCCGAGAATAATGATTGCCGACAGGCTACAAAACCAGGAAAAATGGTACCTAGAGCTCAAATAGATATCCTCAAATACTTATACTTGAATCAGGTGGATTCTCTGCTTCATGTTACGGTATTAATGCTTGGACGCCATGCTACCTTTACTTTAAAAGTTATGCAATTGTGCTGCCTATTCGGGGGAGTGGCTGGTAATTTAAAGCTATTGATCCTGATAGTTAAACCGTTTCTGTATATATTAAGTTGCCCGTATGGGAGTCAGGGCCTTGGCTGGAATTTAAGATGAAAGTCAGTCATTATACCGATTATGTTTTCCCTGGCAGCCTTATTTCGATAGCCATTTAAAAGGGAGCAATTATGTCCAAGGATCCTAAATTTGTCGCCGAGCAGTTGAGGAAACCATCTGGTACCTCAGCTACAGAAACTGCGCAGCAAATGAATAAGGCAAATAAAGCAACGAATCTTGCTGCTTTAAAAGCACTCAATGTGGTAAGTGGTGATTGTGTTCTGGAAATTGGCCCTGGTAACGGTAAATTTGCAGTCAATGTTCTTCGCAAGGGATCTTATGTCCGCTATACCGGTATTGATTGGTCTAGCGATATGGTTGCAAATGCTAAAGACTTAAACTCGAAATACGTAGAGTCGGGGCAAATGGACTTTAGAGTTGGTAGCTCGGAAAGTCTACCGTTTTCTGATGGGAAGTTTGATAAGGTTATCGCGGTTCACACAATATATTTCTGGGAAGTCCTTCAAACTCATCTAACCGAAATATACAGAGTACTGGTACCTGACGGGAAGCTTTGTCTAGCCTTCGCTGATAAATCATTTATGCAGAATCTACCATTCACCCAGTTTGGATTTCGACTGTTTGATGAGGGTGATATTCGGGCCGAATTGTCCGATGCAGGGTTTAAAGTCATATCCTGTGGCAAGCATAGTGAGTATGGTGAAAACAACACGAAACAGCTCGTTGAAAAGAAGATAAATATTATTGTATGTGAGCCTGATAAAAGGTAATCAATAATTTATGGTTCTCCTTTACCATTGAATACTATGGTTAATCAGGGTTCTGGATAATTTTTCTAAAGTACTACGCATCCTAATACATTGATATCGTCGGGAATATTTAATTCCTCAGATAGCCAGACAGTGCTAAATCTTAAAGGTTAAAGCACCTTGAGTTTTATGTTATTCGTAAAGCAAGTATTACTGACAAACTTATCCATTGATTGCCATGTCGCAGAATATGACCAATTTCTTAAGGAGTGAATAGAGAAAGGGCTGATGAATTCCGAGCTGGTAGGGCTACTGCAGTTTTGATTGTCTGAAGGCCCAGAGTTTAGCTCTGACGCCTGCTTAGCCCTATAAATCCGGCAATACGTCAACAGACAAAGGTCGAGCTACAATGATCATGACCTAGCAGCGTCAAAGCTGGAGCTTCCCAGTTTACTCAAAGGTATCCCTTATGCCTATGAACCTCGCGCAAAAACTGATCCATAGCCACCTAGTAAGTGGCTCAATGGAGCCAGGCAGTCCAATAGAGATAAAGATCGACCACACACTGGCTCAGGATGGCACAGGGACACTTGTCATGTTGGAGTTGGAGGCGCTTGGTTTGTCACAAATCAAGACTGAGATCTCGGCACAATATGTAGACCACAATCTGTTACAGACGGATTTTAAAAACGCCGACGACCATATCTTCCTTCAAAGTGCTTGTCGTAAATTTGGAATCTGGTTCTCACGCCCTGGTAATGGGGTCAGTCATCCGGTGCAGATGTCTTGCTTTGATGTTCCCGGTAAGACATTGCTTGGTGCGGACAGCCATACCTGCGCGGCGGGTTCTATGGGGATGCTGGCTATTGGTGCGGGAGGACTACAGGTGGCTATGGCCATCGCTGGCGTTCCCTTCGCACTGAAAATGCCGAAAATACTTGGCGTGAAACTCGAAGGTGAACTGCCGCCATGGGTCAGCGCTAAGAACATTATTCTGGAAATGTTGCGCCGCCAATCCGTCAAGGGCTGTGTTAACAAGATTGTTGAGTATTACGGACCTGGTCTCGCTAAGTTGACCGCGATGGACCGCCATGTGATCGCCAATATGGGGCAGGAGATGGGCACTACTACCAGTGTTTTTCCTGCCGATGAAGCGGTGAGAGCTTTCCTGAAACAACAACATCGTGAAAGCGACTTTGTAGAAATGAAAGCTGATGAAGGCGCAAGTTATGATGAAGAAGATACGATCGATTTATCGAAACTTGAACCGTTAATCGCCTGCCCATCCAGTCCAGATAAGGTAGTCACGGTACGAGAAGTGGCAGGCCGTCCTATCTACCAGAGCTATATAGGCTCTTCTGCTAACCCGGGCCTGCGGGACTTTGCCATACCAGCACGGATGGTTTCCGGCCGCCATATAGCTGATGATGTCTCCTTTGATATCAACCCAACTTCACGCCAGTTACTGGAAGAGCTTAGTAGGAGCGGAGATCTAACAAAATTGCTTCAAGCAGGTGCTCGCTTGCATCAGACAGGGTGCGGCGGCTGTATCGGCATGGGACAAGCGCCAGCTACCGGCCGCATCAGCTTACGCACGGTACCACGTAACTTCCCCGGCCGCTCCGGCACCGCAGACGACGAAGTCTACTTATGTAGCCCTGAAGTGGCCACTGCCAGTGCGCTTAAAGGCGTAATTACTGATCCTCGTGACCTGGATATGGACTACCCGAGTTTTCATGAGCCGGAATATCTACCTGATATCCGACCGTTGCTCCAAGCACCCCAGGAAATCCCTGTAGCAGTAGAGTTGATTAAAGGACCAAATATAAAGCCCCTGCCAGACTTTGCAAAGTTGCCCAAAATTTTAACAGGTCCGTTATTACTGAAAGCAGGTGACAATGTTTCCACTGATGAAATACTACCTGCTGGAGCGGAGATATTACCTCTGCGTTCAAATATCCCTGCGATCAGTCGCTATACGTTTTCTCGAATCGATGAATCATTTTATGATCGGGCAATGAAGTTGAATGGAGACTGTTTCGTTGTTGGTGGCGAAAATTATGGACAAGGCTCCAGCCGTGAACACGCTGCAGTATCTTCGCGTTTTCTCGGAGTAAGATGCATAATTGCAAAAAGTATGGCCCGTATACACCGGCGAAATCTTATTAATTTTGGTGTACTGCCACTGCTCTTTGAAAATTTTGATGACTATGATCGGCTCGAACAGGGCGCAGACCTCGAAATCGACAACCCAATAGAACAGCTGAAATCCAGAAATTCAGTAGAATTACTGATAAAGTCATCGGGAGAGAGCATCAAGTTACGGTGTGATCTATCCAAGAATGAATTTGAGGTGCTAGAAGCAGGTGGTATGATTAATCAGGTGAAGAAAAAGTATCTCAATAATGGGCAGTAACAGGGCTTCTGAATCCGTAATTAGTTATTATTATATGGGCTCGTCTATACTGTTACTGGTATCTATGATTACCTTCGCTGTTAACTAATAAAGAAGCAATTTCTTCCAATTCTTTATCGAAATGCTCTGCATTTTTTTCTCCAGCTTTTTTCAGTTTTCTCAAATTTTCTGGTGTTGCGTTATCCATTGCGGAATCAGCTGTATATAGCTTTGGTTGAATCCGGTAATACTTTGAATCTTCTATGGTTGATGAGATTTGCTTTATATAGTAATGGACCATTTGTGCGCTGCCATTTACGGCGATATCAATGGCGGGCCTTGCCCAGTTGAATATGCCCCAATCTTTTACTTCCTTGTACTTATATCCCGAAAGTTGCCTACCCGTACCAAGAGATACAATTACCATGTCCTTAATTCCAGAGACTCCACTGAATTTAATGGCTTCGGAGTAAGCACATAGTGCAGGATCACTAGCTACCATGCCGCCGTCCACTAAGATATATTTATTGTTGGATGGTGGCAGTGAAAAGATGCGTGCTGGTTCAAAATAGGTTGGTACAGCGCTGCTGCCTCGTAGAAGGTCTCTTACAAGGAAATCTTCATTCTTTACTATGGCGCGATGTTGCCTAAAAATGATTTGTTCCCGCTTTTTGATGTCATAGGAAACAAAGCAACTAGGCTTTAGCAGGTCACTGAGTTTCGTTTTACCAAAGAATCTCTTTAAAACATTTTCAAGTTCTTTAGAGCAATATTTTTCCTCCCTTACTAGCTTTAATTTATCCAGAAACGGCCATGACCCAGAACCAAATACTCTCTCGCCTTCACCAAGGTAAAAATCGACTGCTTCCTGGGCTGAATACCTGGGCTTTCCTTTTTTATCGGGGCAGATATAGGCAGCGCCCATTATGGCGCCGGTACTTGTTCCGGCAACCAGGTCGAAATAATCGCCTATTCTGGCGTCAGGATTACCTGATTTCACCTTAAGCTTGTGTTCAAGGGATACCAGTATCTGGCCAGGCAAGATTCCCCGGATTCCTCCACCATCAATAGAAAGAATTCTGATAGCCATTGTCGATGCCCCTTGGCTCCGTTTATTGGGTGTGACTCTAGAAACATAGCATTTGGCTTCGGGAGCGATGATTTGTACGCTATACTAGAATGATAACGCTGATAAATATTAATAATATCAATAAGTTAATGGTATTTTTTGATGGGGCGAATGTATTGATGCTACGGCTGTTGTGTGAAGGGTTCTTTAGGGGAAAAGGGCTGGTATACAGGCCGAGCAGATGGGGGAAATAAGAAGCTTTTTACGCTTGATGCTTAAATTTAGAGGCTTTAAGTGGTTCCGCTCAATCGAATATAAAGATGGTTGTTTACTTAATTTTTTATTCGGGCTTCGGCAGGGATCTATAGCAACCCCTCTATACAAAATAAAGTTTCAGAGTAGTATATGCCGGAATTTGGCTACTGAGACTGTGATGGAATCTTATAAATAACATATTGACGTCCACGATACTCGATACCTTTTGATACATAAAGCCACCTTGATACGGCTGCTTTAACAGGTTTGTTCCATGCTTTGTCTGATGAGCCTTCGATTTCAACTTTGCTGGGCATGAGTCCTCTCCCTTCAGATCCCGATATCTCCACTAATTCAAATGAAACTACTATGCATGCTGGTAAATGCCTGCCATTACCCTGCGGGAGTGATGGTGCTGTCTTTATGGTTGGCTTGGCCTTAGATTCCGGTATATCAAGATCTAACTTAGGGCAAATATCTAAATTCTCACTTGCTTTAGTAAACATTGAAAATAGGATTAAACTTATAACTAGTAAGTTCTTCATATTGCTAATTCCTTGAATAGCGCTAGAGAATTGTTAGTCGATATTTAGCCAGTGGATAATGCTGGACCGTTGCCTATCAGGATAGATCTTTATTCTAAAATTACAAAAGTGAATAAATGGTTACTTTGTGAGAGACTTCTTCAATCAAACTGGTTGTCAATAATGTAATTAAAAATTAATCAGTTGCGTATTGTAATTCACCTCAATGTGGAGGAAGGAATGTAATAAACATCTATAGATGTATAAGAGGGCCAGTTGCTTATCTTAGACGTTATTGCAGTAACAGCCTATCTTCAATTGGGGTGAATTTACTCGCCGCATTAATTAATGCTCCAGCTGTCAATTCTGGAACACCATAAACTTCAACTTTCTTACCTCTATCTAATCTGAGCTTATGAGCAAGAATATCAAAGTCGCCATCTCCTGAAACTAAGACCACAGTATCTACCAGGCTTGAATATTCCATGGCATCAATAGTTATCCCCACATCCCAGTCGCCTTTGGCGGATCCGTCTGATCTTTGGGTAAAAGGCTTTAGTTTCACCTCGAAACCAATCGACCTTAAGATATTTTGGAATTCATACTGTTTTCTATCACCACGGTCGATTGCATAGGCCATGGCCTTTACTATTTCTCTTCCATCCGTGACTTCTCGCCAAAATTTATTGTAATCAAAGTTTCGTTTATAGATCTGCCTGCATGTGTAATAGACATTTTGCACGTCGACAAGTATGGCCACCTTTTCCATTTGGGAGTTTAACATTACTATAAACCTTAAATTGGCGATATGCTCTTATATTTCTTAAGTGGCATACTCTATTCTGTTATAGCAATATATTCAATAGATAATTATTAGCCAGTTCTTAAGTTGTTCATCCCTTGGTTGTGAAGCCAGGATGCTATATATAAGATTTTACTGTTAAAAATTGATATATTTAATGCCCGCTGCAGAGGATAAGATTTTACTTTTCAATTATTTCGGTGTGGTTTTTTTCAATATACAAAGATATATGTGTGAAATCTCGAATTACTTTTTTAACAAGATAAATACTCTGATTAGCACCAAGGGTAAGTTTTATATCGAGTGGGAGTGCGTTTTTCTTTCCAGTCTAGTAGATTCTGGTCAACGCAGTGGCTAAGTTTTGTTTTTATGCTACCTGGGAACCGGCTGGGGTTGGGCTTCTCCCAATATAGCGGAAGTCTATATCCGCAGCTAAAGAGAATTAGGAAACTTCCTACCAGTCAAAGTGCTTGATAACACTAGCAATTTTTGCACGCAGGAGGGCGATACCCTAGGCATGCACTCAGGATTGGCGCTGATTGTGACTTGACAGTTCCTAAGCTCCTTACCGTATACTGTATGCATGTACAGTTTATTAATTGGAGATAGATATGGGAGCCAGAAATATCACTATCGACGGGGAGCCGATTCGGATCTGCCGATACCGATCGGGTTATGGAAATCGGCCAATGTACGCTATTTGTATCATTAACTATACGAAGTACGTGCGCAGCTTTTCAGTGTCTGTGGATGTGAATATACGCAAGGAGTTAGATCTGATATTGACGCAGATGCGAGGCATTGAGCGCAGTATGGATTGGATGGGAGTACCAGCTTAAGAGTATAGAAATTAAGCTGATTTTACTGAAAAGGAGAAAGATTATGAGAAGAAAAATCAATCGATTTGCAATTTTTGCGGAACGGGTTCACTTAATGAATGGTGGTGCGAAGAGCTTTAGGGACTCCGCTCCCACAGAAGAAGCCGCAAAAGTACTGGCAGAAGAAATTGCTAAATCTGAGAAAGCGGTGTTTTATTCTTGGTTGCAAATTCTTGATATTATGACTGGTGACTATATAGAGTATTCAATTAAGAGAGGTGGGGTGTTGGAAGAAAGGGAGTGCCCAGAAAGTAAATACTGAAAGGCTAGTATTCTTGTCACAGTCAAATTGATTGAAAGGGGGAAAGGAATTCAGGTAGAGGGTGATTAACAGTTGCGAGAGTAGTGAGGAGAATTATTTCCCCGGAGGATTAATTTGCTTTTAAAAGAGTATCAAAATTTTGTTTGGTTTCACTTCAGCTTTCGTTTGAGCTGTCTTTAAAGCCGATATTATCGATAATATGTCAGTTCACTTTCTATTACGTTTGCAATTTAAATTGCCTTTTTTTGGTATCGTAGATATTCAACTGTTGATAAGAAGATTAATTTTTTAATCGTATGTTGCTGTTTTATTTTTAGATTTGGGTCTATATACATGTTCCACACAATAACAAACTATTTGTAGTCATTAACTAGCTGCCCGTTTGATGACCCTTTGAATTGAGGGTGTTTATCCTCAATTTCGTAAAAATCAGATTTTTCACTGGTGAAAATGTGCCCCATTGTTTTCAATCCAGTTGGGCCATCTAGTGATCCTGCAATAATTCCAGTTGCATCGAGATTAAACGGCTCCCAGAAAAGGCTTGATCCACATTGCCGGCAAAATCCTCTACGGGCTATCTCTGATGTTTTATACCACGCCAATCCATCATCTTTTGTTATCTTAATATTGACTTTGCGGGCCTTTGTGTGAGGGCCAAAATTTCCATGCAATTTTTGGCACATACTACAATGACAGTTAACTACATTCCGTAGTGGCCCTTTAACCTCATATTGCACAGCTCTACATAAGCAACCACCGGTAGCAATTGTATTCTCGCTATTCATATAATCAGCCTATAGGTACAGAAGCTTACTTAACTTGAGAGTTTAAATTAAGTAGGCTTTTTCATACGATAATTCGATTAACTTGCAAGTACAGATCTAATTATGTGATTTAAACATAACTATGGATAGTCTCGCCAGTTATTTATAGGTTCTTTATAATTGCATGTGTGGTACACCCAATTCTCGATATTGAGGATTTGCTTTGGCAGTAAAAAGAAGCTTAGACACAAATGAAGTATAATATGTGTGGCGTTTGAAGCTACTACTTTTGTGGGTGTCTGGAACTGTAGTTCTGCCAGACGCTATATCTCCGCCGCACAGATATGTTTTTCGCATGCGTCGGGGATGCAGCGATAAAAGGGGGCAGTGAGATTTGAGCAATGCTAACAGAGCCTATATCTCCTGATTCAAAAAAGATTAATGTACAAGCTATATCTAATAACAGAACGGTGACAAATGGTTTTGCTAAGAAGGGATGTTTAAGATCTTGTAGTGTTAACATAATACATTGAAGATCAATGGCATCACAGCTTTTACGAATTGGTAAATTATATGGGGAATACAAAAGATAAGATATTTTTATTCAACCTAAGCTGACCTGTGTATTTATACCCAGAAAAAAACATCAGCACTCAAAATTCACAACTTAGATGAGTGCTGATGTTATGAGGTTATTTTATATACTGTGGTCTTGCTTCTTTTCTGAAGATTCACAACTAGAACCGATTGGGGGAGTGGCATGACTCCTCTCGATAATTTTTTCTCTCTCTACAGCGATACCTGCAAGATAGATTTTTTCTGGGTTTGTAATTGCTTGTATGTTCTCAATAGGATTTTTATTTAGCAGGATGAAGTCAGCACGTTTTCCCTGTGAAATTGACCCAATATCCTCACTTACATTTAGGGTTTGAGCCGCAACTTTTGTCATGGAGAGTAAAATTTGCTGATTGGAAAGACCGGCTTTGTGCAGGGCTAATACTTCGCTGATTAAACCCAGTCCGTGTGGTGAATAGGGGTTGCCAGAGTCAGAGCCTGCGCCAATTTTAATCCCGGCTTTAGCAAGCTTGACCACATTATTATATGCTATGGATTTTTTCTGCCACGCTAGTTTTCTACTGGCCGTTGGTGCTTGGACCTGGTTAAAGAGGCAGGCCTTCATTTTTGGATGGATAGGAGCCAAGTCTAATTGACTGATAGATTGATGATCATGTTCGTCACCCTGATTATGAAGTACCGACAGAGTGGGTATATAGGTAACCTTGTTTTGTTGCATGAGGTCTATAAATTCATTGTCCACCGGTTCAAAATTAATACCGTGCGCTAAAGCAGTAGCCCCGGCCCTGATTGCTCGTTTTCCATCTTCCAGGGTTGAGACATGAACAAAAAATGGCAAGCCGGCGCTTTGGGAGCGTTTTCCAATCTCTTTGAGTACATCATCTGAGAGCGGGATGGCAGTACCACCCATCGTCTCTATGATGGCTTTGGTTAACTTTGGTTGATAACTTAAATGTGCATCCCAGCTCGCGCTGATTTGGTCGATACTATCAATTTCATGAACTTTCACCCCGAATTGGGTACTGTGGCCTTTAGGGTTGGTGAAGGCGGGGCCGGAAGCAAATACTATAGGGGCTGAATCGTCCAACTGGAGTATAGATTGCATCATCTCGCCCGACATCAGAAGATCTGTGACAGCGGTAACGCCATAATAGAGCTGATTGTTTAAATTGGTTTCTAGCGGTAGATACTGATAGTTCTTATAAGTTGACCCTGATGCATTTAAATGCACATGTAAATCGATTAAGCCGGGTATTGCATAGCTACCCTGTGCATTGTGGGTATTCTCGGCAGATAGGGCTGTTTTGGTCATTGGGGTGATTCTGGCTATGCGGTCATCTTGAATGTATATACGGCTGTTCTCACTGAAACCTTTCGCATCGCTGGTTAATATTTGTACATTGTCGATTCTCAAATCGTAGTCGTTCTTTTTGGTTTCGAGGGCGAAGCTATTACTTGAGGCTAATATTAAACAGGAGGTTATGGCTGTAACTTTCATAAGAGTTTCTCTTCCTATTGAGTTTCGACCTAGCTTATAGCGATAGTAATCTCGGTGTTTAAAAAAGTGACGAATCGACATATTCGTAGACGAACGAACAGTTTAAGCCTGTGAGTGGTATGGTATTGAGCTGAGTTGTGAGGGCTGCTCCTGGCTTGTAAAGGCTAGCCTTGGCTATGGAGGACAGTTCAGAGTGGTTTCTTTGTCGATATAAAGGACGGCACGCTTGTAATTGCTTGTTGCGGTATACGTTGCGACACCCTGAGAAATCTGCCAACTGGCTTTTGCCTGGTCAATTGAGACGATGTCCATAGCCTTTGCCCGGCCTGATATCTTTACCATCTTTAAATACTCAAGCAAGGACAGTGGCCACTCATGAGATTTGCCTGTTGTGTGGAATAGGCATTGGTTGTTCCCTATCTCTCTGTTTAAAAAATAATGAATTACTTGTAGTCGTTGACTAGCTGCCCATTTGATGACTCCTTGAATTGAGGGTGTTTGTCATCAATTTCGTAAAAATCAGATTTTTTGCCAGTGAAGATATGCCCCATAGTTTTCAATCCGGTTGGGCCATCCAGTGAACCCGCAATAATTCCAGTTGCGTCGAGATTGAATGGCTCCCAGAAGAGGCTTGATCCACATTGTTGGCAGAAGCCTCTGCGGGCTATCTCTGATGTTTTATACCACGCCAGCCCGTCATCTTTTGTTACCTTAAGGTTGACCTTGCGGGCCTTTGTGTGGGGGCCGAAACTTCCATGTAGTTTTTGACACATACTACAATGACAGTTAACTACGTTCCGTAGTGGCCCTTTAACCTCATATTGCACAGCGCCACACTAGCAACCACCGGAAGTAATTGTATTCTTGTTATTCATATATTGGGCCTGTAGCTAGAAATATTTACCTAAAGCCAGGACTGAATTTAAATATATTTTTTATCATTGTTGAATTATTCGGTTAAGTTTCAAATACTCTGCCTATAATTTGATTTAAGCACAACTATCGATATTCTAGCCAACTATTTATCTGTTCTATGTAGATATTAAGTACGATACGATAGTGGCTTCTAATTACACATGTAGGGAAAAAAATAACTAAGTTTGAGTACAGTTTGTGAACTCTGGATTCAATTTACTTACAGTTATACTTATAGTCTTTATATAATTTTAGGTCTCGGTCATACAAAAAAGATCTTTGTACACAGGGAACTCGTAGTGACAATTGAGTATGACTTTTAATGAGATGAGGGTGAAAATTAACATAATACTGCACCCATCTGGCGTAAGTGCAGTCGAGAGAGAAGTAACTGTAATTTCTTAGTAGAGTAAATATATAAGATTAAATAATTTGCTTACTTTTTTAGTAGGCCTTTTAAATACTCTACAAACTGCTCGCGCTGAAGCCGCGTTGTGTTAACACACCCAATCATTAATCCAGACTTGTTTGGTTTGTTTGCGTAGGACAGAGAAAGTGCTGCACTTCCGAACCCCCTCTGATTGAGTTTTTTTGCAAGGTAAATATCATTATAATTAGGGGTTATAATTATGACATACATTGACGCACTACTCTTAACAAGCGTTACGTAGGGTTCTAGTTGACTTTTTATTAACTCACAAAAGTGCTTCCATTTTTCCCGATAGCATTTTTGCATTTTCCTTACATGCCGTACAAAATGTCCTTCTTCCATAAAATCAGCTAATACTGCTTGGTAGAGTGATGTGGATGGGCCAGAGAAAAAAGACTTTGTATTGGTGAAAGCGGATACTAGAGGCTTAGGTGCAACAAGATAGCCTAGGCGTAAGCTAGGTATTAATACCCTATTAAAACTACCAATAAATATAACCGGAGAATTTTCACGCATACCTTGTAGAGCTGCCTGTGGTTTTTCTGTGAATGAAAATAAACTGTTTGACTCATCTTCCAATATCCAGCATTTTGATCTGCCCGCCCAGTCTAGGAGCTTACTTCTTTCAAGGGGGGGAATTATTCCCCCCATAGGATGCTGATGAGTTGGGCTGGTATAGATGATTTTGGCTCCTAAATTTTCCTTTAATATTTGACATACATCCAGACGATTCTCTTTTAATTCAATCAGTCTTATTTTTGCATTCATTGAGCCAAAAGCAATTCGGGCTCCTCTGTATCCTGGATTTTCCATGAGTACAGTATCACCGTAGTTTAATATAGTCTGGGCACAAATATTTACGGCTTCCTGCCTACCGTTAGTTATAATAATCTGATCTGGAGAGCAGCGAACGCCACGAGATAAAAGTAAATATTCTGAAAGTTTTTCTCTTAAAGGAAAATATCCTATTGGCTCTCCATATCCACTAATTGATACTCTGTCCTGATGCTGTCGATATATTTTATTCCAAATAGAAAAAGGGAAAGCTCTTAAATCTGGAACACCCGGTGAAAAAGGAAGATTTGAAGGCCATTGTAATAATTGAGGAGACTGCAATTTTAATATCTCACTATGTTTAGATAATGCAGGAAGGTCACTCCAATTATTTGAGTTGCCAAATTGTAGATTGTTTATTTTAGAATTTACGCAGTGTGGTAGTTGGTAGGATACAAAAACCCCTGTACCTGCTCTACTGAAAAGGAATCCTTCATTCTTTAATTGTTCTATTACTTGAGTGACAGTATTGCGACTGATTTTTAAACACTCAGACATTCTTCTTGATGAGGGCAGCTTTGCACCTGCTGCTAATCGTCCATTAGTTATCCAATTGGTTAAGACTTTATAAAGCTGTTTTTGAAGAGGTTGATTTCTATCGAGAAATAAATCAGAAAAATCTGGGGCACTCACCGCTGGAACCATTAAATATCAAAAAAAATGATGGGAATTAGTGATTATAAATATCTGAATTCTTATCTGATTTTTTTGTAAAAAGCATAAAAAAGTATATATTTCGTTAGTTGTATTTTTTTCTTTTGCTGAATTTTAGTTAAAAATAAGATAATCATTTCTAGCAAAAACTTTAGTTATTTGTAAGTGACTAAGAATTAAATTAAAGTCAGTTTGACTTAAAAACGCCCAGTTGTAATAGGGGTTTAATCTATCCTAATCTTATTCTTAGAGCTTACCATCTTAAGCTGATCTTAAGTTGCTGGTACCATGGATTTTTCCAAACTGGACCTTTTATTAGTTAAAGAGATACGGCTTATCCGCTCCAAAAATCGCCAAGTATAGGACTTGTAGTGTAAGTATTATGAGGTCTACTATCACAAGATAATGAACGGTTGCGAGAAATTATTTAGCTCCGGTCAAGTGATCTTTATTACAAGTCCCACTAAGCATTATTGATGAGTACAAGATGCATATTCGCTAATGCCAGTACCTATGTTAATGCTGCTTACTGCAGTTAGTTGTGATGAAATAGTAGGTTATATTTGGGAAATTGACGGATTCGATATTCTCGATACACCCCTCTGGGTAAGTATGCAGCATACTGGTGAGAATGTGCGTATTGGTAGTGGTAACGCCGCAGTTGAGATTCGGTTGTCTATCAAATTCGTCCGTATCACGGCGGGTATCGTGTAGTATAGGTGATGGAAAGAGTATGAAAGACGAAGGAGATGGTTCTATATCATTTATCAGTAGGCTTGAGGATGTTGCAATCCGGGACATAGCTGACTGGAATAATGATGGCAGTTTTCAGTTGCAAACTCGTGATACTGATAAGTGTCTTGACTACGAGAATGGAAGCCGAGTTGCTACTGGATGCAAGTTTGGTTTAGCACTGAAAATTTTTTGTATTTGATATTGTGAACTTACCAATCACCTCAAATGCCGAGAGAATCTATTTGAAAGACAATTTATCTGCATGCAGATGTTTGAGTGGAAGATATGCGATCCAGTCGGGTGCGGGCCATACAGCAGATTTTAATACTACTTGTGATTTGGCACTCATAAAATATAGTGGTGGGTGCATGACCTATGATATCAATAATGAAAAATCTATCGAAGACAAAGACGTGATCGCCGATAATTATAAGACTAGTTCCGAGTAGTGAACTGAGTAACTCTACCACTTGGGATTTTCTCGGACAATACAATCTTTCTGGCGTTAACTATTTCCGTACTAGAAATAGAAAAACGGGTGACTGCTTGCTAACAGAAACAGTGAGTACTACCACTACCTCAGCGCTTTCAAAAGGGGGCTGCACAATAGCACCACGCTAATGTGTAGGCTATATAAGGAAGAAGAGTAGGGCTTAACATAGATTGCTTAAAAAGATAGTTGCTACTACGGGCCATATTTAATAGGGCATCGTTCTCACATTTACTTTATTAATACAAAGAAGGCGAACTCATATTATTAAAATTTATTAAGGGCAAAAGTAATCGACATATAATCATTATGCCCATGCCTTAACTATAGTGAATAATTTTTAATTGGCATACAGATTTAAAGTTAATAATGTTTCAGTTTTTGGACTAGCACCAGGTTTATTGGGAATCTCATTTAAGGTTTATATTTTTTTATAAGTTTCGCCAAGTATTTCACAAAATGCAGACGTTGTAGCTGTGTAGTATTGGCACATCCTAATACCAGGCCAGATATTTTCGATTTGTTAGCATCGGATAGAGAGAGTGGTGAATTTCCAAAACCTCTCTCAATGAGCTTCTCTGAAAGGAAAACATCATCATAACCGGGTGTCTTAATAATCACAAACATAGCCGCACTGCTTTTAATAAGATGAATATCTGGTTCTAAATGAGTGCGAATCAGTTGACAAAAATGTGCCCATTTCTCTTGATAATTATTTTGCATTTTGCGGATATGTCGAACATAGTGCCCATCGTTAATGAAATCAGCTAATACTGCCTGATGAAGTAAATTACATGGCCCTGAAAGCATGGATTTTGTATCAATAAAAGATGGGGCCACAGGTTTTGGAGCTATGATATAGCCTAGCCTTAAGCTTGGTAGCAGAGTTCTACAAAAACTGCCAATAAATATAACTGAGGTATTTTTTTTCATGCCTTGCAGGGCAGCAATAGGTTTTTCCTCAAATGATAAAGTACCGTTAGATTCATCTTCTAGTATCCAACAGTTAGATTTTTCTGCCCAATCTAAAAGGTTGCTTCTTTCTTTGAGTGGAAGTACCCCGCCCATAGGATGCTGATAGGTTGCGGTTGTATAAATAAGCTTTGCTTTTATGTTTTTTTTTAATAATTGACCTACATCCAGTCGGTTTTCTTTCAGTTCAATCAAATTCACCTTTGCGTTTTTCATATTAAAAGCAAACCTGGCCCCTCTATAGCAAGGATTTTCCATTAAAACGGTATCGCCGTAATTTAATATGGTCTGAGCACATATATTCAAAGCCTCCTGCCTTCCATTGGTAATAATAACTTGATCCGATGTGCAACGAACACCACGAGAGGCTAATAAATGCTCTGCGAGACTTTCCCTTAGGGCTAAATATCCAGCAGGGTCTCCATATCCACTAATTGGTATTCTATCTTGATGTTGTCGGTATATTTTATTCCAAATAGGAAATGGAAAAGACTTTAAATCTGGTACTCCAGGTGAGAAAGGAAGAAGGGTAGGCCAACGTGACTTAAGCCTAGGTCGAGATTTCATAGCCTCAGTAAAATCTGATAAACTTGGCAAAGAAATTTCAGTATGCTTCTCACCAGGTGAGATGTGGGAAGCTAACTCCATTGCACCGTAGGGTAAATTTTGAGAAACATAAACGCCTTTTCCGGCTTTACCAATTAGGAAACCTTCTTTCTTTAGCTGCTCTATAACATGTATAACCGTGTTACGACTGATGTTTAGACTCGCAGACATCCTTCGTGAAGAGGGTAGCTTGGAGTTTTTAACAAGCCGGCCACTAACTATCCATTCTGTTAGAGACTGATACAGCTGTTCTTGTAAGGGTCGATTTCGATTGAGGAATAAATCAGAAAAATCTGGGGCACTCACCACTTGCACCATGAAAAATATAAAAAGTGATCTTATCAGCTTTTATATATTTATCCATACTCGATCTTAAATAATGAGTAGATTATGTGATTTAGATCGTAGGTTGCTTCCCAAAAATAAAGCTCGTAGACTTAAATCACAGTGATTAGCGCTCTTATTCTTTGTCTTTACATGACTTCGGGCTTTAATAGATGGATCATCAATAAATTGTTACATTTGAAACTAGCTGCATCACATTATCGTTTTCACAAGCGATACATAAATCACATTATTCACCTTACTTTGAAGATGCTTCCTCCATTAACTTCGGAGGGAGAAGCCTCATGAACCAATAGTAATAGTAAAGTCATATCACCCTCATTCCAGGCGTGCCTATATTCGTTAGCACAACCTAAATTACAGCTAGTTCCTTCACCGGTACAGGAATCCAATTGAACAAATTCCTGTGTCTAATATTCCTGTCTTTGTGCCCGTGGATATCAATTTTTCTACAGTGGCTACGGGGAACCTGGGCATATTAGATTTCCCCAATAGGATAAAGCTAGTGATTAATAGCCGGGTGTTGTTTGTGTAAATTGCTGGCTTTATGAGTCTGTATATGCGATGTGCCTACCATTTAAAAGGCAAAACCTGGTTTGACCGTCAGCCAATCGATTTTCTTAAATAGATTGATGGTATCTCGCTGTTTATGGCTGATACCCTACACAAAAATCCGACATCCGGTCAGCTTATTGTCTTTCGTAATAATAGACCGATAAAATTCGTATGATCTACTGAGAAGATAACAGATCATGGCTCCTTTATTAGCTACATGCGAAGTGGAGGTTTATCTATCTAGGCAGTTTACATGACGCAATAGAGTTATAGATTTTACAGCTACAGTGGCTGCTTTTCATGTTGAGCTTTACTCAGCAAAAAAGAATCAGAGAAATTGTATTTTTCACGCTTTTATTGATGCGTATAGGTCCTGGGAAATGGTTTCCCATATTAGAAAGCCCAATGACTATCAGTTGATACACTACAGTTTCAAGTTGAACAGCTTAAATGTGAACTCAAACTTTCGCTCCAAAGGTGCGAGCAGTTTAAAACAGCTTACAGTCAGCTATTACGACTGATAACCCATGAATCGCATATAAGGATACAATGGGCCGCTTTGATGAAATATGACATAAAAGCTGTAAGTTTGATGGATTCAAACCCTTAACAGAAACTCAGCAAAGTTTCTTTGTTGATCTACTGGCTCGTAGTTTCGTAAAGGGGATTGGACATGCGTGGTAGCGTTATTGATTTACTACCCGCCTCAATGGAAAGTGTCAGCCAGAGGAGCAGAAGGGAGGATTGTGGCTTCTGGGTGGGGTATGGACAGCGATATTTCATCTATAGATTCAGAGGTTTGTTTTTATCGAATTGACAGTAAAGAGTCAGGTATAGTTCTCTTTGGGTCCAGCAAAGAGGCTATCTGTGAAAAAGGATTTCCAGAGATCATTAACCTTTTTCTGGTGACGATTTCGGTCAAAAGAGTATGGAGCATCACTGCCTGCCCAAAGAGTATTCAATCTGCAATTATATTATTTTGATACATTGTAGCAATATCATGTCACCAAATGACATTTACTTGATTTCCTTTAGATTTGCATAGAACAAATTTTTGGGTTTTTTAGTTTTAAATTATGAAGTCCAAATGCCCTAAATAGTTAAATATGAAATCACATTGCCTATTTATTCGAATAGATTTCCATATTAACTGGCCTTGTGTCTGGCACCATGATTTTTTCCAAACTGGACCTTACTTTTATTGAGTTTATTTGGCTAAATTTAAATGGGGATTTCCTCTAATTTAAATGTAAAAAAACTCTTAAGAGGCCTAAGTAAATGAAAATTATGAAAAGGGTGGGCTTATGTGCAGGTGTAGCCCTAGCTGTTGCTTATCAGTCTGCCAGCGCAGCGGAGCTAACAGGCGCTTGTTATGACTATGCTTCAAGAGAACCCACCTCAGCTGTGAAGCTTGATGCTCAAGCGATAGGAATGGTTGTTGCCCACAATGTAATAAACCAATCGCTTGGCGCTTCTGGCATTCCAATATTAAAAAACTTGTATCCAATTGTTTATGGTTCAATAACTGGGGGGTTTGTCACAGAAACCACAGACGGTGCAGATCCACAGCTTGTTGGTTGCTTGCAGCAATTCAATAATAGGATCTCTGATCTGGAATCGTCGTTAATTGAAATTTATCTTGTCGAACTAAATGATATTTTATCAGATGCAAAAAGAGAAATTATTGACTTAGGCAACTTGTATTACCACGACGATGCTGCAGATGATTATCAAGGGCTGGCAGTAAAAGTGGGAAAAGTTATAAGAGACACTCTAGAAAGTCCAGTAATATCGAAAGCTAAGTACGACTCTTTGGTTAACAATGTTGCGCCAGCTTATGTTTCCATTATTCAAATGGAGCTGTTACACAGAACAGAGTTTAATCGTTTTTGTTTTAACCAGGAAGTTTATCCAACCTGGAACCATATAGATAGTGATGAGCTCGTTGACCCTGAACTGTTAGAAACAATTAAGTATAACGATTCGGTATTTATTGACTCTTATTTAACTACGCCAGAAGGTTCCGTAGCTAATTGTAATGCAGACTATAATACTTTCTTAAGCTTTGACCGCTTCATCGGTGATGAATTTGATTCATATAAAGTAGTATTGGGATTGCTTGGTATATCTGTTACTGAAAGTGAAAAAATGCCAGGTATGGTTTCAGTATCTTTAGATATTAATAATTCAGAGTTGGGCGCCTACAGAGAGCAAATGTTAGGCGAATGTAGTGATGACGGTGAATATACAGATTCTTATTATAATAGAACTCGTGATGCCGGAAGTAAAAGCGACTGTTTTGGAGATCGCAGAGACTATTTACGAAATGAAATTAGATTTAGCGGAATATATTCTGAGAATTCAGGGCGTAACGCTGAAGCAAGAAGAAATCTTATTTTTCATAATTTAGCAGCGGTTGTAGATTCATGGGATTGGTATAGTCACGTGAGTCCAGAGGCCGTGGCCCAGCTAGATGAAGACACCATGCGACATGGTAAACTTGTTACAGTGCCAACCTATAGTGGTGTGAGACTGAAACATTTAGATACTGATTTATGTGTCGGTTCAGATAAAAAAGCACAGCATACTTGCGATATCAGTAAAAATCTTTTTATGTTCCGACCATTTGAAGATGGTTTTAATATTACACGGATATCTGATAACAACAATTTTAAAGACAAAGGCGAAGACTCTGTCGGCTTCGTTATACGGTCTGGTGAAGGGCTGGACTCTAAATGGATACTCGAAAGAGAAGCTGATTTTGGTTTAGATGCTTATCCTAATTTTGTTAATGCAAGCACAGGAAGATGTTTAGCTCTTGATGATAATGCCAGCCTCACAGCAGTTAATTGTGATGAAATAGATAATGATTTCTGGGAAATTGATGGAGTCGATATCCCAGATACGCATTCCTTTGTCAGTATGCGACATACCGGAGAAGGAAAGTGTATTAGCAAAGCCGGTACACCGGTAAGCTGTGATATCGATTCGGTTTTCTATGCTATTCTTCCGCAAAATGGTGGTTATGCTGTGCATGGTAGTGGAGGATATATGGCAGATACGGAAGATGCTGGAATAGCATTTATTCTTGCTACAGGAGATTCTGTTACTTGGGATTTTTCAGACTTTAATAGTGATGGTGTTTTTAGACTGCAAAATCGAGATACCGGACAGTGTCTTGACTACCAGAGTGGAAGCCTAGTTGGAGTTGACTGCAGCCTTGATCCGGCGGTAAGTGAATTGTTTGCATTTGATATTGTAGATTTACCCAATTCCTCAAATGCGGAGAGAATCAATCTGAAGGATAGTACATCTAAGCATGGTCGTTGTATGGGTAAAAGATTTACCGCAAACTCAGGCACGGGTCAGACTGCCTATTTCAATTGGCCGTGTGATCGGAGAGACATGGCACTCGTAAAATATAATGGTGGTTACATGATCTATGATATCACTAATGACAAGTATATCGAAGACAGTAACGATACCAATGTTCGTAAATATGAACAGTTAGTGCCAAGCAGTGTGCCAAGTGATTCTACGACCTGGGATTTTCTTGGACCATATAACTATTCTGGGGTTAACTATTTCAGTATTAAGAATAGAGCTACTGGTGAATGCCTGAAAACAGTAGAACTGAGTAGTTATAAAGGTGTCGGCGCTCTTTCAAAAGGAGACTGTAGTGATACTGCTGCGTCAAGAATCTGGACCCTCCCTGATATTGGAGAGTAAGAACTAAAAAGCTCTTATAAAAACGCCCGCTTTAGCGGGCGTTTTTATAGATAGGATTGGTTAGAATTTGATCTGATTACTTTATTGTATAAATTAAAGATAAATAGCCCTAACTGCTAAAGAAGTAGAAGAGCAGTTTGCCACCAATGTATTTGGTCTTTTAAATGTTACACGAACGGTTCTCCCTTATATGTGGAAGCAGCGATCTGGCCACATTCTCAACTTTTCATCAATCGGGGGCTATCAAAGTGGACCGGGCTTCGGTATTTATTGCGCCACCAAATTTGCGGTGGAAGGTTTGACAGAAGCGTTATACGCGGAGTTAGCACCACTTGGTATCCATGTTACGGCTATTGAGCCGGGGTACTTCCGAACGGACTTCCTTGGTTCAAGCTATTTAGCCGTAAGCCCTAAAGTCATCGACGATTATGCTGAGACATCAGGTGCTGTGCGTAAACTGGCTAGTGCATTAGATGAAGTGATAGATGAGGAGGTTCAATTTGTAATGGATCGCCTAATAGTAGACCTAGTGGTCCATGCGGTTAATTCTGTAATGAAGGGGAAGTTCCTTTGGTCTACTCGACCTTTGATAATGATTCTATCAATTTGGTTAGCTGGCCCCTGGTGTTGGTAGCACCTTGGGTCAGCGACTTTTACTCACTCTTATGTCACGCTACCGTTCTCCTGTGAGGGAATAAATTATTTATAAATTCTTAGGCGTTTTGAGCTGAATTTATTAGCTAACGAAAGCTAATTTGGTTGCACCCTAAAATACCGATAAATATCTATTTACCTTACGCATTTTAGGTTCTAAAAACAATCTTAATAAAATCCAACAAGATCATTCTGATGCCTATCTTTTTGAATATGTTTTCGACTTCAAAATGTGTTCGGTGTAAAGGCCGTGAGTTGGTGCAACCTTTCCAGAAGAGATATGTACGATTGTTTTCTATTGGCCTAGCAGGCAATAGACTCATTTAAGTAGAGCATAAACCAGCTAAGATCCATCAAATGATTTCGCCATAGATGAATGACTTTTTTTAATTTTCTTATCCCACAGTATTTGTGATTATCCTCTTGAAGATATCGTAGGGCTCAAATTGAGCCTTAAAATATTTTTTGCCAGGAGAAGTGTAATAAGGGGTGGCCTCTAGTGAGGTTTGAGCATTGCGTGGAAGAGGCATTGGTTATGCCTCTATTTGCTTGGGTAAGCGGTACATAAACGTGTGCGGATGTCCTGGTAGCTGTTGTCCAAGGCGAACAGAGCGATGACCTTGCGCTCCAACTCGTCGGTAAGCTGAGCCTGGTGCTTCTTGACGACTTGAGATTCAAAGGTTCCGGCACGCTCCCGTGGCGTCTGCAGCTTGAAACTACCAGCAGGGCTTTCCATTGTTTTTGAGGTGGAACCATTCTTGTGGTTGGGGCTGTCCTCGCTGGTGAGGTGTTTCTCCAGCTCTGCCTTCATGGCGACTTCAGTGAGTTGCTTGATCAGAGGAGTTAGGATACGGTCTTTGCCACTGAGGTCTTTCCTTCATGCAAGGCTTTAACGGCGGCATCCATGTTGAAAGTGGCTTTGGTCATGGGTCATTTCTTTTTTGCTAATAGTAAAGAAATGACACAGAATCCTGAACACTACCATTCAGTGGTGCTATCCCAGTACTCTAAATACAACTCTCACCTACCATCTGGTAAGATCGCTTACGCTTGAGTGCAAAATTTAATTGCCAGATTAATAGCTATTCCTTCATGGTGTTTCGTCACCATTCATCGCCTTTCTTCCACAACCGTTGCTAGTTAAAGAAAAATTCTAAGTACAACGCAAGGAATTAAAGCAGCCAAAACGGATCCTATCAGCCGTCGTGGTCGTGGTGGCTCCGGCCGTTGGAGAAATGGTGTTGCGAATGGTGGTCGCGCCGATCACCGGAATCGTGCTCTCAACGGCCCGCCGATCCGCTTTCAGCGAGGGCACCCGGCATCGGAAAGCGTACCGTAAGAGTACTGTTGGGCGGTAGCGTATAGATGAAGGCATTCGATAGCATCGACACGCTCGCGGTCGCAATACCATTGGTCGAGTAGGTGCAGCCGCTATAGCTGCCGTTGGCGATGGTCCCGCCCTGGATCTGCACCGCTTGCGAGACGGCCGTGGCCGTCGGGTTGACTAAGCTGACCACGACAGCCCCGGCCGTCGGGTTGACGAAGCCCGCGCCAGGCACCCTGAGCGTCGGGTCCCAGCTCGGTGCTAGGGCCGTCCAGCCGGACTGAACTCCCGTGGTATCCACGGTGCAGCCCCCCGCCGTAGAGGTGAGCGGGGCGCTTAGCGACTGGAGCGCGTAAAAGGCGGGCCGCCTAGGGGCGGAGCCGATAAACCTCCCTGCGGCGAGGCCCCACGCCGAGCCGTCCTTATCATCGGCGATCCAGTAGAGGCCGCCGGAAACCCCGAGATTGGCGAGTGCCAGCAGGTTCTCGACGACACGAACGCCGAAGCCTGTCGAGTTGGAGGAAGCACACTGGTCGTTGTGATTGAGAGGCGAGATGAGCGAAGTGCAACCGGCCGGCAGGGGAGCGCCCGGGAAGTCCAGTCCCACCGTGGCGAACTCGGTCACGAAGAAGGGCAGATCGGCGCGGCCCCGCGCTGTATCTATGAAGCTTTGCCACTTCGTGAAAACGCCGGCGTCGTTGTCGTTATAGGCGTGGGCCGACCATCCGGCGAGCCGGGAGACCGCCGCGGCAGACATGTCCTGCACCCACTGGATAGTGCCATTAGCCTGAGTGGCCGCCTCCATCACGTTAACGCCGGGACCGATGATCCCGATCCCGGCGAGGGCGGAATAGTTCGGGTCCGAGGCCATGCTCGCCAGGCTGTCGGCTACCGCGATGACCAGTGTGCCGTAGTCCTGCGGCGCGATGTAGTCGAACTGATTTGGGTTCTGCACGGGCGTCACGTTTGGCTCGTTGGCGAGCTCGATATACTTCGGCATGTCGACGCCGTTATCGTGGAGGTATTGGAGCAATGCGATCCAAAAGGCGGCAAAGTCCTTTATGTTGACCAGGCCGGTGTTGTCGCGATAAACGCTGGGAATATTGAAGAAGCTCAGGACGATCGATGCCCCGCGCGCGTGGTTGGTGTTAATGGTGTCCTGGGCGTTGCGCAGGTGCCAGGGCGCCGGCTGTCCGTTGATCTGAAGCGGGAAATACTGCGCGATATAGTCGTAGAATGCCTTCTCGTCCGGCGTTTGGCCGGCGGGCGTCACCGGCGGGGCATGCGGTACCTGGTTCCAGTCGGGCCCGACCACGGTGCGGACGAGCGGCGTGGCCAGTTCCAGATTCACCAAGGTCCCGACCTCATTGTCCGGCGGTTGCGAGTTCTCCGCGGCCATATTGGTGCCTATCCCGACGAAGGGATGCGCGGTTAAGTTGCCGACATCGAGGACCATCACCGGCGGCGCGGTGAACCCGCAGCAGAGCATGCCCGCGGGGCAGCTCGAGCAGATGGCATCCAGCAGATACTGGACCAGGTGAGGCCAGTCGCTGTGCGCGCCTAGCCCGAGCGTTCGCAAGCGCTGGGGATCATACGGGGAGACATGGTCGAACTCCACCGCCATGCCGTGCCTAGCATGGCCATCCGTCGCATTGGTCGCCGGTGCGGCGAGCAGCAGGGGCCCGGCGATGAGGAGCGGCGCGAATGAGACGACGAGGACTCGGCGCCACAATGCGGCGAGGCGTCCACCGCATTGTGGCGCCGGTGCCACCCGGTTGCCTTTGCAACGGATTGATCCCTTCCCACCTGAATTCCGGATAAGTACTTCGGGCACTGTGTCCCACATGGATCTCGTGAGCATCTCGTCGCTTCCTTACAGGAGATTTGATTACCGTTAGAAGTGAGTTTAGAGAAGAATCCTCAAGAGCGATGGAGCTAGGCTTCGGATAAGTTCAAGAGCAGAAGTGTACCTCGCACCGTTTTCGGCGCCAGCCCCAGCGGGCGCGGAGTGAAGGGTTAAGAAAACCTTGGCAGTTCCGCAGTGCGTGTGCTCGGCACTTGTTTTGCTGTGAGTGAGGATTCTATTTGAGACACTCAAGTTGGGGCGTAAGCGATCTTACTAGATCGTGGGTATGAGTTGTATTTAGAATACTGGGATAGCGCCGTTGAATGCCAACTGCTCGCATCGTTGGAGTGAGAGTTTGAGTTCACATGTGAGTTGTTCAACCTGGCACTGTAGCGTATCACCAGTAGCCATTGGGTTTTCCGATGTTAATTTATGTGTGGATTATACTATGGGAAACTATTTTCCAGGCTCTATACATATCAATAAAAGCGTGAAAAATAGAGTTTTTCTGGTTCTTCTTGCTGAGTAAAGTCCAACTCGGAAAGCAGCCACTGTAGCTGTGAAATCGACAACTCTATAGCGTCATTTGAAATGCCAGGAAAGACAAATCTCGACTTCTCATTTCGCTTATACAGGAGCCAGAATCCATTATCTTCCCAGTAGAGCATACGAATTTTATCAGCCTTTTTGTTACGAAAAACAAAGAGCTGACCGGATGACGGATCTTTGTGTAACGTATCAGCCACCAGCAGAACAATACCATCAATCTGTTTCCTGAAATCGATGGGCTGACGGTAAAACCAGACTTTGCTGTTAAACGGTAGCCACATCGTATTTACAGGTCCATAAGGCCCGGAATTTGCGCCAACAACACCGGGCTATTGATCACCAGCTTTATGCCATTAGGAAACTCAAATATACCCAGGTTTCCCGTAGTGGCTGTGGAAGACTTGATATCCACGGGAACAAAGTCAGGGCTATCAGACCCCGAAGTTTGTTCAGTTAGTTTGCGGTACCAGTAGAGGAACTGGCTGTAGTTTAGGTTGTGCTTACGAGTATAGGCGCGCTTGGATTGAGAGCTTTTCTTGTAGGCCCTGACATGACTTTGCCATTGCTGCTGATTCTTGGGGCTTCCCTCCGAAGTTGATGGAGCGGGTATCATGGCAGACCGTCAAAGCAAATTGAATAATGTGGTTCATGTACCGCTTACCTCTATTTGCTTGGTTATTTATATAATGTTTGATCCGGTATTTTGTGCGGTGTCAATATGGGTGGTGCTTGAAGTTACTACTTTTGTGGGTGTCCGGGATTGTTTTGATTGACCCAAATTTAAAATGGGTATCTTCTGAGCAGGCTAGTCCAATAACTTTATCAATACATCAGACAACCATTTTACCGCGGGTCCCATTGCCTGATTTTTTTGAGTAACCCGATCAACAGGCGTAGTCCAAGGCTTGTCATCAAGTCGCATGGGGAGTTTATAAAGTTCTCCAAGATTTACTGGTTTTTCGATCAGGTGAGAAGGCAGGTAGGCCCAGCCAATTCCTTGCTTGATGAGTTCAAGCATGGAGGGGATGCTGTTAGATGTCCATATCATCGATGACACATGAACTTCATGATCTAGTCCATCTCCGTTCACACCGCGCAAAATGAACTGAGTGTGGGCGGCCAAATGTGATATCTCTACGCTGTCCAATTTGGTTAGCGGATGCGTTGTACTACACACGGCTTGAACAGTGATATTGCCGGCAAAACATACATCAACTTCCCGCTTATAAGCCATATTCGAAAACATCAGTCCAATATCTACACGCCCATCGTCCACAAGCTGAATAATATCTGGGCTCGCAACGGATAAAAGCTCGACTTCTGTGGCGGGGAAACGTTGCCGAAACTCCAGCAAAATTTGGCCTAATGTTGGGAGGTTAAGAGCGTGTTCTATTGCTAGTCGGACAGCTGTCTCTTCTTGCTTGATGATGGACTGAGCGACAGTGTTCAATTCTTCTGTTTGTTCAAGCACAACCTTGGCGTATCCAAATAGCCTTTGGCCCGCTGCCGTCAAGGTAGGTTTACGTGTCGAGCGATCAAAGAGCTCAACACCTAGGTCAATTTCTAGGTTAGCTATACCTTGGCTAATAGCGGACTGTGCTTTACCCAGTTTTCGTGCGGAGGCTGAGAATGAGCCGGTATCAACGGCCTCCACAAACATCCGGAGCTGTTCGAGGTTATACATATCAGAATATCTGATGGTAACTATCTTTAATCTATCTGCTTATTGTATATGCTTTGGCCAATCAATACTCAAGTACAGCCCTGGTTTCCAGAGCCAGGGGGAAAGGGCAATGAAGCAGTTATATCCCGATTTGTGGCAATCGAAGCGCTATAGCTCCGGAATACTCAACACCCATGCTTATCTTTTGCGGCACCCTGACGGTAATATCCTTATTTACAATACCGGTGACTCTGAAGACCTTGATCATATAGAGCTGCTAGGTGGTGTTCGCTATCAATTGCTTTCACACCGCGATGAAGCGGGTGAATCGCTCAAGCGTATTCAGCAACGTTTTGGCTCAATACTGATGTTTACTAAGTATGAAGCAGTTGCAATCAACCACTACGCGAAAGCGGACCGCTACTTCAATGAAGGTGATTATCAGCTCGGTGATCTTACGGTACTGGAAACCCCAGGACATACAGATGGTAGTGTCTGCTTTGTCTACCAATCCCCGTATGGCAAAACTTACCTTTTTACCGGTGATACGCTTTTTCAGTGGAACAGAAAGTGGTCAACACTGGTGATTAAGAAAGCTGGTGGCAGCGAAGCGTTATTGGTCAAGAGTCTATTGAAGCTGAGAAGAGTGCAGCCTGACGTTGTGATGAGCAGCGGTTTTGTCGGTGAGGTGGGACTGGTAGAGCCCACGCATGATGAATGGATTACGGCTATTGATACTCAAATAACTCGATTGAAAGGGTAGTGGCCCCTTGATTAATACATATTTGAAAAGTCTTCAGAGAGAAGTGGCTTAAAAAAATTATATTGTCACGCGGCACCGAGCTGTGTGGCGAAATTTCCGCGATAAATATTGAGGAGTAATGATATGGCTAAACAAAAGCCCGCTTATCTGGTTGCCAGCTCTTTTATGGAGAAAGGCCACGGATCACTCGATGCCTATGCAAAGGCAACCCACCCGCTGATGGAAAAATACGGTGGTGAACTACTGGTTGCTGGAAGCCCTGAGCAGTTTATGGATCATTACGAAGGGGAGTGGAAAGAGGGAGCGCGCTTTACTTTGTTTAGATTCCCCTCCATGGAAGCGTTACAGAGTTTTTGGAATTCGAAAGAGTATCAAGCTGTAAAACACCTTCGTACCGATGTTACGCCGCCTAACTTCACTTTTGGTGTGGAAAGCTTTGATATGGAGGATTGGATGAGTGAACATCCGACGCAAGCTACCCCCGCTAAATAATTGAAGGAGATTAGGTTATTTTTAGTCGAACTGCTTAAAAGTTATGAAGCACTATTATGAATAGCGCTTTAAGCTACTGATTTTGAGGATGCACAAAATTAGTAGAGCTGTTTATAGCGAAGATTGAAGTCAGATTATGCATCCTGGATTCAATCCACTCACGAAGATGCTCATAGTTTTTACCAGACTGTAAATCTATTTCGCAGAGAAAAGCTCTTAGCACACAGCGGAAGACGCTGTAGTAATAGGGGGTGGCCGCTAGGGAGATTTGAGCACTGAGTGGAAGAGGCATTGGTTATCTTCTATCTGGTTGGCTATCTATAGTAATTTATCTGATATCAATATGGCCTGCGCTTAGAATTATTGATTTTGTGGGTATCCAGAATTGTTCAGAAGTTAGATAGTGGAGGAGTCGGGGGTGTTGCACCATTTAATGATGTATTTAATAAAAGCGAGTTGTGTGATAAATATTTGCAGTGCTTTGCCGATCATAAGATAATTGGCATTCGATTTCTTTGGAGATAAAGATAATGGGGGTTTACAATTATGTTTAACAATTTTTTCCATCTGAAAACCATATTAGCAGCATGTTTGATGCTGACTACAAGTGAGGCCTACTCTTATTCGGTAGATAAGACACCTGTAGAATACCTAAGAACTTATAAAACATATGCTATTGCGACCCTGACTAATGAAGCTGCAAATCCAAATGGGTGCACTATGACTTATAAGGATTATGGTGCTGGTAGATATATTGCCGTTGAATTTGATTCTACAGAAGGGAAGGAAATGTACAGTGCATTATTGGCTGCATACTTAAGTGGTAGCGAGGTTGCCTTTGGCGCTCATGACGGCCAATGCAAAGTTTGGTCAGAGGACAATACTATCCCTATAGCGTATCGAATTGACATAATTCGCTAAGGCTATTAAAGCTTTTACAGTAACTATGTGACTGCACTTTGATGTGTGGGCGGGGAGATAGTCTAACCTATATACCTAGCAGCGGGATAAAATAGTGGAGCTGAGATGCAAAGTTAGCTAATTGGGTTTGGTTTGGGTTTTCCTGATTTAGGCGGCTTTGCGCCGTCTTTCAGTTTTTTCCTTTCTGTGAATATTCGTTGTCACTATTCACGCTCAAAATATTCCCATGAAACTATAGAGCTTTTGCTTTATTGTTCTCTATTAGGGTGCGGTACTGAATAGATATC
This sequence comes from Microbulbifer sp. A4B17, assembly GCF_003076275.1. Taxonomy (NCBI): domain Bacteria; kingdom Pseudomonadati; phylum Pseudomonadota; class Gammaproteobacteria; order Cellvibrionales; family Microbulbiferaceae; genus Microbulbifer; species Microbulbifer sp. A4B17. Next base: position 1,229,530 of record NZ_CP029064.1, read on the forward strand.
AAACTTAATAGGTGCAAGGGCTTTGTGGGTAGCTTGAGAGTTAACCTTTTATAGGTCCTCATTCTTCATGAAGATTTCTATGTTGGGAATCTATAGGTTTTTTTTCTCGTAGCTGTTTTTCGATTTCCTTCGCGATCTTAATGTTCACGCAAGGTAAGACTCAATATTCAATAGCTGCTTCAGTACATACTCACGTTTTCTGGTGCTTTTCCTGGTGCCGAAACCAAAGGGTTTGGGGGGAAGGCTGGACATTCGAAAGGCGCAGTTTTTGCTGGCGCCGAACAGGATGGGCTCACCTGTTTTCTTATTTCGTAAATCATAAACACCGGGTCCGAAAGGAGCGATGAGGAAGTCACTTTTAGTTGGGTCCGGGAAAGGCTCCCAACTTGTCCATTCGTTCATTGTGATAGCCTTTGTTACTAGTACCTACTAGCACTTATCTGGAGGTAGGATTTGTTACAGAATTAAATTTGTTTAATTTCAGTAGCTTCCACTTTTTTGTTCGGTTAAGTGTCGGCCAAATCCTATCACCCTAAGAGGAAGCTTTAAAACCCGTAGGTATAGAGATCACACACATACCACATCTCAAAACTGTTAAAACGTTTCTAGGGTAATCCAAACCAATAATTTTCTGCCAAGTACCCAGGTCTCTATGGCCTCTCGGTCGGGCTGATAAAAAATAATATATCGACAAGATGGCCCCAGCCTGCCGATTTTCACGCTTTTTTAGTTGATGAAATGTCACAAGCGTCCAGGGCTGGAGCCAGTATGGGCTTTGAGTAAGATTCGGACTTCACTCTTTGAAGAGTTGTGAAGAAAGGTGAAAAACTTGAACGGTTGGAAGGTTTGCGAGGTAGCGAAGTGTCAGTGTGATTTTGCGTTGACACTTTGTTGGCATCTTGGCGTTAACATCAACAAAACAGCCATTTACAAAATGCCTGTGCAAAAACGAAAAAACCCGCGAAAGCCTACGCTATCGCGGGTTTGAGATATGGTACCAGAGGCCGGACTCGAACCGGCACGCTTTTAAGGGCGGGGGATTTTGAATCCCCTGTGTCTACCAATTTCACCACTCTGGCACATTCGCTGCTCGACCTTGGGGTCGGTGCGAAGAGGGCGTGATTATAGCAATGCTTTGGCCGGGGTCAACCAGTGATTTCAATAACTTAGCGCATTTTCTGTCGCCCCAGTTAACAGCTCCTAAAATTTCCTATAACCTTCGCGACCTCTCCATTGTTTCTAGATTTCCAGGATTCCATGCAGCGTCAGGACTTTGACTTTCATCTGCCCGATGAGCTGATCGCCCGCGCGCCCACCGAGGAGCGCCGTGGCAGCCGTCTTTTGTGTCTGGATGGGCCCAGCGGGGCCATTGCACATCGGCAGTTCCCAGATATTCTCGATCAGGTCCAAGCTGGTGACCTGATAGTCTTTAACGATACCCGGGTGATCCCGGCACGTTTGTTTGCGCAGAAGGAGACCGGCGGTAAGTTGGAAATCCTGGTGGAGCGTGTGCTCAACGAGACGGATATCTGGGCCCACGTGCGCTCCAGTAAGTCGCCCAAGCCCGGTTCTACCATCGTCCTTGAAGACGGCACCCGTATAGAGGTGACCGGCCGCAAGGATGCACTGTTTGAATTGTCCTTTCCCAAAGAAGAAGGTGTGCTGGCGATTCTGGATCGCCTCGGCCATATGCCGCTGCCTCCTTATATTGATCGTGAAGACGATGCCAGCGATCGGGAGCGCTACCAAACTGTATACGGCCGCAATGCTGGTGCAGTGGCCGCGCCGACGGCGGGATTGCACTTTGATGATGAAATGATCGGGGCACTGCGGGATAAGGGGGGCGAGGTTGTCTTCGTTACCCTGCATGTGGGTGCCGGTACTTTCCAGCCGGTGCGCGTGGACAATATTTATGAACACCAGATGCACAGCGAAGTGCTGGACGTCTCCCAGGAAGTGGTGGATGCGGTAGCCGCTTGCCGCGCTCGCAATGGCAGCGTGATTGCGGTAGGCACCACCAGCGTGCGCGCGCTGGAAAGTGCGGCGCGCAGTGGCCAGTTACAGGCCACGGTGGGGGAGACAGATATCTTTATTTATCCCGGTTATGAATTCCAGGTTGTGGATAAGTTGGTCACCAACTTCCATCTGCCGGAATCCACTTTGTTGATGCTGGTGAGCGCCTTCGCGGGGTACCAGCATACGATGGCCGCTTATAAGGCCGCAGTTGAGGAGCGCTATCGCTTCTTTAGTTACGGCGATGCCATGTTTATTACCCGCGATCCCAATGCCAAAAAAGAAGAAGTAGCACCAGCGAAAGGAGATACCCAGTGAGCCGCGAATGTTTTATGCAGTTTGAAGTGGATACCACTGATGGCAAGGCCCGTCGCGGCCGCTTGCGTTTTCCTCGCGGTGTGGTGGAAACCCCGGCGTTTATGCCGGTGGGCACTTACGGCACCGTGAAAGGCATGTTGCCGAGGGATATCGAAGGGATTGGTGCACAGATTATTCTGGGCAATACCTTCCACTTGATGCTGCGCCCGGGTACCGAAGTGGTTAAAGCCCACGGCGATCTGCACGATTTTACCCAGTGGTCTGGCCCGATCCTTACCGACTCCGGCGGTTTCCAGGTGTTTAGCCTGGGTGAGCTGCGCAAGATTACGGAAGAAGGGGTTTCCTTCCGTTCACCTATCGACGGCAGCCCGGTATTCCTGGACCCGGAAGAATCCATGCGTGTTCAGCGGGACCTGGGTTCCGATATCGTCATGATCTTCGATGAGTGCACCCCTTATCCGGCCACCACTGACGAAGCGCGTAAATCTATGGAGCTGTCCCTGCGTTGGGCGGAGCGCTCCAAGAAGGCCCACGGCGATAGCCCGTCGGCGTTGTTCGGTATTGTGCAGGGCGGTATGTACCCGGAATTGCGCGATGTCTCCTTGCGCGGTCTGACCGAGATTGGTTTCGATGGCTATGCCATTGGCGGCCTGTCTGTGGGTGAGCCGAAAGAGGAGATGATCAAGGTATTGGATCACCTGGCTCACAAGATGCCGGAAGATAAGCCGCGCTACCTGATGGGCGTGGGCAAGCCGGAGGATATTGTCGAGGCGGTGCGTCGCGGTGTGGATATGTTCGACTGCGTCATGCCCACTCGCAATGCGCGCAACGGCCACCTGTTTACCTTCGAGGGTGTGGTGAAAATCCGCAACGCCAGGCACCGTCACGATACCGGTCCCTTGGAGGAAGAGTGCGATTGCTACACCTGCGAGAATTTCTCCCGCGCATACCTGCACCACCTGGATCGCTGTGGTGAAATTCTCGGTGCGCAACTGAATACGATTCACAATTTGCGCCACTACCAGCGTCTGATGCAAAAGCTGCGCGATGCCATTGCCGCCAATGAACTGGAGGCTTATGTCGCGGAGTTCTACCGCGGTTTGGGCCGCGAGGTTCCAGTGCTGGAGGCCTGATCAGGCGTCGCTTTTACCCTGCCTGGGGTGCTGCTGGTCTCATTGCGGCACCCCTGTAATTTGTCCGTTCCCCCGATCCCCGTATAATCAGCCCCCACTTTTATTGGAGGCGGTGTACCTTGCATTCTGCGTATACTGCCCGCATATCCAGGCAAATTGCTTAGGCAGATTGCCAAGATTTACCGGCCCTCAGGGTCACACTAGAACAATGAGAACAGCATGAATCGCTACCCGATCTGGAAGTACTTTCTGATTCTCGCGGTTGTGGCCTTTGGCCTGATCTACGCCGCGCCCAATCTCTATAAGCCGGACCCTGCCGTACAGATTTCCGGGCAATCCAGTGCGCTCACCATTGGCCCCGATGTCCTTGCGAATGCACAAAAAGCCCTGGATGAAGCGGGCATTGCTCACTTCGGCGGTGAAGTTGGGGATAAGTCAGTACTGATCCGCTTGAGCTCCATGGAGGAGCAGTTGCCGGCTAAGGAGGCGATTCAAAAAGCGCTTGGGACCACTAACTATGTTGTCGCCCTGAACCTGGCTTCCACCACACCCCAGTGGATGAAAGATATCGGTGCGGGCCCGATGAAGCTCGGTCTGGACCTGGCGGGTGGTGTGCACTTCCTGATGGAAGTCGACACCAACACCATTATCAAGAACAACATGGAGAGCTACGAGCAGGAAGTGAAGAGCAAACTGCGCGAAGCTAAGGCCCGTTACCGCAATGTGGAGCTGGTGGATGATCGCGAGATTATTGCCCGCTTCCGCAACGATGAGCTGCGCAGCCTGGCGATGTCCACCATGCGCAAGGAATTCCCACAGCTTCAACTGCGCGAATCCGGCAGTGGTGAAAATCTGGAGGTCCGCGCAACCCTGACCGATCAGGAAATCAAGCAGCTGGAAGATTACGCCGTAACCCAGAACCTCACCACCCTGCGCAACCGGGTGAACGAGCTGGGTGTTGCGGAGCCGATCGTACAGCGCCAGGGCCGCAACCGTATCGTTGTGGAGCTGCCCGGTGTACAGGACACCGCAGAGGCCAAGCGTATTATCGGTAAGACCGCCAACCTCGAATATCGTATGGAAGCCCGCCCGGATGAGCTGGTTTCCAACAAGGAATACTTCGAGTACCGCGATGAACGTCAGGCGCAGATGTACGGCGGTGCCTGGCTGGAACGCCAGATCATTATCAAGGGTGACAGTGTCACCAATGCCCGCGTCGGTTACGACGAGAGCGGCTTCCCGCAGGTAAATATCACCCTCGATGCCCGTGGCGGTGAGATGATGCACCGCGCTACCTGGAAGAATGTGGGTCGCCGTATGGGCACCCTGTTTATCGAGACTCGCTTTGAGCCAGTAACCGAGATCGACGAAAACGGTAACGAAGTTACCGTGCAGAAGCGCACCGAGGAGCGAAAAATTATCAGTCTGGCCACGGTACAGAGTGCCCTGGGCAAGCAGTTCCGGACCACAGGTCTGGACAGCCCGGCCGAAGCCCAGGAGCTGGCCCTGTTGCTGCGTGCCGGTGCCCTGGCTGCGCCGATGTACTTTGTGGAAGAGCGTGTGATCGGCCCATCCCTGGGTGCGGACAACATTAAAGTGGGTATTCAGTCGGTGGAGTACGGCTTGTTGGCGGTACTTATCTGTATGCTGATTTCCTACCGCGTATTTGGTTTGGCGGCGAACCTGGCTCTGGCAGTAAACCTGATCCTGCTGGTGGCGGTGATGTCGATTCTCGGCGCTACCCTCACGCTGCCGGGTATCGCCGGTATCGTACTGACCGTGGGTATGGCGGTGGATGCCAACGTGCTTATCTTCTCGCGAATACGGGAGGAACTCAGGAATGGGATGCCTCCCCAGACAGCGATCAGTGCTGGTTTTGACAATGCCTACAGCACCATTGTGGATGCGAATATCACTACCCTGATTGTGGCAGTGATCCTGTATGCCATCGGCTCCGGCCCGGTGCAGGGCTTCGCGGTAACCCTGTCTATCGGTATTCTCACCTCCATGTTCAGTGCCATCATGGGTACGCGAGCGATTATTAACTTGTTCTACGGCGGTCGCCGTGTGCAGAAGCTCTGGATTTAAGGGAGTCAGTCATGAGTGAGACCAAAGTGGAAAACGGCAAAATTACCGAGTACATGGGCAAGCGCGTCTACGACTTTATGCGCTGGCGCAAAATCGCCGGGATTGTCTCGGTGGTACTGGTACTTTCCTCTATTGCCGCGCTGGCAATTAACGGCCTGAAATTCGGCCTCGACTTTACCGGCGGTACCCAGGTAGAAGTTGGGTACGAGGTAACGCCCTTTATCAGCGATGTGCGTGACCAGCTGGATGCTGCTGGCTACGATGGCGCTACAGTAGTGAATTTTGGATCTGAGAAGGACCTGCTGATCAAGTTGCCACCAGCGGTAACTGAAGAGGAAACCCAGATCAGCGCTACCGATCAGGAAACGACGACACCGATTGGGGACAAGGTGGTGGCTCTGCTGAGAGCGGGCAGCGAGGGCAATGTTGAGCTGCGCCGTGTCGAGATGGTGGGTCCCCAGGTTGGTGCTGAACTGCGCGATGACGGTGGTCTGGGTATGATGGTGGCCCTGTTCCTGGTGATGATTTACGTTGCCCTGCGCTTCCAGTACAAGTTTTCTTTCGGCGCTGTAGCGGCCCTGGGCCACGATGTCATTATCGTGCTGGGCTTCTTTGCGGTAATGGGACTGGACTTCGACTTAACCGTTCTGGCGGCGGTGTTGGCGGTAATCGGTTACTCCCTGAACGATACCATCGTGGTGTCGGATCGTATCCGCGAGAACTTCCGCAAGGTGCGTAAGGCTGACTCTGAGGAGATTATCAATATCTCGATCAGCCAGACCCTAGGCCGTACCTTTATGACATCTTTCACCACCTTGCTGGTGCTTTGGGCACTGCAGTTCTTCGGTGGTGAATTGATCCACAACTTCTCCCTGGCCTTGATCGTGGGTGTGGTTGTGGGTACCTACTCCTCTGTTTATGTGGCTGCCAATGTGCTGATGGCCTTGAATATCAATAAAGAAGATCTGATGCCGCCGGTGAAAGAGGGTGCGGAACTGGAAGAAATGCCCTGATGTGAATGGTCAGTGGCTGCGGTAGCGCAGCCATGGTCGAGCGGCCCCGGCCGCGCTTCGCTGTTGATCAGTGGGGCGCTGTCGGGGTTTTTTATTGGTTGGCGGTTAAGCTCTGGGTTTTTTGCCGAGGGTAATATGCTTGGGGCCGGAGGTGTTGGTCTGGCCACTGACACCCTTGGGTACCTGCTCGATCTCACCGCCACCGGCGAGGAACGCCTTTACCTGCTCCTCGATACTTGCACTGGTCTCAAGGGGAGCGGCTTGTTTGCGATTGGAAGATGAGGAAGGTTTCTTGGCCACGGTGCTATCCGATTTATGTGTAAGCCGGGCATATTACCACGGCTTGCACAAAAAATCACCCAAGTGGCCAGAGTCTGCGCATAGCGAGTGTTTTGTCGACAGTTTTTGAATATTTCTGTCGCTTTTGGATAAGTCGGGCTGTGCAGGCCTGCCCGAAAAATAAAGGGGTTATTCGGTTTCTTCGGTAGCTTCTTCGGTTTCCAGCGGCCAACCGCCCATTTCTTTCCACTTATTCACGATGCCGCAGAACAGGGTTGCGGTTTTCTCTGCGTCGTACTCGGCGGAGTGGGCGCAGTTGTTATCGAACTCAATTCCGGCAACCTGGCAGGCTTTGGCCAGTACGGTCTGGCCGTAGGCGAGGCCGGCGAGGCTGGCAGTATCGAAGCAGGAGAATGGGTGGAAGGGGTTGCGTTTGATGCCGGTCCGCTCGACTGCTGCATTGACAAAGCCCAAGTCGAAGTGGGCATTGTGGGCAACTACGATGGCGCGGGTGCAGCTGTGTTTTTTCACTGCACTGCGAATCTTGCGGAACAGCTCGGGAATAGCGATTTCTTCTGGCCAGGCGTCACGGTCAGGGGATTCCAGGTCGATACCGATAAAGTCGAGGGCAGATTGCTCAACGTTGGCGCCCTCAAAAGGCTCCAGGTGGAAACTGTGGGTCTCCAGCGGGAAGAGGTTGCCGGAATCATCCATGTCGAGGATAACCGCTGAAATTTCCAGCAGCGCATCGGTGCGGGCGTTAAAGCCGCCGGTTTCAAGGTCGATGACCACGGGCAGAAAGCCTCGGAATCGCTGGGCGAGAGAGCTTTTTGGTCCTGTGGGTTCTTCGGCGGGTGTCACGGTGGTTCCTTGTAAATCTTGTCTTCAGGCCAGCAGCATTTGGCGCTGGTGGGGAAGGGTATTGTATTCGAATTGCGGCGCCCGCCGGGAGTGTTCTCCTCGCAGGCGCTGTAATCAGGGCATTCGCCGATTACGCAAGTTGCCAGTTTAAAGTTTCACCGGCTGCGAGGGGAATCAGATTTTCACCACCCATATCCAGTTTTTCCGGCAGGGTCCAGGGGCTCTTGACCAGGGTGATGGTGCCTTCGTTGCGCGGCAGCTCGTAGAAGTCGGGACCGAACTCACTGGCAAAGCCTTCCAGCTTGTCCAGTTTGCCCGCGCGCTCGAATACTTCGGCGTAGAGCTCAATAGCGGAGTAGGCGGTATAGCAGCCGGCGCAACCACAGGAGTGCTCTTTCTTGTGGTCGGCGTGGGGGGCTGAGTCGGTGCCGAGGAAGAACTTCGGATTACCGCTGGTGGCCGCTTCGATCAGTGCATTTTGATGGTAGCCGCGCTTGAGGATCGGCAGGCAGTAAAAATGCGGCTGAATACCGCCGACCAGCATATGGTTGCGGTTGTACAGCAGGTGGTGCGCGGTAATGGTTGCGGCAACACCTTCGCGGGCGCCCTGTACAAACTCTACCGCTTGGGCGGTGGTGATATGCTCAAACACCACTTTCAGCGTGGGGAAATCATCTACCAGGCGGGACAGGGTTTTCTCGATAAAAGCCTGCTCGCGGTCGAAGATATCGATATCGCTGGTGGTGACTTCACCGTGTACCAGCAGCTTCATTCCGCAGGCCTGCATCTCTTCCAGGGCCGGGTAGATGTTGGCGATATCGGTAACGCCGGAATCGGAGTTGGTGGTGGCGCCGGCCGGGTACAGTTTGGCGGCGATAACGCCGGCTTCGTGGGCCTTGCGGACGACGGCAGCGTCGGTCTTGTCGGTGAGGTAGATCACCATCAAAGGTTCGAAGTTGGTGTCGGCAGGAACATGGGCGTTGATACGTTCCTTATAAGCCACTGCACTTTCGGCATCGGTCACAGGGGGTACCAGGTTGGGCATTACAATTACGCGGTGGAATTGTTTTGCGGCGTCGGGCACGGTGCGCCCGAGAGCGGCGCCGTCGCGCAGGTGAATGTGCCAGTCGTCGGGGACGCGAAGGGTAATTTGCTCCGTCATGGTACTCCGTAAAGCTTCTTAGCGTAGTGAGTCGTTGTGCGGCGCGAATGCTACCCGAAGCTGTACAAAATTGCGATGCACGAAAAGGTTAAAAATCAATCAATTGTGCTTACTGGCGCCTTGGCGCTAGTCGATCGCGAGCTTAGGCGCTACAATCGCGCCCCGACAAAGAGTGTGGGTATTGTTGTGCCCGCAATTTACCGATCCTGGGCATATCTCCAAGAATAACTCCCCCAGACCGACACTAGTTTCGCGTAGTGGCATTCCCCGTCTCCGCGTTTTTGTCGCGGCGGCGTATTTCCGGCAGCAGAGGACAGCAATGAGCAAAATCGAAAAGGTGGTACTGGCATACTCCGGTGGATTGGATACGTCAGTAATCGTGCGATGGTTGCAGGAGACTTACGGTTGTGAAGTGGTGACGTTCACCGCTGATATCGGCCAGGGTGAAGAGGTGGAGCCGGCCCGTGCCAAGGCAGAGGCCCTCGGGGTTAAAGAGATTTATATCGACGATCTGCGCGAAGAGTATGTGCGCGATTTCGTTTTCCCGATGTTCCGCGCCAATGCGATATATGAAGGGGAGTACCTTCTGGGTACCTCTATTGCGCGCCCGCTGATCGCCAAACGCCTGATTGAGATTGCCAATGAGACTGGCGCCGATGCCATTTCCCACGGTGCTACCGGCAAAGGTAATGACCAGGTGCGTTTCGAACTGGGCGCCTACGCGCTGAAGCCGGGTATCCAGGTAATCGCCCCCTGGCGCGAGTGGGACCTGAACTCCCGCGAAAAGCTGATGCAGTACTGCGAGCAGCACAATATTCCCGTGGACTTCTCTTCCAGCAAGAAGAAATCCCCTTACTCGATGGATGCCAACCTGCTGCACATCTCATACGAGGGCGGCAACCTCGAAGATCCCTGGGCGGAAGCCGAAGAGGATATGTGGCGCTGGAGTGTGAGCCCCGAGGCGGCTCCGGAAGAACCCACTTACATTACTTTGGGTTTTGAGAAGGGCGACCCCGTTTCTATCGACGGTGAGCGCTTAAGCCCTGCTACTTTGCTTGAGAAGCTGAACAAGTTGGGCGGAGCCAACGGTATCGGTCGTCTGGATATCGTGGAAAACCGCTACGTGGGAATGAAGTCCCGCGGCTGCTACGAAACACCGGGCGGCACCATTTTGATGAAGGCGCACCGCGCCATTGAGTCCATTACCCTGGATCGCGAAGTTGCGCACATGAAGGATTCCCTGATGCCGCGCTACGCCGAGCTGGTTTACAACGGTTACTGGTGGTCCCCGGAGCGCCGTATGCTCCAGGCTGCCATTGATGAGTCCCAGGATGTGGTGAATGGCGAAGTTCGCCTGAAACTGTACAAAGGCAGCGTGAGTGCTGTGGGTCGCCGTTCTGAGGACAGCCTCTTCGATGAGCGTATCGCCACCTTCGAAGATGATGCTGGTGCCTACGACCAGAAAGATGCGGAAGGCTTTATCAAGCTCAACGCCCTGCGCCTGCGCATTGCCGCCGGTAAAGGAAGAAAATTGATTTAGTTGATTTAGATCAGCAATCGCCGGGTGAGAATGCGCTTAAATCCTTATCCGGCCAATAGTAACCGCAGTACCTTACACATTGTGGTTACGCACCTCCTGTGGTGGGCCAGTCCCGCGCAGTGGAACCGAATCTTAAAAGCAACGGAAGTAAAAACATGACGACAACGGTGGCAAAGACCGGCCCTGTGCCGGACTATGACTACAATATCGTGCGCCAGTTCACCATCATGTCCGTGGTCTGGGGCATTTTTGGTATGGGCATGGGCGTATTGATCGCAGCCCAGCTAGCCTGGCCTCAACTCAACGACTTTTGGCAACCCTTCTCGCACTTCGGGCGTTTGAGGCCCCTGCACACAAATGCGGTAATTTTCGCCTTTGGTGGTAGTGTTCTTTTTGCCACTTCTTACTACGTGGTGCAGCGCACCTGTCAGGTCCGCCTCTGGGGTGGCTGGCTGATCCCCTTCACCTTCTGGGGATGGCAGGCGGTTATCGTCGCTGCGGCAATTACCCTGCCGATGGGCTTCACTTCCACCAAGGAATACGCTGAGCTTGAGTGGCCCATCGATATCCTGATCGCGCTGGTTTGGATTGCCTACGCGCTGGTGTTCTTCGGCACCATCATGAAGCGTAAGACTTCCCACATCTACGTGGCGAACTGGTTCTTCGGTGCTTATATCGTCACTATTGCTGTTCTCCATATCGTGAATAACCTGGAGATTCCTGTTGCCCCGTTCAAGTCCTACTCTATCTATTCGGGCACTAAGGACGCAATGATCCAGTGGTGGTATGGCCACAACGCAGTAGGGTTCTTCCTGACAGCTGCCTTCCTCGGCATCATGTACTACTTCGTACCTAAGCAAGCTGGCCGTCCGGTATACTCTTACCAGCTGTCTATCGTTCACTTCTGGGCACTGATCTCCCTGTACGTATGGGCTGGTGGTCACCACCTGCACTACTCAGCGCTGCCCGATTGGGCCCAGAGCCTGGCGATGGTTATGTCCCTGATCCTGCTGGCACCTTCCTGGGGCGGTATGATCAACGGCATCATGACCCTGTCCGGCGCATGGCATAAGCTGCGTACCGACCCGACCCTGCGCTTCCTGGTGGTATCCCTGTCCTTCTACGGTATGTCTACCTTCGAAGGCCCGATGATGTCCATCAAGACTGTAAACGCCCTGTCCCACAATACTGACTGGACTGTTGGCCACGTACACTCCGGTGCTTTGGGCTGGGTTGCCATGATCTCTATTGGTGCCCTGTATCACCTGGTTCCGGTTCTTTGGAAGCGTCGCGAAATGTACAGCTCCAAACTGATCAATGCGCATTTCTGGCTGGCCACTGTGGGTACTGTTCTGTACATCGCCGCTATGTGGGTAAACGGTATTACCCAGGGCCTGATGTGGCGTGCATTCAACGCCGACGGCACCCTGACTTACAGCTTCGTTGAAAGTGTTGTAGCCAGCCATCCGGGCTACGTAGTGCGCTGGATTGGCGGTGCCATGTTCCTGGTGGGTATGCTGCTGATGGCTTACAACGTTTACCGCACGATTACCGAGAAGGTAAACGATGCCGAAGCCGATAACACCGTTCGAGCAGTGCCTGCGGCATAGGAGTTTAGATCGTGAAGAATCATGACCTCGTAGAAAAAAACATCGGCTGGATGATCTTTTTTACCATTGTCGCCATCAGCTTCGGCGCCCTGGTTGAGATCGTTCCGCAGTTCTTTACCAAGGATAACTACACGCCGCTGCCGGGCCAGAAGCCACTGACAGCAATCGAGCTGGAAGGTCGCGATATCTATATTCGCGAAGGTTGTCACGTTTGCCACACCCAGATGATTCGTCCTCTGCGTGCGGAAGTTGAGCGTTATGGCCACTACTCCATGGCTCAGGAATCCGTGTACGAGCACCCCTTCCTGTGGGGCTCCAAGCGCACCGGTCCAGACCTGGCGCGCGTAGGTGGACGCTTCTCTGATGAATGGCAGCGCGCGCACCTGTACAACCCGCGCAGCGTTGTGCCTGAGTCAATCATGCCGGCTTACCCCTGGTTGTTCGACAATGTGGTAACTGGCGAATACACCGCACGTAAGATGGAAGCGCTGCGCCTCGTAGGTGTGCCCTACACCGATGAGGACATCGCCAACGCCGCCGAGCCTTTCAAAGGTGGCAAGGTTATGGAAATCGATGCGCTGGTCGCTTACTTGCAACAGCTGGGTACCCTGGTTACCCAAAAACGCTAAAAGCGAGGAAGGAAGCTCGTGACTATAGAAACTTTGCGGGAAATCGGTCTGGTTCTGGGCTCAGTGGCTTTTCTGGCGATCTGCTGGTGGGCCTTCTCTCCGAAGCGCAAGAAGCGCTTCGAAGAAGATGCCAATTTGCCATTTGCCGATGAAGAGCAACAAGCCGACAAGGATAAGTCGGCCGCTCAGCAGGACGAATCCAATTCCGGGGATAAACCCGGAACCAATCGAAAACAGGGGCAGGACAAGTAATGAGTACATTCTGGAGTGCGTGGGTAATTGTGCTCACCCTCGCCAATCTGGCGTTGATTACCTGGGTGCTGTTCGCCAACCGAAAAGTGGCGGTAGATGATCAGGCAGAACCGGAAAACAAAACAACAGGCCACGTATACGATGGCATCGAGGAGTATGACAACCCACTGCCCAAGTGGTGGTTCATGCTGTTTATCGCCACACTGGTATTCTCTGTTGGATACCTGGTGATCTACCCGGGTATGGGTAACTTCAAGGGCGTTAGCGGTTGGACATCTGTGGGTGCTCTGGAAGCTTCTCAGGCTAAAGCTCAGGAGAGGTTTCACGAGACCTTCGGCAAGTATGTCGATATGCCGATTGAGCAGATTGCACAGAACCCTGAGGCCCTTAAGATGGGTTCCCGAATCTTTGCCAACAACTGTGCCGTATGTCACGGCGCGGATGCCGGTGGTAACTTCGGCTTCCCGAACCTGACTGACAATGCCTGGCTGTACGGCGGCACCCCGGAGAAAATCCTGGAAACCCTGTACAACGGTCGTCAGGGCATGATGCCTCCCCAAGGGCCGGTTATCGGCGAGGAAGGTGTTAGGAATGCTACTGAGTATGTTCTCTCCTTGAACGGCCTGGAGCATGACTCCGCCATGGCCGCCGAGGGCCAGAAGGTATTCAACACCGTATGTATGGCCTGTCACGGTATGGATGCCAAAGGCAACCAAATGCTGGGTGCGCCGAACCTGACCGACAATATCTGGCTGTACGGTAGCAAGCGCGAACAGATTCAACACACTATCCGCGGGGGTCGTTCCAATATGATGCCCGCGCAAAAAGACAAACTGCGTGAAGACAAGATTCGCCTCGTGGCGGCCTATGTCTACAGCCTGTCCCAACAGGAAGATAAGCAGCAGTAATTAACTTTTGAGGCCCGGCATTTGCTGGGCCTTATTTTATCAAGGGACTCCGGGCGCTGCAGGGACGGAGAAAAAAGCCTCAACATAAGTGGCTACCTGGCCCGCGTACAGATGTGCCCGTGCGAGAGTGAGGTTTGTGTGAGTGATTTAATTCCCACCCGTGAGGAACAGGAAGGTGATGGCGAGGTTCGCTATCGCATGCTGTATGAGTCGGAAGACAAAGTTTATATCCGACACATCCGCGGTGTTTACACCCGTATCCGCAAATACACCGGCCTGCCGTTGCTGCTGGCTTTCTTCTTTCTACCCTGGATCAATATCGACGGGCGCCAGTCAGTCTTCTTTGATCTCCCCACCCGTCAATTCCATATTTTCTGGACAACTTTTGGGCCCCAGGATGGTTTTCTACTTGCCTGGTTACTAATTATTGCCGCATTTGCCTTGTTTGCTGTCACCACTCTGCTGGGTAGGGTGTGGTGTGGCTTCACCTGTCCGCAGACCGTCTGGACCATGATGTTTATCTGGGCGGAAAGGATCTGTGAAGGCGATCGCAACAAGCGTATGAAGCTCGATAAGTCGCCCTGGAACCTGGAGAAGGTTCTGCGCAAGGGCGGCACGCACACTATCTGGTTGCTGATCTCACTGGCAACCGCCCTGGCTTTTGTGGGTTATTTCTATGGCGTGCGCGAGCTGGTGGTGGATCTGGCCACATTTAACGCTCACCCGCAGGGTGTTTTCTGGACCGCGTTCTTCACTTTTGCCACTTATATGAACGCCGGCTTCCTGCGTGAGCAGGTGTGTAAATATATGTGCCCCTATGCCCGCTTCCAGTCGGTGATGTACGACGAGGATACGCTGGCGGTCTACTACGATGCCAAGCGGGGTGAGACTCGCGGTCCGCGTAAGAAAAATGTGGATTACAAGGCGGAAGGTATGGGGGACTGTATCGACTGCTACTGGTGTGTCCAGGTCTGCCCGGTGGATATCGATATCCGCGACGGCATGCAGTACGAATGTATCAACTGTGGTCTCTGTGTTGACGCCTGTAACAGCGTTATGGACAAAATGGGCTACGAGCGCGGCCTGATTCGCTTCACCTCTGAGGATGAACTGCAGAGCGGTAAGACCCGCTTCCTGCGTCCGCGATTGTTTGGTTATGCGCTGATCCTGGTTGCTATGACCGGATTGTTCGCTCAGCAGGTAGTGACCCGCAGTCCCATTGAAGCCGAAGTCACCCGCGATCGCGGAAGCCGTATGTTCCGGGAGTCCCAGGGGCTGATACAGAACGTCTACACGGTGAAGATCAACAACATGGATCAGGCTCCCCATGAGTTTTCCATCAAGGTGGTGGGGAACCCTGATTACGATTACTCAGTTCGCAAGCCAAGGACGATTTACCTGGTGCCGGGGGAGATGTTCTCCGTACCTATCCGGGTCAGCGTCCCCAGTGATCAGCTGAAGGAAACCAAGCACGATATCGAGATTGTTGTCCAGGCGGTCGACAATCCTGAGCTGATTGATAAACGCCGAGCGGTGTTTATTGGTCCAAAGCAGTAGACGGGACGCCAATCCCGTTGCAAAGTACGGGCCCGCCCAGGCGGGCTCGACTTTTGTGCACTAACGGTAACTTTTTGGTAACGCGATGAATGAACCAACCCCAAAACCCTGGTACCGGGAACCTTGGGCGTGGATGGTACTGGCACCACTGATTACAGTGGTGGTTGTCTCCACAATCACAGTCTCAATAGCGGTACGTTTTGCTGACGATAAAGTCAGCGATACCTACTACAAAGACAGTCGCATGTATCACTTCAGCGCCGAGCAGGATCTGCGCGCGAAAGAGCTGGGTCTCGCGGCTTTGGTTCAGTTCCAGCCCTCTGATAATGCAGTTGTCGTGGAGCTGAATGGCGATCTCGACTACCCCAAGGCCCTTTTGCTGACATTGAGCCATCCAGTGGAATCGGACCTGGATAAGCATATCGAGTTGTCCCAGCTCTCTGTGGGCCGCTATCAGGGCGCCTTGCCTGAAGGTATTGGAAATCGCTGGTACCTCCGTTTGATGCCGGAACTCGACCCCGATGCCCATCAGGACGCCAACTGGCGCCTGAAAGGCGAAATTAACTTCGATCTCGGCAATGCCGCGCCACTGAACGCTGTAACTCAATGACTTCGTCTTCCTCCAACTGTTATCACTGCGGACTTCCAGTCCCCCGCGGCAGCAACCACTCGGTGGTGATCGAAGGGGTTTCCCGGGAAATGTGTTGTCCCGGCTGTGAGGCGGTAGCCAGCGCCATCGTCTCCGGTGGCCTGGACGGCTTCTATCGTTTCAGGGAAAAAGAGAGTGACAGACCGGAGGAGGCACAACCCCAGGATCGCTGGGTGGCATACGATCTGCCTGAAGTGCAACAGCAGTTTGTCCACGATTGGGATAACGGCAACAAGATTGCCTCGCTGTTGATTAGTGGCATTACCTGTGCCGCCTGTGTCTGGCTGATAGAAAAGCATCTGGGGCAGCTGGACGGGATTGAGAAAGTCTCCGTCAACGCCAGTACACAGCGCGCCCAGATTGGTTTCGATCCCAATAAAATTAAGCCGAGTGAGCTGTTTGGCGAGCTGGAGCGAATCGGCTATCGGCCGGCACCAGCCACTGCGGCGAACCAGGAAAGTGTTATTCAGAGCGAGCATCGCGCCGCCCTGCGCCGCCTGGGTGTGGCTGGGCTCGGCACTATGCAGGTGATGATGTTTGCTATCGCCCTGTATTTTGGCGCTGCGGCCAGCGAAGGTGTCGGCGAGTTTGAGCGCTATTTCCGCTGGGTTTCCCTACTGGTGGCAACGCCAGTGGTTTTCTATGCGGCGCGCCCATTTTTCAGTGCCGCTCTGCGCAGTCTGCGCGCCCAACACCTGAGTATGGATGTGCCGGTGTCCCTGGCGATTGGTATGGCCTATGTCGCCAGCTTTTACGCCACGGTATTCGGCACCGGCGAGGTGTACTTCGAATCTATCTCCATGTTCACCTTCTTCCTATTGTTGGGACGAACGGTGGAGATGCGTGCCCGCCACCGGGCGGGCTTAGCCAGCGGTGGTTTGGCGCAGTTGTTGCCAATGACGGCGGCCAAATACCAAGGGGACGATATTGTCCATGTACCGGTGGCCGCATTGGCCGCTGGGGATAAAGTCTTGTTGCGCCCGGGAGACACTATCCCTGCCGATGGGGAGGTGCTGGAGGGCGTTAGTGGTGTGGATGAATCCCTGCTCAGCGGTGAATCGGCACTGCAACAGAAGTCTGCAGGCAGCCCGGTTTATGCCGGTAGTGTCAACGGCGATTCCACCCTGACTATCCGAATTACGGCAGCGGGGCAGTCGACTCGCCTGTCCGCCATTGAGCGCTTGGTAGAGCGGGCGCAATTAGATAAACCCAACCAAGTGGCCCTGGCAGATCGGGTTGCGGGTATTTTTGTCGGTGTCGTTTTATTCGCGGCACTGGCGGCGTTTGTCGTCTGGTGGCAAATTGATCCCAGTCGCGCTTTTTGGGTATCCCTGTCTGTGCTGGTGGTGACTTGCCCCTGTGCACTGTCGCTGGCAACCCCTGCTGCCCTGGCCTCCGCCACCCTGCGTTTACAGCAGTTGGGACTTCTTGTGGCTGGAGGCAGCCTGCTGGAAACGCTGCCGCGTATTGGCCGGGTGCTGTTCGACAAGACCGGTACCCTGACACGCGGTGAACCGAGAATTTTGCATATTGATTTGCTGCAGGCCAACTGGACCGAGCAGCGGGTTAAGGACGTTGCCGCCGCCCTGGAATCCCAGACCAATCACCCCCTGGCCAGAGCCTTCCGCGCCTGGCGTGGCAATCTCATCGCCAGTGATCTGAAAGTCCATACCGGGGCTGGCCTGGAAGGGCAGATCGAGGGGGACAGTTACCGACTGGGTAAAGCGAGCTTTGTCTCCAGTGAGGAAATTTCCACACCCGAAGGGGAGGGGCAGTGGCTGCTGCTCGGCGACTCCCTGGGCCCTATTGCCTGGATTGCGTTGGGGGATAAGTTAAGGGACTCCGCAACCACCGCCGTTGAGGGTTTGACTGAGCAAGGTCTTTCAGTGGAACTGCTCAGTGGTGACCAGTCTGCGGAAGTTGAGCGGCTGGCAGGGCGAGCGGGTATCGACAACTACCGCGCTGGCGCCTCGCCAGAGGACAAGCTCAGCCATATGAAGCAGCTGCAAAGGGATGGTGAGAAGGTGTTAATGGTGGGGGATGGCATCAATGATGTGCCAGTGCTCTCTGGTGCCGATGCCTCTGTGGCGATGATGTCTGCGGCGGATCTGGCCCAGTCCCGCGCCGATGCCATTTTGCTGAACGGAGATCTCGAAGTGCTGCCCAAAGCTATAGAGCTGGCGCACAAATGCCGCCGAATTGTGCGGCAAAATCTGGCATGGGCTCTGGGCTACAACGTGATTGCCCTGCCGCTGGCATTTTGCGGTCTGGTGCCGCCCTGGGCTGCGGCAATCGGTATGTCCCTGAGTTCTCTGATCGTAGTGCTAAATGCGTTGCGTCTGTCCCGTGGACAGGAAGTCGACGAAAACCCTGTGAGCGCCGCGGCTTAATCCCGTGCTCACAGAAAGAGAGGAGGTGTAACTGATGGAAAGTCTGTATTTCCTGATTCCCATTGCGGTGATTTTGGTTGGCTTTGCGGTGAAGCTCTTTTTCTGGGCCGTGAATAACGGACAGTACGATGACCTGGAAACGGAAGGTCGTCGCATTTTGTTTGATGACGATGATGTTCAGCAGGACAAATCTGACGCGGAAAGGAAGCAGGAGAAGTAAGTGGGGGACTGGGGTTTTTTAGCGGCGGCTCTGGCTATCGGTTTTTTGGGCAGCAGTCACTGCATCGGTATGTGTGGGGGAATCTCCGGAGCGCTGGGAATGGCGGTACCGGGGAAAAAGACTGCTTGGGTGCAGCTGGGCTCTTACCAATTGGGGCGCCTGGGTAGCTATGCGCTGATGGGGGCGCTCGCCGGTGCCCTCGGTGCGGCGATATTGCCCGCTCTCACTCCACTGCGCTTTGCCGCCGGGATTATGCTGATCCTGATGGCGCTGTATATCGGCGGTATCTGGCAGGGATTGGCCTGGATTGAAAAAGGGGGCCGCTACCTTTGGCGCTATGTGCAGCCACTATCGGCCAAATTATTACCGGTTCGCTCTGCGGGGCAGGCATTGGCACTGGGCTCCCTATGGGGCTGGTTGCCCTGTGGTTTGGTTTACAGCGCGCTGACTTTCGCCCTGGCCCAGGGCAGTGCCGAGCGGTCTGCCCTGGCTATGTTTGCTTTTGGTTTGGGCACCGTGCCCGCCATGCTGGCTACTGGCGCTGCCGCAGCGCAGGTGCGTGGCATAGTGCAAAAGCCGGGAGTTCGCTATGGTTTTGCCACAGCGATTTTGCTGTTTGGTATCTGGACCATCTGGGGGGCTATGGGCCACGGTGGACACGGCGAACACACCAGCCACGGGCAAATGAGTGGGATGGAAGCCCCCGCCGAAGACACAGAAGAGCAGGGACACCATCATCACCATCACTAAGCGCAGTGATGATGGGTCTTGTGGGCGCTAGAGATCGATTCGCAGGGAAAGGTCGATAGCGCGCAGGTGCTTGGTCAGGCTGCCGGAAGAGATATAGTCCACTTCCAGTTCAGCTAACTGAGCGATACGATCACGGTCGACACTGCCGGAAAGCTCAATTTTGGCTTTGCCTTTGGCCAGTTTCAGGGCCGTTCTAGTGTCTTCATCATTGAATTCGTCGAGCATAATAACGTCCACACCGACGGCGAGCGCCTGCTCCAACTCTTCAATATTTTCCACTTCGACTTCAATCAAGGCTTCCGGCTTGATCACTCGGGCCTGGGCGACGGCGTGCTCAATGCCACCTGCGGCGAAGATATGGTTCTCTTTGATCAGGAAGGCGTCGTAAAGACCGATGCGGTGATTGTGGCAGCCGCCGCAAAGCACGGCATACTTTTGCGCGCTACGCAGGCCTGGAATGGTTTTGCGCGTGTCGAGAATCTTCACTTCTGTGCCCTCAGCCTTTGCGGCGAATTCTGCAGCCGTGGTTGCGGTACCGGACAGGGTCTGAAGGAAATTCAGCGCAGTGCGCTCGCCGGTAAGGATGGTGCGGGCATTACCTTCCAATTCAAAAATAACGGCGTTTGCGCTGATGCGGTCGCCGTCTTCGAAGTGCCAGGTGAGTTTGAGTTCCGGGTCCAAAGCGTGGAAAACTGCCTCTACCCAGGCTCGACCACTCAGGGTGCAATCTTCGCGGGTGATAACCCGGGCCCGGGCTGTGCGGTCCTCTGGTATCAACTGGGCGGTGATATCGCCACTTCCAATATCTTCTTCGAGAGCTGTCTCTACCGAACGCTGCAGATCGGTCGTGATATTGGGAATAGCTGTGTCTTGTGGTCGCATTGGGAAACCTCGAAATTAACGCCGGCGCAGTTTACCAAAACACCAGGGGTTTTGACTGCCTGACTAAGTGATTGGCAAGTAGCAGTTGGCTCGACGAATAGCTGTGACAAGTGTCTCAAATATGTCGCGGAACTGTGTAAAACAGCCCTGTAACGCGAGTAGAATGACCGGAGAATTAAGCTTAATCGCAGTCTTTATTGTTCCTGGGCAGGGCCCGGAACTATTTCATCTACGCGATTAAAAGTTGAGAGAAATCAATAATTTCGACAGCTTTTTCGCGCATGATCGCGACGAAGCATCAGCAGTATGGGGCTGTGGTTTGGGGCGATGTAACAGGCACCCGATTCCACGCAAAGGGGAGCTTCCCGCAGGGAATTTCACCTGGCGAGCCGCTGTCCCACTGACGAATTTTTGCTATTGGCCACAGTGCTATAAGTCGGACGGCATTCGAAGGACCTCTTGGAAATGAGTGAATCCAGCAAGGTAGTTTCCCTCTCAGAGAAAAGTGGAGCGCGCAATATTTCTGCATCAGGTAAGCCCGCTGTTCTGCCCGCCGCAGTCGCCATGCTGAAAGATAAAGCGACGGCGCAGCTGCTGGAGAGAATTAAAGCGCTGTTCGGCAAGGTGGATGACTCCCTGTTTGCAATGGCTGAGCGGGCCCATGGTCAGGAAGAGCAGGATGGGCTTTTCCAGGCATTGCGATTACTGCGTGTAGAACGCCGCAATATTGCTGAGCTTTTTATCCAGAATGTTTCCCGGGCCTTTCAGGTTCGCCAGGAAGAAAAGTCAGAGAGTACTTTCGCTCCGGACAACCTGTCGCTGGTCAACAATGATGATCTGGAGCAACTGGTGGCTGCCGATACTATGGTGGCAAGTGCCAAGCGCGATTTTGCCGAGCCCCTTACCGAGTTGTGCATGAGGCTCGATACGCTCTACTCCGTGAAGGTTTACGACAAAAACAACCCCTTGGGTCCAGATGTAATCTGCGATGCTTTTGTAGAGGCTATCCAGGACCTGGATCTCTTTATCCGCGCTCGCCTCACTCTGCTGAAGAAGTTTGAGCAGGTGGTCATGCTGCAACTGCGAGATTTCTATGAATTCTGCAATCAGCTACTCATAGAGCAGGGCGTACTTCCATCTTTACGGGAACAGCAGCGTGCAGCCAGGCAGCGCTCGGCCTACAGCAACAGCGTGCCCCATGCCCCCGGCGTTGCTGGCGCACCCACCGGTGGACCTGGTGCTGTAGCGGCTGGTGGCCAACCCGCACAAGCTGGAGTTCAGGCTACAGGGCATTTTCCCCCGGGATTGGTGCCGGCGGCCGCCGGAGTCGCTCCGATGCCCGCTGGAGATCTGCTTTCTCATCTTGGTGCATTGCAAAGCGGCAGCCACTATCAAGGTGGTGGAAGTGCCGTTCAGTTGTTGAATGTGGGCGAATTGCTACAGCAGCGGCTGGTGGATTCCAACCAGGCGGCCTCCCTGGCAAAAGTCGATAGCGATGTGATTAAGCTGGTGGAGATGCTGTTCTCCTTTATTCTGGAGGATCGCAGCCTCGCGACTCAGATCAAGTCCCTCTTGGGGCGCTTGCAGTTGCCACTTTTGAAGGTGGCCATTGCGGATAAGTCATTCTTCAGTAAAGGCGGTCACCCAGCACGCAAATTACTCAACGAACTTGCCGATGCGGCTACCGGATGGCAGGCAGGGGATAATTACGAGTCCGATCCCCTCTACAAAGAGATATCCCAAATCGTTGAGCGTGTGCTCAATGAGTTTGATCGGGACATTAATATCTTTTCCGTTTTGCTGGAGTCCCTGCGGGAATTTATCGTCCGCGAACGCAAGCGCGCCGAAATGCTGGAGCGCCGGGTTGTGGATGAGGCGGATGGTCGCGCTAAAACCCAGGCTGCTCGCGCGCGGGTTGCTGCGGTAATGGATGCTCTTGTCGCAGAGCGAGATCTTCCACAGGTGGTGCAGGATTGGCTGCATAAAGTCTGGAACAACGTGCTGTTCCTGACTTGTGTCAAAGAGGGCACAGAAAGTGACGCCTGGAACCGTGATGTACGCACTGCGAGAGATCTTGTATGGAGTGTCCAGGCACCAATGCCGGATTCCCGCAAGCAGTTATTGAGCTTGCTGCCTGTATTACAAGAGCGCCTGCGGGAGGGGATCGAAGCGCTTTCCTATAACGCTTTCGAAGCGCGCACACTTTTCTCAGGCCTTAAGGAAGTCTATCGCGAGCGCTTTGCCCTGGCCCAGCAGTTGTCGGAACAGCGCGAGCGCGAAGTGGCTGAGCAGGTTGCCCGTGAAGTGCGCGCGGCGACAGCAGTTGAGTCGGCGCCCGCTGCGGCCGAGGCACGGGTTGTCCCAGCGGTAGAACAGGAGGTTGCTGCTGGCGCTGAAACTGGTACTGACATTGAAGCAGCTACTGATGCTGTCGCTGCAGTCCCTGTTGAAGAACAGACTCCAGCTGAGGCGATTGAAGTTGCTGCCGAAGCAGCCCCAGCCGAACCCCAGGAAGTGGCAGTGCCGCAGATGGAAGAGCTGGAGCAGGCAGTTGCTGAGGCAGAGGTGTCTGCACCGGAGCAGGATGGATTGGCGCCCCTCGATGAAAGTGATCCTCACTGGCAGATGACTTTCCGCTTGGCGCAGGGCAGCTGGTTCGAGTTGAAGCGCTCTGAGGAAGAACAGTTCCGCTGTCGACTGGCCGCCGTTATCCGCGATATTGACCAGTTTATCTTCGTCAATCGCAACGGTGCCAAGGTCGCGGAGTTCGCCCGTTTGGAGCTGGCTCACGCCCTGCGCTCGGCACAACTGCTGCCGCTGGATGACGGTATGTTGTTCGAGCGTGCACTGCAGTCCGTGATCGGCAATGTGCGCAAGAAGCGCAGCGAGCAGCGCTAATCCGCAGGGATTTTAAGGCCCGGGGTGGAATTATTCAGGCCTTCTTTAGCAGTGATACCCACTGGCTGGCGGTTTTCCGCAAGTTATGTCGCGATACTGCTCTGATCCGATTGGCATATCGATCAACGCTTCCATAAAATGGTAACTGCTGAAGCCTCGGGCGATGCCGGGGCTATCGATAGGTTGCAGCGGAGATCGCAGATTGAAATATCAAGTGGAGTCCGGTTGGCTGGCGGGCGCACGCCGGGTTCCTAGTCCTCATTGCAATAGCCGCCCGGAAGACTGTGCGGTGGATCTACTGGTGATTCACAGCATCAGCTTGCCGCCGGGGCAGTACGGCGGCCCCTATATTGATGCCTTCTTCCTTGGGCAGCTGGATATCGACGCGCACCCTTACTTTACCGAAATTGCCGCGCTTCAGGTATCTGCGCATATTTTGATCGATCGCGATGGCCTGGTGACCCAATATGTGCCCCTGGATCGGCGGGCCTGGCACGCGGGTAAATCTGAATTCAAAGGTCGCACCAACTGCAATGACTTTTCGATTGGCATTGAGCTGGAGGGATTGGATACCGATGTGTACACCGATGCCCAATACCTCGCTCTCGCCGAGGTGAGTGCTGCGATAATGCAGGCCTATCCCGCCATTGATATCGATAGAATTGCCAGTCACTCGGATATCGCCCCCGGTCGAAAGTTAGACCCGGGTCCGGGTTTTGATTGGGAGCGCTATCTCAACAAATTAAAAGAAATCGTCTGATAGCCTTAAGGGTTATTCCGCTGTGGGTGGCTTCCCATAAGCGAAGTGTCGCAGGGCGATTTTGATAATTGAAACAGTCCCGGAATATTTATGACTCTGCTAATTGTTTTGATCACCCTTGCCCTGGTGCAAATTTGGGGCTCAGGGGCGCCCTTACACCGCGATGGCTGGTTCAGTCGCTGGAGTCGGCACTTACAAACGATGCCCAGCATCAATGGCAACAGTGGTCTGTTGCTTGGTGTGACTATTCTTGTTCCGGTACTGATTTCTGCGATTGTGATGGTGGTGGCCGAGGACGCCGCAGGCAGTCTCGGTTATTTGTTGATGGGGGTGCCGCTGCTTCTCTATTGTCTCGGTCGTGGCAACTTTAATGAAACCGTCGCGAATTACCTGCGCAATTGGTATAGCGGTGACTTTGATGGAGCAGCCAAAGCGGCGTCTCCAATTCTGCGCGAATTGCACGAAGCGCCCTCCGATGATACTTGTCTCCATGAACAGGTATTTCGCGGTGCTGCCTATTGTGCCTTTGAGAGACTCTTCGCCGTGTTGTTCTGGTTTATCCTTCTGGGTATTCCCGGAGCAATACTCTTCCGTCTAAGTGCTTTGTACGCAGAAGATACCCGGGGTTCCACCGAAGAGGCAACGGCGGCGCGCTGGCTGTGGTTGCTGGAATGGCTGCCGGTCCGTGTGATGGGGCTGAGTTTTGCCATCGTGGGTAATTTTGCCGGTTGTTACCGTGCCTGGCGCCGCGTATTGATGTGTCGCGAGAGCGATACCGACCAGGTACTTGAGGCCTACCTGGAGGGTGCGCTCGGCGGTATTGATGCCAGCGAGTGCAGTGGTGGTTCCGACCTGTCTCAGGTGCAGCGCCAAAGTGGCGCAGAGATCGAGGGACTGCAGGCACTGCTATCCAGAACACTGCTCCTGTGGATTACCGGCTTGGCACTCCTGGCTCTCTTTATCTGATAGCTTGTAAATACGTCCCGGAGTTACACGTTCAACTCTGGGGACGATTGTTGAGCTTGTCGCCATTTTCAAGATTTTTTCTCCTCCCTACCTTGACTTATTTCCCGCTTCCTACGAAATTGCGCGCCCCAGCTGCCGGGCTTCAGTGTATTACCGTATTGCCAGGGCGGAGCTAGCCATTGCCTGTGACGGCTTATACTCATTGGAGGAAGTAGGGTTTGGAAGTTTCGGTATTGGAACCGCAAATGTTGTCAGATCTGGCTACATCAAACGACAGGGATGCGTCCACGTTAGTTGCGGGGTTGCGCACATATTTTCACAGTGGCAGCACCGCTGAAATAAGCTGGCGGCGCAGGCAGTTGTGCCAACTTCGCAAAATGATTTCCGAGAACGAGGCGCACTTTCTCCAGGCCCTTCAGGATGATTTGCGCAAGGCCCGCCAGGAAAGCTACCTCACCGAAGTCTCATTTCTATATAACGATATCGATCACACCCTGAAGTCCCTGAAGAAGTGGGTGCGCCGGCGCAAGGTAAAATCGCCGATGCTGACCCAGCCGGCAAAGAGCTATGTGCAGCCGGAACCATTGGGAGTCGTGTTGATTATCGGCGCCTGGAATTATCCGCTGCAATTACTGTTGTCACCACTGGTACCGGCGATCGCGGCCGGCAATTGTGCGGTGGTGAAACCCTCAGAATTATCGCCTGCGACCTCCCGGTTAATTGCTGAGTTATTACCGCATTACCTCGATAACGATGCTTTTGCCTGTGTTGAGGGAGGAGTTGCCGAGACGACAGCCCTGCTGGAGCAGCGCTGGGATCATATTATGTACACCGGGGGTGGCCGCGTCGGAAAAATTATCATGAATGCGGCGGCCAGGAATCTGACCCCGGTGACGTTGGAGCTGGGTGGGAAGAGTCCCTGTATCGTTGCTGACGATGCCAATCTGCAAGTGGCGGCACGGCGGATTGCCTGGGGGAAATTCACTAATGCAGGACAGACCTGTATCGCCCCGGACTATGTGCTGTGCAGTAAAGCTACTGCCAACCGCCTCACCTCCATGTTACAGCGCGTACTCTGGGAAATGTTCGGCGAGCACCCGCGAGAATCCGCGGACTATGGCCGCATTATCAACTGCCAGCATACCCTGCGTCTGTCGGATTACCTGGGGGATGGAGAGGTGGTATTTGGCGGTGAAGTCGATGTGGACGCTTGCTATGTGGCGCCGACTTTAATGCGCAACGTGAATCTCTCTGCGGGAGTTATGCAGGAAGAGATCTTTGGCCCGATCCTGCCCATTGTTGAACTGGATGACTTTTCCAAAGTGGAGGAGTTTATCAACGGTCGGGAGAAGCCCCTGGCTCTGTATATTTTTACCCGGGATGACGCTTTGGCAGATCGGATTTTATCCCGTTGCAGCTCGGGCAATGCCTGCGTGAATGACTGCATGATGTTTATGTTGGCCCAGGACCTGCCATTTGGTGGGGTTGGCGCCAGTGGCATAGGGGCTTATCACGGAGAGCATGGTTTCCGCACCTTCAGCCATTACAAGGCCGTGATGCGGCGTAGAAATATTCTCGATATCGATATTCGATATGCACCCTACAACGATAGGAAAATGAAATTCTTGCGTATGCTTAGTAAGTAATCCCCTCACCGGCATGCACTGTTTTCTGCTGTGCCTGCTCCGCAGAGCACTGAATGTTGTCGGCGATGGATGACATGGATTGTTCCCAATTAGTCGAAAAGGAAACACAGTGTTATGTCCCTGGATCAAATCGAGTTACCAGCCAGTGAGGATGTGTTTAATGCCGCACAAAATATCGCTGGAATGGTCCATCAAACTCCTTTACTTAGCTCCCGGCAGCTGAATGAGCTGACGGGCGCCAACTTGTGGTTTAAGTGTGAGCACTTGCAGAAAGTCGGTGCTTTCAAAGCTCGGGGTGCGGCTAACGCTCTATCCCTACTTCCCGAGGGGGTCGATGAGGTGGCTACCCATTCGTCCGGTAACCACGGTGCGGCTCTCGCCTGGGCGGCAGCTGAGCGGGGAATACCCTGCACGGTGGTGATACCGGAGAATGCCCCTAAAGCAAAGCGGATCGCGGTAAAGGGTTATGGAGCCAAAATAGTGACTTCGGGCCCCAGCCTGGGCGATCGCGAATCTACTTTGGCAAAGGTGCTTGAGGAAACTGGCGCACACGAAGTACCGTCCTACGACGACAAGCGCATTATTGCCGGGCAGGGTACGGTGGCCTTGGAGGTTCTTCAGCAGAGCCGCGAACAGGGGATTGCGCCGGACGTTATTGTGGCGCCAGTTGGGGGCGGCGGGCTTTTGGCTGGTGTGGGTTTGACCATAAGCGCACTCGCCCCTGATATCCTGGTGATTGGCGCCGAGCCTGCCGCAGCGGATGACGCCCATCGTTCACTGCGGGGTGGAGTCCATATCACTACACAGCAACCCAATACGATTGCTGATGGCCTGCGCACGACACTGGGTGGCAGAAATTACGCTGTTATTGAGCGCACAGTGCGGGATATTGTGACTGTCAGTGAAGCTGGTATCGTAAATGCGATGCGGCTATTGTGGACGCGAACCAAACAGCTGGTCGAGCCGTCGGCTGCTGTGGGTTTTGCCGCGGTTATTGAGCACAATGCGCGCTTTCGCAATAAGAACGTCGTTGTCGTTTTGACTGGCGGAAATATGGATCTGGATAAAGTGGGACCAATGCTGTCCAGTGAGGAAAATTAAAAGGGGGAAGCTGGAATATGAGCCAATTATTAAAAAAAGGCGGCCGAGGAATTGCTGGGCTGATTTGTGCCGCAGCGCTGTCACTGACTGGAGTCGGCGCGCTTGCTGAGAAACTGACATTGTCATCCAGCTCGTTGCAAGCTGGAAAAAAAATGCCCATGGCTCATGTTTACGGTGGTTGTGGTGGTGAGAACCTGTCGCCCCAGTTGAGTTGGAGTGGGGCGCCGGAGGGTACAAAAAGTTTTGCCATTACCGCTTACGATCCCGATGCGCCCACTGGTAGTGGTTGGTGGCACTGGGTGGTGTTTAATATCCCGGTGGACACCACCAGCTTGCCGGAAGGCGCTGGCGATCTGAAAAACGGTCTGATCCCGGAAGCGATCCAGGGTCGCAACGATTACGGCAATTCCGGTTATGGCGGTGCCTGCCCGCCAAAGGGGCATGGGGATCATCGCTATCGTTTTCGTGTCTATGCCTTGAAAGTGGAATCCCTGCCACTGGATGAAAACACTTCTCCTGCTAAAGTTGGCTTCAATATCAATGCCAATAAGCTGGCCGAGGCAGAGCTGGAAGTTTTGTGGGGCCACTGAGTAAATAAATCTAACTATTTAAATCCCGCTGCACAGCGGTAGTAGCTGTTGCAGCGGATCAGGCTCCGGAGGCCGCGCTTGACCAATTCGCAGACGCAAATGACATGGGGGCAAGCGCTGGCCGCTTATTTGAAGCCCCGTGTACTCACCATGTTCTTCCTCGGCTTTTCCGCCGGCCTCCCATTACTGCTGGTCTTCTCTACCTTGACTGCCTGGCTGCGGGACTACGGTGTCAGCCGTACTGCCATCGGGTTTTTTGCCTGGGTGGGAATTACCTTTTCCATCAAAGTTCTCTGGGCCCCTATTGTCGATCAGCTGCGTCTGCCTTTTTTCACGGATAAATTGGGCAAGCGTCGGGGCTGGATGCTGGTATCCCAAATCGGGATAGCGATTGGCCTGATAGGTATGGCCAGTGTAAATCCCCAGCTCTCCCTGATGCACGTAGCCCTGCTGGCCCTGTGGGTTGCGTTCTGCTCGGCCTCACAAGATGTGGCGATTGATGCCTATCGAATTGAGGCTATGGACAAAGACTACCAGGGCGCTATGGCTGCCAACTATGTGTTTGGCTACCGGGTGGCAATGTTGATTGCCGGAGCAGGGGCCCTGTTCATCGCGGATATCTTCAGTTGGTCTGGTGCTTATCTCGCGATGGCCGGATTGATGGGAGTTGGCCTTATTACCACCCTGATTATTGCCGAACCGGATCACAGTAAAGTGAGCAGGGAGGCCGATGAGCTGCAGAGCGAGTGGGCGGAGCGTTTGTTAGGTAAGGGGGAGCACGGTCGCTTGAAGCAGTGGTTTATTCGCGCTGTAGCCTGCCCCTTTATCGAGTTTTTCCAGCGCAATGGCCGCCTGGCATTTGTTCTATTACTGTTTATCGGTATCTTCCGTTTAAGTGATATCGCGATGGGGGTGATGGCCAACCCCTTCTATTTGGATCTGGGCTTTACCAAAACGGAAATCGCTGAAATCAGTAAGCTGTTTGGCTTCTTCTGTACCATTATCGGCTCTTTCCTCGGCGGACTTTTAGTGGTGCGCTACGGTGTTGTGCGCCCGCTGATACTGGGTTCCGTTATGGTTGCCTGTACCAATCTGCTGTTTGCCCAGCTCGCAGTGATTGGCCCCGATAAGGCCTGGCTGGCTCTTGTGATCAGCGCGGACAATATCAGCGGCGGGATTGCCAATGCGATACTGATTGCTTTTCTCTCCAGCCTTGCCAACAAGGCTTATACCGCCACCCAGTATGCGCTGTTCAGCTCTCTGATGACCTTGCCAGGCAAATTTATCAGCGGCTTTTCCGGCATAGTGGTGGACGCTCAGGGTTACGCCCACTTCTTTATTTACGCCGCGCTTATGGGGATTCCAGCCATAGTGCTCTCCATTTATTTCTGGCGGCGCGAGCAGCGCGACTGGCCGGGAGAAGAAGTTCAGCCGGGTGCGGGCACTACCTGATTTTTAACGAAACATTTTCTCGTTTTTCTCAGGGTATTTCTTGAGTCCCGTACCTCTCAATATCCCAATGTCATATCAAAACTCTTCGCCGGGCATTTTGCCCGGCTTGTGTCTATGGTGGTTGTAAAGGTGAAACCCGCTCCTTCCTAGACTCGCTTTTATATTTGATCGCATGTCTGCTTTTTGTATGGCCGGGTATCACTGGTGGATGACGTACAGTGAATAAAAGCGACAAACTATGGCCCACGAAACCATCCGGGAGGCGGTGTTTAATCGGCGCATGCTGATTTGTATTGGCACCGGTTTCTCTTCGGGGATGCCTCTCTTTGTGTTGATACAGCTGGTGCCGGCCTGGTTGCGTACCGAGGGCGTGGACCTGGCCACCATCGGTATCTTTGCACTGCTCGGATTGCCCTATACGTGGAAATTTATCTGGTCTCCACTGATGGAGCGCTATGCATTTCCAATGCTCGGTCGCCGTCGGGGCTGGATGCTGGTAATGCAGTTGTTGCTGATAGCTTCTATTGGTGTCCTGGGGATGTTCAGCCCCCAGTTTGATATCTGGTCAATTGCCGCTATCTGCTTTGCTGTGGCTTTTTTCAGTGCCAGCCAGGATATAGTCCTTGATGCCTTCCGCCGGGAGATTTTGCCGGACCAGGAGCTGGGCCTGGGAAACTCTTTTCATGCCAATGCCTACCGGATTTCCGGTTTGATCCCGGGCTCCCTCAGCCTGATCCTGTCGGACCACCTGGCCTGGGACCAGGTTTTTATGATCACTGCGGCATTTATGTTGATTGCCGTGTTTATGACTTTGATGGTAGCTGAGCCAGACCATCCCGCCGCCCGCCCCAAATCACTGAGGGAGGCCATCGTCTTACCCTTCGTCGAATTTTTTAATCGCAATGGGGTAAGGCAGGCTGTGCTCGTATTGGCCTTTATGTTCCTGTACAAACTCGGCGACAGTATGGCCACGGCGCTGGCAACGCCCTATTACCTGGATATGGGATACTCCAATACAGATATTGGCATAGTGGCGAAAAATGCGGGTTTGTGGCCCGCGGTAATTGGCGGTTTCTTTGGCGGCTTGTTGATTGTAAAGATTGGGATTAACAAGTGCCTGTGGATTTTTGGTGTGGTACAGCTGGTCTCGATTTTTGGATTTATTATTTTGTCTGAAGTGAATGGTGAGCTGGTGGGTACGCCGGATTTCAATCCCAGTCTGTGGTTACTGGCGATAGTAATTGCCTTTGAGTATCTCGGTGTGGGTCTGGGAACCGCAGTATTCATTGCCTTTATTGCACGCACTACCAGCAAGTTACATACCGCCACCCAGTTTGCGTTATTTACCGCTTTGACCTCCCTCCCTCGGACCTTTGCCAATGCTTCTACCGGTTATTTAGTGGAGGGGATGGGATGGACCAACTTCTTTCTTCTATGTGCCGCACTGGCAGTGCCCGGAATGATCCTGTTGTTTTGGGTCGCGCCGTGGGGGGCCGATGAGGTTGCGTAACTTCCTGCCTTCGATAAGGGTTAAGGCTTCCAGCGGTATATGTTCATATCCACCCGGCCTTTTAACAGTGTGACTCCCTCTCTTTCCAGTCTTTCACGCTGGCGGCTGGCGCCCGGTTCCGGCAGGGAGATACGTCCCTGGGCGTTAATCACCCGATGCCAGGGAAGTTTGGTGCCCCTGGGGAGCTTGCGCAGGGTTTGACCTGCCAGTCGTGCAGCTCGGGGGTAACCGGCCATCTCTGCCAGGTCGCCATAGGTAACTACTCGACCTTTGGGGATAGCTGCCAGTGCTTGGCAAATTCTTTCCAGGGAGGTTTGTTTTTCCATAAAAAGCTCTAAATACCGGCGAAATACATCAAAAGGGCGCAATTTTTTACTTTGTGCTCTCGTCATATTGGGATTTTTATTCGCCATTTGTGGATACTTTACCAGCTTGCAGGGTCACAGTCCCTATGGCGCAAAAGCCCCCGCTGTGACGGCGTGCCACATCATTCCAGTTATGGCATCATGGTGCGATTGCTTAGGCTATTTGCACTGTTCATACACCTAAAAAGTCCAAGGTTTCTTAGTGGTTTTATCGACACGACTCCCCAGGTTCTTTGCTCGAACTCTCCTGTTTCTTGCGCCTTTCCAAGCCCAGGCGGGTGTACTGACCCTGGAAAATGGCGATCGTATTCAGGGGGAGCTGGTTCTTGTGGAAAAGGATCAGGTTACTTGGAAATCAGAGAACTTCGGTCAGTTAAAAGTCGATAAATCCAAAGTGCTATCGATGGATATCGATACGGATATAAAAATTGCCGGAAGGGATGAACCCTGCACTTTGGCCGGTCACCGTCAGGAGCGCTGGGAGGTTTACTGTGACGAAGGACGCGGTTGGCTGATTGATTTTCCTGGAATTGAGCGAGCGGAGCCCTACAGCACATTTACCACCAGTCCGGTGCTGCTCCACGGTGATGTTACCGCCGGAGGCGTTTTCGAGAGCGGCAACCGAGAGCGTCAAGATCTCGATGCCAGTATTAATCTGGATATTCGCCACGGGGACTTTCACCACTTGATTGGTTCCGTTTACCAGAACCAGGACAGTGAGGAAGATGGTGACCTGGAAAAATACCAGCTCAATTACGATTTGCGCTGGATATTTTCCGAGAAATGGTTTGCTGCAGCCAACAGTGAACTGGAAAGGGAAGAGGCACAGAACCTGGATCTGGGTACTACACTCGGTCTCGGTATGGGTTACCTGTTTTACGACACGAGTAAAACTACCTTTTCTCTAGAAGGTGGCTTGAGTAGCCTGCACGAAAGTTTTATCGATGAAGAGTTAAGTGAGGACCAGGACGAGCGTTATGTCGCCGGTCGAATTGCACTTAATTACCGCTATAAGTTTTCTCTGGGACCGGAAGTTTATTTCGACCAGGAAACCCTTCAATCCTTTGATCACAGTAACGATTACGAAGCTAACGCCAAGCTGGGGGTGCGCACACCGCTGGTTGAAGGCGTGTTGATGGAAATCGGTTACGAGTGGCAGTACGACAATACGCCCTCCCTGGAAAGTGAAAAAGAAGATACCAAAGTTACCGTTGGTGTGGGTTACGAATGGTAATTCCCCTTCGAGCGTACATTGGGTAGGCTCGAAGGCTTTCATAAACGATAAATCTAAGAAATGAGCGACGAGGAGTTCAATATGCAAATCGCTGACAGTATTGTTGCGATTACCGGTGCGGGCCAGGGTTTGGGCCGGGCAATGGCCGAGTACCTGGCCGCACGGGGCGCGCGCCTGGCCCTGATCGATGTTAATGAAGAAGGCCTGAAAGACAGTATCTCTGCCTGTGAAAAGCTCGGTGCAGAGGTTCGCAGTTACGGAATCAATGTTGCCGATGAAGAAGCGGTAGATTCCGGGTTTGCAAAAATTGCAGCGGACTTTGGCGGGCTTCAGGTGCTGATTAATAATGCCGGCATCATGCGCGATGGCATGTTGCTCAAATGTAAAGACGGCAAAGTGACCGATCGTATGTCCCTGGCCCAGTGGCAGTCAGTGATTGATGTAAACCTCACTGGTGTATTCCTTTGCGGCCGTGCTGCTGCGGGCATTATGGCCGAGGGCGGCAAGGGTGGAGTGATGATCAATATCTCCAGCTTGTCCCGCGCGGGCAATATGGGGCAGACCAACTACTCCGCCAGTAAAGCCGGTGTTGCGGCGATGACCGTAACCTGGGCCCGTGAATTGGCGCGCTACGGCGTGCGTGTTGCCGCAATTGCTCCGGGCTTTATCGGCACCGATATGGTTGCACAGATGCGCCCGGAAATTCTTGAGAGCCTAGTAAAACAAGTGCCTCTGCGCAGGCTGGGTGAGCAGGATGAAATCGCTTCGACAGTAGCGTTTATCCTGGAAAATGACTATGTTACCGGTCGTGTAATGGATATTGATGGCGGAGCGCGCCTGTAAATTTCTCACTTTCCGGTTACAAAAAAGGGTGAACTCAGTTCACCCTTTTTTAGTTTTGCTATCAGCGGCTGGGCCTGAATTAAAGGTAGTCTCAACTCAAGCGCATCACACCGTCGGCGCGAAACTGCGAATACATCAGCTGCCATAGCTGCAAAGTACGGCCCCGGAAGGCACCGGCATAGGACAGCAGGTAATAGCGCCACATTCTGTAAAAGCGCTGGCCGTACTGGTCGGCAAAGCGCGGCCAATTCTCCTCAAAGTTTTTATGCCAGGCCATCAGGGTTTTGTCGTAGTAGTAGCCGAAGTTGTGCAGGTCCTCGCATACCAGCAATCGATCGGCTGCGTCTCCCAGTTGCCCCACAGAGGGCAACTCGCCACCAGGGAAAATATATTTTTCCGTCCACAGGTCAGTGGATGCACTGCGGTGGTTGTTGCCGATCGTATGCAGCAGCATCAGTCCGTCTTTATTCAGGCAGCGCTTCGCCGTTTCCATAAAGGTGCGGTAATTCTTACGTCCGACGTGCTCAAACATCCCCACGCTGGCGATGCGGTCGAAAGGCTCTTTGAGTTCGCGATAGTCCTGCAGGTAAACGGTGATTGGCAGTTCCCCGTAACGCTCAGCCACATAGGCCCTCTGCTCGCGGGAAATGGTGACCCCCACGCACTCCACCTGATACTTCTGCGCGGCATAGCTCACCAGGCTTCCCCAACCGCAGCCAATATCCAGCAGGCGCATCCCGGGTTTTAGCTCAAGCTTGCGGCAAATCAGGTCCAGCTTGGCCTCTTGGGCTTGGTCGAGGGTCTCCGCCTCTTTCCAGTAGCCGCAGCTATAGGTGAGTCGGTTGTCGAGCATGGCGCTGTAGAACTCATTGCCCAGATCGTAGTGCTGCTCGCCCACATTGAATGAGCGGTTTTTGCTCTGCAGGTTTACCAGGTAACTGCGTATGGCGCGCCAAAAGTAGCGCCAGTTCTTAACACTGTGGTGGATTTCGGCACTGAGTAACCGGTGGAAGAATTGATCCAGGTCCTGGACATCCCAGTCCCCGCGCATATAGGTCTCACCCAGCCCCAGACTGTGTCGGGCGATAACTTCATCCAGGGCTGTCTCCCGGTGAAGTTGCAGATCCCAGGGCCGCTCCCCGTTAATTTGAATGTCCGCTTTCGCCAAAATATCGTCCACTAAATGGCGACTGCGGCCAATGGCTGGTACTTCTATCGCATCCTGCTGCTCGCTTGCCATTCAATCCTCCTTCTCTCCAGGTATTGCGGAGTTGAATGAGGCGCCCTTGAATAATTTGCCTCCCCACTCCATTTACTACAGCATATTGAAAAAACCGTGATTGTCCCGGCTCTCTGTGAAGCTGGTTAACTAGGAATTCCCGCAATGCGCCCATTACTACTTCTATTTATAGTCCTACCTGTACTTGAAATGTGGGTGTTGATTGCCGTAGGGAGTGAAATTGGCGCATTGCCAACGATCGGTCTGGTTATTCTGACCGCAGTGGTTGGAGTGACACTGCTGCGTCGCCAGGGGATCTCTACCCTGATGCGGGCTCAGGAGAAGATGCAAGCGGGAAATATTCCTGCAAAAGAGATGGTTGAGGGGATTTTCCTCGCCGTGGGTGGCGTGCTGCTACTCACTCCAGGTTTTATTACCGACTTTTTTGGATTTATCTGTTTGATACCGGGCCTCAGAAACCTCCTGCTGGGCTTTATTCTTCGCCATGTCAAAGTGGTTCCTCCACAACACTTCGGCCAGTCGCCAAATCAAAAGAATGGAGATGACGTTATCGAAGGGGAGTATTCCCGGGATGAGAAGCGCCCTGGAGAAGACAAGCATTCTGTTGAAGACAAGCGTCCCAGGTCCTGATTAGATTAAAAAATATACAAAATGCCAGCGGTGAGAATTTGCTTCACAGTTTTTTCACCTGTTGGTGTTGAAATCCCTTTTCCCGCCCATAGATAGGGTTCAACTGAGAATTAAGCCCCGCCTCTGGATTTCAGAGAGGGGTGAGGCTACCGGCCCAAAGGGTCAGTGCCGCCAATGTTGGAAACCATTAAAACGACTCAATGGAGAACTTATCCATGAAAATTCGTCCTTTACACGACCGCGTCGTAGTACGACGTAAGGAAGAAGAAGCGATGTCAGCTGGCGGTATCGTGCTGCCGGGCGCTGCCAAAGAAAAGCCGAACCAAGGTGAAGTGGTAGCCGTGGGTGAGGGCAAGCAGCTGGACAATGGCGATGTTCGCGCACTGTCTGTGAAGGTAGGTGACACTGTTGTTTTCGGTCGCTATGCCGACAGCAATACCCTCAAGGTGGAAGGCGAAGAGCTGATCATCATGAGCGAAGGTGATATCTACGGCGTGTTGGAAGGCTAAGGCCAGCCTTTAACTTTACCCGCAAAAAGAATTTGAGGAATAAGAATCATGGCAGCTAAAGACGTAATTTTCGGTGACGACGCTCGTCAGAAAATGCTGAAAGGCGTAAACATCCTGGCAGACGCTGTAAAAACTACCCTGGGCCCTAAAGGCCGCAACGTAGTTCTGGACAAGTCCTTCGGCGCTCCTACCGTAACCAAAGACGGTGTTTCCGTAGCGAAAGAAATCGAGCTGAGCGACAAGTTCGAAAACATGGGCGCACAGATGGTTAAAGAAGTTGCTTCCAAAGCTTCTGACACCGCTGGTGACGGCACCACCACCGCTACCGTTCTGGCCCAGGCTATCGTAACCGAAGGCCTGAAATCCGTAGCCGCTGGCTTCAACCCAATGGACCTGAAGCGCGGTATCGACAAAGCGGTAACCGCAGCTGTTGACCACATTGCTGGCCTGTCCACTCCCTGTGCTGACACCAAGTCTATCGCCCAGGTAGGTACTATCTCCGCTAACAGCGACGAGAGCGTTGGTACCATCATCGCTGAAGCCATGGAAAAAGTTGGCAAAGAAGGCGTTATCACTGTTGAAGAAGGTTCCGGCCTGGAAAACGAGCTGGACGTAGTAGAAGGTATGCAGTTCGACCGCGGCTACCTGTCTCCTTACTTCATCACCAACCAAGAGAACATGACTGCCGAGCTGGACAACCCGTTTATCCTGCTGGTAGACAAGAAAATCTCCAACATCCGCGACCTGCTGCCCCTGCTGGAGCAAGTAGCTAAAGCTTCCAAGCCGCTGCTGATCATCGCTGAAGACGTAGAAGGCGAAGCACTGGCAACTCTGGTTGTAAACAGCATGCGCGGCATCGTTAAAGTTGCTGCTGTTAAAGCACCTGGTTTCGGCGACCGTCGTAAAGCCATGCTGCAGGACATCGCTATCCTGACTGGCGGCACCGTGATTTCTGAAGAAGTTGGCCTGGAGCTGGAAGGTACCACTCTGGAGCACCTGGGTACTGCTAAGCGCGTAACCCTGTCCAAAGAAAACACTGTAATCGTTGACGGCGCTGGCAATGTTAAAGACATCGAAGCTCGCGTTAGCCAGATCCGTGCACAGATCGAAGAGTCCTCTTCCGACTACGACAAAGAGAAGCTGCAAGAGCGCGTAGCCAAGCTGGCTGGCGGTGTTGCGGTAATCAAAGTAGGCGCCGCTACTGAAGTGGAAATGAAAGAGAAGAAAGCCCGCGTTGAAGACGCTCTGCACGCTACCCGCGCCGCAGTAGAGGAAGGCGTAGTACCTGGCGGTGGTACAGCTCTGGTTCGCGCTACCCAGGTTATCTCTGTAACTGGCGACAACGAAGACCAGAACCACGGCATCGCTGCAGCCCTGCGCGCTATGGAAATGCCTCTGCGTCAAATCGTTTCCAACGCTGGTGACGAAGCTTCCGTAGTTGTTGACAAGATCAAGCAAGGCGAAGGCAACTTCGGTTACAACGCTGCTACTGGTGAGTACGGCGATATGCTGGAAATGGGTATCCTGGACCCAGCTAAAGTAACCCGCTCTGCACTGCAGGCGGCAGCTTCTATCGCTGGCCTGATGATCACCACCGAAGCCATGGTTGCAGAAATCCCGGAAGACAAGCCGGCTGCTCCTGACATGAGCGGTATGGGTGGCATGGGCGGTATGGGCGGCATGATGTAAGCCGGCCTTAAAGCCTATCTAAAAAGCCCCGCAACTGCGGGGCTTTTTTTTGCCTTGTGGAAAGTGGTTTACTGGGGGCAGATTTATCCATGGTGTGAATTGGTGTAGATGAGAGCACTTAACTGCTGGAACTTGGTGTGATACAGGGCAGCAGCAAAATCGAGTGGAGCAGGGTTGGTAAGTGATGGTGAATCTGACTTAAGTTGAAATAACAAACATAGAATGGAATCGGTGCGGAAATATGGATATCTACGAAATGGTCGAGTCGGGAGATCTGCCAGTACCTGAGTGTGCGAAAACTCTGGGATTTGAGCTAATAAGCTATTCAAGTGAAAAAATGGAGATGAAAGCCCGATTTTTTGCCAGGGAGTCATTCTTAAACCCTGCGGGAACAATACAGGGTGGGTTTCTATGTGCAATGCTCGACGACGTAATGGGTCCTGCACTTGTATTTTCCTTGAATATTGGTCAGTTTGCTCCGACTTTAGAGCTAAAGACTCAATTTGTTCGCCCAGCTAAAGTGGGGCCACTTGAGGGTGTTGGCAGAGTTGTATCTAAAGGTGGAACCGTCTGTTTCCTGGAAGGAGAGCTTATTCAAGAGGGGAAAATTATTGCTAGGGCAACCGCTACCACTTTAATAAAGGGGCAAAGTTTATAAATCCTTGATAAAGGATGTGATGTTTTCTGAGGTAAGAATGAGTTTTGAGCAAAAAATGTATAACTCTCCGGAAAGTGAGCTTTGCCCGGAGGGGAAGAAGCGGGTTAAGTTGGGGAGTGTTCTTTCTATATTAGGTGCTTTTCTTCAAACCCCAATTTTTGTGTTCTTTTGTTTGGGGGTGTTGAGTTTTTGGGAAACTTTTCAGGTGGCCCAATCACTTGATACATCTCCTGAAGTAATGGCGGGTATGATGAGCCATTCCCTCTCTAATTTTGTTATAGGAGGTCTATTGTCTACCCCAGGTCTATTGATTTCCTGTGCCGCTTTGTTTTTATCGTCTTTTCGAAATAAGTGGTTGTTCTGGTATTCCTTAATACTCTCCCTGATTTGGATTATCTCTTTTCCGTTTGGGACACTATTTGGTTTGATATACCTGTTAATAATTTTTATTAAACGAAAATCGTAAATACCGATTTGATCCATTTTTTATTCTGATTTTTTAAGTGAAGTGACATAAATGTTAGATACTATTTGGGATTATTTTCAGCAGCGAGAAATCGATGATGCGAGATATCGAGCTCAAAATGCAAAGCAGATGGCCGCTAATCTGGAGCTGGAAGTCGGTGATATTCAGAGTCGCATAGATACGTTGGTGCTGGCGAATCAGGCGATGTGGGAGCTTCTATCGGAAAAGTTAGGGGTAACCGAGGCTGAGCTTATTGAAAAAATGGGGCAGATTGATCTGCGAGATGGTAAGCGCGATGGAAAAATAACCAGCGGGAATCTTAAAGAGTGTCCCTCTTGTGGGCATAAAGTACGAAAACAAAGGGCCAATTGTTATTGGTGTGGAACAGAACTGATGGTATCTAGTCACTTTGGGGGCTGATAGTAGGGATTTAGGTTTTTAGATTATAATTTTGGGGTGCTTTAGGGCACTACAAAGTTGATTTTTTAGTTTTTAAACAAACAGGACTTATGGATGTTGGCTATGGATGGGCTTCGAAAAAAGATTTTATGGGGCTGCATGGGTTTCCTTGTGATTATAGGCGTCGCTCTTGGAGGTTCTCCATTTTTCTTATCCTGGTTTCCAAATTCGGTGGCAGATAGGGGATATTTTTTATATATAGATCTTGATGATATTGAAGAAGATGCCATGATCTCCGTAGATTGGTCTTGGTATCGTTTACTTATTGTTAAGCCTAGGCGTGAGGTTTTAGAACAACTTGATGTTTTAGTTGAACCCAAAAAACATGGAAAGCAGCCACCAAAAGCCCAGGACCGACTAGATCATGAAATAAAAGTGTTTATGCTTCAAGTGGGTTCTGAGGATGGTGTGCCTAGACTAGCCGAGCGTGATTACTATCGCTCGATAATCCCATGTTATGAGTTTAAGTACTTGCCAGGGGGAGTTTCTGTTGAGGGGCATGACTTAGCTGGGGCGCTACAGTGTGTTGAGAGTGAGTGGGATAGTTGGGAGAACTATATGATTTTTGACCTTAATGGTAGAAGTCAATCCTGGTACATTGCCAACCTAAATGTTCCCAGCTACTCCATTGAAGACGATACCTTAATTAACAAATAGGTAAACCACCGCCTCAGGCGGTGAGACTTGACAAGGCTCTGCCGTTCCGGCGTGCAGAGTAAAAATATGGCCTCCGTGAACCGGCAAGTTCTTTAAGGAGGCCATATGCGAGATTGGCAGTGCCAAGCTCACGTGAAACATTATTGCAGGTACCATGTGGTATTTGTGCCCAAGTATCGAAAGAAAGCGTTATTTGGAGCATTGAGGCGTGAGATTGGAGCAATATTCCGAGACTTATGTCGTCAAAAAGGCATTGAGTTGGTCGAGGGGTACGCAATGAGGGATCACATTCATATGTTGTTAATGATTCCTCCAAGGTTAAGTGTTTCCAATACGGTTGGGTTTCTGAAAGGGAAATCTGCGATCCAGATATTTCGGAAGTACAAGCAAGTGCAGAGAAATTTCACAGGAAGACATTTTTGGGCTCGGGGCTACTGCGTGAGTACAGTAGGTCTTGATGAGCAGATGATTCGAGAGTACATCAAGAATCAAGAGGTTTTGGAGCGCCGGCAAGAGCAGATGCAACTGGCGGGGTTGTAAATAGCCCCCTCTGGGGGCTTTCACCATACCACCCGCTATGCGGGTGGTTGCTGATTATTGGTAAGAGGAAGTAAGGGCAAAGCTTCTTTTTTTTAATTAATTTGACTAAATTACCGATATTCTACTACTCAATGGTGTCACGATTAGATGGTCACTTGGCACCATCGGATTCTTAATTGGCGCCTTCTGATCATATATTGAATTCAAGATTAACGCTTGGGAAACAGATAGATGGAAACGGCACTTATTAAGGCGTAGTACCTGACGGTGGTACCGCTCTGGTTCGCGCTACCCAGGCTATCTCCGTAAGTGGTGACAACGAAGACCAGGCGCTATGGAAATGCCTCTACGTCAGATCGTTTCCAATGCTGGTGACGGAGCTTCTGTAGTTGTTGACAAGATCAAGCAAGACGAAGGCAATTTCGGTTACAACGCTGCTACTGGTGAGTACGGCGATATGCTGGAAATGGGTATCCTGGACCCAGCTAAAGTGACCCGCTCTGCTCTGCAAGCGGCAGCTTCTATCGCTGGCCTGATGATCACCACCGAAGCCTTGGTTGCAGAAATCCCGGAAGAGAAGCCGGCTGCTCCTGACATGAGCGGTATGGGTGGCATGAGCGGCATGATGTAAGCCGGCCTAATAGCCTATCTAAAAAACCCCGCAATTGCGGGGCTCTTTTTTGGTTTGGAGAAAGTTGGTTGGTGAAAAAGCGATGAACTTTGGTATCTGCAAGATTCATATTTGCATCGCGAAAGGAGCATCTGTTGCAGAAACTTAACAGTGGCTCAGTCTGAAGTAGGGCGACTGCTATGGAAGGTCCATCATAGGCAGAAAGAGTTATGGTGGCTAAAGAGGATGAAAAACCGCTCTGACTGACGCGGTTCTTTTTTTGTGTTTATTGGGAGTGTCAACAGCGTGGACAAAGCTGCTACTAAAGGTTTGGTTCAGTCTATCTTGGGCCCCAAAACACTAATGCTTGGACTATTAATGAGCTTTTCATACGATAGGTGGCTGCCATTTTGATCCTGCTGATTTCACCGGCCTTGAGGGGGCCAGTTACAAAATCAGGGATATCCTGCTTGGCCTCAGCTGTGAATTCTATTTCGGTCGCTGTAGCATTGGGTTTAACCCATATCTCTGTCGGGGTTAACGTCAACTTCGCGAACTCGCCGGCACCTTGAAAATATTTGATTATTTCCTCGCGTCCACGAAACTGATTTCGCGGATTCTCAAATAGCGCGTCTGGGTCATAGAACCTATCAATCAGTTCGACAAATCGTGCTTTGTTGTGTAATTCGTAGTAGTTACGCCAAAAATTTTCGTCAACCGTTATCATAGTGTTAAACCTTTCTTGGATGGTATGAAAAATAATATGTCATTCTCATGTTGGGGTGTTGAGAAGCAAGTCTTTTTCGTCCATATAAAGCGTGTTTGAGGAAGCTTAAATTTTCAAGACTTAGCCTTGAGTTAGCAGGCAACACTAGAATATCTACAATAATTTTGTACGTGGAAAGTTGTTACCAATGGCTCAGGCATGGAGATTTTCTTTGAAATCTATGGTGAAACTTTATCCGTCACAGGTCTCCAATCGGATTGTTTGCGGAACAGTACAAAACCTAAGTTTTGATTTTTTAATTAATGAAATAAAGATAAAATTTTTTAAGGAAAAAGATGGGTGACTATGCTATTTATCTCCTCCTTATT
Organism: Microbulbifer sp. A4B17; assembly: GCF_003076275.1. Classification (NCBI taxonomy): domain Bacteria; kingdom Pseudomonadati; phylum Pseudomonadota; class Gammaproteobacteria; order Cellvibrionales; family Microbulbiferaceae; genus Microbulbifer; species Microbulbifer sp. A4B17. The sequence continues at coordinate 1,271,702 of NZ_CP029064.1, forward strand.
TTTCCCTAAGTGCTTCATAATGTTTTCACTTAATTTAATGCCTTTTAAAACTCTTGGTTTCGGATAATAAGTGCAATTGGTAAGGGAGGGAATATGGATATTTATGAAATGGTCGAGTCGGGAGAGCTGCCGGTACCGGAGTGTGCGAAAACTCTGGGATTTGAGTTGATAAGCTATTCGCGTGAAAAAATGGAGATGAAAGCTCGCTTTTATGCCCGGAAATCATCCTTAAACCCTGCGGGGGCAATACAGGGCGGATTTCTGTATGCAATGCTCGACGACGTAATGGGTCCTGCACTTGTATTTTCCCTCAATGTCGGTCAATTTGCTCCGACACTAGAGCTAAAGACTCAATTTTTTCGCCCAGCTAAAGTTGGGCCAATTGAGGGTGTTGGCAGAGTTGTATCTAAAGGTGAAACCGTCTGTTTTCTGGAAGGAGAACTTTTTCAAAGGGAGCAGCTTATTGCGAAGGCATCGGCTACAGCTTTGATTAAAAGAAAACTATTGTAATTTCTTCATGAGGGGTGTGATGTTTCTGAGGTAAAAAATGAGTTTTGAACAAGATATCTATAATTCTCCAGAAAGTGATCTTTGCTCAGTGAGGGAGAAGCCGGTTAAGCCGGAGGGGCTATATTAAGAGGGGTTTTGGATCATATTTCTCTGTTGTTCAGAAAGGGTGATGTGATTAATATTCAGATAGACCTCGTGTTTATCAATAACGCAATTTTTAAAATACATCCTGATACTACCGGTGCATTAAAAAACGATCCACAAGTCACCGGAAGATCAAGGGGTGGATGGACAGCTAAAATTCACATGATAGCAGCAGATGATAAATCAACCGTTATTTTTTCTTTATCGGCTGGGCAGTATACGATACACCCGAACAGCGTAATATGCTAAGAACGCTAGAAAACTGTGGTTGGAATGGTGCCAGAATCATTATGAATAAGGTGTATGAAGGTGATGATACGTGGCAGTCGGTGCTGGATCACAGTATGATTCTAGTGGTTCTTCCTAAGATTAACTGGTTCACACAATGGGAGTATGATTGTTAGCTGTACAAGAAGCGTAATAAGTTGGAGCGCTTGTTCCGTCAATTTGATAGTTTGGCTGTGTTTTTTTATTCCTTATCAGCTTTTCACTTATAGCAGTCAGGCTAATTAGTGTAGACAGGCCCTAGGTCGCGAATTTCACTCAGAATAAAATAGAAAACAATAATAAAAGCGTAGATTTCGATGATCTTAAAAAATGTAGTGATTCTAATGTTTAAGTAGGAAGCACTTTTAATGCCATGGGTTTTATTTTTCTTTATTAGACGCAGGAAGTAGTTATCCCTCCCTTAAGTACGGTTCCAATTAAATAGTAGTTTTAAGTCGGTTGTTGTATTTCCTAAAAGAAACTGTTTGATTTTAGGACAATTTATCAGGTTGAATGCCTCCATTACAGAACTATTGCCTATTTTTACTCTATTCCATTGGTATTTGATACGAGAGAGGCCTGGTATGAGTATTAGACGCTTTATTTTTTGTAAGATCGTACTGACGAATATGTTTGTATGTGTAACTTTGGCAGCTTCTTTATCAGCATTTGCCATAGACTGTGGCGATGTTATTACAACAAGTGAAGTTTTAGATAGAAATCTTGTCTGTAATGTAAGCCCAGCATTAAGTGTTGAAGGCCCGTCGGGTTCCCTTAATCTTGATGGATTTTCTGTTGTTTGTGATGGAACATCTCGTGGTATTTCACTTGATGGTGTGGCAGCATTTTTAACCGGTGGTGATCTTATGAATGGGGCCGTTAGAGATTGTGGCCTTGGTATTAATGCCGGTGAAAATGGTTTTCATACCATTCAGGGTGTTATTGTTTCGGGAAGTTCAAGTGCAGGAATTGCCTTGAGGAGCGAGGGCAATACATTGGCTCTATCCACAGTTCAAACAAGTGATATAGGGGTTTATGTATTTGACCCAAATAACACTATTATCCTTAATGAAATGGAAAGTAATTCAGTGGGAGTATTGCTGGATGCAGGTGATTCGTTGATTTCGCAGAATAATGTTAACAATAATACAGGTTGGGGTGTTATTATCCAGAGATCGGATGGAAGTACTATTTCTCAGAATAGTGTGATTAATAATGGAGGCACAGATTCTGCTAGTGCAGGCATACTAATGGATTTGTTTGGGCAGCAGGGAAATTTTATTCTTGGTAATACGGTGACTGGTAATCAAAATTTTGATTTACTCGATCTTAATATAAACGCATGTGATGGTTCTAATGTATGGGTCGGGAATGTTTTTAGTATCAGTGAACCCTCCTGTCTAGATTAGGAAATATAAAACTATATTTTTCGAGGGGCCTGGGAGTAAAAAGAGGGCTTGCCCGGTTCCCCTTGGTTTTTTTGCTCTGTGATTAAAAGCTAAAACTATCTATCTATGGATAGATTTATTAAAAATACAAATGCCTCGGTATTTTAAGTTTCGTAAGTTTATGCAATATTGTATTTGGTGTTTTTAAATCGTTCTCTATAGTATTATTAATGCTATGAGTATGTTTGCAGCTTCGAAAATTGGCAACAGGGATTAGGAGTATTTAAGGGGGGTATATATTTAATGTTGTCCCTATTTGTAACTCTGGTTATATATTAAGAAAAAAGGCTGTACATTTAATTGTGTAACTGCTCCTGTCTCCGCACTTTGTATTGGGGGATAACATGAGAAGAGCAATGGATAATCTGCAAAGAGATCTACATGACTAATGCAATAGAGTCCCTAAACAGCGTCATTCTCGAAGCGACTGCTTCAAGTGGATTATGAGGATGGCATGCCTAAACTAGCCGAGCGTGATTACTATTGCTCGATAATCCCATGTTCTGAATCTACGTATTTATCAGAGGGTGTTTCTGTTGAGAGGCAGGACCTAGCCGGGGCGCTACAGTGTGTTGAGAGTGAGTGGGATAATTGGGAGAAGTATATGATCTTTGACCTCACTGGTAAGAGTCAATCTTGGTACATTGCTAACCTGGACGTACCCAGCTACATCATCGAAGACGATACCTTAATTATTGATAGTAGGAAGTAAGGGTAAAGCCCTTTTCTAATTAATTTGTCTAAATAACCAATAATCTACTAATCAATGATGACATGATTTGATAGCCACTTGGCACTATCGGATTCTTAGTTGGCGCCTTCTGATCATATACTGATTCCAAGATTAACGCTTGGGAGACAGGTAGATGGAAACGGCACTTATTACTGGGGCCTCTGGTGGCATTGGCCTTGAACTTGCCAGGATACATGCATCTAAGGGCGGCAACCTGGTTCTGGTTGCTCGGTCTGAGGGGAAGCTTTCAGCACTCAAACAGCAGCTGGAGAGGGAGTTTGGTATCCAGGCAATGGTTATTGCAGAAGACCTTTCTGACCCCATGTCCGCGCAGAGAATTTTTGAGAGAACCCAAAGCGAGGGCGTGGAGGTTGGCACTCTAATCAACAATGCGGGTTTTGGTGGTCACGGTCTCTTCCATCAGCGGGACCTGGGAGTTGAGCAGGGTATGATGCAGGTGAATATGGTTTCCCTTACCAATCTCACCCACTTGTATTTAAAGGGGATGGTTGGTCGCAATAGTGGACATATTCTTAATGTTTCATCTACAGCCTCTTTTATTCCGGGCCCTTTACAGGCGGTTTACTACGCAACTAAAGCCTATGTAACTTCATTTAGCCAGGCACTTGCTGAAGAGTTGAAAGGCACAGGTGTAACAGTAACCGCTTTGTGCCCCGGCGCTGTTGCGACAGGATTTGTGGCGGCAGGTGATCTTCAGGGTGTCGATATTTGGAAGAATGCTCGCTCAGCTGAGTCTGTAGCCAGGTGTGGTTACCAGGCGATGGAGCGCGGAGATCTGGTTGCTTTTAATGAGACGCGGCTTAAATTATTTCTAAATTGGATAATGCCTTTACTGCCCCGTAAAATGGTACTGAAGTTTTCCCGTCAGACGATGGAAAAGTCTTAATTGCAGGCAGGCCCGGTAATGATCAAACGCGCAGCTAAATTTCTGGTACCTCCCAGCTGGAAGTTGATATTACATGATATGAATATCGATACAGCGCTGGCTCTGGCCTATGCCGGGTTACCTGCGGATTTATTACAGCGGGAAGCTGTGACACTTACTCCGGTAGAGTATTTCCGCTTCTGGTGTGGTATTGATCAGGCCTCGAAGGATCGGCCACTACCGCTCTTACTGGCAGAGCACCTTTCGGCTGAGGCGTTTGACCCTCCCATATTTGCGAGCCTGTGCAGTGCAAACTTGAATCAAGCTCTACTGCGGATACAGCAATATAAGCCATTGATTGGTCCCATGGAATTGCACTTGGATATTACTGACGAGTTCACAAAGCTCAATTTAGAGTGCTATGGAAGTGATGGAAATATTCCTGCGGCTTTGGGCTTGAGTGAATTAATTTTCTATATCCGCCTGGCTCGTTTGGGAACCCGGGAGAAAATTCGACCATTGGAATTGGCGCTACCCCAGTTGCCTGAAGATCAAACGCCTTATCGGGAGTTCTTTGATTGCTCAATTAAGCAGTCAGACCGGGTGAGAATTTGTTTTTCAGCGCAAGATGCGAAAAAACCATTTCTGACTGCCAATGCACCCATGTGGGATTTCTTTGAAGGTAAATTGAGCCAACAACTAAAGGATCTGGACAGTGAAGCTACAATGGGAGAGCGGGTAGGTTCTGTATTGATGGAGTTACTACCAGCCGGTGAGAGTTCTATCGAAGCTGTCTCTGAACGTTTGGCCATTAGTAAAAGGACTTTGCAGCGGAAACTAGGCGAGGAGAATCAATCCTTCCAGACAATTTTACAGGGGGTTAGGTCAAATTTGGCAGATCACTACCTCGCCAAATCGAGTCTTCATCTAGGTGAGATTTCTTTTATGCTGGGATTTAAAGAACCCAATTCATTTATTCGGGCCTACCGGGACTGGAAAGGAATGACACCATTGCAATACCGGGACTCTATTCACTGAATAGATCCCTTAGTTAAAAACCAATGTTTACATATCACTGTAAATTTTTGTGACCAATTTGACCAAGGAAGTTTGGTTTTAACATTTAAACAGCGATTAGTAGAGGATTTAGCTCGGAATGTATAACCTGTAGTGGTTCAGACTTGATCTGATAGTTACCGGTTTTTCAGGGGGGCTCTGTCAGTTCAAGTCTGAACTACTAAATTTTAATCGTTTACTTCGACACTTATCCTGTTTGCCCCATCCAAGGATGACACTGAAAAAAGAAGAGGGTACAGGCTCTCTTCGTCTTATGTAAATCGCGCACAAACCTCAATGAGGCGCTCGTATCGACAAATTAGCAGTGTTTCCTATCCGTGGGACTCATGGAAGTGATCGCCGTGTTGATGATGCCAGTGATCATCATGTTTATATTCCACCAGCCCATTTTGAACTCTAGATTCGTGACCACAATCTAAACTGTGGGCATGCTTATGCGCTTTGTGAAGTTTTAAATCGGCCTCGTGGGTCTCATCCATATGACTATGGTGATCATGGCCGTCGTGACTGTAATCAAAATGATCGATATGCCACTCAGCAGCATGCCCGCAAGTATATCCGTGTTGGTGTTTATGTGAGTCGTGCAAAGGATGTGCAATAACAGTACTGGCAACGCCGAGTGAACAAAGCAAAACAATAGTTTTCATTTCTCCTTCCTTGTTTTTTCCTTCCTTGTTTTGGGCAGCGTTAAATATAGCTATTATCTCTAAAGCATACAAGATGCTTGGCATGTCGAGGGACACGTTTAATCGGTACAAGGAAGCTGTTTCAAGTGGCTACGCGGGTGCCCTTTTTGAGAAGAATCGGCGGGTGACAAATCACAGGAACCGTGTTGACATTGTCGCTGAAGAGAACATTATTGGCCTATGCCCTCCAAGAGCCTAGCCATGGACAAGTTCGATTCTTCAATGAACTGTGTATAACCTAACTAAAGTAGCGCTCCGTTTACGAATAGCTCCAGCTGTCCTACCTTGATTTTTTTAGACTCGGGATGAGGTAAAATTCATAAATACCTCTTGTACTTTTTATATCTTCAGGTTCCATAATTAAAGACTCAAGAAACCTCTGATGTTGTTCAGGTTCCATTTCTTCAAATTTATGGTGCCAAGCGAGCATTGAGGCTTCATCAAACCCCTCCGCTCTCTGATAAAGCATTTATGCTTTGGTGGAGCTCTTCTTAATCCTCGAGATTACGCTTTCAATGGACTTAGAGCTTACTGGTTTATGTATGATATCGCTTGCGAATTGGCACTACCGCAGCTGACTGAAGATCAAACGCCTTATCGGGAGTTCTTTAGTTGCTCAATTAAGCAGTCAGACCGGGTGAGAATTTGTTTTTCAGCGCAAGATGCGAAAAAACCATTTCTGACTGCCAATGCACCCATGTGGGATTTCTTTGAAGGTAAATTGAGCCAACAACTAAAGGATCTGGACAGTGAAGCTACAATGGGAGAGCGGGTAGGTTCTGTATTGATGGAGTTACTACCAGCCGGTGAGAGTTCTATCGAAGCTGTCTCTGAACGTTTGGCCATTAGTAAAAGGACTTTGCAGCGGAAACTGGGCGAGGAGAATCAATCCTTCCAGACAATTTTACAGGGGGTTAGGTCAAATTTGGCAGATCACTACCTCGCCAAATCGAGTCTTCAGCTAGGTGAGATTTCTTTTATGCTGGGATTTAAAGAACCCAATTCATTTATTCGGGCTTACCGGGGCTGGAAAGGGATGACACCATTGCAATACCGTGACTCTATTCATTGAATAGACCGTAGGGATTTTAGAGTTAGTGATTGTATTCAATAGAATCATTTCGTGACTGATCTGACTCTGCAGGTTTATTTTTCAAAAAAAACGTTGCGAATAAGTCGGCCAAACTCAATTGGCTGGTCGGTCAGCAATAATAATTCCGTTGTCTGGGTTCACTTCCAGCGCCCTTAACTCTCCTCCGTAGACCGCCTGGATTTTCCACCTTCCGCCGACAAATTCGATATGAGTGATGGGATTAAATCCCAGACTGTGCAGTTTTGCTTTAATAGTGGATAAATCCAATGCGATGACTGAGGGTTCTGCTCCGTAAAGATCTGGGCTGTCGTAGATGGGGGCGGGTTTATTGGGATCAAGTCCGGGGGGAATTGGATTTGTGAGGTTGCCAACTAAAGCTATGGCGGTGAGAAAAATCATCTACGGCCCCAAACTACTAACAAGCCATAGTATTAGTTTGGACTAGGGATTATCGCAGTGCCAGCGGGCTGTAGTGATTTTGAATTGGTCAGGGGGCTATTATAGCAGTGAATGGTCCGGCAACAGGGTGTTACCAGACCATAAAAGATTAGCGGGTTAGTTTTAGCATAAAGTCGATAACACGAGTTGAGAGCTTGCCATAGGGAGGGCGTAGTAACTTCAATAGATCAATTGGGCCCTGATAGAAGATAGGGCGCAGTTTAGAGAAAGTCAGGAATCCTTCGTAGCCGTGGTAGTGGCCCATACCACTTTCACCAACACCGCCAAATGGAATATCGTGCTGGCCAACGTGCAGTACGCAATTATTTACCGATACGCCTCCAGACATTACTTTATCGATATATAAATTCTGCAGCGTTTTATCGTGGGTGTAGGGGTAAATTGCCAGGGGTCTCGGGCGGGCATTAATATATTCAATAACTTCCTCAGGCTTGGAGTATGTGATAATAGGCAATAGAGGACCAAAAATTTCCCTTTGCATTGCCAGCATCTCGCTATCGACATTAGTGAGGATATGCGGAGGGAACTTACGCAGTTTATTGTCCCTGTCCAGTTTGCCCGAGCTTAAATCTATAGCTTTAGCACCTTTGGCTTTAGCATCATCCAGGGTTGCCCAGATGCGTTGATAAGACGTGTCGTCAATAATGGATGTGTAATCCCGGCCATTTAAGTCAGGGTAACGCTTCTGAACATAATGTTTTGCGTGTTCGATAAACTCTTCAAGATGTTCATCAGGTAAGAAGAGGTAGTCCACATTGACACAGATCTGCCCGGCATTTACCAATTTCCAATAGATTAGTTGCTCGGCTGCTTTTTTTACCGGGTAATCTGGGGCAACAATTGCCGGCGATTTGCCTCCGAGCTCCAAGGTAACTGGAGTTAGGTTTTCTGCGGCGGAGCGCATTACCGCGCGGCCAGTATTACTGGAGCCGGTAAAGATCAGGTGATCGAATTTAAGGCTGGAAAAAATTGGGCCTATCTCATTGGCATCGGGAATAAAAACAAGTTTTTCTTCTGAGAAATACTGCTCGCTAACTTCACTGAGTAATTCTGCCAGGTGCTTGGAGTTAGTGGACATTTTGACCATCGCCTGGTTGCCTGCAGCGAAAATATTGGTCAGTGGTGAAAAGCTAAGGTTTATCGGGAAGTTCCACGGCACAATGACGCCAATGACTCCCAGGGGCTGTGGGACAACACGATTCTTAGACAATGGATAGGACTTAAAGTCTGTATGGCGTGCTCTGGGCTTCATCCACCTCTTTAAGCGCTTGATCGTCTCTTTAATACCAGAGAGGGCAGGGTAGATATCGTAGAGTAGTATTTCTTCCCGGGCACGATTTCCGTAGTCATTACTGATTGCCTGGATAATGGGCTCCTGCTGTTCGCGCAGGAGCCGGGCAAGGGTTTTAAGGTCCTGGATTCGCTGCTGGTAGCTGGGGGTTGGGTTGGCCAGGTAGGCACGGCGCTGTTTGTCGAGATGATTTTGCAGTACCGCTATGTCTGCATCCTGCCGGGTCAGGGTTTGCGTTGTCATTTTATTATCCTGTGGCGTTGATTCCAGAAAGACTAAACCAAATTCACGCGGAGTGATTGACCAATCCCGTCAGGCACTTGTCAATTCCGGTAAATTCTTATTAATAGCTTTGATAAACGGATAGCAAATTCTATCCGGGATATGGCCGAGTTTGTTTTGACACTGCAATTTATGGCGTGCATTGCATCAAATTTGTAATGTAAATAAAGTTGGGCCGGCTTTGGGAGCCGGCCCGCCTAGGTGTCTTGGGAGAGGGGACCACAATCGTTAATTGTTGTCCGGTTTTTCCGATAAGACCTCAGCAGAATTTGGGTCTACATGAAGATCGTACTTCTGCTCGCCCTTATAGGCTTCAACTTTCCACTTACCGTTGTCCAAGTCAACTTCCACAATTGGGGTGTAGCCCTGTTGTTCCAATTTAGTTAACACGGTGGAAAGGGCCATAGCTCCGGGAGGTGGCTTTTCTTTGGCGATTGCGCTTGGTATTGCTGTGGCGGCGATAACGGCCAGCAACAATTTGCTGATAGGCTGCATGATGCTATTACCTCGCTGTCTGTTTTGCTCAGTTGCGATGTTCAGTGAATCAAAGCTTCCTTTAACCGGGTGATTCATACTTCCAATCAATTCGTAAACATCGGGGTTTGATCTGCTGGTCTTCACTGCAGGGGTTGCCCACTACCCTCTGTGAGGTGCTTTTGGATGGCCTCACACCACTCCATTCCTCCGGGCTGTAAGCCGCTGGTATCGACTCCGCTGAGCTGGGAAATAGCAGTGAACCACTCCTCGCTGCCGGTAGTTGGCATACCAGAAGGGTAAAGGTTGGCCATATCGCCATTTTGTTGTGCAATAACCTGCTGCTGGACCCATTCAAACCACTCGGGGGTACAGATAGCTGTAGCTTTTTTGTCGGCCTTCCCCATATCACCTGGTGGGGCAATGGGCTCCTTCATGGCGTCGGTAGCCGCTTCATCCGCAGGAGCTACAGGCGGTTTGGAGTCCTTGGGGCCTTCGCAGCCGTAGACTGTCAGGATCAATGCTATTACAAGCCCAAAGCGGTACATGAGGCCTCTATCTGTGGCAGTTTCAAGCCTAAGCATAGGAGGAAAATTGCGACTTTGCTTTGTCAATTGAAGCCATGTGTATTTTTATTGACATTGCTATTAAATCAAATGAGAATGTTTCTCGTTTAATCTGAGGGTGATCATCGATAATGTCTACCAGAGCTCTATTTCAAAAAGTGCTGGCAGTTGCCGGCTTGTTGGGTGCTGTGGGTGCCAGTGCGGCCGAGCAGGTAAATATCTACTCCTACCGACAGCCTTTCCTGATAGAGCCGATCTTGAAGGAGTTCACCGCAAAAACCGGTATTGAGACCAAAGTGGTCTACGCCAGTAAAGGCTTGAATGAGCGCCTGCAAAGGGAAGGGCGCAACAGCCCCGCCGACCTGGTCCTGACTTCCAATACCAGCAGCCTGATGGATCTACTTAATAAGCAGCTGACCCAACCGGTAAGCAGTGAAATCCTGGAAGACAATATCCCATCACAATTTCGCGATAACGCCGGCAACTGGTTCGGCCTGACCACCCGAGCGCGTTTAATTTACGCCTCCAAAGACCGCGTTAAGCCCGGCGAAATTACTCGCTACGAAGAGTTGGTAGACCCTAAGTGGAAGGGCCGAATCTGTACTCGCAGCGGCAAGCACCCCTACACCCTGTCCTTGATCGCCTCCATGATCGCCCATCACGGTGAAGCAGAAACCAAAGAGTGGCTGCAAGGCGTGAAAGCGAATCTGGCGCGTAAGCCTCAGGGCAATGACCGCGCTCAGGTTAAAGCCATTAGCGAAGGTGTCTGCGACCTTTCCCTGGGTAACAGCTACTACTTTGGTAAAATGATTACCAATAAGGAGCAGCCGGAGCAGGTGGATTGGGCCAAGTCAGTCAACCTGGTCTTCCCTAACCAGAAAGATCGCGGTACCCATATGTTTATTTCCGGTGCGGCGCTGACCAAGCATGCCCCCAACCGTGAAAATGCCGTTAAGCTGCTGGAATTCCTCAGCGGCGCCGATGCTCAATACTCTTACGCTGAGAAAAACTTTGAGTTCCCGGTACGCCCTGGCACTGCCCGCTCTGAGTTGATTAAGGAGTATATGGGTGAGTTTAAAGAAGACGATCTGAGTCTCACGGAGATCGGTTCTTACGTTCCGGCGGCTTCCCGTATGGTTGATGAAGTACGCTTTGACTTTTAGAATGGTTAACTGAATGGGAATTGCTGCTTGGCAAATTGGCAGCACTATCTCAGCCTTATTCGAACGGCCCTGTCGAGAGACCAGGGCCGTTCTTTTATAATGAGCTTTTGATTCCTTAATCCATGCTAAACCGAGCAAACTTATCAGCTTCCCGCTGGCTGCTACTGGTAGCTACTATTTCCCTACTGGTAGCCCTGCCAGTGCTATCCATTTTTTGGTTGGCATTTTTCCCTGAAGAAAATATCTGGCCGCACCTGGTGGATACGGTGTTGTTTCACTATGTGTCCTCCACATTGATTCTGGCTGGCGGTGTCGGTTTGGTAACGCTGATAGCAGGCGTGGGCAGCGCCTGGCTGGTGAGCATGTGCCAGTTCCCCGGGCGACGTTTGTTTGAGTGGGGGCTGTTATTGCCGTTTGCTGTTCCCGCCTATGTGATTGCCTACGTTTACACGGATTTGCTGGAGTATGCGGGCCCTGTGCAAAAGTCCTTGCGGGCCTGGTTTGATTGGCAGACAGCTAGGGATTACTGGTTCCCGGAGATCCGTAGCATGGGTGGGGCGATTGCCATGCTGTCACTGGTGCTCTTCCCCTATGTCTATATGCTCGCGCGAGCAGCCTTTATCGAGCAGTGCGGCAGTATACGTGCTGCGAGCCGGTCATTGGGCTGTACGCCCTGGCAGAGCTTCTTGCGCGTTTCCCTGCCAATGGCACGCCCGGCAATTGCGGTGGGTTTATCACTGGTGTTGATGGAAACCCTGAATGATTTCGGCACCGTGGACTTCTTTGCCGTACGCACCTTGAGTGTCGGGATTTACGATACCTGGTTGAGCCACGGTAATTTAGGAGGCGCGGCACAAATTGCCTGTAGCACTCTGATTTTTGTCGTTCTGTTAATTACGCTGGAGCGAATGGGGCGGGCGAGACAGAAGCACTTTGTACAATCGCCAAATTCCCAGCGTGAACGCTATCTATTGCGCGGCTGGCGATCCGGTGTGGCTCTATTGTTCTGCGGGTTACTGTTGGTGGCCGGTTTTATTATTCCCCTGCTGGTTCTGGGAGGTTACGCATTCAGCAACTTCTCCAGTTATTGGAGCGAAGATTTTATACAGATCGCCAGCAATAGCTTGTTGCTGTCAATCGCAGCGGCACTGGTTTCTGTGTTTTTGGGTTTACTGTTGGCTTACGGTAAGCGGTTGCAACCCAAAAGATCCGTACGGGTCTTGGTCGGCTTTTCCAAGCTGGGTTATGCAATGCCAGGGGCGGTATTGGCGATTGGTGTTCTGATTCCCCTGGCCGCTTTTGATAATGCGGTGGATGGTTTTTTACGTGAACACTTTGATATCTCCATAGGGCTGCTGTTAAGCGGCAGTATTTTCGCCATTATTTTTGCCTACACGGTGCGCTTCCTGGCAGTGTCCACAGGGGCCATAGAATCCAGCCTGGAGAAGGTAACCCCTTCAATGGATCGCGCTGCCCGCTCCCTGGGGCGCAATAGCTGGCAAACCCTGTGGGCTGTACATCTACCTTTGGTGCGTACAGGCCTGCTAACGGGTGGCTTGGTGGTATTTGTGGATTGTATGAAAGAACTGCCGGCGACTTTGCTACTACGCCCCTTTGGCTTTGATACCCTGGCCACTTATGTTTACCAGTTTGCTTCCGATGAGATGCTGGAACGCTCGGCCCTGGGAGCCTTGTTGATTGTCCTGGTGGGATTGATACCGGTAATTTTATTGAGCCGTTCCATTGGTTGGCGCAGAGGTGAGGAGCGCACAGCCCTGGCGGGCTCTGAAGCACCCGCCCTGTCCTGATAGCGTCTATCGGGCCTGGTCAAACACCAGTGCAGAGGAGAGATGCAGGGGAAGTTTATCACCGGGAGCCGCTTGAATATCTGCATTTAAAGCGGCCTCGACAGTTTCCCCTGCGGCCAGCTGAAAGCGATAGTTCACCTGATTGCCGAGAAAATTCTTTTCCATAACCTGGGCCATAACAGCTCCGGGATGTTCGCCTGCGGCAATATCCTCACTGCGCACAAACAGTTCGAGCTTATCTCCCTCTGCGTATGCAGCTGTCGGAGCCTTTACTTCCCCCAGAGGGGTGCTGATCAGGTCATTGCCCACAACAGTGCCGGAAATGATGTTTCCTTCACTGACGATCCTTGCAACTACCAAATTTCTTGGTGTCTGATAAGTGTCTAGGGGGCTATCCCATTGCTGTAATTGGCCCTGGCTAAGCACTCCCAACTTATCTCCGGCAATAAAGGCCTCATGGCGGTCGTGGGTAACAATAATCGCAGGGATCTTCTCTTCGCGCAGTATATGGCGGACTTCGGCGGCGAGATTGCGGCGCAACTCGGTATCCAGGTTGGAGAAGGGCTCATCCAAAAGTAACAGCTTGGGGCGCGGTGCCAGTGCTCGAGCCAGAGCGACACGCTGCTGCTGACCGCCAGAAAGCTGGTGCGGGTACTGTTGCCCGAAGCCTTCCAGGCGCACTAACTTTAGCAAAGACTGGGTGCGGGATTGCCGCTCGCTTTTCGGAATTGATTGGATACCGAAGGCAATATTCTGCTCAACAGTGAGGTGTGGGAAGAGGGCGTAGTCCTGAAAGACCACCCCAATTTTCCGTTGCTCTGCGGGAATCTGTTTCTCACGGGAGGAAATCACTTTCCCGGATAGCTGGATACTCCCCGCTGCGACCGGTTGAAAACCAGCGATGGCGTGCAGCAGCGTTGTCTTGCCACAACCGCTGGGGCCCAATAAACAGGCAATTTCCCCGGCCTGTAAAGCAAAGGAGACTGATTCGATAACTACCTGCTCACCGTAGCGGCACTGCAGGTTTTCTATAGAGAGTATGGGATGCACGGGTTTTCCAGTAGTTTGGCCTGTAAACAATTTGAGCAGCTTTCGGGTCTAGTTCCTGATCATAGTCATCACCAAGCTGACCGATAGCCAGTCCAGAGTGAAGCATGTTTTTAGCTGTGCAGCAGTGTTTAAGCGAGTCTAATCCCGATTATACCATTAGCCTCAGCATTTGGTGCTGTGAGAGGTTTCGAATGAAGATAACAATACATCACTTACATTGAATTTTTCAGGGGGGGATATCTTCGCTGGTCGTTCATCAATACTGAGGTCGATATGACGAACGCAATTGTCATTTTATGTGAGGAAAATTTGAAGCGAAAATTCTTTGAAGGGGCTAATCGAACTTCCGCTAACGCTTGTTGATCAAGATATAGTCTAGTGCGTTGCTTTACCGCCAATCATTTTTGTCACTCTTGGAGCTTCCTCCCAGTAGTCGCTGAAAAAGTCCGGAGAATATATATGAAACGATATCCTCTTTGTTGGTAATATCTTTTTCTCTTAGGTTCTCGGCCTTTCTGTCTAGTTGTGTAGCCATAGAATAGTTATTGCGGACCCTGGCTTCCTCCGCCTGAGCCTCAAGTTCGTTAGCCTTCTCATGTCTCTCATATATGTTAGGGGTTGAGGCACACCCGGAAATAAATAAAAAGGACAGGGTAAAAAATAAACTCTTCATGTTCGGTAAAATAAATTTGAGTTTCATAAAATTTTAACTGGTAGGTGTTGGCCTACATAGGATTGCCAGCAATATACCATAGTAGCGAGCTAAATGCTGGGCTTCTGATAATCAAAGCCCAATGTGGTTGGCACGCGGATCGCATTTAATATCCACGTGCCAGTTATAAGGCGACCCTATTGATTTTCTATTGGCATGGGCCTTTACGCATTCTCATTGTACTTCCGCGAACCATTTCAACATTGCTTGGAGTAACTGATAGAAGCTTATGAGATCCAACATTTGACATTATTAACTTGTTGTCTTCAACAGACCAAGTACCATCCTGCTTCCAAAAACTATCGACCCACTTATAGGAGCCATCTTTCTGGAGAGTAATTGTGACATTTTCAGCGGCGACATTTCCTGCCGCTTCTTGTTCGTAAAAGCACCAAGTACCCTTAAGCTCATTTGCCTCATAGGCATTGGTCACTTGTGAAGCTGCAGCAATAATACTTGCCAGAAAAATTTTTCTCATTTTATATTCCTTTTAGTTTAAGGTGTCCAATTTTCAAGTTTGATTTTTATAGCCTTGAGGTTAGCTTCCCTTAATTATGTACAGTATTAAATTTTACCTAATATTTAACGCGAAGTGACTGGGTGCTGTAATATAGATAGCTTTCTATTATACTTTCCTTTGTCCTATCTCAAGTACATGTTCGTGAGAATAGAATAAAACTGTGTTTGAATTATTGTGCAGAACCATCGCATCATCTTTGGTGGGCGTAAATATATCCTGCCAAGCATCCAGGAAGATATTGGTTGCTAGAATAAAAACTTCATTCTCACTAAATACCCCCTGAACTGTTCCCACGGTATTGAAATTACTCTTTAACCAAGCATCTGCAATGGAATCACTCTCAATCTCTAGTTTGAAAATTGATTCAACGACTTCACTATTTAACCCATAAAAATCGGTCGCACTGTATTTAGCTGCAAAATCGTAAGCATTTTTGGCGTGCTTAGAATTAAGCCACCGAACACTTAAGTTGAGTCTTTCTATTTCAGCTTTTCTATATTTCATTTTGATACACAAAATAGTACATGTGTGCTGAAACGTGGGCATATTAACGTACTGGTCGGCAAGGAAGTGAAGTGGTTGGGCATAACCCGCCTCATCAAGTATTTGATTTTGCTTTTAGAGTAAGAAAGTACCCAGCTATGAACGAAGGTACCAAAACTATATTTGATGCTATTTCATACCAAATGGGATACTCTTTATCCAGGTTCGATGGAGATTGGCCAATATAGAACATAAAACCACCATACATGGCTGCGACTAATATCGCATTTACTATATTTGGACTTCCCGATATTTCAGCTGATAAGTAAATACCAATAGCAATACCAACAAATATTGTGAACAATGAATATATCAAAGGCTCAACTGAAGTCATCAGTATATCCATTGGGGCCTTGTCAACAATAAGATAAGAGAATATAAAAATACTAAAGAATGAGAGAGCCATTATTGTAACTAGCGCAACAATAAAACCAACGAATATACCAACTAAACTTTTAAGTGCTACTTTCAATTTATCTATCTTAGCTAAGGTCATATCCATATTTGGAGCAGTAGGAGTGTTCTGCTACAAAGCGGTGAACATTATATATTAAAAATTCATAAAACAAGTGTGACATACCCAAAAAACAAGTAGATAACCCCTAATGTCAGATGTTTTCGCTCTCACTCAGAAGTGATTACATATATGAAATGTCAGCGGATCACAAGGGAGGAAAGATATCCCCTTTCTGTGATAAGAAAATAAGATATTCCCATTTCACAGGTTACTGAATAGATAAATTGCCATTAGTCAATGATTTATCTTGAAACAAAGAGAAACCTAAGTCTGCGTGCTTGCTACTATCAACCTTTGGATCTCACAGAGTGTCACAAGAGTACCGTCATTGATCTCGAAGGAACTAACATATCTCTGATGAAAAGTATATCCATACCATACAACTATTATCCTGATTACTACCTCAAAAGAAATTCTTCTGCTAAACACAAATATTACTTTAAAATAATAGAGCTAAACTTATCTAGCTCGGTTGTACAAGCTACAATAACTACCAGTTTGGCTACTATCCCATTTTTTATATCAAACTGTAACTCTTTCACTTGCAGATTATTTTCTCACATCTCTTCGCGGACCTCTAAATAACGGCAGGAGTGACTATAGAATAATCAGCTGCCCAATCTCTGTGGAGCTGTTGATGACTCGGAGGTTAAGTGTGCCAAAAGGTTGGGAGGAGAGAGGGGAGATTTGGTAGGCAGTCTGAAAATAGATAGTTGATGTTTGTCCGCTGGAATTGGCGCTAGTTTTGAATTTGGGTAAAGATTGCTATCTGAGAGGTCTTAGGGTTTAAAACTTAAACTGGTTCTTGAACCTTGAACTATGGATATCCAACATGAATATGTTTAATAATACTTGCTGACTATGGAATAATTATATCACTCCTAACACTGTGGCTAAATTAGCTTTACAGTTGTAATCATGAATCTTGTTTTTTCATCTTTGCTTTATAATCATTTATTAATAGAAAATAAATCCATAAGGTCGATAATGCAGCAAAGAAACACCAGGTTGATACCCATGTTTCACGCTGAGTGAAGTAGACGATAACACCAAGTAGCATGACAAGTGCCCAAAACTTTCTAAAAATTCTATTGCTCGATAATAAAAATAAAAAGCCGAGTAAAGAATAAATAATATGTCCTGCTGTAATGGCGAACAAGCTGTAATCGGACGTGATATAGCATAGGCTATGCCCGCATACACTCGTTTTTAGTAAGTGTCTTGGTCCCGTTTCTAATAGGATAGGTGCCCAAAGATATAAACCAAAGACAAAACCTATGACAATTAATGTAATAAAAAAAACTTTTTTCCATTTTTTTGTCTCAAGGCTAAAGGCTACGATTGGTATCCAGGTGAGCCAAAAAAATAGGGCAAAAAACAAATAAAAAATAGAAGCTGTTGTCGTCAGTAAAGTAAAATTTTCGTTGTACCCAATCCATACCACCCCTTCACTCGCTTGCTGTAGTGCAAAAAGGAGAGGAGTAATTGCGAGTAATAAATAGGTTTTATCATTTTTTATAGCATGTGTTGTACACAAAGCACCGCCGACTAGAAGTAGGGTTGCTGATCCGAACGATGCTGTGGCTGAAAAACACATAACGGTTTTCTCTATATGTAAAATATAGCAATTTAAGCCAGATTCTTATAGCTTAATGCACAATCTAACAATAGCATTAACTCAAAAAATAAGTTGGAATTCGATAAGTTATACTAAGCTTTTAAATTTTTCTTTGAATACTATGTCAAGCTCAAAGTCTTCAGTTAACCTTGCGAGTGAAGTTTAAAAAACCAATAAAGATATATCGAGTTTGCCTAGGGAAATCGATACTTATACAGATAAAGCCTATGTCTACTGGGAGAAACATGTCATTTTGATGCCATTGGGTCAGTTTCGCTCTTTATTCAGTTATCAACGCTGGCCAGCTTTTTGAACCATGTATTGTGGGTGCCCTTTGCATATCAGAGTAGTAATGCCCCCACTAAATTAAATGTAATTGGGGGATTATTCTTGTCGATACTCTCTGGTCATTCACGTTACGCGCATTAATAGGGGATCACCAATGATGCTATAACAAAGGAATTATTGGGCATGATTAAGCCCGTCGCGCCTTAACCAGGCTGGTAGAAAAACCGCTAAAGATTGATTGCAGCAACATTTGCATGAGAAGTATTGTCCCCTATTAACGACACTTTCTAATTTAAATTTTTATGTCAAGGTTAACCCCATCTGCGGTAAACAATAACTAGCGTCAAAGATTATATCCCTCGTAAACCTGAGGATCACGTATCATACTGGTCACGCTTTAAGGTCGCGAATATGCGACTCTTTTCGGATGTTAGAGTTAAGGTGGCCAATGAAGGCCATTCGAGTCACAATTTGTCTGAATTATTCGCCATATTCGAACGACTGAACGTTCAGAATGGTCTCGTTTTTTCCGTGATGATTGAACTTGGACTAACAAAGGGGTCATGCAGAAACTTGAGCAAATGGGTATGTCTTATCTGTTTAATCTGAAAAAATATAACTAAGTGAATAGGCTTATTAACCAAGAGCATGGCCGAGGGCATTGGTGTCAGGTTAAACATGGTTGGGAGTCTAAAGATGCCAATATTTACTTATTGAGTTGGAGTTACTTTCGGCGAGTGATATTAGTCCGGCGTCGGTTATACAATGATAATATCGTTGCCTTAAAGCATGGTATCAATCAATAATACGTACTTCGCTGAATACTTTCTTTTCTCCTACCCTATTCAAAAGGTAGGCGTCTACTCAATGAGGGAAACTGCCCCACTAAAAGTATTTTTACGAAGCATCCAATGACTTGTAATAGCTTTAACCGCCTTAAAAAGATAACTAATTTTCCGTGCCCGTTTCAGTTAGCTCTGTTAAATAAACAAAAGTATTCTCTAATCCAGCCTCTTTATGTTCTAAAGCTTCTTGTGCAGCAGGGTTTAAGAAAGCATTTAAAAAGGCATCACGGCTGGCGTAGCGCACAATCATAATCTTTTCCCAGTCGATAGTATCTTCAGTCAAAACAATATCAACATCCATTGAATAGGATGGGCCGCTATTGTAAGAAAAAAGTATTAGTCCAATGGTTTCACCATAGATGCTATTAGCTTCTTCGCCGGTTAGTTCTGTTTCTCGACCGTCAGAATATTGTGCTGTTTCATAAAAGTCGATGAGGTTCATCATAAAAAATGGGTCGGGTGAATCGCTGACAATCATATCGATCATGACATCTATATTTGTGTAAAGGGATACCGCTTCGCCGCTATCATCTAATACGCCTAAGCTGAGAAGTAGTTCAATGGCTTCATCTTCATCAAGATTATCCAGGCTTGGGTCAGAGAAGGAACCGGAAGGTTCAAACGGAAGATTCCCAGGTGTTCCTAATATCCAAGTCTGATCAGTTGAAGCTTCATACAGCGTATTAATAGAGGTTGTAAAATTGTCTGAATTAATAGCTTCTAATAGTGCATTAATATTCGGAAATTCGGCGATACGAATCGCGCTAAATTCCCTTTCAGCGAACATGGTTGCAGCTACTGTGCTCATAAAGACAGTGCTTCCACCTACGCTAGACCATACTGATTCAATCGAGCTTTCGTAGTCGCTAAAACTATAGGCATCACTAACTGCGATAAGCTGCACAAGAGCCAATGTGTTCGACGTATCCTCATATTCCAATAACGCCTGCATTGTTTCTTCGCTAAAGCGGCCTTGAGCATCGCCAAATTGCGCAAGCAACGATTCACTTGCTGTTGTGGTATCCTTGGATGTGTCATTGCTATCAGAACCACTATTATCGCAGCCCAGAGCCAAACATATACATGTGAGAGCGAAGCACTTTATAAGTGTCTTATTAGCAGTGTTTAAAGAGCTTTTTTTATAGTACCTTTCCATAAATTAACCACCCCATGAAGTATATTCTGTAGTTTGACTTAATCAAGCAATTAAGATCCTTATTAAGCATACTAATGAAAATAACAATGATTCATAACCTAAGACAGTTTGAATGGTATCAATGGTGTTTTTTTGCGTATGAAAGGTGATGGAGCGTATTATGTGATATCGAATAATAATCGCTTTAAGAGAGTAGTGGGTAGATTACTATCTAAATTAATCGAGTCTGCACTTATTGATTTAGGTATAAGCAAATACTTAAATTTAGAAAGAATTTCACTTATTAGTAACTATAATAGCGCTTCTGGCTGAAGGGATCTTACACCAATAACAACGTCTTGTTACGTTTTGATCGATGGCTACTGAGGCTTAAACACATACTCGATATGAGTAAACTAAGGCAGAATAACCAAATATTACCTGAAACCTTTTTTGTGCGAAACCGAGAGCAAAGCGAACCGCACAAAACGTGCATAATATTAGGTCTCCCGCGGAGACCCGAAAGGGCGAAGCAAGCTGCTTGCGCTTGTATGGTTGTTCTTGATCAATTCTGATGTTGAAAATCCTTTTCGCTAACGGGTAAATTGAGACCCACCTTCGGCGGCCACCGAAGGCCTTGTTTATCACAGTTCGCTGCCTGGCCGGTGCGTAAAAGACCGATAACAAGTATGAACGTGATAAGCACTCACTAGGCATAACTCGAATAGTCATGTGGGCCTCGAGCCCGAATAGCAAGGCGGAGATAGCTTATCTTATGGAACCTCAAGAGATCAATGTCGGTATCGATACCAGCAGTAAACAACTCGATATTTATGTGAGACCTACTGGCCAATTCTTTAGTGTTGCCAATGATAAAAATGGCATTAAGGATGCCATTAAACAGCTACAACCTCTTAAACCTCAAAGAGTGCTAATAGAGTCTACAGGAAGACTTGAATTAGAGTTTGTTTGCGCCGCAGAAAAAGCAGGGCTACCTATTGTTGTTTGCAACCCTTCGCAGATAAGAAGCTTCGCTAAATCCGCAGGGCGCCTCGCCAAAACTGACAAGCTAGATGCAATGGATATTGCACATTTTGGTGAGGCCATGAAGCCAAGGCTGTCGGTGCTAAAACCAGAAAAGCTTAGGGAGATCAGTGACTTACTGGCTGTAAGAAGTCAGTGCTTAGAGATGAGTACAATGCAAAAGAATCGGCTGCAGAGGATGCCTAAATCAGTGCACAAACCTATCCAGACCATTCTAAACACCATCAAGAAAGAGCTACAAGGTATCGACAAACAACTGGATAAACTGGTTAACAGTGTGTCTGAGTGGCGGCAAAGGCGCGACCTATTGTTGAGCGCTAAAGGAGTCGGAAATGTATTAGCCTATACGTTGATGAGCGAACTTCCAGAACTAGGAAAATTGAACCGTAAAGAAATCGCTGCACTTGTAGGTATCGCTCCGATGAACCGTGATAGTGGCAGCTTCCAGGGCAAACGATATATTCGAGGTGGAAGGCATCGTGTACGCACAGTTTTGTTTGTCTCCATCATGTCGGCCATACAACATCATCCTAAATTAAAGCCGATGTATAAGCGACTAGTCGACGCTGGTAAACCTAAAAAGGTCGCTCTGATTGCCTGTATGAGAAAGCAGATTACGATCCTGAATACGATGGTAAAGAATAACACCTACTGGGATGAAAGTATGGCTTAAAAACTTGACGAGCAACCATAGTCACTTTGTTATACATCTCTAGCTTACCGAACCCGGGAAAAATTCAATTAGACAACGCCTCTCTCTAGGATATAGCCATCCATGCAGGGAGTGAGCCATTAACAGACAACGAACAGAAGTACCGTATAAAGCTTAGCTTGGAGGCGAGGTGGCCAAGGACAAAGAAGCTATGTGATCTAATGAATAGAGTAAATAATACAGTTGTGTAGTGAAAGTTTACGTTCTTATCTGGGGAGATCAGGTTAGCTTGCAGCTGTGAAGCTGTCAGCGTGGCCGCTGACTCAAAAGTAGGCCCAACCCGCTAGCCTTCATAGCGTGGATAGAAAAAAATGGCGGGATACAGCTGTGCCTTGGTCAGTAATGGCCAAGGTTATTAAATGGAAGTCAGCCGACGGCATAGGCATAGTAGCCTAATGTCAAGATTAATACTTTGGATATGATGAAGGCCTGAACCCAAACTCCATGAATTAAAAGACAGGATTAGCCTATAGATATATTTCCAGTCAGCTATAAAGTTGAGGTAGCGTATTGCCAAGACTCTCGACGCAAATGAAAACCTGCTCGCCACTATTGTTGAGTAGAGGTTCATTACGGATAGGGCACGGCCCATTGCGGGTCCCACACGATAGGTGGTATGGGAGCGACAACTGGAAACTATCAGCTACCCGACTTCGGCATATTCAATCCAATATATCTGTTTATGTATATGTTGAGTTAGTTGTCTCATTTTGAATTCCGCATCAGACTTCCATTTATATTCACCAACTATAAATTCATTTGAATTGTCGTCTTGTCGAACTAATCTGTATGTTTGATGTTGGATTAATGGAGACTCCCATAACAGTAAACGCGATTCAACATCAAGAACTGACATGAACTCAGAGAGTGCCTCATAATCAGGGTTGGGATCGAATAACGAAAATACGAGAGTCTGATCATTATTGTCTAGTAAGAAACACTTTAAATAGAGCTGTTTTCCAGAATTCAAGGCCAATCGAGCACCTTTAGCTGGCCCCAACCCATCCTCCATATAGCTTTCAAAAGCTATATTCAATTTTTCTTCGAGTGTTTTCCATCCATAAGGAAGAAGAATGCTATCGTAGTAGTACCCGCGAACCCACTCTTTCTCTGAAATCTGCTTCATGGCTAATCGTACATAATGAGAGGACAACAACGGCTGCTGGAGCATAGCGTATACCGTCCCGGAAAGGGCCAAATACTCGTAGCAACCTGTTTATACTTGTTATGCACTTTTTAAATTACTCGTATTCACATATGCTTGATTGGTAATTAAAAAGACCACCATCATCGAGGCATGAGTCTATATCAATATTTTTAGATGCCCAATCCGTAACTAGTATTACTGAGATTAATATTATTACCCAAGCAATAAGCCCCAAAACAATACAGAAAGTACCATCTATATCTACTTTCTTAAAGGGGCGGCAAATTAGATATCCTAGACCTTTTATTAACACTTCAATAATGACTTCGAATAATATCCACCCAAGAAACCTAAATATAGCTCCGAAAATACCTATCCCAATTTCATCAATCAGCACTTTTATCCCTCAATGCATAACGCCTTGCCCACAGGCGGGCCGCGCAGAGGCGAGTCCGGCGCAGCTCTGCTGCACGATTGTGCGGCAACTTGGTACGCCCAGCATGGGCGTGGACTAATGGGGTGAAAGTCCCCTGTAGGAGGATCACCATTTAATGGGTTCCATTAAATGCTAACTACTAGCCAATGGCAACTGCAACATCGTGAGGCCTTGTGGGGAGGAAGCCGCTGGCAAAACTGCGGGCTGACGAACAGAAACATCCTATAAGGATTAGCTTGGAGACGAGGTGGTCAAGGACAACGAAGCCGGGTGATCTTACGGGTAGAGTAAATGATGCAGTTGTGTAGTGAAAGTTCACGCTCTTATCTGAGAAGATCTGGTTAGCTTGCTGCTGTGAAGTTTTCAGTGTGGCCGCTGACTCAAAAGTAGGTCCAATCCGCTAGTTACCGATTCTAGATACCCAATATCTGGCCTATGTAGACCTCAAACCGATCCGTGCCAATATCGCGAAGATGCCCCAAGAGTCTGATTACATTTCAATTCAACAGCGTATTTTTGTGGCAGCCCAAAAATCTACTTCCGTTTGTCGGCGCTGAGTGTTTGAATATGCTGAGAGGGCTACCCTTTAAGCTAGATCAGTATCTGGCGCTAGTAGATTGGGCTAGCCGACATTTAGCCCCCAAAAAGCGCGGTGCCACTTCTCAAAACACGCTCCCTATCCTTGAGCGGCTGGGCATCTCAGCCAAATATGGGCTCTATTACAATTGGAACTTTGAAAGCCGCTTTAAAAGCCTGATGGGATCAGCAGAGGCTGTGCGACAAGCCTGTATTCAACTCAATAAACGTTGGGTGCATGGCATAGGTAATTGCAAAGACTTCCATTCGGCAACACCCTACTAATTCTCTCCCAGCCTTCGATGCTATTCCTTCCGATTTAGCTAAAGTTACGCAATTAAACCTAAAGCATAATTTTCAGCATTTCACCTCGTCCGAACTAGACCAGGAGAAATGGTCGTTAAAGTGGAAGGTCTGTACTATTTCCGACGTCATCTTTTAAGCTATGGGTGTCCTAGTTTTGCTTCATCAAGGCTCACAATACTGAAGCTGTAAAGCCATTTAAATGAACAAAGCCCGCCGTTGAAACCATCCTTTTCGTAGAGCGTGCAAAACAATCGCTACAGAATTAACCGGATGGACTACTAGTGTTGCCTAACCCTCCACTACAGACCCACCAGACGGGTGACGTGGGCGGGTGTCTGCTAGTGGTCCATGTAACTTAAAGGGGGATATTTTAGTTTTTATACGTGTTTTTTGCTGGTTAAATTTTCAGCTAGAAAACTATTAGTTACATAATTAACCGCATGGACCACTAGAAACTACCAGCTACTCGAATTTGTATATTCTACTTCAAATATACACCAATTATTTTCCCAAAATCTCCATCATTAACACAACCATCAAATCGAATCATAACTTCTTTCTCAGCCATTTGAGCCGAAAGTAACATAGAAAAAACGGCATCATATTTTTCATGGGTTGTATACAAGACAAATCTATCTGTATTACAGTAACCCGACTGGTGATCTACGTAAGCATTACCGGTTTCACTAAAAATATGAAGGAATGATGGGACGGCATCACCTGTGTAAGCTGGTTCCGCTACTGTTGAGACTGCCAAAAAACAGGAAAAAATTATTGATATTGCATATTTCATTATTACTTCTCCAAGTACTATTTAGATTGCTGGGGTGGTAGAAAAACTTGCTCACCTTTTCACATTATAATCTTACATTAAAACAGCACATATTAAGTAGTGAAAACTAACTTAGGCTCACGCAGGATACTCATTTGTGCCTAATATTTAACCAGCCATCTGGGGGGAGGGTGAACTTCAACTTTCTACAGCTAGAAGACCCGCTAAGCTGTTCGCATTTTGTGCAAAATGGGGGCATTGCGGCAGCCCCCCCTTTTTTAAGTAGACGCAATCTTATATTTATCTTATTCGGTCATTCTTTCATATTCTCCTGGGCTTTTGAATCTAAGTGAAATATGTCTTCTTTTAATGATCCTATATACACATTGTCATTCATAAATACTGGTCGGTTCATACTCGGCTCAAAATCCAGCTCTTTGAGTTGGTTTTAGTATGTGTAGGCACCGTATCCAGCGCCGCAGTGGCTGTGAAGTATTAAATCTGATTCTATCTTTCTGGGACAGACGGCTATATTTAGCGTTGACAACGATAATTATACAGTTCGGGTATCTGAGAACTCCCAACCCAAAAATTTTTGGGAGTAAATATCAATAATCACAGCTAAATATTCCCACTGCCAATTGATTTTCAGACAGGTTACATCACCTGCCAATTGAGAGTCTGGTTTGGTCTGCATACCATGTTCTCTTTGTAAATATTCAACTTTAATACAAGGGTTCCGGACAAAGGGCGTCAACGATAGGTCTAATCCTACCTGCTAACGACGGACACCCTCTTAAGTGATAAACTACGTAACAGAGGGCTCCACGACAAAAGTAAAGACAATCCCCCAAAACTGATTGCAAGTAATACTCTGAAGAATACCGAAAAGACGTCCTAGTACTTGCAGCAAAGGTTGGTGTAAGCGACGCAGCCAAACAGCTCGATCTAAATGCATTTCAAATTTACGGCTGGCTTAGTAAAGCCAAGTTACACCAGCATCGAAGATGTGCCGAGAAAGAGCCGGCCACGGGATATGCCCGATTGAAATGCCAACTGGCGGAACAGACAGAGGAATTGTCCAGCTTCCAATCTGTGGGTACCTTAGTGTTGTAACGTCATTTAGACCCCAAAAAGTGCAATGTCATTTATCAAAAGACGACCCCTATCCTTGAACGGCTGGGTATCTCAGCCAAACACTGGCTCTATCTCAAGCGGATCTTTGAAAGCCTGGAGGCTTCAGCAGAGGCTGTACGACAAACCTGTATTCAGCTCAATAAACGCTGGGTACATGGCATAGGAGAGTGCCAGCGTTTCCTTTCGGCATCCCAGCCTTTCGATGCCATTCCTTCCGATTTGGCCAAGGTTACGCAATTTTCAAACCTAAAGTACAATTTTTCAGCATTCCACCTCGCTGTACACCAGACTCGGAGAAATAGCCGTTTACGTGGAAAGCCTGTACTATTTCCGATGTCATCGTTCAATCTGTGGGTGTCCTAGTATATACCTTCGGTCAGTAGCGATTATTCGTTTTTTTCAACCTTCTGGTTGGTGTTTCGATGGTTGCGGCTGACGATAATTGGTGTTCTCGGGTTTTAATAGGACTATTTGTCTGCCTTGGGTTCGGAAAGGTAATCGCATAGCCGCAAGTTCTGGCTATAGTATTCAGTTTTGGGGAGTACTAATCTTTTGTCCATCCATCGACAATCATTAATAACCTTCCAGGTCTCGATTGATTTGTAAAGAGCATGTTATGTCCAGAAAAATATTATCCTTAAAGGTAAAGAGAAATACGGAGCCTAAGAAGTCTGATAAAAAGCTAGAGAATATTTCTGATCCAAAGAAACGGTTCTTAAATGGAGTAGCTATTAATCCATCTGAGCCTATTCGCCTTGAGTCAGGTTCTCAGCAACTTACGGCAAGGGCGTTGGACTTGATTACGCCAATTGGTAAGGGGCAACGAGGCTTGATTGTGGCTCCACCGGGCTGTGGCAAAACCACTATCCTGAAACATATTTGCCAGGCAGTGGGGGAGGCTTACCCCGAAATAAAGCTGTACGCTTTGCTTATTGATGAAAGGCCAGAGGAGGTTACCGACTTTAAGCGAAGTGTACCAGCCGAAGTTTATGCGTCCTCTTCTGATCATAGCTATGAAGAGCATGTGAGAGTAGCTAATGAACTCCATGGTAGGGCCTGTAAGGAAGCCGGTGAAGGCCAGGATGTGATGATCGTGGTTGACTCGTTGACAAGGCTTTCACGGGTACATAATGCGCGGCAGAGTGGTAGGGGGCATACAATGTCTGGCGGGATAGATGCCAGGGCTATGGAGGTACCCAGAAAGCTGTTTGGTGCTGCGAGGAAGATTGAAGGTGGTGGCTCACTTACGATTCTGGCAACGATACTCGTGGATACCGGAAGCCGAATGGACCAGGTGATATTTGAGGAGTTTAAGGGTACGGGAAATATGGAGGTAGTATTGTCAAAGGAAGTTGCGAGACAGCGAATTTTCCCTGCCTTGGATATTGCTAAAAGCAGTACTCGCCGTGAAGAAATCCTGTTCAACTCGAAAGATATTGCAACGATAAGAGCTTTACGAAGAACGCTTGCTAGCCTAAAGCCTGTAGATGGTACTAAGAAACTTATTGAACTCCTTGAAAAGTACCCGACAAATGCGGAGTTACTTGACCATTAATTTTTAAGTTAAGTTTAAGGGTAGTATTTAGCCGCTTAGCATTTTTGGAGTTAGTTGCTTAGCGACCGAGTCCTTATTAGGACAGCCGTTATTTAGTCGAGGGCTTTACACTTCAATTCTCTGGTGTGTTTTTACAAGATATTTCTCAGTGAGGGGCTAAGTGGAAATGTGGCCTTAATATGCCGAAAGGGTTGCCCTTTCAGCAGGTTCACTATTTGGCGCTAGTAGACTGGAGTGGCCGGCATTTAGCCCCCAAAAGCGCGGTGCCATTTCTCAAAAGGCGCTCCTTATCCTTGAGCGGCTGGGCATCTCAGCAAAACACTGGCTCTATCTCAGTTGGAACCTTGAAAGCTGCTTTAAAGGTTTGGTGGGATTAGTGGAGACGGTGAAGCAAGCTTGCATCCAACTCGATAAACGCTGGGTACACGGAATAGGGATTGCCGGCGTTTCCTCTCAGCCACACCCTGCTAATCTACTCCTACCCCAAATACTCTATAACACGATTACCACTCTTTTATCCAAAATAGCATTTCCAAAAATCTGCATATCAATTCCCAGAACTTAATCTCTCTTACCTATAAATCAAAGGGTAGGAGCCCCTAGAAAGAGAGCTTGCTCTACAGTTCACAGCATCCTCCAGCCTTTGGGTGTCCTAATGTGTGTGTGCACTAATTTGCGCAATAGGGTAATAAACAATACCCGCAGCAACCAATAAGATTACTAAACCGGGTGCTTTCATCTAAATTTATGCATCTTCTGAAGATTCACGTATGCGCTCTTTTCGTTCCAGTTCCTCTTGCATCACCACTTTGATTTCTTCTAGCACGGCGTCGACATCGGCGCTGTCATCGTCATCATCAAACTTGCCGCTGAGCGTTGAGCTAGTCGTTAAGTTACCCTCTTCAAACAGTGCCCACATTTCCTTGGCGTATTGAGTCTGTAATAAAGAGGGGGCAAATCTGCCATAATAACGACGCATATTGTCGACGTCGCGAGTGAACATTTCTTGTGCACTGTTATTGGCAGCGGCATTAACAGCTTGGGGTAAATCGATAATCACAGGGCTGGAATCATCTACTAGCACGTTAAATTCGGATAAATCACCATGTACAATTCCCTCGTGAAGCATGAGCATGATGTAATGAATCATTAATGCATGATCTTGAATTGCTTGCTCTTCTGACATTGTCACATCGCCAAGCCGCGGTGCGACATTGCCTGCTTCGTCGGTGATTAACTCCATCAATAATACACCGTCAACACAACCAAAAGTCTTGGGAACTCGTACATGAGCGCGTGCTAAACGGGATAAAGCATCAACTTCGGCATTTTGCCAAATCTCTTCCTGCTGTTGGCGGCCATAATTCGACCGTTTTTGCATGGCACGTGCTTGACGACCACTGCGAACTTTACGCCCTTCTTGGTATTGTGCGGCCTTTTTAAAATTGCGCTTAGTTGCGTCTTTATAGACTTTGGCGCAACGAATTTCGTCACGACAACGGACAATAAATATATCGGCTTCTTTGCCGCTCATTAGGCGGCTGATAACTTCATCGATTAAGCCATCATCGATGAGAGGCTGTAGACGTTTGGGAGTTTTCACTAGATACCAGCTTCGAGTGTTCGGCAATTAATCATATATGCTATTGACATATTTCCATGTGTATTTGAGGCAAGAAATCTAATCCTGCTTATGGATAAAGAGCGATTATGGGGCCCTATAATGCTCGCGTAAAGGATGGGGGCAATAAGAATCGCACTTGACATGTTATGAACAATGCGGTGAAAGCCCCCAGTAGGAAGATCACCGTTTAATGACCTCTAACTACCAGCGAATAGCAATTGCAATACTATAAGGTTTTGTGGGGAGGAAGCCGCGAGCCAAACTATGAGTTGGCGAACAGAAACATCCTATAAGGCGTAGTCAGGAGGCCAGGGGCGCCGGAGCCACGTGATCTAATGGATAGGGTTAATGATGCAGCTGATTTGTGAACTTTTATACTCTTATCTTGGGGAATATGTGTAATTTGTTTCAGTGATTCCGCCAGCGTGGCTACTGGCTGGTAAGTAGGTCCAACCGGTTAGCATTCATGACCCGCATGATGGGTGGTGTGGGGCCGGTAGCTAAAAACTACCGGCTACTCGATTTAGCTATTTGCTTCGTGTCCACCCTTTGTTTTTAAAGCACTCAATCGACTCTTTTTCTAGTGCTTGATATTCACTCCAATACTCTGGCTCTGCTTGACTTCCGCTTCTTATTCGCGCTAATGAATCTTCTACCACCTTGGAAATAACTTTACTTCGATCAGTATATAAGGTCCCATCCATTGTAATTCCTTTACTATATGCCTTAACTCCACAGGAATCTCTATCCGACGAGACAATCGGACTGTTCCCATCAAGCTTTCCGTATTCAGGATGTTCCCAATATGTTTTTTGGGTCGCGCATGAGATTAAAGTTAAGCTAGATATTATTGCAAAGAAATATTTCATCTCGTTGATTTCTTGTCCTTGTTGATAACTAATGCAAAGCTTTACGGACGCCGAAGCAACCCGTAGGTTTTCCGTAAGAACTTTTTGTTATTATTCTACTTTGATTAATTAACATACTCCAACCATTCATTACAAAATATACTTTCAACGGCCATTTCTAACTGAAATATCTGAGGGTCAATCAGGTCGCCTCTAAATGTTGCACCTTTATCAATCCATGCTGAGTACTCAATATATGGATAGTGGCCTATACAGTACAAGGCGTACGACAACTCTTTGCTCAAACTGCCTGAATTTTTTAGGTTTTGAAATAGTGAATGCAGGTCAGACAGTAGTTGTTCTATATATTCCTTTCCTGGATCTTCACCCATTCTGGCCAATACCGGCAACCCTTTTTCACCTAATCCCGCGTTTATAATTCTTTCTTTAATCTCTTTCATATTTGGAAGTCATAACGCCCTAAGCAATACACAGAAGGTCCAGTGCATTGCTTTGTCAGTTTTTTGAATCGCAAAATGATAGTTTGTCACGTAAAACCAAATCAATAATCCCATTAGGATCTGAAGAAAGCTCGACGATTGATTGTTTGTTATCGCCGATTGGTATTCGATGGCACGGATTAGACTGGATTTGATCGTTTTTCCGATAAAGAAAATACAGTTGAACTGAACCCAATTCAACAGGTATCGATGAGTCATTAAATGTAAATCGATCCCCTATTTCAAAAGTACCCTTGATTGAATTCAATACCAAAAAAGTTGAGTCGATACCTCGATTCAGATCTTGTAATCTCTCCCACGCTGGAGAGTCACGCCACTCAATGGGCTTTGAGTTATATGAGCTAATTTCATGTGTTAGATCTGCGTACGCGATGCGGCCTGAGATTTTCTTGGCAATAACAATGTCAGTGGCATTATTCAAATCAAAGCTTAAATCCTTATGATCATATTCAAACGAAATGGCTCGCTGAGAATAAAGGATGACTAATAAGGTTAGATATATAACTTTCATTGATCGAAGCCTGATGGAAACTAACGCCTTGCTCAGTCGCCGCCGGAACGGAGCTGCTTTGTGCTAGCGTAAGCGTACAGTACAAAGCGAGCGGAGTGTAGGCGGTCAGATACAGAAATTTGTTAAATTTTGGTTAGTTTACTTGGTTCTATATACGGGCTGAGGGTTGGATTCAAAGAATAATAGAATTCTATTGTCTCCTTCAATAACTAAGTATTCACCTTGCAGGCACCCCGAAATTGTACCCTTAGGAATAGAGAGTTTATAGCCTTTAGGGTGATCAGTAAGGGCGAATACTTCCGTTTTATGATCTTTCTGACAGCTTAGTGAAATATAGCGATCTAATTGATTGGTTACAATCTTTGCGTTGATAATTTTCGCTGGATTCTCAATGCCTACCGCGTCAGAAATGGAACTGAATAAATAGAATAGTAGGAATATATTAGATTTCATGGTACTTAGATTTTACGCCTTGCAGCATAGGTCGGCGCGTAGCGACGGTCCTGCTGACTGCGATTGTTATGTTTCGTTTTTCTTGAGCTGGTTTTCAAGGCTCTTTAAATCACCCAGCACCCATACATCAGAGATTTGATCACCTTTAAAAGTAAACAAGGCGCACCCATTCCAAGTTACGCGTTTATGTGATGGTAAAAAGCCCATAAACTCATCTCTATGAAGTCCGGTAAAGGACATCTTCGCAAAAACCTTGTCTCCCTCTTCTACGAGATCTTCAATAATGCATTTGTAATCACCCAGCGCTTTGTGAACCATATCGACATATTCAGCGAAACCTTTGTGACCTCGCTTTTCCTGTCCCAATGATCCTCTAAAGGAGAAGCTCTCATGCAGGATCGATGGTATTGCTTTCTTATCGTGGGCATCCCAAAGAACCTCATAAAATCTTCGAACTTGATCTTTATGCACTAGTCATCCTCAGAAACATAACGAACCGGAGTGTAAGCTTTCGGGCGCCAAAAGCGCGTAGTTAATTGATTTGGTACGCCCAGCATGAGCGTGAACTACTGGGGTGAAAGTCCCCTGCAGGAGGATCACCATTTAATGGGTCCATTAAATGCTAACTACTAGCGAATGGCAACTGCAATACTGCGAGGTCTTGTGGGGAGGACGCCGCTAGCAAACTACGAGCTGATGAACAGAAACATCATATAAGGCATAGCCTGGAGGTGAGGTGGCCAAGGATACCGCAGCTATGTGGCTAATGGGCCGAGCTAATGATGTAGTCGTGTATTGAAAGATCACGTTCTTATCTGGAGAGGTCTGCTTAGCTTGCTGCTGTCTGCGTGACCTTGAAATCATATAGGGCCCAACCCGCTAGCCCGATTCAGGAAGCCCACTTTATAGCCTATGTAGATCTCAAGCCGATCGGTACCATTTCTCAAAACGCGCCCCTATCCTTGAGCGGCTGGGCATCTCAGCAAAACACTGGCTCTATCTTAATCGGAATTTTGAAAGCAGCTTTAAAGGGCTGGTGGGATCAGCAGAGGTTGTACGGCAAGCTTGTATTCAGCTCAATAAAAGCTGGGTAGATGGCATAGGCGATTGCCAATGTTTTTTTCGGCAATGCCTCAATAATTCCCTTCCAACCTTTCGATAATATTCCTTCCGGATTGGTCAAAATCACGCAATTTACAAACCTAAAGCATAATTTTTCAGTATTTCACTTTGCCCTATACCTGATCAGGAAAAATGGCCGTCAAGGTGGACGACCCGTACTATTTTCGGTGTTATCTTTCAATCTGTGGATGTCCTAGTGTTGTTACTAATCGGAATAAGGTTATCTGATTCAAGCAATGGCTTACGCAAATACTCGGTATATGACAGATATGTAATATCAATTGGGATGTCATATTCAAGACCAATTTTGTCCAAGGTATTTTTGACATCATAAAAGACTTTCAAGGGGGCGTCGCATCGGTCATCTACTACTACAAGAATATCTATATCATTAAAATTGTTGGATCTAAAAAATGATCCGAAGCCAAAGACCCCAAATATGTCTGACTTACCTTGTAAACGTAATTGGATCTCCGTCTTGATCTCTTTTCTGATAGTTCCAGTATTCATCTCTCCACAGAGCTCCAGACATTTCATCTGTTACATAAAGGCCGATGTGTGAATCCAAGCAAAGGTCTTTGGCCTCGGGTTGATAGCCATTCCATCCCCCGCCTATATAGATAATATCTATGCGGCCAAACTCATCTATTGCACGATCAACCATTGTGCGTCCCATTGTGTATTGCCTAAGACAAAGCACTCTCAGCGTATCATCTTGCTGAATTCTGGACACAGTAAAAAGAATGTCTTCTGATCTACTGACAGTAAAAACATTTTTGTGAGTTCTTAATAGTCGATCTAAAAATGTAATATCACTGTAGGGTGTTCCCCATTCATTACTTCCATTTGTCATTATTGAAACTTCTCCGAAAACGTTTCAGGAAATAGAGTATAGCTGGACAATCGACAATATTGGTTCGCCTCAAATGAGGTCGCATGATTCTTAAACAAAAGAAAGGCTTTGTAATCGTCAGTATCAAGAAGCTTCATGTTAGCTTCAATCACATTGATAATCTTTTGATTGTTGGGAATCACTGTGTCTAGCTTTCGCAAGTTCCATATTTTGTATAGATTAGATCCAGGATCTTCTTTAGCAACTTCTGATTGAGGACCATATTCTTTCCAGATCATGTGATTCTCTGTCAGGAGATTTGATACTTCACGCTTTAACTCTTCGACATTCTCATATACAACCTCACTCATTCTGTGTCTGATTGTATTTTCGTGATCGTTCTTCCACTGATGAAGCTGCTCTACTGTGAAGGTACCTTCAGGTGATTTATCAACATGCCTGTGGCAAGTTGGGCAAAGAAGAATAAGGTTAGAATACTTATCTGAGCCACCACCAGTCTCCCCTCTTGGCCCATCTTCACTTCTTGCTATTATGTGAGCCATTTCGCCTATATTGTAGCTATTTGACTCTAGTAAAAGTGCTGTTAAATCGGCTCGGCAGGAAGGGTTTGAACATATACCGGCGGCTCTTCCCCAAAGTAACTTACTGTCGGCTTCGCTAATTGCCATGTAGGATAATTTCTCTAAAACTTAATGCCCGATTCAATGGGGGAAGGTTTCGAGTCCGGTGGAGGCTACAGGCAGGAACGAAATGCAGCCGCTTGTTAGGCTATTTCGACTCGGTACTTCGGATATGTGCCATAGCTTTTGATGTCTCTTTGGGAAATTTATCAACTGCTAGGTTCCACCACTCTTGTTCAGTATTAATTTTTTTATCATGGGCCAATTCGTCTACTATATCAATAAGTTCTGGCTTGTTAATCAGATTGGGCACCGGTCCCTGAATTAACTGCAAAAGTATATTGAGACAATATTTGTATCCTTCATGCTTCACATAAGCAACATATGAATCTCCACCTCTACCTAGTTGAGGGATACCATATATGTCTGTTAAATTCTGTAAAATTTCTGATGAATTATTCATGTAAGAGATTGGGGAGGCAGCACCTAGTGCAGGGCGTGCGGGGCGCCCTGCATCACCGCCATCACCGCCTCTGGCGTAGGCATAGGATACAGGCGAATCATGTTGCACAGTTTCAATTTTTGCATCCCCACCACTCCCGCCATTTCCATATCCCGGAGTACCGCCCCGACCACCATTGCCTCCTTCAGCAATTCCTGGGCATCCAATAATTTCTGCGTTACCTCCATTTCCACCACGAGAAGGCTTTTTGATGTCAGCCATTTCCTCCATCACCTCCTATAGCCTTACCTTTGCCGATTACTTTAGCATTCCCACCGTTTCCTCCTGGTCCAAATGAACCGGAACTGCCTCCTTTCCCTCCTCGAGCTTCTCCATCTCCGATGACTTCAGCATTTCCTCCTAGCCCACCACTTAAAGTAGATCTATCAACTGACAAAAGAACTCGACTCAATACGATGCCAATTAGAACAACACCAATAAAAGCTATGGCCACGCCGAGGCTATTTGAAGAAAATTCATTTCCAAAAAGATTAAACTTAACCTCTGCTAAACTTTCATTGAAGAAAGCTAAATAGATTCCACCAATCACACATAATGAACTTATAAGCGTTGCTAAATAAGTTGTCTTAGCAATTAAGGCTGATTTTGATTGTTGTTTTGAAGAAAAAGCCATTCTTATTTTCCTTAATTCTCTTTTCGATGTCTGTCGCTCTCAAGCACTTGAGTCTAACGCTTAAATAAGGCTGTTTCTGGACACCCATCAAAGGTAGAGCTTAAGGCGTTACAACTGTTGACACAATACTGAAACCACAATAAAAATACTGGATATTAAAACAGTTAAATCCATACCCGATGACCCAGCCTCGCCGCTCACAGATCATCACTTGATGCGACTCCGTACTATCCCTGCGTCTCCCGCTGTGTACGCCGGGCGTTCCTTTGTGGAAGAGATACTCAATTAGGACGGGATTATGAGCACCGGCGCCAGTGGATTGAGACTGGGATGCAAAAGCTAGCTGCTATCTTTGCGTTGGATATCGCTGCCTATGCGGTAATGAGTAATCACTACCATGTGGTGCTCTATATTGATGCTAAAGCGGCCAGAACTTGGTCTGATACTGAGGTCATTTTCCGCTGGCAGGAGCTATTTAAAGCTTCTAATTTGTCAGGGTGCCTCTCTGGATTGCAGTGAAAAGAACAAGCTTAAGGAGCTGATTGAGCTGTGGCGAGAGTGATTAATGGATATCAGTTGGTTTGTGCGCTGCCTAAATGAATTTATTACTCGCCAAGCAAATGAAGAAGACCGCTGTACTGGCCGTTTTTGGGACGGCCGTTTCAAGTCTCAGGCGCTATTGGGTGAAAGAGCCTTGGCTGCCTGCATGGCCTATGTCGATCTCAATCCTATCCGTGCCGATATTGCAAAAAAACCGGAGGACTCCGATCACACATCCATTCAGCAGCGTGTTCGCGCTGTGATCTCAGGTGAGCAGCCCAAAGAGCTACTACCGCTTGTGGGCGGCGAGCGCCTTAATATGCCGAAAGGGTTGCCCTTTCAATTGGATCACTATTTGGCGTTAGTAGACTGGAGTGGCCGGCATTTAGACCCGAAAAAACGCGGTGCCATTTCTCAAAATGCGCCCCCTATCCTTGAGCGGCTGGGAATCTCAACAAAACACTGGCTCTATCTTAATCGGAACTTTGAAAGCCGCTTTAAAGGCCTGGTGGGATCAGCAGAGGCCGTACGGCAAGCCCTTCCTAATCCCCACCCCGCCTTTCGATACTATTCCTTCCGATTTGGCTAAAATCGCGCAATTTTCAAACCTAAAGCATAATTTTTTAGTATTTCACCTTGCCCTATACTTGATCAGGAGAAATGGCCGTCAAGGTGGAAGGCCTGTACTTTTTCCTGTGTCATATTTCAATCGATGGGTGTCCTAGTGTTGTTATTAGGTGCTTTAACACAAACTCTCCGAGTATAACCCTATTATTTCTTTAGACTCTTCTTTGGCGAATTCTAAGCACCATTTTTCACCAATTGTTCTCACCATGTCCGCAACAAATGAAGCCACATATGAAAGAACTAGACTTGCAAGTGCCTCATGTAACTCTTTGCCTTGAATTCTAGAGTGGACTATGGCGTTTATCGCCGAAGGTGTAGAGTGAGTATTAGTTGATAGTATTTTGTGGATACCATTGAACGTATCCAAATCCAGCCCTCTACATTCGGATATTTCGGTTTGATTCATATCCGAGCACTTACGACCTTTGAGAATCTGCCTTTGAACCTCAGGCAAAAGGGATTTAAATTTTGCGCTTTCTTTAATTGTACCTTTCAGCTTATCGTATTTTTCTTGGAGCAAATCCAAACCTTGTTCTTCGGCACCTATAAACTTCGCGATCTGCATTGTAGATTTCTCATCATGAAAATCATAAAGATAGAATCGAAAGTCTGACACCTCTGTATCAATGCTCTCTATACAGTAATACCAATGTAGGTTAGCAGCTTCAATAAGATTTCTAGAAATCGAACAGAAAGACGGGAAATCGAATAGCTCTTCTGCATCGGTAAACCTTGAGCCAGGAAGTACTCTTAATAGTGACATGCATTCCGGAACAACTTTAGCCAAATAGTACGTTGATATCTTCTTCTTTCTGTCTTCTGTTTGAACACCATCAAATTGCTGAGACAAGGCGTATGCTATCTCAGTTATAAAATCGAAATCATCTATTAATTCTTGAAGGCTACTCATAATTCAGATGACACCTAAAGCCGCGCTCAGGGGCGACTTAGTTTATGTGCTTTTTGCGCGAAAGTGGGAGCGTAGCGAGCGCGCAAAAAGTGCGCAAAGTAAGCTGTTCCCTTGCAGCGCTTTGTTATACGATTTTTCCGTGGCACTCTTTAAATCTCCTGCCACTACCACAGTGACACGGGGAGTTTCTCGGCATGTTTTCAGGTGGAGTCAGATCAATTTCATCCAGCATGGAAAGTAGTTCTTCAGCAGAAACTGCCTCACCAATCATGACTTGAGTTAAACTCCGCATATGCACCAGCAGCTCTGCCACTATCTGTGATTCGACGAAGCTTTTTGTTTCACCGTTGCTGCCAGTTGCATTAAACATTACTCCGCTACTATTTTGCTCCAAAGCATCAATTGCGGATTGGTGATAATGGCTAATAGGGGCATGCTTGCTTACGACAATGCCAATAATTTTATTGTCTGAAGCCCTGAATAGGGCACCACCAGAATTTCCTGAGTTAAATGCCCCATTAACTATCAGATGTTTTTTTATTCCGTTAGTCGTTTTGTGAGAGGCAAAACCCGCCAAATAACCAACAGATAGCAATGGAGCTGGCCCATTATACCCAAGTGGGTAGCCCCAAGTTGTCACGGATTCACCGACATTGAGGCTAACATCCCTAGCGATGGCCAACCCCCCAGGCTGCGCGATAGATGGCCTTAAAATTGCTAAATCACGATCAGCGTCTATCCAAAATTGGGAAACCCGAATTTGTTCTCCAAAAGCAGATACCGCAATTATCTGGCTTTCTATGCAACCTCTTACGACGTGTTCATTGGTTACAATAAGGCCGTTATCCAACAAAAAACCAGACCCCTTTGAGCCAGTGGCAGGGCAAACAATCATATAGACGGAATTCACTGAAGAGCGACCGATCTCACCTACAGCATCCAAAGTCCATTGTGTTGATATCGGTATATCGTTCAAGCATTACTCCATTTCGTATAACGCCCGCTTAAGCGGACTATAATGTGTAGCGAAGCGGAACTGAACCAACTGTTTTAGTTCCGTTTAAAGCGCTTGTTAGCTGTGTGGCTATGGGATATCAAATATTGCTTGCCAGTCACCAGGGCTGCCGCCATGGTAAATACTTTCATCATCTTCAAATTCTTCGTCGTTGTCCCATGCTCCAATATAATCTTCGGTTTGTCCCTCTGTCATAGTACACCTTAGGTTTGAAGGGTAAGGTCCTTTGCGCCTTATGTAATCAAGGCGACATGAATCATAACGGTCGTAGAA
Organism: Microbulbifer sp. A4B17; assembly: GCF_003076275.1. Taxonomy (NCBI): domain Bacteria; kingdom Pseudomonadati; phylum Pseudomonadota; class Gammaproteobacteria; order Cellvibrionales; family Microbulbiferaceae; genus Microbulbifer; species Microbulbifer sp. A4B17. The sequence goes on from NZ_CP029064.1 coordinate 1,310,555, forward strand.
CTCGATTCCTTCGATGTTAACATGAACAATTTTATCTATATCAGTGTGATGTACAATAAAGTCTTTGGGATCCGCATTTTTCTTAACTGAGGATTCCAGTAAAACCGAGTTAAAATGAGCGAGTTCAGCTAATATTGTGCAAATTTTATTTACATCGTAACTATTTTCTAGGTTTGCATCTCCACTTGCAGGTGCCCTGTATGAAATTAATTCCCTTTGTGCTTTAAGAAGCTTACATAAGTCTTTTAGCTCTTGAGCTTCAGCTTTATTAAAGAGGGCTAGCCAATCGCTAGCTAAATTAATCGCTTTCGTGTGGGAGATTTCAATCAATTTCCCTTCATCCCAATGCTGGCCTGGTAATGTATAGACTACACATCTCAGCAATGATAAAACCGCATAATACTCAATATATGGCTTTACAATTCTCATGTTCTTTTTTTCTGCGTACTCCGCATTCTTTAGAAGAACAGTAGCATTTAAGATCATGTTTGTTGCAAAGTACGTTCGACAAGTCCACTCTGAATTTAAATCTTTATTCCAACCTTTAGTTACATCTGCATATTGCTTTAATATACGGTTGGATATCTTATCCAATTTTTTAACATCAGCGAGCTCTTCTAGCTCTCTAAAAGAATAATACCACTCTCTATTTTGGAAACTCATCAATACTCCATGTAACAGTTAACGCCTACAGCACGGGCCGGAGCCGCAAAGCGGCGGAGGTCCAGCAAATACGTAGTATTTGCGATCGTGCCTGCACTTAGTACGCCCAGCATGGGCGTGAACTAATGGGGTGAAAGTCCCCTGTAGGAGGATCACCATTTAATGGATTCCATTAAATGCTAACTACTAGCGAATGGCAACTGCAATGCCGCGAGGTCTTGTGGGGAGGAAGCCACTAGCAAAACTACGAGCTGACGAATAGAAACATCATATAAGGTTAGCCTGGAGGCGAGGTGGCCAAGGACACCGAAGCCATGTGATCTAACGGGTAGAGTAAATGATGCAGTTGTGTAGTGAAAGTTCACGTTCTTAGCTGGGGAGATCTGTTTAGCTTGCTCCTGTGAAGCTGTCAGCGTGGCCGCTGACTCATAAGTAGGCCCACTCCGCTAGCCACCATCGCGGGGATCGACAAAAGTGGTGGAACACAGCAGCGCCTCGGTCAGTAATGGTCAAGGTGATTAAACAGAAGTCAGCAGACGGCATAGTAGCCAAATGCCAAGATTAATACCTTGGACACGGTGAAGGCCTGAACCCAAAATCCATGAGTTAAAAGACAGGGCTAGCCTACCGATATGTTTCCAGTCGGATAAAGTTGAGGTAGCGCACTGCCATGATACTCAACTCAAATGAAGATTTGCTCGACACTGATTTTGTTACGTGATCGTTGGGTGGAAATTCATTACGGATAGGGAACCGCCCATTGCGGACCCGCATGATGGGTGGTGTGGGGGCCGGTAGCTAGAAACTACCGGCTACCCGATTTAGGCGCAGAATTTATTCCCAGTATTTAGAGTGTATGAAATTTCGCAGAGTGCTACTTTTTATAGATATAATTTCTTTTTCACGCTCATACCACCCAACGAATATACCTGATAAACGGCACGCAAATCGAAGCTCATTTTCTGAATCTATACCTACAAGCTCAAGAACTGGACCACCGCTATTACCGCTAAAGCTGGGGGGTGTTACTCTCTTATTGTCGCTATCTACAGAATTTTTCTTACTGAAATGAAATACAAGAGGGTTTCGTATATGAGGTTTGGATTGATGATTTTTGACTGGCGCAGTAAAGCTTGTTCCTTGAATATATTTTTTAATCTTGTTGAGTCTTGGATTGATAATATTCTTCTTTCCAGGGAAACCAATTAAAAAGTTTATCCCTGTTGATTCTGATTCAGTCCTATTGTTATCAATTGGTAAGGCTTTAATCTTCTCAATGCCATTATTACTAAGCCAGTCAATGCTTAAATGGCTGACAGCTAAATCATCTTCTTCAGATATAGCAAAAGGCATCTTGTTTAGTGGTATAGAATGACTATTTATGTTAACAATTAATAATTCTTCTGCATGCTCTTTTACAACATGAAGAGCGGTAACAAGGAAAAACTCACTCCTTTCCTGAACAATGAAACCAGTTCCAAGGAGCTGGGCAACTCCATTATGGTGAGGTTTTTCTGTATAAATAGGGACAAGAATATCACCCCACTTTTGTACCATTATATCTATATCACTTACGGAAGCTTTCACTTCTATCATATTGATTCCATATTGGTGTTGATATGAGGAGCGCCTAACAGCTATACAGTAATCATTCTGACCACCATTATCCTGATTGTTATCTCAGAATCAATTTCTACGCCAAAGTCTATATTTTTATTTAAAACCATAGACTTAAAGCATCCTGATACGTCCGTGCAAACTGGAAAAACGATTACTTTGACTACTATCCCAATTTTTACGCTAGTCCGTAACCCCTTTATTTCGTTATTGTTTTTGGGTTTATCTTCTTGTTCTCCAATATCACGGTCAATACGATCGTAAATCCCTAAGCTAACACTCGCCAACTTTTACAGGCTGGTATTAGTTGGGGAGTGGTTAAGGTATCCAGGGTGCCTCTGAATCACTCTGTAATATCTCCGCGGATCTTGAAGGCTAAAGATGTTAGGTGCTGTTCGCCGCGAATGGACGTAGCCCTTTGCAAGTGTTGCAACGCAGCAGATGTGGCCTTCAAGGATCGGCTTGAGGGGCTTCCATAACGATTCATTTCTTCTATGGTCTAGTCATTCCTGTGAAGCTACGCTCTTATTGAAACCACTCTGTAAGTTGAGGCATCACTGGGTTCTTCAGAGGCTCCTAAATCTCGCAGTAATATTCTGCAAGTGACTTTGGTCTATGGAGAGATCTTTTCTGTAGATATGTGGAGTACGTATTAAGTCGAAGCATTGATGATCTATTGTTGTCTGAACTCCAGCGTGGGAGCGGTGGGTATATTAATCTAAACGGCCACTTTTATATGCAACCGAAATTTTCAATGCATGAGTAACAAAAAATATAGGCACAAAAATAATCTTATTGAATTTTATTAGGATTGTTTTAGTGTCAAAGCCACGTAAAATCGATAGATATTTATTGGTATTTTGGCCGAGATTAAGAAGCCATCTAAAGGCAACAATCAAAGTCGCTCGGTTGAAGAGTATCGAGAATCCAAGAATTTTCTAAAGACCACCCCTTAAAAGGAGAACGGTAGCGTGAAGTAAGAATAAGTAAAAGGCGCTGACCCAAGGTGCTGGAACACCTGGGGCCAGCTAACCAAGTTGATAATCACAGTATCAAAGTGGCTATATGCATAGTACGCTACAAACCCGCTCGTCTTCAATAAAGTGGAGCACAATCAGCGGCTTGGAGAGATTCCCCAAGCCCTGGGGGCGTTGCGTCTGCCTTTTCTTTTTCTATGCCTACCGTTCTCGCGCACCTCCTCGTAGTTACTCAAAAAATTTCTATTCAAGCTTTCCCATTATGGAAGGTCTATCCATGGTTTGAGTATCAGTAGGAAACAAATATGTTGATCTTAAAGCGCCGCACAGGCGAGAACTTACGGATTGGAGCGAATGTCTCAATCACCGTATTGGAAGTTAAGGGCAATCAGGTAAAGGTGGGAATACTTGCTCCCAAATCCCTGCCCGTACACCGCGAGGAGGTTTATAGGCGGATCAAAAGGAAAGGAAATATGGGCAGTGGAAATCGTTGAGAATCTGATCGAGATTGTGGCGTGTCGCCATGAGCGGGTGGTGTTGCTATGAAAGCGCTAACTGTTGATAGTTAGCGCTTTCAGTCGAGCCTTTCGCTGCGGATAGAGCCACAGGTTAAGCTCGGAAGTGATCTGTATTAGTGATGTTTATGCTTAAATCCAGCAGCAAATTTGTCTGCTAATTTAAAGTAGTGATTCAGATCCTTGCGGGTTTTTTCTGGGCGGTTGTTTTCGGAGTTAATGTGGATGTTTTCCACAACAACGGCGATGTCTTTTGCCAGCTTCTGTCTTTCGCCCTTCAGGTTCTCAGCGAAATACTCAACACTTTTTTCGAGTCTGTAGGTGATGACATGAATCTCGTGAAGTTCAGCAGGGTTAAGCTTTTTCTTGCCCTTAATTTCTTCTGTTGTTTCAACAAAAATCTTTCTCGCATCCTTCAAGGAAGTAACTTTCGCTACTTTAAAGTGCTGGATGGGCTTTTCGCCTGATGCAGGGCTAGCTTGAGCAGTGGTAGCAAAAGTAACAGCAAAAAGTAATGCAATTAAAGTTCTCATCTTTCCTCTCTAACGCCCAAACTTTAAGGGTTGGTAAGGCATTGATCGGGCGAGGTGAATGCCTAACATTTATCAGTGATCATTTTGACCACTTTGATCGCTATCGTAAATGAGGATAACTATCATTAACATTCATGATACAGGAATTTTTAGGTGCTCAAAACATTTGTCGTAAAAATTGCGATCAAGCTGATCGAAATTTGTAAGGAATAAGAAAATTGAATCTGGAAAGGATGAGCAGGGGAGGGGGCTACGGAGGTTTTTAGCCAGGAAGAGGCGCCCCGTGTTATGAAATTTGATCTATTAACCCTCTCTTCGCGGTAACAAAGAGAGGGTTATTTACAGGAAGAGCCAGTTAGTTCGGGATTATTGAGACCGGTTTCACAAATTAATTGGTACGGAAGCTAGGAAATCTCTCCCAGTACATCAACCATCGCCGAGGTTAATTGGCTGAGGTCTTCTTTCGAAATCACATAGGGCGGCATAGCGTAGACCAGCTTGCCGAAGGGGCGCAGCCAAACTCCGCGTTCGATTAGAGCTTCCTGCACTTTGGCCGTATTGACCGGCTCGCGCATTTCCACCACGCCAATTGCTCCAAGGGCTCGAACATCGGCGACACCCGGTGCGGATTTTAATGGGGCCAGCTGTTCAGTCAGCTGTTGCTCGATTGCGGTTACTCGTTCCTGCCAGGGTCCGCTGAGTAGCAATTGAATACTGGCATCGGCCACGGCACAAGCCAGGGGGTTACCCATAAAAGTGGGGCCGTGCATAAAGACACCGGCTTCCCCTCGGCAAATACCTTCGGCCACTTTATCGGTACAGAGAGTGGCGGCGAGGGTCATGGTGCCGCCGGTGAGGGCTTTGCCCAGTGTGAGGATGTCCGGGGTGATATCGGCGTGTTCACAGGCAAATAACTTGCCGCTGCGGCCAAAGCCGGTGGCGATTTCATCGGCGATTAATAGCAGGTCGTGCTCGTCACAGAGTTCGCGTACACGGCGCAAATAATCGGCAGAATAAAAACGCATGCCGCCAGCGCCCTGGACGATGGGCTCTAAAATAATCGCGGCCAGTTGATCACGGTTGGCTTCCACTTGCTGGCGCAGTTCGGCGATATCACTGTCACTACAGGTGTTACCGAAGGGGACCTGCGGGGCGGGGGCGAACAGATGCTGGCTCAGTTGCCCTGCAAACAGGTGATGCATTCCGGTGACCGGGTCACAGGTGGCCATGGCTCCGAATGTATCGCCGTGGTAACCATTGCGCAGGGCGAGCAGTTTGCTCTTCTGGGGTTTTCCCTGGGAGTGCCAGTATTGAATGGCCATTTTAATGGCCACTTCCACAGACACTGAACCGGAATCAGCCAGAAATACCCGGTTGAGGCCGGGTGGAGTGATTTCCACTAATTTCTTGCACAGCTCGATTGCGGGCTCGTGAGTTAAACCCCCGAACATCACATGGGACATTTTGTCCATCTGATCGCGCATGGCCTGGTTTAGCTCGGGCACATTGTAGCCGTGCAGGGCACTCCACCAGGAGGACATACCGTCGATCAGGCCGCGCCCGTCTTCCAGGTAAAGTCTTACCCCCTCGGCCCGCGCTACCGGGTACACCGGGGGCGGGTCGATCAGGGAGGAGTAGGGATGCCAAATATGTTTGCGATCGAAATCCAGGTCCATAAAAACTACATCTTTATTCTCAAGAGCCGACAATCATCAGTTAGGCCAGTTCGCGCAGTACTCTGAGCGGGGGCTGGCTGATCGAGCTGTAACAGGCCAGGGTACCGGCGGTGCCAACCAGTACTGCACCGGTGAGTGGTCCGGTTAGCCAAAGGACTGGGTGCAATATCACCGGCAGTTCAAAGACCCAATAAGACAGCACGGCCAAAGCGGCTTCAGCACCGATAGCCGCGAGCAAACCGGCGGCAAAACCCAGTAGGCCAAATTCCAGTATCAGGCTTCTCAGTAACAAGCGCCTGCGGCCCCCCAGTGTGCGGATAATTGCCGCTTCCTGCAATCGCTCGGCGATACTGGCGCGGACTCCGGCGATTAATACCAGGACCCCGGCAACCAGCATCAGGGCCATAACCGATTCGATAGCAAAGGACACCTGGTTAATAGTGTCGCGGATACGCTGGATGATCTTATCCAGCTCTATCACACTGACGCTGGGGAAGGCGCGAACCAGATCGTTGACCAGTAACTTGTCCTCCGGTGGGAGGTAAAAACTGGTGATATAGGTAGCCGGGAAATCATCGATAGTGCCCGGTGCAAATATCATATAGAAGTTGGGGCGCATGCTGTTCCAGTCCAGCGAGCGGAAGCTGGCTACCGGGGCTTCTACTTCCAGTCCGCCGATGGAAAAGCGCAACTGATCTCCCAGTGACAGTTCCAGCTGAGCTGCCAGCTCCACTTCTACCGAAACACCTTCGCTGGCCTTGTCCCACCATTCGCCTTCCAAGATACGGTTGTCCGGCGCCAGGGTATCGGTGTAGCTCAGGTTCAACTCCCGCCGAACGCCGCCGGGACGATCTTTTTTCTCTTTAATCGAGACGCCGTTAATCGCTACCAAACGGCCGCGCACCATGGGGTAAAACTCGGTGCTGCTTACCTCGCCCTCTGCCAGCATGTTTTCCATGGTTGGAACATCGTGGGGTGCGATATTCAGGAGGAAGTGATTGGGGGCTTTTTCCGGCAATTGCATCCGCCATTCATCCACCAGGGCCGTGCGAGCAAAGACCATGGCCAGCATGGCCAATAGTCCGGTGCCAAAAGCGGCAATTAGGAGGGTGTTAAACGCGGCGCGGCGTTGCAGGCTGCCTAGGGCAATACGCCAGGCTCCCCCTAGGGAGGCCAGCTTGCCGCGCACCAAGAGGCGGTTAACCAGGGCGCTGCCTGCTACCAACAGGAGCATGCCGACAAACAAGGCGAGCGTCATGAGTAGACTGCCGGACAGCCACCAGATCAGAAGCAGCATGGCGCTGGGGCCGAGAATCAGCCCGAGCCATTCGCGTCTGTCCGGGTTACTCCAGTCGTGCCTCAGGGTTTGCATCGGGTCTGTACGCGCCAAACGGAAAAGTGGCGGCAGGGCGAAGCCCAGGGCGCAGGCGAGGCCGGTGGCGAGCCCAATCAGCAGTGGGCTCCAGCTGGTGGCCGGGGGTTGTACCGGGAAGAACCCTTCCATCAGGTTGACCGCCTGGCTCTGGATAAAGGTGCCCAGTGCCAGCCCGATAGCAGTGGCAATCAGGGTGAGGGCGGCCAGCTGTCCCAGGTAGATACCCAGAATTTTGTTGCGCCCGGCGCCGAGGCTTTTCATTACGGCTACGTAGGCGCCATGGCGCAATCCGTAGCGTCTGGCTGCCAGTCCAACGGCGACGCTGGCGAGCAGTACGGCCAGGCTGGCGGCGAGAAACAGGAAGGATTCGGCTCTATCCAGAGCAGAGGCAACCCGGGGCTGGCCTTCGCGCAGATCCAATATCCGCTGGTGCTCAGTCAGTTGAGGTTTGAGCCAGTCAAAGTAATCTTTCAGGACTTGGTCATCGCCGGCAAACAGGTAGCGGTAGCGTACGCGGCTGCCGGGCTGGATCACACCTGCGGCGGGCAGGTCGGCGGTATTGGCTAGCAGGCGCGCACCCATATCAAACAGACTGGTGCCCCGGTCGGGCTCCCGCTCCAGTATGGCTGTCACTTTTAATTGGGTGTCGCCGAGGGCGATAGGATCGCCGAGCTGGATTCCCATCAACGGCAGAAGGCGGGATTCCACCCAGGCTTCTCCCGGGGGAGGTCCTTGTGGTGCAATTTCTCCAGGGCCTCCCTGGGACTTGCTGATTTCCAGTTGTCCCACCAATGGATAGCCTTTGTCGACGGCTTTAACCGAGACAAACTGGAACTGGTCGTTGGCGGAGATCATGGATGAAAACTGGACTATTTGGCCCCGTTCCAACCCCTTCTTATCGGCTTCCTCCAGCCATGCGCTATCCACAGGCTTACTGCTGCGCAGCACCCGCTCTGCAGCCAGGAAGGTGAGGGATTGCTGCTCCATGGCCCGGGTAAGGCGGTCGGTGAAATGGGCGATCGCAGTGACACAGGTAACAGCCAAAACCAGGGCCGAGGCAATTAGCGCCAACTCGCCACCGCGCCAGTCCCTGAACAGCAGTCTGAGTGGCAGCATCAGGCGGACACCTCCGACAGGTTGTCCCCGTCGATAAGCGGAGCGTAGGAATCTACGGCACCTGCGGACATATGCAGGTGGGAGGCACAGCGCTCTGCCAGTCGCTGTTCGTGAGTCACCAGCACCAGGGTGGTGTCAGACTCTTCGTTGAGTTTAAACAGCAGGTCGATAATTTTGGCACCGTTGCCGGCATCGAGGCTGCCGGTGGGTTCGTCGGCAAAGAGGATGGCATCTTTGCTGCTAAAGCTGGCAAAGGCCCGGGCAATGGCCACCCGCTGTTGCTCACCGCCGGATAACTGGCGCGGGTAGTGGCGCAGTCGCTGTTCCAGGCCCACCCGGGCGAGGAACTCTTCCGCCCGTTTGGCGGCGCCCCGTTCGCCGCGCAATTCGCTCGGTAGCATCACATTCTCCAGGGCGGTAAGGCCGGGCAGCAGTTGGAAAGTCTGGAATACAAAGCCCACGCAGCGGGCTCGTATTGCTGCACGTTGTTCCTCGTCCATAGCGGTGATTTCATCACCCGCCAGCCAGATCTTGCCCTCGGTGGGTTTGTCCAATCCCGCCAGCAGGCCGAGCAGGGTGGACTTGCCTGAACCTGAGGCCCCTGTCACAGCGAGGCTCTCGCCACGGGCGACTTTCAGGGAGATATTGTTTAATAGGGTCAGTGGCCCTTCGCTGGTGGAGACCCTGTGATAGAGGTTTTCTGCCGTGAGAATGGCGGACATACTGTATTCCCTTTGCGGATACGCGAGATTTTTGGAGAGTATGACATGACAACAGCCTTTTTTCGGCAGTTACTGACTCGGTTCGGCTTGGTGCTGATGCTGTCGGTCCCCAATCTGGCACTGAGTGCCAACAAGCCCGGCACTCTGCTCGTATTAGGGGATAGCATAAGTGCGGCCTACGGTATCGATGAGGAGCTGGGCTGGGTCAACCTGTTGCAAGAGCGCTTGCAGGAGAAGGGTCGCCCGGTGAAGGTGGTCAATGCCAGTATCAGCGGGGAGACCTCCGCAGGCGGCCTGACCCGGCTGCCGCGCCTGATGAAAGAGCACAAACCCCAGTGGGTGATTGTCGAATTAGGTGGTAACGATGGCCTGCGGGGCTACCCACCCCAGAGTTTACAGCGCAACCTGCAGCAGATGGTAAAACTGGCGAAGGATTCCGGAGCCGAGGTCCTGTTGCTGGGGATGCGTATCCCGCCCAATTACGGCCGCGCCTATACTGAGGCTTTTGCCGCTGTATTCCCTAAAGTAGCCAAGGCTGAAGAGGTCGCCCTGGTGCCCTTCCTTTTGGAAACCGTGGCCCTGGAGCAGGGCGCTATGCAATCCGACGGTATCCACCCCACCGCCAAGGCGCAGCCGGCCCTGCTGGATCATGTCTGGCCCTGCGTGCAGTCCCTGCTGGGGGAGAAGGCGGCTGGTGAGTCGTGTACTCCGTGATCGAAATGCGTACAATCGCGCCCCCAGGAACAGGAAAGCCTGGCTCTGGTCCCAAAGTTTAAGGTTTTGTGCCGGTACAGTGGGCCCGGTCACTGGTCGCGAATGAGTTAGAGAGACACCATGCCCGAATTGGAAAACCGCCGCGAGCGGCTCGAGTTTAATAAGCTGCAAAAGCGCCTGCGCCGCCATGTGGGCCGCGCCATCGCCGACTTCAATATGATTGAAGAGGGCGACAAGATTATGGTCTGTTTGTCCGGCGGTAAGGATTCCTACGCCATGCTGGACGTGCTGCTGAATTTGCAGAGGACAGCGCCGGTTAACTTTGAACTGGTGGCGGTCAATATGGACCAGAAGCAGCCGGGTTTCCCCGAGCATATCCTGCCGGAATACCTGCAATCCCTGGGTGTTCCCCACCATATTGTCGAGAAAGATACCTACTCGGTCGTGAAGGAAGTGGTGCCTGAGGGCAAGACCACTTGCGGGCTCTGCTCCCGTCTGCGCCGGGGCACTTTGTATGGTTTTGCTGAAGAGATTGGTGCCACCAAGGTGGCACTGGGCCATCATAAAGACGATATCGTTGAGACCTTGTTCCTGAACATGTTCTACGGTGGTCGCCTCAAGGCGATGCCGCCCAAACTGCGCGCCGACGATGGCCGCAATATCGTGATCCGTCCGCTCGCCTATTGCCGCGAAGAGGACATCGCCCAGTACGCGGAGTACAAGCAGTTTCCGATTATTCCCTGCAACCTGTGCGGCAGCCAGGAGAACCTTCAGCGCCAGGCGATCAAGCAGATGGTGCGGGAGTGGGATAAGAAATTCCCAGGCCGCAGCGAGAATATTTTCGCCGCGATTACCCGGGTGTCCCCGTCACAATTGGCGGACAGGGACCTCTACGATTTTGAGAGCTTGGAGCTGGACCGCTCTACGCCGTCGGCTGTCGAGCGTTCTGACCATTCAATCCAGCGCCAGGTGAATTCTTGGGAGCCTGAGGATGCTCAGGAGGCTGAGCCCCAGTATATCGAGGCGCTGAATCTGTAGGATCTGCACCGTTGACCAGCTGTGCGTAGCTGCATTCAAAATCCTGGGGGCTGGCACTGGGCCCGTGGTGGAAGTGCTGGTGCCACAGGCGCGCCATATTGGCCACGTCTGCGGTTTCCTCGTCCTGGATTTTATGCACCTTGGCCGATTTGTATATCAACCAGGCAATAGCCGTTGCATAGCGCAGGTTGGTGGTCAGTTCGCTGTGGGGGTGATCGAGAAAATCCCGCTGGCTCGCCAACCCTCGCACCTTGGAGGCGAGGGTCGGGTGGTTGATCAGGTATTGGTCCCAGATTTCCCGGTGGGTGTGGGGCTGGATTTGGTAAATACCCAGCCCGTGGCGCCGTCCCTGTTTGAGGTGGAAGCCCAATTGCGACTCCTGGGCGGCGGTTCCCAGAAGGAGATTCTCCATGCCCTGGCTCCAGGCTCTCAAGTGCTTGAGGGTTGGACGGATAACCTGGAGTCGAAGCTCGTCCAGACATATGCCCATAGTGTTGTCTTTTTTTCTGTAGTTGTATCCAACATATATGTAGTTTGCTGATTGAGTCGGCGCCACCTTATGGGTAGATTTACGCGCAATAAACATAACAATTTTTAGGTGGTGCTCTTTCCATAGCTCAATGCGCTGAAAAATTGAGCAGGAAAACGCAGACTATTCCCGCGCCAAGTGCCACCCCACTTTGATCAGAAGGAATCCCTTATGGCCGCCGAGTGGCTGATCGCCCTTACTTTTGTCGCCTATTTGGCGTTGATTGTTGTTATCGGTATTTACGCTTACATGCGTACAAAAAATGCCAGTGATTATTTCCTCGGTGGCCGCTCTCTGCCGCCGGCAGTGGCGGCCCTGTCTGCCGGGGCCTCGGATATGAGTGGCTGGCTGCTCCTGGGTTTGCCTGGCGCGGCCTACGCGGCGGGGCTTTCCGCCGGTTGGATCGCAATCGGTCTTTTCTCCGGCATCGTTCTGAGCTGGGTGACAATGGGTCGGCGCCTGCGCATCTACACCTATGAGCTGGACGACTCACTGACGGTGCCAGCCTATCTGGATCGTCGGTTTAAGATGGGGCACCCCTATCTGCGCACAGTCTGCGCGATATTCATCCTTCTGTTTTTCCTTTTCTATGTAGCTTCGGGCCTGATTGCCGGCGGCAAATTGTTTGAAACGGTGTTTGGCTGGGATTACCGCTGGGCGGTGATTATCGGTGCGGTTGCCGTTATTTCTTACACCTTGTTTGGTGGTTTTTTGGCGGTGTCCTGGACCGATGTGTTCCAGGGGCTGCTGATGAGTGCGGCGCTGATTGCGGTGCCTCTCGTTGTTATTTCTGACCAGGGTGGTTTTTCCGCCAGCTGGACTCGCCTGCAAACGGAGATGCCTCAGCTGACCCATTGGATGACGGATAACACCGGGCAAACCTTAAGTCTTGTGGCGATACTCAGTTCTCTCGCCTGGGGACTGGGCTACTTCGGCCAGCCGCATATTTTGGCGCGATTTATGGCGGTGCGCAGCCCTAATGATATTCCGGTTGCGGCGACAGTGGCGGCGGTTTGGTCCCTGGCGGGCTTCTTGGGCGCTATGGCGGTAGGTTTGTTTGCACATCTGGAAATCCAGCAGAGCTTACCCGATGGCGAGACTGTGTTTATGGAAATGGTGCAGGTGCTGTTCCACCCGTTAGTTGCCGGTGTTCTGCTGGCGGCAATTTTGTCTGCCATTATGAGTACGGCGGATTCCCAGCTGTTAGTGTCTTCGGCGGCACTGGCGGAGGATATTTATCACGTTTGGTTTGGGCGTGAGACCACCCCGGAAGCCATGGTGAAAGTGGGGCGCTGGGCGGTGGTTGCTTTATCAGTGGTCGCTGTGTGGATTGCGATGGACCCGGATTCCAAGGTTCTGGATGTGGTGAGTTATGCCTGGGCAGGCCTGGGTGCAGCCTTTGGCCCGGCGTTGCTGATCAGTCTCTACTGGTCCCGTATGACCGGTAGTGGCGCTATTGCCGGTGTTATCGTTGGCGGCCTCACCGTTGTGGTGTGGGAGCAACTCTCCGGTGGCATTTTTGATGTTTATGAGCTTTTGCCGGGTTTTGTTTTCTCTTCAGCTGCTATCGTGTTAGTGAGCGCGCTGACGAAGTGCCCGGAAGCCGTTGCCTCACAGCACCGCAAGTTGCTTGGTTGAGGGGGCAGGGCAGGACTTGAGCCCGAGCGACTCGCTCGGGCCGAGACAGACCAGCCGCGCTAGGGACGCACCTCTGGCAAAGGTGCGACTGTTGTGAAGTGAAATGGATTTCCATCCGCAGCAATTATTCAAATAGCGGTTGGAGATGCTGAGTGATCAAAGTTCATCTCGGTGATATCACTCGATTGCAGGTCGATGTAATCGTCAATGCTGCCAACAGCCGTCTCTTGGGAGGCGGTGGTGTCGATGGGGCCATACACCGCGCAGCGGGGCCCAATCTACTGGAGGCCTGCCGCAGTCTGGGCGGCTGTCCTGTTGGTGAAGTGCGCGCCACTGGCGCTTATTCCATTCCCGTAAAACGTATCTACCACACGGTTGGGCCGGTTTGGCGCGGCGGCAGTTTGGGCGAGCCCGAGTTGCTCTCCAGTTGTTATCGGCACTGCCTGGCACTGGCTCGGCGCGAAAATATGCGCTCGATTGCTTTTCCGGCGATCAGTTGTGGCGTCTACGACTATCCCCCGGAGCTGGCCGTAGAGGTGGCTGTAGAGCAGGTACAGCAGTTCCAGGAGAAGGAGGGAGCGCCGCAGCAGGTTGTATTCTGTTGTTTCGAAAAATCGATGGCGGATCTCTATCTATCCCAGTTGGATGCCTACGTTAGGCGCTAAAAGCCACGTTTTGTAGGCCTCGTGGTATTTTCGGCCATTGATTGATATCCATGGGTTGGGGATTATTATTGCTCTGACAATAACAATATAAGAATGAGGAGATTGTCATGCGCAGTGCCCAGCAGTGGTTTTCCGAGTATGGTGAGAGTCATCAGAATCCGATCAACAAATCCATTCATTGGATTGCTGTTCCCGTAATTTATGCAACTGTGGCCGGGCTTTTGTGGGCAGTTCCGCAGCCGGAATTTATGGCAACAATTCCCTGGCTGAACTGGGCTGTCGTGGTGACAATCCCTATTCTTCTGTTTTATTTCGCGATGTCGTTTCCCATTGCCCTGGGAATGACGGGGTTAACGGTTCTGTGTTTGTGGGCTTGGTCGGTATTGGAGCGCCTGGGGGTGCCCATCTGGCAGACGGCACTGGCCCTTTTCGTGATCATGTGGGTATTCCAATTTATTGGTCACCATATCGAAGGCAAGAAACCCTCTTTCTTTAAGGACTTACAATTCCTGTTGATCGGCCCCGCCTGGGTGATTGGTTTTATTTACCGGAAACTGGGCATTCAATACTGATTGCCGGTTTATGCAGATGAGTGGCTGCGGCCACTCATCGATCTATCCCGCTATCGGTTGTAGTGAACCGGTACTTCCAATGTCTCTTTGACTTCTTCCATCACCACATAGCTAGTGCACTCCTGCACTTCTGGCAATGTCAGTAGAGTCTCCCCGTAGAATTTTCGATAAGCACTCATGTCTGCCACCCGGGCTTTGATCAGGTAATCAAAATTCCCCGATACCAAATAGCACTCCTGTACTTCCGGCAGGGCGGCCACGGCGTTGCGGAATTCCTCAAAGGCGTCCTGCGCGGATCGATTCAATCTGATCTGCACAAAAACCACTAGGGCAGCATCGAGGTACTCCGGGTTGATCAAGGCGGTGTAGCCCTGAATAACATTGTCATTTTCCAGGCGCTTGACCCGTTCGACACAGGGGGTCGCGGTCAGACCTACCTGTCGGGCCAGCTCTGCATAACTGGTTCGTCCATTCTTTTGTAGAACACGCAATATGTTCCGGTCGATAGTGCTTAGCTCTCCCGCACGTTTGCGCATAACTGGTGACTCCGAATTGGTCGACATGGTCAAAAAGTAGACTTGGCGACAGGTTGTTTAGTGGATTCCACTAGTTTTAACAAAAATCTACTAAATATCCACTTCTTACCTGCTCTTATACTGGGGAAAACATAGAAATTAGGTACTCCTATTTTGATTAAGGCAGTACCGAGCGCACAGAGCGAGGAGAAGGAAAATGTTGATTGGCGTCCCGAAAGAGATTAAGAACCACGAGTATCGTATTGGCCTGACGCCGTCGAGTGTTCGCGAACTGATTGGCCACGGCCACGAAGTAATTGTACAGAAGGATGGTGGTGCCGCTATTGGTTTCCCCGATGAGATGTACGTTCAAGCCGGCGCCAAGATTATCGATACTCCGGAAGAGATTTTTGCCACTGCCGATATGATCGTCAAGGTAAAAGAGCCCCAGCCCCACGAGTGCGAAATGCTGCGCCCTGGGCAGGTTCTGTACACCTATCTGCACCTGGCTCCAGACCCCAAGCAAACTGAGCTGCTGGTGAAATCCGGCGCTACCTGCATCGCTTATGAAACCGTAACCGACCGCTTCGGTGGCCTGCCTCTGCTGGCGCCTATGTCTGAAGTTGCCGGTCGTATGTCTGTACAGTGCGGTGCCCACCACCTGGAAAAAGCCCAGGGTGGTCTCGGCGTACTGCTCGGCGGTGTTCCCGGTGTAGCTCCCGCTAAAGTCCTGATTATCGGTGGCGGTGTTGTTGGTACTAACGCAGCGAAGATGGCCCTGGGTATGGGTGCTGACGTTACTATCCTCGACCGCTCCCTGCCGCGTCTGCGTCAGCTGGACGATATTTTCGGTGGTGCGGTTCGCACTGAGTACTCCACTAACGATGCTATTGAAAAGCACGCACTGGAAGCTGACCTGGTTGTTGGTGCGGTTCTGATTCCTGGCGCAGCAGCCCCCAAGTTGCTGACCCGCGACATTATCAGCCGCATGAAGAAAGGCGCAGTTGTTGTTGACGTTGCTATTGACCAGGGCGGTTGTTTCGAGACTTCCAAGGCGACTACTCACCAAGAGCCTACTTACGTAGTTGATGGTGTCGTTCACTACTGTGTTGCCAACATGCCCGGCGGTGTAGCTCGCACCTCTACTATGGCCCTGAACAATGCCACCCTGCCTTACGCGGTAGCCCTGGCAAACAAAGGCGCCAAGCAGGCACTGCTGGACGATGCCAACCTGCTGGAAGGCCTGAATGTTCACGCTGGCATGGTGACCTACCAAGCCGTAGCCGATGTATTGGGTTACGAGTTTGTAGATCCCAAACTGGCTCTGCAAAAACATGCAGTAGCGGAAGACGCTGTAGCTTAATTGCCCCGGTGGCCGCCTGCGGGCGGCCGCATTGTAAATAAGCGGTAACGCGCTTGTTGTTGGGAAGTTTCCCCCGGAGCGCTCTTTGCGTTCCTCTCTGTGAGACCTGGTGGCGGTAGTCACCATATTGATAGCCGCGTGTATACGCGGCTTTTTTATGCGCGCTATTATTCCTTGATGAATTGTGCTCTGGCGAAGGTTAGCTTTTGACTTTAGGGAATTATCAGGGGAGGTAAGGGACTTCCTTGTCGCCTCACTGGGGGAGTGTCTAATTGAGTGTTAAATAATCCAGATTTCCACTCGGCGGTTTTTAATTTTTGCGCTGGAATTGTTGGAGGCTACCGGAAGGTAGGCGCCAAAGCCCTGTACGGGAGCAGTATTAATCTGGTGATCCCTTAGGGCAGAGCGAACCGTAACAGCGCGCAGCTTTGATAAAACGACTGAGCGCCCCTCGCTGACCTTTTCATCGCCAAACCCTATTAACAGCAGGCGTTTGTGATTATTCTCGGGCTTTTGCATAAAACGGACAAGTCGCTGGATATCCTGTTTTGCCTTGTTATCCAGTGAGGCACTACCTTCAGAAAAGCGAAAGTTGATACTCAAGCGCTCCGCATTTTCCGTTAATTTAAGGTACTCACTGGGCCCCTCTCGGTTGGCCTCAGGTTTAACCCCGATCGGCGTCTGGGCAACAAACCCAGTGGCATTTACCTGATCCTGGCCTTGTTCGCTCTGTACAAATTGTAGGAATTCCTGAGCGGCAGGTTTTAAACCATAGGCAGCGGTATAGAGGAATAGACGGCGGGAGAGGGGGTAATCCTCGGTTGCAATAGTCAGGTGTTCCGGAGCCTGTGGATGGGTATTGTTATCGGATACCGCAATTGCTTTGGCCTTTCGAATAGATGCCAAACCGACAAATCCAATACTGTTGGGATTAGCCGATATGCGATCCGATAATTGATCATTGGATTCAAAGCGCTGGGCGTTGGCTATAAGAGTGCGGTTCTTCCCGAGAACCAGACTCTTAAAAGTATCCCAGGTACCAGACTGGTTATCTCTTGCCAATACTTTGATACGTCCTTTCTGTCCGCCCACTTCAGACCAGTTGGTAATTTTGCCAGAAAAAATTGCAGCTATTTGTTGCAGGGTTAACTTATTGATGGGGTTTTGAGGGTGAACAATAATCGCCAGGCCATCGATGGCAATTACATGTTCTGCACCCTGGCCGCGCATATCGCCAAAGCGGCTCAGGGCTGCATGTTCTTTGTCTTTAATCGGGCGGGAAGCCATAGCGATATCTGCCTGGCCGCGTTCGAGGCCTTTAAAGCCCGTACTCGAACCGTGCGCTAAAATATCCACATAAATCTTATTGACTCCCAGGCTTGCCTGTACTCGAACTTCATTCTCTTTTCCCAGTGGGATTGTCTCCAGATTATGGCCACCACGGGCTTTCAGGTAATCATTAATCAGGTTGGGGGCTAACTTTGCGCCGACGGTATTTGAGCCGTGTAAGGTAAAAAGCAGGCCCGATGTATCGGGAGGGAAGCTAGTTTGTGCTGCTGAAGTTGCTGCTGCCAGGGTCACTCCGAGTAGGAGGGTAAGGGTTTGCTTAATCCGGCTTAAGAACACGCTCATAGTAACTCGACCGTAAGGTGGTAAAACGAGGGCGCAAAATATGACTTAATTGTGACAAATTGATGAAATATTAATTGCTAAATTACGCAAATGTCTCATCACGAGAGATAGGCAACTTTACTGGGTTTTATTTGAACAATTGAAGTATCGGCGGTTAAGAGTTTGTAAAAGCGGGGACCCCCTATTTGTTACGTACCCGTAATTGTTACGGTTGTGTCAATTTAAAAGTATTAATAAAGGGGTATTTCTCAATTGCACAATTGATCGATAGTTATCTGTACATTATCGCTCAACAGGCTGGGAACAGTCGGCTGATCAGCACCGGCAATGCAGTTTCTACACGTAAGATACGGGGCCCCAAGTGCACAGATTGGAAACCGACTTCCTGTAGTTTCTCAACTTCATAATTGATAAACCCCCCTTCGGGGCCAATTGCTAAAGTGGTTGGCTGTTTTATGTCCACAGGGCAAGCTGTTCCCCCCACCGGGTGAGCGACCAGTTTCCGAGACCCACTGGAGAGGTTGGGCAATTCATCTTCGACAAATGGTTTAAAGCGTTTTCGCAACAGAATTTCCGGCATTTGTGTATCGACGGCCTGCTCAAGCCCGAGCAGGCATTGCTCAAAAAGTTTGTCCTCTTGTAACCAGGGCGTTTGCCAGTAAGACTTTTCGACCCGGTAGCTATTTACTAATACCAGCTTTTTGACACCCAGTGCGGTCAGGTGCTGGATAACCCGCTTGAGCATTTTGGGGCGGGGCAGGGCTAAAACCAGTGTGAGAGGCAAGGGCTGGGGCGGGTCCATGGCCAGTGCCACTTCAAGCTCAACACTCTGATCATTGAGCGTAATAATCTCGCCACTTCCAATTTTGCCATTGAGCAGCCCGACACGAAGTCGTTGCCCCGGCGCTGCTCTGTGAACCTTGGCGATATGTTCCAGCTGGCGGCCGCCCAGGCGGACGCGATCAGCGCTAATAAAGTCGTGTTTTTGTAAAATAATCAGGTTCAAAGTCGGGCGCCTTGGTACTTCAGTTTATATTGGTGTCGGTGCTATGGAATTGGGTCAGCTCGTTTGAGCTGAAGCAATCGCGCCTTTGCCAATACCTTCGTAGGCTCTTACGGTTATCGCTTTCCCTTGTTCTTTTGCCGCCAGGTTATTAGCGATATATTGGGCCAGTTGCTCTACTGTGGTATCGCAGTCCAGGATTTCACATGCTGCAGCCGGGATCGAAAGAGTGAAGTTTCCCTGTTGTGCGCTGTAAGCGAAGTTATGGATTTGCTCACCACGATTATCGGTAGTCGTTGAAACCAGGTCCTCGCGAGTGCCCAGGTAGATATCTTCCCAGCGTTCAGCCCAGTATTTTTCCAGCTCTATATCGCGCTGGTCACCGGTAGTGATCTGGATACGGGAGCGGTGTCCATGGGCGATACGTTGGCAATTGCCAAGGTGCTTTTTCAGACCATGGCTGTAGTGATAGAAAGCATCTTCAATCACTTCACAATGAAAGCTGAGTTTGAGCTTTTCCACGCTGTCGGGGAAGTGGCTGGCCAGTTGCAGGACACACCAGGTGGCGACACTTTCTGCGGTAATTGCTTCGGCATCCACCAGGGCAAAAGCCTGTTCCGGGCCTGAGACGCTGATGGAAGCGCCGCTTTCCAGTAACCAGGTCATGTTAACCTGGTCTTCAGTGTGCTCCAGGGTTAATTGGGGCGAGCGGGTGGGGACTAAGAGGCGATGGTCGACCTGATCATCGAGCCAGTGCCTCAGTGTCTTTTTTACTATGCCAAAGTCGCAAACCATCCCCTGCTCATCCAGAGCGCCATCGAGGGCTGCATTTGCCAGCCAGGTTTCGCCTACGATGCCTCGTTTATGGTCGAGGTAGCTAAAGTCAACGTTGGTTAAATTATCGACAAACAAGTGCATGAGTAACTCTTTGCAGGGGTGAGATAGTAGTCGTTTATTATAACCTGTTAATAGGGCTGGATCTTATTCGTTTATGCCTCTATAATCGCGCCCTCTTCGGATGCACTGGCACCGAAGATCGTTGTGGCGGCCCTCCCGGTCCCCTCGCAATGAACAGCTGTGAATCCCGCCAGGCCCGGAAGGGAGCAACGGTAGCAGTGGTATCATGTGCCGAGGGTGTTGCTGGTTGGGCTGCCTCCAATCTCCCCCTTCTTTTTTCAAAAACAATTCCCCTGATAAATCCCCGCTGAGAGTGTTTTGCTCGGCCGTGTCCTGGGTTCTTGATCTTTTCCTTACCAAATTTTTTCCCGCAAAGACGATATAAAAGGGGATTTTGTGTCGATCTGGCTCGATCTTCGGCCTTGCCGTCGCTGATTGAGTGGGGCTTATGCTATAAACGGCGTCAACTATAAGCAGATCTAAAAATGATTCTTGAGGAGAAAATGAAAAAAATTGCTCTCTCGATAGCGGTTGCCGTTGCACTGTCTGCCTGTGACAGTGGACAGCAAGCTGCAAAGCCAGTTGGTGTAGCCCAGGCGACGGCAGAAACCCCGGCCAACAATTCCCAGCTGACAGCCAAAGATGCTCAGGCTTTTCTTACGGATGCCCAGGCCCGTTTGGAAAAAATGGGGCAGGAGGCAAGTCATGCAGCTTGGCTCGCTTCTACTTATATCAACATTGACTCCCAGTACGTGGAAGCTTTGGCCTCAGAGCGGTACACCACTCTGGCAGTAGAGCTGGCTTCAGAGGCGGCCAAATTTAACGATCTGGAGCTGGACCCGGACACCCGTCGCCAGTTGACCCTGCTCAAGCAGGGCTTGGTTTTCCCTGCACCGAAAGATCCTGCATTAACATCTGAGCTGGCGCAGATTGGCTCGAAAATGCAGGGCATGTATGGCGCTGGAAAATACTGCCGTGAAGATGGCGGTGAGGAAAAGTGCTACACCCTGACCGAGATGGGTCAGGTGATGGCGAAAAATCGCGACCCTGAATTACTCAAGGACCTGTGGGTTGGTTGGCGTAAAGTATCTCCTCCAATGAAGCCCTTGTATGAGCGTCAGGTAGAGATTGGCAACGCGGGCACCAAAGAATTGGGTTATGACAACCTGAGTGTATTCTGGCGCTCCAAATACGATATGGCCCCGGATGCCTTTGCAGCGGATATGGATGCCCAGTGGGGTAAAGTGAAGCCGTTGTATGAGGCTTTACACTGCCATGTACGCGCCAAGTTGAATGAACACTACGGCGATGATGTAGTGCCGGCGCAAGGTAAGATCCCTGCACACCTGCTGGGCAATATGTGGGCCCAGGAGTGGGGCAACGTCTATGACCTGGTCAAAGATGGCGATATGCAGGCGCCCTATGACTTGACCCAGCTGGTTGTCGATTCCGGCATGAGTGAAAAAGACATGGTCAAAGTGGGTGAGAAGTTCTTTACCTCCTTGGGCTTTGAGCCTCTGCCCGAAACTTTCTGGGAGCGTTCCCAGTTCACTCAGCCCCGTGATCGCGATGTAGTTTGTCATGCCAGCGCCTGGAATATGGATGGGCAGGATGATCTCCGCATCAAGATGTGTATCAATAAAACTGGTGAAGATCTGGTAACCATCCACCACGAGTTGGGCCACAACTTCTACCAGCGCATCTATAAGGACCAACCTTTCCTCTATAAGAATGGCGCCAACGATGGTTTCCATGAAGCTGTTGGTGACACTATCGCACTTTCCATCACGCCCAAGTACCTGAAGGAAATTGGCTTGATGGATGAAGTGCCTGATGAGAGTAAAGATATCGGTTACTTGATGCAGCAGGCGCTGGATAAGATCGCTTTCTTGCCGTTCGGTCTGCTTGTCGACAAGTGGCGCTGGCAGGTATTCAACGGTGAAGTGAAGCCGGAAGATTACAACAAAGCCTGGTGGAAACTGCGTGAAGATTACCAGGGTATCGCTGCTCCGGTAGAGCGCTCTGAAGAGAACTTCGATCCGGGTGCCAAGTACCATATCCCAGGCAATACGCCTTACGCTCGCTACTTCCTGGCGCGTATCCAGCAGTTCCAGTTCCACCGCGCGCTGTGCGAAGCCGCTGGTGAAACCGGACCGCTGCACCGCTGCTCCATTTACCAAAATGATGAGGCCGGTAAGAAGCTGCGCGCTATGTTGGCAATGGGTGCAAGCAAGCCCTGGCCGGATGCTATGGAAGCGCTCACTGGCCAGCGCGACCTGGATGCTTCAGCCATTATCGATTACTTCCAGCCGCTGATGGCGTACCTGGAGGAGCAGAACCAAGGTCGTCAGTGCGGTTGGTAATCTGAGCTTTTAATTTTGTCGGTATTAGAAAAAGGGGCTTTGCCCCTTTTTCTGTTTTATGCGCACGTGAAATATGAACCTTGGGTATTAGTTGTGAGGCTCAGTTATTAGTGGACAGGGGGTTGCTCTTCCTCTGAGTTTAGGAAGCTGGCAGCAGCATTTAAAAATGCTTCCAGTGGCGGGTGGAGAGACCCGGTACCGACTTGATAGCGGTTCATGCTTTTGTGGGCCAAGCCAGAATTAATTGTTGGTGTCGTACCGGTCCTGATAATTTTAAGCAGGTCGAATCCAAGAGGGGCGCCTCTCCCCTCGATGCCTGGAGTAACGACAAAGTCACTTTCCGAGTGGCAGATATCGTACATTTTCAGTATGTTGTCGATGTTGTCTTGGTATGTTCCTGAGAATATTTTGTGAGTGCCGCCAAAACCCATAGTCTCGGTGATGGCGCTGTCTCCCATGTCTCGATTGACATCTGCGGGAGTGATTCCAGGCATTAACAATCCATGGCCAACCCCAGCCAAGCCGGTGAACCAAGCTTTATCCAACCCTGAAACTTGAATACCAAATTCCGTCCCATTGCGAGCCATGGTTGTAATAATGCTGCTGTGAGGGATGCCGCTGCCTGCATCGGAAATAAGTTTGCAGGTGGCCATGATTGGGTTTAACGGGAATGTCTCATCCTTGTAAATTTGGTTCGCAATCTTTTCAATATCTTTTCGCTTTTTGCTGGCCCGAATAACCCCTGGCATTAAAATTCTGGAGAAAATCAGTGTTGCGGCATTAGTCATGA
Source organism: Microbulbifer sp. A4B17 (assembly GCF_003076275.1). Lineage (NCBI taxonomy): Bacteria > Pseudomonadati > Pseudomonadota > Gammaproteobacteria > Cellvibrionales > Microbulbiferaceae > Microbulbifer > Microbulbifer sp. A4B17. Next base: position 1,333,468 of record NZ_CP029064.1, read on the forward strand.
CATGGCAGTCATCTCCCATAAGAAGACTCCGACCAATTATCGGTACGAAATCAATTCCGCCTTCATCTAGAATTGCTTGATTTAATACGGGAGCAATTTCGTCCTCTATCCAGCGAAGGTAATTGATTGCTGATTTATCGTAGACACCAAAGCGGATAGAGCTGCCGCGGTAATCGGCACGATCATCGCTGAGATTGGAGTAGGCGCGATTACCAGATAGCTTATCTTCGACAATATACACAGACATTGAATAGGTAATAATGCCTGCCATTGGCCCGACGGCATTGTGGTTATGGCAGGGCTCAAGATCAACCTGGCCTTCCTCCATAACCTGTTCGGCTTCGGCTTTATCTTTAGCGAACCCCTCATAAATTAGACCGGCAATTATTGCGCCCTTTAATGGACCTGATGCCCGTTGCCAGGTTATTGGAGGGCCGGCATGCAGAATTAAATTTTTTCGCATTCCGGGAATGTTGTCGCTCGCTTTACCTATCCCGATCAAAATCGGCACAGCCTGCTTCATGCGTTTAACAGATTCGTCATTAGCTTGCTGATTGAGTGCTTGGAACTCAGGGGTTGCCAGTTTATGGAGGATTTCTTCAGTGCTGGGCCTGAATTCAATATCTGTTCTCATCCCTACTTCCCTGAATTTAACAACTCAGCATATTGTTCAGTAATGACGTTCATATTGCGTAGCATCAGATCAGTGGTGCCAGTGATTACCTGAATTTGGCGCTTTTCAGATATTTTCATATCTCCCTCAAACCCCCGGCTGGCGTAACTCAGATGGTCTTTTGCCTTTCGTAGGTTGTCATTGATCTCTGGAGTATTGAGGGGGCTCTCCAATAGCTGGTTCAGTCGGTTGGAGTACTCGGAGAGATCTTCTTGCAATCCGGTTTCGGCATCATCTAAAGATACTTCCCAAAGTTTAGCAGCGTAGTTCTTGGCGATTCTCTGGGAGAGCATGCGCTGACGACCGGCGATATTAATGAGTTCGGCGCTGTTGTGGTTGGCGACTTGCTGGAGTTTGACCACATAGGTGTGGGCAGCAGAAAGAAGGGAGTTGCTACGCTTAAATAATTCGCTGGCGCTTTGTTTATTGACGGGTTGTGAGGCGACAGACTCAAACGCTTTCCATTCTCTTTCAACTTTAACAAGTTGATCTCTGATCTTTTCTGCGCCATGAAAATTACTTAGTTTTTCGTGGTTCTTTTTAAACTCGTGAATTGATCGGGCAAATACTTTTTCGTGGCGCTCTGCATCCGGTTGAATGCCACGCAAGATGTAAGTCTGGGTGATGCGTTGAGATAGCATTCTTTGTCGACCAGCCGTATTGATGGCGTCTCCCATAGAAAAAGCTGCGACATCTAGGCTTAAGATTAACAAGATAAATACTGCTGACAACTTCATGATTTTACTCTTGTAGTTTGACTTACTTCACAATTTAAGTGGGTTTGATGTTTGCAATGCATGCGTGATCCCTCTCGGTTAATGAGAGGCCGCAGAGGTATTGCGGAGTTATTCAGAGATCCTTGAGTAACAGTGATGTGAGGTTATAGGGGCTGCTTTCTGAATAAGGTGATTTTGAACAATATTGATAAGTTAAACAAATAAGCTCCAGATTCCATTGATTGAGCAAAAATAAATAATTTAAATATGCTGTTAAGAGATGTGATTTTGCAAACTCATCTGGTTTTAGGATTTGACGTTCCTTATATCAAATTTAAGGATGGAGATATCTAACCCTTTTTTTCGATGTTAACGCTTTGGTGGTACTTGGATTGGGGGTGAGGGGGAGCTTTCTGAGGAGTGGATTGTTGTGGGGTTTATGGGGGTTGATAATAGCTGGAAATAAAAAAGGCCCTACCAGGGGTAGAGCCTTCGTATTACCAAGCGTGGTAAGGGGGCTTAGAACTGATAGTTCAGAGCCAAGCTGAACAGGTAAGCTTCGGTCTTGGTGGTGCCGCCGTCGAAGTAGGTAATCAGGGCGTCACTAATGTTGTTAGCTTCCTGAATAACTTCGTCATCACCCCAGATATAGGCGAAAGCACCATCAACAGTGAGTTTGTCTGTCAGTGAGTAGGTACCACCAACAGTCAGCCACTGGCGATCAGTGTCAGGGATTGACAGTGTCCGCCAGGTAATCGGGAGGTCTTCATCCACTAATGCTGAGAGTTCTTCAGTTTCCTCTCTGTTCAAACCGTCGCGCGCAGCGCCTTGGTCGTAGGCGTAACCAAAGCGGAAGGTCCACTCGTCATTGCAGTAGTATTCACCGGCGATGCTGAAGCGAGAACCGCTCTTAAAGTTTTCTTCTTTCAGCAGCAGTGGGTTGAACTCTTCACCGGCGGAAGGAATAAAGGCTTCAAGGCGCTCGAAACGGTCCCAGTTGGTCCACATGTAACCCAGCGCAAGACCCCAATTGTTGTTGAAGCGATGGTAGAAACCCAGCTCCAGAGTATCTGGCAGGTTCAGGGTCAGGTTGCCGGAAGTGTCGTCAAACGGGTCCAGTGGGCTCGGGGCAATGTCGGAGCTAATTTCACCTTTAATCTTGGGATCGTACTTGGCGTGGTAAGAAATACCGGCGCGAGTGTTATCGCTGATGCGCCACAGGCCGCCAATGGTCCAGCTCAGGTCCCAGGCATCCCCTTTTACGTCCAGCACGGTGGCGCCGGCGGGGTTAAACCCAAAAACAGGCTCTACAACGTCACCGAGCAGGAAATCATCGGGGAAGGTAGTGTTCAGCTCTGCATCGACGTAGAAGATATTGGCCGCAATACCAACGCTGAACTGATCATTAAAGTCATAGGCCACAGAAGGTTGGATATTAACAGTCAGCAAAGAGGTTTTATTCGCGATAGTGGTTGCTGCGAAGCTATCCGGGAAGTCAGTTTCCAGGCCGAAATCAGTATACATGGCCAGGCCCCAGGACCATTCATCATTGATAGGGGCAGCCAGGTAGCCATTGGGGATTACTGCACTGGTGGCGTAGTCTTTGGCGCTTGCTGGTGTAGTGGCTGATATGTAACCCGTCTCTGGGCTTCCTACGAAATAGGTCACGTCACCATCTACATCGATCTCGGGGTCAACGTAAGTAGCACCAAGAGAAATGGTGTAGGTGTTGAACAATGCTGAGCCCGCTGGGTTACGAGCCAAAATTGCGGCGTTGTCGCCGATGGTGTTTTCGGCGGCAAAAGCACGGCCAAGGCCTGATGCACTGGTTTCCTGCAAGTAGAAACCTGCAGCCATAGCGCCTTGGGAAACGGAGCTGATCGCTGCGGCCAGAACTGCGTGTCGCAGGTAATTTTTATTCATGAGAACCCATCTCTAAGTCTGCTGATTACTGAAAGCCATAAACAGGTTGGAACAAACTCTGCTATAGCAGGAAGGCCTTTAGACTTATATAAGTACCTTCCACTTCCGTAGCAAATCCCTTACTAAAAAGTCTAGCAATATGACATTGCCCTAGTGAGGGAGAGGAGTGACTTTATAAAGACAATGGGGACAAAAAGCTATCCAAGTCGACGGATTTTTTTTCATTACTCGAAAATGTGGCCATTTATTGGCTGGCAGCGACTTTTTCTCCGTTGATGGATAAATTTGTCAGGTTGATTTGATATCTTTTGCCATTTTCTTCTCTTTGAATAAGTTTCACCAGAGCGTAGTTCCATTGAGGCGCGATCCAGACAGTTGTCTCTCTCCCTGAGTCCTTACTTCTCACCCGAGCGACTTTAATTGTCTCCACCGGACCCAGGGGCGTTTTTAAGGTTTCAGTGCCAACCTGATTGAATTTGTAGTCGCGGATTTTTTTGCCATCGGCAACTTTGTACTGCAGGTCTGTTTTTCCTGCGGCGATGTCCAGCGCCAGTTGGATTTGGTAGCTCACTTTATCGAGAATATTTGGCGGCGCATCTTCAAGGTTCCGTTCTGGGTTGTGGACGTTGAGGACCAAACCTTTTGAGGGTTCGAAGTTGAGGGCGGTGGTGCGGTCACGGCCTAGGCCTTTGCGGCGATACTCGTAATGATGGGGTGTAATATGGCCGCCCTGGCTGGTAAAACGAGAGTATTCTTTAATACTGGCGAATAGAGCGCTGCTATCAAAATCCAGGCGCCAGTTTCCATCCTGGCCGGATAATTCCCGGGTGGCGGTAATACTGATCCCGTTAAATCGGGCAGCGTAGGTGGCTTTGAAAGGTTCCAGCTCAGCGGCAATTGCTTGGCCGGTTATCAAAAAAAGAAACAGAAAAGTAGAAAGAAGGCGCACTGTGATATCCCACAAAAAACTGAACCCTCTTGAATACTAGCTGGCGAGGCGCGCAAAGTACATTGAAGGACTTTTACCCTGCCAGCTAACAAGGGTTGGTTTTATGCGGAAACTTGCACCCCGTGATGGGGTAATAATTCACCATCAAACCGAACTCGATCATCAGCCATTTGCAGGCGTTGCTGGGCAAACCAGGTAACCGCCATGGGGTAAATGATGTGTTCTTGAATCTGCACTCGCTTTGCCAGCAGCTCTGGAGTGTCTCCTTCCTTTACAGGAACAATGGCTTGGACGATAGGTGGGCCGCCATCGAGTTCCTCGGTGACAAAATGCACGGTTACGCCGTGTTCTTTGTCCCCGGCTTCCAGCGCCCGCTTGTGGGTATGCAGGCCCTGGTATTTGGGCAATAGGGAAGGGTGGATATTGATCAGGCGGCCGCTGTAGTGGCGCACAAAGTCGGGCGTCAAAATACGCATAAACCCAGCCAGTACAACCAGGTCTGGTTTGCACTTGTCGATCTCTTCGATCAAGGCGTGATCGAAGGTCTCTCTGCTGGAGTAATTGCGGTGATTCACCACAGAGGTTGGAACGCCTGCCTGTTCTGCACGAGTCAATCCGTAGGCGTCTGCCTTATTGCTGACAACTGTGCTCACGGAAAAGGGCGCATCTACCTGCGCAGCGGCATCCAGCAGTGCTTGCAGATTGCTGCCACTGCCGGAGATCAATACGGCAACTCTACAAGACATTACAGCCCCGCCAGCTCTACAGCTTCTGCCCCTTCTTTGGCATCTTCGATGGTGCCGACAACAAAGGCGTCTTCGCCCAGTTGCTTAAGGGTTGCCAGGGCCAGCTCGGACTGCTCTTCAGGCACGCAAATTACCATACCAACGCCGCAGTTAAAGGTGCGGTACATCTCGCGGCTATCGATATTGCCTGCGTCGCGCAGCCAGTTAAATACGGGGGGCATTTCCCAACTGGTGACATCTATACATGCGCTGCAGCCTTCGGGCAGTACGCGGGGCAGGTTTTCCAGTAAGCCGCCACCGGTGATATGGCTGAGTGCGTTTACCTGGCAGGTCTTCATTAATTGCAGCAGGTTTTTAACGTAGATACGAGTCGGGGCCATCAAGGCTTTGGCCAGGGTTTCACCACCGATATTCTGCTGGAGGTCGGCATCGCTGACTTCGAGAACCTTGCGGATCAGGGAGTAACCATTGGAATGTGGGCCGCTGGAGGCCAGGCCGATCAATACGTCGCCAGCTTTAACCTTGCTGCCGTCGATGATTTCGGATTTTTCTACAACACCGGTACAGAAGCCTGCCAGGTCGTAGTCATCTCCCTCGTACATGCCGGGCATTTCTGCGGTTTCGCCGCCAACCAGTGCACAGCCTGACAGCTCGCAGCCTTTGCCAATACCGGTAACGACTTCTGCAGCAATATCGACATTCAGTTTGCCAGTTGCGTAGTAGTCGAGGAAGAAGAGTGGCTCGGCACCGGCGACAATCAGATCGTTGACACACATGGCGACCAGGTCGATACCGATGGTGTCGTGGATACCCAGATCCATCGCCAGGCGCAATTTGGTACCCACGCCATCAGTGCCGGAAACCAGGACTGGCTCTTTATAGCCACTTGGGAGTTCACACAGGGCGCCGAATCCTCCCAGTCCACCCATTACCTCGGGACGGGATGTGCGTTTGGCGACATTTTTGATGCGCTCTACCAATGCATTACCTGCATCGATATCGACACCGGCATCTTTATAAGAAAGGGATGTTTGCGTAGATTGCGGCTTGGAATCGCTCATGATTCTTCCTGCGGTGGGTATTCGAAGGGCGCGTATTCTATCTGGGTCTTGCCTCGGTAGCCACGCCCAGACGGCATCTCAAAGGGGGATTTCGGCATTTTCTCGCCATTTGAACTGTGAAATCACTCCGATAGTGAGAACTCGGGGCTGAGAGAAACGTCTGACGCTGATACAATAGCCGCAATTTTTAGTCCGCCCTAAAATCTGGCGCCTTGCACATCGATAATAAATTCTGCAAGCTCAGGGGCGGAAAATAAGAGGTTTGGAGAGAAGTCCTATGCACAAGCTGCTCCGGCAGGGATTGGTGTTGCAGTTGCTGGCTCTGGTTATCAGTGTCCTAGCCCTTCCGGTCCAGGCTCGAGTCATCTCGGATTTGTACGAAGTTGTCGAGGCTGTGTCGAGTCGCGGAGCCACGGATCGTGCAGCAGCCGGAAGTCGCGGCCTGGAACGGGTATTCGTGCGTGTTACGGGAGATGCCGCTGTCGGCAGTAACCCAAATGTGCAGTCCGTATTAAAAAATGCCCAACAGTTTGTTCAGGGGTATCGCTATACCCGTGAGGACAACCAGCTCTACCTGCATCTCTCCTTTGATCCCCAAGCGATCTCCCGACAAGTCAATCAATTGAATTTGCCAATGTGGCCTAATAATCGCCCCGGCACCCTGGTCTGGCTGGCGGTAGATACCCTGCAGGAGGGCCGCAGTGCGCTAAGTGAAGAAGTTACCCCTGAACTCTTTTCTGTCCTCGAGGCAATGGCTATCGAGCGCGGTGTCCCTTTGGATTTTCCGGTAATGGACCTCAATGATCAGCGCAATATGCCGCTGGGTGCCCTCTGGGCCCAGGATGAGCAGGCAGCTGAGCAAGCGGGTTTTCGCTACAGTCCCGATGCTACATTAATGGGGCGGGTGCTTCAGGCTTCTGGTCATCGCTGGCAGGCGGATTGGCTGCTGGTTCACGGCGGCCGAAGCTATGCTTTCGATACAACCGGTGGCTCCCTGGAGGAGGTTGCTCTGCGCGGAGTCAATCAATTGGCCAATATTCTCGCCCAGCGCTATGCGGTGTTACCGAATGGGCAGGACAATCAGCTGGGTGCTGTGATTGTTGAGCTGTCCGGCATCGATAGTTTCGCTGACTATGCGAAGGCATCTGGCTACATGCAGGGGTTGGCACAGGTCAGCAGCGCCAATCTGCTTTCTGTTGAGGGAGACCGTATGCGCCTGGCACTGGTCACTTCAGTGGGGTTGAGCAATCTGCGTGATACTCTGGCTCTAAACCATAAATTGCGGGCACAAGCGGACGGGGATGCCATTAACCTGAATGGATACCGTTCCCCCTTGGGCAGCGCTGATAATCCGTTGCGCTATCACTGGGATTGAGATGAGTATTCCGCAACAATTGCCGCTGGGGGTGTCCCTGCGGGATGATGCCACCTTTGATAACTTCTACCTGTCGGACTCAGATCCAAATCGTCAGGTAGTTGCGTTATTGCAGTCTTTTGCCAGTGGTGAGAATCCCGAATCTGTGATTTATATCTGGGGTGAGGCCGGCAGTGGTATCAGTCACCTGCTTCAGTCTGCCTGTCAGTGTGCAGAGGCCAATGGCCGATCTTTTCACTATCTTCCACTAGCAGACCTGATGGCCATGGACCCTGCCGTTATTCTCGACGGACTCGAGCGGCTCGATCTTGTTTGCATTGATGATGTCCATCTGCTGGAGGGACAGCCCGAGTGGCAGACCGCTATTTTCCATCTCTATAACCGGGTCAAGGATGGCGGTAGGCAATTGTTGATGGGAGCCCGCAAATCTCCCCGCGGAATGGATATTGCTCTAGCCGATTTGCAGTCCCGCCTGCATTGGTCTCTGGTGTTCCAGCTCAAAACCCTGAATGACAGCGATAAAGTTGCCGCCCTGCGCCGCCGCAGCCGCTTGCGTGGCTTTGATCTGCCGGAAGATGTGGCTCAGTACATATTGCACCGTGCGCCGAGGGATACACGAGCGCTGTTCCTGTGCCTGGAGGAATTGGATCGGGCTTCACTCATGGCCAAGCGCAAGATCACCATTCCTTTTGTGAAACAGGTTTTGGATATCTGATTTCTATACGGGCCCAGAACGATTTGCACTGGTTTCCTGAGTTCAATCGAGCGCGGTTGTTCTCCCTGATAGTGTCCTCTTGATTCACAAGATTAGTTTTCACTCACTTCGCCTCGATTTGCCTCTATTCTACTTATCTATTTCTTTGTGAAATCTGCTCTGCCGACGATAACAATCTTAAGCAGCGAGTGGATTTGCGGGCTTTTTGCCCCTGTTTAATTCCAAATATCTTTGGTTGAGGGCATTGTCATGCCAAACATTCATAAAATCCTGTACGTCAGCCATGCTGCTGAAAATGAGAGTGAGGGTTTGATGCAGGCTTTTGCGGTGGCGCGCAATCACCAGGCTGAGATTAAAGTGCTGCTGGTATGTCCGAAGGTTCCTGAGGGGTTTGAGGAGTTTAGTCGCCTCTGTGTGAGGACAATGCTGGATCGAGTCAGGAGTGAAATCGAGTCGGCCCGTGCTCATATGGACCTGGCCAAGGAAAGGACCAACCTGGAGATTGAGTCAGATTGTGGGGTTCGCCCTGCCGAGCGGGTGATTCGGCGGGTGTTAGCCGAAGGCTACGATCTGGTGATCAAGAATGTCGAAGGGCGCAATCAACTTAAGGGCTTCAAAGCAATGGATATGGACTTGCTGCGAAAGTGCCCCTGCCCGGTATGGTTGTGCCGACCTATCAAGCAAACTCACAGCAAGATACAAGTGGCGGTAGCGATAGATCCTGAGTGCGAGGATGGCAGTACTTACGACCTGGCAATTCGGCTGTTGCGCTGGTCGCGGGTACTCGCGGATAGCTGCAGCGGGGTACTCAATATCATTTCTTGCTGGGACTTTGATATCGATGAGTATCTGCGCCGGCATTTTCCCCTGAGTGCCTCTGAGGAGGAATTGGATGAGGCCACAGAATCAGCTCGCGCCCAGCATCGTTCAAAGCTTGATGTCTTGATACGTGCATCCGGAATTGAGGGGGAAATGCTTATTCACCATGTGGTTGCCCACCCGGATAATTTTATCCCGTTGTTGATTGATGAAAAGCAGCTTGACTTGCTGGTCATGGGAACTGTGGGGCGGGCGGGAATCCCCGGGTTTATCATGGGGAATACTGCCGAGAATATATTACAAAAAGTCAGTTGTTCACTGCTGGCCCTGAAGCCCAGTGACTTTATATCGCCGATTAAATAGATGTGAATTGCAGGTCGATTTCAGTTTGGCCTCTGCGCTAATCGGTTTATCGGAATTATTAATCCGGAGCATTGTGGCAACCCGCATACCGGGCCAGAATTACCGTTAGATAATCTGGAGAAATATAATGATTAAGAAAATTGCCAAATGGTTTGGCGGCTTATTCTTTTTGGGGGTTTTGGCAGTTTCTGCTTTTTTAGTGAATGCAGTTTATTTCAAACCCTGGTCTATCGATGTGTTTTTTGAGCGGGTATTTCTAAAGATCGGAAGTACTAGCCCTGAAATGCTGTCACAAATTAGGGTTCTGGAACAGTTTGGAATCGATGGACACAACGCACACCTCGATGACATATCTCAAGAAGAGCAATTGCGTGTTATTGAAATAATGAAGAGTGAGCTGGCGGTACTGCGCAGTTATGATCGAGCCAGCCTGGGTGGACAGCAGGCCATTTCCTATGATGTACTCGATCATCTCCTCAGTATAAAGGCAGGGGTTGAGCGCTGGAGATATCACGATTATCCACTTAATCAAATGTCTGGAGAACAGAATAGATTGCCGGAGTTTCTCGCCGAAGTTCACCAGATTAACAATATAAAAGAAGCCGACTATTACCTGTCCCGCCTGGGAGAGGTTGACCGTAAATTTGACCAGTTATTGGATAGTTTGAAGATACGGGAAGAGAAAAATATCCTGCCCCCGAGATTTGTTATTGATAGCGTTTTAGAAGAAATGCGGGGTTTTATCGCAGTACCGGCGAAAGAAAATATACTTTACACCTCCCTGCTAGAGCGTCTTAGTAAAATTGAAAACCTGGATAAGCAGGAGCAGGATCATATTCTCAGTCAGGGCGAGCTACTCATTGAAACACAAGTCTACACCGCGTATCAGGGGTTAATAGATTATTTTGATACGCTTCAATTAAAAGTTGTGGAAAATAATGGCGTTTGGGCTTTGCCAGATGGCGATGCCTACTATGCCTATCAGGTGCGTAACTTTACCAGTACAGATATTGCACCGGCAGAGCTTCACCGTACTGGTTTGGAAGAGGTGGCAAGGATTGAAGCGGAAATGACTGAAATTTTCGCATCGATTGGTAGAACCAGCGGCACTATTAGTGAGCGCTTTTCTGCATTGAATAATGACCCTCAATTTCTTTATGAAGATTCTGATTTGGGACGGGAGAGAATTATTGCTGACTACCAGGCAATGATTGATGAGATTGATGCTGGACTTGATGATTACTTTGATTTAAAGCCTAAAATGGGTGTTGAGGTTCGTCGAGTACCTGAATTTAAGGAGCAGGGCTCTGCGGGGGCCTACTATAACCCTCCGGCCATGGATGGGTCTCGTCCCGGTGTATTTTATGCAAACCTGCGCGATGTTTATGAGACCAAGAAATTTGGTATGCGTACCCTGGCATATCATGAAGCCGTGCCTGGACATCACTTTCAGTTGGCAATAGCGCAAGAATTAGAGGGTGTGCCGACCTTCCGTAAAATGGGATTGTTCAATGCTTACTCCGAGGGGTGGGCACTATATTCCGAGAAGCTTGCCAAAGAAGCCGGTTTTCAGGAAAACCCTTATGATGATTTAGGTCGATTGCAGGCTGAGATGTTCCGGGCAGTGCGCTTGGTTGTTGATACCGGGATACATTACAAGCGCTGGAGTCGCGAACAAGCTATTGAGTATATGCTGGAAAAGACCGGTATGACTGAAACGGAAGTTACTACTGAAATTGAGCGATATATGGTTTGGCCCGGACAGGCGCTGGCCTATAAAACCGGTATGCTGAAGATTCTTGAGTTGCGTGAGCGTGCCAAAGAAGCGCTTGGTAGCAAGTTTGATATCCGTCAATTCCACAATGTAATTCTCACGAATGGAGCTTTACCATTGGCTGTGTTAGAGCAGCAGGTAGATCAGTGGATAGCAGTCAAGGAGGGTTAGGGTTCACTATCGCTGACCATTTGGTTGTGAGAGTGTCAAAAGTGTAGCTCGATAGTTTTGAGCATCTTTACCACTAGAAAAGGTGAAGATGCCAAGAGCATATGATTTTAGGTAAGAGTGGTATTTGTAAGGGGTTAGTAAGTGCCGAAATCAAAAGCTATTACAATAGATGATGGATTTTCCAGAGTTAAATTTTTAAATGGAAGAACTCCTGAAACAACGGATGAGGAAGCTAAAGATACTTTTTCCCTATTGTCCGAGTATAGGGATGGTGGAATATATGTAGCACACTATTCAGGAAATAGCGAATGGGAAAGGCACACCAGTGGAGATGAGTTTGTTCAAGTTGTAGGTGGGGCAACGACTCTAATTCTTCTCATAAGGGGTGAAGAGAAACGTAACGATTTATCAGCTGGGCAAATATTGGTTATACCAAAAGGTGTGTGGCACCGGTTCGAAACGCCAGCGGGAGTAAAAGTTATGACTATAACCCCGCAGCCAACTGAGCATAGTGTCGCTAAGCCATTTGATACCTAAGAGGTAAGCTCATTCTACATACTGGGCGCTGTTAGTTTTACGGCATTCAAACTTAAGCTATAGGGCTGTGTGTGTAAGATGCAGGTAAACAAAGCATGTTGCATATTCCCGTGTTTATTTGTCCTTCGACTTGTTAGGTGTTCACTATTAACTCCAATAAAAAGGCCACAGATGGTGGCCTTTTTAATGCTGTTTTAGCCTGACAGCTATACTTTTGGAGTTTTTGTTTTTTCTATCCACTCGTCAATAATTTCCTCCAGGACATCCAGTGGTACTGGACCGTTGGCTAGAACTGCATTGTGGAATTGGCGAATGTCAAAGTGATCCCCTAGTTCTGTTTTGGCTTTTTCACGCAACTCCAAAATTTTTAACATGCCAATTTTGTAAGCGGTTGCCTGGCCGGGCATGACGATATAACGCTCGATCGCTTTAATGACATCGCCTTCAGGATTTGGGGTATTCTCCATGAGGTATTGTATGGCTTGCTCGCGGGTCCACTTCTTAGCGTGAATTCCAGTATCTACAACTAGACGAGCCGCTCGCCACAACTCCATAGCCAGGCGTCCAAAATCTGAGTAGGGATCCTGGTAGAGTCCCATTTCTTTCGGCACCATTTCAGAGTAAAGACCCCAGCCCTCGGTATAGGCGGTATAGCGCCCATATTTGCGGAATTTGGGGATGTCTTGCAGTTCCTGGGTGATAGAGAGCTGCATATGATGGCCGGGTATGCCCTCGTGGTATGCCAGTGCTTCCATCTGATAGCTGGGCATATCGTCCATGTTATAGAGATTGGCATAGTAAATACCTGGGCGAGAACCATCGGGGGCAGCTTGCAGGTAAAAAGCTTTACCGGCGGATTTTTCCCGGAAAGGTTCAACCGCTCTCACATCGAGATCCGCTTTGGGTTTTGTGGTAAATAGCTCGTCCAACCTTCCTTTCATGGTATCGATAATGGCTGTAGCCTTCTTCAGATACTCAGCTTTGCCCTCTTCAGTAGTTGGGTAATAGAACTGCTTATCTGTACGCATGAATTCGAAGAAGTTCTTTAATTTACCTTCGAATTTTACTTTGCGCATAATTTCGCGCATTTCATTATGGATGCGTGTTACTTCTTCAAGGCCGATTCTATGAATTTCGTCGGCAGTCATACCTGTAGAGGTATAAAAGCCGAGGCGAAAGTCATAAAAGTCATTGCCATGTGCCAGTTTCCAGGCGCCATCATCAGTGGTTGCGCGTATTTCCAGTTCCTGCAAGTAGTCGATCAATTCTTGATAGGCGGGACCAGTTCTTTCTTTTAGTGCTTTTTTCGCCTTGTCAGTCAGGGATTTTTTCTTTTCGCTACTGATGCTCAGATTCTCTAACTTTTGCTTGAAATCGGCAAATAGCGGGCTGTCTTTTTTCCTGTCAAATGGTGCTCCGTTGATAAGGTTTTGTGCATCGCTAATAATATAGGGGAAAACAAATTTTGGAATAATAGTGCCAGCTTTGGCACTTTCTTCTAGCTGATTCTGCAGTTGTAAGAAATACTGGGGAATTCTATTTAAGCGGGAAATATAGGCTTCGGCATCCCTTATGTTGTCAATACGGTGTTGACTAATAAGTGTTGAAGCAGCCCCGGTATGGGTGGCGAACATTTGGTTGATAGGGTAATTGTGATTCCGCCATTGATATGCCTCGACCTCCTGTTGCACAGTTCGCTTAGCCAAGCGCAGGTTCAGTTGGGTGGCTCGATCCAGTGTGGCGGGGTCAATTTTGTTTAATTCCTCTAATTGACGCTTGTTAATTTCATGTGTTTCTTGTGCAAATTCCGGTGATAGGTCGTTCCACTTACCGTAATCCTCTTTTATTCCCAGGAAAGTTTTAAACTCAGGGTTGCGGTTGAGATGCTCCTGAAAGAAATTATCGAATATCTGGTTGACCTTTTTGCTGGCCTCGCTCTCTTTTTTATTGATTTTGGAGGACACTGCTGGGTCTAAAGTGCCCTCCTGTGGAGCGGCAATCTTCTGTGTGATCTCATTGTTGGTACTGTCGTTGCAGCCAGTGAGAACGAGTGAGCTTACCGCCGCTGCAATCAGAGTTAATTTTAACTTCATGAGTACAATCCTTGCGTTCAAAGAGTAGCTTTTTCTTTTTTATCATTATTTTTACGATCAATGGACTTTTTTTTGTAGATACATCCCATAATTTGGGTTTTTGGATAAAAAACTATAGCAATTAAGTGTGGTGCACTTATTTGGTGTGGAGAAATACAGAGTAGGTTTTATTTTGGTGCTATTGCACGACAAGGGAGGGGCTAAGCGTAAGTTGTGTAATAGAAGGGCGTTTGTGGCATTTAGCAAGAGTGGGGGCTTGGAGCCAGGTATATTTTTGAGTGGTGTTTACTCAATAAAAAACCCGAAAACTCAAGATTGGATTCCGGGTTTTTGTGATTAAACAGTAATTATCCAGTTGTAAAATTAATGCAAGAGTTTTGTCTTTGCGGTATTTTACTGGCGATAATAAAAGAAAAGACAGGCGCGTAATAGCTGCCTGTCTTTCTAGTAATTACTGTTGGGTTTTCACCTTGGCTACCCACTCGTTAACCAGCTCTTCCAATACATCCAGGGGTACTGAACCATTGGCGAGAATAGTGTCGTGGAAACCGCGGACATCGAACTTGTCGCCCAATTCATTTTTTGATTTTTCACGCAGCTCAACAATTTTCAGCATGCCGATTTTATAGGCGGTGGCTTGGCCAGGCATTACGATATAACGTTCGATTGCTTTGACTACATCGCCTTTCGGGTTCGGGGTGTTCTCTACGAGATAGTCGATCGCCTGCTCGCGAGTCCATTTCTTAGCGTGGAGGCCGGTGTCTACAACCAGTCGGCCAGCGCGCCACAGTTCCATAGCCAGGCGTCCGAAGTCAGAGTAGGGGTCTTCGTAGAAGCCTAGTTCCTTGGGTACCAGCTCGGAGTAGAGGCCCCAGCCTTCGGTATAAGCAGTGTAACCGCCGTATTTACGGAACTTGGGAATATCCTCTAATTCCTGGGCGATAGAGAGCTGCATATGGTGGCCGGGGATACCTTCGTGGTAGGCCAGTGCTTCCATCTGGTAAGACGGCATATCTTCCATATTGTACAGATTGGCGTAGTAGATGCCGGGGCGCGAGCCATCGGGAGCGGGGCGCTGGTAGAAAGCTTTGCCGGCGGATTTCTCGCGGAAGGGTTCTACCGCTCTCACATCCAGATCGGCTTTGGGCTTGGTGATAAACAGTTCATCCAGGCGGCCCTTCATGGTGTCGATAATTGCGGTGGCCTTTTCCAGGTACTCCGCTTTACCTTCCTCAGTAGTGGGGTAGTAGAACTGCTTGTCGGTACGCATGAACTCGAAGAATTCCTGCAAGTTACCTTCGAACTTAACCTTGCGCATAATCTCGCGCATTTCGTCGTGAATGCGGGCAACTTCCTTGAGACCGGTTTGGTGGATCTCATCGGCAGTCATATCCGTAGTAGTGTAAACACCGAGGCGGAATTTATAGAATTCTTCGCCATCAGCCAGTTTCCAGGCACCGTCGTCTGTAGTGGCTTTTTTCTCCAGTTCTTGCAGGTAGCTGATCAATTTTTCGTAAGCGGGGCCGGCACTTTCAGTCAGGGCCTGGCTGGCTTTTTCGATCAGTGATTTCTTTTGATCTTCGCTGATTTCCAGCTTTTCTACCTTGCCTTTAAAGTCGGCAAACAGAGGGCTGTCTTTCTCACCGTTAAATGGTGCACCGGTGATCAGGTTGCGGGAGTCGCTGATAACGTAGGGGAATACGAACTTGGGTACGATGGTGCCGACTGCAGCGTTTGCCTTCAGTTGCTCTTGCAGTTGGGAGAAATACTTGGGCATGCCATTCAAGCGAGCAATATAGGCCTCTGCATCGCTGACATCATCAATGCGATGTTGGCTGATCAGCAGAGACGCAGCGCTGGTATGGGTGGCATACATCTGGTTGACAGGGTAGCCGTGGTTACGCCACTTGTAGCCGTCAATATCCTGCTGCCAATTGCGCTTTGCCAGGCGTAGGCTCAAGCGTGTGGCGTCATCCAGATTGGAAGGGTCAATTTTATTCAGTTCAGCCAGCTGGCGCTTGTCGATCTCCAGGGTTTCTTTGACAAATTCTGGAGAGAGGTCGTCCCACTTATCGTAGTCTTCCTTTTTACCCAGGAAAGTTTTGTATTCGGGGCTGCGAGCAAGGTGCTCCTGGAAGAAGTCCTCGAACATCTGGTTAACGCGTTTGACTGCGGCTGGGTCCACTTTTCCTGCGACCTCTTGAGTCGCACTGCTTTCCGTGGCTGTAGCGGTTGCACTCTGCTCGGCGGTGTTCGGGGCGCCGCGGTCACAGCCGCTGATTACCAGCGCGCTTATGGCGGCTGCGATCAGGGTTGGTTTCAACTTCATGAGCATATTCCCAGTGTTCGGTTCTTCGTTGCTAATTTGTGCCACTTAAGTGGCATTCTTTAGGTTGGCTGCCTAAATCCCCCAATCTTTATGCGGGATCAGTAGTGCAGATCAGCATGTATTGTGCTGATTGGAGCAGCATTTGGCCAGTGGTGGGGAGCTTTTGGCTGGGGGGAGAGCAATAAAGAAATCAAAAAAGCGGGCACATGGCCCGCTTTTTCTGGTGACTTCGGGATTAAGCGAAGTTCTGGTTTACAAACTCCCAGTTCACCAGGGCCCAGAAAGCTTCCATGTACTTCGGGCGCAGATTGCGGTAGTCGATGTAGTAAGCATGCTCCCAAACATCGCAGGTCAGCAGGGGAGTAACGCCTTCTTCGGTCAGCGGGGTTGCCGCGTTGGAAGTATTAACAATAGCGACTGAGCCGTCAGCATTTTTTACCAGCCAGGTCCAGCCGGAGCCGAAGTTGTTCACAGCGCTGGTGGTGAATGCTTCCTTGAACTGGTCAAAACTACCGAAGGCGGCATTGATAGCCTCTGCAATAGCGCCAGTGGCTTCACCGCCACCGTTAGGGCTCAGGCAGTTCCAGTAGAAAGTGTGGTTCCAAACCTGGGCTGCGTTGTTGAACACACCACCGGAAGAGGACTTGATGACGTCTTCAAGGGACTTGTCAGCGTCAGCGGTGCCTTCCAGCAGACCGTTCAGTTTGTCTACGTAGGTTTTATGATGTTTGCCGTAGTGGTACTCCAAAGTCTCTTCGGAGATGTGTGGTGCCAGGGCGTTCTTAGCGTAGGGGAGTTCGGGCAATTCGAAAGCCATGGTGTTTTCCTTCCTTTGTCTGAGGGTTATTGGTGAGAGCATTCTACACGTGCCGCATCTCAGAATTAAGCCGGCGCGATCGATTAGGGGAAGTTGGGACGATTTCCTCAAACACAAGGGGGGAAGTTTTTGTCGTCAACTCTATTCGACTGTCGTCTATTATTACTGACGACCGCTTACTTTTTCGTCAATTTTTGGTATAACTGCCGCAGAATTCGACGAATCTGAATGGATTCTAGTGTTATAGATTCCTGAAAATACGGTACCGGAAAGAACAGCATAGAACTGGCGGGTATCGGACTTATCAGCACAGTTATCGGGTGTATTGAACCATGCAACGCAAAGAGCCCACACTGGGCGGCAGCGCCGCTCTTGAACCATCACTGGATCTCACTACCAGGGAAGTAAGGAACGATTCACCTGAGCCCCAGGTGATCGTGGAGGAGCGCCGGGGTGGTTTCTCTTTCTTGGGGCTATGCGCCCTGATTATGGCGATGGGTGGCCTGGGTGCCTCGGGTTTCCTGTACCAGCAATGGCAGGACAGCCGGACCCTGTTGAGTAATGCAGAGACTCGTATTGCCGATGCGGAAAACCGTATTGCTGAACTCGAGAAGCGCTTTAGCCTCTCCGATGAGGAATCTACGGCATCGGTTGAAGTACTGAATGCAAAAGCCAAGGAAAACTCCTCGGAGATTCGCAAACTGTGGGGTGTTGCTTATGACACTAACCGCAAGAGTATCTCCGCAAATAAGACAGCAGTTGCGGCTAACAAAAAGCAAGTCGCTGCTCTCAGTACCAAGCTCAGCGGTCTTGAGTCCAGCGTGAAGAAAATCGCTTCTGTCGAGGCTTCGCTGGCAGAGTTGCGCAAGGGCAATACAGATTCCCAGCGTGAGATGACCGATAAGCTTGCACGCCTGGAGCGCCAGCTGACTTCAGTGCGCAGTGACCTGACCATGCGTGTCGGTGCGAATGAAGAGGCGGTAGAGTCTATCGATGCTTACCGCCGTTCGGTGAATAAGGATCTGGTGCAGCTTCGCGATGCGATTCGCTCCCTGCAGTCCAGCGGTGATTCCACAGCTTCATCCATGTAATTTTCCGGTTGAGTTAAAAAAGGCGGACCTGGTGTCCGCCTTTTTTATTCTATTTTCCCTTTAGGTGAATGGGATTTCTGGGAATATCTGGGTCAATAACCCTACATTTCGTGTAGAATCGCCGGCCTCGAGACGTTAATCGGAGTTGGCAATGACCACTATCCGCCAGGATGATCTGATCGGCAGCGTGGCCGATGCGCTGCAATTTATTTCTTACTACCACCCACAGGACTTCATTCAGGCCCTGAACAAGGCTTATGAGAAAGAGGTCAACCCGGCGGCCAAGGACGCCATGGCCCAGATCCTGATCAACTCACGCATGTGTGCCGAGGGCCACCGCCCAATCTGTCAGGATACCGGCATTGTCACCGTGAAGTTGAAAGTGGGCATGAATGTGCGTTGGGAAGCGGACATGAGCGTTACCGATATGGTTAACGAAGGTGTTCGCCGGGCCTATCAAAATGCCAGCAACGTGCTGCGTGCCTCTATTCTGGAAGATCCAGATGGTGCTCGTAAGAATACCGGGGACAATACCCCGGCGGTGATTCACTATGAAATCGTTCCCGGTGATACCGTAGAAGTTTATGTGGCAGCTAAAGGCGGCGGCAGTGAAGCCAAAACCAAATTTGCCATGCTGAACCCATCTGACTCGGTGGTTGACTGGGTGTTGAAGATGGTTCCGCAGATGGGCGCCGGCTGGTGTCCGCCCGGCATGCTGGGTATTGGTATCGGTGGTACCGCTGAGAAAGCGATGCTGCTGGCCAAAGAGTCTCTGCTCGACCCCATCGATATTCAGGAGCTGCAAGAGCGCGGAGCTGCTAACCGCGCTGAAGAGCTGCGCCTTGAACTCTATGATTCCGTCAACAAACTGGGCATCGGCGCCCAGGGCCTGGGCGGACTGACCACTGTGCTGGATGTAAAGATCAAGGATTATCCTACCCACGCTGCCAACAAGGCTGTGGCGATCATCCCCAATTGTGCGGCTACCCGTCACACCCACTTTACCCTGGATGGCTCCGGGCCCGCGCGCCAGACTCCGCCTAAGTTGGAAGACTGGCCGGAAATTACCCGCGAAGCGGGCAGCAATACCCGTCGGGTAAACCTGGATACCATTACTGCAGAAGATATCCAAAGCTGGCAGCCCGGTGAGACCCTGCTGCTGAACGGTAAGATGCTGACTGGTCGCGATGCGGCGCACAAGAAAATGGTAGATATCCTCGCTAAAGGCGAGAAGTTGCCAGTAGACCTTACCGGCCGCTTTATCTACTACGTAGGTCCGGTAGATCCGGTGCGCGATGAGGTTGTTGGCCCCGCTGGCCCAACCACCGCTACCCGTATGGATAAATTCACTCGCACGATGCTGGAAGAAACCGGCTTGGCGGGGATGATCGGTAAAGCGGAGCGCGGTCCCATGGCGATTGAGGCGATACGCGATAATAAAGCGGTATACCTGATGGCCGTAGGTGGCGCTGCTTATCTGGTTGCCCAGGCGATTAAAGGTTCCGAAGTTATCGCCTTCCCCGAGCTGGGAATGGAAGCGATCTACGAGTTCGAAGTAGAAGATATGCCGGTAACTGTGGCTGTAGACAGCCAGGGTGAGTCAGTACACACCACTGGCCCGCTGATCTGGAAAGCCAAGATTGCTGAAGGTGAGGTGTAACGCTTCCGCCATTTAAAGAAAAGGCCCCAACAGGGGCCTTTTTTATTGGAATTTATTGCCTTGCTCGGCTAAGTCCGCCAGCATCAATTCGCGAATAATTGGTATAGGTGCACTACCATAGCTCAGGAACATCTCGTGGAACCCCTTGAGACTAAAGTTGTTGCCCATTTTCTTTTTGATTTCCTCGCGCAGAGCCAAAATATCAGTAAAGCCAGCAAAATAGCTGGTGAGCTGCACTTGGCTTAAGGTCGCCCTGCGCCATTTACCCTCTGCTTCAGCTTGTTGCTGAAAGGCATCCCTGACCATTAACTTCATCGCCTCAGCTTGATCGATACCTTTTACCTGTACCTCATAATCCAAAATGGTATTAGTGATAGTACGTAAATTCCACTTGTAGTACATCAGCCAAAGTTCGGGGGAAAAATTACCGTAGCCAGCATCCAGCATCATGCGTTCCGCATAGACTGCCCAGCCTTCAATCATCGCGGTATTGCCGAGAATAGTTTTCAGGATGCTGGGGGACTGGTTGGCGTAGACCAGCTGAGTGTAATGTCCGGGAATTGCTTCGTGGATATTGAGTATCTGCAGGATATAGTCGTTGTATTCCCGCAATAAGCTCTCCGCCCGTTGATTGGAATAGGTCTCTATGGGCATTACGTTATAGTAGGTGTTCGCACCTTTATTATAGGGACCCGGTGCATTGATAGAGGCTACCGCAAAGCCCTGCATATAAGGCGGTGTTGTCCGTACGACAAGAGGCTTTTCCTTATCCAGGTTTAACAGGTTTTTTTCGGTTACGAACTCCGCCAGCTCTGGGATTTGCTGTTCCACCTTTTTCTTAAAGGTTTCTTTGGTAGCGTGGTGCAGGGATAGCTTATTCAGTAATCGTTCGATTTTTTCCAGTGGCCGATTGGGAGGGCGGGCGTCGGGAAAGTATTTCGGCCAGAGTTGATCGGCCAGTCTGGCCATTTTATCGTGGGTTACCTGCTTTTCATCAATGGCACGTTGGTATAACTCACCAGCAGTCATTCCAATATTGATATCAAACCGGAATTTTTCTTCGTAGAGTTTTTCACCAATACGAAAATCGCGAAACTCTCCAGACTTTGTCAATTTTTTCTGCAGGTTTTGTAAGAAATAAATATAGTCTTGTATGGCTTTGCGAGAGTTCTGCATTCGCTGCAGGAATACCTCTTTTGCATCCGAAGGCATCTGACTTTCTTGAACCGTACTTTCCAGTTCCTCACCAAAGACTTCCAGTGAACCCATACTCTGTTGAATCGCTAACTCTAGTTGCGGTGCTGCTGGCCGATAGATCGCTTCCTTGGCGGCCTTGTAGTACTCAGGCACTTGCAGCATACGGGTGCTAACAGTTTGAAGCCGCTGTAGAAGGGGGGCATAGTTGGTATTGAGGATCAGGGCAAAGGAATGAGAAACATTATAAATGGAGGGATCCCATTGATAGGACTTAAAGATTGTATATTGCCACTGTAATCGCCGGAGGAAGTTTTCAATGATAGCGAGATTACTACGGGAATTAATATTGAGTTGTTTTTTGTCCAAAGCAGAAAATTTACGTTCATAAATTTGGGCAAAATCCAGAAGGTAATCACGATAATTCTTATCCGGTACCTGGAGCTTCTTGGCGGCTTCATAGTAGCCTTCACTGATTGCCCAGGAGGGAAATAGATTCCACAGCCCCTCTATGAATTGCTGACAAAGCTGATCAAATGCCAAATTTGTCTCGGAGCGCATTTCCTCCAGGATAACTTTTTCTGGCGTGGGAATCCGTTGTCGATCTACTTCCTGGCGCTCGCATGCTCCCAGTGCTACCAGGAGTAGTAACAAGACAAACTGTTTCATGACAATCCCTGTTTTGATGTGTCGATATCTACCCAAGGCTCAGGTGGTTATAGATCGTCCAATATTTTTAGCATGCCGTTCCATTTTGTGATGCTAAAACCGGATAAAATGCGTTTTTGAGCCCTGTACTTGTGTCGTCTGAGGGGGGCGGTTAGAGTGAGGCCGGCCCAATTGAGCCGATAATAAACAAGGTTTTGAGGACCGATTCATGACCGAACTAGCTCAACAACAATGTGAAGCCTGTCGTGCCGATGCACCGCTGGTAAGTGATGACGAACTGCCAGGGTTGCTGCGACAGATCCCCGATTGGACACCCATGACCCGTGACGGAATCATGCAGCTGGAACGTGTGTTCAAGTTTCGTAATTTCAAGCAGGCTCTGGCCTTTACCAACCGTGTCGGTGCTATTGCTGAAGAGGTGGGGCACCACCCGGCACTGTTGACTGAGTGGGGTAAGGTCACTGTGACCTGGTGGAGTCACGAGGCCAAGGGCTTGCACAAGAATGACTTTATTATGGCTGCCCGTACTGACGAGCAGGTAGACGCAGCCTAGCTAATGTTTTTTGTGGCGCTTGTAACCGGCTCTGGGAGGCGATAGGCCACTTGAAACAGCTCTCACCGGCCCTTAGCTGAAGCTGGGCTGGTGAGGATTCCAGTTTGAACCCTTTCCACCCAGGGCAGGGGGCTTGTGTCGAGGGAGACTAGTATTGTCCGAATATACTTCAACGGTAGTCTGGAAACGCGACGAACAGATTTTCACCGATAACCAGTACAGTCGCGCCCATACCTGGCAATTTGATGGTGGAGCATCCATCCCCGCCTCCTCTTCCCCCCATGTTGTACCTATTCCCTATTCAGTAGTTGAAAACGTTGATCCAGAAGAAGCTTTTGTAGCGGCTCTGTCCAGCTGCCATATGTTGTTTTTTCTCTCAATCGCGGCCAAACGGGGTTTTGTGGTAGATGAATACTGTGATGAGGCCATTGGAATTATGGATGCAGGAGAAGATGGTCGAATTGCTATGACTAAAGTAACCTTACGTCCTTTGGTCCACTTTTCTGGTGACAAACAGCCCAGTCGAGAACAGCTGGAAAAAATACACCAGCTTTCCCACAAGCAGTGTTTTATTGCAAATTCGGTAAAAACTGAAGTGGCGATAGAGGTTCAATAAGCACCGGTTTGATTTTTTACCTATTGGACTAGCCCGTCGTTAAGTAGATTTGGCAGCATTTTTTATTTTTTATAGCAAAATATGTACACAATTATTGAGAAGGTAGCGCCGACTGAGGATTTTCTCAGGTTGCGGGAGATAACCGGCCTGACCCCGAGAACTCGTAAAGCAGCGGAAAAAGGTCTCCCAAATAGCTTGTACGGTATTCATATAAAAAGGCAATCAGAAACTATTGCCATGGGGAGGGTAGTAGGTGATGGAGCGTTAAATTTTGAGATAGTGGATGTCGCCGTCGATCCAAGATTTCAGGGCGCAGGCTTGGGGCGCCAGGTGATGGAACATATTATGTCATATCTGGATCGAGAAGCGCTCCCTTCAGCATATATCACTTTGATGGCTGATGTTCCCGAGCTCTATAAAAAGTTCGGGTTTGAACTGAGTCGCCCAAATACCGAGGGAATGCACCTGATCAAATAATGGTTTCCAACTGTTACTGTGGACTTGAGGTGAGGTTTGTAACAGTGATTGATTCCTGACCTATGACTTATGGTGATGGAGCCATTTAAGTGTTTGGTGGATAACTTATGCTTGATCATACAGTTGATTCATTTAATTGCGTTACGTTAAAACTGGAAGATTATTCTGCTACAGAAAATCAATTCTTGATTGAATTGGTTGCCACTATTGAAGTATCCAGGGTTAACAAGCGGAAGTTAATCTGGGTAACTCTCCAAGATGCACTAACCCGGTTTATACCAATATTCTTGAAGCACGGATTTACATTTCACAGTTGTCGGGATTCAGCTACGAGGCTGGTACTTAAGCTACAGGGCAATGCATATGTTCCATTCTCTCCAACCCACACCGTTGGAGTTGGAGGATTTGTATATTGTGATGGGCAGCTGCTGTGTGTTCAGGGGCACAACACATCATCCAGCCCGAAATTACCGGGAGGAACGGTTGACCTGGGTGAAAAGATAGCCGATGCGGTGATTCGTGAAGTTTATGAGGAAACCGGTGTGTCTTGCGAGTTTTCCTCGGTACTGGGATTTGCGACCCGATTTCCCACGAATTATGGCTATACGGATATCTATTTCGTTTGTGAGTTGACCGCATTGAGTCGGGATATTTCAATAACGGATACTGAAGAAATTAAGCATGCGTCTTGGGTAGATATTGATCACTATCTCAATGGGGGGCATGTTTCATCGTTCAACAGGCATGTAGCTGAAATGTCCCTGGAAAAGTTGGGATTAAAAAAGGTCAGTCAGGATTCTTACCAAGATCCTTTTACCAAACAGGAAATATATTGGAGTAATGCTTGAGTCAGGGGCGTTTTAATTGCTGAATTAAACTGATATTTCAGTTTAATTCAGCAGCTACTTTTAATCGTCTAAGATGAGATTGCTCTCTGGATTATAGTAGCAGTAATCATAGTCCAAGTTCTTGCGGAAGCAGTAGGGATCTTTAGCTTCAGAATCAGACCACAGTCCCAGGCCATAGTAGTAAGCAAACTCCTGTTCCAGCTCAAATTCACTGCCGCAGTAATACTCATAATTCCAGGCAGCTCCCCGTATAACCATTTCCTGATTAATACTGTAGCCATTCACATAGAGGTAACCTGTTTCCCGACCGTAGATATCCTTCCCCGTTGATTCGAAGTCAACAGATCCCAGTGATAATAGATAGCTCAGGGTTTGTGTGGCTTCGGGGCCATAGGCTTGGGTATTGGGGTTGGTTTCTGGGGCATCAATGCAGTTGAGACGTATTTTTACGTATTCGTTATTGACATAGCCGTGAACCGTATCGCCATCAATTACTTCGTAGTTTGTCAGCGGAGCGGCCTGGGTCGCAGTGGATAAGGCCGCCATGATAAGTAGTCTTTTCATTATGATTATCCTTAAAGGGTTTGCAGGGCGCAGCATAGGCAGGGGTTGTTACGGAGCTATGTAGAAATGGTGATAGAAAAAAATGATTTTTATTAAATATATAGCGAGGTCACATTCTTAATGTGGATGAGTCACTTTTAGCGATGTGATTTGGGCTGCGTTTAGATTTAATGCTTTGGTGCCTGAAGGGGAGTATTGGTTATTGGAGCACCAGCAGTGGTGTAGAGAGGTAGATTAATTTATTTATTAAAGACGGAGCCAATAGTTGTTGTTTCCAAGAGCTATTGGCTGTGGAAGCGGTTTGATAGATTAAAGGAGCGTTTCAGGCTTGGTGAAGATTTGCCCAGAGCAAAAATTCCCGGTTGCCATCGCCACCTTTTATTGGGCTGTCAATATATTCTTTTACTTCAAGCCCAAGCTCTTCACATAAAGCAGTGATACGCTCGCGCACTTCCGGGTAGTATTTTGTATCTCGAACCAAGCCTCCCTTACCAATTCCTTCGGGGCCGACTTCAAATTGGGGTTTGACCAGACTTAAGAGCTGTCCCGATGGTTTTAGCAGAGCGGGTAACTGCGGCAGGATTAGTGCCTGGGAAATAAAGGAGACATCCATAACGATGGCGTCAAAGCCAATATCTCCGTGTGGCGCAATCTGGGAGGCCTCCAGGTGGCGTGCGTTAATCCCTTCAAATAAGTGCATACGGGGGTCGTCCAGTAACTTTTGCGCCAACTGGTCTCGCCCTACATCTACACCGACTACCGATGCTGCTCCGCGCTGAAGGAGGCAATCACTAAAGCCACCGGTAGAGCAGCCCACATCCAGTGCGAGCCAGCCAGAGGGATTGAGCCCTGTTTGGTCGAGGATTGCGGCCAGTTTCAGGCCCGCTCGGGAGACATACTGATCTTCAGGCAGGGGAGTCACTTCCAGGGCGCAATCTTCCGGGATGCTCTGCCCAGCCTTGCGTGCCGGCTGGAGGATGCCCCCATCGGACACCATGACTCTTCCGGCATCAATCAGTTTTTTCGCATGGGTGCGGGAGTTGGCCAGTTTTCTCTGTACGAGCAGTTGATCCAATCGGGTCATGTTTAGCGATGCAATCCTGTTTATATGGTTAAGAATACAGTGCCCATGCTAACCTCTGGCTCAAATAGGTAGAAGTGTGGCGCCAGAAATTGTGGGGCTAATCTTTAGTTAGGAGGATGTCAGCTGATGGCAAAAAGCGTTCTGGATAAGTTCAAAATTCGCAAGGGGAAAGTCTTTGAGGCGCCACTTGAGGGTGCGTTTGGACGCCTGGTTACTCCCTTTGAAGAATTTATCCATCGCCAAAGCAGCAGTGGTATTTTGCTGATGCTATCCGCGTTGGCGGCATTAATTATTGCTAACTCCCCTTTACAGGAAGCCTACAAGCACCTGCTCCATATGCCCATCAGCCTCAGTGCTGGTAACTGGGAGTTTTCGCTTTCCGTGCATCACTGGATCAATGATGGCCTGATGGCAATCTTCTTCTTTCTGGTGGGTTTGGAATTAAAACGGGAATTTATGGTGGGGGAGCTGTCCGATCTCCGCCAGGCGGTGCTTCCGGTGATGGCGGCCATCGGCGGTATGGTGGTGCCGGCGCTGATTTATGCCTCTTTCAATGCGGGGAGCGGTGCTGAGCGGGGCTGGGGGATTCCCATGGCTACGGATATTGCATTTGCAGTTGGTTGTATTGCCCTCTTGGGGAATCGGGTGCCCCGTGCGGTGGTTACTTTCCTGGTAGCGCTTGCGATCGTGGATGACTTGGGCGCAATTCTGGTTATTGCGATCTGGTATACCGAACAGGTGAATGTCACGGCTTTGATTGCGGCCGGTTGTCTGGTAGTCATTATGTGGCTGCTAAAAGCTGCGGGGGTTCGCAGTTCTCCGGCCTACGTATTTGTCGGTGTGCTGCTCTGGTACGAGTTCTACCTGGCGGGGGTACACGCGACTATTGCCGGGGTAATTACAGCAATGGCACTGCCGGCCAAGCCCAAGTATGACCCGGTAGCTTTTAGTACTTTTGTGAAGGACATTATTCGCAGTTTTGACCGTTGCTTCCGCCCGGGAGACAAAATTATTGCCAATGATGCGTTGCGCGCCCGAGTGATGGCCTTGGGCAACGGCGTCAACCTGGCGCAGTCGCCATTGCAGCGAATGGAAACCCGCCTGCACATACCGGTGGGCTTCGTGATAATACCCATTTTTGCCTTGGCCAATGCCGGTATTCCATTTGATAGCTTTACCAGTTCCTCGGCTGTAATAAACCCTGTCACTCTGGGGGTGATTGCCGGTCTGGTTATTGGCAAGCTCGTGGGTATTGTTGGCGCTACCTGGATCGGCTGGAAGCTGGGCTGGGGCAAGCTGCCCAAGTCAGCTAACTTCCAGCACATTATTGGTGTTGCGCTTCTTGGGGGGATTGGCTTCACTATGTCGATCTTTATTGCCGAGCTGGCGTTCAGTTCTGAGTACGAGCTATTGATCCAGGCTAAGGCCGGTATCCTGTTGGCGTCCGTAATTGCCGGAGTGGCTGGATTCCTGGTGTTGCGCAATACACCGGTAGCCGATGAGTTTGAAGTTCATGGGGAGGGGGAGCCCCTGAATGAAGAGGGGAACGGTACCCTCAGAGAGGGGGAGGTAGAGCAGCAGCCCAGCCGCCAGGGTTGAGACTTTTTTGCGCTTTCTGTGTAATTGGGCCCCTCCGTCCTGGTGGGGCCTGAACCCTGTAATATCCCGCCAACCCCTTTGTTTATGTACGTGAGAGAAATAAGAATTATGCATTTGAAAATACTGGCACAGGCTCTACCAGTACTTGCTATTTCCCTGCTGCTTGGGGCTTGTGATGGCCAAACTGCCGCTGATAATAAAGCTGCGCCAGTAGAGGATGGCGCAGACTATTCGGTCGCAATCAAGCCTAAATCCGGTAGTGGAGACAGTGCGATGGATAGACTGGCCCAGTCTTATGTCCTCCTGGTGCTCGAACTGGGTAACCATGACGATAGCTATGTGGATGCCTATTATGGTCCGGCGGAACTGCGTGAAACCGCCGCTAAGAGCAAGGCGAGTCCCGTGGATATTGCCCGGCGAGGAGAATCCTTGCTGGCAGAGCTGCCGAAGGTGGTTGCCGGCGATGGGTCTATAGAAAACCTGCGTATGCATTACCTGAGGACCCAGCTGTTGGCCCTGGTGTTCCATGCCCGTAGCCTGGCGGGTGAGAGCCCGAGAAACTTTGCCAAGGAAGCCAGGGAGCTCTATGACACAGATCCTCCGAAGCAGGATCTGGAAAGTTTCGAGCCTATGCTGCGGGAACTGGAGGCGTTACTGCCCGGTGAGCAGCCCTTGAGTGAGAGGGTAGCCAGTTTCCGCAAGACTTATGAAATTCCCGCCGATCGATTACAGCCGGTATTCGATGCCGCGATTAAAGAGTGCCGTGCGCGTACCAAGCAGTATATTTCCCTGCCGGACAGCGAGAGCTTTGTGTTGGAGTATGTCAGTGACAAACCCTGGAGTGGCTACAACTGGTACAAAGGGAACTCTCATAGCTTGATACAAGTGAACAATGGCTTGCCGATCACTATCGATAGAGCCATTGACCTGGGCTGCCATGAGGGGTACCCGGGGCATCACACCTATAACGCCTTGTTGGAGCAAGTGCTGGTGAAGGGGCGTGGCTGGGCTGAGTACAGTGTTTACCCGCTGTTTAGCCCCCAGTCACTGATCGCGGAGGGAAGTGCAAACTATGGGATTGAGCTGGCTTTTCCCGGCGAGGAGAAAACCCGTTTTGAAATGGAGGTCCTCTATCCCCTGGCCGGCCTGGACCCACAAACAGCGGATAAATATGAACAGGTAATGGCCCTGGTGGACAAGCTGGGCTTTGCCGGTAATGAGATTGCACGCCTATATATCGATGGTGAAATTGATGGGGCACAGGTGCCCGCACTATTCGAGAAGTACACCCTGATGAGCCCAGCCAAGGCGGCGCAGCGCAAAGACTTTGTAGATGCTTATGGCGCCTACGTAATTAATTACAATTGGGGTAAGAAACTGGTTGCTGACTATGTAGAGGAAGGCAGTCAAACCAATGATGAGCGTTGGCAGCGCTTTGCCCGACTACTGTCTTCACCGCGCCTGCCTTCATCCCTGGATTGGTAATTATGCAAAAAGGCACTTTGCGAAAGTACTTGCTGTCACGACCGGAAGCTATTGAGGATTTTCCTTTTGGTCCAGATGTGGCGGTATTTAAAATTAAGGGGCGCATGTTTGCTACCTTAAGCTGTTACCGCGGAGTGGATGCCAGTAATCTCAAGTGTGACCCCGATGAAGCCCAGGCGTTAAGGGATATCTTTTCCGGTGTTATTCCGGGGTACCATATGAACAAGAAACACTGGAATACCGTGTTGTTGGATGGCACAGTGCCGGATTATGAGATTGAGCGCATGGCCGACCGCTCCTATGGCTTGGTGGTTAAGGGGCTTCGCAAGGTTGAGCGAGAGTCGCTAGAACTGGCCTATGGTGCAGAGACGCTCTACCGTTAGTGGCACAGTAACTCAGTGCTAAGAAAAGAAAAATCCAGATTTAATCTAGGAGAGGATGTGAACGAATTTATTGTCGATGTAACGGCAGAGAACGCCCAGCAAATTCTTATTGAAGAGTCTATGAAACGCCCGGTGGTGGTGGACTTCTGGGCCGACTGGTGTGAGCCGTGCAAACAGTTGATGCCGGTGTTGGAAAAGCTGGCCAATGAATACAGCGGTCAGTTTTTATTGGCAAAGGTCAACGCCGATAATGAGCAAATGCTGGCTGGTCAACTGGGTGTGCGCAGCTTGCCCACAGTAATGGTTTTAAAAGATGGCCAGCCGGTAGATGGGTTTGCCGGTGTGCAACCGGAGTCGCAAATTCGCGAAATGCTGGATAAGTATTTGCCGAAACCTTGGGACATAAAGTTGCAGCAAGCACAGGCGCTAATCGGTGAAGATAAAGTAGCGGAAGCCCTGCCTCTGTTGCGTCAGGCTTATACGGAATCGTCTGAACGCACTGATATCGCTAAACAACTGGCTGCTATCCTGCTGGATCAAAACCGTGTCCAGGAAGCTGAGACTGTGCTCAATAAAATCCTGCTGGCAGATCAGGATGCGGAATACCAGCAGCTGATGGCTCAATTGGAGCTGAAACAACAGGCAGCAGAAACTCCAGAGATTCAGGCTCTGCAAAAGGCGCTGGAAGAAAACCCTGCGGATAGCGATTCTGCTTATCAATTGGCAGTGCAATACAGCCAGGCCAATCGCCATGAAGAAGCATTGCAATTATTGTTGGATATTTTGCGTAAAGACATGGGCTTTGCCGATGGTGCTGCCAAGCAGACGTTCCTGGATATTGTAAAGAGCCTGGGGGCTGGCGACCCTGTTGCCACTCAGTACCAGCGCAAGTTAATGACTATGATGTTTTAACCAAGGAGACTCTGAACAAAGGGGCCTAAGAGGCCTCTTTGTTTTTTGGGGGAAGAGAAGGACGATTATTTATGTATAAGCTCTGTGTTTATATTCCCGAGTCTCACTTGGAAACGGTAAAGCAAGCACTCTTTTCCGTGGGTGCAGGACGTATTGGTGACTACGATAGTTGCTGTTGGCAGGTTCTGGGAACGGGACAGTTCAGGCCGTTGCAGGGGAGCCAGCCATTTATTGGTGAGTCGGGCCAAGTCGAGACTGTGGTGGAATACCGTGTGGAGATGGTTTGTCCCGATGAGTCAGTGGATGCCGCTCTTGATGCATTGCGAACAGCGCATCCGTATGAAGAGCCGGCGTTTGACCTCTGGCGATTGGATGATCGCTGCAGTGGTGCCGGCTAAAATAATCAAGAAAATCTTATAGGCTATCGAGCACTTTTTGTCGCTCGAGACTTTTTTGCTCAATCGCTTTCGTATCTTCCAATAATTTTGAAAGGCTGGTGTGATGGGTAGGGAGCTCATTCGTTGAGGTGCTGCTGCCCTGGTCGACCGAGTCGGTTTTCAGCTCGATAGGATCATTGGCAGTTACTGTATTTAAGGGTTTGACACGGTGAATACGCACATGTGAATCCAAACCCTCCGGCACATTATCTGAGAAGTGCCAGTTTCCATCTTTGTCTTTCCAGGTAAAAACTTCAGACGTCTGCCTGGCTGAATCTTCTTGAGGTATAAGCCCGCTGGAGGTTGCCAGTTCTTCAATTTTTGAGACTGATTCCTGGGTGGTCTTACGCATACTTTGTACGGCCCGCTCACCGGTTTCGCGGATTGCTGAAATATCCGGTTTTTGCGGTAGCCAGTCTGAGGGAGACATGATGGGCTTGCCATCCGGGCCCGGCAAAACCATTGGCAGTACAACGCCTACCAGTAATAAGGCACCGAGCATTGGAAAGTATTTCATGCAAACATCCTTTTAATGCAGGGTCATTGATTATTTAAAGTGGCTCACAGTTTGCGATTGATTACTCCGCGGTGCAGCTGATACTGGCCCATGCGGGTATCCTCGAAATAGTGCTCCAAAGTGCGGTGCATGATGGGAAACGCAATTTCCCTCCAGGGAATTTCGTCTTCGCGAAATAGTTCAACTTCCAGCGATTCTGGCCCGGGTCCGAAATTCAAATCGGTCAATTCGCCCCGATACATCATGTAGACCTGATTGATATGGGGAATATCGTAGACGGAGTAGAGGTCGTCCACGCGAATACTGGCCCGGGCTTCCTCCCAGGATTCCCGCAGGGCGCCTTCTTCACTGGTCTCTCCGCTTTCCATAAAACCGGCGGGCAGGGTCCAAAGCCCCATGCGCGGTTGTATGGCACGCTTGCACAGCATCACCTTATCGCCGACGTAGGGAATAACCCCGACAATAACACGGGGGTTGATGTAATAAATGGCGCCGCAATTGCCACAGATGTGGCGGGGGCGATCATCACCCTTAGGAATGGAAAGTGTTACGGCGTTACTGCCGCATTGGCTGCAAAATTTCATGGCGTCAGTATACCCATGCAAGATTTGAGCGCCAGCTTCCGGACCGGTTGACGCCTATAGTTGTTAGTGATGTTGAAGTATAAAGGCGGTATCTACCCTGCGATGGCGCGTTTTTTTCTGTTTGGACTAGCGCTTCTTGTCCTTTGCGCTTGTGGTGGTAAAGGCGAAGAGGAAAAAGCGCCACCTCCCCCGCCAGTAGAAGTATTGGTTGTCAGGGAGGAACCTGTTATCCCCCGCTTTGAATTCGTCGGGCGGGTAGAAGCAACCGATGAGTATCAAGTCCGCCCACGAGTGCAAGGGTATATCCAGAGTCGCAATTTTACCGAAGGGGAAACCGTCCAAAAAGGACAGTTATTGTTTGAAATTGACCCGCGCCCTTTTATTGCCGAATTGGCGAATCAGCGCGCCACCCTGGAACAATCCCAGGCCTCCCTGAGAGTTGCTGAGAGGAACTTCCAGCGTGGCCGCCGCTTGGTGGCCACGGGGGCTATCAGCCAGGTACAGATGGATGAGCTTGAAGGTAACTTCGAGGAAGCGGAATCCCAGGTTGATGCTAATCGCGCCAAAGTTCAAAGTGCTGAACTGGACCTTTCCTATACCAAAGTCTATGCGCCATTGACCGGGAGAATTGGCCGCACAGATTTTCCGGTGGGTTCTCTGGTGGGGCCAAACTCTGACCCGCTCGCCACCATAGTAAAAATGGATCCTATTTACGTGCTGTTTGAAGTGCCTGAAGAGCAGCTTTATGCGGTGCAGGTGGATTCCCAGCGGCGGCAGCGAGAGGGTTTAAGCCCAACCCGCCTGGATGTACGTATTGAGTTACCCGACGGTAATTACTACCCCCATAAGGGCAAAATCGTATTTATCGATAATCAGATCGATCCCAATACCGGGTCGGTAGCGGTGCGCTCCCTGTTTCCCAACCCCGAGCAATTGTTAGTGCAGGGTCAGTTTGCCAGAGTGTCTATTAGCGTTTTTACGGGCAGTGATGCCCTTAGACCTCTGGTGCCCCAGTCGGCGGTTATGGAGGATATGCAGGGACGTTATGTCTTCGTTCTGGGCAAAGACAATATTGCTGAAAAGCGCTATCTGACCCTGGGGCAGAGGGAAGGGGAGTTGTGGGCTGTAGATCGGGGGCTCGCTGCAGGAGAGTCTGTGATCGTCAATGGATTACAGAGAGTCGTCGCGGGACAGCCGGTTACACCGCAAAACACACCAAGAGATCCGTACGATGTTGAAGCGCCACCGGCCCCGCCCGCCGAACGCAGCGGTACTCCCGCAACAGGTTCTGGCACTACAAATAATCAGGGTAAGAGGGATTTGCCGGTAACTGACGAGGGGGCAGTACCGGCAAGTCCTGAATCTGAGGGGCATGACGATGACTATAAATAGCTGTCGCTGCCTATGATCAGTGCTTTTTGTATCCGGCGGCCACGATTCGCCTTTGTTATATCCATACTGATCACCCTCGCTGGGATACTTTCCTTGCCACAATTACCGGTGGCGCAATTCCCTGAAATCACGCCAGCGACCATCAATGTCGCTGCCACATATGCCGGCGCCAGCGCTGAAGTAGTGCGCGATAGTGTGGCTGTGCCGATTGAATCGCAAGTTAATGGTGTGGAGGGCATGGACTATATGTCTTCCACCAGTGGCAACGATGGCTCCTACAGTCTCACCGTGACATTCAAGCCTGGCTACGACGATGATATCGCCCAGGTTAATGTACAAAACCGGGTGGAGCAGGCCACGCCCCAGCTTCCCGAGGATGTTAAACGGGATGGTGTGGTGGTTTCCAAGCAGAGTACCACGCTGTTACTGGTGGTGAATGTATTTTCTCCAGAAGAAAAGTTTGATGAATTGTTTCTGGCAAATTACGCCGAGATTTATTTAAAAGATGAATTGGCGCGGGTGCTGGGGGTGAGCAATGTTGTTATTTTTGGCTCGCGCAATTACGCCATGCGTCTCTGGCTCGACCCCAATCGAATGGCTTCGCTGGATGTCACTGCCCAGGATGTTATCTCTGCTGTGCAGGCACAGAACGTAGAGGTAGCTGCCGGTCAGATCGGAGCGCCACCGATCCGTCAAGATCAGCAGTTCCAATACAATATCCTGGTACAGGGGCGCTTGGTATCTCCCAGTGAATTTGAGGATATCACCATCCGCGCCAAGCCCGATGGCGCCATGGTAAAAGTCAAGGATGTAGCGCGGGTGGAATTGGGGAGTGAATCTTACGCTTCTTACGGGCAGTTAGATAACCAGGCTTCAGCAGTTATCGGGGTTTACCAGCTGCCTGAAGCGAATGCGATCGAAGTGGCAGATGGAATTAAAGCCAAAGTCGCGGAGCTGTCCAAGCGTTTTCCCGATGGATTGGAGGCTGAGATTCTTTACGACACCACCTTATTTGTGGAGGCTTCAATCAAGGAGGTGGTAGAAACCCTGATTATTGCCCTGATACTGGTAATACTCGTGGTTTTTTTGTTTCTGCAGGATTGGCGCTCCACACTGGTTCCGGCCATTGCTATTCCTGTATCTCTGATTGGTACTTTTGCCTTAATGCTGGCATTCGGGATGACGATTAATACCATTACGCTGTTTGCCTTGATCCTGGCGATTGGCATAGTGGTGGATGATGCGATTATTGTGGTGGAAAATACCCAGCGCTTAATGGCCGATGGCCTCCCGCCAAAAGAGGCAGCGCTGGAATCCATGCGCGAAGTTACCGGTCCGGTTATTGCCACCACCCTTGTCTTGTTTGCAGTTTTTGTTCCGGTGATGCTGATGCCGGGAATTACCGGGAAAATGTATCAGCAGTTTGCGGTTACTATTTCCATGGCGGTGGCCATTTCTTCCCTGAATGCACTCACTTTAAGTCCGGCGCTTTGTGCCAGTTTATTGAAGCCGAGCAAGGATGGAGAGGTGGCGGGCATTAAAGAGACCGGTATTTTTGGCTTCTTTAATAAATCCCTACATATCGCCACAGGGTTCTATGTGGGCATGGTGAGGGCTTGTATCAAAATACCGCTTATCGGTATTGCTTCAATACTTTTAATTTTATTGTTCTGTTTCTTACTTTTCACACGAATCCCCACCGGATTTATTCCAGATGAAGATCAGGGCACGTTTATGTTGCATGTGCAGCTGCCAGATGGATCTTCCCTGGAGCGAACCGGCCCAATAGTCAATCAGGTGACCGATATCCTGATGGAAGAGCCGGGTATGGCTCATGTGGTAGGTGTTCCCGGTTACAACCTGCTTACCAGCAGTGTTTCCTCTAACACGGCAATGATGTTCGCAGTACTAAAGCCCTGGGATAAGCGCACTAACAGGGAGGATAGCCAGTTTGCCATTATGAATCGGGTACAGAAGAAATTATCTGCGATTCCCGATGCGCAGGTAATGCCATTTGTGATTCCCCCACTTCCTGGTATTGGCACAGTTGGTGGTTTTGAATTTGTTCTTGAGGATTTACAGGGGCGCAGTATTACTGAGTTATCGCAGGTTTTATTTGACCTTTTGGGTAATGCCAACCAGCGCCGTGAAATTTCCCAGGCCTTTACCAGTTTTCAGGCGGCTACACCGCAACTGGAATTAAAGCTGGATAAAGAGAAAGCCCATGTGTTGGGAGTCCCCCTGCCGGATGTGTATTTAACCCTGCAAACCTTTTTGGGTGGTTATTACATTAATGACTTCAATTTGTATGGGAAAGTTTTTCGGGTAATCGCTCAGGCGGATGCACAGTTTCGCGATAAGGAAGAAAACCTGGCAGGCTTTTATGTTCGTGCCAATAGCGGTGGACTGGTACCGCTGACTTCAGTCTCCACTATTACCCCTGTTGTCGCACCGCAGACAATAACCCGTTACAACCTTTATAACAGCGTCACTATCAATGGTTCACCGGCACCGGGTTATTCCAGTGGCCAGGCAATGGATGCGATGGAAGACTTGGCATCAAAGTTGCCAGAAGGTTATGGGTACGAGTGGACAGGTATCAGCTTACAGGAGGTGACTGCGGGTAATCTGGCCCCAATCCTGTTCTCTTTGGCCGTTGTATTTGTCTACTTGTTTTTGGTCGCCCAATATGAAAGCTGGACTATTCCCTTCGCGGTGATGTTGTGTGTCCCTATTGCGATTGGTGGCGCGATGTTTACGGTATTTGTCGCGGGGTCTATCAACAATCTCTACACGCAGATCGGCTTGGTCCTGCTAATTGGTATGGCGGCAAAAAGTGCGATCCTGATCGTGGAGTTTGCCTGTGTGGAGCGCGATAAAGGCAGATCTATTGCACATGCAGCTGTGTCGGCGACTCGCCTTCGGTTCCGCGCAGTTTTGATGACAGCCATGTCGTTTATTTTAGGGGTAATTCCACTACTGGTTGCCACAGGCGCCGGAGCGGTGAGTCGGGTTTCCCTGGGACTGGTGGTGTTTGGAGGTATGTTGGCTGCGAGCCTGTTCGCTACTTTACTGGTTCCGGTGTATTACGGCTTGGTGCAAACGGTGCGGGAAAAGCTGAAAGGTGGCTATACCCCCAAAATTAATGAAGGCAAGGTCGAGAATGGTGGGTCTGAATCCACCTGACCACTGATAGTGGATTGTGTGGTAGGGTAGTAAGTCACAAAAGGATATTGTGGCATATCGCTCAGTGTTGCCGCTGGAAATCGGTATGATGAATGTTAAGGAGCCTCGCAGAGATCGGGGTAGGACAGAGATTTATGCTAGAGATTATTGAACACAAGATCGTAGGGCAAATCGAAGACTTGGAAGCGAAGGTCCCGGTGGGTCCCAACCTGCAAGGGCATGCTGCCGTGTTAATTGCCCTGACTGAAGAGCCGGACCCCCAGGTAATTCTCACCAAACGCTCTGCAAATCTCTCCACACATTCTGGCGAAGTCTCCTTGCCTGGGGGGCGTTGGGATGCTACCGATCCATCCCTTCAATTTACTGCCCTGCGCGAGGCTGAAGAGGAAGTCAGTCTGCCCATGGATGACGTGCGTGTTCTCGGCCCCCTTTGGCCCCGCACCACCCGCTGGCAGGTGCATGTAACCCCTTGGGTGGGGATAATTTCACCGGATATCCAGTTGTCTCCAAATCCTGGCGAACTGGATGCGGTTTTTCGAGTTCCCCTGTCATTTTTTCTTGCGGACCCGCGTATTCGCACTGATCGTATTATTATTGATAACCAGGCGATTTACCTGCCGGCTTACAGATATGAAGACTATGAAATCTGGGGCTTTACCGCAGGTGTCTTAACCGAATTCTTGGTGAAAATATTAGGGGCATCAATTGGGCGTCGTGATGACGTACCGCTGCGCGCACTCAATTAGCTCAAGTTTATTTGAGCGAGGTGCGTTTCTATTTATTGAAACTCCGGAACTTATTCCGCTACAGGTTCGCCAAGATCATTCCATGCATCCAGTAACAGGTTTATCAAATCGCGGGTAGTTGGATCGGCATTGAGAATTGGAAAATCGGGATCTTCAGGTAACCCGAATTCATCGGCACACCGGCTTTCGAATAGCCAATTGCCATCTATTTTGACCAATTTATCTTTGTACTCTGCTGCGAAAGCCACACGGTAGCCGGATCGAGTCGCAAGGATAACGACAGTGGAGGCTTTGCCTGAGGCCGACTGCCCGTCTTCCGAAATATGGTGCAGGGGAGAGCAGGTAATGTGCCGGCTTCCCAATTTACTGTGGATTGTTGCATAGCGCTCCAGTTTATCTCTTCCTTTTATCATACGGTTGCCGTTGATAAAGCGTCCATTAGGCGTAAATAATGATGCCCAACCATGAGAGTCATGGTTGTCGACGGTTAAGGTGTAGCGAGCAAGTAAATCACTAATTGCAAATCTATCTTTGAATAATTGCAATTCTTCCATCCCTCTGCCCCTCTTGTTGTCACGATTGAATACTAATGAGGATAGATTCTGCAGCTGGAATTGTAAGTGTATTTTTCTGTCCGGTGATCAATACAAATGTGACCCAAACTTAATAACAAACTGTTTAAGTATTTTCCCTGGAGAAGAGTAGAAGTGTTTTCTTGTGTAAAGTGAAGTAAAGCCAACCCTCAAAAGTCTTTGTCGTTTGGCGACTGATTCACGATTTTGGCCAGTCGCAGGATTTATTTGAGACGTAAGTACTAGATATGCTGTAAAGTTCTTATATTCTTAATTTTTCTATTCTATTAGTTATTGGATTGCTTGAATGAGATCTCTTTCTATTTTCTGTGTGTTGCTGGGAATCGGATTAATCCAGGCTTGTGCAATGTCTACTGTGCCTCCTAAGTATCAAGGTCAATGGGCTGGAACCCAGGAATCCTGTAACGCTTCTTCAGCGGCTGATTTAATGACCCTGGCAGACAACCGTATTCAGTTTACTGAGTCTTCAGGTCAATTGATGTCGGCTAATCAGAATGATGGCAATCTTCATTTAGTATTCAATATGCGGGGCGAAGGGGATGCCTGGAAGTCAGAGGAAGTTTACTCTCTTACTTCTGGCGGAAAAGTATTGGTGCGTTATACCAAAGATTCTACGCATAAGTACTTTCGCTGTAATTGATAAGCTTGGATAGACTGGCGTTTTCAGCTGAAGAGATATCAATAAAAAGTTCTGTAAGGTCCTAGGCTATACCTAGATTCTAAACTTCTTCGTAAAGCCTTTGAATGTGGACTTTAGATGTTTAAGTGACTGGTAGTCAGGTGCTGGTCACTTAAAGTGTCATTAAAATTGAAGAATTCCCTATCTGGCTCTAGCTACAAAACCTGGACTTCCTTCTCTTTTAAAGTAGGCGTTTTTTGAACTATTTATAAGCTTTCTATAATGTTTTTTAAATTTTGTATACACAAAAAAGCAAAAGGTAACTTTTTATTTTGTGAAAGACGTATCCTTTTTCCCACTCTGCAATTGAATCAGATCATTCTTGATTGTTAATCTGTGCGTAAGTTAATAGTTATTAGTAGAGATATGAACGTGAAGTTTGTCTGGTCTAACAGTCTTTTATTGTTACTTCTTGGAATAACTTTTATTTTGCCGACAGGTTGTAAATCTGAGTCGGAGTATAATAAGCAAA
Source organism: Microbulbifer sp. A4B17 (assembly GCF_003076275.1). Classification (NCBI taxonomy): domain Bacteria; kingdom Pseudomonadati; phylum Pseudomonadota; class Gammaproteobacteria; order Cellvibrionales; family Microbulbiferaceae; genus Microbulbifer; species Microbulbifer sp. A4B17. Next base: position 1,372,270 of record NZ_CP029064.1, read on the forward strand.
TAAACGTACTGTTTATTGGTAATAGTTATACTGCCCCGCTGCCGCCTGTTATCAAGGAGATTTCCAGGGCAAACGGGGTTGATGTTAATATAAAATCTATCTCACCCGGAGGTTGGACCCTGAAGAAACATGCTGGTTCCGAAATTACTTTATCTGCGATACGTCAAAATGTCTGGGATTTTGTAGTGCTTCAGGAGCAGAGTCAGCTCCCATCTTTTTCCGATGCTCAACGTCAGGAGGAAGTGCTTCCTTATGCTGAAAAAATCTGTACTGAAATTTTTCTCTCGGGAGCTACACCATTATTATATTTGACTTGGGGGCGTAAAAATGGCGATATCCGGAATGTGCCAAATGATACGAGAAGTTTAATGCAGGAGCGTCTCACAGCGGGGTATCAGGATATAGCGGACCTGTGTGAGGCATCGATAGTACCTGTAGGCCAGGTATGGGAAAGCCTGAGTTCATCGTCTGATGCTATTAATTTATATGCACAGGATGGGAGCCACCCCAATGAAGAAGGTATTTTTCTGGCTTCACTTGTCTTTTCCCGTTACTTTAAGGGCGAGCCATTGGTGGTTTCTAGTAAATTTGACAGTCTGCCTGAAGAGATAGTTTTAAGACTCACTAAAATCACAAATAAAGCAAGCCTGGATTAAGAGCTGGGATAGTAGTTATTTTTTCAACCTGGAGTTGTAAACTGATTTCGCCTAATTATCCGGTTTCAGTACAATTCTGTAATTGAGCTTTAACGGCTTTAACAAATATTTGTACCTTTGCTGGCGGTCTTTTTGAAAATAGATGCATATAGTGAATGGGTGCTGCAGCGACCGATGTTATCGGACAAAGGATTCCGTTTTTTACTTTTTTTCGAGCGATAATATCAGGTAGCCGGGCAACTCCAATACCGGCTTCTGTTAACTGGACTATATCGTGAAGTGAGTTACAGCGTATTTTGGGGGTGGCTCTTACCTGAACCCCGCTTTGCAACTCATATTTCAGCGGCGAGCCCTGCCAATCATTGGAGATATGAGGCCAGTTTTCTAGTTCGGTAAGATCTGTAGGAACACCACATTGATTATCAATAAGCTGCGGGCTGGCGTAGAGGCTTTCACCTAGCAAACCCAGCTTTGAAATTTTAGCTGATTGAAGTTCAAGGTTGCCCACACGAATAGCCAGGTCTACCTGGGATTCGATTAAGTCCATTGGGGAATCATTGGCTAACAGCCTGATTTTTAAATGTGGATGCTGTTCTGCCAGCTTAATGATTGCTGGAACAATCACTGGCCCACACAGTGCGTGAGGAGCTGTCACCGATAATGAACCCGCCAATTTATCACTGCTATTCCTAAGGCCCGCTAATGCTGAGTTATAAATATCCTTAATCTCCCGGCAGTGGGCATAAAACTCTGAACCAGCCTCGGTGAGAGATAGGGACCGGGTACTACGGTAAAGTAACCGTGTGCCAATATCCGATTCCAAACGGGTAACTGCTTGGCTTACTGCCGACTTGGTGCGCTCCAGACGATCGGCTGCCAGTGTGAAGCTGCGCGCCTCAACCACAGCGAGGAATACCTGCATATCTTCCAGGCTTGGCTTCATTGTTTAATCTCACTAAACATTAATATCAACCAATGAGTATTTATCACAAGCTGTGTTATGGGGCAATCTATAGGCAGAAGATCGATACCTAGAGCAGAAGAGGATATAGAGATGAGCGACAGTTTGATCGAGAAAACAGAAGCTGCCAGCGAACAGTGGAAGTCTTACTTCAATAGTGGTAATGCCGCTGGCTGTGCGTCCATGTATGAAGAGCAGGCCCAGATGACCGCGAAACCGTTTGGAGTGTTTGAAGGCCGCAAGGATATCGAGGTTTTCTGGCAAAACCTGATTAATCAGGGATTCTCCGATATTACCTATATAGGCGCAAAGATCGAAGTTGTGGATGATATATCCACCGTGCTCTCAAGTAGTTGGAAAATGAATCACGCACAAGGAATTATTACTCGTGAACTCTGGGTCCTGCAGGAAGATGGCACTATGCGACTGCGAGATGATCAGTTTGAAGCTATTAACCCTAGTGAAAAGTAAGGACACTAACCGTGAATGAATTCTGGTATAGCTTTACCCGCGAAAAAACAGACGAACAATATAACCCTACACTGTGGACACGGCGTCTTCCCACAGAAGATTTGTTACCCGCTCATGTCGAATTTACCGGAAGTCTTAGTTCCGCTTACCGCAAGGCAGTAAGTAATGGTCTACACGCTGTCAATTTTGGGGAGGGTGACTTATCGGGCTCCATGGATATTTTCAGACCTGACGAAGTCCCTGAAAATGCCCCGATCGTAATATATATCCACGGAGGCTGGTGGCAGTGGTTTTCAAAAGAGCAGTTCTCCTTTTTGGCAGAGCCTTTTAATAAAAAAGGATTCGCGGTCTACATGCCGGGCTATCGTATGGCCCCGGATTGGAGGAACGATACCCCAATGGAGTCTATCGTCTTACAGATGCAGTGGGCAATGGCGACCATACTGAAAGAGGCCGAAGCAAAAGGTGCTCCATCTGTGTATCTAGTAGGGCATTCGGCAGGGGGGCAGCTGGTAGCACTGTTACACCAGACAGAATGGAGTCAGTTTGGTGTCTCTGCTTCTGCTCAGCATAAATTTAAGGGAGCTTTCTCTCTTGCAGGGCTGTTTGATATACGCCCTTTGGTGAACAGCTTTGTCAACGATACCATAAACATGACTATGGAATCCGCAGAGAAAGTCAGCCCTCAACTATTAGAGCCTGGTGTTGACACTTCTTCATGCCCCTTACATTTAATAGTGCCTGAATTTGATACTCCTGAGTTCTTTCGACAGACCAAAGAGTATCAAGAGAAAATGCTAAAAATGAATAACCCGTGTTATTTCAGGTTGGTAAATAATAGGGATCATCTCGACTTGTTGGAAAAACTGATAAACGACCAAGATGAAGTTATGAATTATATGATTAGTAATATGCAAGGGTAGTTTTAAGAAGCTATTTTGGGTTCTACTGCTGGAAAAAATTAATAAAATTTATTTATGTAATGATTCCTGTGATCTGGATAGGTCTCAGCTTTGCTGATTGAGGCTCTATTCAACATAAATCGTGCTATATATTTTTTCTGCCAGACCTTTTGGCATGATTCTTTAGGTTTCTAGTGTAATAAATTATTAACTGCCTCGACATATCCATACATCTTTTGGTGCCGGTAAATATCTATCAGGTTGATATATTTTTTTTAATGGTTCTTTCCAGGGGTTAAACATAAAGTTGATTTCGTTATCCAGAAAGAAGGCTGGTAAATTCAAATCTGTTTTCCGGCTTTGTTGGGTGGTAAATATCAGATCGTAAGTTTTCATCTTGTATGTGAGATTTAACTTTAATAAATTATGGAGGATTTAAGATGCCATTGGTGAATTTCTCTAGATTGGTGGTGCCCCGGGGGTTGAATGTTCCAACAGAGCAGGATTTTGAGGATGCAGTTGAGGGGTATATTGATGTTGAAGCTTTGGGAGCGTTAATTCCCCTGGGTACTCAGGACGTTTATGTCCCTGGTCCCAGAACATTTGCTGGATTTAAATATGAGTGGAGTTGCACCGCTTTCAGATGGTCTATCTGGGGGCATGGCCCAGATTCGAGAGCAAATCCTAATCATTTAGCTGCGCAAGAATGGACGCTAAGGGTTAGAAAAGGTAACAGATTTCTTACTTATGCTGAAGTTGGTCTTGGACCAGGTAGAACTACCTTTCCTGGAACTCGTTGGGTTAGGGGGAATAATGCACAATATTCCCATATTCCTCTTATGTTAACTTGATAGGTTGAATAACAAGTTATTTATATAGTGGCCCGCTGACTTAACTGGCGATGCTTAAAGCTTGGTTCAAGTGTGATATTTTTTATATCTTGAGATAGGCGGGCTTAATTAACTCTTCTTGGTGAAAAATAGATAAGGATTTCATTCTATATGCTTGGAAGTTGAGATTTCAGTATTGTTAACCCCCAGTGTATGAGGTTTGTCACTGTTAAACTATCCTAATAGATAAAAATTTCTGGGCGAGCAGGAAAGGTCATAAGTAGCTACTTTGCAATTAAAAATCGTACAAGTTTTATTGTTAAATTCATCTATAGCTGGACCTTAATTTCATAAAGCAAACTTCAGGATTCATAAAGTTTGGCTAATTGGGGGGGGAAGCAATATGATTAAAGGTATCGGGTCGCTGTGTCTTAGGTTAAAGGATAGGTCGTATAAGGAAATACATCACTTCCCCATTTGAGAGTAAGCGTCTATATAAATCTTGTCTACGAATTATAATAGGCGCCTATTTTTTCTTCCTGGATAGATTATGCCGAGACCCAAGTCCACTGTTTCACTGGATGAGGTGCACTGGGGTGCCCTGAAAACACTCTTTCCCTACTTACTGGAGTTTCGCCGTGCCGTGGTCTTGGCGGTACTCTGCCTGATTGGCGCCAAGGTTGCAGGCGTTACCCTGCCATTTTTGCTTAAGCATATTGTCGATGACCTGGATAGTGCAGGGGGCGTGGTCCAGGTGGTGGCACTACCTTTGGGCCTGCTTTTGGCCTATGGGGCTGTACGCTTTTCCAGCACCCTGTTTGGTGAGTTGCGTGACACCATTTTTGGCCGCGTTACCGAGCGAGCTCAGCGCAGGATAGGCCTGGAAGTATTCCAGCACTTGCACAAGCTGGACCTGGATTTTCACCTGAACCGCCGTACCGGTGGGCTCTCCCGGGATATTGAGCGGGGCAACAGTGGTATTGGCTTCCTGATGCGCTTTATGGTGTTCAATATTGTCCCCACCCTGGTTGAGATTGCTATGGTGGCCGGGCTGCTCTGGTGGAATTACAGTGGATTATTTGCGTTGCTGGTGTTGGCAGCGGTGATTATTTATATCGGTTTCTCTGTTGTGGCTACTGAATGGCGCACACGCTTTGTCAGGGAGTTGAACGAGGCAGAGTCACAGGCCAGCAGTCGTGCTGTTGATAGTTTGCTCAACTATGAGACAGTGAAATATTTTGCCAATGAACGACACGAATCCGGCCACTATGACCGGGAGCTGGCCAGCTGGGAGAAGGCTCGCCGAAAGAACAGGCTTTCCTTGTTTGGCCTGAACAGCGGACAGGCACTGATCATCGCCAGTGCCATGTGTGCGGCAATGGTTCTCGCTGCTGTGGGCGTTACGAAAGGAAACATGACTATCGGTGACTTTGTGCTGGTGAACGCCTTTATGATGCAGATTTTTATACCGCTGAATTTCCTCGGTTTTGTTTACAGGGAGATGAAGGGGGCACTGGCGAATATCGAGAAAATGTTTTCCCTGCTGACGGTTAAACCCGCGGTTGAAGATCTTCCCCAGGCGCCTGCCTTGGCAGTGATGGATGGGCGTATTGAGTTTGACAACGTCCAGTTCTGCTATAAGGGTAATCGCCAGATTCTTCAAGGAATCAGTTTTACGGTGGAGCCGCGCCAAAAGGTAGCAATTGTTGGCGCCAGCGGTGCAGGTAAGTCGACCCTATTCAAGCTTCTGTTCCGTTTCTATGATGCCAACAGCGGCTCAATTTTTATCGATGGACAGGATATTCGCAGTGTCTCCCAGGAATCGTTGCGCAGGGCTATCGGCGTGGTGCCACAGGATGCGGTGCTGTTCAACCAATCGATCAGGGACAACGTGCGCTATGGCTGTGTAGATGCCTCAGACGCAGAAGTGGATGAAGCGATCCGCCACGCCCATTTGGCAGACTTTGTCCAACAGTTACCGGAGGGGGCCGATACCCTGGTGGGTGAGCGAGGGCTCAAATTGTCGGGCGGTGAAAAGCAGCGGGTGGCTATAGCTCGCGCCTTGCTTAAAAAACCGCCAATCATGATTTTTGATGAGGCCACATCTTCTCTAGACAGCCACTCAGAGCAGGGCATAGTGGCATCCTTGCAGGATATTGCCCGGGAGCAGACCACGCTGGTCATAGCTCACCGTCTCTCGACCATTGTGGATGCGGACTGCATTCTGGTAATGGACCAGGGGGGAATAGTCGAACAGGGCGCTCACCGTGAGTTAATGCAGGCTGGGGGGCACTATGCAGCCCTATGGCGTATACAGCAGCAGGAGCATGGCGCTGAGGCGCAAGCGGCTGAGCTACCCACGCCTTGACGGTTGATAAATCCCTGCAGCCAGACTAATGTGGCGCCGATACAAAAAAATGATAGGCAGAGCGATATGACCATTCCTTTTCAGGCTACCAAGATAGCGGCAGCGGTGCTGGCACTGGCCCTTGTTGGCGCTTGTTCCAAAAAAGAGCAGCAAACCGAAGAAGTTGCCAAAGCGGAGGCCGAGGCCCAGATTGTAGAGTCTAAGACTGTACCTGTGCCCTCAGGCCAAAAGGTAGAGGATGCCGACAAGCGTTTTGATATCTACGTACCTGTCGAGCTTACCGCAAACCTGAGTGGTCTCACTGATAACCAGCGCAAAATGATTGGCCTGTTGATCGATGCCAGCCAGATTATGGACCGCTTGTTCTGGTTGCAATCCTACGGCCCGGCTGAAGAGCTGCTGCCGGATATTGAGGACAATCGTGCTCGCAAGTTTGCCGATATCAACTACGGTCCCTGGGACCGCCTCAACGACAATAAGCCGTTTATTGTTGGCTATGGGGATAAGCCCCTGGGTGCGAACTTTTACCCAGCGGATATGACCCGTGAAGAGTTCGAAAACTGGGACCAGGCGGGTAAAGACGGCCTGTACTCCCTGGTGCGTCGCAATGATTCCGGCGGTCTTGAGTTATTGCCCTATAGCGAAGCCTACAATGCAGACCTGAATAAGGCGGCCAGTATCCTTCGTCAAGCGGCTGAGCTGGCGGAAAGCAAAGAGTTTTCACGTTATCTCACTATGCGTGCCGATGCGCTTCTCTCCGACAATTTCCGCCCCAGTGATATGGCCTGGATGGACATGAAGGAGAACGATATCGATGTAGTGATTGGTCCTATTGAAAACTATGAAGACCAGTTGTTTGCCTATCGTACCGCCTACGAATCCTATGTACTTTTGAAAGATAAAGAGTGGAGTAAAAAACTGGCCAAATTTGCCGCTCTTTTACCCGAGCTGCAAAAGGGTTTACCGGTAGAGGAAAAATATAAATCCGAAGAGCCCGGTACTGACTCAGACCTGAATGCTTACGATGTACTTTTCTATGCAGGCCACAGTAACGCCGGTTCCAAGACCATTGCCATTAACCTTCCTAATGATGAGGAAGTACAGCTGGCCAAAGGCACTCGCCGTTTGCAGCTGAAAAATGCAATGCAGGCTAAATTTGACAAGATTCTGGTGCCGATCAGCGATGTATTGATTGCTGAAGATCAGCGTAAGAATATTACCTTCCCAGCGTTCTTTGCCAACACTATGTTCCACGAAGTGGCCCATGGTTTGGGAATTAAAAAGACCGTAGAAGGTGGAGCTAACGTCCGCCAGGCCCTGAAGGAAACCTCTTCTGCACTGGAAGAAGGCAAGGCTGATATCCTCGGCTTATATATGGTTACTCGCCTGCATGAAAAAGGTGAGTTGGAAGAAGGCCAGCTGATGGATAACTATGTCACCTTCCTGGCTGGTATTTTCCGCAGTGTGCGATTTGGTGCGGCCAGTGCTCATGGTAAGGCCAATATGATGCGCTTTAACTACTTCAAGGAGCAGGGCGCCTTCACTCGTGACCCGAAGACGGGTCAATACAGTGTTGACTTTGAAAAGATGCAACAGGCAATGACCAACCTGTCTCGCCTGATCATTACGATCCAGGGAGATGGTGATTATGAAAAGGCCAAGTCACTGCTGGAAACCAAAGGGGTAATTGGCCCCGAATTACAGGCTGATCTGGATCGTCTGGCTGAGGCCAATATTCCGGTTGATGTTACCTTTATCCAGGGTAAAGAAGTACTGGGCCTGAAATAAGTCTTTAGCCTTATATTTCGAATAAAAACCCGGCTTATGCCGGGTTTTTTGTCTAAATTTTTGTATCTTTTCTATTTGTTATCTTACCTGCCGATATCCGCAAAGTACTTTAGGTACTTTTTCTTATGGCGGAACTAATATTTACGTCCAAACTAAGAAGGCAATTAGTATCCCGCTGCCGGGGCATATCATTGTGTTTTAAATTAATAGGAATGAGATATGGATATCAAGCAGATTTTATATAAGGGCACGCTATTGACAGCAATGGGGTTCTACGCCATCTCATATACACCGAGCGTTGTGGCGGATGTAGCTTGCGGTGATGTTATTACAACCGCAGAAGTTCTTACACAGGACTTATCCTGTGACTTAACCACTAGTGAGCCTGACGCTCTTACAATAGTGGGCCCTGAAGGTAGTCTGGATATGGGGGATTTTTCAGTGACCTGCGCTACAGGCGTGGGGTCTGGTAGTGCTGGAATACGTATCTTGGGCCAGGGTGCGGTATTGACTGGTGGTACCATTGATGGATGTTATGACAATATTTTTATAGAGGGTGTGGGTTATCACACGGTCATCGGAACTGAACTTATTAATAGTGTTGACGATGGTATTGATATTGATAGTGTCTTTAACATTATTAATGGATGCACAATTACCAATAGTGGTCGGGTGGGTGTTGATATGGATGATGACTTCAATACATTCTCTTTTTGTACCGTAACGGGGAGTGTTTCTGATGGAATTCAGATAGATGACAGCTTTTCAAGTGTGTTTAATAATATATCCACCGACAATGGTGGAGCAGGAATCCTGATCGAAGGTTCATCCAATAATGTCATCTCCCAAAATATAGCAACAGATAATGGAGATGGAGATGTTGCTGATGGTGGTATCGTATTGGAATCCACTGTCTCAACTAATAATATTGTTACTGGAAATACCGCTTCAGGTAATGATCCATTTGACTTGAACGATAGGGTCGATCCTAATTGTAGTGGCACCAACACTTGGTATGCTAATGATGCCGTTACTAAAAATCCGAGCTGCCTAGATTGAGTTTTTGGCGATTTGCGAAATTTAAGTTGTATCTCTTAGGCGATTCATTTGAATAGTGAGAGTTAGCTTTAATTTGAGTCGCCATTTAATTTCCTCCAGGTTTGTGAAGAGACTCAAAAAAATAGCTGTTTGCGATGAATCATCTATGACTATGAACTGCAGTACAGTTAATACGCAATAAATTTGGTGCTATATTCTAATTGTTTGACTGTTAAGCAGTATAATTTAAGCTCTAAATTGATCAATATAATTCAACTATAACAATGGATTGATTATGTCTCGTGTTCTGTACTCGGGTACTAAAAATGCATCCACCTGGGCCTTCAGGGCTTGGCTGGCATTGCGTGAACAGGATATTCAATTTGAGGAAGTGGTCGTAGACATTCGTCGGCCACAGCGATTCCAGAACTTACAGCGTATTGGTGAGCTATCCCCTGCGAGGTCAGTCCCCGTACTGGAAGAGGGGGAGATAATTATCTTTGATTCCCTGGCCATTATGGAATACGCCAATGATATTGGCACTGGTGATCTGCTACCTAAAGAGTCGTTGTTGCGAGCACGAGCTCGAGCCATGCTCTCTTGGCAGCACTCCGGATTGTCGGGACTGTGCTCACGTCTCTCTTTTGAAAGTGCATTTTATCCAGATAAACGCCCAATGACACCTGAAGAAGAGATGGACGCGGAGCGTCTGTTTGCCGCCTGGGAAGGGGAGATTGAACAAAATGGTGGACCCTATCTGATGGGGAATCTGTCCCTGGCGGATCTGGCCTTTGTACCAACGGTGATAAGGATTTACTCACACTCCCCAAACTTGAAACCCTGGCCACTTACTCAGCAGTGGATAGAGCGTTTGCTGGCACGCCAGAGTGTCAAGGAATGGATGTCAGAGGCCACTGAATTACCTCCAGTAATACTATCGGATTATCGATAGGCTCTAATTTTAATCGAGGCTGGGATTCCAGTTACTAAAACTATTGGGTGAAGCTGTTCCTGCTTCACCTTTTTCACTATGAATGGCGTAAATTACTCGAAAAAAGAAGCAGTTTACGCATTTTTTAGCTAGAGAAAGTTTCAAGCGCAATCACTGGCAAATAGTGATGCCAATGAGGTCTAAACTGTGCTGGGTTAACCAGTGCGCCAGTTGATGTTTGAGGCGATCAATTTATTAAATATTAAGGATAATATTTAGAGCAATGAAAAGATTAGCCTTCGGTCTGTGTTTCTTATTGAGTAGCGGTGTACAGGCTTCATGTCACTTGGAAGAATATGAGCGCTTTATCAATACGCAGAGTTTGGTGATGCTTGAGGCGTCGGTAAAGCTTTTTGAGGAGGATAAAGAAAAGTTTAAAATCATTAAACCGTTTGTAAAGCTGGAAGTACGCAATAACAAGCTCAAGGTCTATGTGGCGAAGAAATTGAGCGAAAAGGATTCCTCCGTTCTTAATCTCGAAGGGCCAATTGCAAATTATGTTCCCAGTGTGTCTGTACAAATTATGCCAGATGGATCTATTCGAGACAAAGTTGATTTGGCAATGTCAGACGATGTTTTCTATCGTACAGAGAAAACGGCCATGGCCCCGCTGCAAAGTTTGTATCTTTTTCATGAGGGAATGGGTGAGGTAGAAAAGAAAAATTTCATGCGAGCAAGAAATTCCCTAAGTAAACATATGGAAAGCATCGAACAGTTCTCTTATATGAAACGTGCATTTACAATGCGCCTAGAGAATGTTTGCAAGGTGACCGGTTGAATATTTCGTCATCTATGTTGATGTTTGAAATAAAAACTATAGCTTTATTTCTGGCTACGGCTGTTGCTGAGATAATAGGTTGTTATATGGCCTATTTGTGGTTGAAACAGGATAAAAGTATCTGGTTGTTAGTGCCTGGCGGTATCAGTTTGGCAATATTTGCCTGGCTGTTGACGTTACACCCGGCCCCTGCGGGCCGGGTATATGCCGCTTATGGAGGAATCTATATCTTTTCCTCAATAATCTGGTTGTGGTTGGTAAACGGAGTTAAGCCTACGGTTTGGGATATTAGTGGCGCAACAGTGGCGATGTTGGGAATGGCTATTATTATGTTTTCGCCAAGGCAAATGGAATAGGTTACTTCTACCATTGGATACAATTATTTACTGTTTTAGATTTAAATAGTCTTTATATTCAATATAATTTTCTTTAGGTTGCTCTTCGAGGTTTTTGGAGGATATCGCTATTTGATAACCTGTCCAAACTTATTGGGCTAATTCATTCAGCCATTGAAGTATCACTTTATGCTCAGCATTCCCAATGGTAGCCATGCTGGGGTGATTCCTATCAGAAATTTCACAGACCTGGATATTGGCTTTATCTAGCCCTTTGTAGTTGCTGGACGGGGCGATTCGGTCCGCAGGTGAAGAGAGTAATAGTATAGGGAGCTCAGAGGAGTTAAGCAGAGGTAATATATTGGTATCACCTGGTTCGATACCAGCTTTCGTTAAAGCCAAATTCGCACCTTGACGAACATCTTTCTCGGGTATTATCAGGCTAAGTATAGGGTGATTAAGTCTGCTATAATTGTAGAGAGCCTGATCGAATGGAACCATGGGTGCCAGTAAAATAATTCCATCTATATCAGTCCGCAAGGCTGAGAGATAAAGGGCGGTCAGTGCACCCATAGAGTTTCCAACGATATAGATGTGATCATTTTTTATTTCTTTCTTAGTAATTAGGTTGTCTACCAATTCGTTGATAATGGTGCTGTCACCCACACCATATTTCTTGTTACCACTCGATTCACCATGACCAAGAAGGTCTGGCACTATTACTCGATATCCGAGAAAACGAAAATACAGTGCAGAGTGTAACATGAATTCTTTAGATGATCGGAATCCATGTAAAAGAATCACAGTGCCAGTATGGTCTTTCCTGATTGAATCCCTTTGTAGTTCAAGTCTGACGACACTCTTTCTATCATGAGTATCAAATTCAATAGAGTAGTGAAGGCTGTCCTGATGTAAAGGTGAAGCATAATAATAGGTAATACAGTTTCCATTGTTATCGGTGCAGTACTTTCCTTTTTTAAAGCCCAGTTCATTTATTTCTTTACTGGTGATTGTTCTGTCGAAAGGAAAGCTTTCAGAGTTTTCTATAAGCTTGGCAATCCTTTGTGAGCAGGCCGACATAGTCAAGCATGCTGTAATAACGGCAAATATCGTATTTAGCTTGATAGCGCTTTTCACTCTAAGGCTATGTCCTATGGGTGAATTAATTTAAGGTGAAATATCTCAATAAGGTTAGTTTTTGCTGGATATAGTGTCAATAAGTCAAGAAGGTAAACTGAAAGTTTATTTGTCGTATATATCTTTTAAGTTGTGCGTGTTTTGTTAGTTTAGGTTGGATGTTTTTTTGAATTTTTTCAATGGCTTTTAACGTGGGTGGCTGAAAAATAGTGTCAAAATGAGAGCTTAAAGTGTTCTTTTAATTGCTAAGCCGATGCAGATTGTATATGTGAGTTTAGTTAGATTTGACAAGTGTTGTGTTCTGCTAAATATGGATACTAATTAAGGGTAAAGTTGCCATCGAAAATATAGATGTTCAATGAGTAGATGACGTCGATCCTTTTATCTTGAATTTAAATTAGATGTTGCCTACTTGGTAGTAGTGCAGGGGTTATTCAATCGCCAAAGCAACCCGATTCCTGGAGCAGTTATCCGTCGTTGGATGAAGGAGCTAGAGGCAGAGCTAGGTGTAGAGACGTCTACTCCATTATTTGGTTCTCTGCTTAATTCTCTTTTCTTTAAGATGATCTATAAATTCGTAGTCCCCTTGGCGTATATTAAAAATAAGCTCCACACTAAATTCCTATTTTATTGGGAATAATTTCTCATGGCTCTTTCGTGGCGCTGGATCAAAATATCCTAGGCATGGTCCCAGGCTATTTATAACGAATACAACGCTAAGGATGAATTTGATGAAAGTCCATCGTTCAACGCTTCATAAAATCGCCATTGTATCAATAATTGGGGTAGCCAATGTTCCTACTTCCAAACCTGCGGCTGCCGATGATGTTGAATGTGGGGGTTCGATTACTACATCTGTTACCTTGGATGAAGACCTCATTTGCGATGTCAGCCCTGTTTTAACGGTTATAGGTGCGGATGGACGGCTGAATATGAAAGGGCATGAGGTTCAGTGTGATAGTACTGAAATTGGTATATTGATCGAGGGGAGAGCGGCTCTACTTCGAAGCGGAACAGTCTCAGATTGCGAGATAGGAATTTTAGCTGGTGGGGAAGGTTTCCATAATATACAAGAGGTATCCACATCAGCCAATTCTTACGCCGGATTTCAATTAGACAGTGATAGTAATTATATGACAGCTTGCACTGCTCAAAATAACACCGGAGTGGGCCTGATCGTCAGCGGAGAGAGAAATAATGTATTCCAGAACAGCACTGAGGGAAATACCTCGACAGGTATTCAGGTGGATGGAAATAGGTCTTATATCACTAAAAATTTCAGCTCTGGAAATGCGGGCTCTGGTATTGTAATCAATGATTCCAATAATAGTTGGATTGTGGAGAATGCCGCAGAAAATAATGGAACTTCTGGCGCCGGAACGGCGGGAATCTTAATGAATGCTTTTGATCAACAATATAATCTGATAGTTCTTAATGTGGGTATCCTTAATGAAGACTTTGATGCCCAGGGTCTAAATAGTGACCCCTGTAATAGTACCAATTTATGGCGAAATAACAGCTTTGATACTTTAGATCCTGCTTGCCTGGATTGAAGTATAACATTGTATGAGAGTAATAGTTTGAAGGTGTTACGTTACTGTCTTGCGTTTGTAAAATGTTATCCCGATAAAACTCTCGTCGTTAGCTGTCGCTGCTTGTTTATGTTTTGGTTTTCATGATCCTTTATTCTTTTATGTGTTTGGCTTGGAAGTTTTATTGATATCATTAATTATAGTTAGTTTAGGAGTGCTTAGTGCGCCTTATAGTTGTTGAATAGTTAGGTGGAGTAGAGTTAAAGAGAATTTATTCCTATGGCCATTTTAGATATATACGACGAAACTGTTTGAGGTGATTTTCTGGATGTATATTTTAATGTAACTTAAGGAGAAGGTTATGAAGAATAGAGATCGCGGAGTGGTAGGGAATTTCTTTGTAGCGGCTGGAATTTTGTATGCTGCCTCAAGTGGTTTTGCTTATGCTGTTGATTGCGGCGATACGATTACCACTCCCGAAACACTTGATCAGGATCTTGTCTGCGCAACAGAGCCAGCTCTAACTATAGTGGGTCCTGCAGGTAGCTTGGATATGGCAGATTTTACTGTTAGATGTGATGGAGCTGCTATTGGTATCCAGATTGAGGGGGTTGGGGCCTTTTTATCAAATGGTGTGGTAACATTTTGCGATATCGGAATATCTGTGGATGGTACTGGAGCGCATAATATACAGGAAATTAGAGTCGATGGGGCGGATGTGGCAGGAATCTCCATAAATAGTAGCTTTAATTCTATTAATCAATCAGGAATATTTAAGAATTTTGGTTCTGGTATAATTATCTCTGGTGATAGCAATAATGTCACTGCATGTACTTTGCTGGATAATTTACAAAACGGTATCGAGTTGAATGGTGATCGTAACCTTATTGTAGCTAATGAGATTATGCGGAGTGAATTTAATGGTATTGTCATTGGTGATGCTGATGGAAATACGGTTGCCCAAAATACCGTTGCAATGAATGGGATCGGTGGGGCGAATACTGCTGGAATTCTAATCCAGCAGAAGGTTAATGAGCAGTCGGGAAATGTCGTTGTTAGTAACGATGTGTTTAGCAATATAGACTTTGATTTGCAAGATAACAATTCAGCCCCCTGCTTAAATAGCTGGGTGGGGAATTCGTCAACTGCAACAACTGATGGTGATTGTATCTGAGTGATTTTTAAGGTTTGCAGGATTTCTTTCGATACGAAACCCTATTTTAAAGTATTTTTAGTTTGCATGGTAATACTGAGGTATATTTCAACCTTGTAAGCCCGCAGTAGCGAATAATTTGCCGTGCGGGCTTATTTTCAATTGATTTTTAATCTATACAGGAATCACCAGATGTGCCAAAATTGTTGCCTTGCCACTGAGTTCCTATACAGGGCGGTGTATTCTGATCATCTGCGTCAAAGTCCGGATTTCCGAAAGCGGTATTTCCAATAATGAAATTTCCGGTTTGTCCTAGGCTTTCTACAACGATTCCTGCTGAGTTATTTGAATTTGTAGTGTTTTGGATAAAGTAACTATTGTTTGAATTTCTTATCCGTATTCCAAAAAGGGAGTTTAAACTTGACTGAGTTTGAGAGATAAAAGTTTCACTGCCTTCTACTATAATCCCGTTTTGACCATTATTTTCAATTGTAGCACCAATAATTTGATTCCCATTTTCAAAAATTTCCATGCCATTTCCAGAGTTGCCGCTGGAGTTTATATCAATTATAAAGTTATTATTACTATAGATGCCGACCCCTTCAAAAATACTATTCGTAGCGTTAACACCCTGAATATTATGTAATCCGGCACCTTCAACGCTTATAGCGGTCCCACAGCCGCCAACGGTGTTGGTTCCTGCCCCCCCTGTTCCCCCTATTAGACTGGCGGCAGTACCATCCAAACTGATTCCAGCTCCTTGTCCGGTACAATTAACGTTAAAGTCGTTAAGATTTAAGCTGCCCGTAGGGCCAACTATTGTCAGTACGGGATTGAGCGTACAGCTTGTAATGTCATTATCTAAAATTTCAGCAGTTGTTATGATGTCTCCACAATCTACAGCCTCAGTTAAATGGCTAAAAGGCATTGTCGAAATTGTTAATGCCAGTATATAGCTTTTCTTCATTACTTGTGCTCCTGGTTTAAAATTGCTAACTATTTAGTGGCTGAATGAGCCTCTGAGAGTTTGGTTCAGGTTTGTTGGATTATCACTAATATCTGTCTGTGTAGCTTGTATTGTGGCGTTGTTATGGATTTCTTTTTTGAAGAATTATTGGACTCTGTTTCTTCAGGAGGGGTGGTTGGATTTACCTGTAAATATCAGGTGTGGAGCGCACATGTGTTTTTTTACCGGAGTTTCAGTGTATAAGGTAAAAAGCCAGTCAGAAATCTAATCCATTTCGTAGTTTAGTTGTTGCAGATAATACAGTTGATGGATGAAGAGGGGAGTTATAGAAGCTTATGATTATTGCTCTAGAGTGCTGGGTGGTAAGGGTGAAAGTTATGAGCAGTTTGTCGTATTACGAATTATTTTGTCGCTTTTTATTGGAGGTAAATATGAAGTTCCTGAATGTCTCTTTCTTTTCAACGGTTATGGTAGCTGGATTAATGTTGTCATCTCTGGCGGTAACAGCGCTTGAGTGTGGTGATACGATTACAACAGCTGAGGTGCTCTCTGAAGAGCTGCTATGTAACGTTATTCCTGCCTTATTAGTTGTTGGTCCAGCTGGAAGACTGACAATGGCTAGGAGGGGAATAGAGTGTTCTGGTGGTAATATCGATATTATCCTGGTGCGCACTGGCGCATTTGTTACAGGGGAAAAAATTAATGACTATAGTATCGGCGTCCTTACCAGTGAGAATGGGTTTCACTCTATTTCTGATATAGAAATAGAGGATTCAGGAAGTTTTGGCATACAGCTTGTAAGTTGAAATAATACCGTTTCCCGGTGTGAAGTGGATGAGAGTTCCAATATCGGTATATTGATCATTGGTGACGGGAATAGTGTTAATTCCTGTGTTGTAAGCGAGACTGGTGGTCTCAGAATTAAAATTCAAGGGGATAATGCCCCGTATTCTACAAAATACGGTTAAGCAAAATTTTTTTTACGGGTATTTATATAGATCGTTCTTCCGGTGGGCGAGTTTTACAAAGTACCATGATAGATACCGTTGGCGGGGAGGGGGTGGCAGAGAAATAACTATGCAGGCTTTGGGACAGCATAATTATGTGATCTCAGGTAATCAGGTGTCTAATGGTGATAATGTAGATCTTCTGGATAAAAATGAAGATACATGTATGTTAACTAATGCCTGGTTTGAAAATATCTTTACTTCTGAAGCTCCTACTTGTCTGGAGTAGAAAATTCAGTTTTAGAGTTTTTATGAAGGCTAGTGAAACGCCGCTTCCACAGCGTTTGGATTTTGAGCTGACTATATACCCAGATAATGGCCCATTGGGGAGAATTTTTTCCTATATTTTCCACACTATTCTCCTATTGCTGAAAGTGCCATCGGAGATAAGACTCAACACAGCATCAAGCATGAGTTTCTGACGGAAGCTGGGGATTTAGCCCTTTTGGGTGCAGCAGTTTATAAGCATAAATGCTGAAGTTCTGGTATTTGTTTTGGCGATATTAAGCACTTCCTGATAGTAAATCGCTTTCTCATATTTGGATTGCATATGGTGCTAATTAATTTCGTGTATTGATGCAGTATAAGAAGCTTAATTTAGCGACATTTCATATTCTAAGGAGATAAATATGAAAAGGTGTGCCCCGTTGGCGACTGCGGTCCTGCTTGCTGTTGCAAGTCAGGGTGTTTTTGCTTCCAACAATGTTGCGGTCCTGAACCAAAACGGAACATTTAATAATGCGACAGCGGATCAAAGTGACGCAACAGTGACATTTAACTTTATCGGTCAAACTCAGGTCGGTGATGCCAATACGGCGCTTGCCACTCAGTTAAACAGTAATACTTTAAGCACGATTAATCAGTTACAAACTGGGACAGCGAATGATTCGACTGTTACCCAGAATGGGTCTGATACTGTGGCTGCGGTTATTAGCCAGAATGGTATAAACAATATAGGTGTAATTAATCAGGTTTTGTCGAATACCAGTGCAGCGACAATTAACCAGTTTGATGTTTTAAACTTGGCCACAATTAACCAGAACAATACTACTACTGTGGCTGCAGTTATTGGCCAGAATGGTATAAACAATACAGGTGTAATTAATCAGGTTTTGTCGAATACCAGTGCAGCGACAATTAACCAGTTTGATTTTTCTAACTTCGCCACAATTAACCAGAACAGTACCACTGATGTTGGTGCAGTAATCACCCAGATGGGTAATGCTAACATAGCGACTATGGTTCAAAGCAATAGTACAACCAGCTCAGCAGTAACGTCTCAAGAGGGTAATACGAACGTGGCACAGGTGTCGCAGTTTGCCTCCGATACTAATATTTCCACACTGAGCCAATTGGGTACTATCAACGAAGCTAGTGTAACGCAAACCGGTAATAATAATACCAGTGCCATTAGCCAGCAGAATGTCTCGAATGATATAGCTCATTCTCAATCTGGCAGTTTTAACTTGGCAACCACCAATCAGTTTGGTGTGGACAATACAGGTGCAACGGTTCAGGGCGGAATGAATGGGATTGCAACTGCATTGCAGTTGGGCAATACAAACTCATTTACCATCAGCCAGGCTAATGACTTTCAAACTGCCACTGTTTCCCAGATCGGGGATAGTAATATGGCAATTGTGGTTCAGTAGAGAGAAGTTAGGAAAGAATCTGCATTTCCGGTTCCTGAGCGAGGCGATCTTACTCAGGGACCGGGATTTAGCTGTCGATAGTGAAGCTAATTAGAAATGGTAGGTAGCGGATACACCGATATTACGTGGTTCAACAATAGCTACGTAGCCATCTGGATAACGAGCCCCGACCGGCTCAACAGTCAAGTATCCCTCTTCGTCAAACGCGTTGTTGATATAGGCAGAGATGCTCCAGTCTTGGCCCTCATAGTTAGCATTCAGGCGCGTCAAAACGTAATCACCAGCAACTCGCTCTTCGGTATTGGTAAAGTCACCGTAGTACTCACCTACATAGTTTGCAGAGATACCTAGATTGATAGCATCGGTAATCCAGTATTTTGTACTCAGGTTTGCAGTAATATTGGGGGCTGAGTTGAGTTCATTCCCATTCGCATCGCTGTACTCAGCGCCGGCATCAGTGATTTCAGTTTCCAGTAAGCCCAGGCCGGCACGTAACTCCCATTGAGGTGTCAGCATGGCTATTGCTTCAACTTCCGCACCGTAAGTCTCGACTTCATCCATATTTATGATAACGCGAGAAGAGTTCAGAGCCTGGTAGCCGGAGTATTCATTGAAGAAGAGGTTACCGCTAAGACTGATGGTGCCGTTTGCCAGGGAGCTGCGCACGGCCAGTTCGTAGGTGTTAACGGTTTCTTCATCGTAATAGTAATAGTGATAAGAGGAGGTGCCTTGGGTACCGCTAAGAAGAGCAAGGGCGCCACCAGCTGAATTGTAACCCTTGCGGGCACTGGCAGAAATGACGGTGTCTTCGGTCAGGTCGTACTGAAGAGCAATTTTGGGGAGAGTGATTGTTTCATTGGTATTAAGAGGGTCATTCGTGGGCTCGCCGTAGGCGGTAAAATGGAAGTAACGGTCTTGCTCTTCTTTTTCGACACGTAGGCCGCTGATCAGGTTCAGTCGGTCTGTCAGTGCGTAAGTTACTTCACCATAAAGCGCTGTAGAGGTACTTTCGTCATCGCCAAAATAGGTGGTGCTGCCGCTGCTGTTAAAATCCTGCTCTCTTTCGAAGTGGGCAAAGCCGATAAAACCGTGCAGCGTGTCACTGGTGAGTCCGAAGTTCAGTTTTGCATCAAGGGTGATATTCTGTTCGTCCATGCGAACATATTGCTCGCTGCTGGCTTCCTCTTCATAGGAATCAAAGCCCCATTGATAGTCCATGTAGGCTGTCAGGATTTCGATGGAAATATCATCGTTGATCTGGTAATCCACTTTAATGCTGGTAGTTGTGGATTCGGTGTCCATATCGCGATAGAAGTAGGTCTCGTAGTCATCCACACCGGTCAGGGTGTAGTACATACGCCCGGTGTTTCCCTCTTCGCTGTTAGTGGACACAGTAAACAGTGTCTTTAGTTTTTCGCTGGGGGTCCACAGCAGCTTTCCTTTTAGGCGCTGGGTTTCCAGTGTGTTCAGGTCGAAGTCAGCGGGGTTGCCTTCATACTCTTCGGCATTGCTGATTGTGTCGCCAGTCAGTTGCTGGGCGGTCAGGCGGAATGCGAGCGTGTCCTCAATAATTGGGCCGGAAATCATACCGGAAGTATCGATATAGCCGTCCTGGTCGCGGTAACCTACGCGAGCTGCACCTTCCCAGTCAAAGCTGGGATCTTTGGTTTTGATAAATACAGAACCGGCAATACTATTGCGCCCATTACTGGTCGACTGGGGGCCACGGAATACTTCAATTTGTTCCACATCCCAAATACCGGAATCACCCGTGAGATCTGCGACAAATGGCTCGGCGACACCATCGATCAGGGTAGAAACTCGGGCTTTGGCGCCACCAGAGAAAGAGTTAAAGCCGGTGGCTGAACCGTTACCGGACACACCGCGAATATCCGGAGTAGCGCCGGAAAGTACTACTACGTTAGAGATATTGGACACCGCATCGGTGATGCTCAGGTGTTGCATGCTATTTAAGGTTTCTTCGGTAATCACGGATACCGAAGACGTGGTTTCCTTGAGGGAGCGCTCTGTTTTTTCGCCAATAACAATGACATTTTCCATTGCCTGCGGTGCGTACTCATCCTTTTTTTCTTCCGCGGCGATCGCAGTCGCTCCGATAGAAGTGAGAATAGTCAGTGAAACGGCTTTGCTGAGCAGTTGGCGTTTATACATAGCGTAATCCCTAGGAAGGTAAAGGAGTCAGGGCAATAAGGAAGATCGGTGGCGAATATAATGCTAATCATTCTTGTTTGCAAATAGGAGATTATCGCAATAAACTTCCACCATTCTTCCGCCGAGCAGTGGCTTAGTTGCGGCAACTGGCCAGTGCTTGGTAATCAGGCTGCTACCACCTTTGGCAGCAGTACTTCTAATACTTAAGTGAAAACTAGAAATGTATTCCTCAGTTTTAACGGGACTCGGGCTACTTAGTTGTGTTCTTGCTTCCTCTGTCTTTTATTTAGGGTGTCCTAATCAGCAGTGGAGTGAGCAGAGGCCAATCCAGTTTTACCCGGCTCTCTTCGCAAGCCTCCTGCTCCTAGTCACCTCCTGGATACTTTTCCATCAAAATTTATCAGCAATGTCAGCTTCCTTTACGCTTCTTAGCACTTTTATGTTAACTCTGGGACTGCTGCCTTTTAGCGGGGTGCTGGATAAGCCAGGCAAAGTCTTGGCGAAGAAAAAGAAACGAATCCAAAAAGGGCTGGAAGGCTATAAACCCCAATGGTGGGTAAAAAGCCTGTGTGCAGTTTTCTTGGGGTTACCCATTGCAGTTGCCATTGCTGGATTGATTGCTCTGTGGGGCCCCGGTGATGTAGTGGTCGATGATAAAAGCCAATTCGTGATGTGGCTGATCACTCCTGTCTGGCTCACTTTGGTGAGTCTGGTTTACCTGTTTATTAGTGTCAGGCGTATGTTGTCTCTCTACCTGGGGCTAAATTTGGTGCTGTTTACCCTGTTGTGGGTAGCGAGATTCGGAGGCTAAGAATATGCGCGTTGAATTGATTAAAACTTATAAAAGCGTGCATACCTGGACCGGTATTCTTGCGGGCCTGTTTCTGTATATCGCTTTTATCGCTGGTGCCCTGACCATGTTTAAAGGGCCACTCAATCAATGGGCCCTGCAGCCTGAAACCACACTGCCAAGTATTTCTGTCAATCAGTATGACAGCCTTATTTCTGAGGTTTTGCAGGCACATCCGGAAGCAGCAAAACAGATGACCGTCCAATTGCCGCTGGCGGGTCTGAAGGCTGCGCCGGTGAGTTGGGAAATAGAGGACGAAGAAACCCATGGCCATACTCTCTGGTATGCGAGTTTCAATGAGAAAGGGGAGCTGATCACTCAGAGCTTTACGGTTTCCGCCATTGGCGAATTTGTCGACCATTTACATCGCACCGCTGGTATTCCCGGTGGTGAGGGCCACGATGCTTTTGGTACTTATGTATTGGGTGTTGTGGCGGCACTGTATTTTGTGGCGCTGATTTCGGGCCTGATTGTTTTCCTGCCCACTTGGTTTAAGGATTTATTGGTACTCCGAAAGGGTAAGAACCGCAAGCGTTACTGGCTGGATTTTCACAATGTACTGGGTATCACCTCGCTGCCATTTCACCTGATTATCGCTTTTACCGCCTTTGTATTTGCCTTCCATGATCCGCTTTATGGTGCCCTGCGCGTGGCGGTTTACGGTGACTCCCCTATGTTCACTCGCCCGGCGCCAGCAGAGGTGAAGAGCTTCTCTGAGCTGGTACCGGTGGCAGAATTGGAAACTGCGATTCAGGAGCGGGAGCCTAAGTTCCAGATGGCGGAAATCCTCTATATGGGCCTGGATACCCGTTCCCCGCGTATGCGGGTTGGTGGACTAATGCACGGTGAAGTAGTGCGTGGCGCTGAGTACGCCTATGTGCTCGGAAATCCTTACCTGCGGGAGGTTCCTTATAGCAGTATTCTACCCAGTAACTTCAATGGGTATAGCGGCACGGTAGTGAGTATTTTTTCACTTCACTTCGGCAATTTTGGTGGAAATGCCGTGCGCTGGATTTATTTTGCACTTGGTATTATGGGTGCACTGATATTTTTCACTGGTAACCTGCTTTGGATAGAAAGTCGCCGTAAAAAGCGCAGGGGGCAAGATGAGCTGCCTGTGCAAACAACTTCATCAATGGTTATGGCAAGGCTGACAGTCGGTGTGGGACTGGGCACAATCCTGGGTATAGCTGTGAGTATGTTGACGGTTAAGTGGCTGCCTCACGCGCAGGTGGATATTGAGTTCTGGCAAAAAGCTGCTTATTACTCAGGCTTCTTTCTTGCGGTGGCCTGGGCATTTATACGCCGGCCAATGGTTGCCGCGCGACAGCTCCTTATTTTCTGCACCGCTACAATCGTGCTGATTCCTATCAGCTCCTTAATAAAAGGCGAGTTGTTGGGAGCTGTTACCCCGGTATGGGCAGTTGATCTTGTCGCTCTGCTTATTGGGATATCTTTTATTCTGGTTTTGGCGTGTTTGCGCAAGCGCCAATCAAAAATTGAGCCGGATAGTGTTTGGTCTGAAATTGCGGAGCAATCTGATATAGAGAATGACATTGCAAGTCCGCTGCCTAACACTCACCCACAGGCATCGGGTTAATAGACGAGGCTGAAAAAAGGGGCCCTGTTTAGAGCCCCTTTTTTTATCACTTAAATTTTGACTTTTGAATCAATGTCGAATTGCATGTCCCAGCCTTCCCAGATATACATTGATTACGAAAGGCCCCAAGTGATTGTTCGAGCACTCCAGGGCTTATGCAAAGTCACTTTCAGTATGATCTTCTGCGCCGTTTATACTGCTATCAACACCAAATGAACCATTACCATCCAGGCATATTACTCTGCTCTTCGGACTTGCAACGGCTATGCGGGTAGCGATGGGGAAGCCTGAACCGAAAGACGCCCAGTTACCCAGACTTGAAGTAATAGCAAACGTACTTTAATGAGATTGTTATAGTCTTCGGTATTACCGACTAGTAGATCGACTTCCTTGATAAAGTGCGCTAGTTAGTGATAAAGGCTGTTGATAGATATCAGCGTTGTTCCTGGGGGCTGCTCAAAATTTTTATCGAGTACTTTGGAAAGTAACGCCGGTAATACGTCCCGAAAATGGATATGTTTAAAGTTCCTGCCGCAGATAGACACACTGTCCTGATCCAAGGTGATGGTGTTGGCTGGATTGATATTGTTTGAGAAGGCACCGGTATTAAAGTGGTATACCAATATTGAGCAATAGATTGGTATTTTCAATAGTACGTGTTACATGGCGCCCAGATAATTCTCCCTGATAAAACCCTGCGCGATTAGGTAAATGCCCCAGATATCCTACTTTGGCATCGAAAGCGATGGCAAAGGGAATTTGTGTCTGTTTAAAAAATGTCTCAACAGTAGTTGCTATTTAGTTTCTTTCAATAAATACACCGGTTAACGCTGCCGCATGTTTAGTGTCTTTCTTTTTAAGAAGTGGATGCATATAAATTGTTTTTAATGTTGTGTATTAAGAACTTTTTTGGTGTCAATGTTTAATGTTTTTTAATAGGGTGATTTTGTGGTTTCTTTTGGTGTAATTATTATATTGCGATATTTCAAGTTTTATTGATATTTGAATGCTGGGATAATTTGGGGGTTGGTAAATTTAGGTTGAGATAAATGTGAGTATTAGCTAAAGGTATGAGACGTTCTTCTCATGGTTGGATGTTTTTATGCAGCTAAAATTTGAGATGTTTTGGGGTTGATCTAGGTAGCCTTCCAAAGTGTAATCTTTTCATATTTTACTATCTATATGGGTCTAAGCATATGAATATAATGCGGTTGAAGTTTATGTCGACATTGTTGATGGTTTTTCCACTGGCTTCTTTAGCCGAGGTTGAGTGTAGAGATATTATAACGACAGCAGAGGTGCTTACAGAAAACTTAATTTGTAGTGATACTCCGGCTTTAACGATTGAGGGGCCAACCGGTAGTTTAAATATGAATGGATTTACCTTGGAATGCAGGGCGCCGGATAGGGGGATTGATTTGTTAGGCACAGGCGCTGTACTTTCAAATGGAATAATAGAAGATTGCTCTATTGGAGTTTTTGTGAATGGCGATGGTTTTCATAGTGTGCAGTCGATGACGATTCAAGATAGTTTTGATATTGGTATTTTGTTATTGAGTGAAAATAACACTGTTAGTGGCTCTACGGTTACCGGATCTATTAATCGTGCAATAGATATTCTAGGTGCAAATAATAGTGTGATAGGGAATTTTATTTTCGATAATCAGGGAGGAGCACCCAGGGGGATAGCAATTGGTGGTGATAATGCATTTGTTTCCCAGAACTTTTGTGATGACAATGAGGGTGCTGGTATTGTAATTGAATCCTCTTCAGGCGGCCTGGTTATCCAGAATGTAGTAACAAATAATAGTCAAACAGGCATATCAATGGAGGGAGGAGGGCAAAGTGATTATTTGGTTGCCGGAAACATAGCAACGGATAACCCAGATGGAGATTTAGTTGATAGTAACCCTGACGCCTGTATGTCTACCAACTTATGGTATGGGAATATTTTCGATACAGCTGATCCTAGCTGCTTAGAGTAAGTGGTATTTTATGGGGCAGTCTAGCAATAAGACTGTCCCGACTCTCACTGCCATGATTAAAAGCCGCAGTTGACGGCTATTACAAATAATTGAAGTACTTTCTTCCCACTCTCTTACAACTAATTTCTCATAGAAAAGTATTTTTCTCTCGGCAATACTGTTTACAGCATCGTTGTATCACTCAAGAAGTATCGCAATATTGTTGTTTGTATGCGAAGTAGTTTGAGTTTGGCTCATGGATCTAGTCAATTATCCGTCACCGCTCCCTCTATGTGGCGTGTATTACACGCCACAACCTCAATATTTGTTTTACTCAATGATGCTGCTTTCCTGAACAAATTGTCGTAAATGCTATCTAGCTGGACCTGTCATCGTTAAGGAGTATTAGATGAACATGTACAGACCTATCGCAGCAGCTGTTTTACTTTCCATGAGCGGAACTGCCGTCTTTGCTGGAGATAACACCTATGATGTCCTCCAAGTAGGGTCGGGTAATACGGCCAATTCAGACCAAAGTGATCCCTCCGCAATTGGCAATACAGTTATTCAAGTCCAGGTGGGCGATGATAACGAGGTGAATGCAACCCAGAATCTTTTTACCTCTTTCAGTTTGATTCAGCAATCCCAAATTGGTGATAGCAACTATATAGAATCAACTCAGAGCGGCTCAGTGTTATCAAGCACCTTTGTGGAGCAGGTTGGGAGTAATAACTCGGCAGGTACTCTACAGCAATTTGCTGAACTCAGTACTTTACTGGTAGTTCAAATTGGTGAGAATCATGACACATCCCTAATTCAATCCGGGACTCTTGGTGAATTTGTCAGTGTCATACAAATAGGCGATTCAAGTGAAATAACTGTTATTCAAAATGGAACTGCCGGGAATACAGTCTCATCCCTTCAGGAGGGTAGTGATCAGGGTGCGATAATTGTGCAAAATTTGAGCGCCGGGAATAGTATCAGTACAGAACAATTTGGAAGCTCTCACGATTTAGATGTGAGTCAAACTCTTGCCTTTGATTCTACTGTTATTATTTCCCAGGCTGGTAGTAATAACCAAGCAGAGGCTTCCCAGCAATCGATTGGGAATTACAGTGAAATACGGCAGGCAGGAGAAGGCCTGTTCGCTAATCATTCGCAGGCCGGGGTCTCTAATGAAGCCTACTCCCTACAGTTTGGTAATTCAAATAGTGCCGAACTCTTGCAGGCAGGTGACTTTAGCGTGTCCCAGAGTGAGCAATTTGGCAGCTCTAATACTGCTGAAACTGCACAGACTGGTGGTTTTAATAATGCAGGTATTTTGCAGCTAGGAGGGTCAGGAAACTCTTCAGTGATAGCTCAGCTTGCTAGTTTCAATACAGGAGCTACTTCCCAGTTAGGCAATTCTAATCAGGTCACTTTAAGCCAGACGACGATTAACAATACTGCATCTGCCACTCAGGTAGGTGATGGTAATTTCGTATTGGGATTACAGTAAACCCTGATATAAGTATCGTTTTAATTATTAAATTTTAAAAATTGAGTATTTGTTTATACGGATATTTAGCAGTCGGCTACTTTCTGTTCGACTGCTTAAAAGGAGTTCGTGATGAATGTATTGAAGCCTGTTTCACTCGGCGTTTTTGTTGCGATGGCCAGTGCGGCCGCTTTCTCTGCTGACAACACCTATAACGTACTTCAGGTGGGCTCAGGTAATACAGCAACTGGTGAACAAAGTGATCCTTCAGTAACCAATAGCCTGATTAGTCAAATACAGATTGGCGATAATAATCAGGTTATGGGAGAGCAGCAATTATTCACTGAGTTCAGCAGTATTATAGAGATTCAAGTTGGCGACAGTAACTTTATGGAGGTTTACCAGGCCGCAGCTGTTTTATCTTCAGTGTTCGTTAGTCAAGTTGGAGATAGTAATAATGGATTTATTTCACAAGAAAATGTTTTGGGTAGTACCGTAAATGTTACTGAAATTGGTGATAACAATAATTTTCTAGTATTGCAAAGTAACAGTGTAAATGATTCCGTAACGGCAGTTCTCATTGGTAGCTCCAATAACAGTGGTTTTATACAAGATTTGGGCTTAGGTAATTCTGCCAGCAGTTTTCAATTTGGAGATAACCTGAACTCATCGATTGACCAAATTAATGGCGCAGGTAACACTGGCACCGTGTTGCAGTACGGGAGTTTCTTGGATGCCTCAATTAGCCAAGACGGCGCTTTTGATTCTTACTCACTTATTATCCAGAACAATGCCAATAATATATTTGAAAGTAAGCAGGAAAATGTAGGTAATACCAGTGTAGGTTTCCAGGATGGAACCAGCTTGGAAGCAATACAGCTGCAGATTGGTAACTTTAGCAGCGGCTACATACAACAGTTTGGAGGCTTGAATTTTGCGGAGTTAGCGCAAAGTGGTGATTTTAGCACATCGGAAATTTTACAGTTTAGTGGGCTTTTAAATACAGCTCTTGTGGTGCAGTTAGAGGCATTCAATACAGCTATTGCTGCGCAAACGGGTGATACTAATCAGGTAACCTTAAGTCAAACTACGATAGGAAACTTCGCTACATCAGCTCAATTTGGTGATAATAATACTGTACTCGGACTTCAGTAGGTATTATTGATTTTTTATCGCCAAGCTGTTTTCTTGATAAACCAAGCCCCTGGGTTTTTACCTGGGGCTCGGTTATTTCCATTTAAGTTCAAGGGATATTAGCCTTTAGTTGATTTATAAATTTTATCACCTTGTGGATAGCTTACAGGTTTATCATCAATTGAATTTTTTATGATCGGGTCTGTTTTTAGGTCTGAAGCTATATGGATTTATTGGAGAAATTTTAGATGAAAAAGTGTACATTTGTCGCGGTTGGTGTCTTACTTACTGTAGCTGGCTCTCAGGTTATGGCTGCCGATAACACTTACCAGGTTACGCAGATCGGAAGTGGAAATTCTGCAACTGGTGAACAGAGTGACCCAACAGTAAATGGTAGTACGATTATACAATTGCAGATAGGTGAGAGTAACCAAGCTGTTGCTATGCAGGAATCATCGACAGAATTTAGTACAATTATCCAGAGGCAAGTAGGTAGCAACCTTTCTGCAAATGCCGTGCAAATGGAATCCGTCTTGTCAACATCCATACAAGATCAGTTTGGAGAGGGGAGTTCTGCAAACTCCCTTCAGGCAGATACAGAGGGCGATTACTCCTACGTGTTTCAGGCCGGATCAAATCATGATATTTCTGTAATACAGGCTGATAGTGTCGGTGATTCTGCCAGTATTACTCAATTAGGCAGCTCCAATACAGGTTTTCTCTCTCAAACCAGCAGTTTTGGTAATATGGCAACCATGGTTCAGGTTGGTGAAAGCCTGAATTTTTTTATGAGTCAGGATTCTGGTGTAGAAAATAACGCATTGGGTTTTCAGGCGGGTAACTCAATGACAGTGAGTATCATACAAAATTCAGCCTCATTCTCTAATTCTGTAGCTCTGCAGGGAGGTAACACCAATTTAATTGATAATACTCAACAGGGTGTTGGGCACGAGAGTTTTGCGGTTCAAAATGGCACCAGTCTTGAGATTATCCACTTGCAAATTGGTGCGTTTAACACCGCATTAACTGAGCAGTTTGGAGGGATAAATACTGCCGAGACTGTCCAAAGTAATGGGTTTAACTTTGCGGAAACATTGCAGTTTAGCGGCCTGCTTAATACTTCGCTAATTGTACAGTTGCAAAGTTTTAATACTGCTGTTGCACTGCAAACCGGTGATACTAACCAGTTAACGCTTAGTCAAACTACGCTGAACAATTTAGCTACTGCAGAGCAGTTTGGAGATAATAATACAGTTCTCGGGTTGCAGTAGAGATTCTTTTAATGTTGAGAGTGAGCTCCTTTTTAGCTTAGAGCTTCTCTACCCGGGCGTGACTCCTGGGTAGAGGTGTGAGATTTTATTTTGCATTCTGTAAGAGTGAGTTTTATTAAGTAGTGCCAGTGGTAATAACTGGCACTACTATTTTATTGTTTCTCATTGTGGATTGGGATGTAAGTTGGGAGGTAGGCGTCTGGCACTGATGAGGTAAAGGCTGAAGGATATTCAATCGTTTAGAATTTCTTATATTTTAAGGTGACAGCAAGGATAAAAAGCAGACTAAAGGAAAATACCATTGAAATAGGTGTGAATTGAATGGGGGGCATCTTCAGGTGCGTCTGGGTAAAGCTATAAATTGCTGAAGTAAAAGCAAAACTAAAGGTAAGTAGTGCTGATGCCATTCCATGTCCTTCTTTAACTTCTGCCATGGCAAAACTACTGGATAGAGGGTTGAGGAATCCCACTGTAAAACTGCATAAGTAGAGAGAGATTAATAAGGGGAAAAGAATTGTATAGTATTTCAGGTAGATTATAACAGCTACCGGGATCAGTAATGTTATCAATATTCTCACTATTGGTAGTTTGTCGTAGTTAACTAATGTACGGAATGAGAATATGCCGAGTATATATGACGCACTCAGGCCAAAAACAATCAGGTTTACTTGGTTATAGGAAAGTGTCGCGCTGTATTTTACTATTCCGTAGATATGCCCGATTATTGTCTGCATAACCAGTGCATAGCCAATCCCAGTGGATAACATATTTAAGATACAGCTTTTTGTGGTCAGACAGTGCTTCAATATCGTTAAGATGGTTTTGATATTTATGCGAGGTTGTCGATCTTTTCTGAGTACAATCAATGAATAAATCAACATTGCTGTCTCAATAGCTATCATTATGTAGTAGGCATAGCGCCAATTAATGGGAATAAAGGTGCGAGCAAGTATTTAAGATAAAATTGGGGCGACAATAATGGTCAATGAAATGAATGAAGTTCGTTTCTTAACCGCTTCTGGATTTTGGGCGTGCCGCAACATCACTGAGCGTCCTATAGACGAGTAACATCCTGTGCCGCCTCCCACTAAAGCACATCCCAGGTAGAAAGTGGTTAGACTGTGTGTGTTTGCGATAATAAAGAGTCCGAAAATTGACATTAGTTGGGCGTACTTCAAGGTACGTTCAGCACTAAAAAGGTCAGACAGGATGCTAATTACAATAGCGGAGATTGAGAACATTAAATAAAGCATACTAATCCCCAATTGAATGTGACTGCTCTGAACTCCTAAGCTTGAAGTAATAGCATCGCTTAATGGCATAGATAGCATCAGCGTCATATAACTGACGGTTGCCAAGCCATAAGAGAGATAGTGAAAATTGGGTTTAACGTGCTTATTCAATGGATTGATAGCAAATTTGGATGATTTTTTCTC
Organism: Microbulbifer sp. A4B17; assembly: GCF_003076275.1. Taxonomy (NCBI): domain Bacteria; kingdom Pseudomonadati; phylum Pseudomonadota; class Gammaproteobacteria; order Cellvibrionales; family Microbulbiferaceae; genus Microbulbifer; species Microbulbifer sp. A4B17. The sequence goes on from NZ_CP029064.1 coordinate 1,402,740, forward strand.
ATAGCTACTTGGTAATAATGTAGCTCAAAGCAGACGGCAGTTGATTGTTTCACGATTTATATGGTTGAGTTTTTTTAATTTTTCTATCTAGGGAGCCTCTGAATAATTCCGTGATGCCTCTGGCTTGGAGAGCGGTTCACAATCAAGGCGCGGCTTCGCAGGAATGTCTAGACCTTTCAAGAAGTCGCAACGCGGAGTGTGAATCGCTCTGCAAGCCCCGAAGGGCGGGCCTTGAAGGCCACAGCTGCTGCGTTGCAGCTCTTGCAAAGGGCTACGGCAATTCGCGGCGAGCTGCGCCTAACATCTACAGCCTTCAAGACCCGCAGAGGCATTACGGAATTATTCAGAGGCTCCCTAGTTCTCTTGTGAATGAGCGCCAATAAAAAGCCCCGGTTAACCGGGGCTTTTTATCTCATCCTTATCCTTCAGTTAAGGGTGTCCCACCGGTGCTGCGCATGCCAGATAGACATCCAATTGATTGTTGGTAAAGCTCAATCCTTCCAGCGTTAATCTCACCTGATCAAAGTCACTATTAGTAGTGACTAATAGCAGGCGGTGATTGCGTGCACCGTTGACTTTGAATGGAGCGAGACGATATCCGCTAGTGGACTCCCCTGTAGCTACTCCATCCAGGTAAGTGCTGATTGTAATGGTGTTCAGGTAGATGATATCCAGCAGTGATGTGGTGTGCTCTACCAGGAAGCCGACCACATGGCGCCCCTCTTTAACCGAGTGGTGGTTGACCTGAATATGGGTAGAGCCGCCTGCACCGCTGACAACTTCCATTCTGGCAGCATCGGACAGGACGCCGTTAAATACCCGTTCTACCGCGGTAATAGAGCAACCATAGCAGGGCTGTTCGATACCGTGGGTCAGGTCTGCATCTACACCGTTAACGATCTCCAGGTCTTCAAATGCTGCGCAGGACAGGCCTGATTCCTGATCGCAGGCATCGCCGATGCCATCGTGATCAGAGTCTTTCTGGTTGGGGTTGTGAGTCTGGGGACAGTTATCGAAATCGTTTTCTATCCCGTCGCCATCCAGGTCTGCATCGCAAACATCTCCCACTCCGTCACCATCAGTATCGGTTTGGTTTGGGTTTGGAATCGCGGGGCAGTTGTCGGCGGTATCATCAAGACCGTCATCGTCGCGGTCGTTATCGCAGACGTCTCCGGCACCGTCGTTATCGCCGTCCTCTTGCCCTGGATTCGGAATCATTGGGCAGTTGTCGACGTCATCATTAACGCCGTCACCATCCAGGTCTTCGTCACAGGCATCCCCAAGACCGTCACCGTCAGTATCGGTTTGGTCGTTTGGCGTTAGTGGACAATTGTCATCGGTGTTGTCTGTGCCATCGCCATCGGCATCGCTATCACACTCATCGCCGATACCGTCACCATCCGTGTCCGTTTGATTCGGATTGGGGATGGCTGGGCAATTGTCTTCACCGTCATCGTGGCCATCATTGTCGGTGTCACTATCGTCATCACAAGCGTCGCCGATGCCGTCACCGTCCTGATCGGCTTGATCATCATTTGGAATAGCCGGGCAGTTGTCGGAAATGTCCGGGACACTGTCACCATCCCGGTCGCTGTCACAGACATCACCAACGCCATCCTGATCGATATCCGACTGATCGCTGTTGGCAGTATCCGGGCAGTTATCGTTAGCGTTATCTACTCCGTCGTTATCGTTGTCGCCGTCGCAGGCATCGCCGATTCCGTCGTTATCACTATCTTCCTGTAGTGTATTGCTGACGTAGGGGCAGTTATCGTCGTCATTGAAGATGCCGTCGCCATCGAGGTCTGGATCACAGGCATCACCGACTGAATCCCCGTCGGTATCTGTTTGATCACTATTGGATGCAGTGGGGCAGTTATCGGCTATGTCATCGACGCCGTCGTTGTCGTCGTCGCTATCACAGATATCGCCACTGCCATCCCCGTCAGTATCGAGTTGGTCTGAGTTGGGTATTGATGGGCAATTGTCGGCATCGTTATCGGTGCCGTCACCGTCCAGATCGCTGTCGCAGGCATCGCCTATGCCATCGCCGTCCTGATCAATTTGATCCGTGTTGGGGATGAGTACACAGTTGTCGACGCTGTCAGGTACCTGATCGCCGTCGACATCGGTGTTGTCATCGCAGGCATCTCCGTAACCGTCACCATCTGTATCTGTTTGATCTGCATTGGGTACCAGCGGGCAGTTGTCATTTTCATTTTCAACGCCGTCATCATCGCGATCGCTGTCGCAGGCATCGCCGGTGCCGTCGCCGTCGGTATCAGTTTGATCGTCGTTGGCTACGGCTGGGCAGTTGTCATTACTATCGTCTATACCATCGCCGTCATCGTCGCTGTCACAGCTATCGCCCTGCCCGTCACCATCGATATCGCTCTGGTCTGAATTGGCGGTAGCAGGGCAGTTGTCATCGTCGTTATCAATACTGTCACCATCCTGGTCGCTATCACAGGCATCACCGACACCGTCTTCGTCGATATCACTTTGGTCGGTATTGCTATGGCTTGGGCAGTTGTCGTTCTCATCATCGACAGAGTCATTGTCGTCGTCGCTGTCACAGGCGTCGCCAATGCCATCTCCGTCGTTATCGTCTTGGTTTGGGTTGTGGGTGGATGGGCAATTGTCATCTTCGTTATCGATGCCGTCACTGTCCGCATCGTCATCGCAGGCATCGCCTATACCATCGCCATCCTGGTCGGTTTGTGAGGAGTTGGCTGCGGTTGGGCAGTTGTCGTCTTGATCGTCTACGCCATCACCGTCGTCATCGCTGTCACAGGCATCGCCAATGCCGTCTCCGTCAAGGTCGGCTTGGTCTGGGTTGGATACGTCTGGGCAGTTATCCTGGCCGTCGTCGTGGCCGTCATTGTCAGTATCGCTATCTTCGTCACAGGCGTCGCCGATACCGTCATTGTCCTGATCTGATTGGTCTGGGTTGGCTACGTCCGGACAGTTATCCAAGCTGTCGGTGTAATTGTCCCCGTCGCGGTCGTTGTCGCACACATCGCCGACACCGTCGCCATCGATATCTCCCTGTTCGCTATTTGAATCAGCAGGACAGTTGTCAGAATCGTTGGGGACGTTGTCGCCATCCAGGTCGCTGTCACAGGCATTGCCTATGCCGTCGCTATCACTGTCGGCCTGGTCCGAATTTGGGGTTTGTGGGCAGTTGTCTGAAGTGTCTGGGTGGGAATCGCCATCGTCATCAGTATCACAGGCATCACCGCTGCCGTCGCCATCTAAATCATCCTGGTCTGAATTACTAACAGCCGGACAATTGTCATTATCATCATCGATGCCGTCACCATCTGAGTCCGTGACGCCAGGGGTTGGGAGCAAGTCATCGGCGGCGTCGCCCCGGCCTCCATCAGAACCGCAGGCACTTAAAAGCACCAATGAAAATAGTATCGCAATAAGCGAGGGTAGACGCATGGTCATAATCTCCCGAACAAAATCTATTTTTGTTATCTGTCGGACAAGCGCGGTAGACCTATAAAAAATACGCCTGCAATGATTATTTATGCTGGCGCTCTTAGACTCCGGCTTATTTTTAGATAGGTGTCCTTGTTTTGGTTGTACGTATTTCTAATACTAAAGTTATGGCGCATAACCGGTTATGACTGTGGTAACTATGCGTTCTTTCTCACTAAAAGTGTGATGAATGGCGAAATTTTGGCGGGATAATTTATGGATGATAAAGCATGTAATTAGTAAAGATAAAATTACGCCATTAAAAATATCGGAATAGATAATTTGACAGTTTGCTTTTCTATTGGTCTTGATTCTTTGTGGAGTGTGAGCTGATTCTGAGCCTGATTAAACTGTTGCGAAGGTAGGGGTTGCCCCGCCATTTCTAATTGGGCAGTGGCTGAAGGCGATAAGGGGAGTTCATCTTGTGGTGAGTCTGATAAGGACCAGAGAAGATAGGAAGTTTCTCCCTGTGTTCATGGGATTTTTATAAAAATTATCATTGAGTTTGTCTCAAGCATGCTCGCCAGAAACGTAGCAGGTTGGGTTTTTGTGGAGTTTACTTTTCCTAATTGATCATAACATTTGCAGTTATGTATTTAATTCGAAATATGTCGACTAAGTTATTCTATAAGAGCGCTCTGTGAAGTCGCGTAATGTAAGTCAGGTGAGCCTAAGTCATCACCTGAATTTGTAGGTTGTGGGCTTTCTATTTAAGGTTTAACTTCATTTCCATAAGTGATGGTTTGAAGCCGGTTTTTTCATAGGCTTTTATCGCTGAGCTATTTTGAGAGTAAACGTCAAGGTAGAAATCTTGAACACCATTCTGTTTTCCCCATGCAATTAATTTCTCTATTAGCCTTGAATTAATGCCCTTTCCTCGGTGCGCTGGTGATACATACATAAAACCTAGATAAGCATGCCGCTTATGATCAAGAGATATCTTTGAATTTCGTATCTGGGCATATCCAGTTCCAATAATCTCATCTTCGGTTTCAGCTACCAGAAGATATGAGTCATCAGATAGTATCAAATTCTCTATATTATAATAGAATGCTGATTCAGCTTTAATGGATGAGTTGTATGGCCTTTCGGCTTCGATAATGCATTGTTCAAATTTAAGTAAATCAGGAAGGTCTTCTATAAGTGCTTTTCTAAAATTTAACATCTTTATTTTCAGTGATGATAGGTTTGAAACTGAAAGCTGCTTCAGCTTGATAAGGGCCTGTATCTGCCCACTACTGTGAGCCCTTATCTGTGTGATTGCGTGAGAATAGCAGATTATACTAAAAAGGGAGAAGGAAATAATACACTGGGATCGGGACCCTATGGGACATGGATGCCGATAAGGAGGTTACAGGGATGTATTCACAGAGCGTCTCGAGTGCGGTGTATTATTTCCTGTTACCCCAGTAGTAAGTATTGAAGCAGCTTTTGTGATTCAAGCTTTGCTTGTTTAGGAAGTTAGCCCCAGAGCCCTGTCAATTGTCCAATACCCGCTGGCTATTCCAACTAGATAAATAGTGTATTTTGATTGTGTCAGAAGTTGGTTATACAAAGTTGTAATTTTCCACTTCGAGAATATCCGCTGAACTATAGATGATAAGAAAATCAAAACCAAGACAAATAATATCTGCCCCAGTTCTACACCTATATTAAAGCTAAATAATGCAGTAATTTTATGATTGTGCGGAAGGCCTAATTCCGCTAGCGCACTGGCAAACCCAAACCCGTGAAGTAATCCAAAGCCAGTGGCAACAATCGCAGGATAGCGTCGGGTTAAACTCGTTCTACTCTGTCCATTATGCGCGTATACAATTTCTGCGGCTAACAGCATAATACTCAATGGGATCAACACTTCAACAACATCTACTCTTATGGTGAATAAGTCTAAACTTGCGAGCCCTAGAGTGAGAGAGTGGCCTACTGTAAATCCGCTAATCGCTATTAAAATGCCTCTAAAGTTTCTGGCGATAAAGACTAAACATAATACGAATAGTAAGTGATCATAGCCCTCTAATATATGTGAGAAGCCTGCTTCAATATATTGTTTGACATAATCCCAAATAGTTAGGCGGGAGGGTAAGTTTATCTCTAAGACCTTGGGGCCATTAAAGAGATTAATAGTGTCACCGTCTGCTTTTTCAAAATGAATTAAGCTCGATAAGGCCGGATTGGCAATGGGGTATGTGATTTTTATTGTTAGGGGGTTATATAGCCTTGTAAAATTGTTTGGGTGGGGGTTCCTGCATAGGTAACTCTTCACATTGGGTCCGGCAGGCCGTGTTATCTCTGGTTGTATTTGGCAGAATTCGCCCTTTAAGTGTATCTCAGGTTCAGTGCCTGGCTGCATGATAGGCGGGATTTTCCATCGAAGGATATATCTGCTTTCCGTGACTTCTTTTAACTCAATGTATATCGGTCTTCCGTCATGAGCGAAACTAAAATTACTAATTGTTGTAAGTAACAATAAGAATAGAAGGGCTTTGATGATCTTGTAGGAATTTTTAGTTGGCATAGGTGATATCCACAGGTACATATGGTATCGAGGCATCCCTCTCTATTCTGTAGCCTGCCAACAGCTCTTGTATCCTAAGTTGTCTGTTTTTCTCCATTTTATTTCGTCGATAATCCTCAAGTACTAAGGGGGAGGCTTCTCTAAAGCTGGGTAGACGGCTTGTTTTGTTTTCACTAACCAAAATTAGATGTAGGCCATATGGAGATTCAAATGGACCGGACCAGGTATTCAATGGTAGTTGAAAGATACTTTCTGCCAAATTATCTCCGAAATGGCTGGCTACTAGATGGAGAGTGCGATCTACATAATTCCGATGAAAGATAAATCTGTCTCCGTAGAGGGCGGACTCCTCGAATGGAACTGATTGCTTTATTAAGTGGTTCAAGTTCTGTTTGACAGTCTCCTCTAACTTTTCTTTAGAGTGACGTCTAAAATCAAAGAAAACATGAGTGAAGGTAATAGATGCTTCAATTCGATATTTCTCGTGATGAAGCTGGAAGTAGTTTTCCAGGTCTTTTTCACTAATGTCAGTGTTACTGGAAAAGCCTCCATTTACATAGTCCAGCTTTTGAATAAGGCGCCGTCGTATAATCTGGTCATGCTTCTGTAGGCCTAGGTTAAGGGCTTCTCGGTAAAGTACTTCTTCTTTAATGTAATCATTAATGAGGTTGGACCTTTCTGGCTGAGTCAAACCCTCCCAATAACGTCGTGCGAAACTCTCGTTAAACGTTTTTTTCTGGAATTGGAGGTGCTCAATTAGTATGTCCTCGCTGATAAGCAAGGTATCTTCATAGTTGGTTCCATTTTCCTCTATTAATAACTCTGCGAAAACGAACAGCAATAAAGCGATAATAGAAAAGTGTACCAGAGGCTCCCTCTTCAGAATCTCTAATTTCCGCTGCATGAAGCTTCCTCCTTAAAACCTGCAGACAGTATTGATATCAGTACGTAAACGACGTTTTTAGATATGTTATTTGCTTGCTTTGGTGTCGAGGTTTCTGCCTGTCTTAGGGGGTATACCAAATTGGGGATGTATAGGCGCGCTCCTGGATAACGGCGGGTCCTTCAGGCGGTACCTGAATATTTCCATTATTGATTTCTTTTGTAGCTATTGCATCGTAGAGTGAATGGCGTGGAGTAGGGATTTGCAATACCCGAACATAGTAAAAGGCTCTTTCGTTCATATTAAACTTTGGATCTTGCCATAGGGTTGATAACTCTATGGAGCCAATGTTATTGGTGTATTGCCCCGTTTCTCGATTTACCGTGTCCCCCACAGGCATTAGCTGCCCTTGGTTATTAAGCGTGCGTTCCCCAGACCAGGCAACATTAAATATTTTTTCATGGCTTTTTCCTGTTGAGTCCAGCCAAGATTTAACAACCTGAATTCGATCCAGATTTGCCCCTTTAGGATCTTTTGTCGCGCGTATAAGTAGCTGAATTGGTTGGTCAGTTCTTTGTGGTTTGACTAAATCACCCCCCATAGGTACTCCATGGGAATAACCTAGTTCAGCAATATTTTCAGCATCTATAGCGTGCTTAGGAAAATTCCAGCCTGCAAAGACGCGCACCTGAATTCGAGGACCTGTAGTGGCATATACTTCACGGCGTTTAAATGCAGCGAAAAGGCTTTCTCTGGTATTTTCTTCTGCCCAAGCGGCGGCGAGTCCAGAAGCGGACATGTTCCAACCTGTAGCCTTGGTTCCGCCAATGACAGTGTTAGTTCGCTTGCCGCTTGGTACTGAGTCATGAGCAAACTTGCCCCAAAAGTTGTTCTCCTCAGCAGTTGACATACCCGTATGTGAATCTGTGGACCCTACAAACCCCAGCTTGTAAGGGTTTACACCAATTTTCTTCTGCATTTCCAGCCCTGTACGTAAGGCGGATCGGACGAAATCACCTTTAGCGACACGGTACGACTCCGGATCAGCTTGTAGGTAGAATGGATAATTCTCAAAGTCTGCGAAAGGATCGTCCGGGGAAAGCGTTGAATGGGTTTCTGAATCCCCCTTAATTTGTGTTATTTCAACCAGGGGCTCCCAGCGCATGCGTGTACGCGCATACTGTGTATCAATTGGCTCACCACGCAGAGTGGTTTCTGCAAACATATAACCTTTGGACACATTGGAGTTGTGGGGGATCGCAATGAATTCACTGCCAGTTCGTTTAGATGTCTCATCTAACCACTGCCACAAATCTTCTGGGTACTGGCTCTGATCAGACCCAAAAGGAAGATACTGCTTAGCTTTTTCCGCCCCATCAGGAGAGACAACCACCCGGTGTAAGTTGGCCCCGGTTGGTGTTGAGCTCCATTCCCAGCCAATAAAACTGGTAAAAGTGCCCGGGTTATTATGGCGCTCTGCGGCATCGACTATTGCACTCCATGCGCTTGTCCGGGTCTTATCCAGATCTCCAAGAACGGGCTCAGGGGGCGTGTTAGCTGGGTCCTGGACAGGGTCAGCGGGAGCTACTGTGTCTAGCGCCTTTTTGGGCAGTAACTCATTGAAAATATCCATACCTTCATTTATTGAGACTTTATATCTAATATGCTGCTTGGCAAACCAGCGCATCATTGACTGGTATAAGGACATATCGCTGTCGAGCTCATCTGTTTCATTCACCACTGCCCTCATAACTCCCAGCCCTTCAGCGTGATCTGAAACCACGAGAAAATCCAACGGGGTGTCTATACGTACTTTTGCATGAGTGTAGGGGTGAATAACCGGCTGCCCCTTGGCCCACCGATAAGCGGTGTCCGGAGTTGCCGAATAATTTTGACTTAAGAAGGCATCGAATGAGTAGGAGGTATGTAGGTGCATATCTCCCCAGAAAACCTGAGTGGGCTCACTAGCAGTAACACTTAGGTGAGTGATGGATAATGTAACCCCTACCAGACGTGCTATTCTTTTTATGGGATTTTTCATATTTCCAATTACCAACGTCGGTTGGCTATCTTTTAGGTGACTAGATCCTCTTAACATGTCAGGATCGTTAGGATAATCTTGGTAAATAAGGAAGTGATTGATTAGATGCTAATCATTTGGCTTTTAGGTTTCTTTGCAAATAAAGCCAATCTCTTGATCAATTAGGACACACTTGTAGATGGCTGAGTATGGACACACGACCATTGCAACTTGGGTATTACCTATTATTGAGGCCCTAAAACCATTCTGTTCTACCCAAGAAATTTTGCAGCGTGCAGAAATTGACCCTAAATGCATAGTGGATGCGAACCAGAGAATTCCTTTAGAGAATATGAAAAAACTATGGGGGCTCGCTGAATCTATATCAGGTGATGATTGTATCGGCCTGCAAGTCACTAAGTATGTGAATCATACAAACCTTCATGCCCTGAGTTATGCCCACTTGGCCAGTAGCTCCATCAGGGAGAGTTTACTGAGATCTGCTCGATTCTCAGAAGTGGTTACCACCGCTATGCGAATCAATGTTCATGATGAACAGCAGCAAGTAATAGTATCCTGGGAAAAAGTTGACGATTTTCCATATGAGCCAAGCATCCATGCTATAGATGCCTTTATGGCTCTGCTAATAAAGTCCATAAGAAAGATATGCCCCGATGTACATCATCATTTGATTTCTATTAATCTGGAGAGGCCCAGACCTGCCACCCTTGAGCGGCATCAATTGATGTATAAGTGCCCAATTAACTTTTCGGCAGACATTTGTGAGATTAGATTTAAACAAGAGTTTGTTGATCGAAAGCTCTCTTCGGGAAACGATGAGCTGGTCAGGGTCAACGAGCAAGCCCTAATTGGTTATTTGGAGCGTTTGAAGAAGAATGACATAGTCAGTATGACCAGTAGAGTGCTTGTTGATCTGATGGCTACAGGTAATTTTTCACAAGAGGTTGTGGCCAAGGAGCTTGGTATTAGTTGTCGTGGTTTGTATAGAAAACTAAAAGAAAGAGGTTCCAGTTATCAGACTGTTCTAGATGAAATACGCCAGTATCAGGCTGTGCAGTACCTTAAGCAAAACGATACCCCGATCACATCAATCGCCTACAAACTGGGATTCGGAGATACCAGTAGTTTTTCCAGAAGCTTTAAAAAATGGACTGGACAATCTCCACGAGAGTTTCGGACTAAGCATAGTAGAGATGTTTCAACAGAAAGCTGTATAGATTAAGAGCGATTTAATATCACAACATGTGAGAATACCCGGCAGCGCCGGCGCATATTGTCGAGTTCCTCATCATCAAATTGAAACCTCTCTGTAATTGTTGCGACCCACCAGTTATAGGGGCTCTTATTTCTGTCAGGAATTCTCTCGATACCCATTAATTCCCCCGCTTGCGGTCAAGTAAAATAGGAATAAAGCCGCAGCGAAATATAGGGGGACACGAATAATGCCTGCAATTCTATTTGGGCCCCGCTCATCTTTACTCTTTGAGTGAGGTGAACTTTTAGGGGGCGCATCAAAAAATTCTATCTCTTAAGAATTGTAAAAATAAAGCCATTACTATCCCTTCTAGGATGGCCACCTAAAATCCCCAAAAATACTTAAGCAACTTTGACTGATAACAGAAGGGACTTATGGTAAGTAGCAGTATTGAAGATCTATTCTTCTGAGTTCTTTCGAGTGAGCTTAATAAAAGCACCAGAATAAATGGTTTGTTTTGTGAATAACTCAGATTATTCAAAGCGTAAAGTTAAAAAATATAGGCACAAAAATAATCTTATTGGATTTTATTAAGTTTGTTTTAGTGTCAAAGCTGCGTAAAATCAATGGATACTTATTGGTATTTTGGTCGGCGTTGAGCCGCATTTTAAAACGCCAGCTACCAAAGAAGTTTAACTGAGTCAATAATTTTCTAAAATCAACCTATCAAAGGAGAGCGGTATTGTGACGTAAAAGAAAGTAAAAGGCGCTGACCCGAGGTGGTGGAACACCCAGGGCCAGCTAACCAAATTGATAACCGAACTATCAAAATGGCTATATGTATCATACGCTAGAAACCCGCTCGTCTTCAATAAACTGGAGAGTATTGAGCAGTTTGGAGAGGTTCTCCAAGCTATGGGAGCGTAGTGCTCGCCTTTTCTTCTTCTATGCCTACCGTTCTCGTGCACCCCCTCATATTTCCTCAAAAAGTTACCTATAAAGCCTTCCACTAAGGGTGGCCTACAAATGGTTTGAATCTCAGAGGAAAAAAATATGTTGATCTTAAAGCGCCGGACGGGTCAAAACTTAAGGATTGGAGCAAATGTCTCAATTACCGTACTGGAAGTTAAAGGTAATCAAGTGAAGATAGGCATACTTGCCCCCAAATCCCTGCCTGTTCACCGTGAAGAAATATATATACGTGTACAAAGGGAGCGGGCACTCGGAAGAGGAGATCGTTGATAGTCCCGCTGTGGCTACGGATTTCCCAAAGCATCCATGTCAAAACCATGATGGTAGCGGTTTTGATATAGGGTGCCTTTGCTGGTTACCCCTATTTGCTGGATGTAATTAAAGGATTAGTGTTGGGCCGACCTACCAATATGCCATAGGTGCCTAATTTATGGGCGTCCATGATCGTTCAAACTCAAATGAAAAGCTGCTCGACAGTATTGTTGAGTAGAGATTCATTGCTGATTGGGAGCTGCCCATCTCTGACCCGCACGATGGGTGGTGTGGGGGCCGGTAGCTAGAAACTACCGGTTACCCAATTTAAGATTGGTCCGTAGCTCTTTCCCATTCATCTGCATAGCCACTTGACCGTAAATATGAACGTAGGGAGTTCATTATGTATTCGTTCCAAGCCGCAAGATCTTTATAGCCACAAACCAATCTTCCTTCCTCTATATCCTCTACAGATAAGTCAACCATAGACCAGAAGAATTTTGCTAAATAAAACGCCTCGCCTCTATCAGAAACCATACCTTTAGAAATTATAAGGCTTGTTTTTTGATCGTTGAGGAAGTTTGCGTAGTGAAGAATAATATCTTTTTCTTCTTCGAATCTATATTTGATCATAGAACGTCTTGTGCCTCCCTAATAATCGACATTCTGTCAGCAAGCCAAATCAGCTTTTGATGTAATTGGGCTGTGGTCATTTTGCGAGTGACCGTCAAGAAATAATGCTGTTTATCCCTCTCGTCAGCGACAAATTCAAGTCCTTCTGGTAGATCACATTTTTCTACTACCCAAAATACATCAACTGGACTACCTTTGGCATGTTTCTTTTTAAGTTTGTACTGATCCTTCAAATGATGCCAATGAGCCGAAAACGATAGTCCCATTCGTTGGGTAGAGATTCAGCGGATAGGGAACCGGCCATTACGGACCGGCACGGTGGGTGGTGTGGAGGCCGGTAGCTAGAAACTACCGGCTACCCGATTTATGCGTCTGTCCCTGCCTAATTACAATGACATCTATGTGTTTACCAAATAGTGCTTATTTACGATTAGCCCAAGGAGATTTATTTTCAAACGTTGAGATATACAGATTCTCGACTTTATCTCGCGCCCACTGGGTTTTACGTAAAAACTTGAGCGAAGACTTAATTGATGGGTCGCTCTTAAAGCAATTGATATTAATCCTATCTGCCAAACCATCCCAGCTATAATGCTCTTGCAAACGTGTAACAACTTTCTCAAGAGTAATACTATGTAGCGGATTATTTGGTTGTTCTTTACTCATTCTTCAATTAATACTCTATGTTTAATGACGCATAATGCCGTGAACATGGGCTGATGAAGTTGGTACCTAATCGCAAATAAAATTAGGTGACAGGCTTGCAAGTCCGTTCCATAAACTTATTATGTGTTTAAAGCCCTTTAATAATTATAATTGATATACTAATAAATGTGGATATAAGTAATATAGTGATACATTGTTTGAACCTTTGATTACTTCGTTTTGTTAACTTTTGAGTAAAGGTGGAATCTGTTTCGATAGCATCTTTTAATAGAATATTTGAGCTAGATTGCAATAGTTCACCTATCTTTTCAGCTTCCTCTGGGCTCATTTCAGTCTTCGATGATATTTCAGATATCCTCTGGTGAATCGATGACAGCTCATTGAATTCAGCCTTGTTGATTTTACCTGACTGAAAAAACTCTTCCTGCTTTTCTCTCAGTGTAGTTACATCCACGATTTTTCCTTACGCATAACGCCTTGCACAGGTGCCTCTGGAATGGAGCCGCTTTGTGCTAGCGTAGCGTACAGCACAAAGCGAACGGAGTATAGGTAGTGGGATTCAGCAACTTGTTAAAAGCTTACTGGGACCAGTAACCCAATATATGGTATTTGCCAGACTCTTCAGGTTTTAAACGAATGCCGAGAGCTCTAAAGCCAGGGCAGGTAATGAGAGCATGATTGCTAGCGTTACCATCACCTATTGGTTGTTTGGCATCACCTTCGAGAATGTTGAGGGTGCATAACGAGCCAATGTTTCGCCGCTTGTTGAATTCTGAGTGTGTGCTGTTTCTGACGTGAACAAAGCTATCTGTACTCCCTGACTCCAATAGAGATCTGACAGCCGTTGAAAGTGCCTGATATGATAAGGCACTAGAAGATAGAGCAGTCAAAATTAATGCTGCGACTAATTTCATAACTTTTAACGCCTTATACGCAGGCGACTGGAACGACGTGTAGCGAGTCCAGCCTGTATCCTTTGTGGGCGATTGTGCCACAATTTGTAAGTACTATTTAACAGCATTGATCTGAACTACCGTGACATTAGCAATGCGACCACCACGCCACCAAGTCCCTTTTGTACCAATCTTAAGCCTTTTATGGTGATACTCACGGCGCTCTTCACTTAATATCCACATATTGGCAAATCCTTCATTAGGAATATTACCTGGAGTAGCATCTCTTATGACTCTGCCATCTTCATCAAGAATCTCTGGCCAGATCATGTGTATACCTTCAACTTGCGGATCATCCCCGTCATATAGAAAATCCACTCTCATTCCTTGACCCGGCTTGACATTTTTATTCTCTTCAGAAAGGTCTATCTTGTACTTGACTACAAAATCCGGCTTTCTTCCGGATCTTTCTTCATAAGGTATATGTGCTTTCATATAAGGCGCTAACATGAAGTTGTAGGGTGCCGTAGGCGTCCCGGGCAGCTTGCTATCGAACGCCGACGTCTTGTTATGCCTACTGGTTTTATTACATAAATGTGGTTCGCACAGCGTTTACTGTTAAGGCTAATAATGGAATGTTTGATAGAGCAAATATTAAAAACCTGATTTCAACTTTGTTGAAGGTTGCTTGCACAATACTATGAATTACTCGAATACCGACATATGCCCATGCCAGAATGAAATTTATGTCATCTCCTGCGCCAAGGACTGCAAGTGATATTGCCAATGCATAGAAAATAGTTGGTTGCTCCATCAGATGATTATAATTATCAGCTTTCCAACGAACATGGGGAGGCAGGGTTGACATTTGCTCTCCGCGAGGAGCATTCGGATCAAGCTTTAATTTAGCTTTCTTTACTGCAGGCAATCGTGTTGCGTACATCCACAACCACATAACCATTGACCAAGCTATCAAGGCAATTACAGGTTGAATTATTTGGGCACTTTCAATCATCCGTTGATTCCTTTTTATTATTTACTGATGTTAGAGAGCTGAACGCGGGATAACGGCTACAAAAATGGGCTGTTGGAGCATCGCGTAGGCCATCCCGTGAAGGGCCAAAGTCCCGCAGTAATGTGTCTGTGATTGTTAAGCACTTATCTCATTGGCCTCCACCATACTATGGCGAGGAGCTATGTCCCACAATGCCGGTAACGCTCCAAGAACAAAGCCACAAAATAGCGTTTGAATTTGTACAGGCCAAAATGCAAGCTTCACTCCTACACCGTAAATAGCATATGAATTCAAGGTAACATCTAGCACCATAACTATGGCAGCGAAAATTAGGCCTGCTCTCAATTTAGCTATAAGCAAAACCACCACAAGGAGATCAATTACAGACAATGCAGTCCAGAACACATTAAAACCGAATGGCGCGAAGGTATATGGGAAAGGGCCACCATTTACGATATCTGCTACGTGATTAATGCATCCGATCATAAAGCATGCAGCAATTACATAAATATATATTTTTTTTAACCGTGGCACGATATTTCTCTGTATGCTTAACGTCCAGCAACCAATGGAAGCGATTGCTGTGGGTTGTTAAATATCACTGCTTTAAAGGATTTGGTCCTGTTGCTATGCACTGCCTTGATTCTTTTATTATGTATTGCTGATTCAAAAAGATACAGTGTTCGCCATCCATCGCCACGCTATGCCTGCCATCCTTCTCACGATAAAGCACCATAATTGAAACGATATAGCCACCATCTGTTGCATAAGCATGAAACTCATAATCAATAGGTTGGTTTGTGCTCGTTACATTCTTTACATAATATTCCTGAGCGGCATTGAAGGCCAGGATTACTTTATCTGACGGTGTATAGTCTTTATGTGGATACCATTTAGGGGGCACAAATTCCGTGGCCATTGCTAGTGATGAAAATAAAACTATAAAAAGTGCGATTACTCTCATTAGATGCCTAACGCCCCTTGCCTATGCTTGCTATGTGTTTTACCAAGCTTTATCACTAATTTCCTCACCTTTATCGGAGATATGAAGCCACGTATATGGATTGTACTGGTTTGTTCCGTGGGAACAAACAACTTTGCAATGAAAGTGTTCATATAGGTCGAGTGCACATTCTCGATCATTTCCCCATTTGGCAACACCTTCAAACACGAGAAAAAGGCACGAAAATTCTGTGAAATCATTTAGGCCAGTGGTGACGGTTACAGAAACACGGTCATGGTGAAATTTGCCGTGATAGATATACAAATCGTCTTCATGCTCTACTTGCTCTACAAATTAATTGATCTAGACACCCACCAAGCAAAAAGGATAAGCCGCCAAACCTATTGGGCCATGATTCATGGGTGTCCTATTTGTGTGATTTGTGTGTTTATGCACCAAGGCGTAAACCAACATTAAAAAAGGCAAACATTATTGATGTTGATAATGTTGCAGCAAGAGCATAATAAAACCAGTGATATCTAGTGAAATGAGATATAAACCTTACGAGTGACAGGGCCGCTAAAATCAATGCCACAACGAACAAGAAAGATACATATAAAGCTGCCAGGCCACCACCATATGTTGCGATAGCATCTCTCCCCGTAACTATTAGAACAGTAGCTAAGAATGATGAAAGCGCTTGGTCGCCTAGGAAGCTTGATAGATTTGAATATGTGAACTTTTCATCTGTGTCAGGAAGCTCTAAGAACTCCTTGAATTTACTGTCCGGTATTTTAGTTAAAAGTCGTGTAATTAATGGAAGGGAGATAATTACAAAGAGTACACAATTAACAAATAAAATCATGAACTCTGACTTGTCATCTATCGAGGTACCCTCGAAGATAGCGGCAAAGAATACGAAATTTAGGAATAAAAATAGACAGAAAACTATAGCCGATATTAGTGACTCCCATTTCCCATATGATCCTACGAGGAATCGCATATGTCTCTCCTTAAATTTAGCGCCATTACTAATGGCCGCATAAATGCTTGGCTAGAATTGGTGACGCAGGAGTGCAAGCCAAGCGTTTTACGTTCCTGTAGTGCTTTAATACTTCCGGACACTTCGCTAAGCTTGTAAAGCTACCAAATGAGGTGAAGTAAGACAATAAAAGGTACACGCCGGAAGGAGAAGACAGATCGAGGCACCCACCAAACAAAAAGCATAAACCGCCAACCCTATTGGGCATGATTCATGGGTATCCTATTTGTGGCACTTTTTGTGTTCTTTTTGTGTTCCTTCCGCTGAGGGCCGAAGGCCCGGAGCATACTGCCCGGCTTAGTTGTGCAGGCTATTTCTGCACCTCGAGACAATCTGAAAAAACAGAGGGGAAATCAATAGCTTCATTTTTGGGAACCTTCATCTGCCTCCTAAACTTACTCACCTGGCGTAACAGTGTTAGCGATATTTTCTTTGAAGCAGCTTCACAAGCAATTTTTGTCTGAAATCCAGAAATCGTCTCAAACTGCACATCGTTCAATGAGCCTGGCTCGTTCACTAGGCTCATCGTCATAATCAAAACCCATTCTTTCACAAAAAATCCTCGAAATAATTGATCTAGGTACCCACTAAGCAAAAAGCATAAGCCGCCAACCCTATTGGGCATGATTCATGGGTGTCCTGATTCGGTGCTCCGCTAGAAACTACCGGCTACCCGATCTAACTGATTTCTAGTTGAAAATTCTGAGAACGATAGGGAAAGTAAAATTTACCTGCGAATCCTAGCTTTTTCAGAATGTGCTTCATTGCTAAAGATTTTCTTTTTACTCTTGAGGTTACCTTGTGACCTGACTTGAATTTACTTAGCTCATTTTTGAGTAAAGCCTCAGAGATCCCTTTTTTACGATGTTCTACAGCAACACCGACCATATAAATCTCTGTTTCATTTTTGGTCCGCTGAAGATTCCACATAAAACCAACTGGAACACCTCTTATTTCTGCCACCTGTAGACTAGATGGATACTCCTTGTCGGGCATTGGACATACGCCATCGTTTATAGTTCTTTTAAACTGCTCAATAAGTCCTGCTTGAAAATTTTTCAGGAGAAAAACAGGGTTAAAATGATCGCGAGCGTTTCTCACCAAAAATTCAAGAATAAACCGATCATCAGTATGAGTGGCGTGACGAATTTTCATAACTCTCCATAACCAGTTAACATTTATATAGTACTCATTCTGACCACTATTATCCAGATTGCTATCCTGGAATCAATCTTACGTCTTGTCTAAAAAATATTATCCAAATCAAAAGCTTACTTGTTTTTATGTCAGTCGTACCAAATATAAAAGTGATCAATTTGACTGCTATCCTCAATATAGATTTACTTTGTAACTCATTGTATTTCAATAAATTTTTGCTTATCAAAGCCGTTCTAGAAAAATAACAGTCAAACTGATCAAAAATATTCCTGTGTGCCCTCTTGTTGCTGGCTGGGACTAGAAACAACCAACAGATCTAGACAGAACCAACAGATCTAGACACCCACAGAACAAAAAGCATAAGACGCCAACCCTGTTGGGCCATGATTCTTGGGTGTCCTGGACTGTTCTTGATGATTCATGGGTGTCCTATTTGTGCTGTTAATACGGCTAACACCTGCCTCAAAGGCCGGAGGTGTGATTATTGGGCATGACTCATGGGTGTCCTATTTGAGCCACCCAGTGTGGATGCGCACGATGGGTGGTGTGGGGTCGATAGCTGGAAGCTACCGGCTACCTAATTTAGATTTTGTTAATAAAGTCTGCGAGCCTTTGCCCAATGCCTTTGTCATTTTCGTTCAATCCTGTTGTAGATGTATTGCTTGGTTCATTTACAACAACTTCAATATTCCCTATTTCATCCCGCATTTCTCGTAGTTTGACTTGTATTTCACTTTGATGGGTGTCGAGTGCAGCCATCAAAGCACTCTCGGAAGCTCTTCTATAGATCCATACAATAGCCAATAAAGAAATTACAATTACGAGTATCAGAACCATATCCAGAATACTTCGCTGAGCTGGCTCACTGTACATCGTGATCTTATGATTGCCACTATCATCTATGTAATTTACGTTATACGAAATTGGCGACTCCGAAAACATTGTTATTTTTAAGTTCGAATTGCTTGATAGCCTCTCAAGAGAAATGTTTAGCTTACGCCCTTTAGCTTCTGGCCTGCCTATATTTTCATCGCTGGATAATTCGAATTTTGGTATTTTTTCTGAAAAACCTATTATTATCTTAATGTTCTTTGAGGCAGATCGTCCTCGATTTTTAAGATTAAGCGTATCAATATACCCATTCTGGCTAATGAGCGGGTTTAGCTTGATAGTGTCATTAACTGCAACTATGTCTGCCTTGTTACTTATATTTGATACGCTATCACTAAGAACTAGTCCAATGAATGCAACTAGAAAGCTCAATGTTGATACCGCTAAAGATATTTTCTCACCCCAGCCCAGTTTGCTAACTGTTGAAGACATGCAGGCCTCCTCGCGCATTTAGATTCAGTACTACATGCTCCTTTGGAACTTCATCTTTGTAGGTAAACTCGATATATTGAAGCCCTTTATTTCTAGACGTTAGGTCATCAAGAATACTGAGGGACTTTTGATGTGTCCTATTATCAAGGTCAAACGACAGGTAGCAGTCGTTGATAATTAGCTGGGGGAAATTATAAATGCCTTCTTTGGCGACTTTTGCAATTGCTAGAACTAGTATGAATCTAGAAAATGTCTCCTCTCTGTACGACATGGTTTTGCTTCGATCTTTTATAAATAATTCCAAGTCATCAAAAAATCTCCTTTCAAATCCCACGTATTGATTGAGGCTAAAAAATGCATCTTCTATTTCAGAAACCTTAGATCTTAGCTCAAAGTCGGATCGCTCTTTTATTTTCTCGAGTTTTGAGGTGGCATTAATTAGTAAGTATTCTTTCTCTCTGAACTCATCAAAGAACCGCCCTTTGGTTAATTCAATTATGTCATCTAAATCTTCGATCTTTACGTTTTCATTCAGCCTAACTGCCAGTGATCTGGAAAATTCATCGACAATCCTTTCAGTTTCAATGTTTTTAGAAACTTCTTTTTTTAAGGTGTGTATGTCTTTTTCAACGGATTTTACTAAAGATACATTTATGCCACATATTAAGTTAATAGCTTCCCACTGCTGGCGCCTGTTGGTTGATCTTTCTTCTGATAGAAAGCAAAAATCCAACAGTGCTAAAACAGATTCCGTGTCACTGCCATATGTATAAGTGGGTGAAAGTGCATCTCTTAAGAATTCATCTAGCTCCTTTGATAGTGCACGATACTTATATGTTTCGCCCTTGTGTGAAATGGAAAGATGTGCACTACCAATCTCTCTTCTAAATTGAAAATCATATTCATTAATGCAAATCTTGAGCTCAATTTTGCTTATGTGCCCATGCAAGATGGACTTGGTTAAACCGAGTGCATATTTAATACAATTAAATATGGTGGTCTTTCCTGTTGCATTGTTGCCGATGATGTAATTCGGCCCATCTTTGAAATGGATGTGAGTATCATCAATTTGAAGTGATACTAAATTTAAACTATTCACTCATACCTCTTTTCCTCTATCTTTCGGAAATCTAACGATCACATTTGTGGCCGGTTTGAAGCGTAGCGGAAAACCAGTTTGACAACATATGTTTGTTAGGCTTATCTGATTCTGTGTTGCTGTAACTCATTACCAGTACACTCTTTATAGAGTGCATTCATTGCTGTAAATGTATCTGCCAATTCAGATTTTGCGTAGTCTAAAAATCCACTCTTCCTTAAGTCATGTGGGAAGGGTTCATTATTTTCTTCAGCTAGAAGCGCCTTAATTAATCCAGTTCTAACGTGGCCCATATTTCGCACTTCTTCGTACGACCATTGAGCAAGATTGAACAAGTTGGCATCTAGCTCTGCAATGCTAGCAATAAACTTTTCGTAGTACTTATCGTGCACTATCGGTATCGAACAGCTCTCTATCAAATCATCTCCATCATATCCATGAATATATTCTTGACCTGATTCTTTTATAAGAAGCGTGTAATTAGCGTTTGGGTGGTCTTCTTCCTGATTTTCTATGTCAGTGACAATCTTAAGTAACCGCTTCAGTGCCCACAGGTTCAGCTCTAATTCTTCAGAAATTAATGACATATAAGCGAAGAGCTTTCTCTTTGATTCCCGTCCCTTTTTGAAAAGCTCTAACACTTCCTTAACTATAAAAAGTAATATTGCCACTATAACCGTGACAGGTAATAAGCTGATCTCTCCTCTCACGACCTTGTCAGCCAATTTAGGAAAGCCTTGAGATGAGGTTACTTCCAATGAAAAAGAGAGCAAAACATACGCAAATGCCATAAGAACGACTGCAAAAATAGCTCCTAACATTTCTGGCATAAGATTTCTCAATAATGCTTTGATGCGAACCCTCCTTCTGCCTAACTATTTACATAGAGATCATTCTGACCACTATTATCCTTATTGCCATCCTGGAATCAATCTTACGCCTTGCCTAAAAAATGCTATTCAAATCAAAAGCCTACCTGCTCTTATGTCAATCGTAACAAATATAAAAATGATTACTTTGGTATACATCCCAAATATGGACTCACTTTGTAATCAATTATTTTCCAAAAAATTTTCACCTATTAAAGCCATTCTGAAAAAATAACAGTCAAACTAATCAAAAATATCTCTGTACACCTTTTTATTACTCGCTGGGGCTAACACATATAGAGCTGGTGTTGAGCAAAGCAACGGCCTAGTTGTTTGCAAAGCTAAAGAATCACTGGGTGATTTCGTGGTGCCTCTGGCTTACAGAGCGATTCAACTCCGCGTTGCGACTTCCTTAAAGGCCTAGACATTTCTGCGTAGCTGCGCCTTGACTGTGAACTGTTCTGAAAGCCAGAGGCACTAAGGAGTTGTTCAGAGCTTCCTTAGGTGCGACTTCTCAACCGAGGCATTCTTTGGGAGAGGTATTTTAAGAGAGCCCAATTGGCCTCTTCCCCTCTAGATCTCACTTTCCTGACTTCCAAGTCTACACCCCAAAATGGCCAGTTCCGTTTATGACTAGTTCCGATACCGTCCAATCCATACACTGGTAGTCAGAAACGAGAGAAACTTATGAAGATTGATGCAGCAGTTTGCTCCAGTGCGCGATTGGCCCGAGACCGGCGCTTTGATGGGTGCTTCTATACCGCAGTGAAAACAACCGGCATTTTCTGCCGCCCGATCTGTCCCGCTCGGCCTCCGCTGGAGCGCAATGTTACTTATTTTGAGACTGCGGCGGAGGCGGCCAATGCGGGCTTTAGGCCCTGTCTGCGCTGTCGACCCGATTCTGCGCCGGGCAGTCCAGCTTGGGGATTGGTATCGACCACCGTGCAGCGCGCTTTAAAACTGATGCGCAGTGAGCGCGAGCCTCAATCTGTGGAGCGACTGGCAGAGCGTCTCGGAGTCAGCAGCCGCTACTTGCGTCGTCTGTTCTCTGAGCACCTGGGGGTAAGCCCCTTGGCAGTTTGGCAAACCGAGCGGGCACTGTTTGCTTTTCGTTTACTGCGGGATACGGACCTGCCTATTGCTGAAATCGCTTACGAGTCCGGTTTTAACAGCTTGAGACGCTTTAACGGCGTATTCAAACAGATCTATCAGCGCACCCCATCCGAGGTGCGCAGGGAGGGACACGCAGTGCGCGCGGAGAAGGCGAGTGCCACACGGGTGCGGTTGTACCTGGATTACCGCCCGCCATTAGATTGGCAACAACTCCTGGCTTTTTTGGGAACTCGCGCTTTGGCCGGGGTAGAGCAGGTGGAGGGGGAGGTCTATTCACGCAGTTTCGAACTGGATGCCTGTCGCGGCGTGATGGAGGTTTCCCTCGATCCGGAACGCAATCGCCTGGTAGTGGAGGTTTTTGGCCAGGAAGGTGGGGCAGGGTTATACCTACTGAACCAGCGCCTGCGCCGGCTGTTTGATCTGGATGCGGATATTGAGGAGATCCAGACGGTATTAAATGAAGATCCACTGCTGGCGGATCAGTTGGCGAAGAATCCGGGCCTGCGCTTGCCCGGTGCCTGGGACCCATTCGAATATGCACTGCGGGCGATTCTCGGTCAGCAGATCAGTGTCGCGGCGGCGACCACTATTGCCGGACGTATAGTGGCTCGCTACGGGGAGTCTTTTGTGGATGATGCTGGCAGAGAGCGGTTTTTATTCCCAACGGCGGAGCGTCTCGCCGAGGCGGATTTTGCCGATCTGGGCTTGACTCGGGCTCGGATGAAAACCCTACAGGAGTTTGTTGCCGCAACTTTGGATGGCCGTGTGAGTTTTGCCGATCAGTCCCTGGAGGATTGGTGCAGCCAAGCCACGGCACTGCCGGGTATTGGCGATTGGACGGCGCATTATATTGCTATGCGTGGCCTGTCGATGCCGGATGCTTTCCCCGTGTCGGATTTGGGTATTCTGCAAGCCCTGGGCAGTGATGGTGAAAAGGCAAAACCCAAGCAGGCCCTGGAGCGGGCAGAGCAGTGGCGGCCCTGGCGGGCATATGGAGCCATTTTGTTGTGGCAGTCCCTGAAATCTGGAGAGAAAAAATGATTGTCTATGAGAGTTACACCACGGAATTGGGTGATGTTGCCATCGCGGCCTGCGAGCAAGAAGGGGAGGGGCTTTCCCGGGGGATAGTTGCACTCCAGTTTTATGACGATGAACGACCATTGCGTTTGGGGGCCGGTTGGCAGCGGGGCGCCTCGGAGCTGACAGATTTGGCCGCCCAGCAGTTGCGGGAATATATCGTCGGCCAGCGCAAAAATTTTGATCTGCCTCTGGCGCCAAAGGGCACTGAATTTCAGCGCCGGGTTTGGGATGCGCTGTTGCAAATTCCCTTTGGCGAAACCCGCAGTTACAGCCAGCAAGCCCAGTGGCTGGGCCAGCCACGGGCTATCCGTGCAGTGGCGCGGGCCAATGGTGCGAACCCGATTGCCATCGTTATTCCCTGCCACCGCGTAATCGGTGCCAATGGCAGCCTTACCGGCTACGCCGGCGGCCTGTCTTTGAAAGCGCGCTTACTCACTCTTGAGGGTGCCAACTTTATCCAGCAGGGCGAGCTGCTCTAACGGGTAATATTGGGAAAAGCGTAATCATCTCTCCCTAGCCACGGCCTCTTTGGCGCGAGATAATGAGCGGTTCATAATCATATCGAGCCGGAGGCCAAATGCTGTACAGATTGGGGGATAAACAGCCACAACTGGAAGGTGAGGGCCACTATATTGCGCCCGGTGCCCATGTGATTGGAGATGTGCGTATGCTTGCGCACAGCTCCGTATGGTTTAACGCGGTGGTGCGCGGTGACTGTGCGCCGATCACTATCGGTGAATACAGTAACGTACAGGATGGCTCGGTACTGCATGCCGATGTGGGTGTGCCATTAACCATCGGCACCGGTGTCACCGTAGGCCATAAAGTGATGCTGCACGGCTGTGACATTGGTGATTACAGCCTGATTGGTATCAATGCCGTGATCTTAAACCGGGCCAAAATCGGCAAGTGCTGTATCATTGGCGCCAATGCGCTGGTGACCGAGGGCACAGAAATCCCCGATTACTCTATGGTGCTGGGCTCTCCCGGCAAGGTAGTAAAATCTCTCGATCCCGCCACCTACGAGCTGCTCAAAGCCAGCAGCGATCACTATGCGGCCAACGGCAAACATTTCGCCAGTGAACTGGTCCCGCTTGAGGCTAATGATGTCTGAACAACCGGTAAAAACCGTGGAGCCGAAAGAGCGCCCGGTGAAATCCCCCTGTATCTCCGTATGTGCCCTGAATGAGCAGGACCTGTGCGAGGGCTGTTTTCGCA
This sequence comes from Microbulbifer sp. A4B17, assembly GCF_003076275.1. NCBI lineage: Bacteria > Pseudomonadati > Pseudomonadota > Gammaproteobacteria > Cellvibrionales > Microbulbiferaceae > Microbulbifer > Microbulbifer sp. A4B17. The sequence continues at coordinate 1,427,136 of NZ_CP029064.1, forward strand.
GTGGTAACGAAATCAGCCGCTGGGGCTCCATGAACAATGATGAGCGCCGTGCAGTGTTAAAGCTCTGCACCGAGCGCGCGCGGCAAATGGGCCGAATCTGGTAAACAATCGATAGCGCTTTGTCGGGGCCGGGCCTCGCAGGGCCCGGAACTAAATGCGACTATGACCCAACCCTTTGTCCACCTAAGAATTCACTCAGAATTTTCCCTGATCGATGGCCTGGTAAGAATCAAGCCGGCCATCGCCCGCGCCCAGGAGTTGGAAATGCCAGCCCTGGCGATTACCGACCAGTGCAACCTCTACGGGCAGATTAAATTCTACCGGGCCTGTTTGGGTTCCGGTATCAAGCCGATTACCGCAGCGGATTTTTGGCTCAGCGAAGGCGGTGAGGGCAAGCCAACGCTGATCACGCTCTATGCGATGAACGCCGATGGTTACCGCAATATTACCGAGCTGATTTCCCGCGCCTGGATGGAGGGCCAGTACCACGGTAATGCCTATATCAAGCGCGAATGGGTTAAGGAGTACAGCGAAGGGGTACTGATGCTGTCCGGTGCCAAGTACGGCGATGTGGGCCGTGCCCTGGTAGCGGGGCGCCGCGCCCAGGCAGAGGAGCTGGCACGGGAGTGGGCGGAGTTATTTCCCGGCCGTTACTACCTGGAATTACAGCGCACCGGTCGCGCCGGCGATGAGGACTACCTGCACTCGGCGGTGAAGTTGGCCCAGAACCTGAACTTGCCAGTGGTAGCCACTAACGACGTGCGCTTTATGGATGAGAGCGAGTTCGAGGCCCACGAGGTGCGCGTCTGTATTCACGAAGGCCGCGCTCTCGATGACCCTCGTCGCGAACGCCGTTATTCTGCGCAGCAGTATTTCCGCACACCGGAAGAGATGTGGGAGCTGTTTGGCGATATTCCCGAAGCCCTGGAAAACACCGTGGAGATCGCCAAGCGCTGCTCCGCACCGATCCAGCTGGGTAAATACTTCCTGCCGGAATATCCGATTCCCGAGGGTATGACCGAAGACCAGTTCTTCGAAAAGGTCTCCTATGAAGGTATGGAGCGGCGCCTCGCCACCATCCTCGACAAGTCCGCTGCGGACTATGCCGAGCGCCGCCAAGTCTACGAAGACCGCTTGCGCTTTGAGCTGGATATCATTATCCAGATGGGATTCCCCGGTTACTTCCTGATCGTAATGGACTTTATCCAGTGGGCCAAAGACCACGATATCCCGGTGGGTCCGGGGCGGGGTTCCGGTGCCGGCTCCCTGGTGGCCTACTCGCTGGACATTACCGATCTGGACCCGCTGCAATACGACCTGCTGTTCGAACGATTCCTGAACCCGGAGCGGGTTTCGATGCCTGACTTCGATATCGACTTCTGTATGGAGAAGCGCGATCGGGTAATTGGCTACGTTGCGGACAACTATGGTCGCCAGGCGGTGAGCCAGATTATCACCTTCGGAACCATGGCCGCGAAGGCGGTGGTGCGGGACGTGGCGCGGGTGCAGGGCAAGTCCTACGGCCTCGCCGACAAGCTGTCCAAAATGATTCCCCCCGATGTGGGCATGACCCTACAAAAGGCTTTCGACCAGGAAGAGATCCTGCGGGAATTCCTCGACCACGACGATGAGGGCCAGGAAATCTGGGAGATGGCCCTGCAACTCGAAGGTGTGTCCCGTAACGTGGGTAAGCACGCCGGTGGTGTGGTTATCGCCCCCACCAAGCTTACCGACTTTGCGCCGCTCTACTGTGATGAGACCGGCGCGGGTCTGGTAACCCAGTTCGATAAAAACGATGTGGAAGATGCGGGCCTGGTGAAGTTCGACTTCCTCGGCCTGCGGACGCTGACCATCATCGACTGGGCCAAGCGCATGGTGGACGAGACCCGTGCGCGTGAGGGTGAGGAACCCCTGGATATTGCTGCGCTACCGCTGGACGATGAAGAAACCTTCAAAATGCTTAAAAGAGCAGAGACCACGGCGGTATTCCAGCTGGAATCCCGGGGTATGAAGGACCTGATCAAGCGCCTACAGCCGGACAACCTGGAAGATATGATCGCCCTGGTGGCCCTGTTCCGTCCGGGCCCGCTGCAATCGGGCATGGTTGATGACTTTATTAACCGTAAGCACGGTCGCGCCCAGGTGGCCTACCCGGATGCCAAATACCAGCACGAAAAACTGCAACCGATCCTGGAGCCCACTTACGGGGTTATTGTTTACCAGGAACAGGTTATGCAGATCGCCCAGGAGTTGGCGGGCTATACCCTCGGTGGTGCCGACCTGTTGCGTCGTGCGATGGGTAAAAAGAAACCGGAGGAAATGGCCAAACAGAGGGCCACTTTTGAAAATGGGGCAAAAGAGCAAGGAATTGACCCCGAACTTGCGATTAAGATCTTCGACCTGGTAGAGAAGTTCGCAGGCTATGGTTTTAACAAATCGCACTCTGCGGCTTACGCACTGGTGTCATACCAGACCGCTTGGCTGAAAGCGCACTATCCCGCCCAGTTTATGGCGGCGACCATGTCTTCGGATATGGATAAGACCGATAAGGTGGTGACCTTTATCGAAGAGTGCCGAGCCATGGAGCTGGTGCTGGTGCCGCCAGATGTGAATCTGGGTAGCTTCCAGTTCTCGGTGGATATCGACAATCGCATTATCTACGGTCTCGGTGCGATTAAGGGCCTGGGTGAAGGTCCGATTGAAAATATTATTGCGGCGCGGGAAGAGGGTGGTCCCTTTACTGACTTGTTCGACTTCTGCTCGCGGGTTGACCCACGCAAGGTGAACAAGCGCGCGCTGGAGGCACTGGTGCGCTCTGGGGCACTGGACAGCATAGGCCCGGATACCAATGGTGCCGACGGCTTGGATTACTCCCGCGCAGTGTTGTTTAACGCGCTGGATGAAGCGGTAAAAGCGGCGGAACAGCAAAAGGCCAATGCCAATGCGGGCATGATGGACCTGTTTGGCGAAGTGGTGCCCCAGGCATCGGAAGGCGATGTGTACGAGGATTTCCGTCGCACACGCTGCTGGAGTATCCGCGAGCGCCTGGAAGGCGAAAAGAATACCCTGGGTCTGTATCTCACCGGGCACCCGATTGACGAGTATGCCGGTGAGTTACAACACCTGGTGAAGGCGCGAATCGCCGATTTGAAACCCGGCCGGGAATCGCAAAAAGTTGCGGGCCTGGTTGTGGCGATGCGGGTAATGAAAACAAAACGCGGTGATTCCATGGCTATTGTTACCCTGGATGACCGCAGTGGCCGTATTGAAGCGGCCATGTTCAGCGAGGCCTTTGGCGAACATAGAGACAAGTTGGCCAAAGATGCATTGCTGGTATTGGATGGACCGGTTGCCACTGACGATTACAGCGGCGGCCTGAAGATGACAGTGAACAGCGTTTCCACGCTCGATGAGCTGCGCCAGAGCCGGGTGACCGGGGTGCGTTTGCGAGTGGATAGCGGCAGTGTGGCACCGGGGCTGGCCAAGCGGCTGGCCGCATGCCTGCAACCCTATACCGGTGGTCAGTGCGGGGTGAGCCTTGAGGTTTCCCGCCACGATGCCCGGGGCTTGTACCGACTGCCGCCGCAGTGGAACGTAGAACCGAATGACCAGATGATTCAGTCCCTCAGAGAGCTTCTGGGGCGTGAGCAGGTGGCGCTTCAATACGCAGAACGGCGTTAAAGTCTACCAGGCTCGACTGGCTGGTTCTGTACAGTTAAGCTATGCCGCTGTGATAGCCCGGTGGTAACAAAAAGAGTTAAAGGCGCAGATTTCATGAATTTTAATTTTCTCGAGTTTGAGCAGCCCATTGCAGAGCTGGAAGGCAAGATAAAAGAGCTGCAGCTTGTGGGTGATGATAACGAGCTGAATATCGCCGATGAAGTTACCCGGTTGCGGGAGAAGAGTAGAACCCTGACTGAGTCCATCTACTCCGATTTGAGCCCGTGGCAGGTAGTACAGGTAGCCCGCCATCCGCAACGTCCCTACTCAAAGGACTATATCGAGCGCTTGTTTACCGACTGGGATGAGCTGCACGGCGACCGCCACTTTGGTGACGACAAGGCGATTATCGCCGGTATCGCGCGCTTAAATGGCAAGCCGGTAGCCGTGATTGGTGAAGAGAAAGGCCGCTCTGTAAACGAGAAGGTTGCGCGCAACTTTGGTATGCCTAAGCCGGAAGGTTACCGCAAAGCCCTGCGTGTTATGGAAATGGCCGAGCGCTTTAAAATGCCGGTTCTGACCCTGATCGACACTCCGGGAGCCTATCCAGGTATCGACAGTGAGGAGCGCGGAATCAGTGAAGCCATTGCCCAGAACCTGGCAGTGATGTCCCGCCTGCGCACGCCGATTATTTGTACCGTAATTGGTGAAGGTTCCTCCGGTGGCGCACTGGCGATAGGTGTGGGTGACCAGCTGAACATGCTGCAGTACTCCACCTACTTTGTGATTTCCCCTGAGGGTTGCGCCAACATCATCTGGAAAACTGTCGAGAAAGCGCCTTTGGCCGCTGAGGCGATGGGGGTGACTTCCAGCGTGTTGGAAGAGTTGGGTATTGTGGATGAAACCATCCCCGAACCTCTCGGTGGCGCTCACCGCGACCCGGATGCAATAGCCAATAGCCTCAAAGACCGTCTCAGTGAGCAGCTGGACCAGCTGAGCAGCATCCCCATCGATGAGCTGCTGGAGAAGCGCTATCAGCGCCTGATGAGCTACGGCAATATCGTTTCCTAAGCTGCTTTTTTGATTTAGGGAGTTGTTCAGAGGCTCCCTTGATCCTTTCCCGCCGCGCCAAGTGTATAAATTTATTGCTCTTGTGCGCGGCTGGTGTTTCCTTCCTATCCCCTTCTTTCCCTACTCATAGATACTAGCGATTGTGTGCCATTTTCCGCGCGATTGAGTTTTCCCTTTCGCTGTCCTTCTGTCTGAAAAACCCATTATTTACAAGACCGCTTTGTGGTCAGGGTTGTCAATGTAGATAGGTTATTGGACTCCCGGGAAGTCTTGGAGGGAAATAACGTACTCAAACAGGTTGATCTACTCTTTCGAGAGAAGCCGTTGAGAGAGCGGCGCAACTGGCCTGGTAGCAGGCAGTCTGGAGCTTGACGGCCGCTGTATGTCCACGCTGCCTCCATTTTGAACCCCCTTATCGAAAAGCCCTCTGAGGCGGCGCTGCCTCCATGATAGAAAGTACCAACAATAAAGATTGGTGCAATAGGCACAGGTTTGCTCGGATAAAAATATCGACCGGAGAGACCTGTGAGCTGAAGTCTCAGGATTAATAATTATGGCAATAATGCAGAGTAATACAGCAACGGAAGCTGCACAGATACCGACGGGTGACCAGTCGGGGCACAGGTTTGCCCTGGTGGCGCTGACCTCACTATTTTTTATGTGGGGCTTTATCACCTGCCTGAATGATATTTTGATTCCCTACTTGAAAGGAATTTTCGAGCTGAACTATGCCCAGGCAATGCTGGTGCAGTTCTGCTTTTTTGGTGCTTATTTCCTAGTTTCCCTGCCTGCCGGTGCCCTGGTCAGTAAAATTGGTTATCAGAAAGGGATTGTGACCGGCTTAAGTATTTCGGTGGTAGGCTGTTTGCTGTTTATCCCCGCTGAAAGAATGGAAGTCTATGCACTGTTCCTCGGTGCACTGTTTATTCTGGCTTCCGGTATTACTATTTTACAGGTTTCCGCCAATCCTTATGTAACAGCACTGGGCGATGAGCGCACGGCGCCCAGCCGCCTGACCCTGACCCAAGGCTTTAACTCCCTGGGCACTACTATCGCCCCTCAATTTGGTGCATTGCTGATTTTACCAGCTGCCGGCGTTGCAGCGGGTGCTGCCAGTGCTGCTGTTATTGAAGTTCCCTACCTGATCCTGGCCTCCGCGTTGGCGATCCTGGCTATCGTCTTCGCATTTTTGAATTTGCCAGCAATTGTCAGTAGTGCAACTTCTGAGTCTGTTTCCAATACTGAAGCCGCTTCCGCCTGGAGCTACCGTCACTTGGTGTTGGGCGCGATCGCTATTTTTGTCTACGTAGGTGCCGAAGTCTCTATCGGCAGCTTCCTGGTGAACTTTATCGCTGAGGATTCCATCGCCGGTTTGGAAGAATCTGAAGCCGCCTTCTATATCTCCCTGTATTGGGGTGGCGCTATGGTTGGTCGCTTTGCCGGCGCTTTAATTATGCGCTTTATCTCTGCTGGCAAAGTGCTCGCAATCTGCTCTATCGGCTCCTGTGTATTGTTGTTGATTACTGTTACGGGTAGCGGCTATCTGGCGATGTGGGCGGTACTGGCTGTGGGTCTGTGCAACTCTATTATGTTCCCGACTATCTTTAGTTTGGCGCTGGCCAAGCTGGGCCCATCGACCAGTCAGGGCTCCGGAATCTTATGCCTGGCCATTGTAGGCGGTGCCATTGTGCCGTTGTTACAGGGGCTTCTGGCTGACCAAATTGGTATCCAATTGGCGTTCGTTCTGCCGATCTTCTGTTACCTCTATATTCTCTACTACGGTCTCTCAGGACACCGTACAGATAAACGCGCTTAAGTTTTCTTTTCTTCTCTTCTGAGCTCGTTTGCCGGCATTTTTATGCCGGCTTTTTTGTGTCCGGAATAAATGGCCAATTTGAAATGTATTTGATTGTGGGGGGAGGGGGTACCGGCGATCCCTGCCAGTTTTAGAGAGGTTGGGGGTTAGGAAGCTTGGGGGGCAGTTAGATCAGACTGTTTGTTGGAATCGAGAAATTCTTTAATCGGTAAGCGATAGTTGCGGCTTACTTTCAGCTTTGCACCGCTGCTCAGGGTGAGAAAGTACTCGCCTTTGGTCAGAACCTTGATGTGTACAATAAAATTCAGGTTAACCAGTGTGGATCTGTGGATGCGCTTAAAGGTATCCGGACAGAGCTGCTTTTGCAGGTCTTTAATGGTGCTGCGCATTACATGGGTTTCCCCTTTGGCATGCACACACATATAGTCGCCAGCAGCGTCGATCCACTCGATATCCGGTTGGCTAACCATGGTGATACTGCCCCGGTCTTTAATGGCAAGGCGCTGGGGTGAAGCAGCGGCGCTCTCTCCGCTTGAGGTTTTGCCGGCACTGCTTTCGAAGGATCGCATCAGGCGATTTTTTTCTTCCTGATGGCCATCCTCTCCCTTGGATAGCAACTGTGCCTGGCGTTGCTTGGCTCGATCCAGGGCGGTCTCCAGTCGACGTGGATCGAGAGGCTTAAGTACATAGTCGACCGCGTGGACTTCAAATGCTTTGAGGGCATATTGGTCGTAGGCTGTGGCAAAGATCACCAGGGGCATGGTGTCAGCCTGCAGGTTTCGTACTACATCAAAACCGTTCATTCCCGGCATCTGTACGTCGAGAATAACAAGGTCTGGATTATGCTCTGAGACTGCTTGAACAGCTTCCCTGCCATTGCGACAACAGGCGAGAATATCCAGGTCCTTGCGTTCTTCCAGCATACTTTTGAGTAGTCGTAAGGCCAGGGGTTCGTCGTCCACCAGTACGACGCTGAGCTTGCTCATTGAACTTCTCCCTGTGTCAGGTGGGTTGTTTGATTGGAAGTTTCCAGTGGGATATTGATGAGTACTTGCATACCGCCATCAGAATTTTTGTTTTGTTCTATTTTGAAATTTTGAGGGTAGAGCGTGGATAGACGTTCACGCACATTTTTGAGCCCCACTCCTGTTGAGGAGGATTCCGGGCCGCAGCCACTGGTCGATTGGTCTGGGCAGCCAGTGTCGTAGACCTCCAGTACTAAGCGATCATTAGTGTTGTGTGCATGGATACCGATTGTGCCCCCCATTTCGTTGGGGGCTATGGCATATTTCACTGAGTTTTCTACTAGTGGTTGTAACAGCATACTGGGTACATGTGCGCGGCGAACGGTTTCATCGATCGACAGGTCTACAGACAATCTGTCGGCAAAGCGGGTTTTCTCAATTTCCAAGTAGAGCAGTACGGCTTCAATTTCTCGTTCAAGCTCAACTTTCTGCATAGGGTCTTCTTTTAGGGAGAGCCTTAAAAAGTCGCTAAGACGCACAACCATTTCTCGAGCCTCGTCAGCTTGCTGAAAGCGAATCAGGGCGTTAATGGAATTGAGCGTATTGAAGAGAAAGTGTGGGTTGAGCTGGTAGCGCAACATTTTTAGTTGTGCTTCATTGGCAATGGCCTCTGCTTGAAGTCTGCGGAGCTGCTCCCGTTCATGTACTGCTGCGACCTCCAGCATTTTTTTGTGTTCTTCATTGAGTAGGAAGTGATATTTTACCCCACAGTACAAGGCGCTCCAGAATAAAAACACAAATAAAGAGGCGTAGTACCAGCCGCCGAACTCAGACCAGATTGAGTGTTCGCCGCTGAGGCGTATATAGGCCTCCATGCGAACCAGGGTCCATATTCCTGAAATAACCGCGACAGCCAAAAGGTAGATCACGGTGCGGAAAGCGAGTTCTGATTCCCAGGCGACATCAAAAATCGGTTTTAGAAACAGGGATAGAAAAAATGCGACAGCACACTGGAAAATGGTATTAACCGGTTCGAAGTGCGGCCACTCGGTGGGGGAGTGCCACAGGGTCAGCGAAAGAAAAGTGACCAGCAGTATGCTAATCCAGCTGACCAGCTGAAGTTTCCAAAACCAGCGGGTCGACTGAATTTCAGTGTTCGGTCTCGTATCTAGACGGGTCGAGTACTGCATGATGTCCCGCATATTTAGTATTGTGGAAAGGACGGGATAGACGCTCATCGTCGCGTTCATTATTATCCGCGAAATATTACCTTGCAGAAACGTGACCCGCCAGAGGGGAGAGCGCCACGCTTCCGGCTCATCCCTGTTAAGGTCCTTTTTATCTGATTTTGGGGTGAATAGTCGAGTAATTTTCGGCAATCTCGATTGAGAAGACAACTCTTCTCTCTTTTTAAAGAGGATTTAATCGACCCGGCCTTCTCCGGCCTCTAATTTCAGAGGTATTTCTGTTTATTCAGCGAGACACCATTAGGTTGTCTATCTGGTCAATAGGGTTAATTTGAAATTTGGTTGAGTGGATAGGTAGTTGTCGTTAATTGTGGTAAAAATGTGCAAGGCTCTGTGCCTGCTTAATGAATCTACAGTCGCAGGGGTTATGTTGGCTTCTGCTGAAAATTAGTGATGGCGGAAAAAATTCCGGGTGAATGAAACAGCCGCTAGTAAGAAATAGTTTAGATTTGGGGATCGGTTTCCGATGAGCCAGATGTTGCCCGAATCGGGGTTCTCCTCGAGCGAGATGGCTAAATATGACACTGATGCCCGTGCCGAAGTAGCGGCCGGCGCTGCCCCGCGCTATATCAATTTAATTGCACTCACGTCCCTGTTCCTGATTTGGGGATTTATTACCGGCCTGAACGATGTGCTGGTACCACACCTGAAAAATGTTTTTGAGTTGAGTTACACCAAGGCAGTCTTGGTGCAGTTTTACTTTTTTGCTGCCTACTTCCTCGTATCTGTGCCGGCCGGCATGTTGCTAAGGCGAGTTGGTTACCAGCTTGGGCTGGTGCTGGGGCTTTTGGTGGCCTGTGCGGGATGTCTGGTCTTTATTCCCGCTGCCCGCTTACAAATCTATGAGGTCTTTTTACTGGGGCTGTTTGTACTCGCGTCCGGAATTACCCTGCTACAAGTATCCGCGAATCCCTATGTAATTGCGCTTGGCAGTGCTCGCACGGCCCCCAGTCGACTGAATCTGACCCAGGCTTTTAACTCCCTGGGAACTACCTTGGCACCGGTGATTGGCGGTGCGGTTTTCTTTGCGGGACTCACCATTGCTGCCGATCCGGATACAGCGGCGAGTATCGTCGAGTTCAGGGCTCGTGAAGCGGCGCTCGTAGAGACCCCATATTTCTGGTTAGCCGTACTTCTTTTAGTGATGGTGGCTTTCTTTTCCTGGATAAGGTTGCCAGCTATTCCCGAGCATCAGCAGGGAGTAGAGGCAAATAACCACGATGTATTTTCACTATGGCGCTTTCCCAGGCTGACCTTGGGAGCTGTAGGTATTTTTGCCTACGTGGGCGCTGAGGTGGCTATCGGCAGCTTCCTGGTGAGCTTTTTTGGGGAGCCATCAGTGGCAAAGATGGCTCCTCTTGAAGCATCAAAGTACGTCTCCTATTACTGGGGCGGGGCGATGATTGGGCGCTTTGCTGGGGCCTTTTTGCTGCGTTTTGTCTCTGCGGGAAAAACCCTGGCGGTTTGTGGCCTGGGCTCAGTGGTACTTATTGCCATTGCGATGATGACGTCTGGCCCGATCGCGGTCTGGTCCATAGTTGCGGTGGGACTGTGCAACTCGATTATGTTCCCCACCATATTCAGCTTGGCTTTGCGCGGGCTGGGCAAACATACCAGCCAGGGTAGTGGTGTCTTGTGTATGGCAATTGTCGGTGGTGCAATTATTCCTCTTTTCCAGGGGATGCTGGCTGATAGCGCGGGTATCCAGTACTCATTTCTGGTCCCTCTGGTTTGTTACTGCTACATCGTTTACTACGGCGCTTTTTCCAGGACTCTACGCGGTAGCGCAGTGGAGTAGAGCGCTTATTTATCCTTTCCGCCTTGTCTGTGATTTGGACCAGCCCATCGGATTTCTATTGGCCTGTAGAGGCAAGTACTGCAATTTGTTGTCATTGCGAACTGTGCCCACAAAATAGTTGCGACTCACACTAGTGACTATTTGCTGAAAGTGGACTCAGTAGAGCTAGATTCCAACAAGGGGTGGACTTGAAGGTTATCTTCAATATTTCAGCCCAGTGGAAGCAGACCGCTCAGACCTGTTTAGGCAGTTGATGGGCGGCATAATAAATAAGGCGATAGTTGAAGCGCGCTGGTTGCACAGCTTTGGAAGTATTTCTCCAAAGTTAGCCGGACGTTACTTGTAGAGCCAGTTAACAAGCGTGGAATAATTTTGGGAGTTATTCGTGAATTTTAGTAAGCGATTTTCGCTGGGCTTTGTCCTCTGTGCCTCTGTGCTCGCCGGGTGTCACTCGGAGAGCCAACAAACTGAGCCAAAAGCCGATAAAGCGCAGGCCGACACTGGCAGCAGTGCTGCCGAGGGCATCGACAACTGGCCTGAACTGAAGCCAGCTTTACCACGCGATGAAAAGCTGGAAGCCCAAATCACTGAAATCATGTCCCGCATGTCTCTGGAAGAGAAAGTGGGTCAGATGATCCAGGCGGAAATCCGCAGCGTTACTCCTGAAGATGTGAAGACCTATCACCTGGGCTCCGTATTGAATGGCGGTGGCGCCTTCCCGAACAACGACAAGTTCGCTACGCCGCAAGACTGGCTTGCGCTTTCCGATGCTTTCTTTAAAGCTTCCATGGACACTTCTGATGGCGGTGTTGCGATTCCCCTGATTTGGGGCTCAGATGCGGTTCACGGTCACAACAATGTAATTGGTGCAACACTGTTCCCGCACAATATTGGCTTGGGTGCAGCCCAAGACCCGGAGCTGATAGAGCGTATTGGTAGTGCTACCGCCCGCGAAGTGGCAGTGACCGGTATCGACTGGACTTTCGCTCCCACTGTAGCGGTAGTCCGTGATGACCGCTGGGGCAGAACTTACGAGAGCTATTCCGAAGATCCCAAGATCGTTGCGGATTATGCCGAAGCGATGGTGAAAGGGCTCCAGGGAGAAAAATCCAGCGCTGAATTCCTGCGCGGCGAAAATCTGGTAGCCACTGCCAAGCACTTTGTCGGTGACGGTGGTACAACTCGCGGTATCGATCGAGGTGACAATGCGGTTCCGGAAAAAGAACTGGCAGAGGTCCATGCAGCGGGTTACCTGACGTCTCTGCCGGCTGGCGTACAGACCGTTATGGCTTCATTCAATAGCTGGAACGGTGAAAAACTCCACGGCCACAAATACCTTCTGACCACTGTATTGAAAGAGCGCCTCGGTTTTGATGGCTTTGTTGTGGGCGACTGGAATGGTCACGGATTTGTGCCCGGTTGCACCGTAGAGAGCTGTGCTGCTGCCATTAATGCCGGACTTGATATGTTTATGGTGCCGGCGGACTGGAAAGCCCTGTACAACAACACCCTGGCCCAGGCCAAGAGCGGTGAAATCGGTGCAGAGCGTATCGATGATGCGGTTCGCCGTATCTTGCGAGTGAAGATCCGTGCAGGTCTGTTTGACCGCAATATGCCGCTGGCTGGCAAGGATGGCATCCTGGGCAACCCGGAGCACCGCGCTATCGCTCGTGAAGCGGTACGCAAATCCCTGGTATTGCTGAAAAACAACGACAAGCTGCTGCCATTGGCTGCGGACCAGAATATTCTGGTTGCCGGCGATGGTGCGGATAATCTATCCAAACAGAGTGGTGGTTGGACGATTTCCTGGCAAGGTACCGGCAACACCCGCGCAGATTTCCCTGGTGCCACTTCAATCTTTGAAGGTATTTCATCGGCGGTTAAAGCAGCCGGCGGTGAAGCGGTATTGAGCGCTGATGGCAGCTTCTCAGATGCCACCTTTGCCAATGGTAAGGCGCCAAAGGTCGCTATTGTTGTATTTGGCGAAGAGCCCTACGCAGAGTGGCATGGCGATATTACCAATCTGGAATATCAGCGCGGCAATAAAAAAGACTTGGCGCTGCTGAAAAAGCTGCGTGAGCAGGGCGTTCAGGTAGTGAGCGTTTTCCTGTCCGGTCGTCCGCTTTGGATTAACAGCGAACTGAATGCATCCGATGCGTTTGTCGCTGCCTGGTTGCCTGGCTCTGAAGGTGCTGGTGTTGCGGATGTCCTGATTAAGGGTACCGATGGGGAAGCCCGTTACGACTTTACCGGCAAGTTGCCATTTAGCTGGCCAATGCACAGCTATCAAAATGTCCTGAATCCATACCACGAAAATTATGAGCCACTGTTTGAGTTGGGCTATGGCCTGGCTGCTGAACAGGAATCCCTTGTGAGCAATGAGTTGCCAGAGACCAGTGAATCCAGTGCCGGTGGCGGTTTGGAGGAAGCCTGGCTGTTGGTATCCCGCCCGCAGGCGCCCTGGGTGTTGAATATTTCTGAAGCTGGGGCGGAGGTTGTACCTGTACACGGTAACTACGCAGTTAGCGGAAGTGATGAAAACATCACTGTCAGTTCCATCGATATGTCTTCCCAGGAAGATGCTCGACTGATTACCTGGAAAGGCCTGCGTCCTGGCGCAGTTCAGTTGTCTGCTGAATATATGCAAGACCTGAATGTCTATCTGGAAGAGAAGTCTGCGCTGACACTGAATATCCGTGTCGATCAGCCAATTGAAAAGCCGGTGATAGCTACCATGAGCTGTGGCGATGGTTGTTCTGCCAAGGTGCCACTGGAGTCCACACTGAAATCCATGGAGCAGAAAAGCTGGACCCGGGTTTCTGTAGATCTGCAGTGCTTTGTAAAAGCCGGTGCGGATTTCGGCAAGGTGTTTAGTGCCTTTGGTCTGGAGAGTGAAGCTCCGATGGCTATTGCGGTTGCCAACGTTAAGCTGACCCCGGAAGCTGGAGTATCTGCTGATATTCGTTGTGACGGTTAAGTTACAGCGCACTTAAAGGGTCAATTACCCTCAGCTGCTAACCAGCGTCAATAAAGTTAGCGGCTGAAATAATTTGTTCTCACAGGAACGGTGCCAATGTGATGTTCTATCCCGTTGGCACTTCTTCGCCGCTAGCCACTTCTATCTGAATATTTCTATTTCTTTCGTCCTGTAGATTTACACTGGGCGGCGCTATCCCACTATAAATCTACCTCTTCCTGTTATTTTTGTTATTTCACGCCTTCAGTGTATTGTTTGTCACAAAATTATTGTCGCTATTGGTGCTGTGTTAGGTTGTCAGGCACTGCAAACGTGCAGATAAATAAATAATTTAATAAATTTTATTTTCGAACCTTATTTAAATTTTGGGGTGAGTTGGGTTTTGCGTAATTTCCATTTTCTCGGGAACAGAAAGGTAATTGATTTGAAATGAACCTGCCATTTCTCACTGGTTAGTATGGCTTCGCATCCAAAATTAGGGCTGCTGGATAGTTGGCATTCTTATTGCTGGATATTTTGCGAGTATTTACTTTTTCAGAGCTGGCCTTCCATTGAATTTTGGCGGTTATGGTGGGTTGGTTCCCTATTTAATTTTTATGCATTTTGAGGTCCCCAGTAGTGGTGCTCTCGGGGGCGGTGCGGATAAATTAACTTGAAATGGAATTGGAGGAACTAATGGCACCTTGTCATATCGTTTTTTTACCAGGACTTTTCGCGCGTGGTTGGATTTGGAAGCAGGTAGCAGAGGCTTGCCGGCAGCAGGGACATAAAATCACCGTTATTGAGCCATCTATTCCCGAAGTGTTTATGGGCAAGTTGGAGTCGGCCCACGAAATGATTCGGGAGTGCCTTCAATTAAATGGAGCAGCAGGGGGTAATATACTGGTCGGTAACTCAATGAGTGGACTTATCACTTTAGATTTTGCAGCGAAGTATCCCGAACTGGTGGCCGGAGTGGTTATCAGTGGTGCGCCGGGGCTTGAAGAATTGGAGGCTGGAGTTTCTCTTGTCGATCTTCGCGGATCAGTGCCAGGAGCGGCGAACTCCCTTTGTGAGAGAGTTTTTCGTGATATTAACCGCTTGCCAAAACCGGACTATGAAAGAGGGGTGGCCGATATCAATACGATATTTTCCACCAACGAAACATTTAAATCTGTAGTCAAGTGGCTGAACTTGAGTAGAAAATATGATGTTCATGGGAATCTGGATAAAGTGAAGTGTCCAATCAAGTTAATATGGGGTGACTTCGATAAAATAACGCCCGCGGAATCCTGGCGCTTACTTGCTTCACAGAGGGATAATATAGATTACTCTGAGGTGTATGATTGTGGACATAGCCCTATGCTGGAAAAGCCGGAGGAGTTTTACAGCGTTCTTTCTGAATTTCTTCTTGGGTTAAGCAGGCCATTGGCGCGGACCGCCTGACCTTGGGATGGGTTGAAAAAGCGTAGCTATGACAGGAATTTTGCTTGTCATGGCTATGTGGTTTGAAGAGCATTAATAATGTTTTTAAATTGGTAGTGTTTTCTGAAGAAGTAGTTGATTAAAAAATTGGGGGCACAGTCCTTGTGTGTAATCATTGAATGGTTTTCCTTGATAGGGAGCTGGCTCCAAGGCCAGCTTTATTGCATTAAAGCCTGTTGTTTTAATGTTTTTTGAGAGTACCCCAAAAAATTTCTACTTAATTCATTCTTGGCGTACAGACCACAGTTGGACGCCAATCTGTGACTGAATACTCTCTTTTATTATATCCAGTCCTGGTGTATTCAATTTGTAATCCCGTGAAATTGTTCGTGGACAGGTTACAAATAGGCTATGTAATGTATTTTTCAGGCTAATCATTTCTATAATCTTCCCGCAAAAAATTCATTGGCTGCATAATTTGCGGCTCGAGCAGTTAATGCCATAAAAGTTAGAGAGGGGTTTTGAACTGCTGAAGAGACAAAGCAGGAGCCATCGGTTACAAAAAGGTTGCGTATATCGTGCGACTGGTTGTAACCATTTAAAACTGAGCTGGTTTTATCACTACCCATACGTGCTGTGCCAACTTCATGTATAGCACTGCCAGGGGGGTATTTGTCACTTGTGACTTGTCCACTGACTTCACTTAGCCCCAAATTCTTAAGCATAGCTTGCATGGTTTCACAGGCATCTTCCATCATTAGGCGCTCATTTTCAGACCATTGGCAATTGATGTGTAGTTGTGGGATTCCCCACTTATCTTTTTTGGTGGAGTGAAGACTGACCTGGTTTTCGTGCCTCGGTAACATCTCTCCTTGTGTCCCAATCCAAAATCCCCAGCGTCCAGGTTGTTGCAGTTTTTCTTTAAAAGATTTTCCAATCCCCTCGGAAGCTGCCATTGTCCGCCAGTCCTGCCGATAGGCGCTTCCTGAAATCTGGTAGCCGCGCTTGTAGTGCTTTCGGTAAAGTTCGGGGCGATATTGGAAATTGGGTATCAGGATGCCGGTTGGTCTCCACCCGGAGAAGTACTCATCTTCATAACCATCAATAAAGCCGTGGGCTGAGGTATTGTAATTGTGGTCCATAAGGTAGTGGCCCAGTACACCAGAGCTGTTGGCGAGCCCCTTGGGGAAATGCTTGTTGGCTGAGTTGAGGAGTATTTGGGTTGAGCCCAATGTGGATGCGCAGAGGAAAACGATTCGTCCAAAATACTCTCGTTGTTGCAGGGCTTCGCTGTCGATTACCCTTACGCCAGCTACTCGGTTCTTTTTCGAGTTATAAATAAGGCTGTGTACCACGCTATTACTGGCAATTTGTAGTTTGCCGGTTCTCATTGCGGCTGGCATGGTGGCGCTTTGTGTAGAAAAGTAGCCGCCGAATGAGCAGCCTCGTTGGCACTGGTTGCGAGCCAGGCAGTTGTATCGGCCTAGGGCTACCTGTTCCCGGTTTGGCTTGGTCAGGTGAGCAGCTCTTCCAATAATGAAATGCTTATCACGATACTGCTTTTCAAACCTGGACTTGATGTCTTGTTCACACTGGTACATCTCAAATGGTGGTTGGTATTCGGAGTCTGGCAGTTGCTCAATATTGTCCGTATTGCCACTGATTCCGGCAAAGCGTTCGACTTTGCTGTACCAGGGGGCGATATCCTTGTAGCGAATTGGCCAATCAGCTCCTACGCCATCACGTTTGTTAGCGAGAAAGTCGTGGTTACTAAATCGATATGACTGCCGGAACCAAAGGAGGCTTTTGCCACCTACTTGATTGCCGCGAATCCAGGTAAAGTCTGAGCCGGGCTCTGTGGAGTAGGGTTGTTCGTTGTCATTGCAGAAAAAATGCTTGGTGCTTTCATTGAGAAAAATACTACGACTTTGTATCGGGTAGATTTCTTTTTTCTCTTTCAGGTTCATTTTAGTACGGAGTGGGAATTCCCAAGGTCCCTTGTTTTCTGTGGGGTAGTCCTGGCCGTGTTTTACCATCCGGCCCCGATCTATCATCAGGGTACTTAACCCCCGTTCGGTTAGTTCTTTTGCTGCCCAGCCACCGCTAATACCTGATCCTATAACGATTGCGTCAAATACCTGGTTTTCTTTTTGGATCAATAATTCATCATTTTGCATAGTGTTTTCCTTTAAATACGTGGCAGTGAACCCCAGGCCTTCCCGGTTTGATCCAATGGAACTGAACCTTTGAATCCACCGGGGATTGCTTGGTAAGCAAGCTCACGGGTGGCTCCGGTAAAGCTGGTGTAGTAGCCAAGGCACACCAGGAATTTAAGATTCCTGAAATCCTGTTGTAAGTCTGGGTTAAAGGGGGCTATTCCGGTGTCGAGTGATTCGAGTAGGGCAACCGATTGTTCTGGGGCCAGATGGATAAAAGGGTGTCCATACCGGGCGGTGGCACCCTCCTCCAACTCATGTAAGAGCCTTTTAGTTTTTAGCTGGGTCTGTTCTTCTATGCAGTCGGTTAAATAATGATCGACAAATAAATGGCACTCTGTTTCAGCTGCGCCGGGAGTATCCGTTGCGGGTATCAGGTAGAAGCAGATTTTGTGAAGGGTGGTGAGTTGTTCAATAGAAAAAAGCCGTGCCCGATAGGCGTCAGTTCTTCGCGATTTGAAAAAAATATCTGCTGCCGCAAGAGCTTGCTGTTCTGTACAGGTTAAGGCCAGAGAGGTCCCGCCCACAGTGGCCAGCCCTTGAATAAATTTCCGACGGTTTATCATCCCGGTCTCCTCTTGTTGCTTGAAGAGTTAGTTCTTTTCTAGTGAATCGATACTGGTAGGGAGATTTTGTCTTGGGGGCTTCAGCTCGTCGTCTTGATTTGTGGTAATACCCAAATCTGGACGTACAAATTTAGGTATTACCTAAAGCTTTACCCCTCAATTGGGCAGGCCGATGATGGTTTAGTGGTAATATCTTTCTAGGGAGCCTCTGAATAACTCCGTGATACCTCTGCAAGCCCCGAAGGGCGGGCCTTGAAGGCCACAGCTGCTGCGTTGCAGCTCTTGCAAAGGACTGGGCCATTCGCGGCGAGCTGCGCCTAACATCTGCAGCCTTCAAGACCCGCAGAGGCATTATGGAGTTATTCAGAGGCTCCCTAGGTAGAAGGGCTATTTGAGTATCAATGGACGCTTTACTATTCAATTTCCACGATATTGTTCTGATAATGACCAGTTATCAGTGCGCTCTTTTTGCACTGTTGTTGTTAGTGATTCGTCGTGAGCGGCGTTTCAGCAACACCCTGTTGGCGCTATTTCTGTTCTCACAAGCCGCTATTCCCCTGGATATCCTGATTAACTTTGGTGATGGTTTCCGCAGTTGGTCCATTGAGACTTCCCCGGACTTGTTTTTTGTATTTGGCGCAGCCTACTGGTTAGAAGGCCCCCTGTTACTTTGGTATACCCGTTCCTTAACTCGCGAGGGGTTTAGGATTTCCAGGCTGGACCTTTGGTACCTGTTGCCTTTTTTACTGGCAGTCGTGTTTGAATATTTCTCCTACTGGCAATTTGATAGTGAAACCAAGACAGCAATGCTGCGTGGGGAGAATTTAACTACTGGCTCGATGTTTGATCACTTGTTGGGATTGGCTCGTGAATCGCTTCGGGTACTTTTCGGTGTTTTGTGTTTTTTTGAGGTGCGTCGATGCCGCAGGCAGATTCGAGATAATCATTCCAGTATTGAGAAAATTGACCTGACTTGGCTGTTGGTGTTGATCTGGGGCTTCTTACTGGTTCGTATTTGGGCAGTGATGATCAACCTCGCGGTAGGGTTGGCGCAGGAGTGGCAGTTCCAGTTGGATATTGGAGCGATGGGGCTATTTAGTAACTACGCCGTATTTGTTCTGGTTAGTGCCATGATCTTCTTTAGTCTCAGTTACTCCTCAATGTTTGAGGGCGAGAGGTATAAAGTGGAGAAGTTCGGGGAAAATGTAGATTCTGATCTGGAGCAGGATGCTAGTGGGGAGCCTGAGGTTGATCTGGAGTTGGCAGCCCAAATTGAAAATTATATGCGGGAAGAAAAGCCTTACTTAATTCCAGCCCTTACCCTAGAGCAGCTGTCTGGGCAGTTACAGGTATCACGCAGGTTGCTTTCACAGACGATTAATCGTCATTTTCAGTGCAACTTCTTTGAGTTTGTAAACCGTTATCGTATAGATGAGGCAAAACGGATGCTGCGGGAGCCGCAAAATGGAGGGCTTACCGTGATGGAGATAATGTTGTCCTCGGGCTTTAATACCAAGGCTACGTTTAACTCCTTTTTTAAGAAAATAGCTGGTATGACGCCAACTGAGTATCGTCGACTAAATGGTGAAGTTGAGGTAGGTAAAGAGGATCGTGCTATAGAGCCAGGTTGAAGGGTGCTACATCCGCTTTTGCCGTCTTTGGCGGTATACTGGCGAAAATTTGTTTCTGGCTCAACCCCCTGTGAAACCCGTAGATTCGCCTGAAAAACTCCCTGCTCTGGTAAAGAGTATGCTGCAGTCTCACCCTGCCATAGGCCAGTTGTGGGTGGGGTTTTCCGGTGGCCTGGATTCCACTGTTCTCTTACATCTTCTGGTCGCTTGCCAGATTCCTGTGCATGCACTTCATATTCATCATGGTCTAAATACGGATGCAGAAGCCTGGCTGGCTCATTGCAAGGCATTTGCCGAAAGTCTGGACGTACCCTTTACCGCAGTCCAGGTTACCGTCGACCGCAAGGACGGCGGGTTGGAGCAAGGGGCTCGCCGGGCGAGGTATCAGGCGTTCAGTCAAGTTATGTCTGAAGGCGATCAAATTTTGCTCGGTCACCATGCAGATGACCAGACGGAGACCTTCCTTCTGAGACTGATGCGGGGCGCGGGAGTGCTGGGGTTAGCCAGCATGTCTGAGAGTCGACTTATCGGAGACGATAAGTATTTATTGCGACCTCTACTCAAGGCGGAGCGAAAAGAGTTGGAGCAGTGGGCGGAGGCTTATGGACTGGACTGGATTGAAGATGACAGCAATGCCGATGAGACTCTGGAGCGCAACTTTTTACGACATCGAGTTGTGCCTCTGCTCAACCAGCGCTGGGGAGTGAATCGTCAGATCGCACGGGCGGCGGAGAACCTGAGGGAGTCAGCGGATTTACTGTCGGAGTTGGCACTTGCTGACCTGGACGCATTGGATTTAAAAGAAGAGCGCTTGGGTGAAAGTTTGGCTTTGCCTCTATTTTTCAATCTCAGCGAGAGGCGCCAAAAAAACCTGATCCGGCAATGGGTTCTGTGCCAGGGGGGGCAGCCGCCGGAGTCAAGTCATTTAAACCAGGCACTATGCCAGGTGGCTTATGCGGGGGAGGAAGCCCAGCTTGAAGTGAATTTGGGTGGGCGAGTTGTGCGGCGTTTCCGAGATCGCCTTTACTTGACCCCCAGGCTGCCACCATTTGCCAATAATACTGATAAAAGTTGGACCTGGGATGGCTGTTCTGATCTGGCCTTACCTGGGGGGAGCATCCTTCATCCTGTGCCGGGTTGGCCGGCGAGTGAATATAGGGTGTGCTATCGCAAGGGTGGAGAGCGAGCTCATCCAATCAATCGCCCCAGGTCACAAACTATTAAAAAACTATTGCAAGAGGAGGCCCTTGAGCCCTGGCTAAGGGATCGTGTGCCCCTGGTGTTTTTGGGAGATAGTTTGGTGGCAGTCGCGGGGCTCTTTTCATGTAAAGCTGATTGCCATATCCCGGATGAACCACCCGGCTGGCGGTTTTTGGATTGAGTGTTGGGGGGCTTTCTGCTACTCTGGCGCCCCGTCTCAAAGGCACCGGGAGAAGCTGGATTATCCGCCCGGGCCAGCCCTGTAAGCTCGACATTCATCGAGCGCTCAACTGACCAAGGTTTTGCATGACGCGCTATATTTTTGTAACTGGTGGCGTGGTTTCCTCGTTGGGGAAAGGTATCGCCTCCGCCTCTTTGGCCGCCATTCTCGAGGCCCGCGGCCTCAAGGTTACCATCCTCAAACTGGACCCCTACATCAACGTAGACCCGGGTACCATGAGCCCCTTCCAGCACGGTGAGGTGTACGTCACCGAGGATGGTGCTGAAACTGACCTGGACCTGGGTCACTATGAACGCTTCATCCGTACGCGGATGTCAAAGCGCAATAATTTCACCACCGGCCGTGTGTACGAGACCGTACTACGCAAAGAGCGTCGTGGTGACTACCTGGGTGGCACCGTGCAGGTGATCCCCCACATTACCGACGAGATCAAGCGCCGTGTTGTGGAAGGTGGCCGCGATGTGGACGTGGCTATTGTTGAGATCGGCGGCACCGTAGGTGATATCGAATCCCAGCCATTCCTGGAATCCGTACGTCAGCTGCGTGTCGAAATGGGTACCAACCGTGCCCTGCTGATCCACCTGAGCTATGTGCCCTTTCTTGCCACTGCTGGTGAAACCAAGACCAAGCCGACCCAGCACTCTGTTAAAGAGTTGCGTTCTATCGGCTTGCAGCCGGATATCCTGCTGTGCCGTTCCGAGCGCGAGATTGATGAGGACTCCCGCCGCAAGATCGCACTGTTCACCAATGTTGAAGAGCGCGCTGTTGTACCGCTGCCCGATGCCAAGACCATCTACGGCGTACCGCGTCTTCTGCACAGTTACGGCCTCGACGATATCGTTGTGGAAAAACTGCAGCTGGAATGCCATTCACCGGACCTGTCCGAGTGGGACCAAGTGGTCGACGGCAAGCTGAACCCTCAGCACGAAGTGAAAATTGCCATGGTTGGCAAATATATGGAGTTGCTGGATGCCTACAAGTCCCTGATCGAGTCCCTGACCCACGCAGGTATCAAACACCGCTGCAAAGTGGATATCGACTTTATCAACGCTGAAGACGTTGAGGGCGAGAACGGCATTGACCTGATCAAGGATGCCGATGCAATCCTGGTTCCCGGTGGATTTGGTGAACGCGGTTTAGAGGGCAAGCTTGAATCTGTTCGCTACGCCCGCGAAAATAATATTCCTTACTTAGGTATCTGCCTCGGTTTGCAGTCTGTGGTTATCGAGTTCGCGCGCAATGTGCTCGGCCTCGAAGGTGCTAACAGCACTGAATTCAATACCAAAACCCCGCACCCTGTTATCGGCCTGATCACTGAGTGGATCGATAGTGAAGGCAATATCGAGAAGCGTGACGAGCAGTCCGACCTGGGTGGCACCATGCGCCTGGGTGGCCAGGAGTGTCGCTTGGCTAAAGACACCAAGGCTCGTGATATCTACGGTGCAGATGTCATCGTAGAGCGCCACCGCCACCGCTACGAAGTGAACAACAACTACGTTGATCGCTTGCAGCAAGCCGGTTTGAAAATTGGCGGCTGGTCTGCAGACGATACCCTGGTGGAAATGGTTGAATTGCCGGACCATCCCTGGTTCGTTGCTTGCCAGTTCCACCCGGAATTTACTTCAACCCCGCGCGACGGCCATCCGCTGTTCGAAAGCTTTGTTGCCGCCGCAATGAAGCAGCGTGAAAACCAGGGTTAATCAGTAATTCCACTTCCGGTTCCAGTGACTGGGAGTGAGATGACAGGGAGCTGACAGTGAAAACAATTGAAGTCGGAAATATTCAGGTCGCTAACGATAAGCCTTTTGTGCTTTTTGGCGGTATGAATGTACTGGAGTCCCGCGACCTGGCGATGCAGGTGGCTGAGCACTATGTAAAAGTCACTGAAAAACTGGGTATTCCCTATGTTTTTAAAGCGTCTTTTGACAAGGCCAATCGCTCTTCCATTAATTCCTATCGCGGACCGGGAATGGAAGAAGGCCTGAAGATTTTTCAGGAAATAAAAGACACCTTTAAGGTTCCCCTGATTACCGATGTCCACGAAGTACACCAGGCTGCTCCGGTTGCCGAAGTCGTGGATATTATTCAGCTGCCGGCTTTCCTGGCCCGCCAGACTGACCTGGTCGCAGCTATGGCAGCGACTGGTGCAGTGATCAACGTCAAAAAACCTCAGTTTATGAGCCCGCCGCAAGTTAAAAATGTGGTGGAGAAATTTGCTGAGTGCGGCAACGAAAATATTCTTTTGTGTGAGCGCGGTGCCAGCTTTGGCTACGACAACCTGGTTGTCGATATGCTGGGCTTCAGCACCATGATCAATGCCTCTGGCGGTGCGCCGCTGATTTTTGATGTCACCCACTCACTGCAAATGCGGGATCCTTCCGGTGCTGCTTCTGGTGGTCGCCGTGCACAGGTAACTGAGCTGGGCCGTGCAGGTTTGGCTATCGGTATTGCCGGCCTGTTCCTGGAAGCACACCCGAATCCAGACAAAGCATTGTGTGATGGCCCCAGTGCATTGCCATTAGAGAAGCTGGAGCCATTCCTGGCGCAGATGAAAGCGGTAGATGACCTGATCAAAGGCTTTGAGCCGCTGGATACGAAATAAAAAAGAGATATTTTTGCGCGCCCTGATCGGGCGCGCGGCACTTTCCCCTCTGCTATTTAGCCTGAGTGCTGTAGCAAAAGTGCGTAAAGTCTGATTTACGAAAACCTATTTTCAGTAAGTACCAATACGGAGCCCATTGTAAATGAGCAAGATTGTCGCTGTTAAAGCCTTTGAAGTACTGGATTCTCGCGGTAACCCTACCGTTGAAGCCGATGTAATCCTTGAGGACGGTTCTATTGGTTCCGCCTGTGCACCCTCCGGTGCCTCTACTGGCTCCCGTGAAGCGCTGGAACTTCGCGATGGCGATAAAAGCCGTTACCTGGGCAAGGGTGTCCTGAAAGCGGTTGAGAATATCAACACCACTATCGCCGACTTGCTGAAAGGTATGGATGCTACCGATCAGCGCGTCCTGGACAAGGCGATGATCGATGCCGACGGTACTGAAAACAAAGCTAACCTGGGCGCCAACGCAATTTTGGCGGTTTCCCTGGCGGCCGCAAAAGCAGCTGCAGCTTCCAAAAATATTCCCCTGTACCAGCATATCGCTGAGGTAAATGGCACTCCGGGTGAATACTCCATGCCGGTTCCGATGATGAATATCCTCAACGGCGGTGAGCACGCTGATAACAATGTGGATATCCAGGAATTTATGGTTCAGCCCGTTAAAGCTGAGTCTTTTGCCGAAGCCCTGCGCCAAGGTGCAGAGATCTTCCACTCCCTGAAAAAAGTACTGTCCAGCAACAGTCTGAATACTGCGGTTGGTGATGAGGGTGGCTTTGCTCCTAACCTGCCTTCCAACGAAGCAGCTCTGAAAGTGATTGCTGAGGCTGTAGAAAAAGCTGGTTACACCCTGGGCGATGATATTACTCTGGCTCTGGACTGCGCTTCTTCCGAGTTCTACAAAGATGGCAAGTACGATCTGGCTGGGGAAGGCAAGCAGTTCGATAGCGAAGGCTTTGCCAGCTACCTGGCCGACTTGTCTGCCAACTATCCGATCCTGTCTATTGAGGACGGTATGGATGAGAGCGATTGGGATGGTTGGAAAGTGCTTACCGATAAGATTGGTGACAAAGTACAGCTGGTAGGCGACGACCTGTTCGTAACCAACACCAAGATCCTGAAAGAAGGTATCGAAAAAGGTGTAGGTAATTCCATCTTGATCAAGTTCAACCAGATCGGCTCCCTGTCCGAGACTCTGGACGCGATTAAAATGGCTAAAGATGCAGGCTACACCGCTGTGATCTCTCACCGCTCTGGTGAGACTGAAGATACCACTATTGCGGATCTGGCGGTTGCGACTGCTGCTGGCCAAATCAAGACCGGCTCCCTTTGCCGTTCAGACCGCGTAGCCAAGTACAACCGCCTGCTGCGCATCGAAGCTGAGTTGAATGGCTCCGCTCCTTATCGCGGCCGTGCTGAATTCAAGTAATCTATTATTTGAATTAGCGTGCAAGCACTACAAAGAGGGGCCAGCCCCTCTTTGTAGTGCTATAAATACGAACAAGCGAAATATCGTAATCTCGTATGAAATGGCTGCTGGCAATACTCACCATTATGCTCCTCGCCACCCAGTACCGACTTTGGGTTGGTGAAGGTAGTCTCGCCGAAGTTACACGTCTCAAGCGTCAATTAGCCCAACAGCAAGAAAAAAATATCGCGCTGGTGCGGGAAAACCGTCAACTGTTCAGGGAAGTCCGCAGTTTGAAAATTGGCACAGATGGTGTGGAAGCGAAAGCCCGTTATGACCTGGGACTGATCAAGGAAGGGGAAACACTGTTTATCTTCCTGGATAAGAAGGAAGAGGCTGAAAATTGATTAAGGATTATTGGGTCATTGTACCCGCTGCCGGCGTTGGCAAACGTATGGGGGCCGATCGCCCGAAACAGTACCTGCCATTGCTCGGGCGACCACTGCTATCCCTGACTTTAAAAAATATTCTTGGGTGGCCAGGCTTGGCCGGCGTTGTAGTATCGCTGTCGGAGCAGGATACCTACTTCCTTCACCTGAAAGAAGCAAACCACCCCTTGGTACACACAGTCATTGGTGGAGCTGAGAGAGCGGACTCTGTTCAGTCCGCTCTGGATTTCCTGGCGGAGCGTGAAAGCGGTGATACCCCGGTTTTAGTCCACGATGCTGCACGACCCTGTGTGTCTGAGCGCGATATCTGCGCTTTGCTTTGTGACGAAGTCTCACCAATGGCACTTTTGGCGCGCCCCGCGAGCGACACATTAAAGCGCAGTCACGTGACAGGCGGTGTAGCCTGTGTGGAAGAAACGGTTGACCGGGAAAGTATTTGGCTGGCGCAAACTCCGCAACGGGCCCCTCTCAGCACTTTGCACTCATGCCTTGGTAAAGCCCTGGAGCAGGGTATTGCTGTAACCGATGAAGCCAGTGCACTGGAATTTTTTGGCCATTCACCGCAATTGGTTGCAGGTGATAGTGACAATATTAAAGTGACGCACCCCGCCGATATCATAATTGCAGAAACTATTTTACGTCTGCGCTACTCCCCGACTGAGGATAAGCGATAGTGAGTTTTCGAATAGGCCAGGGCTTTGATGTGCACGCATTTGGCCCTGGTGATCACGTAGTGCTCGGAGGAGTACAAATCCCCTATGGGTATGGTTTGGTAGCTCATTCTGACGGGGATGTTTTATTGCACGCCCTCTCGGATGCCTTATTGGGTGCTCTGGCCTTGGGAGATATTGGTAAACACTTTCCCGACAACGATGAACAGTTTGCCGGGGCAGATAGCAGAAACCTGCTTCGACATGTTGTTGGGTTAATCGATAGTAAAGGGTATCGCCTGGTTAATGCGGATATGACGTTGATTGCCCAAGCCCCCAAGATGGCTCCGCATATCGATGGAATGCGAGTCAATATTGCCGCTGACTGTGGTGTTGATTGCGATGCGATCAGTGTCAAAGCAACCACTACAGAAAAGCTTGGATTTACTGGTCGCGGTGAGGGTATCGCCGCGCAAGCTACCGTTTTATTAGAGCGCAAAGATGTCTGAAGTTTGGAATCTGGATTGGCCCCGAGCGCTCGGGGGTGCGGTAATTTCTGGTGATTTTCGCACAGAACCGGAAGACTTTATTGTCGATGAACTGGCTGTGCCACCGGCTGATAAAGAAGGTGAGCATGTTTACTTACAGGTTAAAAAGCGCGGGGCAAATACCGCCTGGGTTGCCAAGGAGTTGGCGAAGTTAGCCGGGGTGCAAAGCCGGGATGTCAGCTTTTATGGTTTGAAAGACCGACATGCTGTTACCACTCAATGGTTCAGTGTATGGCTTGGACAAAAGCCAGAGGCAGACTGGTCGCAAATTAACAGCGATGAAATTTCATTGCTCCAGGCCTTCCGGGGACCACGCAAGTTGCGTCGCGGTGAGCATATGGGGAATCGCTTCAGGATTCGTCTGCGCAATGTAGAAGGTGATCGGGACAAAGCAGAAGAAGTACTTCAGCTGATCCCCAAAGGAGTACCCAATTACTTCGGTGAACAGCGCTTTGGGATTGATGGCAATAACCTTAGCCTGGCAAAAAACTTAGCTGAAGAGGACGGTCGTTGCCGCAAAAGCGAAAAGGCCTTCGCCATGTCTGCTGCCCGTAGCTGGCTGTTCAATCAGATTTTGGCTGAACGAGTCAATACCGGAACCTGGCAGAGCCCCCTCGTTGGAGAGCCTGAAGATTACCCAACCGGGCCTCTTTGGGGGCGCGGTAGAAACCTGTCAACGGATGCCCAGGGAGAGTTGGAGGAGCAAGTGTTGTCTCCGTGGCAGCCTTGGTGCAACTGGCTGGAGCACTGCGGTCTTAGCCAGGAACGCCGGGCCATGATTTTATCCCCTGAGGCGTTTCGTTATGAGTGGGAAGGTGATCACTTGATCGTCGAGTTCGCCTTGCCACCGGGTACTTTTGCTACGGCTTTGCTGCGGGAGATAGCTCAGCTGGTCAATGTTAAACAGCGTACATAAAATTTAGGTTCAGAGGCTCCCTAAATGACTGGTGCTGTTCTACAAATCATGGACAAAAAGAGAATATGGATCGCTTGAGACAAGAAGGTCTGGGAATGACTTCCCAGCGAACCCGCAATCGCTTGATCCAGCGATTGCGGGAAGAGGGGATTTCTAATGAAGAAGTGCTGGATGTAATGGCATCCACCCCTCGACACCTTTTTTTGGATGAAGCTCTGGCTATTCGAGCTTACGAGGACACCGCCTTGCCCATCGGTTATGGCCAAACCATCTCCCAGCCTTACATTGTTGCCCGTATGACTGAACTCCTGCTGAGTCGAGCAAAGTCTCTACACCGGGTGCTGGAAGTGGGCACTGGCTCTGGCTACCAAACGGCCATTCTTGCCCGTTTGGTGGAACAACTTTATTCCGTTGAGCGTGTCGAACCTCTATTGGAAACTGCTCGCCATAGGTTGGGAGAGCTGGGTTACAACAATGTAGAGTACAAGCTCAGTAGTGGGGGCTTCGGTTGGAAGGAAGAGGGGCCCTATGATGCAATCCTGGCCGCAGCGGCACCTGCAATAATTCCCGATGAGTTGCGAGAGCAATTGGCGCCCAACGGGGTTTTGGTAATTCCGGTGGGTGCTGAACAGCAATACCTGACGATGGTGACTCGCCGTGAGGACAGTAATAAATTTGATGTGGAAAAGTTGGAAGCGGTGCGCTTCGTGCCTTTACTGGGTGGTGTGGTTCGATGAGATTTTCTGAGGTTCTGAAAAGTCGTTATCCCGGAGTCTTACTTCGGGGAATGGCAATGGGTGCTGCCGATGTGGTACCCGGTGTCTCTGGGGGAACCATCGCT
Source organism: Microbulbifer sp. A4B17 (assembly GCF_003076275.1). NCBI lineage: Bacteria > Pseudomonadati > Pseudomonadota > Gammaproteobacteria > Cellvibrionales > Microbulbiferaceae > Microbulbifer > Microbulbifer sp. A4B17. The sequence continues at coordinate 1,455,342 of NZ_CP029064.1, forward strand.
TTTATAACCGGCATTTACCAGGAGCTTCTGGACTCCCTCAGTAGAATCGGCCCGCATTGTATTACTTTGTGGCGGAAAGAGGGGTTTATGTCCACTTGGCGCTATATCAATGGGGGCTTTTTACTCTCCCTTTTCCTTGGGATTTTGCTAAGTGTTTTTAGCCTGGCTCACCTGATCAGTGGTTTACTGCAAAATTACCCAATAATTGTCTGGTCTTTCTTTTTTGGTCTGGTTCTCGCCTCAATTGTTCCTATTGTAAGAAATATCCCGCGGTGGTCACCATCCGTAATGGTATTTCTGGTACTGGGTATTGCGCTTGCAGTTACAGTGAGCGAGATGCGCCCCTCGGAAATACCGGCAACGCCCCTGACATTGTTTCTGTCTGGAGCCTTGGCAATATGTGCTATGGCCATGCCGGGAATCTCTGGTGCTTTCCTGTTGCTGTTAATTGGGATTTACCCCAAAGTTTTGGCTGCGGTTCACAACTTACAAATTGCAAATCTTTTGTGCTTTGCTGCAGGGGCTGCAATAGGCTTAATGCTTTTCAGCCGATTGCTGTCCTGGTTGATGCGCAAGTATATAGCCAGGACAATGGCATTTCTTGCCGGGGTTTTATTGGGTAGTTTAAAGATTATCTGGCCCTGGAAGTTGCCGGAATCTGGGGGAATAGAGGTCTCCAGCAAATTGGCTCCAATGTTATCCAATACTTCTCCGTTAACTTTTGCCGAACAGACTGGTAACAATGCCCATTTGGGAAGTGCAATCAGTGCGGCTCTAGTGGCAATGATCTTAGTCCTCGCTGTAGACTTCTTTGGCAGGGGGCACAGAGAGAAGTCTTGCGCCACTCCGCAATAAGGTCTGGAAAATCTCGGTATGGCAGCGTTTTATCAAGCTTTTTCAGACATTTTTGGAGCTTTTCTTTAGACACTTTTTCCATAAATGCCGTGGTCTGATGTAAAAAGAGAATAATGGAATGTCATCTTTTGCAACCTTTTGAGCGCCGATGTTGGCGGAACAAACTCCCTAAAATCGGTCATTGTTTATGGGGGGTGTTAAAAATATTAGGCTTGCTGATTTTGCTGCAGGCCATCTCCTCCTGTTCCAGCCACAAGGCTCCTTCAAGCTCCCTGCGCCAGCCACCCAGCATCAAGATTACTCATCATACGGTTAGTAAGGGGGATACCCTCTATTCCATAGCCTGGCGTTACGGTAAAGACTTTCGCCACTTAGCAGCGATAAATGGCATCCGCTCCCCTTACCAGATATACCCGGGACAGAGAATCAAGCTGGCTGGCTCTGTGCCAACCAAGAGCACTGTCAGTGCAAAAAACAAGCAAAAAGTGCCAGTTACGAAGACCAAGCCAAAGACGACACAGCCTACTACCGCTAAAAAATCTTTAACATCAAGTACGAAGCGCCAGACAACTACATCCCGGCGAAGTGGATCAGTCAGTTGGCGCTGGCCCGCCAAGGGGAAAGTGATTAGTCACTTCCGCTCTGGAGACCCGCTGCGTAAGGGAGTTGATATCGCGGGTGAAAAGGGAGAATCTGTACTGGCAGCGGCTGATGGCACCGTGATCTACGCAGGAAGCGCCTTGAGAGGTTATGGAAAGCTGCTGATCGTCAAGCACGATGAGGTTTACCTCAGTGCTTATGCACACAATCACCGGCTGCTCGTAAAGGAGGGCAGCAGGGTAAAAGCGGGGCAAAGGATAGCGGAACTGGGTTCGAGTGGTACCGACCGCAACAAGCTCCACTTTGAGATTCGCAAAAACGGTCAGCCAGTAGACCCTCTTGCCTACTTACCGTAAGTTCGTGGCCGCAGTAAAGCTCTGTAAATAAAAATGGACTTTTAACTAGTACCACTTGAGGTAGTCACTGTAATCGTGGCCATCCCAGGGTCAGCCGATTCAGTGGCTGTCGCCACATGCCCGCGGCATTGATAGTTGTCTGATCAGTGCACGAGTGTGTTGTGCGGCTGAAATTGGCAAAGTACAAGGAGCAGGGGAAATGGAAGCACAACGGCAAGACCAGTCTATGACTGGCCAGGCAGAAGACTTTCCTCCTGAGTTAGACGTTGAAAATGATGAGCAGAAATTAGGTTCAACTGAAGCAGGTGTTAGTCGCTCGCGGAAATCTGCGGCTAAAGCAAATTCCGCACCCTCCCAGGCAGAGAAAAGTAGAGTTTGTAGATTGGATGGCGATGGCCATTTGCAGAAGAATCTCGACGCTACTCAGCTCTATCTCAATGAAATTGGATTTTCCCCCCTTTTGACCGCAGAAGAAGAGGTGTATTACGCGCGCAAGGCTTTGCGTGGAGATGCTGCGGCAAGAAAACGAATGATCGAGAGCAATCTTCGCCTCGTGGTAAAGATTGCTCGCCGCTACGTTAGTCGAGGTCTGGCACTGCTCGACCTTATTGAGGAAGGCAATCTGGGCCTGATTCGAGCAGTGGAGAAATTTGATCCAGAGCGAGGCTTTCGTTTTTCCACTTACGCTACCTGGTGGATACGTCAGACGATCGAGCGGGCAATTATGAATCAGACCCGAACTATTCGCCTGCCCATCCATGTCGTCAAGGAGCTAAATGTTTACCTGCGGGCATCACGTGAACTGGCGCAAAAGCTGGATCACGAGCCCTCTGCAGAAGAGATCGCCAACCTCCTGGAAAAGCCGGTAGAAGACGTTGAGCGTATGCTTGGACTCAACGAGCGGGTTACTTCTGTGGATACCCCCATTGGGCCTTCCTCCGAGAAGACTTTGGTGGACACTATCCCGGATCAGCATGAATCTGATCCTGCAGAGCTGCTGCAGGACAGTGATCTTTTTGACAGTATCAACCGCTGGTTAGGAGAGCTTCCCGACAAGCAGTGTGAGGTCGTATCGAGGCGCTTTGGTCTACGTGGATTTGAAGCGAGCACCCTGGAGGAAGTCGGGCGTGAAATAGGGCTCACCAGGGAGAGAGTAAGGCAGATACAAGTAGATGCACTGAAGCGCTTAAGAGAAGTTATGGAGAAGCAGGGGCTCGACGGGCAGTCCCTATTTGGCAATTTGTAGTCTCTTCTCCTTCTGATAACCCCACAACCAAGTACTGGTAGTGGGGTTATTTATCGCTTTTCTTCAATGAGTGGAAGAGGCCTGTTGGCAATTACTTCCTTACCCAGCGCCCCAGGTTGTCCTGGTAGTACTCTCCTGGAGATAAGCGAGATTCCAGCTTTTCAGCTGCTCGTGTTGCCACCTGGGCAATATCAATTTTATTGCGCTCAGCAATTCGAGCGTAAGCAGCCTTACGCTTGGCATTAACTTCCTTAACCAGTTTTTCCAACTCTGGGGAGCTGGCATCTACAATGGCGATGTATCCGCTATTGGCTTCTCCAACCAGCCCCTGGCTTTTGGCTTCATTCAGGGAAATTGCCATTGCGGGCAGGGCGATTAGTATGCTCAATGCCAAAAAGGCTTTCATCAATGTCTTCATATCTTGCCTCCTCAGAAAATTCCTTCCTTGTCATCAAATAAGTTATCCAGGTCTTTATCCACCTTGACCCGAATCTCGTGTTCGATCTTAACATTCAGGTTTACTGTAATAGGCTCGCTGGGAGCCTTTACCGCTACAGTGGGGGTGCACCCTGTAGCAACCATAGCGTATAGCAGCCCTAAAGGAATCAGTCGGCTGGCTTTCATTAGACACTCCTCACAGTACCTCTTTGGTACTCTTTTACTTTTTGTACCTAGCCCGTGTTGCCTGCTTGGTTCAGCAGGTTTATTGGATGCCGGCAGACTCAGGTATTCTATTGGGTCAACCTTAACCAGTGATGAACCAAGCAGGTTTGTACTTGCAAATGAAGGCTACTTTACTCCAGACCTATTGGTCCAGCTGCTTTTCCAGGGTTTCGGTTAAGTCGCGGCTGGCTTGGAGTGACCGCAGCATGTCGGGGATATTATTTTCAAGGTTCAGGTTGATTATCAAGTCCCGTTCAGAATCAATAGCTTCACTGCGTCCAACCAGCTTTAGCTGGAGTTGGAGATCCCCGCTTGCAAGGTAGTTTATGCTGCCTTTGAACGTTCGAAACTCATAATCCTCCAGCGCATTGGCTATCAGCTTGAGTTGGGGATTACTTGCCAGCATCTGGGGAGAAAAGGCTCCGTAATAACGCAGGTGTCCACCTGGAGCTTCCCCCTGGAGTTGACCTGACTCCACAGTGATGCCTTCTGCTCCAATAACTAAGGGTATTGATAGGTCGATAAATCCACTTGCCTCAAAATTTCCTGAGCCAGTCTCTTGGGCCAAAGCCTCCAGAGAAATATCTTGAGCATTCACAGTACTTTTGCGAGTCTTTTTATCGAGATTCCAAACGAGGGCCGGTGAAGTTACTTTGCCTTGTAAAAAGTCGGCAGAAAAATTATGTAAAGTAATATCCTGTTGTTTATCCAACTGCAGTGACAACTGGATATTTTCCATTGGTAAACCTGCGTTAACGGATTCTATTGAGAGAGGGATCAGATTTGGTGTGACCCAGTGCCCAGCTGTATTTTCTACTTTCAGGTCCCCTGTAATACCAGTGGCAAAACTATCCTTAAATATCACTGCGATGTCTGCCATATTAACGTGAATAGTATCTCCTGGCTGGGTTGGCAAAGATAAGGAGCCTCCAGCTGTTAGTTTTCCGGATACGATATTGATAGGGAGCCCTTTGATGGTATCACTCAATGTATGATTAGAGTCGAAAGCAATATCAGGAATAGAGATTTGTACTTCCCCAGAAGACTTTAATAGGTTGTAATGGCCGCTTAAATCAATTTTTATTGTACCCGCCACAATTTGGCTGCGACTTGTTATTTTGTTGTTTTGTAAGGATAGTGTACCTTTGGCTGAAGAATTAACAGAGTAGTTTTCCGGAGTCTCTACCTCTAACTCGAGGGCTTCAAAATTACTCTCCAGGTCTATTTCCCCATTTTTTATCTTAACACTATTCTCGATAAGGTTGAGCTGTCCTGAGAGGGAGAATTGCTCGGAAGTAATCTTTCCGAGCTGGCTATCTATTTTGGGGCTGGTACAGATTATAAGCCCAGTTATTTTGCAGTTTACCGTCGGCACTTTTACTTCAAGGTTGCTAATCTTAACTTCTGTAGCATTTGTTTTTTCAGCGGATACCTTAATGTTTTCTAATTTTAATTTGTGGTTTACATGGCTGCTTTCGATCTGTATTTTTGCAGTTGAGTGAAGATTCGTGATCGTGAGTTTTTTGACTTGATCAACAAGCTTTGGGACCCTTGTCTCCAGTTCAAAATTGCAAGTAGTAATACCTGAAAGGTAACACTGGATATCGTCAGCTGCCATTAATAATGAAGAGTTACTATTGGTCGAATCTACTTTTGCAGTTATAGCTCCTCTTGTAATTTTTATATCTCTGTGGCCTGGAATACTTAGATCGCCTATGATGAAAATGTTGTCTTCAATATTTGCCTGAAGCCTGCTTTGCCGTAATCCAGTAGTGCTTAGCGGTAAATTTTTATTCGATGTGGGAATTGAAATATCTAAAATAACTGTTTTTCCGGGGATCAATTCTAACTTAAAGTTGTTTATCTCTGGATCGGCTATATTGCTGAGTGAGCTTAATTGGAGTTCACCCTTGAATGCGACTTCCCCTTCGGTGATATCTAGTGGTAGAGCCGGGAATTGCCTGAGATATAGAGGTGAGTTAAGTACAGTATTTGCACCAGATAGATAAAAAGTACCTTCAGTCTCTAGTTTTGGGGCTGTGGCTGATGTGCTTGAGTAAAAATCCATTTTGATTAATGGAGTTTCGGTGGTTTCATCTATCCTTAAGGAAATATCGAGTTCACCATTTCCTTTGATATATTGGGGTTTAAATGGGAGTAGTGATTTAGCCCCTATTTCAATTGGACTTTTCGTGGATAAGTAAGTTTCTATAGTAGAACTAATGGGACTGTAAGGAATTGAGGCCTTTAACCCGCTACCGCTAAGCTGAAGCTTAAAATCCTGGTAGTTTGATTTCAATAGCAGATTATCCGGTAGGTTAATGCTACCGGTAGCTTCTAAATGACCTGACGCTGTTAACTTGGCCGGATTATTTACATGGGGCTTAATTATTTCTACAAGTGGGGATATAGTTTCCAGGTTTGATATTACTCTACTATTTAAAGTCCATGTATCAGCATCCTTTCTGATAATAGTTATATTGGCTTCGGATAGATTTTTTGAAGTTTTCGATAATATTCTGGGGGATATTTTAATTTCTGATGAGCCTAATTCAGCTTTGAGTGATAATTTAAGTTTACCGAGCTGAGGATGTCTAAATGGGGTTTCGGCATGAATATTTACATCATTGCGTACTATATTTAAGGGGCCGCCGGTCAGAAGGCTATCGAACGCCATTTCTTTAACTAGTACTTTACCAGGTAGAAAGCGAATTAAATTTTGGCTTATGCTGCTTAAGGATAATATTTTGTTGTTGGTGACATTTTTTACGGGGGGATGTTTATAAGTAACGGCTTCAATTGTAGAATCTCCAACTTGCATACTTCGGGTTAGCTTTTCTATTGAAAGCTCAATTTTTTGAGTGTTATCACGGTCATAAATAATATGGAAAGGATAAACAATCTTCACTCCCTCTAGGAGTATATCACTATCTATGCTGGATTTTAGACGGACTTCTTTAATAGATACCTCTTTAATGCCCAGTCGTAATCCGGTCAATTCCTGAATAACCACTTCTCCAGAGAAAATATTGATTAGCTGCGAGGCAACAATATCTTTTTTCCACCAACTGGCTGTTATAAGAAAGACTAAAAAGCAAGCCAGGGTAATGATGGTAATACGGAGTTTGCTCACACTGAACCTCAGAACTCCCAAAGGAGATTAGCTCAAACTTACATCTATTATTCATTAAAAGGTAAGAGCAGGGCTGCTTTAGAACCTTGCTTCTATCTACCGCCGAGTTTATCAGATTGGATAAGTTATACTGGCTACCATTTGTAACCAATTGCAACCATTTAGGATTTAAACCTAAGTTATATGAAAATGTTAGGCGGATCGTACTTTTACTTGTATTGATGACCGAATCTTTAAATAGGTTTTCAATATCAAGTTGTGGTTTCTGATAGTTTTTATTTTGTCAGTGATTTTTCAATGACGTTTTCGCCTTCGCAGCGGAAGCAGGCACGGCAATAGCAAGTAAAGTAAGGGCTATGAACAAGCAGTAACGCAAATAACTTGTGTCCTTTACATGGAACCAAATGAGCTAGGCGGCTATAGTCCGGTTTTTAAGTTGGGTGATAGGGAACTCTAGCCCGGAGTAGTATTTTGAGTTCAGTTCATCGACAGTATTTCAGGTGAGATTCCCCCAATTAGTCGAATTCCTATTGCTCTGGAAGGGCACATAATGACTGAGGATGTTTCAATAATGAAAGACAGCCAGCCAGAGGCCATTTACCTTAAAGATTATCAAGTACCAGATTACCTGGTGGATGCTACTGATTTACATTTTGAGCTGGAACCCAAGGCAACTTTGGTCAAATCTCGCTTAAGTATTCGTAGAAATCCGCAAGCGGGTTCAGGCTTGCCGCCCCTACTACTGGATGGTGTCGATCTAGAATTACTTTCAGTTTCTTTGGATGAGACCTTGTTGTCTACATCTGAATATCAGGTTTTACCTGAAGGCCTGTCTATCCCTGTAGAGAAATCAGAATTTCAGTTGGAGATCCATAATCGTATCAAGCCTGAGGAGAATACCTCATTAGAAGGGTTATACCTCTCCAATGATATGTATTGTACCCAGTGTGAAGCTGAAGGATTTAGAAAAATCACTTTCTATCCCGATCGACCGGATGTTATGTCCAAATTTAAAACCACAATTGTGGCGCCGATGGACCATCCGATATTACTTTCCAATGGCAATGAAATTGAGAGAGGCTTATATGAGGATGGTCGTCAATTTGTGACTTGGGAAGATCCTTTTGCCAAGCCGGCCTATCTATTTGCGCTGGTAGCAGGAGATTTAGAATATGTTGAAGACAGCTTCACAACGACTTCTGGGAGAAAGGTAAAGTTACAGATCTTTACTGAAGCGAAAAATATTGGGAAGTGTGATCATGCTATGCGTTCCCTTAAAAATGCAATGTGTTGGGATGAAGAAACCTACGGAAGAGAATACGATCTGGATATTTTTATGGTGGTTGCTGTTGATCATTTCAATGTCGGGGCCATGGAAAACAAAGGGTTGAATATCTTCAATTCAGCTTGTGTGCTCGCCAGCCCAGAAACAGCGACGGACTCAGCTTTTCAGAGTATCGAGTCAATTGTTGGACATGAGTATTTTCACAACTGGTCTGGTAACAGGGTTACTTGTCGTGATTGGTTCCAGTTAAGCTTAAAAGAAGGCTTTACTGTATTTCGCGATGCGGAGTTCTCTGCAGACCTCAACTCCCGAGCTGTTAAGCGCATAGAAGATGTTTCCCTGTTGCGCACTGCGCAGTTTGCTGAAGATGCTGGACCTATGGCTCACCCTATCAGGCCAGACTCTTATATAGAAATTACAAACTTTTACACCCTGACCATCTATGAAAAAGGTGCAGAAGTGGTGAGGATGATCCATACCCTTTTAGGAGCCGAAGGATTTCGTAAAGGAAGCGACCTCTACTTTGAGCGCCACGACGGCTATGCGGTAACGTGTGAAGATTTTGTAAGGGCAATGGAAGACGCTAATCAGGTTGATTTACAGCAATTCCGTAATTGGTACAGCCAAGCGGGTACACCAGTTCTCGATGTGACAGATAGCTTTGATCAATCGAAAGGTAAATATAGGCTGATTATTCGCCAGTCCTGTCCCCCATCGCCAGGTCAAGAAGAGAAACTACCATTTCATCTACCGATAAAAATTGGATTGTTGGGGGCCGATGGTGCTGATCTTGCAATTAATGAGCAGGGTGATACTGAAACAGTCTTACAGCTGAAAGAGAATGAGCAAGTCTTCGAATTTTCCGGGCTTGCAGAGAAACCTTTACCCTCGTTATTAAGAGGATTTTCTGCTCCAGTAAAAATACGCTACGACTACAGTACTGAGCAACTCCTGTTTTTAATGAGAAAGGATACGGATACATTTAATCGATGGGATGCGAGCCAGCGCTTAGCATTAAATGCCTTGAGTGATCTTCAGGCAACTTTCCGTAAGGGAGAAGAACTGCAGGTTCAAGCAAGTCTAATCAGCGCTTATAGAGAAGTTTTACAGGACAAAGAACTTGACCTTGCACTAGTTGCAGAGATTTTGCAGCTACCTAGTGAGCAATTTATTGCAGAAGAATCCTCTTCTATTGATGCTGAGGCCATTATTGCTGCACGGGAATTCGTTAGGAAAGCAATTGCGGTCGAATTATTTGACGAATTCCACAAACGCTATCTGGAGTTAAACACGAATAAGACCTATAGCCCTAATGCATCGGATATCGCACAACGGCGTCTGAAAAATACCTGTCTATCTTATATGTGTGTTACGGAGACTGAGGACGCGTTAGATATAGCCCAAACCCAGTTTGAAACGGCTGGCAATATGACAGATAGTGCAGCTGCACTTGCTGTTATTATTAATCATGCAGCGGAGAAGCGTGCTCAAGATTTAATTAGGGAGTTTTATGAACGCTGGAAAGCTGATACTCAAGTCGTAGAGTTATGGTTGAGTCAGCAGAGTTGCAGTCCGAAACGTGGTACATTGGAAAATGTCCGTGCACTTATGCAGCATCCCGCTTTTGAAATGAAGAATCCCAATAAAGTTAGATCGGTAATTGGTGGTTTTGCCAATCGCAACTTTAAGCAGTTCCATAAGAAGGATGGTAGCGGATTTGAGTTTGTTGCTGAGCAGGTTCTCGCGCTGGATAAACTCAATCCACAGATTTCCGCAAGAATGGTTATACCGATCACACGCTGGAAGAAATACTCTGGGGACTTGGGGGGTAAAATGAGAGCCGCTCTGCAAAAAATTTCTGACTCAGAGGATTTATCTAAGGACTTGTTTGAGGTGGTCAGTAAGAGCCTGATTTAAAACGATTGCTTGATCGGGGTATGCAGAGCATGCCCCAGAATTTTAGAGGATTTCGTTGCTTTTTTCATTGCCCAGCTGAATTAAATGTAGCTGGGTTCCATCATTATAGAGCTCTGTAATTGATGTATAGTCAGGCCTGAATTGTTGTACTTTTTGGTGTTTTCGGATATGGGCCACTACTGAATTGATGACCATAAAATGGCAGAATATTATGGTGTCCTCAGAAAGGCTTTCCAAATATTTGATAATGCCATCACGCCAGTTCATTTGCTCCCTATCAAAAGGGTCCCATCTTCCATTAAGCAGTGTTCGTAACCAGGACAGGCGCTGGGTACTGGGGATGTCCTCTGGAGTGGGTATCTCTGTTACTGCATTTTCAATCACTATCTCTATATCCCAAACTTTGGCCAAGGGTTTGGCTGTTTGTTGGGCGCGTAGTTTTGGGCTGCTGATTAATTGAACTTTCTTGAGCGTGGAGAGTTTCAAGGCAAGCTCTTCTGCTTGCCGGTTACCCTCATCTGTAAGTATTGGGTCAGAGATGTATACCCCTTTAGCTGCTTCCCCATGCCTGATTAAAAAAATTTTTGCCATTTATGCCGACCTAAAGATAACCATTCAATATATCGTCGGGTATATGTTGCCATAAACTGAGAAGCTCTGGGGAGTTAAACGATCTGGCTGAGGGGTGACTGCCAAATCGCTTGCTGTGTTTACCAGAAAATTCGGGCCAGCTATCGCCAGGGTTTCCTGTCTCAGCAAAATTTAGCCAAGCTTGTTGCATTGAGGCGCTCAATATTTGGGGATTTTCTTCAGCACCATATAAGGCTTGTAGTGATTGATCGCTATGGGTACCAAATACATAACCGAGTTCAACGGCATGACAGGCTCCTAATAGGGGCTGAGCCGCAAGTGGTTGTGCAAAGTGATAGTGAAAGTTCTCCCCTTGATGGTTTTGTAGGTGCCGCAGTCCCGGTAAGGTAAATACCATGTCTGTGAGAAGCAGGTTCCAGGCTCGGCTCCATTCTGGCCAGGGGTTGTCTGTCATTTTTTTTGCTAATTGGTAGTAATGACTAAGTAGGGGCTTTAATTCAGATTCAGGGATGAGCCACTCTAAATGGGTGCAAATTTGCCGGTAGTCAAGGGTAAAGCTTTCGGGGTTGATCGCACTGAAAAGGTTCCACTCCTCCAAGTTGTTACCTAGTAGGAGAGTTGTACCATGGGTACAGGTGAGTTCTTCCTTGGCAAGAAAAAGCTCTTCGTCTGCAACAGGCTTAAAGGGGAGTTGCCCCCATTTGGCTGTCATTGATGTGTCTGAAAGTATTTCTTTCTGGGCGTTCAGGAGAAGTTTTGGAGAACAATTCATTAATGAGGTGCCGCCAGAGATCTTCTCCAAGTGGCGAATAAAAGTTTTGCCAACAATATTGGCACTCTGCTGGGAATGAGCCGCTCTTGGGTGTCCACTCTGAATAATAGCGCGTCGTATTAGGCCTTTACATTGTGGTATCTCAAGTATGGAGGCAATACTCATTGCCCCAGCCGATTCACCAAAGAGCGTAATATTATTGGGATCCCCACCAAATGCAGATATATTTTTTCTCACCCATTTCAAGGCGGCTATTTGATCTAGAAGACCTTCATTGCCAGTAGAGGGTATATCGCTGATATCCTTTAAACGCAGAAACCCTAGTGCGCCCAAACGATAGTTGATAGTGACGACAATAGCCCGGCTGCTGGCTGCTAGGTATCTACCATTGTAAATATTCTGACATCCTGATCCCATGTAGAAAGATCCACCATGAATCCAAAACATGACAGGCAGTTTCTTTCCTTGTGACATCGCCGGCGAGAACACATTCAAATAGAGGCACTCCTCCTTTTCTGGAAGATTTCCATTTTGGTCGCGAACCTCCATAAGGGTCGATGAATTTTGCGCTGCTGGAGAACCAAAATTGTGTGCATGAAATGGGTTGTTCCAACTATTTAATTCTTGCGGTGGTAACCACCGTAAATTTCCCACGGGAGGTAGGGCGTATGGAATCCCTAAAAACTTATATACGCCAGTCTCTTCATCTGTGGTTCCGATAATTGGCCCGGCAGGCGTATCAACAACTGGAGTCGGATTTTTGTTTAAGTGCCTGCCAATTTCCGGGTCTGTAGTCATTTGTAACTTCCTAATCTTACTGAAGTTAGCGCGAAAACTGTTTTTCCCCTAATGCTGCCTAACTCTTCCTTGAAAAGGTTTTGAATTACGTCCATACAAAAGTAGTGCGCGTAAAAACGTACTGGCGTAATTGTTTTTTTATGGAGGGAAATTAGTAAGGCAATGTATTAGTGAATCTAGTCACGGATGGGCTCAAAGTGGGGTATTTTCCGTCTTTAAGCTCAGGCCATGAACTGTGTATTTAGGAAGTTGCACCGTTTGAAGTTGGTGAGAGCATGATTGCGAAAATCTTTGACAAATCCACGGGCTCGATCGATGAGCGATCGTTGGAGGGGCTAACTCTGACCTCTCCTGGTCTAGTCGAAATGCCCGCAGATCCAGAGGAAATTGCGTCTTTTTCCAAGGACGGAGTAGACCTCGTTATTGTTTTAAAATCTGGTCAGATCATCATTATTTCAGGGTTCTACCTGTTAGACGAAGATGGTGACCATAGTGAGTTGGTGCTGACCGGGGCTGAAGAGCCCCTCATGTTAGCCTCTAATGGAGATTTAATCTCTGCCTTTGCTGCAGCTGGCGGCGCATCTTACCCTGCGCCTGCACCAGTTAACCCTGGTGTTTCTTGGTGGATTCCTGCATTAATTGCCCTTGGCGTTATTGTCATCGCTATCGCTGCTAGTGATGACGATGATGATGATGGCGATCAATTCTTTATACCCGATTCTGATGCTGACGCGGATTCGGATGCCGATGCCGATGCCGATGCGGATGCTGACGCGGATGCTGACGCGGATGCCGATGCCGATGCCGATGCCGATGCCGACGCGGATGCTGACGCCGATGCCGATGCCGATGCCGATGCCGATGCCGATGCCGATGCCGATGCCGACGCGGATGCCGATGCCGACGCGGATGCCGACGCGGATGCCGATGCCGACGCGGATGCCGATGCCGACGCGGATGCCGACGCGGATGCTGACGCAGATGCGGATGCCGATGCCGACGCGGATGCCGACGCGGATGCCGACGCGGATGCCGATGCCGACGCGGATGCTGACGCCGATGCCGATGCCGATGCCGATGCCGATGCCGATGCCGATGCTGACGCAGATGCCGACGCGGATGCCGATGCCGACGCGGATGCCGACGCGGATGCCGACGCGGATGCCGATGCCGACGCGGATGCCGATGCCGATGCCGATGCCGATGCCGATGCCGACGCGGATGCTGACGCCGATGCCGATGCCGATGCCGATGCCGATGCCGATGCTGACGCAGATGCGGATGCCGACGCGGATGCCGATGCCGATGCCGATGCCGATGCGGATGCCGATGCCGATGCCGACGCGGATGCCGACGCGGATGCCGATGCCGATGCCGATGCTGACGCAGATGCCGACGCGGATGCCGATGCCGATGCCGACGCGGATGCTGACGCCGATGCCGATGCCGATGCCGATGCCGATGCCGATGCCGATGCTGACGCAGATGCCGACGCGGATGCCGATGCCGATGCCGATGCCGATGCTGACGCAGATGCGGATGCCGACGCGGATGCCGATGCCGATGCCGACGCGGATGCCGACGCGGACGCCGATGCCGATGCTGACGCCGATGCCGATGCCGATGCCGATGCTGACGCGGATGCGGATGCGGATGCCGACGCGGATGCCGATGCCGATGCCGATGCCGACGCGGATGCTGACGCCGATGCCGATGCCGATGCTGACGCAGATGCGGATGCCGACGCGGATGCCGACGCGGATGCCGATGCGGATGCCGATGCGGATGCCGATGCGGATGCCGATGCCGATGCTGACGCGGATGCCGATGCCGATGCCGATGCCGATGCCGATGCCGATGCCGATGCCGATGCTGACGCGGATGCCGACGCTGATGCCGATGCGGACGCTGACGCTGATGCGGATGCGGATGCGGATGCGGATGCCGACGCGGATGCCGATGCCGATGCCGATGCCGACGCGGATGCTGACGCCGATGCCGATGCCGATGCCGATGCCGATGCCGATGCCGATGCTGACGCAGATGCGGATGCCGACGCGGATGCCGACGCGGATGCCGATGCCGATGCGGATGCCGATGCCGATGCCGATGCTGACGCGGATGCCGATGCGGACGCCGACGTAGATATCGACATAAATATTGATATCGACATTGATATTGATATCGACGTCGACATCATCATTATCAATATCGGACATCACCCGCACGAGCAGAGCGCGCTTCATGGAAGTGATGTAGCGACTCTGGGTGGCGACGGAGATATGTTGGCAGATCCGTTATTCACTTGGGAACCGGACGGAGATGCCGATGCCGATGCCGATGCCGATGCCGACGCTGATGTAGACATCGATATAAATATCGACATCGACATAAGCATTGATATCGATATTGACATCACTATCATCAATATCGGTAAAGGTTCCGCCGACGGACTAGACGGCCTTCTGGATATCGACGTTACTGCTGAAACGAGCGTTGATATGCTGGATAGTGGTTCCGGCTTAGACCTTGATGACCTATTCGAGTCTGAGAGCAGTGATGCTCAAATATTCGAGTCTGCTGGAGATGAGGTGGGTACAAATACCAGCCTGAATTCTAGTGAGGCAACAGGTGATATTGGGGTGCTGGCTGCAACTGACAGTGCAGCAGTTCCGGAAGATCCTGTCGGAGATATGTGGCAGCAAAATGGCTTGAATGACACTTAGATCAGAAAGCTTAAAATTAACTTAATTACCGGGCCGTAAGGCCCGGTTTTTTTTGGCTAGACTTTTGTAGCCACTCTACTAAACCGTCAATGCAAGCGACGATAGAGTGTTTAACATCCAGTAATCATTGATAAGTGAACATAGTGGAAGTGTTTAAACAACTATGGAAAATGCCATTTGCATTTATTTTGGTATTTTGGGCGCTAATAGCTGATGCTGATATTTTTAGTTCGTCGTCCGCTACTGAAGTTATTAGTCCAAGTAATATGGATCTGGAGATTAATGATCCATTAAAGCAATTATCCTTCCGAGATTATGAGGAGGGAATTAACCGAAATGAACTCAATATGCTTGAAGTGGTGCATCGAGCAGTGGGATGGCACCCATTAATTGCAGAAGCAATAGGAAATCTATATCAACAACGACAGGGTGTTCGGGCTGCTCGATCTGGCTATTTCCCCCAGCTAAGTGCTGGTATCGTGGCGGGCCATGATTCTGAATACAAAAGTGATGGGGATGGCCACGCATTCCAGGTAAATATATCGCAAATGGTGTACGACTTTGGCAAAGTATCCAGTAGCGTGGATTTTGCAAAAGCTGGTGTACAACGATCTCAGGCTGAAGTTCTCCAATCTATAGATGAAGTTGCTAGAAGAACTGCAAAAGCCGCAATTGAAGTTCAGAGATATCAGTCGTTGCTTGTTACATCTGACGCACAAATTCATGGCGTTTCAGCAATAGCCCAACTTGTACAAATTCGAAAAGAGCGAGGGGTTAGCTCTCGTTCAGATGTTCTACAGGCGCAGTCCAGGGTTGATGCAGCACAAGCTTCAAAGCAACAGGTAGAAGCTCTGTTGCGCCGATGGAGAAGTACTCTTCAAAATCTTACTGGTTTCCGATCTCCATTTAGAGTGACTATGTACGTTCCTGAGGATGTAGCTCAAGCGTGTGATGTCGAGTCTTTTAATTTAATGTCGGTGCCGGATGTGCTTATTGCTGAAGCTTCTAGAGCTGAGGCTGAAGCGCAATTAAAGTCGGCGAAAGCAAATACGTGGCCGACTTTTACTCTGGACGGCAATGTAAATCAGTATTTGGATCAAAATTATGTCGATGCAAATGCGCTAAATGAAAACGAAAAAGCAATCTTTTTTAACGTCTCCATGCCTATTTATCAGGGAGGGAGGATATCTGCAGGTCGGGAAGGGGCAAATTATGCTCTCCTGTCAGCTGATGCTGCAAGGGATACTGCGCAGCTATCTGTGACCCAGAAATATCGTGAGGCGCAGGAAGAGGCTGAAGGGCTTATGCGTAGTTTGAGTGCATTGAGTGCCAGGGAAAGTGCAATTGCTGAGACGAGAGACCTTTACAAGCAACAATATGCCACTCTCGGAACCCGAACTCTTATTGATTTGTTAAATTCAGAGCAGGAGCTTCATCTGGCACGGCAGGAAAAAAATAATACGATTTTCGACCTGCATCTATTGAAAATAGACTGCTTACATAGTCGTGGTGGGCTGCGTGAAGCATTCAAGCTGGATGGGACTGAGATTCAGGGCGTGGAGGTGTTGCCTTGAGCGGTGATCAATTAAATAGTATTGACGATGATGATAAGCCAGCTATAAATGCGACAAACTCTTCGGCTGATTTCAATCCCTGGTGTGAAGCGATTATTTCCATCGCTCGGCATTATCGTGTTGATTGCTCCTCTGAAAGAGTGCGAATCGCAGGAAACTGGGGAGGTTGCACCTCAATTGAAAGTGTTGTCCGGCAGATGGCACGTCAAGCTGGACTTACCGTAAAGTTCTGCCCATTCAGTGAATCTGCCATTAACTCTTGGCGCCTTCCCATAGTTGCCCAAATGATCGACGGACAATTAGTTGTAATAGAGTCAGTCTCTAAAGAGGGACAGTTGAGCGTTACATACTGCGGAGATGCAGGGTTAAAAAGTAGTGTTTTCCTGGATGAGCTAAAGAACAACATCCTGAGTCTAGCAATTTTCCGCCCAAGGCGGACAGCAACAGATTCCCGTGTAGATGAATATGTAAAGCCTGGAGATAAGCATTGGTTTCGCCGAATTATTCTCCGAGACTTGAAGCCTTACTTTCATGTAATGATTGCGACAACAGTGGCTAACTCTTTGGCACTGGCAGGTATTGTCTTCACGAAACAGGTTTATGATAGGGTGATACCAGCAGAATCCTTACCCACCCTTTATGTGCTTTTTAGTGGTGTTGTTGTTGCCATTATTTTCGATTTTATTATGCGAACTATGCGGATCAGGGTGACCGATCTATTGGGAAAACGCGCCGATATACGTACGTCTGATCTTGTGTTTGGTCATGCTATTAGGATAAAAGATCAAGCAAGGCCAAAATCGACAGGTAGTTTTATATCGCAAATCAGGGACCTTGAGCGAGTAAGGGAGCTGTTTACATCGACTACTGTTTTGGCCCTTGCTGATTTACCTTTTTTTGCCCTCTTTTTGTTTGTTATGTGGTGGATTGCAGGGAGTCTTGCAATCATACCTCTAATTGCGGTTTTCTTATTAATTATACCCGGGCTACTCCTTCAGCCAAGGCTCGCAACGTTATCTAAGGAATCAATCAAAGAGAGCGCTCTTCGAAATGCGATGCTTATTGAAACAGTTCAAGGACTGGAAGATATTAAAGCAATGCAGGCGGAGCAGCGTTTCCAGGGGCAGTGGAACCACTTCAACGCAGTAACCGCAGAGTCCAGCTTAAAATTGCGCTATCTGGTGGGATTATTATTGAGCTGGACACATAACGTTCAATCATCTGTTTTTGCTGTTATTGTGCTTGTTGGGGCGCCGATGGTAATGGTAGGGGATTTGACTACCGGTGCGCTGGTTGCAGCCTCAATTCTTGGTTCACGGATGATGTCTCCGATGGCAAATATTACTCAGGTATTAAGCCGTTGGCAGCAAGCCCGATTTGCAATGAAGGGAATTGATCAAATAATGCAGCTACCAGTTGATAACCCGGAAGATGAAAAAAAGGTACAAAAGTCATCTATTCAGGGAAATTATCATTTCAGGCAGGCTGTTTATAATTATGGAGATGATACATCTGAACCTGCTTTAGTCATTCCCGAATTAAAGATTCAACAAGGGGAAAGAGTTGCTATTTTGGGCCGAAATGGCTCTGGCAAATCGACCCTTTTACATGCAATGTCTGGTTACATTGAGCCCTCTCGGGGTCAATTGAGGCTGGATGATGTAAGCCTTGCACATATTGATCCCGCTGACGTCAGGCGGGATGTATCTTTGTTGAGCCAGAAAACTGGACTCTTTCACGGCACTATCTATGAAAACCTTGTTTTAGGTGCACCCTATGCCAGTGATGAAGAAATATACTGGGCTTTAGAGATGAGTGGTGCCAAGCCCTTTGTCAGTAAACTGTCAAAAGGCTTGGGATGTTTGATTCAGGAGGGTGGCCATGGCCTTTCTGGGGGACAAAAACAATCATTGCTTCTTGCCAGGTTACTCTTGCGTCAACCTAACGTGCTTTTGCTAGATGAACCTACTTCTGCATTGGATGAAGCTACTGAGAAACAGTTTATCCATGCATTATCAGAGTGGAGCGCCGAGAGAACAGTGGTTATTGCAACTCATAGGACCAGCATCCTGAGTTTTGCAGAGCGAATAATTGTGTTGGATGGCGGACGGATTGCATTGGATGAACCGAAAGAAAAAGCCTTATCGATTCTATCCCGGCCAAAAGATACTAAGAAGGGTGAAAAAGTTTCCTAGATAGTAGGTTGGAGAAATTACGATGTCATTTCCCGATGGTTCCGACTTAATATCAAATCCCCGGCGTGAGCCAAAACGCGTAGCACTTCTGGATATTGATTCCCAGGACGATGAAAAACAGTATGGAGAGGATGTTGATGATGCATCTTTGATACGCTCTGGGAGAATAGTTTGGGTATTCTTCTTCTTGCTTGCTGCTCTTATCACTTGGTCATATTTTGCTAAAGTTGATGAGGTTTCATCCGGCAGTGGTAAAGTCGTTCCCACATCACGCTCACAGATTATTCAGTCACTGGAAGGCGGAATACTAGCGGATCTTAAAGTTTCTGAAGGCGATATTGTTGAAAAGGGAGAGGTATTAGCTCAGCTGGACCCTACTAAATTACGCTCAAATGTGGAAGAAATCTCAGCTCGTTATCGGGCGGCGCTAGCCAGCGTAGCGCGTTTGAGTGCAGAGGTGAATAAGAAACCAGTTAGCTTCCCAGAGGAACTTTCCCAGTATACAGAACTGATAGCTAAAGAGAAAAAACTTTTTGATACGCGACAAAGAGGCTTAGCTGAGTCTCTCAAAGGGTCGAAGGAGACGTTGGAGTTGGTAAATAAAGAACTGGCAATAACCAACTCTCTGGTGAAATCAGGTGCGGCCAGTAGTGTTGACGCTTTGCGCTTGCAGAGACAAAAATCAGAACTTGAAACAAAGATTAATGAAATTCAATCTATATATATGGTAAAAGCACGTGAGGAGTTGGCAAATTTTAGTGCTGAAGTTGAAGCCCTTTCATCCGTGGTAGAGGGTCGATCCGACTCATTAACGAGACTAACTCATAAATCTCCGGTAAGGGGTATAGTTAAGGCTATCGAAGTTACCACGATAGGAGGTGTAATTCCTCCAAACGGTAAGATTATGGAGATTGTGCCTCTAGATGACCAACTTTTAATCGAAGCCAAGATTTCACCTCGGGATGTTGCTTTTATTCGTCCTGGACAGGCAGCCAAAGTAAAAATAACTGCTTATGAATATGCAATTTATGGTGGCCTTGATGGTGAGGTAACGACAATATCTCCTGATACTATACAGGATGAAATCAAACCAGGTGAATATTACTATCGTGTATTTATCCTTACGGAAAAGGATTCTTTGATTAATAAGATGGGGAGAAAATTTCCAATAGTCCCTGGTATGATTGCAACAGTGGATATTAAGACCGGTTCAAAAACAATCTTTGATTACTTAATTAAACCTATCAATAAAGCCAGCGAGGCTCTGCGGGAAAGGTAGTGGTGGAAAACAGTGGTCTTTAATAGATTATTTTTAA
Source organism: Microbulbifer sp. A4B17 (assembly GCF_003076275.1). Taxonomy (NCBI): domain Bacteria; kingdom Pseudomonadati; phylum Pseudomonadota; class Gammaproteobacteria; order Cellvibrionales; family Microbulbiferaceae; genus Microbulbifer; species Microbulbifer sp. A4B17. The sequence goes on from NZ_CP029064.1 coordinate 1,475,369, forward strand.
CTGTGTTTTGTATTATCTTTGGGGCGCTTGGCTTTTGGCGGAGTGCTGTAGCAGATAGTAAAAAAGTTACTCTAACTGCAGAAGTTACTGTAGAGAACCGTTCTGAGTATGATGTTTTAGGGTATGTGCATAGGATTTCTATGCCCGTAGAAAACGGTTTGCAGCAATCATTAAAAAACGTAAGGTATAATTACGAAGAAAAAATGGTATATAAAAACCATAAAAGAGGAGATTCAAAATACTTAGAATTTAAGCTGGACATTCCTGCTGGGAAGACTGTGAAACGAGTGATTCATTTCGACCTTCTCTTGACCTCTTATGATTATTCTCAAATCTCTCGTGGCCGGGAACCTTTCCCAGCTAGTAATTACCTGGAGCCGGCTAAATATATTGAGTCGGACTCCATGCCAATAAGAAAATTGTCAACGGGTATACAAAATACTTTTACCGATGATGAAGGTCGGTTAAGGGCTGCATTTTTATTGCCACAGGCTGTTATCGATTACAAGGTTCAGCCTACCAAAGGAGCACTCGCCGGACTCGAATCTGGGGAGGGAGATTGTACTGAATATGCTGCGTTATTTGTAGCCTTGGCTCGTTCGATGGGATATCCGGCAAGAGTAACTTCTGAATTTCTTTTCACCAAGAGAAAGAAATTTAAACAGCCAAATCATCATGCAGCCGAAGTATATATGAATGGCCGATGGATGCCTGTTGACCCAAATCTGGCTCAAAAGTCTCGATTTGGTTACGGGTTTGGTAGGGGAAAACTAAGTAAAATAACACTTACAAGGGATTTTACCTGGGTGTGGTCCAACTTATGGCCAAAAGACTTTCGAGAGCATGTCGGGAAAACAAATGTCGCTATTGCGTGGACTCTGCAATAGCGACTTAAATTGTTCATTCAGCTTCAATAGGTTGCCCTGTTTTTTGAAGCTTGTCCAATAAAGCCGGAATGGAACCAAAATCTGAATCTCGCCTGGACCCTTTGAGAAGAATTAAATCAGAGTCCTGAAAAAAATCTGCCAAGTAATTTACCAAAGGAGCTGCTTCGGAAAAGTGCGGCCCTAATATTTCTTCTGGTAATACTTGACGGAGGTATTTCATTTCCTCGCCGTGAGTTACCACCCAATCGACTTGACTTTGCATAAGGGGATCGGAAAGGCTTTCATGAAGCTCTTGCGCTTTTTCTCCTAAATGTACAATTCTTCCTAGTACGGCGATTTTCCTTCCTTGATCCTGGGCTTCAGTTTGTGCAAAGACAGAAAAGGCGTTTAGCATTGAACTCACAGTAGCATTCCAGCTGTCATCGATCAAATTGATTGATTTTCCATGTATTTTCATACTGGTGCGCTGTAAATGACTATCGTCTAGTCTGAGCTCTTGCAGCTTTAATGCTGCCTCATCAAGATCTCTATTCAAAGCATATACAGCACAGATTGATGCTATTGCATTATGTAGCATACCGAGACTGGGTGCTGGGACACGTAACTCCAGCTCTCTTTTAGGGAACTTTAATTGCACCCAACTGCCTGATTCGTCGGTACGTATTCGTAAAATACGCACTTCGGCATTGGGGCTTTCTCCAAAAATAATTATCCGCTTTGCGTGCTTTTTAGCTTTGTTTAAAACATAATCAAAGCACTCCAAGTGTTCCCCTGCAATAGCTATTGCTGGGCCAGTTAGACCGTCGTAGATACGTGACTTCCATTTGGCTGTATCCTCTACAGACTTTACATGGTGACTGGTTTGGGACATTCCAATTTCGGTGATCAGGGCTATAGTGGGTTTTACTTGACGGGTAATAGGACCGCGTTTCATCCATAGGGCACTCTGTGCAACTTCTATAACCGCGACTTCGTGATCCTGATTCAGGCTGGCCATCATCGTAGGTGCACCGACACGAGAATTATAATTTCCCAGACTGGATAATACCTTCTCCCTAGGCCCCAGCATCTGTTTAATCATTTTTAGTGTGGTTGATTTTCCCGCGGTACCTGTTACGGCAATCACATCGCCATTAAACCGCTCTCTCGCAGCCAACCCTAACTCAATGATTACTTTGATAGGATCAGGTACTTCAAGAACAGGCAGGTCTTTCGGAATACCAGCTACAGGTTTAGAGACAATCACTCCTGCGAGTTTATTAGCAAAAGAGGGAAGCTTTTGATGAAAGTCCCAGAATTTAGTTGGTATCTTGGAGCTTCGTTCATGATAAACACGATCAAGGTTGGTATGCGCTACAAACAGTATTGGATCTAGGGACTCTTCTATAAAGCTACTCCCGGAGATTACGCTGCGAACAAACCATCCTTCGGGAGGAGGCACAAGCCATTTTCCTCCAGCGATAGCTGAAATTTGTTCTGCATTCCAGGTTTGGCCGGGGTGATGCTCAAATACACATGGAGGAAAATCTTTATTGTAGACAGGGGCTTTAGACCTCTCTGCTAGTGTTTTACCGGAAAGATTAAGCTGTGTAATCATTCCACCTACAAGCACAGGTTTTATCTGAGCTGTATTTGAAATCAGGCCTACTGCCAGATGGAGGTGGATTGGCTGGATCTCACTCTTGGCAGGAGCCCTCAGTCCATAAAGGTCCCGGTAAATAACTCCTGGTTGCCACCGGCTCGTAGGTACTTGCCAATCACAGGGGTCGTGATCCATGGATTTACCCCAGTAGGGCATTGAGGTTTTACGAATTGGTATCGCTCGGAAGTCGAGTCGGAAATCTTCCTGTAGCTTGTAATCTGTAGTCCAGAAAGATTCCACCCAAAGCATCTGTCTGGATTTAATCTCACGAGGGTAAAATCTCACTCCTAGTAATTTAAGTGGCCCACACTCGATAGTTGGAATACGTGCATCCAGAGGTACTTGATCTACGGTCCAGTTGGGTTTTAGTGGCCGTTGATCCGTGATGGCATCGCGCTTGTATTGAGTTTTAAAAATTTTTGGAAGCTTACGGTATTGCCTTGCCGGAGGTGAAAGCTGAATAGTGCCACTGCCATCAGAATTTTGAGTCAGTTGTGTACCCAAATTTAAACAGGATTCAGAGTAGCGCTGAGTAAGCTCCTTAGCTTTATCCCCGCTCAACTGTTTGCTAAAGCCAAATCCAACTCCCACTGGGACAAAGGTAATTTGCTCTACTCCTTTTTCACTCAAGTGCAGGCGAAAAATTCCACTGTCAGCAAGACTTTTGCGAACAGCATCAAACAGTAGATCACCAGCATCATGGATAATCGGTCTGTCGCGATATATTTCAACGCCTTGCAGGTTGTGTGCACTGGTGCCAAGTATTCCATCAGCTCCGGCATCAATAATTGCATGGCCGATTGCTATTTCATCTTCACTGGGCACTGGTTCCTTGTTCTTTCCCCAGTGAACAGCAACAAATACAAGATGGGCTTTCTCTCTTGCCGCAGAGATACGTGGTTTCAAATTATCTAGCCAGAGATGGGGTATTGTAAGAGGCAAATGGGCACAACCAGCAGTATCAGGTCCTGCAGCAAACCGGGGTTGGGTAGCATCAAGGGAGAATATAGCAATATTCAGTCGGCCGGCTGGTCGATAGACTGGCTCTAAGGCCTTATCGATATTGATGCCTGATCCGCAATGGCCGATACCTGCTGAATTGAGCCAGTGCTGTTGCTCCATAAGAGCATCGGGGCCATAGTCTCCACTGTGATTATTTGCTGTTGCAACGATATCTATTCCTGCATCCATGAGAACCGAAAGCATTTCAGGGCGGGCTCGGTAGTAGTAGGGAGATGATTCTCCTTTACTGATTCCCTGTTCGCCCTCAGTGGCAACTACACATTCCAGGTTTATCACACTGATATCTGCTTTTTTTAGTGCAGTAATAGTACCAAGAACTTTTTCGGTACCAAATTGGGCTGTACGGTAATGTTGCCTGCGGGATAAATTGACATCCCCTCCCCAGGCTAGAACTGGCAGGGAGTTATGGGGCTCAACAGGGGGCTCACTTTCCATTTCGAGAGTTTTCTCTTCAAATTTTTGAGGTATATCTCCAAGGGTAAGAAGATATTTTCGGTAGGCAATAAAGCCGGACAGGTAGTGCTCTACATCATCAATCCTTACCCTGAAAGCGTGATGTCGAATAAAGAAGCTTCCAACAATTTTCTTGGGGTTACGGAAGTACATGGCGAATTCAGGCCAAAAGTACCCATTCAATAGATACATAGCTCGTTTGTGTAGAGCGCGATAAAAATGTTCCAGATCCACCTGATCGAGCAGGTATTGGAATTCAGGTTCCCCCTGCAGGCGAGTGACCATTTTCTCTGCGGCCATCATCAGTTCAAGCAGGGTTGGGAAGGTGGTTATTCTGTTCTCAACAAAATCCAGATAACTGGCAAAGTTGCGAATACCAAACTGATAGTATTTCTCTTCGGGGCGGTAGATTGTAAGTTCATTGACACAATAGCTAAGCCAGTGATCATGAGCACGCCAGTGGTCAGCATGGATAAAGTAGTCAAATGCTTTTTCTACCAGTGACAGCCAGCGGGAGTCTTTTGTGAGACCATATAGGCGCATTAAGCCGAAGGCAGCTTCGCCATCATAATAGATAACTCGATATTTATCTTTTACCTGGAGATCTGGATATTCAAGAACATGAGAAAATTGTCCAGTAGCAGGGTCCTGCATATATTCTATAGCGAGAGCCAGTTGCTCCATTAGTTCGGCATATTGATCAGTTTTTGAGACTTCCGCGTACTTGACTAGAGCCAATATAGAAACTGCATTTCCTCCAAGTTTGATTTCGTTGTTTTCCTCTACCAAGAATGCGCCTGTGGCACCTGAAGGCAGTATTGCTGTTTTAATAAGATCTTCTGTCAGGTGTTTTAGTGATCGAAGTATGGAGTTCAATAGCGTCTCGTCACCTGTGACCTCCCAGGCTTCGATCATTGCGTAGGTACTGCTTGCATGGCGCAAGTTATTATAGGTATCGATTTGGCGGTCGAAGCAAGCGTGCCAGCCATAGAAAAATGCCCCGTCTTTTTTGACTTGGCTGCTTAAGTATCGACTGCTTGATTCAATAAACTCGGTAACATTACTGATAGTCAGTTTTTCAATGATACGTCGACCTGCATCCAGGCCTGGACCATATAGAGCAACCGGGTTTTTCTTAGGTTCGAAAAACAGCCCCTCTGTCGATAGAAGGATAACTGGTTTATCCTCAGAAAAATCCAGTTCGGTATTAGGTCCAAAACGTTGTTTGGCATAGGATAAAAAGTTGTTCTCATTGATAATGACATGGTTAATTTTATTGCCGCCATAGAGCATGGCATTAGCATTAAGCTCCTGCTCCAGGAAGGCCACTTCGCAGTCGCCATCCATTGCGAGTCCGTAGCGGAAATATGATCTTTTAGTGTCATGGAGGATCTCTTCCAAACTCGCAAGGGTCATTACCGTTTTTTGTGTTACCCAGTCCACTCGCAGCCAGCAAGGGTCCATCTTGCTGGCGTTTGCAGCTTTTTGAGTGGACTTAGCCAATGACTGCCATGCATTCGGAAAGTCTGTAGCTGTTATATGTCTGACTAAGGCACGTCTTTTACCATCACTAATGGAGAAAAATAAAGTGTAGGGGGGGCGTAGCCTAGTCACAGCCTGCTCTACTTGAGCGCGCACTTGGACGAGCATGTTGGATAGGGACATGTCGCGAGTTATCTCTCTATTAAAAAAGCGTGGCAGTATTTTTTCTGCTGATGGGGTCGGGTGCTTTTCCTGAAGGAGTATAGACGTGAGGAAAGATTCTGCTTTTGGTGGTTTGTACGGCAGTGATGGGATGGCAAATATTTTTTGTTTTATCTGTCAATGTGGGTTTTCAAAACAAATCTTGTCGGATAGTATTGGGTAACCGTATTCAGAATGATTGTTGTGCAACTCACTCAGATTATTCTCTATTAACCTGTAATTAACAGTGTGGGTTGATACCAAGGTTTAGCCGTAGGGCAGGAGCATTTTCTGCCAAGAAGGAAACCCGGGATCTTATTATCTCGGGTTTTTTTGTCGGTAAATAAAGGTTGTTTGTCTCAAATTCATCTTGCTTACTGAAACTCTTCTTTGTCTGCCTCTTAATTTTCTGGGGTAGGCTGCTTGCCCTCTCCCGAAAGATGGGGACCTTGGCCGAATAGTGAAAGAACCTTCCGGGTTCGTATTTGTATCAATGTCTTGCGGGCACTCGCCGAGTGGCCTTAGCGCCATTCTTTTATCTGGAACCAGCCAACTTAAACCATACAGGACAGGTGCCTCTATCGATTTGTTGGCAGTGAATCTATTGGAGTAGTAACCATGAATGGGAAGTGGTGGAGAAGCTTGAGGAGCTTCCCTCCGTTAGTTTGGATTATTTTAATTGGCAGTTTTTTTAGCCGTGGAACTTATTTTATGGTCTGGCCTTTCCTGGCCATCCTTCTATTTGAAAAGTTTCACCTCGGCGCGGCTGAAATTGGTTTGATCTTGAGTGCATCTGCCGTTGGTGCTGCTGTGTTGGGCTTCTTTACCGGTGCGCTATCGGATCGCTATGGGCGTCGCAATATGCTATTGCTTGGCTGTATTGTGGGTATTTTTTCCTTTGCCTTGTTGGCTGTGACGCAAACCTTGGCAGGATTTATCTGTGCGATGACCCTGTGTGCGATCGGTCGCGCGGTGTGGGAGCCGCCGGCGAGTGCGCTGATAGGCGACTTAATTGACGATCAAGCCAGCCGTGAATTGGCGCTGCAATTCCGCTACTTCCTGATTAATGTGGGGGCCGCGCTGGGGCCGATTGTGGGTGTCTGGGCCGGTTTGAGTGCGCAGCAATCCACTTTTGGACTCACTTCTCTCAGCTACTTACTCTTAGCCCTGGCCTTTGTTTGGGGTTTTGCCAGAACCGAGAGCGGGCGTTTAGCGAGTAAGCAAAGGGATGCGGGCGTATCTCTGGGAAATACGCTTTCGGTATTGCGCCGTGATCAGGTATTTCTGGTGGTGATTATTGCGAATATTTTAACGCTGTTTATCTATGCGCATATGGATTCAAGCTTGGTGCAATACCTTACCCGCGCTGAAGCGCCGGGATTGGTAGAGCTGATATCCAGTATGATCTTTGTTAATGCGTCGACGATAGTATTACTGCAGTTTCCCATTATGAAGTTAATGGGGCCGCTGGCCATTAACACCCGTATTGTGATTGGGTTGGGTATTTTGTCGATCTCCCAGCTTTGGTATGCCCTAAATCCGGTAGATTGGTTTTGGGGTTGGCTCGGAGCGACTTTTATTTTGAGTCTGGCTGAGGCAATTTTGTTTCCAACCATGAGCATTCAAATTGATCGGTTGGCACCATCCCATTTACGCGGTACCTATTTTGGGGCCTCTTCCTTTTATGCCATTGGCTGGTCGATGGCGCCATTAATTGGTGGAGTGATTATTCAATGGTGGAGTGGCCCGGCCTTATATGGCTTGTTAGTGGCGTTATGTGGAGTTGTGTTCGTGCTCTATCGCCTTACAGAGTATCTGTCTCGCCCTGAGTGGCCTGAGCCTGAGGGAACGGTAGTCGCGGATCGAGTTGCCAATGTCTCCTAGCACGGGATACAGAATTTAAGGGCAAAAAAATACCCCCGCCAATTCGAATTGGCGGGGGTATTTTATATTGTGATCGCCGGGAGATTAGATCTCGGCAGCGAGACGAGAGCCTTGGTCGATAGCGCGCTTGGCATCGAGTTCTGCGGCTTCATCAGCGCCACCAATCAGGTGGGTGGTTACACCGCGCTCTTGCAGAGCTTCGTATAGCTTGCGTGCAGGTTCCTGACCGGCGCAGACAATAATATTGTCGACTTCCAGTACCTTTTCCTCTTCACCAATGCGGATATGCAGGCCTTTATCGTCAATTTTTTCGTAAAGGGCACCGGCAATCATCTCTACCTTGCGATGCTGTAGGCTGCCGCGATGAATCCAGCCGGTGGTTTTACCCAGGCCCGCGCCCACTTTGGTGGTTTTGCGTTGCAATAGGTATACCTGGCGCGGAGAGCTTACTGCTTCGCGAGGCTTCAGGCCGGAGCGATTCTCCAGGGCAATATCGACACCCCATTCATTGAAGAACTCTTCCTTATCGCTGGCGACCACTTCATCTTCTGTGGAGTGGGGGCCATCGTGGGTCAGGTACTCCGCTACATCAAAGCCGATACCGCCGGCTCCGATAATGGCAACCTTCTCGCCAACCGGCTTCTTGTGCTTCAGTACATCCAGGTAACCCAGGACTTTATCGCTCTCAATGCCGGGGATCGGTGGAGTGCGCGGCTCGATACCGGTAGCAATAATCACTTCATCAAAAGATTGCAGATCTTCCGCTGTGGCGATGGTATTAAGTTTTACTTCAACACCGGTGACTTCCAGGCGGCGCTTAAAGTAGCGCAGGGTTTCCTGGAATTCTGCCTTGCCGGGGATCTGCTTGGCGATATTGAACTGGCCACCAATCTTATCGCTGCCTTCGAACAGGGTTACTTCGTGTCCACGCTCTGCGGCAACGGTAGATGCGGCCATGCCTGCAGGGCCGGCGCCGATTACAGCTACCTTCTTCACGTTGTCGGTAGGCAGGTAGTTCAATTCGGTTTCGTGACAAGCGCGGGGGTTTACCAGGCAGGAGGTCAGTTTCAGCTGGAAAGTGTGGTCCAGACACGCTTGGTTACAGCCAATGCAGGTGTTGATCTCGTCGGCGCGGCCTTCGGCGGCTTTGTTGACGAACTCAGAGTCTGCGAGGAAGGGGCGCGCCATGGAGATCATGTCAGCCTGGCCGGAAGACAGAACTTCTTCGGCGACTTCCGGCACATTGATTCGGTTACTGGCAACCACCGGGATAGACAGGTGCTTTTTCACCTTGGCGGTGATATCGGTAAATGCCGCGCGGGGAACATTGGTGGCAATAGTGGGAACGCGCGCTTCGTGCCAGCCGATGCCAGTATTGATAATCGTGGCGCCGGCTTTTTCGATAGCCTGGCCCAGGGCCACTACTTCATCGAAGTCACTGCCATCTTCTACCAGGTCCAACATAGACAGGCGGTAGATAATAATAAAGTTCTCACCGACAGCTTCCCGTACGCGGCGGACGACTTCGATCGGCAGGCGGATACGGTTTTCGAAGGAGCCACCCCATTCATCGGTACGCTTGTTGGTGCGCTTCACGATGAACTGGTTAATAAAGTAACCCTCGGAGCCCATGATCTCCACACCGTCATAGCCGGCTTCGCGAGCCAGGGTGGCGCAGCGTACATAGTCATCGATCTGGCCTTCGATTTCCTCGCTGGTTAATTCGCGCGGGGTGAAGGGGTTGATCGGCGCCTGGATGGGAGAGGGTGCGATCAGATTTTCGTTATAGGCGTAGCGGCCGGTGTGCAGGATCTGCATACAGATCTTGCCGCCCTCAGCGTGAACAGCATCGGTGACTTCGCGGTGCTGCTGGGCTTCTTCCGAAGTGGTCATCTTCGAAGCGCCCTGGAATACGCCACTCTCTTCGTTCGGGGCAATACCACCGGTTACAATCAAGCCAACGCCACCGCGGGCACGTTCGGCAAAAAAGGCCGCCAAACGGGTGAAGCCATTGGGGTGTTCTTCCAGGTTGGTGTGCATGGAGCCCATCAGCACCCGGTTTTTCAGGGTGGTGAAGCCCAGGTCCAGGGGGGCAAGCATATTAGGGTAGGCTTGGGACATGGCAAATTTCTCTTCTTGTAACCTTTAGGGTTCATTTATGTATATGCAAAAAGGTGCATATCGTTGCCCAGCAGGATAACAAGACGGCCCACTGTGAAACAGTGACTTAACCGGTCGAAATCAGTGATCAATTACGGGCCCAGTTTAACCTTGATGCGTCCCATTCTCATCTATAAATAAAGCGTTTTTTGAAGTAGTGGCTATCTCGCTTTCTTTACTCTTCTATCAAGCTTACCAACTTGTTTCGCAGCCATTGATTGGCTGGGTCATCATGTTGATTTTTATGCCAAAGCAGGTGCCAGTCCATTTGTGGTACCTGGAACGGCAGTTCGAATAATCGTGCTGAGTACTGCTGGGCCAGGCTGGCGGGGACGGTCAGTGCCAGGTCAGTTCTTAGGACTACTAAAGGTGCGACCCGGTAATGCTGGACCCGTAGTTTCACATTGCGACGGCGCCCTAATTTGTTCAGGGCGATATCCTCCAGGCCCGGGCCACTGCGACGGCTGGATACATGGATATGCTCCAGCTTCAGATACTGTTCCAGGGTAAGGCTGGCGGAATCCGCCAAGGGGTGATCCTGGCGCAGCATACACAGGTAACGGTCGCTCATCAGCCGCTGTTGTTTGATGTGGGGGGATGTCGGTACGGGAATATCCAGGGCGAAATCCAAGGTGTTGGCGGCTAGCTCCTTAACCAACTGTTCCCTGGGGACCTGGAAAGATTCGACTGCAATACCTGGGGCCTCCTGCTCCAGCACTTCCAGAAGCCTGGGTAAAAGGAAAGTTTCCGCCATATCGTTCATTGAGAGCCGCAAGGTTTTTCTGGCTTCCTGTGGCACAAAATGGCGATGCTCGCTAAGGCTTGCCCCCAGTAGAGAAAGAGCTTCCTGGACTCTCGGCATAATACTTTCAGTCAGTGGCGTCGGCGCCATACCGGTGGGACTGCGAGTGAATAATGGGTCACCTAAAGTGCGACGAAGTCTCGCCAGAGCATTACTGACCGCGGGCTGGGTGATGTGCAATTGCTCAGCGGCACGAGTCAGGTTTCGGGTTGTGTATATCGCCTCCAGTACGGGAAAGAGGTTCATGTCGATTCGCTGTAATTGCATTGCTGCCACCATCATCACTCTCATGAATGATTCAATATTCGCATAATAAACTTTGATGATTCAATTGCGAGGGATAGGGTTGGGAATATCAAAAGGGGAGGGAAATAGGTGGCTGAATTTATTCTGGTACGTCACGGACAGGCTTCATTTGGGGCTGATGACTATGACAATCTCTCCGATACCGGCTGGCAGCAGTCGCGCTGGTTGGGTCAATACTGGCGGGATAAGGGTATTCGTTTCGACCGGCTGCTGTGCGGCAACCTAACCCGGCATCGGCAAACTTTGGACGGTATTTGCGAGGGGTTGGAACTCCCCAGTGAAAATTCTCGCAGCGTACTCCCCCAACTCAATGAGTTTGATTTCCTGGCGGTTGCCAGGCATTACAGCAAGCTATACCCGGATCGGGCACCGGGAGCGGGTGCCAGTCGCGCCGATTTTTATCGATTCCTGAAGCAGGGGATGCTGGCTTGGGCTGCAGGTGAGATCAGTCCACCGGAAACCTGGTCGCATTTTGAAGCCAGAATCGCAGATGCGCTTAAAAACATTTGTGATAGCCCCAAAGGCAGCCGAACCTTGGTTGTTAGTTCGGGCGGTGCCATTGCCATGATGTTGACGCAAATATTGGGCGGCTCAATTTCCACCGTCGCCAATCTCAATATGCAAATCCAAAACACAGCCGTTAGCCGTTTATTTTTCAGTGCAGAAAATATCAGTCTGCACAGTTTCAATCATGTGCCGCACCTGGATCGGGATGGGCGTCACGAACATATCACTTACAGTTGATCGGGCAGGTAGCGATGGAATTTGAATACTCAGACAAGGTAAAAGGACTGCTGGAACGCCTGCAAAATTTTATGCAGGAGTATATCTATCCCGCCGAAGCGATATTTATGCAGCAGTTGCAGGAGGATCGCTGGGGAGAGCCGGCGATTTTGGCAGAATTAAAGATTAAAGCCCGGGAAGCGGAACTCTGGAATCTGTTTTTACCGGATTCCCGTTACGGTGCCGGGCTCAATAACCTGGAGTATGCGCCCCTGGCTGAGGAAATGGGGAAAGTGCTTTTTGCATCGGAGGTATTTAATTGTAATGCCCCGGATACCGGCAATATGGAAGTTTTGGCTCAGTACGGTTCTGAGGCCCAGCGGGAACAATGGTTAACTCCGCTTCTGGATGGAAAAATTCGCTCTGCCTTTGCTATGACCGAGCCCCGGGTTGCCTCCTCCGATGCCACTAATATTGAAACGTCGATTACCCGCGATGGCGACAGTTACGTTATTAACGGCCACAAGTTTTATATCAGTGGCCTGATGAATAAACGCTGTAAAGTGATGATCGTGATGGGTAAGACCGACCCGGAAAATCCCAATCGTCACCAGCAGCAATCGCAAATCCTGGTACCCACCGATACGCCTGGAGTCAAAATAGTTCGCCCGATGACGGTATTCGGTTATGACGATGCACCGGAAGGGCATGCTGAGGTGATTTTTGAAAATGTCCGGGTGCCCACAAGCCATTTAATTCTTGGAGAGGGGCGCGGTTTTGAAATTGCCCAGGGACGCTTGGGGCCGGGCAGGATACACCACTGTATGCGGTTAATTGGCCAGGCTCAAAGAGCGCTGGAAATGATGTCGGCACGCGCGGAGCAGCGCATTGTTTTTGGTCGCTCGATGAGCAAGCAGGGATCGGTGCGGGAAGATATTGCCAAATCCGCCTGCGAAATTGAGCAGGCACGCCTGCTGACTCTGAAGGCCGCAGCGCAAATGGATCGGTTGGGTAATAAGGCGGCCAAAGATTTAATCGCGATGATAAAAATTGTCGCGCCACAGATGGCTTGTAAGGTGATAGATCGCGCCATACAGATTCACGGCGCCGCAGGATTGGGGCAGGATTACAGTCTCGCCCATCACTATGCCTATGCTCGGACCATCCGTCTGGCGGATGGCCCCGATCAAGTTCATATGATGCAGTTGGGCAGAAATCTGGCTGCTCACTACGCCGCCGCGGAAAATCATGGAGGACTCAGTGACTGAGACGGTAAACAATTTGCGCAGCTCTGTGGAAGAACTGCCTGTTGAGCGACTGCAAGAATATTTGTCCGGCAAAGTCGACGGTTTCAATGGGCCTGTAACGGTCACCAAATTTCCCGGTGGCCAGTCTAACCCCACTTTCAAGCTGCAAACCCCGGCGCGATCTTATGTTTTACGGCGCCAGCCTCCGGGCAAGTTATTGAAATCTGCCCATGCCGTAGATCGGGAGTACCGGGTAATGTCGGCACTCGCCGATACCAATGTGCCGGTGCCCAAGGTATTGCACCTCTGTGAGGACCGGGACCTGATCGGTTCTATGTTTTATTTAATGGAATATTGTGAGGGTCGGATATTCTGGAATGCGGCACTGCCGGAAGTTGACGCCGAGCAGCGCAGCGCTATGTACGATGAAATGAATCGTGTACTGGCGGCCATGCACAGTTTGGATATTAATGCCGTCGGTCTTTCGGATTACGGCCGACCAGGTAATTACTTCCAGCGGCAGCTGGACCGCTGGAGCACTCAATATCGAGCCTCTGAGCTGGAGCCCATTGCCGCGATGGATGAGTTGATGGCCTGGTTGGGTGACGTTTTACCGGATGATGATGGGCGTATCGCATTGGTGCACGGTGATTACCGGCTGGACAATATGATTTTCCATCCCCAGGAGCCCAAGGTCATAGCGCTTTTGGATTGGGAACTTTCCACACTGGGACATCCCTATGCCGATCTCGCTTACCAGTGTATGCAAATGCGAATGCCCGCCGGCAAAGACAAAATGTCTGGCCTATTAGGCTTGGATATAAAGGCCCTGGGCATCCCCTCCGAAAATCAGTATGTGGCCAAATACTGCCAGCGAATGGGTATTGATGGGATTGATAATTGGCCGTTTTATTTGGCATTTAGCTTCTTTCGCCTGGCAGCGATTGTTCAGGGGGTGGTCAAGCGTGCAAAAGACGGCAATGCCTCCAATAAAAATGCGGCAAAACTGGGAGCCCTGGTAGAACCCCTCGCACAAGCTGCATTGGATATCGCTGCTAATGGTTAACTTCTGAAATTATAAGGATAAGAAATGGCAAAGAATATTTTTGATCTCACGGGAAAAATTGCCCTGGTAACTGGTGCCAGTCGGGGTATTGGTGAGGCCATCGCAAAACTTTTGGCTGAGCAGGGTGCCCATGTTTTGGTTTCCAGCAGAAAAATCGAGGGATGTCAGGCCGTAGCCGATGCAATTGTGGATGCCGGTGGCTGTGCCGATGCGATCCCTTGCCATATTGGCAATATGGATAATATCCAGCAGGTTATCGGCGATATTCGCGAGCGATTTGGTCGCTTGGATATTTTGGTCAACAATGCGGCGACTAATCCCTATTTTGGTCATATTCTGGATACTGATTTAGCGGCCTTTGAAAAGACGGTAGAGGTCAATATACGCGGTTATTTCTTTATGTCGGTAGAAGCCGGCAAATTGATGCGAGAGCAGGGTGGTGGCGTTATTGTAAATACCGCCTCAGTGAATGCCTTGCAGCCAGGTGTTGGGCAGGGTATTTACTCAATTACCAAGGCGGCGGTGGTCAATATGACCAAGGCGTTTGCCAAGGAGTGTGCGCAATTTAATATCCGGGTGAATGCTTTACTACCAGGGCTTACAAAAACCAAATTCGCCGGGGCATTGTTTTCCCACGAGGATATTTATAAGACCGCTGTCGGCCATATTCCCATGCACCGCCATGCGGAGCCAGAAGAGATGGCGGGTACCGTTTTGTATCTGGTCTCCGATGCTTCCAGTTATACGACTGGAGAATGTGTCGTTGTGGATGGTGGTTTGACTTCTTGTGGGGGGATTTAACCATGCATGATCCAATACTCGATTTTAGTGATAAAGTCGCATTGATTACCGGTGCTGCCAGTGGATTTGGAAAATTACTGGCCCAGGAACTTGGTTCTCGGGGCGCTCGTTTGGTATTGGGAGATATCAATGAAGAGGCCTTGATGCAGTTGGCGGACAAACTGGGAAGCCAAAATATTGCTGTGCGCGCCCAGCGCTGTGATGTTTCCCAAGAGCCTGATTGCGCTGCACTTGCTCAACTGGCCCAGTCAGAATTTGGACAGCTGGATATTGCTGTTAACAATGCCGGCATCGCGCCTCCGATGATGTCTCTCAAGCAGACAGATGAGGCCATGATGGACCTTCAGTACAACGTTAACCTGAAGGGTGTTTTCCTGGGGCTTAAACACCAGTTGCCCCTGTTGAAAGACACTGGAGGGGTTGTGCTCAACGTTTCCTCTATGGCGGGTCTGGGTGGTGCCCCCAAGATCGCCTCCTACGCAGCGGCAAAACATGGCGTTATTGGCCTGACCAAAACGGCAGCGATGGAAAATGCCAAGTACGGTATCCGTGTGAATGCGATTTGCCCCTTCTATTGCCTGACTCCGATGGTTACCGATATTGCAACGGAAGATGCCTGCCCTGAACAAGTACAGGCGTTTCTCGCCGAAGGGTGCCCGATGAAACGCTTGGGTAAGCCAGAAGAGGTGGTAGCGGCGATGTTGATGCTGGTTTCCCCAAAAATGACTTACATTACTGGGCAGGCACTGGCGGTAGATGGTGGCTTGTCGGCCTACTGAGTAAGGAGCCTCTGGATAACCCTGGAATATATCTGCAGGCCTACGAGGCATCGCAGCGTTGTTCAGAGGCCTGATCAATAACTGGAATGAAAATCGAAAGGGAGCCTTCGATGCCTGTAGAGATTTCACCTGATAACCTCAATCAGTACATTGGTTTTGAAACAGAGCCCACTGCCTGGTTTGAGATTGACCAGCAACGAGTTGACAGTTTTGCTGAGTGCACCTTGGATCGACAGTTCATCCATGTAGACCCGGAGGCAGCTGCTAAAACTCCCTTTGGAGGGACGGTTGCCCATGGCTTTCTCTCCTTGTCACTACTGCCATATTTTGTAGGATCCTTGCAGATAACGGTCGCGGGTGCCTATATGGGGGTGAATTATGGATTGGATAAAGTCCGCTTTATCAGCCCGGTAAAGACAGGTAGTCGGGTACGCGTCTCTGGGAAAATACTGGATATTACGGAGAAGAGAGAGTCTCAGTATCAAATTAGGCTGATGGTGACAATGGAAATAGAGGGAGAGGCGAAGCCCGCTTTAGTTGCAGAGTGGATTTTCCTGCAGATTACCTAGTAGGAGTAGTAGAAGTCTTGGCCACCACTTTTATAAGTCGTAATGGAAAGTGGTGTCTGCGATTTGTTTGAGAGCTATTTAAGATGAGTTTATATAAGTGGTTCTTCTTTAAGAATATTGAGGCCCATGCGAACAATATTTAGGTGAGAAGCGGAAATACCTTTTTTAAAATAATCGCCCGTAAGGTTAAACTGTTGAACCTCAATAAATGGTGAGGATAAGGTACATCCCCAGTAGGGGTTTATACCCCACCAGCCATATTTTCCGGCGGTTCTGGGGTTTCTTTGAAAGAAGTTGTAAGCCTTTTTGATATTGTTATATTTGAGCTTGAATTTTCTTTTGTCATTTATGCTGTGGGCATCAAATATCACTAGGCATTGTATAGAGATGCCTTGGCGACCAAGTGCGTTTGCGATTTTTATTGCGGTATTTCCCCCTCTACTGTAGCCAAACAGTATTGCTGTTTTATTGCGTGAAATCCCATTTTTAAGGTAGCGATAAATAGTAAGCTTTCTTGTATGGGAGAATATCCGCCCGTCAAGTTGGTTGATCACTGACTTAAGTACCGGATTTTCTCCGGCAGAAGGGCCACCGGCACCGTAGATGCCCGCCACAATATAATGGCTAAGTTGGGACTGTATAGGGAGTGAGAATTCGAATTGGCCGCTTGAACTTGATATCAGTTGTTTCTAGCTCCTTGAAGCCGTACTCGATAAAATCCGACAGTGACGCTTAGCGCTTTTACGCAATTCATCTGGCAGGGGCTCTTCACTTTCACTCTGCTGTTCTGCCCGCCAGTAATGGCACAATGCAACATACTCGCCACTATTTACCTGATTGCGCAGTGCGAGCCAAGGGTCTGGTTTAGGGATAATTGGTGCTGCAGTTTCTTTCCAGTCCCTTAAAACCGGTTCGTATGAATGCTGCTCTTCGGGGCCTGCTTTGTGTGTGAAGGCGCCCAAGTGCTGTGCTGGGTGTACTAGCAGCAATAGGGCAGTTACTACACTGCAGCTCACGGTTGCCCGAGATAGCAGGTGATTGATATTTACTTTTGGCTTATACGCTTGGGCTGTTTTATATAGATCGTCATCCAGCTGTTGAGGGGAAGTCAACGTTTCGGCTTCTTTAAAATATTGATTTTCCCAATTGCTCATATCACTAACTCAATTACTCTTCGATAATTTCTACTTGCCAGGGTTTTCTCTCTGATCCATAAATAGCGTCATCCAGAGATGATCGTGCGCGATGATATAGGGTTCGGCACTTGTTCAGTGAGAGTTGCTCAATATCCGCCACTGTTGCCAGTGGTAGTTTGCACTCTATATGCAGTAATAAAACATTACGCAGCTGTGAAGGTAATTTTTGGATCGCCGCGAGAATTCTGTTCTGCTGAGGGGGTTCTTGTGCGTGTGTCTTAGAGCTATTGAACTCCTCGTGCCTGAGTAATTTGTTGACCTGAATAAAAAGCCAACTCTTCAGCATGCGCCCATGTAGTTCTGGAGGATTCTCCAAAATGCCACGCCAGAGTTTTTGCAAGAGCAAAGTAGTTGAAGATGGTGCCATTTGTATGCAGTAGCGATAGAGGGAATCTTTGTGACGACTGTAGAGCAGACGGAAAACAGTCGGTTTCCGCGACTCCTTGTAATATTGGAATAGCGCTTCGTCAGATAGGTGGCGTAATTCTTTGCGAGACAATGTCTTTAGCCTCCGTACGCAAATTATCCGGCCTCGTACCGCTGGTCGAGTATGGGTTTATGCGGCGTCAATAAAGAAGATTGTAGTATGCTTCTGCGTCGTAAATATTCTCCGGCCAGTATTTATAATTTCAGCCGATGTCACTGCGCGACAGACACTAATCTTCGAGCTTGCGAAGTATAGTTGCCTCTGGTTTGGTGGGTGGTTGCTCGGGTAACGGCCAACGCCAGATTTATTGATAGATGATGGTGCGCCTTAATAAAGAGTTAGGCGTCAAAAAATGGTTTTTTCCGGCAGGGGCAATGGTAATTGAATGGGTCCCTGCCCCGCGCGCAGGTCTGTGAGACGCAAGCCTACCCCGAGAAGACGAATAGGCGCAGGACGCTTATCACGACACTCTTGCAACAGCTGACGAAATTCAGAAATTCGCCCAGCGCGGCTGCTGCGCTCGTGAGTACTGGTAGTAAAGTCCGCGTACTTTACTTTAACGGTGGCACCGTTTACCTCGTAGCGATCGCCGAGTTTTTCCAGGCGTTCCAACAGGCGCATATAGAGCTCTGTCAGTTGTTCCAGCCACTCCTCATAACTGGACAAGTCCTCTCGAAAAGTTCGCTCGACACTAACACTCTTGCGTGATCCATCACCACTGACCGGGCGATCATCAATGCCACGACAGAGGTCGTAAAGGCGGCGGCCAAATTTCCCAAATTTCTTGCTCAATTCAATTTGTGAAAAATTGCGTAAATCCGCACAGGTGCGAATGCCCTGGCGATGCATTTTCTCTGCGGTTACTCGCCCCACACCGTGTATTTTGTTGATCGGCAGGCGCAAAACAAATTGATCGACTTCGTCTGGGGTAACGACCGTTAATCCGTCGGGCTTCTGCCAGTCACTGGCAATTTTGGCCAGGAATTTATTCGGGGCGACTCCGGCTGAAATTGTGATACCGAGATTATCCCGCACCCTCTGCCGGATCTCTTCTGCAATCAAGGTGGCGCTGCCGTGGCACCGACCGCTGTCGGTGACATCCAGGAAGGCTTCGTCCAGGGATAGGGGCTCAATATCGTCACAGTAATCGAGGAAAATCTCTCGTATCTGTCCGCTGACCTCCCGGTACTTGGCCATATTGCCGGGTACTACAATCAAATCAGGGCACAGTTTCTTGGCTTGGGCGGTAGGCATTGCGGAGCGAACTCCATAGCTGCGCGCTTCATAGTTGCAGGTAGAGATCACTCCTCGTCGGTTGCTACTGCCACCAACGGCCAGGGGGCGTCCACGGAGATTGGGATCGTCACGCATTTCGACCGAGGCGTAGAAGCAATCACAATCACAGTGGATGATCTTTCTCATGCTGTGATTATATACAGTGTTGTATAGTGCCAGGAAGTAATTTATGCCACCCGGACACCCGGCGAAGATAGGTAGGTGAATAATGAGCAGTATTCCGTTGGTAGATTGCCCAACTTCCGATGATGTAGCCAAGGTGTTTGATGAAATTCAGGATGAATTGGGGGGAATCCCCAGTCTGTTCCGGATCTACGCTCAGCACCCGGGGCTGTTGGAGGCAAACTGGGATAAATTTAAAGCTGTGATGATACACGGTTGCCTGTCGGCTCAACTAAAAGAGGCGATTGGCCTGGCGGTCTCTGCTGATAATCACTGTGACTATGGTATCTACCACCACTGCATGTCTCTCGAGATGCTCGGGGTGGAAACGGATGAAGTGATGCGTATTCGCACTGATCCCAAGCATGTACATTTTTCCGAAAAAGAGCATGCGCTGTTTGACTTGGCGCGGAATGCAAATAGCGCGCCGGACGACCACCGACAGCACTTGATAGCCTCTGCGCGAAAGCTGGGTGCCGGCGATGATGAGATTTTGGAAGCCTTGGGCGTAATGGAGATGGTGCTGGGGGCCAATCACATCGCTGAGGTGCTCAGCCTGGACCCCACAAGAGTGCCCCACAAGAAATAATGACGGCAATTTACTGAACAGGCAGTACTACCTGGGCCTGCCGAATATCAGTGCCAGTACAAACATCACAATGAAAATAAAGAAGAGAATCTTGGCTATTTCAGTTGCGGTAGAGGCGATGCCACTGAAGCCAAAGAAAGCGGCGATCAATGCAATGACCAGGAAAGTGACAGCCCAGCGCAACATAAGAAGCTCCCGAAGCAGTGGAGGGAGCTTCAGGCTCCCGCTCCGCTAATTGATAGAGTCCTGTTTCACAGATTCCAAATGGTCACCTGCTTTAATCAGGGTTAATTGCTCCAGTGTGGCAAACTGGAAGCCCTTTTGCCTGAGTTGTGCCGTAATCAGGGGCAACGCCTCCATTACCTGATGGTGCTGGCCGTGCATTGGGTGCAGCAAAACCACACTCCCATCTCTGGCCTTTTTGGATACGTAGTCTGCTGCGGCCTGGGGACCACCGGTTTGCAGGTGCTCAGAGGGGTCTATATCCCAACGGGCGATTGTGAACTGATGATTATCCAGTAGTGCGCCCAGCTCTTCAGATACCTTTCCATGTGGCGGTAGGAACATGGGCTTATTGGTATAGCCATTGCTCTGCAGCAGTCGGCAGGTTTTTTTAATCTCCTCCCTGGCGTTGCTCAAGGGCATTTCGGCAAGGTTCATATGAGAATAACCGTGGTTGCCCAACTGGTGCCCAGCCTGAATGATCGCCTGAGTCTGTGTGGGGAATCTCTCCATATCCTGCCCTGTGGGGAAGAAAGTGGCAGTAACTTGCAGGGAATCGAGCCGTTTCAGCAGGGGTTCGGTTTTATCGGGTGAGGGCCCCTCATCAAAAATAAGTGCGACCCATTTATTCTTTCCCGGTGTCGCTTGAGTCATGGCTGAAAAGATAAGAAACCAAGCGCAAATAGCAGTCATTATTATTTTCATTTTTATGTTCCTGCTGATATAAAAAAAGCCGTCAATGACGGCTTTTTTTGAATTTCTCTAGCGTTCCAGCTGGTCCAGCTTGCCCTTTTTGCCATCCCACTCCTCGGCATCCGGCAGCGGGTCTTTCTTCTCGGTAATATTGGGCCAGACCTCGGCGAGTTCTGCGTTCAACTCGATAAACTCCTGCTGATCGTCTGGAACCTCATCCTCCGAGAAAATTGCGTTGGCGGGGCACTCCGGCTCACACAAGGCGCAGTCGATACACTCGTCTGGATGAATTACCAGGAAGTTGGGGCCTTCGTAAAAACAGTCTACCGGGCAAACCTCTACACAGTCGGTGTATTTACACTTAATGCAGTTTTCCCCAATTACGAATGTCATGTTTGTCCCTCGATAGTGCCACTGAATTCTTCGTGCAGCGGATTTTATCAATTACTGGCGCGAATTGTAGTGGCTTTTCAGTCGATTTAGTTCACTGTTTATAACAGGATGCACTGGGCGACCGGGGCCGCCCGGTCTTTTACTTCAATAACTTGCGCAAAGAATAGAGCGCTTCCAGTGCCTGGCGTGGCGTCAAATCGTCCGGATCAAGCTCCTCAAGGGCATCCACGGCCGGGTGGCTCGGGCTGCCAAACAGATCTACCTGCTGGGGGGAACCAGGGCCCGCGGCCATTGGCACAGCGGCTTCTTCCGGCTCCTGTTTGGGGGCCGGTGCAGGCGTAGCAATAGGAGCTGGCACATCTACCGACTGAGCGCCGGCTTCCAATGCTGCCAAGCGCGCGCGGGCCTCGGTCAATACATCACTGGGGATACCGGCCAGTTTGGCCACCTGCAACCCGTAACTTTTAGAGGCAGGCCCTTCCTGGATGCGGTGCAGGAAGACAATTCCCTCGCCGTGCTCGGTGGCATCCAAGTGGATGTTGGCGGCCTCAGAGCATTGGCTGGGCAGGTCAGTCAGTTCAAAGTAATGGGTGGCGAACAGTGTAAAGGCGCGCACTTCCCCCGCCAGATAGTGGGCACAGGCCCAAGCCAGGGACAGGCCGTCGTAAGTGCTGGTACCACGGCCAATCTCATCCATCAGTACCAAACTGTGCTCGGTGGCGTTGCGCAGGATGTTGGCGGTCTCGGTCATTTCCACCATAAAGGTGGAGCGGCCACCGGCCAGGTCATCGGCACTGCCGATGCGGGTGAAGATACGATCCAGCAAGCCGATCTGGGCGCTGTCCGCAGGCACATAACTGCCACAGTGGGCGAGAAGGGCAATCAACGCAGTCTGGCGCATATAGGTAGATTTACCGCCCATGTTCGGACCGGTAATTACCAGCATGCGGCGGTCGTTGTGCAACTCAATATCGTTAGCCACAAAAGGCTCGTCCAACACCTGCTCCACCACCGGATGGCGCCCGCCGGCAATATGCAGACCCGGCTCACTGCCTAGTTCGGGGCGGCACAGGCGCAAATCGTCAGCGCGCTCGGCCAAGCAGGCCAGCACGTCCAATTCGGAGATACCTGCTGCGGCGGCTTGTAGCTCTGCCAGGGACTCATTCAGCTGATTGATCAGCTCTTCGTACAGTGCCTTTTCGCGAGCTAGCGCGCGGCTCTTGGCGGAGAGCGCCTTGTCTTCAAACTCCTTCAGCTCGGGGGTAATGAAGCGCTCCGCATTTTTCAGGGTCTGGCGGCGAATATATTCAGCTGGCGCCTTATCGCTTTGCCCGCGACTGATTTCAATAAAGTAGCCATGCACCCGGTTGTAACCCACCTTAAGGGTGGGGATACCGGTGCGCTCTTTTTCTCGCTGCTCCAGTTGCACCAGGTAATCGCCGGCGTTTTCACTGATAGCGCGCAGCTCGTCCAGTTCTTCGTCGTAGCCGGCAGCGATAACCCCACCGTCGCGAATTACCACTGGAGGGTTTTCAATAATGGCATCTTGCAGCAGCTCTACGGTTTCTGGCCACTCGCCGATCTGGCTGCACAATTCACTCAATAAAGTTGCTTCAGATTCTGCCAACTGCTGCTGAATTTCCGGGAATTGAGCCAGGGACTGGCCCAGGCGAGCCAAATCCCGAGGACGTGCAGAGCGCAGTGCCAAACGGCCCAGGATTCGCTCCATATCACCCACAGGTTTGAGAGCATCACGCAGAGGCTCAAAGCCATAATCGGCAATTAATGCTGCGATGGCATCCTGGCGGTTGCGCAAGGTGGTCAGCTGGCGCAAGGGGTTGTTGAACCAGCGGCGCAATAAGCGGCTACCCATAGCGGTTTTACAGCTATCGAAGACCGACAATAGGGTATTGTCATCGCCACCGTTCAGGTTCAGATCAATCTCCAGGTTGCGGCGGCTGGCACCATCCAAGGCAACTGTTTCATCCCCACTTTCGGTAAGCAGGCCGCGAATATGGGGCAGCTCGGTACGCTGGGTGTCCCGTGCGTATTGCAGCAAACAGCCGGCAGCGATCACAGCACCGTGCATATGACTGCACCCAAAGGCCTCCAGGTTCATGGTGCCGAATTGCTGGTTGAGCAGACGCAAAGCGCTCTCCAGCTCGAACTCCCAAGGTGCGCGGCGGCGCACGCCCGCGCGGCGCTCGATTTCAACCGGCAGGCTAAGGTTTTCTGGTGCAAGCAGTTCAGCGGGATTGTGACGTTGTACCTGCTCAGCTAAGGCTTCCAGAGTATCTGTTTCCTGAACCACAAAGCGGCCGGTCGCCAGGTCAAGCAGTGCAAGGCCAAATGTATCGCCTAAATGTGAAATAGCAGCCAGCAGGTTATCGCGGCGATCGTTAAGGAGAGCTTCGTCGGTGACTGTGCCCGGCGTAACAATACGAACCACCTGCCGCTCAACAGGCCCCTTACTGGTGGCCGGATCACCGATCTGTTCACAGATGGCAACGGAAACACCGGCCTTAATCAGCCGTGCCAAGTAGCCTTCAGCTGCATGGTAGGGGATGCCCGCCATGGGGATAGGCTCACCGCCGGACTTTCCACGGGCAGTAAGGGTGACATCTAACAGCTCAGCCGCTTTCTTGGCATCATCAAAGAACAGCTCGTAAAAGTCCCCCATGCGGTAGAACACCAGCTCCTGGGGATGCTGGGCCTTGATGCGCATGTATTGCTGCATCATGGGGGTGTGTTCGGGTTTCGCGGCCTTGGTCTTGTTTGCGGTTCTTGGCATTTTTCTCTAAGAAAATCAGTAAGTTACAAAAGTATTTGCAAACCCCAAGAGCTCCGCAGGAGTGGCGGTCAGCTCAGATTGGGGTAGGGGGCAGGTTTCCTATGGGGCTCAATAAGTAGAAGCGTTCGATCAAATAATGAACGGCAAGCCCAAACCTGATGTTCCTGAAGCATGCAATCGGGGTAGGTCTGAACAGAAAGGTCCAGACTTAAGTTCGAAGGGCTTCTTTATAGGGGGCGCAGAATAGCAGAGTGGGGGACAAACCACTATCCACTATGGATGGCTTATCAACTGCTGGAAGGATGGCTAGTAGCGACCCTGTGATTTTATGAGAACTTTAATAGATAAGCGGGATGTTTTGCTTTTTTAGGTAAGAAACTTCACTTTGCTTTGCTCTAAAGAATCTGCTGTTGATCTCTACAAAGAAGGTTCCTGACACTTCAAGGTCGTGTACTTAGAAAGCCAATTCTCTAAGTGGCAGCGTACCCACCAACTGGAACATCCGTGTGTAAAAAGGTTGGTGAAATACAGTACTGATAACTAAGTCCTGCTTCGCATATCAGAATTCAAAAGACGCTGCTTCTATTTCTAGGGAAAATTCTATAACTTGTTGATTTTTAACGGATGTGAAAAGTGATATAAAGCAAGGATAGCGTGGAATTATAAAGACGCTGCTATATATCTACTTGTTTTATTTTGTGACACTCAATGTAGTTCTTTGATTTTGCTGGGTTTTTAAGCTGGCTTTAATTGAGGACAGCAGAATTATATAGAAGGGTGATATATAGACGCTGCTTTTGAATTAACTGTTAGCAATAATAAGTAATTTGGAGTTTTTATGAATGTGTCAATGGGAAAAACCAAGTGGCAAAAGTTCGAAAGTTATGCCCTTTTAATTATCTTGGTGCTGGTAGGCTTGGGTTATGCTGCTTCAAAAATACCATCTTTGTTTTCCCCTGATGAGCGGCAAGTTGCTGTATCCGGTTACATTGCGAATGCAGAACAGAAGGGTATTTCTTGTAGTTATTCGGGCTTTGTATTTGATCGTAAATCTGAAGTAGAGAGAATATTTCTTACTTGCAATCCCAATAGTGTTATTCCTGGCAAAGTAAACTCCAAGGAAGAATTGTTTAGTTCAATTGGTGAGTATGTGATAACTCCAGCTATTGAGTATCTCCCAAAAAATGAAATGGGCTTTGTTATCGCTATTACACAAATTGATCAAAACATGGTTGTTTGTACTAATGTCGAGCGTCAGGAAATCACGCAACAGTGGTTGGACTCATATGACAATTACTGCATGCCTGGATAAAATTGCTAACAAGGCGTTGCAGTGGACTCCCAAAGCTATGCACCTTTTTTGTGTAATTCGCTGCGCTCATATTATACACAAGACGGTGCGCCGCTTCGGTCGCCCCTGAACGCGGCGTTATGTGTCACGGAGTTGCGAGTGATTGAGATTGGAAGAATTGGTTTGATCGAATCTGGCGATGAAATTGGTTGCCAGGTAAAGGTTGTCAACGATTCAGAGAATACCGATGGCTTTCTTATTCTCACGGGCAAAAACCTCAGAGACCCGAAAGTTGAAGCTTTTGATGGTTGGGTGGAAAACGAAAAAGAGCTCTCAGGCTACTTTGAAGAATCTAAGTGGGTTATTAAATGGCTTTAACCAAAGAAACACATAACAAGTGGCGGCAATACGCAGCCTTTGGCTGCCGGACTCAGCACTGTGTGCTTCGCCGTTGCGCCAAACATTATGTGTAAATAAATATGAGCAAGGAAGAATACAGTAATCGAATACTATCTAGTGCAGTGCACTTACTATCTTCGCATGAAGGCGAGTTGATGCAACAAGATAGAGTTACTACTCGTGGCAAGGGAAAGAGTGAATCTCGTAAAACAACATACGATGCGATATTTACTTTCAATGAGTCTTTATTCTGCCCGGAGAGTGATGTTCCGCTTCATGGCGGTTACTTTTTAACAGATCAAGGTCAAGCAGAAGTTACGCAACTAATCGGGCGCTTTAATTCGCAACAAGAGCGCGAGGCTTGGGTATCAAAAAATTTGAGGGTTGGCAGTGGAGCAAACACATAACAAGTTGCTGTTGCTCGCCGCTTCGCGGCTGGGACAGCCTACACTGCGTTTCGGCTGCCCCAAAGCAAGGCGTTATGTGTAGATCATGAGACTGCTACTAATCGCAATTTTATCAGTGATTTTGTTTTTCCCTCTCTATTGGGCTTTACATCCATTTTTTGGCCCAAATTGGGGAGCTGGTATTTCTGCTTTTATGATGTACATTGGTTTTCCTGCCTTATTCCTACTGAAGTGGGGTAAACGGAGCAGCCATCCTTTCATCAAGGCATGTAACTATGTACTAGCTACGATTGTGTTAGCTTTACTCGGCTGGGTCTTCTATGGGGTGCTTTTTAACAATGCCCCTTTACCCAACTCAATTGCGTTGGCAGGTGTCTACGGTTATCTGGCCTTCTATTTTTTAAAGAATGGATATATGCCTTATCAAGCTGAGGAGTTAGAGAAAGAGGTAAATGAGCAGCAAAACACATAACAAGCGGTTCAATTCGCTCCAGCCACAAAAAGCGTGGCTTCCGCTGGGACAGGCTACGCGCTGCTTCGCCTGCCCATTAACCGGGCGTTAGCAGTAATTAGAGAATTATGAGCGCAATTGAAGTTCTACAAGAAAAGTTGCTTGGTAATTTCTACTCCCTATTCAGAGTAGGGGATGTCTTTGATTTATATTTCGATGGGTTTTCGCTCATAGCACACGATGTAGTTTCTACAGATGAAGATGAGATAAATAAGCAATTGTCCACATTGTATCCGCGAGCTTCTGATGCCGTAGATAAAGAAGATGTTGCTAAGAGCATTGTGCTTTCATCAACACTTCACAAATGCATTACTTGCGTGGATTTATTGCCAGATTCAAGTTTAGAGCTCACTTTCGAAAATGGGGTAAAGCTGCTATTTCCTACCAATACCGAAGTAGTTGATTGGCAGTGGGCTCTTAATGAAAATGCCAATGACCCTTATCTTGGTTGTATTGTGGGTGTTTTTGTATCTGGTGAGGTTCAGCTTGGCAACTGCTAACAAGGCGCTGTTGTCGGACTGGTTTTCCGCTACGCTCCAACTAGCCGCAAAGCGCGGCGTTAAGCCAAACCAGAATTGAAGTTATGGATAAAATCGAATTACAGAGAAAAACTAAAGCTAAAAACGGTAAGGTTGAGGCCTACTGGTTTGAGAACGAGAGTATCGGGTTACAGAAAACATTATTTCATCGTATAACCATACCTCTAGAACCTTTTGATTCAGGTCTTGAGTATGAGGAGCAGCCACTATCAACTGAAATAGTCTTGGACTGGTACGAGTTAAACTTAGAGAATTCAGCGGAACTCGATGGGGCTAATTTATCACACGAGTCATACCCAGAAGCAGGAGGTTCGGTTTATGTCGGTTGTGCTCACAATTGGTGTAATGTAAAAGAGCTAGTGTTTTCTAAAGCAAATGATGGCCGCTATGAAATAAAAGGTTCCGTTGTCGTTGAATTTGAGAATGAGGGTGTGGCTCAAAATGAGCCGTTCACTTTCGAAACAACAATCGAGGTAGTCACGGCTTAACAAGCGGCTGCTGTCGGACTGCCAAAAGCGTCACTCCTTTTGCTGATGCAAAAGCAGTGCCACTTTTTCTCAGCCGCAGAGCCGGGCGTTATGACTCTTAGTAGTATGAAATATTTAATTATTGCTCTAGCGATGCTGCCGCTCCATGGGAAGGCATGTGGTAGTGATGAAATTCCGCATCACATAAAGTTGTCCGAAGGGGCATTGTACAATTCGCCTCAGTGCCATCCTGTGAAAGTAGTTGTTCCTACAAAGTACAGGGGTGGAAAGTTGAAGTATGCAACCTACCTGCTGGGATCTGGAGTTGCGGATAGCACCTCTCTTGAAGTAAATGTAAACATTCTTGGTTCATCTGACTCAATCAATGAATCGGAATTATATTTATGCTTGAACTATGAAGTGGCTCCAAGGTCCACGCTGCACTTACGCTATCTTCCCGAGCCAAACGAAAACGGAGTAGTATCTCTATGTGCCCATGAATACTACATCAGAGATTTTATGTCTCATCTCACAGAGTCATAACAAGTTGCTGAAGTACACTCCGGTCGCGAAAATCGCGCCCTCCGCGGGGCAGCTTACCTTGTGCACATTTTGCGCAGGTCGCTGTGCTCCCATTTTTGCGCAAAATGTGCACAAGGTAAGCTGCCCCTGCCGGCGGCGTTAAGTGCCTATGAGCGATAAGTACAGTGCATATAAGCTAGTTCTTGAAGAGTTAGTATTGATTCTCAGAGAATATAATGAAGAGAATTGGTTCACCTATTTTTCTAAATCCTTGGAGCTACTAGAAAACAATAAGCCACAAGCAAGTATTTCTCATTCATTGCGTGCATATGGAGGAATGTGTAGCTTCAGTGATGAGTTGTATTTTACTGGCGCTCCTCCAGTTGAGGCGCAAAGAGGGTATGAGCTTCGTGAATTACTGTGGCAGCAATGCAAGGACAGTGAAAATTTTCTCAAGCGTATTTTTGAGCTATGAGCACTTAACAAATTTAGGCAAGCGCCGCGCGCCTGCTAAAAGCGTTATCGCCGAGTCTTCCATAGCTGCTCTCTATAGCTCTATGGATATGTCGTCGAAACTCCAGTGGAAGTTGAGCATAAAGCCTGGCAATAAAGGGAGGAAATGGAATCTGCACGAAGTGGTGCTTTGTTAGCCAACCGAGCAGTAAAGAAAATCTCCAAGTGCGATGGGGTTTGCGCTTTGGATACACAAGAAAAGTGGCAATGGATGCAGCGCCGTACCGCCGTCAATGATGTCTGGGGCATAGGGCGGCGACTGTCCAGGCGCTTGGCCGATTTTGGCATACAGACAACCTATGACCTGGCGCAGGCCAACCCAAAAGTATTGCGCCGCCATATCAATGTGAACATTGAGCGAACGATTGAGGAGTTGAACGGGATTCCCTGCCTTGGCTTGGAGGAAGAGCCCCAGCCAAGAAGCAGATCTATTGCACCCGCTCCTTTGGTGAAAAGCTCACCGACTTACAGCCGATACTGCAGGCTGCCACCTTGTACGCAAACAGGGCGGCGGAGAAGCTACGGGCTCAGAAATCGCTCGTAAAGTCGATTCATGTGCTTCTGCATACCTTGTACCATAAGCCCAGCTACTACAGCTGCAGCATAATTGTACGGACACTATACCCTACCGACGATACGCGGGTAATTGTGGGGCTGGTAAGAAAGTTTATTGCAAGTCTGTACCGGTCAGGGTGCCGCTTTATGAAAGCAGGAGTGGAGCTTGTTGAGATTATTCCTTGCGCTAGGACAGGGTGATCTATTCACGCCAGGCCAATCGGCAAGGGCCGGGGAGATCGATAGCATCAACCGCAAGTTTGGACGGGGGACTCTATTCCTGGGGGCTGAAGGTATCCAGAAGAAATGGAAGATGCGGCAGGAGCATCGCTCTCCGGCCTATACAACTCAGTGGGATCAACTGTCGGTGATTACAGTCTAGTTACTGTGCAGCCATACAGTTTCTACGTGTGCAAAAAATTGAGTAGCTGAGTAATCACGGGGTTTATAGTGGGTCTAAACGACCTTGCTATTTACACACGAAGTTATATAACTATATGATAGTTATATGGTTTTTGGTTTGATTGTGGCTCCTGAGGTTACGGGTTCGATTGCCGTCGGTCATCTCAGATTCCTCTCTGTTTATTAGGGTCTTCGAACCTCGCTTAGTGCAGTTTTTTTCGTTTTGCCTCTTATAGTGGTAATTCCAGAGATAATTTTTGCCCTAATCGACTTTTCCTGTCCTTTCGATTGGATGGATGTACAGCTGTCTCAGAAGGTAAAGAGGATCTTTAAGGTACTACCTTTTGGAGGCAGCATGAAGCGCTTAACCAGTAAAAAATATAATGTAGATTTATCTGAGCGTAATCGTCCTAGCCTTCACTGGCAAGAGGGGGCGGGCAGTAGAAGGCGAAAGCGATAAATATTTCTTTATATACTTGACTTCAGAAATGGTCTCAAGGCTTATTAAAATAGAAATAACTGAGTCTGAGTTTGAGCGGGCAATGCATGGGAGCTAATTTTTAAGGCTATGCTGCAAAAGTATGGGAATGGGCATGATTGAGTTTCGGTCGCTATGAGGATAAAGCGCATGTAAATTATTAACTCATGCTATTTAAATGTTTATCCATTCCCCTTTGGTTTGTCTTTCTTGCTCTTGATTCTCGCCTTGTTAAGGGAAACAACTTTATCTGCGGTATGGTTGTAGCGCACCATCATGCTACGAGTCTTGTGTCCGCTGAATTCCTGCTTGTCGCCTTCGAAATCTGAAATGCCTTTTATCTTTAAATCGTGGAACCGAAACCGGTTGGGTAGAGTGCCAGCTTCGTCGGCGGCTTTTTGTTCACGGCTCCAGGTGCTATTGAATCCATCTCGTGTGAAGCGTTGCCCGGTCCTGCCGCGGATGAGGTACATGCTTTGCGATTTTGAGCTTGAATTGCTTTTTAATGCCAGCTCAACAGCATCATGAAGGCGCTCTGTCCAGAGTTTTAATTGCTTCTTGCCAGTCTTCTGTTGGCAAATCAATAATCCCTCCTCCGTAATGTCTTGCCACTTAAGTGACAGTACATCTTGTTGTCTAGCGCCGCAGAGATAGGCGATCTCCATGGCTGCGGCGTGTGCCGTGTGTCCCCTGGATTCAAGCCAAGTGTAAAACGCGAGGTATTCCGCATCTTCGACATAGCGTCCACCTTGTTTCTCCTTGAAGGGCTTTACCGCTTTAGTTGGATCATCTATCGATACAAATCCGCGTGCCTTTCCCCAGCGAAAAATGATGCTAAGAAGTGTTCGCTCTCTATTGGCGGCTGTTGGATATTGTTGGCCGCGAGCATCCATATACATCTGGATTACTGGTGATGCGATAGTGTCGGGCTTAGCTGGCCCAAAGACTGTGCGGATCTTCTTTGCGTATCTGAAGTAGTCTTTTTGGGTTTGAGGCTTCAGTTCTTTAGTGAACTGAGGGGAAGCGAAATACAAGTCAATCAGGTCTTCAATGGTAAATAACTTCCCGTGCTGGTCGTTCTCCCATCTCTCATAGGCTGTCCATACCTCGGCGCGTGATGAGTCTGGACCGCATAGATACCAGGCGCCTTGCCCTCGTATTTTTACTCGATAGCCACGAGGGTAGATTTCTACCCATCGTGGCATCCAAGCATTCTTGGGGTCTCTTGGTCTACCCATTGATTGCACTCATATTCACGCCTAGTGGTAATTGGAGGCTGTTCCCACTTGAGTTAGGGGTATTAATTTGCATGAGTTTAGCTTGATTGACCATATCCTAAGTCAGGGCAGGAGATCGATCTTTTTTTAGTACATAAGGGATTCTATTGGCGTCAAGAACACGTTTTTGTTCTTCGGCATTATCGGCGCCAGCACCAGTAAGACGGCTTATTTCATGTTTGGTCAGCAAGTTTCCCATCGCATATCCCTCGCGTTATTGTCTTCTATCTAAAAAGTCCGTACTCGGCGGGCTGATAACACTATTTTTAATTGAGCTCAGGCGTACTGCGGTTTTGCCTTGGACTCTGGCTCAGAGTTAGGGCAGTCTTTGGGTTTCTCTTCGATGACTTTCTTATCGACTATGCGATAAATTTTTGCCTTGTCGTTTTTCTTATCGAATATCTGTGCCCAGTGTGTAAACAGGTCATTTTGAGCAATGCGCTGTACTTCTTTAAACGCTTCCTCTTCAGTGGTGTAGGAGCGCTTAAAATCTTTGATGCCGCCCATCAATAGGTTGTAGGTGCCAGTAAGCAGTGCATATCTTTCCATTGGATTTTCCCATTTTAAAAATGGGCTCCATACTGGCAGCCCAAGGATGGTTACCTCTGACTGAGTGCGCCGGGGCACGGTTAAATTTCTAGCTGGCTTGGGAGATGGAACTCTTTTCGATAAGATCCCGAATCCACACCATGCCTTTCGATGTCACCTTGGTATTGATATACGGCACCTTCACCGGGCCGCGCTTATATTCGGCATTCTCTGCAACCAGTAGCCCCTGCTGTACGGCGGCCTTTGTCGGTGAGTTACGTATAGGTTCGCGGCTATGCAAAAGGTCGCTATTTCGCAGTAGCTTCAGCAGGTTGTTTCTGCCCATTTCTAGAGTTCGGGCGGCCTGGGTGATGGTGAAGAGTTTTTCCTTTTTCACGCTGCCTCCTGGTCCTTCAAATTTTGTTCTGATGGCTGGCCCTGGATGGCTTTGGAGAGTGCTGCGATTTGTTCGCGCATGCCGTTTATTTGTAACTGCTGGGCTTCTACCGTGGCC
The DNA here is from genome assembly GCF_003076275.1 of Microbulbifer sp. A4B17. NCBI lineage: Bacteria > Pseudomonadati > Pseudomonadota > Gammaproteobacteria > Cellvibrionales > Microbulbiferaceae > Microbulbifer > Microbulbifer sp. A4B17. The sequence goes on from NZ_CP029064.1 coordinate 1,507,566, forward strand.
ATTAGGTCTTGAGTGATTTGGAGCAGCTGGGAGAACTCATTCATGGTTTGTTCCTGCCAGCTTTTTGAACTTTCTTTCTCTACCTATTGCCGGCTCCCAGTATTTACAAAGCTGACAACTCCAGCCGCGTAATAACAGCTTCCCGTTGAATACTGGCTCTGCGGGTTTTCTGCAGCGCACGCAACGTACTTTTGGCAGCTGCTGAATCTGTTTCACGCTGCACTTTTCCCCTGCGTTTCAAGGTGAGACCATTCGACGCTGAGGGTGCGAAATTTTTTCTCGCCGTGCGCAATAACGCTTTGGGGCTCTTTGCCCATGTAGCGAAGCGTGATTACGTTCAGTGCGTGTGCGTTGCGTGATGTGAATGGTCGATTGATAGACCTGAGTCATGTGAGGACAATTTTAGGGTGTGACAAAAAGTGCTGGGATAGGGATAGGGATAGGGAGTGGGTGAAGATTTGGAAGCGTTTGCAGCGGCGTTTGGACCCTTTACCAGCAAGAGCTTTAGGGCCTGTTTCTGAGGTTGTGCAGGAGTACAGAGGGCGGTTTAAAGCTGTCAGTTGAGGGCACTATGCGGTCTAAGCATAAAATTCCCGGTAAGCAGTTTTTCTGCTCTGCAGGAAACCCGGCTCCCCCAGCCGGGTTTTTCATTATAGATTTTAAATCAATCTCATGGTATGAATGAAGAAGAGCTATATTTATCTGGCTTGTTGTCCTCCCGTTCTTTGGAATGCTTGGTTGACCATCCAGTTGGTTCCATCGGCAGGTACAATCACTCTCCCATTAACGTCGTCATTGTTGTTCATTCCTCCATAGAATTGAAACTTCCCGGCCTTGTTTAAGCACATGAATCCCTTGTGCGGTGGGTAATATACAGGTCGAAAGGCTTCAAAGTATCCATGCAATCTATGCTGGTTACCATGGCATACATAAATGTGTATTGCAGATCGTCGCCCATTGGCCCCCATCATCCGCCGGATTTTCAATGCAACATCAAAACTAGTTAATTTATTCCCTTGGACTTTGATTTTTCCGTCTGAATCATTCCCATGAAACCAGATGATCACATTATCTCCGATACGGTGCCTGGGGGGTGGCTCAGCTCGACTTGGCACTGTTACAACGTCGCACCAAACATTGTAGTATTCTCTTAGAGCATTAATTTTATCTGTGTGCATTATCGTATTATGACAAGTGAATACTGTGGCTGTTCTCATGGCTAGTCCTATTTGATTGCAGGATGGTTAAGTCTTTTATTTGACAAAATTTAGTGAAGCAATAATTAGTCTGTCGACTTATGGTTTTTCTTACTTTTTGTTGAGTTCCGGACTTAAATTCTAATGATTTCTGTTATTGTTAATTTGATGGGTTAATTAATTGGTACGTTATTTTTATTTATAATAATTTGGAGTATTTTGTTTTTCAATTACATGTAAGTACAGATAAGGTTGGGTGAGATAATTCGAATACTTAAGGCGCCTACAAACATTATATGCCCCTCATTTTTTTGCCTTGCTGCCTCTATAATTCAATGTTTTAAGGCATAAAGTAGGCAATTAATTGAGGTCGCTCATAAGAGAGTGTTTTGAAATTTATTTGAATTGTTATGATGAATGAATGTTTTTTCCTTTCTGATTGTCTTGTGTTTACAAAAAAGAAGTTAAAAAATGTTAATTTCTATGTGTCATATATTCGTGGGAAACTCCAGCTATAGAAGCTTTTTATCTTGATATCTCTAGGTCCCGCGCATCGAGGAATTGATTATTCTGGTAATCCCCTGTTTATTAATGATTACTTCCTGGGTATGAAAATGACCAACTGTTGTTATGGCAATAACCTATTTAAAGATGAAGCTCTCAAATGCCTAATTTGAGTTATTGAATGTTTTGGTGGACCAATAATTATTAATTCCGGCTACCATCGCCGAGCGCTCAATGTTCGACTACATTTCAATATGGCTCATACTACAGGGTAGGCTGTTGATGTTTCAGTAGTCCTGAGTGGGGCGCATCGTTTTGCCCTAGGAGAAGGTTTCACCGGCATAGGTGTGAAACAGAAAGGACCGATCCAAAAGCGGTTTATCCATTTGATGCCCTTGATTCAATTCGTGGCGAGCGTGCGCGGCCTGCGGTGTGGAGCTATTAGTGATTTCGGTCATATCCAATTTACAAGGCAAGGTCATAGACGAGGTAGTCCCAGATAAGGCAGAAGCCAACGGCCACAAAGCGTAGGTTGACTCACTACTGGTTTTAATGGGCCTACCAGATCTGAAAGCGGCCTCGGTGGTTGTGTGGTGGGGCGCTGGGCTGAGAAGACGATGAAGGCTTGGAAACAGTCATGATTCTTCAGGACACCCTAAGAGAATTAGTGGATAACGCTGGCTTTATAACTGCCATTGGTGCTGGAACTACCGCTGGTTGGCTCACGGATAACTGGTTTGGACTTGCTGCTGTGCTGATAGCTGAGGCGGGTTTGATGGTTAATTAGTATTACAACCACAAGCGCTTAAAGCTGGAAGAACAGCAGCAGGGTGGGGACGATGGATGTTGGTGTAAAGCTTGATACCTTAAAGTTTGATTGAGCATCTTCTGAATTGAAAAAGTAGTCACCTTATGCAAGTTCGGTGGCTCTAAATAATGTGGTTTTTCGTAATCGAGGAGAAGAGCACACAGCTATGGAACGTGTATTTTTAAACCCGGCAAAATTAACCCTCAACTCTATATTGGTTAAGAAAGCCACCAAGCGTTCAGGCGTTGCCAAAGTTTTTATCCGTGACCAGACTGCCAACGGTACCGCGCCTAGTGAATATCTAGCGTCTTCGGTCATTGATGTGAACCGGAGTGACAAGCGCTTGAGCGTGTCTTCAGCACATGGGTGTCATACCTTTTGGCATGTACGAAGTGTATGACAAGGCGGCGAGATTAAACAAATACGGGAATGTCTCGGTCGTAACCTATATAAAATCCTGGTTGAGCTTCGGGCAGGATCTGGTAGCGTGAGTGACTCAGCTGGCACGCAGGGCAAGAAAGGTAAGTATTTCGTATGGCGTCTTAGGCCTATGGAAGAGGGCAGGTAGCAAGCGCCGGCCTACGGTTAACCCCATTCTGATATTCCTCAAGGAAAAGTCAGACCATAAAAGGTCCTTTACCCCATGTTGCTGAAGACAGAGCGTGGCGTCACCTTCCTACAGAACTTCATAAGGCAATGGATTGTGTGATCGCAAACGCAAAAAGAACTTGAATGGGTCCTCTTGAGCGGTCCAGCACACGGGTAATTAGAACCGTGTTTTTTTAACAGATCTCTGAAATTTCCTAGGGGGTTATACCTTGGCTGGGCAGCCGATCTACTCGCACTGCACAAGGAAAGGACACAGAGCTGGGAAACTATCGAGCGGGTCGAGTGTGCCGGCCTCCGTACCGTGTACAAGGTCTCTGTAGGTGGTAAGAGTTATGCCGCCGGTATCGATCACCGGCACCAGATCATTACCCATAAGGGCGTGTATAAATCTGACTAAACAAAGGAATAGATAATGTCCAGCTTGCCCCCGATTACCATGTCAGGCTTGGCAGTTTGCCTACAACATAGACGTTGGCCACAACGCCGGCACTATTGGGCGCGCAACGGTAACTCAGGCCATCGAGCCCACCAAGACTCTGCAGACCGATGCAGGCCAGCCGGTAAGCGTCGCTGACCATGTGCTGATTTAGTAGCGAGTTGTATTGTTGAGGTGGCCAACCGCCTGGCTGTGCATAGCTCTATTGCGGCTATGGAGATCCCTAGTGGGTAATGTTGGCTGTGATTTTGAGTAGTGGAGTGGGTGTGTTACCGGTGCGAAAGCCCGAGTTATAGAGCCATGGCTTACATCTACAGAAAGTCCCCCCTAACTTATTGATTTAATTATGGGTAAAATGTGTTCAAGAGCGGGAGGTCGAACCAGGCGACTTGAGCTGATGGCTCACTATCTCTGGTTACTATTTAGATAATAGTTTGTAACCTGCTGTAAATAAAGGCTTTTTTTCGGGGCTTGGAAGATCCCTCCCAGAAATAGTGGCCAAATAGATAGTGAGCCATTGGCTCATTAATAAACTGTTATGAGTAATCCATGGACGACGATCTATGCTACGAAAGTGACTTGATGGAGCTGTCGCCTCAAGACCTTGAGGAATACTACGGCCCATTTGACGATATAGATAGGCCAGATAGTTATGGTGATTCTTTGCTGCTAGCAGCATGTAAGAATAGAAACTTAGCGCACGTAAAGTATTATTTGATGAAAGGGGCAAACTCCGATCTCCGAAATGACTGCGGCGATACTCCCTTACTTGAGGTTATTGATAGTGCTGAAGATGATGAAGAGGTCGCAATACCAATTATTCAAACTTTGATTGATGCTGGCGCAAACTTAGAGGTTCGAGGGTATATGGATAAAACGCCATTTCTAAAGGCGTGCTCTAGAAACTCAATCAGCGTTTTAAAGCTATTGGTTGAGTCTGGCTGCAATACTAAAGCGGTTGTTTCTGAGTATGGTGAAGACTTGAACGGCTTATGGTTTGCGAATTGCTTTGGCCTAAACAACGACCTCAAAGAGTATATTGGTAATGCAGTCAAAAACTCATAACAAGCAGCGGCACAATCGCCCGCAAAAAGCGCGGGCTGGACTCGCAAAACTACGTTTTGCTCGCCTGTGCGCTGGGCGTTAGAGCAATAAATGGACACTGAAGAAATTTCTTACCTGGTCATATATCTGGCAGTTCTAGCTGTGTATTTCTTTGTGTCTTTCATCACTGTAAGGTGGGGCTGGAGAAAGTTAGAGTACTTCAAAAGCGCAGTCAAAATTCCACTAAGAACCTGTCTAATTACCTTTTTCTTTGCACCGACAGTATTTGCGTGTGGAGCAGCAGCTTTTGTACCTTTCCCAATATTATTGATAAGTGAATTCGTCAGCGAGCCTTCTGCATGCTCTAGCCAACTTAGGTTTGCATTTCCTGTACTAGCTATTTTTTGGACGATATGTTTAGTTGTATACCTTTCAAAGATAGCTATTTGTAGGCTTAGGTCATGAGTGCAATATTCAGTCTAACAATCACAGGCAGTTTGCGCCGGCCCCTTATGGGGCCTCTGCGGGACAGCCTAAGCTACGCTTCGGCCGTCCCTGCTGTGGTCGTTCAGGCTGTAGAAAAACTCTTAAAAAGTAGCTTTTTTGTTAAAATGGAGGTCTTGATGTCGAGATTATCCATATGCCCAATTTCAAACGTTACGATTACAACCAAGATGCAATGGTCGTCATCAATTTCGAAGAACAACTACAACCTGAAACCTTTGAGTTTACACTTCATCATTTGATTGATGACCATATCGACCTCTCTGTCTTCCATAAAAAATATCAAAATGATAGCGGCGGGCGAACCGCTTATGATCCAGCTATCCTCCTGAAAATCATATTGTTTGCTTACTCAAAAGGCATTACCTCAAGCCGTGAAATTCAATGGCAATGTGAGAACAATATCCTCTTCAAAGCACTGTCATGCGATACCGTTCCGCATTTTACTAGTATTGCAAGTTTCGTAAGCAGTTATCCTGATGCGATTGAGTCGGTGTTTGAGCAAGTGTTACTGGTCTGCGATCAGCAGGGGCTGCTTGGCAACGAACTTTTCGCAATAGATGGATGCAAGATGCCATCCAATGCCAGCAAAGAACATTCGGGGACTTTTAGAGAGCTAGAACAGAAGCAGGAAAAAATTCGCAAGAAGATCAAAGATTGCCTCAAAGAGCACAAGAGGCTGGATGGCAGGAAACCTAAAGAAAAAGAGCGAAAGCAAGCGGTAGCTAAAGCGGCGGATACGCTGCAGAAACACTTTGATAAAATTGATCAGTTCTTAAAGAATCACTCCCCCAGGATGGGGCAAGGTAAAAAACCTAAAGAAGTGAAAAGTAATATCACGGACAATGAATCAGCTAAGATGACTACCAGCAAGGGAACCATTCAGGGCTATAACGGTGTTGCCGCAGTTGATAGGAAGCATCAGATAGTTGTTGAGGCCCAGGCCTTTGGAGAGGGCCAGGAGCATCATACATTGAAACCTATTCTTGATGGCATCAGTTGCCATTATCAGAATATAGGAATAGATGAAGACATCTTGGCCAAACAGGTCATCATTACTGCTGATACTGGATTCTCCAACGACGCTAACTACAACTACCTGCGAGAGAACGGCATCAATGCCTATATACCTGACAATAAATTCCGTTCACGTGATAAAGCTTTTACAAAGCAAAAAACCAAGTATGGCAAGCGCAATCAAAAAGGTAGGGCTAATGTCCAGAAGAATATCCCAGCTAGTGAATTTACATTCAACAAGAAAAAGAAAACCTGTATCTGCCCTGCAGGAAAAGCCATGCTCTTGTTAAAAGAAGAGCATGTCAGTGAAGGTAAGAAAAAACTACTGTTCGAAGGACGCCTCACCGACTGCAGGGCATGCAGCCTTAAAAGTCAGTGTATGCGAAACCCAGATTCTGCCGACTCTCGAAAAGGACACGGAAGGCAAGTATCCCTTACTTGGACAAACGGACGGACAGCCATCGACTGGATAAAAAAGCGGGTTGATAGTATCGAGGGCAAGACCATTTATGGACATCGAATGTCTGTTGTCGAACCGGTATTTGGGAACATTGGTACCAACAAGCGATTAAATCGCTTTTCGCTACGAGGAAAAAGTAAGGTTCAGGGACAATGGCAGATGTTTTGCTTGGTACATAACATTGAAAAGCTGATGAGATATGGCAGTATCCACTGATTGAGTATAAATTAAGGTCATCAAGACACTTAAACTTAATACAATGAAAGAAATTTGGTGGTAGAGCTAAATTTAGCCCGAAATTTTAATTGGAGGAGTCTGGGAAGTGGCAGATCTTTCTAAAACTGTTTTTCTACAGTCTCGTTAGCATCAAGGAATGTATGGAAGAAAAGTTAAGTAAAAAGGTAAAGTTCATTTTTTTGATCATCCATCAGGTTATGCAGGCCAATCTGTATGGGGAGATGTCGTTGGACTTGATCTATACGAGATTAGAAATATTTCCGTATTCCCGTACGGTGTTAGTTTTTTAGATATTGTCAGAGCTCAAGAAGACGAAGGCTGAATTATTCAGGTATCTGAAGTCGTTACGAAAATCACTCATCATACAATCAGAGTGTTCTTTGTTGATGGGATGAGCACGGATAAAACTCCGAGAGACTCTTGAAGTTCAAGGGCGGAGGCATTGGTTCAGATAGATGGAATGATGACCTTTACGCATTAAATGTCACTCCACAAATAGATTATAAGGCTTTCATAGAAGAGCTGGAGGAGCTCGAAGATCAAGGCATCATTGAGTTTGAGCTTTCTGGAGAGTGGAAGGAAACTTTGATGCACAGAAAAGTGCTAACAAATAAAGACGTCCGACATTAAACTAGTAACTACGTTCTAGTTTTGCCACAGGTGCTTTTAACGTTATGTGTATCTAGAATGAATAGACTGACCAAAAAAGAAATTTTTAATCTAATCGATTCCATCGAATCGGAACAGTTGGCGTTTGAAAGAGTGCGTCCTCACAATAAAGGCGAAATTCGTAAGAAAGACTCTCTTAAAAAGGGGGAGTTCAAAAATATGGTGTCTGAAGCTATTGAAGAAGGGCATCAGCCTGGTGGAGGCTTAGAACTCAAAATACCATCAATTAAGAAAACCTTATTTGGGTACCATGATGGCATTTACAGGCTGGAATAGAACATGTAACAAACCGCAGCAATTGTTGTCCCAGCGTGTTTTGTTAGGCATACAAAGTAATTACAATGAAAAATTTATTTTTACTTATAGTTTTAATTCTATGCTCTTGTTCGTCGAGCATAGATGAAAACAGGTTAAATGTAGAAGCAGCGACTGAGTCTCTGGAACATCTATTATCAAAGTGTGCGGAGAAAGGGGGGGATTTCTCTAGAGAAGTAGAATATGTCGAGCCAATTGGAAAAAGATATTCCTATTGTAATCAAAGCGGTGCTTATATCAAATATGGTGGTTTCTTTGTTTCAGAGTACGGTTTGTATATGCCTGCAAAAGGAGTCGCTGCTGTAGAGTCTGATGGCTCTGATCCCTGCTACAAAAGAATCCGCGGCTCTGTCTATAGCTACAAAATTCGAGGTTAAAATGCTTAACCAACTCAGTTTGCAGGATCTCCGTTCCGATGTTATGTTTTCCGAGCAGTCCTATGCTACAACTCAATTGTATATGATCGATAGGAATAAGAGATGATGAGCTCTTTGGAAATAGCAGAGTATTATTTGTAGTGGTCTAATCCTTCCGGACACTTCGCTAAGATGGTAAAACTACCAAGGGAGGTGAAGTATGACAACAAAAGGTACACGTCGGCATTTCAAGCCGGAGTTCAAGAAAGACGCAGTAGCCCTAGTCTCCGAGCAAGGGTATTTAATTTCTAAGGCAGCTTTCCAGTTAGGGTACCCTGCCGGGTAATGCAGGTAAATAAGAACAGCTATTACGAGTGGTGTCGCCCTAGTGATAGGCTAATAGATAGCCAGACATGGAAACTATGCTATCGTTTGAATGCTTTACTTGTAGAATCTCGACAAAGTCTCGGAAGTCGTCGGTTAATGAAACTGTTACGCAAAGAAGGCTTTGAAATTGGGCGCTATCGAGTCCGTAAGCTCATGAAAAAGCTAGGCTTGGCAGTAAAGCGCAAGAAGCGATTTACACTGACAACAAACAGTAAACATCACCTGCCGGTCGCTGAGAACCTTTTGAATAGGGATTTTTTACGGAGTACTAAAAATCAAGTTTGAGCTACTGATATTACGTACATCCAGACTTTGTAGGGGTGGTTGTACTTGGCAGTAGTGATTGATCTCTATTCACGCCGAATTGTTGGTTGGCATCTAGACAAGCAGATGGAAACGGCTTTGGCAAGTCGTGCGCTGATGATGGCCGTCAATTTGCGTACGTCCCCAAAAGGCCTCCTGCACCATTCTGATCGAGGCAGTCAGTATGCCAGTCATACCTACCAAGCGCTGTTGAAGCAATATGGAATGGTGTGTTCAATGAGCTGTAATGGAAATTGTTGGGACAATGCACCGACTGAACGTTTCTTTAGCAGCCTGAAGCGGAAATGGTTAACGGGAAATTTCTATCCGAAAAGGGAGGATGCGATAGCAGATGTGAGAGCCTACATTGCTTATTACAACTCACGCAGAATACATACAACACTGGGGGACGTAGCCCCTATCGAATTTGAGAAATGTGCTTAAAGAAGTGTCCGGTTGGAGTTGACCACAGCGGAGTGCGCAAAATAAATATCAGCCTCTAAGCCTTAAAATGCCTTTCATTAGATATATTTTCTAATACAGCACTGAAAGAAAAATCTCATCACCCAACTTTTCTCTAATCATAATAATTTTTCTTTGTAGTCGGCTGATTTAATGGTGAGCAACCGATGACTTTTCCATGAATACTACGAAGGTAGTACTCAAAATTTAGTACTTAAAATTTAGTACTAAGAATTTAGTATAGATATCGTATATCTTCCCATCTATACCTAAAGCAGGTCACAACAAAAAGTAAAAAAATTTATAGCCAAGTAAGCTGGTTTCTAGCCCTACTTAAATTAGGTAGCGCGATAGCGATAAATTGCATGGAGGGATGCTGCAAGTAAATATAACTACGAATGAAAGAGCGAGGATCCTATTGAATGACATCAAATATCCAGTTTTATGCGATATATCATTAATTGTTATAGCTTATGCGCAAGGTAGATCTACACATTAAAAATGAAAATTTATTCAAGAGGCAGTTGTGAGTGTAACAGATTTTGGAAGTACGTTTAGGTGACCAGGGAGCTTTCATATATATGAAAGGATTGAAACTGAAGATAAACAGTTTCATGCAGGTTCATATCCATAACAATGCAAAATGTTTTCGAACACTAATAGTTTTTAAGAAATTAACGCAGTAGTGGAATTGCAAATAAATTGAATTTTTTTACGAGTAACTAACTAGATAGAATAGCTATTCCTTATAGCTACTATTTAGGTGTTATCACTATTTTTTTCTATATATTTTAAAGTAATTAAAGTGACATACAAAGCCATAAACAATGTATTGGTCGGGGCAGATTCTTCAAAAGAATCCGCGAATAACACGTTAAATTTAATGTTTGCGGGTCATCAACGACTATTTGCTAATGCTTTAGTCTCCTTTTGTCAAGAATATGATCATTCTACAAGAGTTATCACTGAGAATAATTCTCGATTGGTAGTGACAGCTATAGGCAATCCGAATCTCTGGAATCTAATACTGCTAGATGAGCTGTTCATTCGGTCCTCAGTAGATCTTTTGGATAAAATTTCACAAATTAAAAATCGGGTACCTGTTGCGATTCTTGCAGATCCTGTACTAACTTCTCGTGCCGATATTTTCCTGCGTTGTGGTATTGATGGAATTTTGAATAAGGAGGATGACATAGAGAGCTTTATTTGTGGTTGCCGGGCTATTGCTGCAGGCCAGACTTGGTTTGCACGCCCCTGGTACCAGGAGCACGTTAAGCATCGTTTACCACCAACACCTCGCCAGCTGCAAGTGTTAACACTACTTGCGAAGGGCCTTTCCAATAAGCAGATAGCAGCTTATCTCAACTGTACTGAAAATACAATTAAAGTACATTTGCGTACTATTTATAGGTCACTGAACGTGCGCACTCGAGTAGAATGCCTAAAGGCGGCGGCAGCAGAAGGATGGTTGTCGTAATCAGAAAACTCTAAATAGAGCTTGTAATCATAAAAATTTACAACCTACCAACTTTAGAATAGTTTTATATGGGTTAGTTTAAACTAATATATAGCCTATTTGATCCAATTTCGTTACCTATTTAACCGTAGATTGGATTTGTCAGTGCCCACCTCTTGACTTGTTTATTTCTCGCTACGTATATCACCAACACCGGAAAGATTTCTGACAATTAGAATTGCTCATAATACACCCCAAACATTCAATTAGCAACCCTGGTTTCCAATTATTAGTGGAATTTCTTTCTGGGAGTGTCTGGCTTTACTCGGGCTATAACTCGGGTATCGTTCGTTCTCACTCAGTTGGTAGTAGCTCACCAGTATCTTTCTCTTAGTCGGGATAAATGCTGACTCTACGAGCTGAGCCCTTCCTTACCAATTGCACTTATTATTCGGAACCAAGATGTACAGATTATGTTTAAATTTCAAGTATATTATATCTTACTACAATACTTCGGACAGTTTTAAGGGGGGAAATGGGTAAGAACTATGGGCAGATATTGAGAAAATAAGGTTCTCAAATTTAATTGGCGCAGCATCTACCCATGGAAGACGTAGTAAAAGCTATTTTCGTTCGAATGTCCAATATCAAAAAACCACAAAGAAATATCTTGCTCACACTATTTTCTGTATTGATGGTTTTTCAAGGGAATCTGAGATTTTTGAACATGGAACAGTACTGGTTAGCGAGTGAGAAGCGCTATCACCGATGGTCTTATCGAAATTTTGACTTCGCTAAGTTCATTACAGAACTGTTTATGCAGATGTTCTCTAGCGATCATGAATGTGTGGCGGCAATAGATGCCAGTTTCATCAATAAATTAGCAAAAAAGATGGAGGAATGGGGCTGGTATTACATTGGTAGTTCCGGAGCTTCACAACGTGGTCTTGAAATCTCTATGATCAGCATCACTGACCTGAAGTCGAATACTGCCTATACCTTGGATGCTCAGCAGACAACAGATGAAGAAGGCCGATCCTGAATAGAGTTATATGCTAACCATGCTATCAAACTTGCACTAACGCTCTTTGATTTCGTTATTAAATATCTTGCTGCACATACCTACTATACCAAGGCGAAATTTGTTTCGACCATTATTCCAACGGGGCTACACATCATTGGTAAGTCAAACTTGCTATGGCTATATGAAGGCGTTTACAGAGGCGCTGGACGGTCAAGAAAATATGATGGAAAAGTTGACTTTGTTGCCGGCGTGAATTGTTTTGAGTATGTTGGTATTTTGAATGATACGACTGAAGTATATACAAAGGTTGTCTATGCCAGATTTTTGAAAAGAGTTATTCACGTTGTGATACTGAGGTCTACTAACGGCGAAAAAAAGGGTCAAGTACTGCTGAATTCGACAGATACAGAGCATGATGCGATGACACTGATCGCCTATTAAAAATCAAGGTTCTAAATAGAATTTTTATTCAGAGAAGCCAAACGGCACACTTGTCTAACGCACTACCGGTCAATCTGAAAAGAGGCGATCAATCTACAAGTAAATGCATCACTGACAGCTCTAAATTTACTGAAAATTGAGGATAGAAGAGCAAAGAAAAAATGAAGCGATGGTTATTTCAATTACCAGCTGGAAGCGCCGTAAGTTCAACCAATATCTCATGGACAGACTTTTCTATGAGTTAGATCTGGATCTAAGATGTATTAGTTCAGACTTGACCTGATAGAGCAGCTTCCGAAAAATAGGTAACTGTCAGATCAAGTCTGAATTATTACACCTAAGGCGTGGAAAAATTGCCTGTATTTACGAACGGTATAGTGACTACGGGGCTATAGCTGCATGAAACTGTCCGAAGTATTGTTGCTTAAAACATTAATTTTTACGTAATTTCCTTTTTTCCGAACAAAAAGCCAAGAATTAAAGTTATAAGGGGCGTTGTAGCCTGCCATAATTCTAAGGGTTCAACCCCCTCTATTTTAAAAACAATTCCATAAATATTTAGACATAAAAGTAATAAAACAACAAGTCCGGAAATGTTGCTGGGTGAATGAGCTTTATCTCCAAATATTTTCCCCAAAAAACCAGAATCCAAATCTACTTTCTCTTTTTTGATCGCCGTTACATCTTTTTCTTTACCTTCTTCTTTAGAAATATTCATAAATGCTCCAGATTTTCAAAGAATAGTCGATTTTTACTTAAAGTTAAAAAATTACTACTTTCATTACAATCAGTAGCCACTTGCATAGCGGGTGGTATCGTGAAAGTCCATAAAGGGCTAGTCACAATCCCGCCTGCTGCATCTGTTCTTGACGGCGTTCTTCAGACTCTTGATTTTTGATTTGCTCTCGGATCGATCTACTTATCGAGCCCCAATGTACTAACACAGCATCCCCGGACCCAAGAGTGTTTTCCTGTAAAATATTTCTGTACATGCTTGTGCTTCTGAAATATCTGGATCGCAGATTTCCCTTTCAAGAACTCAACCGTATTGGAAGCACTGGATGCCGGAGGAATCATTAACAACCTATGAAATGTAATCCCTAAATACGGACCCCTCGTCGAACTCAATACCCATTTGACGGCATAAGTCTCTAAATATCTCTCTGAGCTCCCGTCTCAATGTTCCAAATAATGCTTTCTTTTGATACCTATATACAAAGACCACGTGATACCTGCAATAATACTTCACGTAAGCTTGGCACTGCTAATCTAGTATATGGACTCCTTGATAGAACTTGCCGGTTCATGGAGGCCATATTTTCATTCTGCTGCTCCGGAACAGTAGAGTCCGTCAAGTCACACGACCAGAAACTGGCTATCAAATCTTTATGATCATAGATTGAATTAATAAAAAATTTCTATATGATAGCGTGAAGATTAACTACCACTTGTGGTTAGCCTTTAACTTTTAACAAATCCATTCCAGAATGTCCTAAAAGTAATACACTGTTGATCTGCATTTAAATTATTTTTAGCGATGATACTTATTATTGATGAGCAGTTTAAATAATATCCAATTTTGTTGGTGTATTTTTCAGGTGAAAGAATTTTAACCAGATTTGGCAGATCAAATGAATAGTCTAATTTAGAAACTTTAACATCAATAATGCCAGGAAGTAGCTCTCCTATTTTTGTGTTTATAGATCCTATTATTTTTGTCGGATTCTGATAAATGATTCCGGATATCCAATTTCCCTGAGAGGAGGCTGCAATCCAGCGTCTAAAAACTTTTTTTATTCTTTTGGTGAAATCTGACCCCAAATCTGAGCCCCTCTAGCAGATTTAATCTGATCTAATGAAGTATGTGAGCTGAATCTTTTATGTTCATGAATCATAACCCCCCCCTAATGTAGAAATATCATTCATAAATCATATTAAGGAGCCTCTGAGTAATTCCGCAATATCTCTGCGGACCTTGAAGGCTGCAGATGTTAGGCGTAGCTCGCAGTGAATGGCCATAGCCCTTTGCAAGTGCTGCAACGCCGCAGCTGTAGCCTTCAAGGCCCACCCTACGGGGCTTTCAGAGCAATTAATACTCTGTATTGCGACCTCTTGAAAGGTCTAGAAATTCCTGCAAAATCGCGCCTGGATTGCTAACCGCTCTGAGAGCCTGAGGCATCACGGAATTATTCAGAGGCTCCTTAAGTCAATCGATATCTGTAGTAATTTGAAATGATCATTTAGGGTTAAGTATAAGAGAATAATTGTGGTAGTGTACAAATTATGCATCATACAGAAAACTTGGTCTTAAATAATAACTGTAACTCCCTTATGCTGCAGGCAGATAATCTTGCAGCCCCATAAATAAATTATTTGGTAACCTTCCACCTCGACTCGCTCTTGGTCTACTGTTTAGGTGATCCATTACAAATTAAGCCTGCTCTTCTGTTACTTTATTTGGATTAGTTTAGACCAAATCCAGCTGATTCTTTCTGAGTTAGAGTGACTATTTGTTGCCACATGCCACTAGTTTCTTTCTGTATCTTTTATGCTTGCTGGCGCCTGAGTTCTGCAAGCCTATGTGCTTGTCTTGGACGATATCCTTGCGGCCTGTATTACACTTAGCTCTCGGCTGATCGTTGAAGAGTGCCTATCCAGCAATTCTGCAATTTATTTCTGAGAGTGTCCGGCTTTTCTCAGGCTGTAAATCTGGTAAAGTTCTTTCTCTCTCAGTTGGTAGTAACTCATCAGTGTCTCTCTCTTTGTCGGGAGAGGAGTCGACTCTACCAGCTGAGCTCCCCTTTACCAATTGCACTTATTATCCGAAACCAAGAAGTTTCTGGCATGTTGGTCTCATTTTTATTTTATTTGGTTATTTGTGCATTGAAGTTTTGGTCGCGATGACAAGATATCTGACCAAGGGCTTGCTACTAGATCGGGTTTTTTGGGTGAAAAGCGGAAGTCACAGCTAATGCGTGTGTGGCCCGTATCATTTTCTTTGCTACCATGCTTAAGCATTCCTCCGTCCCAGAGTAAGGCTTCACCGTATCTCAGATTGAGAGGTTTGTATTGGTCAGTGCCATAGTCTGTTTCACACCAAACTGTGCATCCCTCAAAAACATTGGTAAAAGGTAGGTAGCAATTTATTTGATCGTACTGTTTTGTGATATCCACATCTCTATGAAAGCCGCTAACACAGCCAGTGCCGGATAAATGAACACGCATTTTAGGGTGGGCGGAGTAACTGATTTTACGATTAAAATGGGGAGCAATCACATTGGCAACCCAGGTATGGTAGATCTGATAAAAGAGCGAGTTATCTGGTAGGCGTTGCATGAGTTCGCGCAACACTATATTATCTTTGTAGGTTAAAACCTGTTTACCTGATTGTTTTTTCCAGACTTCATGGAGTTTGTGTAGATTAGGCACTTTAAAAACAGACGAAGACAGTACTCGCTGGAAGGGGTACTGGTTGACATCGTAACGAACAATAATCATGGACGTTGTGGAGGGCTTAATATTTTACTGTTGATTTCATATTGAGAATGCCTGCTGTAAAATTATCCACCCTCCCTTGCGTATCTGTCTGCGTCGTGATTGATGTCCGGAAAGATTGAGTAGTAAACAGTGTGAAAGATGTTATTAATTTTAATGGGTGCTTTGTTAGGGAAGATAAAAGCCCATAGCCCGTATTAGGGCGATAAGTGCCGGACTCATCTACAAGTTCAATTCTTTTATAAGCTATGCTTGCAGGCAATTTGTGTTTATGGCTAAAGGTGACGTTGGAGTAATCAAAAGTCACGATGGATAATAAACTGTCAGATTCTTTATTATATATCCTACTGTCTTTTATGCTTGGATTACCATCTCTATTTTGGATTATTCCTGAGTCAAAATTGATATTAAACGTGCTATTCAATTTACCCAATAAGATATCAACATGAAAGGCCATAGTTGATGAATCTAACGATTTGCTCTCGGGCCACATCGATATGTGATTAAGGTGGTCGCCAATAAATTTTTCGGTAGGGTTATAGTTGTCTGCACTTGCTGATTTTGGTAAATTATTTACCTCATGCATCGCATCTTGATGAAGTTGACATAGCGACCTAAGTCTATAGATGGTTTGTGTGTGGTTTGAGTTGTGACTTACATTCATTGTGGCTTCCTTCATGCTTAAATCAAGTTAGCTACATATTTATTCACTACTTTGCTGGTGAAATTATGTTTTTCCCATTTATGCCAGAGCATTAATCCACCTTTCTTTGAATTTTCTTGGGCGATAGAGGCTAGATAAGGTCGAGCCCATGTAGCGATTGTAAAGGGACCAGTGTATGATGATGGATTATCTGAAATGGATGAGCCATAACATTGAAATTGCCCGGGCTCTTCGCTTGATGTATATGTGCCAAAGAACTCAATTGAGTTAATAATTGGATCTCTAAGAAACATAATGCTACCTTGATGGTAGGCGGGCATACCATCACTCCAATTTATGACACCTTTTTCAAAGGAAAAATCTCTAATGTTTATTTGATTTATAGTTAGCCCCCGCTCTGAAATGACAAGGTCGTTAACAATTTTTGAAAAGCGGCCAGACGTTCTCATCGAATAATTACCCTTGGGTAGGGTATCTGTATTTCTAGGCTCCAAGGTGCTAGCGGCAACATTGAACCGATCAGGATCAACTTCGTCGGCTACAAAATTGGGTGTTGTTGGTGTATCATCATTTTTATCCCAAATCTTTCCGATTATTCGGCGTTGCCCATGCAGCTCTATATCAGGTCGGAGGAAACCATTAAAAGGGACGGTCTTGGAACTTTTCCATTTAATAGTGCCATTAAAGAATTTAAATTTCTTAATCCTAATATCGTTGATGTAGAGTACACTTTTATTGCGGTCGTATTGATTTCCAATAAGTGTTACTAGAAATTTCTGACCTGGTTCCATATATACACCGGTAAATGGATAGAGATTATTTCGGTGAATATAATCTATAGAGCTATGTAGCCGGGACCAATCAATACTCAACCCCTCACTTTCAAGCCATTCACTAAAAGCTTTCCTTGCTTGAGGCTTATTTAATCGGGATATACTTTTGAGTGCTTTAGTTGCAGATGATTTTTTTGTCAGCAGATTATAGAGAGTAGTCTCCGTGTCATTACAGCGGTGGAAAACACCTTTACAAGCAATTTGTACTGCACCTGAATCTCGAGATACAAGAAGTGAACGTTCTCGGTCAGAAAGTTTGTTAAATGCCTCAGCACTAACTGCTTCTACAGGGGATTTGCGATAAAGGTCTTGTAGCTCAGTATCAAAGTACACACTGATAAGAAATTTGCTAGCTTCAGTTTCCCGCTGCCACTTATAAGAGTGGGGGATTTTAAATTTCTCAAATGCCTCAAATGCTTTCATTTCCTTGGCACCATATAAGCCAATCTCGCGCAAAGGAGAACCAGGTGTAACAAGCGACTGGCCTTCACTAATGACACCAAGATCTAATGCCGTTTGATAGTGTGTGGGGATAACATCACGAGGGGGGATATAAAAAGTAGATAAACCAGAAATATTGGTTTGCACTTCTGGGTCATGCAATTGATGTAAAGATAGCTTTTCTTTCAAGGGCTCTATAGTGGGATATCGGGAGCCAACATAATGAATGATTTCAAAGTCGGGGTCGTAAATGCCTTCAAGCCAACTTACAAAGTAGGAAAAATTATTATTTAAATAACCTTGTCGTCGGTATCCCAACTCACCAATGAGGCCAACTTGCCATAAAACAACATGGAGACTAGGATCGATATTGCGGCGTCGGATGATGCAATCAGTGGCCTCGTACGTTTGTAAGCCTGGGTGCGATGGGTCAACACCTAAGTCAGCACAGAGTGTATCTAGGGCAGAAACGCCCGCTTTCATTCTCGCCTTGTAGCCCTCTCTGCGCGCGATTTCTATTGCTCTGTGGGTAGAGAGGACAAAAATTCCGGGGTGACCATAAAATAAAACGGCTACTTTTAAACCCTGCCGAACCCAGTACAGCTGAGCCTCAGTCATTTGCATATACGTGGTATAGCGAACCTTGTTTTCGCCATAGAGAACGTAAAGATCAAGGGCATCCGGGCGTAATTTTTTTAACCACACAATTGTGACTGGATCTGCCACGCAAAAGAGAACTTTATCTGCCTCTTCAAGTATTTTCTTATCGCCTAGCGAGATACCGATTGTTTCTATTCCCGAGCCGAGAATGATTAACTCACCCTCTTTAGAGTTCTCTGGAATAGTGCCTGGTTCAACATATTTAATTTCATCTTTAATTGAAGCGATGCCGCTGGCGAGTTCTTCCCAAGATTCACGATGCTGATCAAAACTTGGATAGCTTGGTTTACTATTATCATTCATGACTGCCCCCTACATGATCTTGGCAATGTATTTAAGCGCTACACTAGCACCTACTTTGATCGGTAATGTTTTTTTATCATAGGTGTATGTAGCGAGAGTGGTATAGGCTTTAAATTGATCGCCTGATGAAGAAGATTTTACCATGGCATCTACGGCGTCATCCTCATCCTTTGTGCTCCATTTCCAAGCAGCGAACGCATTATCGGCATCTTTATTCTTAGCACTGAGTAATCCAGAAACCACCATGTTTTGTTCTGACGTTGTCGCACCTTGCTGTACGTAGTAAGAAAATGTGGTCCACCGAGTTTCTACATCATTAGCTGGATTGATCATATAGTCTTGCAATAACCCCAGAGGTGCAGCTGTCGAAGGCTGTGCGTCGGAGTAGCTTTCTCCTGCTTTTTTACCCCAAAGTGCAAGTAATTTTTGCGCGCCAAGCATGCCGCCCATAACAGCTGCATTCTTAAGAACAGCCTTCATTATGGTGCCCTTATTATCCCATAGCGCGCTGCCAATTCGTTTAACAAGTCCTTTTAATGTTGACGAATCTACATCTATGTCGGTGTCGATGTCGGTATCAACATCAGTAACATTATCAACCACGTTATCGGTTACTGTATCCACTACGGAGTCAATGTCGACATCTATATCTATATCTACATCAACAACCACTCCCGCATCAATATCAACGTCAATGTCGACGTCAACATCAACGTCGGTGTCGACATCGGTATCTACATCAGTGTCCACGTCAGTATCTACATCGGTATCAACGTCGGTGTCGATATCAGTATTAACAAGGTCTCCATTTTCCTCGGCAGCAGATGTAAAATTGCTAGAGATTTTGCTAGCAATTTTGCTGAGCCCAGTTTGGATACCTTCCACAACGTTTTTGCCTGCGGTTTGCAGTGCGCTAAATAAGCTTGGTAAGGATTGAGCTAGGGAGATGACGGTGTGGCAAATCATAATAATGTTGACACCGGTATAGGCAAGATAGGCTAGATCATAGACGCCCATCCACCAAGCAAGCTTTGGTACCTTGTAGGGCTGCGCGATAATATCGTTGCCATTATATTTTCCTGTGAAGAAAAGCTCATATTTTCCTTCATCACCACTATGCATGATCATGTCTTGCATAACGCCAGTCATATCGACGCCGCTAGATTCAGAACCACCATTACTGAGTAAAGTAGCTTTTTCCCAGGTTACACTGATGGATTTGCCAAGAATTGGGTTGCCATTTCCATCCACTCCTGTTACTGGTGAAAACTGAACACTGCCATCATCGTTAAAAGTAATTTCTGCTGTGAGGTCTTTGGGAAGCACCAAGGGGATTGCGGGCTGTGGGTTGGCAGGGCTGTAACAGTAATATGTGCCTACCCAGGCGCGGGCATCGTTTTCAGCCCAATATTGAACGGCGGCATATAAGCCGTAGTCAAAGCTATAGTTATTATCACTAAACCATTTATTTAGGTCGCTTTCTTGTTTTGTTAAATCAGTTTGATTCAACAAAATGTTATTGATTGCCAGAGCATTGGGCCCATAAGGACTACCTTTATATTGTTTGTAAAATTCAAAGGCTTGAGTTGATGCGTTTTGGGTGTCACTTGTTATGGTTACATTGGTATCGCCTTCAATATTTGTGACAGTTTGTGCGATCGGTTGGCCTGTTGAATGGAGTGAGAATGAAAGATTTTGTAGCGGTGTATCAGCAGGAGTCGTGTACACACTTTTAGTGTTAGCAGCAACAGATCCGACCTTTGTATAAACCGGATACATACTATCCGGATTGCTGGTCGAAGCCCCAGAGGGAACTGTGAAAGTGTAAATATCCAGTGCTTGACCGTATTGATTATCAATATTTACGTTATTTCCGGTTGACATGATTGCCCCTTTAGAAAGTAATGATTGGTTATAAATCCGATAAGCACTGGACTGAATTGTTTTATAGGGCACCCACTAAGTTGTGAGTGCCTAAAAAGTTACAAACCTTCAGGTTCAATCGGATCTTCGCCTTCGGGGTTATCATTGGTTGTGGTTTCTTCTTGGGCCTCATTCATTTTATCAACCTCTTCACTAACCTGTTCAGTAGCAGTCTGGTTTTCTTTAATTGCCTGTTGTTGTTCTTCTGTTATTTGATCACTAAGATTCGTCGCAAGGTCGGTAGTTTGGGTGCTGATGTCATCCATGCTTTGCTTCGCTGTATCGACTACATTGCCAAGATCAGTTTGGCCCTCAATAGCGTCGTTTAATTCGTTAGTAGTTTCTTTCAGTTTTTTGGCAGTAGACTCCAAGCCTTCAATTTGTTCCTCTGTCATAGACGATTCGTATTCTCCGAGAGTTTCAAGAGTATCCTCTTGATTATCTAGCCCTTCTTGAATATTAGCTGCATTCTGGTTGTCATTTATTGAAGTGGTTTGCTCATCAATTGTATCTAAGGCCTCCTCGGGTGATCCTGGCTCTTTTATTTTGCCGTCAGACATTTCTTTAATGTTGTCAGATATTGATTCATTGAGTGTGTCTTCAGTTTCCTTCATATTATCGTCGAATTCAGATTTAGTTGCAGATTCATCAACATCTTTAGCCGTACTTATTTTTCCTTTTGCCCATTTAAACATTCCAAAAAGGGATGAGGCAAAAAACTGCAGCATCATTATTGCACCACCAATTTCCATAACAGATGAAAATACTTGGGCGGAGGTTTTAGGATGAAATAATGCGCTCCAAAAATCCGAATTTTTATCGTCGCTCAGCTGGGGTGAGTCAAAACCAGTAACAGTTAAGCCATACACTGAACCCGTGATAACAGGTAGGATCGACGTGTCAGTTTCCACCTGAGTAAAAGTGCGTTTAAGCATGAACATGCCTTTGACGGCGATTTGGCTTATATCGGAACCGGTGCTGTCTGTAAATAATCCATCGGCATAAGTAAGAGAAACTGCCTTTGATGCGTCTACATCTACGGTGGTGGTGTCACTTGGTTTTTTGGCAGGATTAAACTTAATGGTGTAGCCGCCATTCGCTTTTGTGAGATCAATAGTGCTAGGTGGAGTAAGGACTAAAGTTCCTTGGAAGGTTGTTGTGCTTCCGTCATTGCCATACAAATAATATGTCACCGCAGTTTTGCTATATTTCGCCCAAGCGAAGGGAAATTTGTCATAATAGCTCTGCATGGCAGTTACAGCAGCTAGAGTAACATCCTTGTAGCTGTCAGTACTTTCAAAAAAATTGTTAACGCTCTCAGTTATTGAGTTCGAAACATTTTGAGCTGATCCGCTACTTCCGTCAGCTGCAGTTTGTGCAGTGCTTTGGGTGCTGGAAAGGGCGGCTTGATAATCTTTGGTTAGTTTGGACGTAGGGTAGGCTTGAGTTGTCTGTATGAAACTAGCGGCGTCTTGCAAGGATTTAGCATCAGCGTTTGTAACAATTTGATCCGGGTAAGTCTCTGTTGTGAAATCCTGCATTACTGACAAATTAGCGACGGGGTAATACCAGGTTGAATTACTAATCAGTAAGTTATAAAGTAACGATTGTGTTGGTTTATTTGTTTTGGGATCTGTGTAGGTTTGGTCAAGAGTGACGGTGCCAGATTTGCCGTTGTTTGTAACATTGCCACCTTCCTTTAGTGCTAGAATTTCTAAATTTTGATTATAAACTTTAGTGGCATCTGATGCTGAGGTTGGGTCTGATGTGGTTGGGGTTATTACGACTACATCCTGACCAGATTGGTTGGTTATTTTGCAAAGATTAGATGAGCCATTAGAGTCTTGAAGTTTCATTTGTGTACCTTTTTCTAAACCTGTTTCCAATTGTGTTCCATTCTCTGAATCTGTTTTCTGTTGTTTCCGCCTCGCTAAATATGATTTCAGTTGTGCCCCTATCTCTAAAGCAGATTTCTTTTTACCACTCTTATCAGAATCTGTTTCCTGTTGTTTCCGCTTCTCTAAATCTGATTTTAGTTGTGTCCCTCTTTCTAAATTAGATTCCTGTTTTCTTCCCTTATCTGAACCTGTGTCCTGTCTTCTCCCACTCTCTGGATGTGGTTTCTCTTCTCTCTCTCCCTCTAAATCATGTTTCTGTTGTCTTTTCTTATCTGAACGTTTTTTCATTTGTATCTCCTTTTCTGAACTTGATTGAAAAAAACCTAGCTTTAGGTTAGAAGGCTTAGCAATTAATTACATTCCCAATTGGAAGTACTTCCTTAGTTGTAACTAAGACACAGGTAAACCACCACTGATCCTACCCACCAACGACGGACACTCTCTTAAGCGATAAACTACGCAGCAGAGGTGCTCTATGACAGGATCAAGTAAATCAACTAAAACCACTCGTTAACAATACTCTGAGGAGTACAGACAAGACGCCCCCCCTCAGATTTACGGGTGGAGATGCCGAGCGAGAGTTAGCCACAGAGAATGCTCACCTTAAGCGACAGCTGGCGGAGTAGGCAGAGGAGCTGGCGATCTTAAAAAAGGCCGCAGCGTAGTTTACAAGGCGCCCGAAATGAGGTTCGCCTTTATGCAAAAGCACAGGCTAGAATTCAGCATTAAGGCGTTGGCTAGGGTGTTGGGTGTATCTCGTAGTGGCTTTTACGGTTGGATATCAGGATCGGCCATTCAATCCATGCACCAACTAAATCGAATTCAACTGGACAGCTTGGTAGGACAGCGCCTTATAGCCAGTAAAGAACGTAGCGGCGCCCCTCGCCTGACAAAAGAGCTCGCCTATGAAGGGAACAAATATAATCAAAAAACAATTGCTTCCAGTATGCACCGACAGGGGTTTCAGGCTAAAGCATCCAAGAGGTACAAAGCCACGACCTACTCGAAACACAGCCTGCCAGTAGCCCCTAATCTACTCATGCAGTACTTCAATGCTCAGGCGCTGAATCAGAAGTGGGGCGGTGATATCACTTACCTGCGGACAGAAGAAAGTTGGTTATATCTAGCGGTAGTGATGACCTTTATAGCCGACTGGTTATTGGTTGGGCGATGTCGGAAACGATGACGGCTACATTAGTCTGTGATGCCCATCAGATGGCTCTCTGGCGACGCAAGAAACCTATGAATGTTATCGTGCATACTGATAGAGGGAGTCAGTATTGCTCTAGAGATTATCAATCTTTAATTATGGCGTATGATCTGCAGTGCAGTATGAGTGCCAAAGGTAATTGCTACGATAATGCTTGTGCAGAAACGTTTTTCCACTCACTCAAAGTAGAAGCAATCTATGGGAATCGCTTTCCCACAAGGTGCTCAATGCGAGAAACCGTATTTGATTATATAGATAGACTACAATCGATTCCGTCTTCACGGCGCCAATGGCTATGTCAGCCCTGAGGCGTTTGAAGAGCAGCTAGCCGCTTAACGATGTGTCCGTTTTGGTGTGTAGGATCATCTAACCCGTTACGCTATAGCTTGGCCCACCTTGAAATTGATTGGATTTGCCCTCACCGAAGGGGTAGAAAAAACCTACGAAACAAGATGGCAGAAAGCTTAGAAGGTATACGCCGTTGGAAAGTTGAACGAATTTTTGCATGGCTAGGGAATTACTGTCGTTTGGTGGTCAAGTGAGATCACTATTTATCTTCTTACAGAGCTTTATTCTATATTGCTTGCATGTTAATTACACTAAATAAGTTATGAAACAGCTTCAAGTCGCTGTGGTAAACTAAAGAACTTAGCTCTTATCTCATGTATGAGAAAGCAACTTAATATCTTAAATACGATGGTAATAAACAACACTTACTATGATGAGAAAATGACTTTAATTTTTGATAAAGGACCTTTGTCACTTTTTATGCAGAGCCTTGGTTCTTTTTTGGTTTACATGGTCGATAAATTTCCCGCTGACACCAGCTTTTTGAACCTAAAAGACGACCTGTTTCCGATAACTCATTGGCAACTCATGCCAATCTCAGATGGAGATTTTTATAACATTTTCAGCTCAATCGGAAACTTTGGATCTGTTAGTGTAACAAAATATTCCTGCCTGGATATAAGACTTGAAGCCATTACCCGGCTCGAACTAGAGATAAGGAATGTATTGTTACTAATATTGCATAACTCCCGCAGTTTCGGACGATTTGTAGTGACGAAGTATCGGAAAGTCGTTCCGACAGGTACAGGTAGTGTTCGGATTTCTAGATCATTTCTTTACTATTAGAAAAAAAATAGATGACCAAACTCACTTTCAAGATGGATGCCGCCGTAAAAACTTGCGTGAGGGTAAAGGCCTCAGTGGCAAAGACGGGATCCTATTAACAGGCCACGCTTTCAAATAGTTTGATAAAATCGCGTAGGTCTTTGTATTTCATGGGTTGCTGGTCTAGAAAAATAAACCAGAGCGCAGTGTAAAACAGAAATCATAAAATGAGGAACAGCACTCCGGACGGAGTCTTGATAGGCAGGGAAGAGAAACGGCCCGCAATGCGTATGTTGCAGGCCACAAAAACCTCAAGCTTGTATGAAGCTTAGAAACGGGGATGACGCGGGCGATCTACACGAGGCTTGGCTTCGTTCACACGGATGTTACGGCCAGACAGGGGCTGCTCGTTCATCTCTTTGATCGCTTTACGCGCTTCGTTATTATTAGGCATTTCTACGAAACCGAAGCCCCTAGAGCGGCCAGTCTCGCGGTCGGTGATCACAGTAGCTCGAGAGATATATCCAAATGCGCCAAAAGCTTCATGCAAGTGGTCAGAGGTTACGTCGTAGGCCAGATTTCCAATATAGATATTCACAAAAGGTTCTCACTTGATGTTTGGGCTGTATTGCAGTCACAAATGGGTAACCAGCTCCACCATATTACTCATCTGAGATTGGCCCTTTTAGCGGTTTGAATCTTGGGCCAATTCGGTCGGACGCAGCTTTATGAAACCTATATCAAGCGCCAAGATGTAAAACCTTATATGCCTAAAAGCTCGCCTTTGAATCCGCACTCATAAGCCGTAGCATAGAGGTCGAGATAGGAAGAAGGTTGACATTGGCAATCCGGATATGTCTTTCCTGATGCCGTATGAACTTCTCTAGATAGCTCCCATGGTTATTTCCCGATAGACCTTATCGTTGACACCTTGGAAGTGAGTTTGCCTGCTATTCAACATGTTAAGGGTTACCCCATACCAGTTCATGTCATAGTCGAACCATGACTGTTCCCAACACCATCCCGCAAATGGTTGGATCTTCCCGTTGCTATACAAACATTGCCTGACCAATCTGTACTGCCCTATGTATTGCAGTCTTCGACATTTATAGCAGACCATTCATGAATAAGGTTTTGAGTTATGGGAAAACCATCCTTTAGATAATTGAGCTCTGCTTGTGATAGCATCCGCTTATAGGCTCTTATCCAGATTACAACACCGTCCAAGGGGCGGATGTTAGCGATAGCGGAGCCGCCCAATTTCAGCAGTAACCAGGGAGGGGGCTATTGAGTCAGCCTTCCTAGTAGACTGACTGAGAGCCATCCCAAAGTAGAATTATCCGCGTAAATCTAACTAAGATTGATGCTGCTCAATTTTCTTCTGGTGCTTTACATACTTACGTATCATGCCTGCATCAACCTCAACTGTATCTACACAGTAACCCTTCGCCCAAAAGTGATCACCCCAATATGGCCTTTTCGGAGGATAGGGGAAACGTGTAAAGACCCCCAAAGCTTAGAGATTGAGACCTTCGGTGGCACCTTAACCAGCAGATGCACATAATGTACCTGAACGTTCAGTTCCACGACACTGCATCAGAGCTGGCTGCAGTAGACTTAAATACATTTGTGAACTTCATTTGCAATCGTACCTTTCAGCGTCCTGTATCGGTACTTTGGATCCCAAATGATATGGTATTGGTAATTCCAAAGCGCATTCATAAATTTTTCAAAACAGCTCATGTCATTTCCTTTAGTTCAAATTGTGGGGGCAACTCGAACCTAGGTTTAGCATGAGCCTCCCCATTCGTAATGGGCAAAGCTAATTACTCATAACCATGTCTTTAGGACGTGGATTTATACATCACACTAAAAACTCTACGATTCAACTTTTCTCTCGAATGATCTAGGGTTTTCTTGATCACCTTAGACACCTTTGGTTCGGATAATCACTTCTACAAGATCGCCGCATTCGCAGCATATTTCGATATTGTCGTTTAACTCGCGCTTTAACCTTTAAACTCCAGTTTAGCAGCAGGTTGTTTAAGGAAATTGATGGTATATTGCATTCAATTGTACTGATGTTGCAATATTGTTGTATGAAAAATATGGGGGGTAAGAAAGCCTTGGCAGCTCAACAGTTGTGTTCTCGGCACTTGTTATGCTGTGTGTGAGTATTATGAGGCACTGTTACCCTAGAAATATCCAGCTTGAGAGATTTTGAATGCCCGCAGCAGCATAATTAGGAGTGCGGCGGGAAAGCGAGAACATAGAAGCAAACTACATACAAAATCACATCTACTGATCAACGGTACGGATCTAAAACTGCAGATTCAGGGCCAGCGCTTATAACTGAGATGCAGAGGTACCCGCAAGACCGGCGAACTTTTCGACAGAACTTAATGAAGCCGTATCAGACAGTGTGTAAAACAATAACCTTCGACAACTGTGCCGAATTCATGGACATCCTGTCGACCGCTCTTACACTAGGCTACAATGTTTATTGTGTAAAGCCACATCGTTCTTGGGAGCGCGGGTTAAACGAGAATACCAAAGGGCTGTTGAGGTATTTTTTATTGAAGGAGATGAAAATTGACAAACTTCCTAAAAGCCTGAATGACCATGCTGTATTCCGTGTTAATGCCATGCCGGACGAGAAAAAGGTTAAATTACTGGAACCCATTGGAATTTTTAACATGCAGGGATATGTCGCCATGTTGGTAATTTATTGGTAAGTGAGGGTTAAAAGATGAAGATATTAACGATTTTATTCTTGCTTCTCCTTTCAAGTTTTGGGCTTGCCTGCCCAGTTGAGAAAGCGAATATAGTTGGTGTGTATTCGTATCAATCAGGTGTGATTTTTTATCAAGAATTTCAATTATCTGAAAACGATGAATTTAATTCCTGGTTGAATAATCGTCTGGATTCATCTGGCACTTGGGGGCTAGATGTATGTACAGTTAAAATAAAATTAAGGGCTCAAAATGATATTGTAGAGTTTAAGATAATAGAGTCTACTCCAACTCAGATAACGGTAATATTTAAGGGGTATGAAACTATATCCGTTTTTAAGAAGTCGAAATAGTACTCAATGTATAGGAATTTCAAAACGCTTTAACTTATCAAGTATGCCGGTCAGGTTGGCAGGTTTCTCGGTAGCGTTAGAGGCCATTCCGGATGAGAGTAAATCAGCTCGTGAGAAGAAAAAGAACAAAATCTGGTTTCTTTTCGCCCACCTTAAATTCCAAATGGACTTATCCAGTGCATCCTCAAGGCATCTTTTTCCAGAGGGCCAGCTGTTGTTGATCGAATGAATCGGATAGGTGATTGGGAAGGTGATACCGTTATAGGCAAGGGATGTGGTGGGGCTTTGCTGACCATGGTTGAACACAAGACGTTATTTACTGTTATTGTCAGATTGACAGGTAAACGATCAGACTTGTCGGCTGAAGCAGCGGTTAGTCACATGGTGAGCTTCAAAGATAAAATCAAAACAATTACCATTCGACAATGGTCTTGAATTTGCTGGCCGTGAAACGATTGCATAAGGGTTGGAGACTGATATTTAGTTTACGCAACCATATTCATCTTGGGAGAGGGGGATTAATGAAAATACTAACGGCCTCATTAGACGGTATTTTTCAAAGGGTACCGACTTTAATAAAGTAACAGATGAGCAGGTTCAATTTATAATGGATCGCCTGAATAGAAAACCAAGAGCGAGTTGAGGTGGAAGGTCACCGAGTGAGTTATTTATGGGGCTGTAAGATGAGCTGCTTGCAGTATAAAAGGGTTGCACTTAATACTTGAAACCAAGGATATTTATTTTGCTCACCCATATTCATCCTGAGAGAGGAATCAATGAAAATACTAACGGCCTTATTCGACAGTATTTCCCAAAGGATACCGACTTTAATAAAGTAACAGACGAGCAAGTTCAATTCGTAATGGATCGCCTGAATAGTAGGCCAAGAGCGAGTAGGGTGGAAGGTTACCAATAAGTTATTTATGGCGCTACAAGATGATCTACTTACGGCATAAGGGAATCGGATTTATTGCTTGAAACCAAGGTGTATAATTTTCATTTTTTCGTATTTAATAATAAGCGTACAAAAAATTCTAAAGCAATCTTAAATGCTGGAAAAACAAAATGAACAATAAATCCAGCCACCATAGCCGTAGCAGGGCGGCCAATGTCATGGATTACTTGAGAACCTAATGGAATTGAATGAACGAACAACGTGCACACAAATATAGCAAAAATAATACCGAAAAGATATCTAATCCAATAAGACGAGTTATATATTGGATCGAATATTCCTTTTTCCATATAATGACTAATTGCAAGGACGCATGCGAAAGATGAACCCAAAGAGGCAGCGGAAAGAAGAAACAAAAGTATTACTAACAAATCTGCCCCGGATAACTCTAAAAAAATATATTTAGTTCTTGCCTCAAGGTCAATCTGAGGAGATATCCCAAAACATATAAACAGAAACAGAGAGACTACAACAACAAGCATCATATTTCTAAAAATATTCACGGACAGGAGTGTGTTGATCTGATATGGATTTTTTGTGGACTCATACATTAAGATTGCAGCTCTAGGAGTTCTAGGGTATATAATCTTAACAAGTGTGTTGTGAATTTTCATTAGCTTCCTCACTGAGTCTTTTTCGTAATTTTTTTTAAAAATATTGCTGTTGGATTCATCAATGCATTTTTGCCCATCAATAAACTGAACCCAAGATTCAATCACGTCTGGAGGTATAAGTATCCCGGAAGATAAGCATAAATTAATCATTGACTCACATTCAGTTATAAGTTTGTAGAATAATTCATGTGAAATTTTTTCTGAGGTTGGATTATGATGTCTGCTTTTCATAATTAAAAATTAAGCCTATTTGGGAGTTTTTGATCAATGAAGAATTTTCCTGGAATTAATCTAAATCGATAAAAAAGAAATTTTTTAAGCGCAAACACTTATTTTTCACGTTATAGCTCTCTGATTTTTCAACTGATGATCTCAGTAGTCTGATTTCAGACATGCAACATCTAGGTAACCGAGTATTTTTTTCTATTGGTAAGCTGGTGAAGCCTGCTAGCAAGTATAGCTTCTCAGTGTTTATTGCCAGTCCTCGATAACGGACCTTGTCATATCCAAACACCCGCTTGATGTAGTGAAAGGGGTGCTCGACCTTTGCTCTTATCTACGCCTTGATCTTTTCCTCTTTACGGAGTGCATCAGTCCCTGTAATAGTTTTTAGCTTGCTCGGCT
The DNA here is from genome assembly GCF_003076275.1 of Microbulbifer sp. A4B17. NCBI lineage: Bacteria > Pseudomonadati > Pseudomonadota > Gammaproteobacteria > Cellvibrionales > Microbulbiferaceae > Microbulbifer > Microbulbifer sp. A4B17. The sequence continues at coordinate 1,537,612 of NZ_CP029064.1, forward strand.
TCATTGCTATCTACTAATCCAGCTCTCGCTCTCGCTCTTGCAACTCTTCACGCTTCTCCGCACCAATGTGCCCAGAGCCACCCCAGACTCTTCTATCCTCAATTTTCAGTAAATTTAGAGCTGTCATTGATGCATTTATTTGTAGATTGATCGCCTCTTTTCAGATTGACCGGCAGTGCGTTAGATAATTGTGCTGTTTGGCTTCTCTGAATAGAAATTCTATTTAAAACCTTGAGTTGTAATAGGCGATCAGTGTCATCGCATCATGCTCTGTATCTGTCGAATACAGCAGTACGTGACCCTTTTTTTTGCCGTTGGTAGAGCTTAGCATCACAATGTGAATAACTCTTTTCAAAAATCTGGGATAGACAACCTTTGTATATACTTCAGTCGCATCATTTAAAATACCAAGATACTCAAAACAATTCACGCCGGCAACAAAGGCAACTTTCCCATCGTATTTTCTTAGCCGTCCAGCGCCTCTGTAAACGCCTTCATATAGCTATAGCAAGTTCGCGTCAGATCGCAATTTACCAACGATGTGTAGCCCCGTTGGAATAATGGTCGAAACAAATTTCGCCTTGGTTTTGTGGTTTTTGATATTGGACATTCGAACGAAAATAGCTTTTACTGCGTCTTCCATGGGCAGATGCTGCGCCAATTAAATTTGAGAACCTTATTTTCTCAATATCTGCCCATGGTTCTTACCCATTTCATCCCTTAAAACTGTCCGAACTACTGATTTATGGGCTCCTTAGGTAGATCTCTATACCTCTAAAATTCACTCTAAACATATAGAATGTAACCTGCATTGACCTGATAAGTTATGATAATTATGAACGGAGTGAATAAGGATTAGAGTTATTGCGGAGTAGCGACAGTGCAACCCTGTATATCACATTACTTATTGTGGGGAGCTGTAATAATATCTAGAATAGAAGCCAGGGTATTTGGCGTATTCCGGCCACTAACCAGCACCCGACCTGAACGGCTGGCAATGTACTCAAGAACCGTTCTCCCCCTGGTATTCTTATATATCGCTATGCGCTGGCCCTTCTCAACAGTTTCCCCATGGTTCACTAAAATTATCATCCAGTCCCTGTCATGGTTTCGTGCGGATGTGGAACGAGCCTGACTTGCATATATCTGCTCAATACTCAGTAACCTTTGGGCCTTTCCAAAGGTTGGAGCCTCCGCTGCCCGTAAATGTTTCAATCCGCTAACAGTCAGAATAATGATAAACAGACATACTCTTTTCAATGTGATACTCCTATAAATAGTTAATTTTACGAGCAATTTTCTTCGAAATCCTTTCACTCGCTGGTATACTCCTGAACTTCATTACGCTTCTTGTATACTTTGTAATCATATTCCCATGGCGTCAACCGACTAATCTTTGGGAGAAGTACTGGATTTTTTCTTGTATGCAGTGCCAATGCAATTTATCATTATTCTTAATAAGCCTTATCTATTGTGAACCTGGTAGCATCCCAGCCATAGGGTCTAGTGTTAACAGTAGATTGCTCCATTCTGGAGTATCGTTATATTGCCCTAGGGAAAAAAGTAGCAACTGTTTTATCAACTGCTGCTACTCCAAGATCAAGGGAAGCTTCCGTAAGTCGGCTTACTAGAAGCCATCGATCGTTGTACGCTTTCAATCTTTAAGTAAATTTAAAATATTATCTCTCTATTAATCTGATAAGAGTCCTTTCAGATACATCGCTGCATTATCGGCTCGTTTGACAGCCTCACCATACGGAATGGCATAGTCTTTCGTTTCCAAATTTAAAATTTCCGTCACATAGATATTGCGTAAAGGCCTTATTTCAGTATATATAGAATCTGGATTTGGTTCTTTTATTGTCAAATCCTGAATGTCTCCCAGGGTTGTAAAATTCAGTTTGTCAATTCCATAAAGACCTTTCGGTCCATATTTGAAACCACTTTTTTTATTGCTTTGAAGGAACTTTAAATATTCCTCGACAAAATCATTGGTTGTCATTTCGTACCCTGGAGTAATATCGGGCAGTACAGTTGTCAATAGCTGCGCAACCTCCGACAGATAATCTTTTTCATTATCTGCAATAAATTCATCGTTACTCTTAATAATGCCATAATATTCCTTAACAGCATTTATTGCCTTCTGATTCCTCAATAGTAAGGGGTAGCTTTCTTTTTTAATATCGCCACCAATAAAATCATCCCCTTGATTGGCAATTAAGTAGTTTATCTTAGCGATACTATTGCTCAAATAGTACGCGAGGTAGTAAGCAAAACCTCTTCCGCGTTTTGAGCATTCATATGGCGTTTGGTCCAATTTGTCTTTCTCAAGGCATTCCTCGATAGGATCATAATTATTTGTATTCTCCCACTCAACAATATCATTGACATATTTAATTTGGTATTGATAAACGAATGGATTATTTTTAAAGTCCATAAAAAAATTGTAGACTTTTTCTGTTTCCATTGAAAAGGTAACCTGTGGCCCTACGTCGGATGTGGGATTTGGTGGGTTTTTCTTGTTATATACATTTTTTTTGGGGTTAGGATTTATGAATTCAGTCACTCGAGCTAGTGTGAACTTTGGGTTTTGATTATCGTCACCGTTGTCGCCTTTTTGTTCGTCATCACTACCCTTTTGAACTATATCAGCCACAATATACTTATAAATCTGTTGAAACTGTCCCGTTTTATCTGTGGCCTCGTTAATAGTCTTTGCATACCAATCCAAATAATTTATATACCATTGAGCCTCTAAATTTGACAATTCAAAAGGGCCCATATGTACTTCCAGATCAGTATATCCAGCGCGTGTATCACCTAGGAGTTTAATTTTTGGCGATTTACTTTCCGCGGGCCAATAAATGCCATCGCTGTTAGTCGGGGCTCCATTTGGCCAAGCATGTAAGTAATCTTCAAATTCAAATCCTATAGTTTCTTTTGCTATTAAATTATATGGCGACACGATAGATATGATAGCAATTGCCAAAGTATTACAGGCAACTGTTTTAAATTTAGACCCAAATTTCATCTTGCTATCCTCAAGTTAAATTCTAACTAAAAATTACCGAAATCGGTTATGCACAGAATGCTAAGTATGTTCTGATCATCATCAGGTATACATTAAGGGCTCTATTATCGCTATATTAAATTTGGAGTACTACTTTCGCAGTGTTTTCAGAAATACCAATGAGCAGACTGAGGCAAGGTGCCATAATAACAATACACAAACCTGGTACAAGATGGGGTAGCCTTAAGGATACCTATAGAAATTCACTAATTTCCGATAAAATAGCCTACCCTTTCTTGTGTAATGCTTTTTGCTAAGGTGCAGCCGGTTTTTTCAGTATTGATGACTGCCATCACAAGATAAATAAAACTGATCCATTGCTTATTTTGTATTAGCTGATTGATTGGGGAAATTTTTGAGCTACTTTGAAAAATAATTACAACACTTCCACGAAAGAGCAATGCAGGAAGAAAATTCTTCTTAGATTTTTACAACAACGGACATACTTGGCGATAGCGAGGGGGCTAACGGTCTTATTTGGGTCTGCCTGGTTGTTCATCTGGAATAAATGGAGTCATTTCATGAGATCTTCTGACAAAAATATGCTGGATCAAATCGACCATATTGTCGTAGTAATGCTGGAAAACCGTTCTTTCGATCATATGCTGGGTTTTTTGTACACGGACCAGAATAATCAATCACCGCTTGGGCATCCCTATGAAGGCTTAACGGGAGAAGAGGCCAACCCTGACGGTAAAGGCAATACGGTGAAAGTGTTCAAGATACCCTCTGATCAGCATCCGTACTACTGGCCTGGGGTAAATCCCGGAGAAGGGTATTACAGTACCAACAGCCAATTATTTGGCGACTATAAAACGCCGCAGGCTGGAACTGAAGCTACCAATCAGGGTTTTATCACTGACTTTGCCTTCACGCTGCAATGGAAACGTAAAGATAATGAGAAAAAGGCCAATAGATGGCCGATTGTCGAAGGCACAGAGCCCAGCGATATTATGGGAATGTATTCGCCGGAATTATTACCAGTCTTGTCTGGTCTGGCTAGATCTTACGCTGTATGTGATCACTGGTACTCCTCTGTGCCCACACAGACATTGCCCAATCGTGCATTTGTTCATATGGCAACCAGTCTTGGACGCTTGAATAATCATGACAAGAAATATAACGCTACCACCATTTTCAACCTGCTTGAGGATGCTCAGCTACAGTGGAGTCTCTATGGGTATCAAGATGACCCGATATTAACCCGTGAATCCCTGCAGGCGTTGCCTGCCAACCCGGAATACGGGAGCTTTGGCAACTTTGATGCATTCAAGCAGGCGGCCGGTAATGGATCATTGGCCAGTTACACATTTCTGACACCTGAATGGGGTTTTAGTGGTAACAGCCAGCATCCTAATTATGATGTGGCAAAGGGGGAACAGTACCTCTATAACATCTATCAGACTTTGCGAAACTCTCCCGTGTGGAATAAGACCCTGCTTATCATTACCTATGATGAGCATGGTGGTACCTATGATCATGTCGCCCCCCCTGAAAATGCAGCACAGCCTGCGGACTGTCCCGATAACGAGGGGTTCAATTTCCAGCGTTTTGGGGTGAGGGTTCCAACGGTGCTGGTCTCCCCTCTAATCGAAGCTGGGACGGTGTTTCGTGTTTCGGAGCCGGATCAGGGCTTGAACGGAAATACACCCTCTACGACGCCTTTTGATCATACCTCTATACTGGCAACATTGGAAAAACGCTTTGGTCTGTCTAGCCTGACAGCCCGAGATGCGGCAGCGCCGGATATCGGATCGGTACTGACCCGAACAACAGCTCGTGACGATTATCCTCTTCGAGGTGTGACGCCTCCAAAAACGGAAGTAGCCCCCGTGTTGGAGAACAACGGTTCTTGGGGACAGGCGAGTGAGCTGCAAAAGGCGGAAGTTGAGCTGACATCTCAATTAAGTAAGGAAGGAAATTACCACTCCCGCTCTGAGTATGACATTAACAGCGAGGATGGGGCCAAGCGCTATTCCCGATACCGCTATCACCGCCACCATGGCTAGCACCCGGATCTTTCCTTGGTAGGTAATCTATGGTTGATGAGTGATCTTTAGTGTCAAGTTTGATGCACCCCACTTCTAATTAATACATAGGTAAACCACCGCCTCTGGTGGTGAGACTCGATAGGGTGCTGCCGTTCCGGCGCGCAGAATGAAAAATATGGCCTCCATGAAGCGGCAAGTTCTATAAAGGAGGCCATATGCGAGATTGGCAGTGCCAAGCATACGTGAAACATTATAGCAGGTACACGTGGTGTGCTGGCGATAAATAGTTGAACAGAAGACCAATATTCCGTACTCCTTAAATACATACGTCCGAATTTTATAAATTATATATTTTTCAAGGGAAGCTCTTGTCATATTAGGGCTGGCCGCAGCCTGAACATGCAAAAGCATGTAGAGGGGGGGAGTCAAGCTGCGGCCAGTGGTTGGTATCTCTCTCGCATCGAACAAATAAGATTGCTAATTATTTCTTATTTATGATTCAGCAAGACAGAAAATTCAAAAACTTAATATTGATTAATTGTTAACATGGCACAAGTGAAAGACTATAAAATATTAAATATAACGCATTCTCCGTACTTTTTGCTAAATTCAGCATCACTTATAAACGGAGTAAGGTTACTCATAAATATCAATTGCTCAGTCATTTGCTCTACAGTTAAGTTAATATAAAGCTAAGATAATGTTATACGGAATTTTGAAAAACTCAAGAAAAATGCAACATAGGGAAATGAGAGAATAAATCTAGAGGCTGGCCTCTCCTGCATAAGCACACACGACTGCGTATAAAATGTGTCGTCTAACTCCCAAGGCGTGAGCATGGTGTTTTCATCGACGATCCCCCTGGCTTTATTTAATCTCTGAAGTGAGTATCTCTCTAGCTCCAGGGCTAGCACCGTACGAAAAGGTTTGCCTCTTCAAAGCATGCGCAACCGCCAATTGAGACAGCTGTGCCGGCGATAAATAGTTGAACAGAAGACCAATATTCCGTACTCCTTAAATACATACGTCCGAATTTTATAAATTATATATTTTTCAAGGGAAGCCCTTGTCATATTAGGACTGGCCGCAGCCTGAACATGCAAAAGCATGTAGAAGGGGGGAGTCAAGCTGCGGCCAGTGGTTGGTATCTATCTCGCATTGAACAAATAAGATTGCTAATTATTTCTTATTTATAATTCAGCAAGACAGAAAACTCAAAAAATTAATATTAATTAATTATTAACATGGCATAAATGAAAGACTATAAAATATTAAATATAACGCATTCTCCGTACTTTTTGCTAAATCCACCATCACTTACAAACGGAGTAAGGTTACTCATAAATATCAATTACTCAGTCATCTACTCTACGGTTAAGTTAATATAAAGCTAAGATAATGTTATACGGAATTTTGAAAGATTCAAGAAAGATGCAACATAGGGAAATGAGAGAATAAATCTAGAGGCTGGCCTCTCTGCACAAGTGCACACGGCTGCGTATAAAATATATCGTCTAACTCCCAAGGTGTGAACATGGTGTTTTCATCGACGATCCCCCAGGCTTTATTTAATCCCTGAAGTGAGTATCTTTCTAGCCCCAGGGCTAACACCGTACGAAAAGGTTTGCCTTTTCGAAGCATGCGCAACCGCCAATTGAGACAGCTGTGCCGGCGATAAATAGTTGAACAGAAGACCAATATTCCGTACTCCTTAAATACATACGTTCGAATTTTATAAATTATATTTTTCAAGGAAAGCCCTGAATAATTCCGAGTCAATTTGGCAGTATTCAGCCATACCTTAAGGCTACGATGAAATATGCACCAAGTCGCATTTTCCGAAGAAGAATATAAACTTAAGTGCCGAAAACTCGCCGAGAGATATTTCTTTCTCAGATGCATGCTCTCATCCCATGGGGGCGACTATAAGTACAAAAAGAGCCTTGTTATTCATGAGGTAAAATTGACCGACAACCGTATCCATTGTGTGTCATGCTGCACATCCATTGCATACAGTTATTTTACAAACTCAGTGATCATGCTATGGAAGATGCACTATATAAGATTGAATCTATGCGTAATTTTGCTAGGTTGACTTTAAGAGGCCCAATTTCTTACGAGACAACGATTCTTAACTTTCGGCACTTACTGGAGTTGAATCAGCTGGGCAAAACTCTTTTTTGAGGAAATCAATAAACATCTTGCTGAGAATGGCACTAAGTTTTATACACAAGTTTTTTCAGTTTTATTGTAAAAATCAATGAGTTACATTTTGCATGTTATAAGAGCTACAGATTTGGCTGGATAATTATGCAAGACTGGGTCAGGGACGAAGTGAAAAATCAGGTTATGGGTGATACACGATTGAATAAGCGCTTGTCCAATATTCTCAGTAATTTAAGTGCCGACCCAAAGAGTCGTATTCCCTGTGCAAACAAGTCTTGGACAGAAACCTTTGCAGCCTGTCGATTTATCGAAAATGATAAAGTCAGCTTTGACTCCATTATGAGTGCCCATAAATCAGCCACTCTTGAAAGAATCAAGGCTCAACCAGTTGTTCTTATCCCTCAGGATACCACTTTCCTAAATTTTGCTACCGATTTAGAAAGCAAAGAAATGGGAACACTCCGGCGCAAAGAGACTAATCAGCAGCTCCTACATACGTCTATCGCAATAACACCATCCAGAGATAATCTGGGTATTATTGAGGGTAGCATGTGGCAGCGAGATAAAGAATCTAGTGCTAATTCTCGCTATACCAAGTCGATACAAGATAAAGAGAGTCGACGTTGGCTAGACCATTATGAATCAGCTTGTGAGCATCGCAGATAGAGAGGGGGATATTCATGAGCGGTTTCAATTAGCTGAAGATCAAAATGGACAGCGGCGTGCAAGCTATATTGTTCGAGCCAAGGCTAATCGTAGTTTAGAGATCGGTGGAGAAGATACAACTTTACTTTGGGACTATATGACCAAACAAAAGCCCATCGGGAAATACTCAGTAGGTATCCCCAAAAGGAATGGAGAGCCAGAAAGGGAAGCTAAGGTCAGTGTATCCATTGCAGAAGTAAGATTGCAGGGAAAAGGAAAATCAAAACGACCTCTTTCTCTCTACGCAGTCTTTGCTAAGGAATTAAGCCCACCAGAGGGCGAAAAAGGTATTGAATGGATGCTGCTGACCGATCTTGCAGTTGAGGACTTTAAGCAAGCGAGGATCATCATTGAGTGGTATCGAAGTCGATGGGACATTGAAACCTATTTTAGAGTGGTGAAAGGCGGATGCCAGATAGAAAGTAATTGCTTTAGAACCGAGCAGCGAATGCTGAACTGTATTGCAATCTATATGATTATTGGGTGGCGTCTACACTCCATGACAACACGAGCACGAACACTTCCTGATACATCGTGTACGAATGTCTACTCTGAAAAAGAGTGACGTATGATATGGATAATGCAAGCTAAAACCTCCCCTCCAAATGAGTCTCCAAGTATGAGAGATATAACTCGTATGCTGGCAGGACTTGGAGGCTTTCTGGGGCGGAGCGGCGATGGTGAGCCCGGAGTTAAAACCGTTTGGCAGGGATACACTAAACTGCTCCATTATATGGAGGCAGCGGAGGCTTTAAATGGACTTAAGTGATGTGTATAAAACAGTGAGGTAAGGAGAAAGTTATGTCCAGACTAATCCTATCACTAGATGGTGGCGGAATTCGTGGTGCTGCTACTACTCAATTTCTTTATCATGTTGAAGAAAAATTGAATAATGACCACGGTATATCTATTCGGGATTGTATTGACTTTTATGCGGGAACAAGTACTGGAAGTATCATTGCTCTTGGTCTGGCCACAACAAATTTATCTGTAAAAGATATAAACCAATTGTTCAGTTACCAAAATGCTAAGATAATATTTACCAGAAACAGGTGGTGGTTAGAGCTGGATGGAATAAATGCCCCAAAGTATGAAGCTAAGGGCAAAACTAAGCTTTTAAAAACTAATTTTGGCAATGCCAAGATTCGTGATGTACCTGATGGCAAACATGTTCTGGCAGTCACTTATGCAATCGAGAAACGTAAACCGGAAGTTATAAAATCATCAGATTCGAAATATCGAGATCTTGACTCATATAAAGTTGCAGATGCATCCACTGCTGCACCAACTTATTTTCCTACCAGAGAAGTGGAAATAGGCGCCTCTGATGAAGAGTACTGGCTGATTGATGGTGGCGTTACAGCTAACAATCCGACTATGTGTGCAATAGCCGAGGCAAAAAGTATTTGGAGCGATTTATCCCTAGAAAACTTGCGGGTTTTATCAGTAGGTACTGGCTATCGGACTCGTAAAATTAATGGACCTGAATCCACAAAATGGGGAGCAATAAGCTGGCTTGTAAAAGGTCAGATTCTTGATGTATTAACTGATGAGCGCGTGGTTGCTTATCAGGCTATCACTATTCTCAAGCCAGGTAGTTATATCAGAGTGAATTCTGAGATGAGGCCACAACCGGGTTTATCACAACCACCTGATGATGCGATGGATGATATTAGCAAAACGAACATTAATAGATTGAAAGAAATGGGTAGTTTTTGGTTTGAGCAATATGGTAACAGTGTTATTAACTTATTACTCAATCAATACCATGGGGAATCATTAGACAGAATTGATGAAGAAAGTGGTCAACCAATTATTTATAAGCAGTAAAATGTCAGTGCTAACAAGGCGCTGTTAAGGACTGCGCTATCGCGCAGCCCCAAAGCTTAGCGCTAAGTTTTATATACAACTTTTTCATTTTTATTATAAAAATCAATGAGTTAAAGTTTACATGTTATAAGAGCTACAGATTTGGCTGGATACTTATGCAGGACTGGGTCAGGGACGAAGTGAAAAATCAGGTTATGGGTGATACACGATTGAATAAGCGCTTGTCCAATATTCTCAGTAATTTAAGTGCCGACCCAAAGAGTCGTATTCCCTGTGCAAACAAGTCTTGGACAGAAACCTTTGCAGCCTGTCGATTTATCGAAAATGATAAAGTCAGCTTTGACTCCATTATGAGTGCCCATAAATCAGCCACTCTTGAAAGAATCAAGGCTCAACCAGTTGTTCTTATCCCTCAGGATACCACTTTCCTAAATTTTGCTACCGATTTAGAAAGCAAAGAAATGGGAACACTCCGGCGCAAAGAGACTAATCAGCAGCTCCTACATACGTCTATCGCAATAACACCATCCAGAGATAATCTGGGTATTATTGAGGGTAGCATGTGGCAGCGAGATAAAGAATCTAGTGCTAATTCTCGCTATACCAAGTCGATACAAGATAAAGAGAGTCGACGTTGGCTAGACCATTATGAATCAGCTTGCGAGCATCGCAGATAGAGAGGGGGATATTCATGAGTGGTTTCAATTAGCTGAAGATCAAAATGGACAGCGGCGTGCAAGCTATATTGTTCGAGCCAAGGCTAATCGTAGTTTAGAGATCGGTGGAGAAGATACAACTTTACTTTGGGACTATATGACCAAACAAAAGCCCATCGGGAAATACTCAGTAGGTATCCCCAAAAGGAATGGAGAGCCAGAAAGGGAAGCTAAGGTCAGTGTATCCATTGCAGAAGTAAGATTGCAGGGAAAAGGAAAATCAAAACGACCTCTTTCTCTCTACGCAGTCTTTGCTAAGGAATTAAGCCCACCAGAGGGCGAAAAAGGTATTGAATGGATGCTGCTGACCGATCTTGCAGTTGAGGACTTTAAGCAAGCGAGGATCATCATTGAGTGGTATCGAAGTCGATGGGACATTGAAACCTATTTTAGAGTGGTGAAAGGCGGATGCCAGATAGAAAGTAATCGCTTTAGAACCGAGCAGCGAATGCTGAACTGTATTGCAATCTATATGATTATTGGGTGGCGTCTACACTCCATGACAACACGAGCACTTCCTGATACATCGTGTAAGAATGTCTACTCTGAAAAAGAGTGACGTATGATATGGATAATGCAAGCTAAAACCTCCCCTCCAAATGAGTCTCCAAGTATGAGAGATATAACTCGTATGCAGGCAGGACTTGGAGGCTTTCTGGGGCGGAGCGGCGATGGTGAGCCCGGAGTTAAAACCGTTTGGCAGGGATACACTAAACTGCTCCATTATATGGGGGCAGCGGAGGCTTTAAATGGACTTAAATGATGTGTATAAAACACAGCCCAGACCGTTATTCATACATTCCATCTGGCACACTCCGCCCATTACCGCGAAGTACAGGAAGAAAAGCTGAAGGGCGAGAATACTTTACCTTTACCTTTACCTTGGCCAGATAAAGGGGCCTTTCTCGAACAGGCTAACCGCATCTGTAGGGTTGTCGTATTTCACAGCTTTATAGTTGGGGTTGGATGAGAGTGAGAAATCGTTCGGGTTTCTCACGAGCAGCAATGATTCCTCATCAAAATGATTTACAGGGACGACCAGCTCATCCGCACCATAGTAGAGAAGAGCCTCCGCTTTGGGTTCCGGCACCCCTGCTTCTTTGGGTAACCGAATCTGAATATCCTTATGCGCATATACGGCGACTAGGCACGGTCCCCAGAGGAGTGAGGATTTCTTAACTTGACCCGTGGACGGCCCTTTACCATCTTTTCCAGATGAGGTGCTGGGGCCGACAACTGGATTAACATAGAAACCTATTCCCTTTCCCTTCGCATTTACAGTTCCGATAGGCTCTTCCTGAGGGCCTTGCCATAGCAAGTTTGAAACAGATTCCAGTGACGTGGCATGATAGCCGACCAGACGAAAGTCTTTAAGCTTAACGCTCAGTTTGGCAACTAGGTCAGAAAATATCTCTATTGGCATATCCCTATAGAACTGATAGGGTTCGCGGATAAGCCCGGTCTTATTGTCCCAGCCCCATTCTCCCGGCGGCCATCCCTTACTATCTTCGGGCTCTTCCCAGTCTCCATCATCAATCGCAGCGTCGACGTCCACAACAGCGTCCCACGCCTCTTCGAACTCGCATTCATCCCCATGGATAGCCTGAATCCTTTGCAGTACTTTCTCAAGCAGATCATGCTCGGCAAAATTTTTCGGCGGGAAAGGGTATTTGTTCCCTACCAGCCAGATGAGAAAATCTGAAGTGCTTCTGACGATTGTTTCTTCCTTTTCATCTTGACTTATGAGTTTAATACTAGGCATTACATCATCCTCTTTTTCAATATCAATATTGAATTCGCACTTTAGCTTTCAATTTAGTACCTGGGCGTTTAAGGAACTTGTTCGTATATTGCATTCACTTGTATTGGTGTTGCAACATTGCCGGTTGGAAAAGATGAAGGGTTAAGAAAGCCTTGGCAGTCCCGCAGTGTGTGTGCTCGGCACTTGTGTTGCTGTGAGTGAGGATTCTATTTGAGTCACTCAAGTTGAGGCGTTGAGTGGACAGGCACCGAAGTTCAACAAGAAGTGTTACCAAATGAGAAGCATGGAGTTGCGCAGAGCTTTCCCGCCACACTCCTAATTGCACTCTACAACCATCCCAACTCTCTCAAGCTGGATATTCCAGGGTAACAGTACCTCAAAATTCTCAACGGATTGGCAGTGAGGAATCTGCTCAAATGCCTCCACATAATACTTGTAGGGGGCAAGGCCGTGGTGCTTGGCTGTGCGAATCAAACTGAAGTGCAGGCATAATGCTTTAGCGCCATTGACTGAGGATGCAAATGGCAAGTTCTTACGAGCCATGATAAAGGGTTTCATTATCATGTTCTTTCTTTCCAAAGCCTGAAGCTGCGACTCCGTAGGAATTATCCCCTCCTCAGCCACCTTGGCCCCTAGCGCCTTTAATCGCAATTTGAAGTTGGGCTAGGTCATACCGCAGCCAGATGCTACGAACTCGACTAGGAGACACAAATACACGGCGTTTACGCGGCTCATTGCAAACGCGTACCTGTCCATGGATGGGTTCTTGGAGGGAATAAACCAAGACGGCCTCCTTGTACCGATAGAAAGGGCCTCTCGATACACCCAGTATCTTACAAGCTTTGGATATATTGCCGAGCTCTTCTACCAGATTTAGTAATCCGGTCTTGTGTTTGATGATGCGATCATTAGTATGGATCATGGGGTATACCCTTGGTTTTACTTTTAGGTTTAGGCACCTTCATCAAAACCGGTAAACCCCTCTTTTTCAAGAGAATGTGTCAGATTTGGTCTGAATTAATCCAGATAAATAGCGATCCCTCCTGATAAGTAATCGACGTTAGCAAAAGTTCGTTAAGCGTTTTCAGCGTCGCACATACTTTCCAAGCCTTCTGCCATCTTGTCTTGAAGGTTTTCCTTCATTCTGACGGTGAGGGCAAATTTTGTCAATTGTACGGCGGGCCAAGCTATAGCGTAACAGGTCAGAATCTGTAGCATTGTCGTACACAAAGCGACGATCTTTTGTATTTTCATAGGTAAGATCGAGTAGTGGATGTAATAGCCCCCTTTTAGGGGGCTGAGGGCAATTCCGCATTGTGAGAATAAGGATTTTTAGAATAATGTTCAAAGAGGTGGTGTTTTTCAAATAAACAACTGTTAATACTCAAGCTACTCGATCGACATCAACCAGCCCTCCGCCTCTGCCGCCCTTAGGCATGCGATCCTGGTGCGTACACCGAGAATTCGAAATATGGTACGCAAATGCACTTTGATAGTATTTTCCTTACAGTTGAGACGAGCTGCAATCTGTTTATTGGATAGGCCTTTCTTAAGTAATGTTAACACCTGCTGCTGTCGTGGAGTTAGGGGTAAGATCTGCTGCCTTCGCACCTGTTGCCAAGGACGCGCGACCCAGGTCTCACCTGCTGAAATTGCTCGGCAACCGCAAAAAAAAGTTTCTATATCATCTTGCTTGTTCAATACTCCAACAATGCCGAAATTCAAATAAATATCGACTTGTGAAGTTAGCTCCGGATCCGCAAGAATCGCAACTGGGACTCGATTTTTAATGCGTTCTACTTCATTTAAAAGGCTCACTGTGGACCTAATGAAAAGTTCATCAAGCAGTATTATGTTCCAGTGATCAAGATCTCCTATGGCGGCTATCACCGCCGGTGAATTACTTTCTATGACAACTCTACTGGAGGGGGAATGCTCGGTAATTAAGGAAGCCAATGCATTACCAAATAACCTCTGGCGGCTAGCAAACAATAATCTTAATAACGAATCCGAGGACTCTATTGATAGGCATGCCTGGTTCATATTTCTTTCACTTAAATATCTGTCAGTATGAATAGGCGGGAACAATAGAAAACACTTGAAAGGGTATCTATAGACTTCGCCCTGTAACTTAGTGGGCAACTTTAAATTTAAAAGCATGTTGTTTTCGATAAGGTCAAACTTAAAAATACTAATTATTTATTTACTGCTAAAGGGGGAAAGTTACTCTAACGTTTAATTTTTAATTATTTTATCTGCAATTAATTCTGATTGGTTACCTGTTTTTATGAAATATCTCCTGTGCTAGATGGCATGCTGTAATCGTAAATTTATTATTGTTTAGGTGGTTGCTTAGTGTTTTATAGTGAGTGCTTTAATATGGATATTATACTTATCAATACTTCTGACAGTTTCATGCAGCTATAGCCTCATAGTCACTATACCGTTCGTAAATACTGGCAATTTTTCCACATCTTAGGTCCAGATATAACTCATAGAAATATCTGTCCATGAGATGTTGGTTGAACTACGGCGCTTCCAGCTGGCGATTGAAATAACCGTCGCTTCATCTGTTTTCTTTGCTCCTTGGTTTCGGATAATAAGTGCAATTGGTAAGAGGGGCTCAGTGGGTAGAGTCGGCCCCCTTCCTGACCAAGAGAAAGGAGCTGATGAGCTACTGCCAACTGAGCGAGAACGAACGATACCAGATTTACAGCCTAAGAAAAGCCAGATACTCTTGAGTAAATTTCCGGCTTGCTTGAGCAAGATGAAAATTTGTATTTGGCCATAAAACCATTTATCTGCTATCTAGGCTGATAAGGAATGTGGTGGGGCTCCGTACGAGAACTTGCAGCACAAGGATAGGCCCACAACAAATGAGCTAATGAAAAGTCAACTCAAGAGCACATCAAGAACGCCATCAGCATCAAATAGCGTCCACAAGTTGTCGATGTTTAATCTCGTATCAGAGACTGGGAGATTGATACGGTTTTAGGCCACAGTGGTGCCCTAGCTACTTGTAGATCGTAAGAGCAGATTTACTCTCCCTCAGTAGATTTAGCGCCAGACGGCAGTGTTGGTTACAAAGGCTACCAAGCTTAGGCCGTATAGGCACTTAGTACACACCATTATCACCGATAACGGCAAAGAATTTTCTCTACACGAGAAGATTACTGAGGCTCTGGATGCGCAGGTCTATTTTGCGCATCCGTATTTATCTTGGGGGTGGAGCCTGAATGAGAATACTATTGGCCTGATCCTACCCATCAACAACGGACACACTGCTAAGCAGTTAGTTGCTCCTCAAACGCTTCAGGGCTGAGATAGCCGTTGGCGCTGCGAAGGCGATCGATCTGCTTGTTGACAAGCCTGAATTTATTGGGTGAATACGGTTCTCTGTAATTTAAAGACGGATCTCCGTAGCACCAGTCATACGAATAGAACGAAATATGCACACCGTCCGCCATTTGGCTGAGTTTCAATATCGGTTTAATCGAAGATTTGCTTTTTCGGCACCTACTTCAAGACTTGACTTTATCTCATTCTGAGCGCCGTAGATAACAGAAATGTTACAGAAAATTGGCTTAGCATAGATGGTAACCAAGTAAGTTTAAGTTCATTTGAATATTACACGAAAGTAGTACCACAAATTTGGCATGGATTTATCAATTTCCTACCCCTAACCTGATGCAGGCTACAACATGATGTGCACTACAACATGGTCTAGCAAGATTTTGTAAGGCTCATTCAGCAAAATGTCATCAAATGGCAAAGTTTCCTGGAAGGCTGTCATGCGACAAGTAGATACAAGTGTAGTAGAGGAAGCCAAAGGCTTATTAAGTTTTATCGATTATGGAACTTTAATCAACGCTCCTTTTGATTCTGTGGTGAACGTAACCTTCCTTTACATATACGAGGGTAGGCAGATATATCTTGTTGTTCTGTCTCTTGTTATTGTTCCGATTCCATTAATTACTGTCGATGAAGTCGATGTCCAAGTTAAGGAAAATATCAATGCCTTACCCTTACAATCGACAGAACAAGGCTCTCAGAGCCAGGTGGGTGGAGAGCTAATTTCAAGTGGCAAAATAGGTTGGAGCCCATTTAGCCCCAATGCCAGTTATTCAACTAAACAGAACTCCAAAGCAACACAAGACTCGCGATGTTCAGTCGAATACACCCAGAATGTACAAGTGCATGCCACCCAGGCCGAGTTGCCTGCTGGGCTGACAACCGCTCTTTATATCCTATCTAGTGCAAATGTCAGAATCGATGGTATTCCTGATTGGTTGTCTTTCGATTTGTCGTCACTCGGACAAACTATTTCCGGAGAAAAGGCCTCACGATTACGGTACCGACGGATGACAAAAGACAAGTCAATCTCTTACTATAGATTTCCGAACAGAACCAAGAAAAAGCTAGTGGACTGCAACCTTTTCAACTCAATATTTCAGCCAATATTGATAAAGTCACTAAGACTGGTGCATTCCCTATTCGAGTTGATGGGGCTTTACCTCCATCCTAGTTCGCAAGCGTCCATTAAAGCAGATTCAACATCGATGATGCTACCACTAGTAAAGCGATTACAGTAACCGTAACCGATACAACTGGAAAAGCTCCAGCCAGTGCTACTGTGACTGCAACAGTTAATGGAAAACTAACTGTGGATCCTTCCAGTGTGAGTATAACCAATGGTCAAGGAGCTGTAACGATCATGCTTAGGGTGATAAGAGCAATGTTACATTGACCTACACCCAAAAAGGTAGTTCGGTAATTATGACGACAATTAACGTAACTCTAACCTGAATTTTTTTGCGACGGTGGTTGAACACTACCGTTGCTTCATTAAATCCAAGGAGAGGTAGCAGTGGCGACATTACAAGAAATTGTTGAGGCTATACTTACGGACTTAAATTGCGCTCAAGATTATTCAAATAAGTTAATAAGTACGCTGGCTGAAAAGAATCAGGATGACTATTTGTTGCAAAACCTCTCCGTACCAAATGTCGCGTTGAAAGAATTGGAGGTTGATCTTAGGGTTGTTTTTCAGGGGGATTCAATTAAAACTAAGGAAGCACCTCAAAAAGAAAACTTAAAAAATAATGTAAATTTGAAAAGAATCCGTGAATTCACCAATAAAATAGTTGGACTGGTTATTGATGATGTTGCTAAAAGAATTAGATCAGCCGCAGAGGTAAATCCCTCCACCGAGCTGCATAAAATGGGCCTGCGAGTAGCTGATGCCATCGTCAAACCATATGTAGTTCAAAGTCTTGTTAATTATTTGTTACCCTTAATGAAGGATGTAGCGAATTCTTCATCCGATCCCAAGGTTTCTATAGAAGTTTTACTTGAGAAGGTAAGAGATAAGCTTGGAAAAGTTCTTTCAGAAGATAAATTGATAGAAAAATCATCAGTCAACATAGGAGATTATTTAACGAATGCTTTAGTTGTCCATAAACAAACAATTGAAGATTGGTATGAGGAAATGCAGAAGCTAGAGGATAATGTGAAAGCTGCTTCATTAGGAAGGTTACTTTCTTCTGATGTGATTATTGACAGTAAGAGTTTGTCCGAATTTACTGAACAAATGGCACAGAAAATAAAGCTATGCGTAAATCTAAAATGTATCATTGTATAGATTCTGGTACTGATTTTAAAATACCGACGCCAGAAAATAATTAAGTAGGAAAATAGAAATGTCAGATAATTCTGCCAGCTCTGTAGATCTAGCAGCCATTTTCTATGCTCCTTTAAATACGGTTGCTAATGCTGACTTTATGATAGTAGGACAGTTTGTTCAATACATTTCTGAATCTGGTGATTCGGAACCTGGACAATCTACGTATTATCGCAAGTATGTCATTTTGGACGTTGCGCCAACGGAGGCCATTGCTGAAGGTAGCGGAGGGTCTGGTTCCTCAACATCTTTGGATGTCAATATCTGTGTGTATCGTAATATGCATCGAGCAGATATTCCTTCAGGTAAACGTAGGCTACTTTTCTTGTTAATGTTTAGTCTGCTTATCGAAACTAGCTTTATTTATCAATTAACTTAAGTGTCACTGATTCAGAAAATCTTTCTTCAGAGGTTAAAATGGTCAACGTGGCGAATAAAAGCCATCTTCGAATTTTAATTTTTGAGGCAGGTAAAAGCTGAAATGATTTCATTGCAAATGTGAATATATATACAGAAATGGCTCATAGAAATTAACAGCGTTCCACCAATATCGAAGTGTTTTAATTTGAGGTAGGTGGAACAAGGATGCCCTATCAGGGCTTTGGTACTTAAAATTATAAGTCGATTTAATATTTACTTTAATTTTTTATTGGAGAAACCCTATGATTAGGAATTTCTATTATGACACTATAATTTTTGATGCAAATCTATCTAAAATTTTTATATAACTATATTTTTTCTTAAAAATTTATGTAAGAGATACAAATTTTTATTGCAGAAAAATTTAGTGTAAGTGGTATATAGGTGGATAACTATCAAGAAAATGTAGATTGGTCTGAATGCTAGGATAAAGATAAGGATATAGGCTTTTCCTTTATCAATACAACTGAAGGCAGCAAAGATACTAATCATCTTTTTAGTAATCAATATAATGGGGCACCAAAAATTGGAAGGATCCGTGGCGGCTATCATTTCGTTTCCTAATCGTTCCAGTGGTTCAAAAAAGCTCAGTTTTCTAGTGGATAATAAAATCAATTGGTCTATGGATGGTAAGACTTTGCCCGGAGTTATAGACGCTGAGCTAACCCTCTTGGATCGCTCCTCTACGGATTGACCATGGGCCTGATAATCGGTTGGATAAAAAACTTTAACGACACATATCTTGCAAGTTATGGACACCTACTAATCATCTATGACAAAGCTATTTGGTGGTATCAGAGTGATATTGGTAATTTCGGTTCACCCTCCACGTTGGGTGGAAAATATTCAAAATTTCCATTGCCGATTACGGGTAATTAGGGATCCTATGATTTTTGGTGGTTTATCGAATACCCAAATTGCCGTAATCATATTTAAAGAAGAATTTTAGCAGCTTAAAAATCTATTCTTTCATACTAAAATTGCTATGACGAAATTTACTAATGATGAGTAAGAGTTCCTTAGAAAGACGTCTACTGCGAGTTAATAGAAATAGAACGATTACTTTCTCAAATACAAGAAGGGTTGCAGCGGTTATATATTGAAGCCGTATTACATATGTATTTACTAGTGTTACATCATGACACTAATAGATTTTATGAGATTTATTAGTTTATTATCGCCAAAAGATATTGTTCTTCCTGTCGGGGTACTGAATAAGTGATATTAGGAAAGTGAAGAGGGGGTAATTCCTTCGAGGTTTTAGGCGAAAAACTATACACAATATATTAAATTTCTTATATGGCGAATACTTCATTAATGCATAGTTTAAAGAGGTGAATACATGTTAGATCGTTTAGGTGTAAAAATATGCAAATGTATATTTGTCTGGTGAAATGCCGATATTTATCCACATTGAATTAAGTTACCATAATTAATTTGTGTATTAACCTTTCAGGAAAACTATCGACTTAATTGCTATAAACAGGAGCATTCCGGTGAATACTGATCCGTTAGTAGAGGTTAGAAGAATTGATCTTAAAATATGTCAATCAAATAATTATGATTTAGTATTTAATAGAATTTACAAAGCAATTATTGTAAATTTGGAGGATCAGAATTTCACTGTGGGGAGCTTATCTAAAGCTGCATTTTTAAGTAGATCGCAATTGTATAGAAATGTAAAAAAAAATATCGGGGTTTCGCCACAATTTTTAATTACCTGGCTAAGAATAAAAAAAGGGGCCCAATTTCTGGAGAGCGGAGTGGATAATATTACCTGGATTTCATATAGTGTTGGATTTAAGAGTTCTTCTCACTTTAGTCGAAGATTTCGTTATCAATATGGAATTCCACCGTCAAAATATAAATGTCTCCATTCAACTTTGAAGTGCATCATTTAATTATCTGGAAACTAACGGTCAGCCGAAGGTAACATCCGTCTATTCTTTTCCGCCATGAGTTAAAGTGGTGACAAAAGCTACCGACAGATGGCCGAATACCAGTGATGTCAGCTCTGGTTGTTAAAGGAATGTGATCAGAAGCTGTTTCATAACTTCAGTAGTGTAATTAACATACAGGCAATATAGAAAAAAGCTCTGCAAGAAGATAAATAGCGATCCCACCTGATGGCCAAACGACGGTAGTTCCCTAGTCATGCAAAAGTTTGTTCAACGTTTCCAGTGTCGCGCAGACCTTCTAAGTTTCTGCCATCTTATTTCGTAGGTTTTCTTCTATTCCTTCGGTGAGGGTAAATCCGGTCAATTTCACGTTGGGACAAGCTATAGCGTGACGGGGCAGAATCTGAAAATTTACCATATACAAAGCATCGTATTTTTGTATTTTCAAAGATAACATCGAGTAGTGGCTGCAATAAATTTACTTCTGCTGGTGAGGCCGAAGTAACGGTGCCTCCCAATGGAATACCTTCGCCATCGACCACCACCATCCACTTTATACCCTTGCGCCACCTGGTTTTCCGGCTCCTGCTCCCCTTTTTTTTCTGAAGCAAAGCTGCCATCCGAAAAGACCTCCTCCCAGTTAAGCAAAGACTGTTGATCCAACAGCTCTAGGAATCTTCTCCATGCCTGTAACCAAGCGCCTTGCTCTTCCCAAAACTGGAGCCTTCTTCAGCAAGTTCTTGATGATGGATAAGATGGAGGTAGATCCTTTCATCGTACTCCCGACCGCAAAAATCATAAAATACCTTCAAAACATGTACGTTTATCAATGGGTTTGAAGTCACCTTTTTTACGTTTTGCTTGGGAAGGCAAGGCTCAATCAATTTCCACTGATCGTTGGTTAATTCTGACTTAAATCTACTCATATTTACTGGTCATATCATTCCATAAGGCTACTAGAATAATTGATTTCAAGTTATGAAACAGGTTCTAGAGTCAGAGGGCAGTCGCCAGGGAGACTTGAGTTAGTCAGCTATAGTTTACAGACAGCTAGTTCATAATTGAGGTTTAAAAGGCTACCACTGTAAATAAGCATCAACGGATGACTGAAGAGCAATGTAGAAAGAAGAGGAATCCAAAAAAGATGCCACCGAAAACAATTACATAGATATACAGTAAACTGAAGTTGTAATGTAGCCCGGAGCAACGTTCCAGCTTGCTAGAGTAGAGCAGGAAGGAAACCTGTTAATTAGCCCTGAAGTTCTTTACCTACAAGTCTGGGCTGATAAGCAATTGAATGGGACCCTATGCGAAAATTTGTGGTGCAGGGGTAGGCCCTACATAAAATCATCAAATGGAAAGTCAACTCGGGGGCACATCAATACGCCATCATCATCGAACAGCGTCTACAAAATATCGATGATGCATCTTGCATCGGAGACTAGAAAATTGCTACCGTTATAGCTAGAGGCCTTTTGGGAGTGGGGGCAGAACGAGAATACTATTGGCTTGCTGTGTCAGTACTTTCTGAAATAAACTGATTTCAAGCTTGTGAATCAAGCAGATGTCGGGGCGACTATTGCGCGTTTAAATAATCGCCCCAGTAAAATAATAGGATATAAAACTCCTAGATAGATAGTCGGATAATATTAAGCTGCTACAGATCCAGCAACCTGAAGGATGATACTCCTCATAGTTGAATCCACGATATTTAATTATTAGCATTTATAAGTTTATTAAGAGTATTAATATCTGTAGGTGGAGGCGTTACCTTATCTGATAAAGGCATTCTCTCATATGCATGTTCTAGCTTTAAATCATAATGATTAGAAGCATATGAAGGTCCATTATATCTACGCGCAAACTCAGCCCATGCGCGACTTCTCAAATACATTTGCAAACTATTCGAAACTATAAATCTCGCCATGATATAGAGCTGTGCTCCATCGGAATACATCATAGCTTCTACAAACGCCAGCACTGTTGAGAACCCACAAGCCTTATAATTCGCTCCCAATATCTGACCAAGCCCCCATGAACAAGAAGCAAGAGCTGCATCTTTATTAATAGCCATAGCTTTTTCAAGCCATAGATATCGATCTGATTGTGTCACTGGATATGGCATTGTGCCTGGATAAGGGTATGCTAAATTCTCACGTGATGCTCTCTGACGCTGTTTTGGTATAGTTAGCTCCCGATAGAAAATATGAGGCTCGTTGAGTATGATTGGTCTATCTTCATATCCAAAACCTTTTCCCGCACTTTCAACCGAAAGAACTGACTTTAATGCGGCTATTTCACACCCAAGGTATCCAGCTATAATTCTTATATCATCATCATTCATAGGTAGTGCTGCACCAGAGAAATTCATGTTGGACATATTTGCACCAAAATAATTATCACCACATTCATTAAAATTATAGTCTATCTATAGAGCCCCTGATAAGCTATAGTCAAAATTGGGTAAAAGAAGAAACCTCTGTATAAATTTCTGCAAAAATAGGGTGCAATAATACTCGATAGTGAGCAAAATAAAGTAACACAGATCATACTCCAAGTCGGCTTTACTGAAACTGAGTAACGGAACAAACGTAGTAAGACCCATCAGCAAAAAATTTCTTTTACCCAAGGACACTTTAGTTTCATGTACTCGCCTTGTGGTTAAGATAAAACCCCCTATGCAATCTTTGGACGTGGCCGCAGCCCTTACAGGTTGAGAGTTATACTGCGGATTTATAACATACATTTATTTTACAATCTTAGTGACCCAGCAATGGAGGATTCTCTCTATTAGATTGGGGATATGTACCACTTTGCTGGCCTGACACTTACAAAGCCTACTCCTGATGAGACTACTATCCTTGATTTTTGCCGCCTACTAGCACACCCGCTGGGACGCCAGCAATTTGAAGAGATAAGAGGCAACATCGTAGATATAATGATTATCAATGCACCCAGCTCCATTAGAAATGGTAAAAAGGCTTATGAGCCATAGATGTATCCGATCAAAAAAAATGGCAGTAATTTTTGCTATGAGAGTGTATATCGGATTTTATGAGTCAGTCATAGGGCGAGTTCTACATAGCTAGGAAAAATGAGTCTGGGGTGGATTTGGGTACATTTTTTAGGGAGGACTTATCTATTGGGAAATGTTTTAGGCTTGCTTATTTTTAGCTAATTCAACACATAGGTAATCCACTATCTATGGTGGTGAGACTTGACAGGGTTCTGCCGTTCCGGCGTGCAGAGTAAAAACATGACCTTCATGATGCGGCAAGTTATATAAGAAGCCTGTTTTCTAGCTTGGCAGTGCCAAGCTCACATGAAACATCATTGCAGATACTACTTGGTATTTGTCTCAAAGTATCGAAAGAAAGCATAAACTAGGGTAAGGGAAAGGAAACCAATATTAGAATATTTCATTTTTACCTTCTTAAGGTTGGATAAATCTGATATTAACAATCAAAAGTTTGGACGATTTTAAAATTTTTTCTTTTCTCTATGTTGTAATCTCGATCGAAAGAGAAATACAACTGGGTTCGCAACGAGATTTGCAAGCCATAAAAAGGGGGCGACTGCACCAATTTGATAGTGGCTAATCGCTGTGAGCCTAAGGAGTTATCTTTTCTAGATCGATGTACCTCATACCTGAGGCGTTAAGAACTCCTTAGTGGTCTCGAAGTGCGTATATCGACAATTGTTTTACTGCGAGTGAGAATTCTATTTTAGACACTCGAGTTGGGTCTTGGAGTGGCTTGAAGCTGTTTTATAACTTGAAATCAGTTATTCTTGGGCATTCATGGAATGATAAGAACAGTAAGTTTGAGTAGATTTAAGTTAGAATTAACCGACGCCCTGTGGGTGTTGATTGAGCCTTGCTTTCCCCAGCTAAACGTGGAAAAGGTGGCTGCAAACCCATTGATAACCGTGCATGTTTTAAAGGTATTTTATAATTTTTGCGGTCGGGAGTACGATGGAAGGATCTACCTCCATCTTATCCATCATCAAGAACTTGCTGAAGGAGACTCCAGTTTTGGGAGGAGCAAGGCGCTTGGTTACAGGCATGGAGAAGATTCCTAGAGCTGTTGGATCAACAGTCTTTGCTTAACTGGGAGGAAGTCTTTTCGGATGGCAGCTTTGCTTCAGTAAAAAAAGGGGAGCAGGAGTCGGAAAACCAGGTGGAGCAAGGGTGCAAAGTGGATGGTGTTGGTCGGTGGTGAAAGTATTATATTGGAAGGCACTGTTACATCGGCCTCACCAGCAGAAGTTAATTTATTACAGCTACTACTGGATGTTACTCATGAGGGCCTCAAAAAAATTCACTGATTTTCAGTAGAATAGCCCAACCTCCCTCTGGTAAAGGTTATTGTCTAATGCAGCCGAATTTTTTCGGTCTTGATGACCGCCATCGCTAGTTAAATGAACATGATCCATTGGTTGCTCTGCGTTAGCCGACTGGTTGGGAGGACTTCAGAAGCACTTTGAATAAAATTCCGAAATCTCCAAGGAAGAGTAATGCTGGAAGAAGACCCTTTGATAAGGTGCTGATGTTCAAGGCACTTATAATACAGCATTTATATAACCTATCGATGATGAGCTAGAAAATCAGATACACGACCGATTTTCATTTTGTCGATTTCTGAGCCTAAATCCGGAGGACAGAATACCGGATGCCAAGACCATCTGGTTGTTTTGTGAGTGACTGGTAAAGGCAGGACTCATGAAATCTCTCTTTTTAGATTTCAATTTGTAACTTTAGGTACAGGGACACAAAGCTCGGAAAGTGTAAATAGTTTTAAGCGATACATGAGCCACATTATTTAACTTGCTCTGGCAGA
Organism: Microbulbifer sp. A4B17; assembly: GCF_003076275.1. Lineage (NCBI taxonomy): Bacteria > Pseudomonadati > Pseudomonadota > Gammaproteobacteria > Cellvibrionales > Microbulbiferaceae > Microbulbifer > Microbulbifer sp. A4B17. Next base: position 1,562,688 of record NZ_CP029064.1, read on the forward strand.
CTAGCACGATGCCCCCTCCATCAACTTCGGAGGGAAGCCCCATGAATCAGCAGCAGTAGCAAAGTCATGTCATGGCCTACGAGAAAATCTCTCAGTCCAAGCGCGCTTATACTCGTAAGCACAACCTAAATTACAGCCAGTTCCTCTACTGGTACCACAAACTACCTGAACAAACTTCGGTGTCTGATATTGCCGACTTTGTTCCCGTGGATATCAAGTGTTCCACAACCACTAGGGGAAACGAAAACGGTGAGTCGGGCAATTAAGCAGATGTTGAAACCGTATCAAGCTATTTGTAAAACCATTACCTTCGATAATGGAGGTAAATTTACAGGTCATCAGTCGATTGGGCAGAAGCTAGGCTGCAAAATATATTTTGCGAAACCTTACCACTCCTGGGAGCGTGGGCCTAACGAAAACACTAATGGTCTTTTGAGACGCTTCTTCCCGAAAGGAGTGGAAATTGGCAAGATGCCAAAAAGTCGTATTGATGATGCAGTGTTTCGAATCAATGCTCGACCAAGGAAGGTGTTAAATTACTTGAGCTCACTGGAATTTCTGGTGGGTAAACGTGTGTCATTTATGTTGACAATCTAGGAGTCACAATCAATTTTTACCGATCATCAGTTATCCCAGGCTTTTGCTGGCTTACTACCACTGATTTCTCTATGGCAAGAGCAAAAGATGTTCAATAATTTTAAATTTTTCTTTTGAGATTTCCATATGGACAGATTATGCCAAAATTAGTGTCGACAGGCCCTAGGATATTGATGGGAAATACTTTTTCACCAAGGCATACAGAACTGCTGCCGTTTCAGCATCCAGTACACCGTCGTAATTTTTTTGGCGAAAATGTAGTTGGAATGCCCGGATTAAATTCTTATATCCATTATCAGTAGACGCACCTGAAGTATCATATCCGTATAGGCTGAGTTTGGCTATGATGTCTGCTTTAGCAGGCAGAGCCATGCTGAACATATCCTGATAGGTTTCCTTGCTCACATCATCGTACCAAGCTCCTATACCCGCAGCGTAAAGCTCCTCCCAGGGGAAGGCTGCACCGGGGTCACTCTTTCTTCCTGGAGCGATATCACTGTGTCCTACAACATTGGTAGGCGCAATATCAGGATAACGCTGTAGGATATTAACTGCCAGCTCTTTAACAGCATCTATTTGCGTTGGGTTATATCGAGGGAAGGTAAAGGTTTCATTAATTTCAGTAGCTAAATTAACTATCTCTATACCAATAGATGTGTCATTCAGGTTACTGCGTTCGGCCCATTCGCTAGCGCCTGCGTGCCATGCACGTTCGCTTTCATCAACTAAGTTAAAAATACGCATACCCTTAAAGCCTGCATCAATATACGTTTTCTCCGAAGGATCAGGAACAAGATAATGGGTGCTTACTTCGGATCCAGTTAGTCTAACTGTAGATGCCTTAAAATCCTCGGCAGTATAGTGCATTACCAGAAAGCGAATACGGCGGTTAAAACTCTTAACCGAACGATAGCTGTTATAATCAATTAAATACATAGAGCCTCTGTATATAAATTAATCGAATTTTCCAAATACTCTACGATTCAACTTTTCTCTCAAATGATCTAGGACTTTCTTGATCACTTTAGGTATCTTTGATGCGGACAATCACTTTTACAACATCGCCGCATTCACGACATATTTTTATATCGACGTTGAATTCGTACTTTAACCTTTAAGCTCCAATTTAGTATCTGGACGTTTAAGGAATTTGTCCTTATATTGCATACACTTGTATTGATGTTGCAACATTGCTAGTTGGAAAAGGTGAGGGGTTAACAAAGTCTTGGCAGTCCCGCAGTGCGTGCGCTCGGCACTTTTTTTGCTGTGAGTGAGGATTGTATTTGAGACACTCAAGTTGGGTCGTTGAGTGGCCAGGCAGTAAAGTTCAACAGGGCGTGTCGTCAATCGATAAACATAGAGTTGTTCAAATCTTTCCCGCCGCGCTCCTAATTACGCGGCTGCGGCCATCCCAACTCTCTCAAGCTGGATATTCCAGGGTAACAGTGCCTCAAAATCCTCGACGGACTGGCAGTGAGGAATCTGCTCAAATACCCCGACATAATACTTGTAGGAGGCAAGGCCGTTTAGCTTGGCTGCGCGAATCAAACTGAAGTGCAGGCATAATCTTTAGCGCCATTGACCAAATGGGAGCAATAACTATTTGACCTGCATAGCCTTTAGGGCAGGCGACCTTCTCCCGCAACTCGACAATTACCCATATATCGGGGGTATGTAGTTCAAGCGCCCATGACGTTCGTAATCAACGAGTTTCTTTTGGCACCCACACACACAGGTTTTATCCTATTCTGAGACAGGGTTTACCATCTCCTTTCTTGGGAAATGCTCGACAAAGGTCTTTTTTGTTTTATTGAGACATTTGAGTTCAGTAATGTTAACCACGTCATCCTGGCCTTTGTTACTATCAGCATCGTTTTTCTCTACAGAGCCTTCATCTCTAACTTCTGCACTGTCGGCTAGTAGCCTTTGAGGATCATCGGGGGCTTCGTATCGCTCAGAGCGTCGTCCAAAGAGAGAGCGCTGCAGTTGTTTGAATTGAAACAATAGTTGATTGTAAGCCTTTTCAAACTGCTCGCACCGTTGGAGTGAGAGTTCACGTGTGAGCTGTTCAACTTGGAACTGTAGCGTATCATCGGTGGCCATTGGGTTTTCCGATGTTAATTTATGTATGGATTATACCATGGTAAGCTATTTCTTAGACTCTATACGTATCAATAAAAATGTGAAAAAGACAATTTTTCTGGTTCTTCTTACTGAGCAAACTCCAACCTGGAAAGCAGCACTGTAGCTGTGAAATCGACAACTTCATTGCGTCATTTCAAATGCTAGGAAAGATAAACCTCACTTCTCATTTCGCTTATAAAGGAGCCTGAATCCATTTTTCCCAGCAGAGCATACGAATTTAATCGAGCTCTTTATTACTAAAGACAAAGAGCTGACTGGATATTGGGTCTTTGTGTAATGTCTCAGACACCAACAGCACGATACCATTGACTTGTTTGCGAAAATCGATGGGCTGACGGTAAACTAGACTTTGCGGTTAAACGGTAGCCACATCGTATTTACAGATCCATAAGGTCTGGGATTTGTGCCAACAACACCGAACCATTGATCACTAGTTTTATGCTATTAAGGAGCTCTAATACACCCAGGTTTCCCGTAGTGAAAGTGGGAGACTTAATACCCAAGGGAACAAAGTCACAGCTATCAGACAAAGGCGCTTGTTTGGATAACTTGCGGTGCCAGTAGAGAAGCTGTCTGTAAATTAGATTGTTCTTACAAGTATAGGCGCGCTTAGATTGAGAGCTTTCCTAGTAGGTCCTGATATCGGTTTGACACTGCTGCTGATTCATGGGGCTTTCTTCCGAAGTTGAGGAAAGGGCTATCATGGCAGCCTGTTAGGGCAAGTTGAATAATGTGGTTCATGTACTGCTTATAAATAGTTGATGCCAGTTTTATTGATACGTCGAAGTAGTGGAATAGTCGAGAAGATAGCAAGGAAATCAAGTCAGGCAAGGTTCCAAGGCGAATCGATGAGAATCCAAATGTCAAACGCCATAAAGATCTTGATACTCGCTGGGCCAAGAAAAGCAGCTTCAAAAACAAATCGTAGATGAAAAAGCCGGATCAGCTCAAATTTAACTACGCCCTGTGGGCTCGTAAGGCTGTCATGGAGCTAATAGAACGTGAGTATGGCATAAAAATTCCAATTCGCACGGTTGGTGATTATCTGAAACGCTGGGGTTTTACACCTCAGAAGCCCGCCAGACGTGCCTATGAGTAAAACCCCAGAGTTGTTAAAAAATGGATGGAAGAAGACTATCCAGGCATTAAACAGCGTACGAAAAATGGAGGTGCAGAGATTTATTGGGGTGATGAAACGGACATTCGCAGTGACTGTCAGCATAAGCGCAACTATGCGCCAAAAGGAAAAACGCCCATTGTAAAATTAACTGCAAAGCGAGCTTCACTCAACATGATCTCACCGATTACAAATCAAGAGATAGTGCGCTTTCAAATTTACGAAGGAAGTATGAATGCCGACAGATTAATTGGCTTTCTTAAGCGATTAATCAAAACAGCAGGTCGAAAAGTTTACGTCATTCTAGATAATCTTAGCGTACATCATGCCCGAGTGGTTAAAACTTGGCTGTCAGAACATGAGGATGTGATAGAAATATTTTATTTGCCATCGTATTCACCTGAATTGAATCAAGATGGATATTTGCACTGCGACCTTAAAGGGGGTGTAAATAGTGGGATTCCAGCACGATCCAAGAAAAAGTTAAAAACAAAGTATTTTCTCACACGAGAATGCTACAGAGGAAGTCTGCGCGCATAGCTTCCTGTTTTAAGTGTGAGGCAATTAAATATGCAGTATAAATTAACTATTGGGTCACCGGATTAATAAAAATTGCCCGGTGCAAATTCTCTATTTACAGCATTAATTGTATTGGCGATAAATGTTTGTGCTTAAGTGTCGGTTAAAATATAATTTTTTCTTGTTGCCCCTCTAATGTAAATTGGGTTTTTTGATGGGCAGTTACTTCTCTTGCCAGGATTTTTTATTTGTTGATCTATATTGCTCTTATCCCAAAAAGTATATATTTCTGATAGATAATATTTTTGAGATGTTTCATCATAATTACAAGCTAGTACGACATAATCCTGACCACCAAATAGGCTTTGTAGATTTTTAAGTGAGGTATGTGAGTTTATATATTGTGATAGTTTGTCTGGAGTGCCTGGGTTTTTTATGACTTTATATGTTGTGGCTTTGAAATATTCTTCTTGAGTTAAATTGGAGCATGTTCCATGTTTTTCCCACTCATGTTTTGCTAAGAAGTTCCCATTGGGTTGCGTAATCATCAAATAATTACTCCATGTTGAATAGGATAATTTACTGCTAGAAAAGGTGTCTTTTCCAGGGCTATTTTTACAATAAGTTGGATAGGCTGATTTGTTGTTAATAGGGTTGTATTGTGGCCAAAAACCATGAGCAGATAACTTAGTTGCAGCATAGGTTCCGTATAATTCATCTGAACTGCATTTCTTAGTTTTTGTACATAGTTCTGGTTTCCAGCTAATAGCGAGCACATATAAGTCAAAGCATCCACTAGGATTACCTTTTATTTCACCAGTATTGGTAGGTTTGGGGCACTCTAGGGATAAAGTTTTGTCTGTATAAATGAAAAATAATAGAAATATATAATACAGTATTTGTTTTTTTAGTTTTCGCATTATTTTACTCTCGTGAATGATAGAGTAACTGGGATCAAGCCTATCCTGGCTATTATACAAACCCCTGGTAGCCCGCCGGGGATACGGAAACTTTTCGGCAGGCCCGGTTTCTTAATACGTAACTGAGTATCCGAAATCGAATTAGGATTTTCTTGATCACTTGAGGTATCTCCGATGTGGATAGTCACTTTTACAACATCGCCGCATCCACGACATATTTTTATATCGACGTTGAATTCGCGCTTTAACCTTTAAGCTCTAATTTAGTACCTGGGCGTTTAAGAAATTTGTTCTTATATTGCATTCACTTGTATTTATGTTGCAACATTGCTAGTTGGAAAAGGTGAGGGGTTAAAAAAGTCTTGGCAGTCCTGCAGTGCGTGTGCTCGGCACTTATTTTTTGTGAGTGAGGATTCTATTTGAGGCACTCAAGTTGTGTCGTTGAGTGGCCAGTCACCGAAATTCAAAAAGAAGTGTTGTCAATCGAAAAGCATGAGGTTGTGAGATCTTTCTGGCTACGCCGCTGCAACCATTCCAACTCTCTCAATCTGGATATTTCGGAGTAACAGTGCCTCATAATCCTAAGCGAACTGGCAGTTCGGAATCTGCTTAGAGGCTGTTTCATAACTTGAAATAGGCTATTCTCACGCAATTACATAGAAAGAAGTCCAGCAATAGTGAGCCGATTCAAGTCAGAGTTAACCAATTATCGATGAAAATTGATCGAACCTTGTCTTCCTGAGTTAAAACAAGGAAAGGGAAGTCCAAAACCCATTGATAATCGAGCCTGTTTTGAAGGCATCCTGTGGGTTTTGCGTTCTGGAGCGCGATGGAAAGATCTTCCTTCACACTATCCATCATCAAGTACATGCTGGAGAAGGCTTCAGTTTTTGGAAGAGCAAGGAGTTTGGTTACAAGCATGGAGAAGATTCCTGGAGCTGTTGGATCAACAGTCTTTGCTTAACTGGGAGGAGGTCTTTTCTGATGGCAGCTTTGCACCAGTAAAAAAGGGTTTTCGAAATCGGAAAAATCAAGTGGGGCAAGGGTTCAAAGTGGATGGTGATGGTCGATGGCGAAGGTATTCCACTGGGAGGCACCATTACTTCGGCCTCACCAGCAGAAGTAAAGTTATTACACCCATTACTTGATGTTATGTATAAAAATACAAAGATTCATCGCGTAGTTTATGATAAATCGGCGGACTCTGATCCTCTTCGAGATAGTCTGTTGAGTTGTGGAATCGACCTTATTTGTCCATTTATCGTGCTTTTTTCTATATTGCATGCATGTTAATTACGTTAAAGAAGTTATGAAATAGCTTCTAAGCACCTCCACACAATACCGCTAGGGGGCAAGGCCGTGGAGCTTGGCGGTGCGAATCAAGCTGAAGTTCAGGCACAATGCTTTAGCGCCATCGCCCGTTTTGCTAGGTATAAACCACATTATTCAACTTGCCCTAACAGGCTGCCATGATAGTCCTTTCATCAACCTCGGAAGAAAGCCCCTTGAATCCGCAGCAGTGTCAAACCAATATCAGGACCTACTAGGAAATTTCTCAATCTAAGCGCGCCTATACTTGTAAGAACAATCTAATTTGCAGCCAGCTTCTCTACTGGCACCGCAAGTTATCCAAACAAGCGACTTTGTCTGATAGCTGTGACTTTGTTCCCTTGGGTATTAAGTCTCCCACTTTCACTACGGGAAACCTGAGTGTATTAGAGTTCCTTAATAGCATAAAACTAGTGATCAATGGTTCGGTGTTGTTGGCACAAATCCCAGACCTTGTGGATCTGTAAATACGATGTGGCTACCGTTTAACCGCAACGTCTGGACTACCATCAGCTCATCGATTTTCGCAAACAGATGGATGGTATCGTGCTGTTGGTGTCTGAGACATTACACAAAGATCCGATATCCAGTCAGCTCTTTGACTTTCACAATAAAAAGGCCGGTAAAATTTGTATGCTCTACTGGGAAATAATGGATTTTAGCTCTTTTATAAATGAAATGAGAAATTGAGATTTTTCTTTCTTGGGATTTCAAATGACTTAAAAGAGTAATCGATTTCACAGCTACAATGGTTGCTATCTGAGCTAGGTTTTCTTAACAAAATGAACAAAAAAATTGTCTCTTTCATGATTTTGTTGAGACATATAGAGCCTCGGAAATAGTTCCCCATGGTATTGTCCACACATAAATTAACTCCGGAAAACCGAATAGTTACCGGTGATTTGCTACAGTACTAGCTTGAACAGCTCGCTCGTGAACTCAGGCTCTCGCTATAACTCGCGAGCAGTTTGTCTTCATGTTTAACTTCGGTGACTGGCTACCCAACGCCCCAACTTGAGAGTCTAAAATAGAATCTACACTCACAACAAAGAAAATGCCGAGTACAAGTAGTGCAGGACTGCCAAGGCTTTCTTTATCCCTCATCTTTTCCAACTGACAATATTGCAACATCAGTGAAAGTGAATGCAATATACGGACAAATTTCTGAAGCGCCCAGTTACTAAATTGGAGATTAAAGCGAGAATTCTACGTTGATTTCGAAATATGTTGCGAATGAGGCGCTCTTGAAAAAGTGATTTTCCGCATGAGGTGAATGACAGCCTGACACTACAGGAGACGGGGTCGAGACCTAGATATGGAAATCCAAACACATTCTCCTGCGCTACCTGCTGTGCTTGTGATTTTTGTCAAAATTATTTCCTCCTCTCCCGCCAATGCCCAGGTTTATGTTGAAGCTGATCAGTTGATGAAAGTGATCGAGGCGCAGGAAGCGCAAATTCAGCAGCAGAAAGCTGATCTAGAAGCTTTGCAACAACAGGTGGAGGAGTTGCGTAGGGCGAGGCCCCCAGAAAATTCCCCGGCCGAGCCAGTTCTGGTGGTGCCAATACCATCAGCCCCTCCATCGGGAGAATATAATGAGCCCATGAATGGCGTAGCGTTCGATGATTTTCAAGATCAATTAGAGCTCATACTCTACGATATCTCGCCGTCTCCTCGGGCCAGCGGAGATCCAAAGCATCCGGAACAGACGGATATCGAAGGAGTTATTTCCAGCGTACCGACCGCCTGGCCGGGGTCTATCCCTGTGCTCGGGAGTCGCACTCGAATAAAAATTAATGGATTCACCGAGCTGGATGCTAGCTATGACACCGGCGCCATTGTCAGCCCGGCTGAGTTCAGGACCAGTGCTATTGTCACCAGAGATAGAACGGCAGCGGAGGGTAAGGATGGTAAGACTAATGTTACCGTTCAGAATTCGACATTGAGCTTCAAAGCAAGAACGCCCTGGGGCGATCGTTTGATACAAAATGAATTTTCTATGGTTGCCCTTCAGGGTCCGACAGTCAGTGAGCCTTTTCTCAGTCTGGAACTGGAAATAGCATACGGCCAGGTCAGTGATATTTTACTGAGTGGAGACTTGCGGCTGGGCCTCGACTGGTCCACATTCAGTAATTTAACCGCCGTACCAAATACCCTGGACTACGAAGGGCCCAACTCAGTGATAACGCTAATACGTCCGGTTGCACGTTGGAATCGTAAATATGATCCAACCCTCACCCTACAAGTCTCTCTGGATGCGCCAACTGATCGAGTTTTTCAGAATGCACTGGAAGTATCTCGCTGGCCGGACTTTGTTGTAGCGGTTATTTCCCAGACAGATCGCATTAACTTTCAGGGCAGTTTTATCCTGCGGGACTTGCGTGGCAGTGGGGAACCACAGTCTGCCGTTTCGGATACCGGATGGGGTATCAATTTAAGTGGCGTGATTGATATGCCCGGTAAGCTTGCGCCGGATTTTGCCTCCTACTCCTTCAGCTATGGCTATGGCTATGGAAGCCTTATGGATGATCGGCCCCCTGATGCAAGCTATGACTTCGTCAATAATCGGCTGGAGGCGATTCCAACTTTCGGCTGGTATCTGGCCTATCAACACTGGTGGAGCCCGTGCCTCTATACTGTGGCAACCTATGGGCTGGTGGGTCAGGACAATCTGGACTTCCAGCCGGGCTCCTCATTTCATCAAACTCAATTCAGCAGTATTAATCTGACCTGGACCCCGACGTCACATTGGCTGTTTGGCCTTGAGGCCCTTTATGGAACCAGGGAGGACAAAGATGGAGCCTATGGTTCAGTCTGGCGGGCCCAGTTCACCAGCCGAATCTCGTTCTAGTGGTTTCAAATGTGCGATATCAATGGTGTTGCGCATTATTTTGTTATGCGATTATTTAACCTCCTGTAATTCACCGAGAACAGTTTGTGGAGTGCACACATAACTCTATTGCGCTATTCGAAACTCCAGGAAAGATAAATATCGATTTCTCATTTTGCTTTTAGAAGAGCCAAAATCTATGATCTTCCCAGTAGAGTATACGAATTTTATTAGCCTTGTTATTGCGAAAAAAAATAACTGACAGGATGTCAGATGTTTGTGTAATGTCTCAGACACTAACAGCACTAGACCATCCATCTGTTTGTGAAAATCGATGAGCTGACGGTAATCCAGACGTTGCGGTTAAACGGTAGCCACATCGAATTTCTAGGTCCATAAGATCTGGGAATTGTGCTAACAATACTGGACTATTGATCACCGGTTTATGCCATTTAGAAACCTTAATACACTCAGATTTTCCTTAGTGTCTGTGGGAGATTTGATATCCAAGGGAGCAAAGTCAGAGATATCAAACTCAGGAGATTGTTCAGATAGATTGCGGTACCAGTAGAGGAACTGGCGGACTTTAACCATATCATCCACTAAGTGGATGGTTGCTGGTTAATTTTTATTTTTTTCTTTCCCCTGGCATGCTATCTATTCGATGCTTTTTGAATTAAGGTGGCTTATTCATTACATTTAATTTCTCAAAGTAGATATAAAACGACCGACAAAAAATATAATTTATAAAATTCGGAAGTGCTAGAAGGGCAGAAATAATCAATACACTCAGGTAATCTAATCAGCATGAAATTTGATGCCAGAAAGCTTAGCACTGAAGAGCAGTACCTCATACGCAAAATTGCTGTCCGCGAGTATTTGATGGGTAATCTGAGGCGGAGGTCAGCCGTAGCTAAGGATTGAGGAGTAGAACTATTCTCCCATGGTTAAAGGTTGCTCGGGAAAACGGCATTGATGCATTATCTCCTAAAACTAGACCTGGGCGCGGTAGAAAGTTGTCACCTATCGAAAAGGAGAAAGTCAAACGCTGGGTTATTGGTGGTGATCCAAGGCAGTATGGTTTTGACTTTGGGTTGTGGACACGCCAGATAAATTCAGGTTTGATTTGTGAGAGATTCAAAGTTGAGCTCAGTGTATCCAGTGTCGGTACACTTTTACAACGGTTAGGCCTGACGCCACAAAAGCCGTTAAGAAGAGCTTACGAGAGAGATGAGAAGGTGGTGAAGAAATGGGTAAAGGAGGTCTACCCAAAGATTAAAACTTATGCGAAACAAACCGGTGTAGAAATATTTTGGCTGGATGAGGCTAGTATCAGATTAGACGATTCACACCAAAGGACATGGGGAGAACAAGCCAAAATTCCAGTAGTAAAACTAGTGGCCCAAGACGGTCAATTAACGCAATCTCAGCTTTTGGTAGGGTTGCAACTAGCCCCCTCTGGAGGCTTTCAATATACCACCCTCTATGCGGGTGGTATATTGATTATAGTACTTATCAGGGAGAGTTTGTTGCCATAGCATACCGACTGCAACTCTTGAAGATGGAAAAAGTATCTTGAAGGAAAAGCTCGTAAACTGAATTTGACCTGACAGAGCACCTCCTGAAAAACCGGTAACTGTCAGATCAAGTCTGAACTACTACAAGTTATCTAATATAGATCCTTCTCAAAAGTCGATAACTATCAGGTCGAGTATGAACCACTACACTTTACACATCTATGGTAAGCTGTGTCCACCCGAGCATTCCCGTGAGGTAACCTTGCAAAGTGTCACCGTCTTTCTGGTTTGCGACCTGTAAATATGCTTTGCTAAAATGATCAGGTCCAATTGGATAAAAGATGTATCGTTTGCTGTAGTATTGTGGTGTAATTGAAGAGCCATCTGTAAATTTACCGCTGCAGCTTCCAAATACCTTTTGGTAATGCGATGGTCGGCATCCTCTCCGGGATAACGCACGGGCCGTTTATCAACTTCCATGGCATACCCTTGCACAGCAAGCTCGGCACTAATGGCGCCTTTCAGTTCGGGTAAATAATCAAATAAACTCATTTCGGCTGGCAATCTAGATAATGGTGTCTTGTCATCGGTTCCTGCAGCTGAATAAAGCTTTCCATTAACCACTAGAGGTTCTTCAACCGCAATTTTCGCTCCATCTACCAGTAAAATTGCGGCCGCTACAGCCGCCGCACGTGCTTGTATGATCTCATCTTCGGCACCATGCCTTTCCCCAAATGTAACAATTGCTCCTTTGTTGATATTGCTCCAAAAAACTTTCGGATCCGGCATTCTCGCCCCTGGGTTGTTCTTCCCCGTTTCGTCTTCCGCTGTCGCTGTATGGTATGTTTTGTAAATCCCTAATACACGCTCTACGTCTTGATAGTTCGTTAAATCGCTTACTTTAGTGATTGCCATTGGTAATCTCTCTTTGCGTTAAAATTAAATGTTAGCTTGATAGAAATATTATTGTTTATCTAGCTTGGGCAAGTACAAAGTTAATAAGAGGTAGCGTTATTCTTTATGTTGCAACGTAAGCGGTACATGAACCACATTATTCAGCTTGCTTTGGCAGACTGGCATGATACCCCCTCCATCAACTTCGGAGGAAAGCCCCATGAGTCAGCAGCAGTGGCAAACCCATGTCAGGGCCTAAGAGAAAAGCTCTCAGTCCAAGCGCGCCTATACTCGTAAGAACAACCTAAACTACAGCCAGTTCCTCTACTGGTACCGCAAACTAACTGAACAAACTTCGGTGTTTGATACCCCTGACTTTGTTCCCGTGGATATCAAGCCTTCTACAGCCACTACGGGAAACCTGGGTATATTGGAGTTCCCCAATGGCATAAAGCTGGTGATCAATAGCCCGGTGTTGTTGGCGCAAATTCCTGGCCTTATGGACCCGTAAATACGATGTGGCTACCGTTTAACAGCAAAGTCTGGTTTTACCGTCAGCCCATCGATTTCAGGAAACAGATTGATGGTATCGTGCTGTTGGTGGCTGATACGTTACACAAAGATCCGACATCCGGTCAGCTCTTTGTCTTTCGTAATAAAAAGGCCGATAAAATTCGTATGCTCTACTGGGAAGGTCATGGATTTTGGCTCCTGTATAAGCGAAATGAACAGTCGAGTTTTATCTTTCCTGGCATTTCAAATGACGCAATAGAGTTATCGATTTCACAGCTACAGTGGTTGCTTTCCGGGTTGGACTTTACTCAGCAGGAAGAACCAGAAAAACTCTATTTTTCCAGCTTCTATTGATGCGTATAGAGCCATGGAAATAGTTTCCCATGGTATAATCAACGCATAAATTAACATCGGAAAACCCAATGGCTACCGATGATACGCTACAGTGCCAGGTTGAACAGCTTACATGTGAACTCAAACTTTCACTCCAATGGTGCGAGCAGTTTGAAAAGGCTTACAATCAACTATTGTTTCAATTCAAACAACTACAGTGCTCTCTCTTTGGTCGGCGCTCTGAGCGATACGAAGACCCTGATGATCCCCAGGGATTGCTATTCGAAAGTACAGAAGTTCGAGATGAAAGCTCCTTAGAGGGAAATGATGCTGATAGCGACAAAGATCAGGATGATGTGGTTAGTATTGCGGCACACAAACGTCATAAGAAAACAAAGAAGCCCTTTGCCGAGCACCTGCCAAGAAAAGAGGTGGTAATCCCTGTCTCAGAATCGGATAAAACCTGTGCATGTGGCTGCCAAAAGAAACTCGTTGATTACGAACGCCATGAGCGCTTGAACTACATCCCTCCGGTATATGAGGTGATTGTCGAGTTGCGGGAGAAGGTTGCCTGTCCCAAAGGCTGTGCAGGCCAAATTCTTATTGCTCCCAAGCCAAAGCATATCCTACCCAAGGGTAAGTTTACCGAATCCGTTCTAGCCCACCTCATAGTCAGCAAGCTTGATGATCGACAGCCGATCTATCATCTGGAAAATCAGTTTGAGACCCGTGCCGGTTTTATTGACTACGATATTGGAGCTTTGGATGCCACACCACTGCAGGTTCTTAATGAACCTGGCCGGCCAGCAAGCCGAAAATCTTATGCCTACTGTTTCCGAGGTGGTCCTCCAGGAAAGGAAGCGATCCTCTATGAATATAATGCAGCTGATCACAAAGATTTCGTAAATGACTGGTGTGTGGGCTTTAAAGGCACGCTGCATTGCGATGCTGACCCATTTTTTGAGTTTTTGTTTGAGCAGACAGCTGTAAACCCAAACCACTGCAATGCACATTCCCGTCGAAAATTTGAAGCCATAGCCAGAGCGGCGCAAGGGGATGGGCTAGCAAAGCAAGCAATGCACCTTTATAAGAAGCTCTATCAGGTTGAAAGGAGGGCCAAAGACAACCATCTATCATCGAAACAAAGGCATGAATTACGACAGCAAGAATCCAACCCCATTATGACCGTCTTTAAGTACTGGCTGGATGAGTACCATCCGCAAGTGCTACCCAAATCCCCGCCGGGCAAGGCAATGAATTACTGCCTGAAATATTGGAATGGGCTATGTGCATTTCTCAACGATGGCCGCTTAGAAATCGACAACAATTTGACTGAACAGGAAATCAAACCCTTTGTGATGGCTCGAAAGAACTTCCTGTTTGCATCTTCAGTCAATGGCGCTAGAGCACTGTGCCTGCACTTCAGTTTGATCCGCACTGCTACCCTGGAATATCCAGCTTGAGAGAGTTGGGATGGCCGCAGCCGCATAATATAGTGGTGCTGCTGGCAAGAAGGCGGACGTCTGTTGATTTGTCTGTTGATGACATAAGCCTTCCATGACTTGGCATTCAGCGGTGCTATCCCGGCACTTTAAATACAACCCTCACCTACGATCTGGTAAGATCGCTTACATTTGCTCTATCATGTCATTGGGCTTCTCTGTTACGTAGTTTATCGCCTAGAGATTGTTAGTCGTTGGTGAGTAGGATCAAAAGTGTTTAAAAATCTATGCAAGCAAATATATTTCGTATTTACTCCCTAAGCTTCACTTTGAGGTAATCATCGATTACCATTTACAGTGATGACCTCTACTAAGTATTAGTCATCATAATAATAAATAAAATATGAGAAATAATATATGTATGTAGCATCCAAAACAGCTTATGCCGATGGCATTTATAAGGCAGGAATAGTACCAAATAGTAAGCTACTTCAAAGCGTAATTTCAGTTGTAAGTGAACAGATTAATAATCCAACAAATAAGCCCAACGGAAAAGAGCTTGCATCTATAGATACTTGGGGGAGTAGTAAGAATGCCAAGAAATATATTGAGGCAACACATGCAGCTCTTCCAGCAGGGGGAATATCAATTACGTTTATAGGTGAAACACATGGCCTAGTTAAGGACCAAGGAGTTGCTAGATCCATAATAAACAATCATTCAGCAGCTGATTTGATTTACTACGAACGCGGCTTGAACTCTGGATATGGAGGTCCTTATGCTAATCCAGCTGTTGCAACAGGTACTGTGAGAGAAGAGGATTTAACTACAAGCTATGGTATCAGATGGGGTGTCAACACTTTTGGAGTTTCCCCTGCTCCAAGAGATATAGTTCTTGCCGGTTACTTAGTGTTGTGTGCAGCAAGTGGAAATCAAAATAATACTGCTAAAATATTGCTGCTTAGTGGAGAGAACCATGTTGGTGTGCTCCACCAATTCAATGAAATAGCTACGAAAGCAGCGCCTTGGCTGTTAAAGCGAAAAAGATTATTACATTTTGTAAAATCTCACGATACCTGTAAGGAAAATAAATGGGGCATTAAAAAAGTTTAATCGTATTTTAAGGTTCTGTCGCAAACTTTCTGTATGGCTGAAATACACCTATAGCCGGGGTAA
This sequence comes from Microbulbifer sp. A4B17, assembly GCF_003076275.1. Taxonomy (NCBI): domain Bacteria; kingdom Pseudomonadati; phylum Pseudomonadota; class Gammaproteobacteria; order Cellvibrionales; family Microbulbiferaceae; genus Microbulbifer; species Microbulbifer sp. A4B17. The sequence continues at coordinate 1,578,020 of NZ_CP029064.1, forward strand.
CGTTCAGAATTCTGTGTCATTTCTTTACTATTAGCAAAAAAGAGATGACCCATGACCAAGCTTACTTTTGACATGGATGTCACCGTTAAGGGGCTACGTGAGGGTAAGGATCTCAGTAGCAAAGATGGCAACCCTAAGACGAACAGCTCACTGAAGCTGCCGTGCAGGTGAAACTGGAGGAGCTCTTCGCCAGTGAGGACAAGCTCAACCACAAGCATGATTTGTAGTAGTTCAGACTTGATCTGATAGTTACGGGTTTTTCAGGAGGTGCTCTGTCATGTGAAATTCGGTTTACGAGCTTTTCCTTCCAGATACTTTTTCCGTCTTCAAGAGTTGCTATCGGCGGTTCGACCGCAGCACTTCTAATCCTGATGGGTTCTCTCATTTTTGTAATATGTGAGCTATTCATCCAGATCCTTGTAAGCGGTACATGAACCACATTATTCATTAAAATATGTAGTTTTTGTACCGCTTACGCTGAGTCTCTTTTTTTAATCAATCCATACCCTTGTGTAAACTCTTTTCTGTTCTGGAGTATCAATAAATCCATCCCGATCATGTAGGACTTTGGTGTTATCAATAAATGCCATATCTCCGGAATTCATATAAAAACTTAATGTATTTTTATCACTGTTTAGTTCGTTATCAAGGGTGTCTAATGCTTCTAGCACTTCGCTTGGTAAGGGTTGGTTTACTCGCTCGTGCCCTTTCTCAATCCAGTATCGCATATAGCGAATACTGAGCTTTTCATTTGAATATTCAAAAATAGGAAAGCGGTTTTTTAGTATATTGTCTATGTTTTTATTGCTGCCAGGAGTTACCAGGTCTCTGATGTAATTGTTATAAAGGATTTCCAGTTTCTGTGGGGCCGACTTTCTTAGGTTTTCATGTACTTGGGCGGCAGATATAATTTTTGATTTCCCACCTTCAATCGCTGGGGTTAGGCAGCATAATCCAAGTATATTTGGTTGTACTGTACGTTGGGAGCTGTCGGTGTGTACGCCTGTCGGTGCGTTTGTTTGAGATACTGGGATAGCTTCACTGGTATAGTCTTTTCCGGTATCTAGAATTCCATAGAGTCTACCGTAGGTATCAATAGTATTGCCCATTGCTAAACTAAGCTTTAGAAACAGGAGGTTGAGCGTTGGCTTGCTTAGCGATTCCTCTCCCTGGATCCATGCAACACCGCTACCAAACTCTATCTCATGCTTTATTTTTTTTGCCAGCTGGTCAAATTTAGGTGTTGGAACTGAATCCTGGTTTAAATCATTAATAGGCTTGCTTTGGTTTTTGGCCCAGTTCTCTAGAGATTCTACCTCAGCCTTCCAGTTAGAAGGCCACAAGAATTTCCAGTTGGATTTTGCGGTCATATCATTGGCGGTCCAGGCCTGTGCTTGAACTACTTCACTTGGGGCTAAACTAGTCATTTACTTGAACCTTAAATAAAACATGTAATGGATAGCCGGCTAATGGCGTGAAGAAATCGGGATCTAAATCGAGGTGCTCTTGTGTTACTGATAGTTCTTTGACGGTTGGTAGGGAGTTAAAACCGGCTAATGCCAATGCCTCAAAATAGTGCGAGAAATTTTTGTGTACACACCGAACTGAAACTGGTTTTCCGTCTCTCCGCCATATTTTTCCTTCAAAAGTCTGATCTATACCATCTAAATAGGTCATGTCACCATGTTGAAAGTAGAATGGGGGAGTTTCTTCTCGCATGAATGGCAGGCAGGGATGAGGTACCGTAAAAACAAAAGCTCCATCTTTTTTCAGCAGATTTTTGACTCTGCTCATAACTGCTGTCATTTCTTCTATCGTCAGGTAATTGAAAAGAAATACGGCGATGGCGTGATCAAATTTTTCTGTTGGGAAATTTGAATAAATGACGGCATTTCCGACTGTATATTCTGCGGTCTTTAAATTACCAGCCAGGGCTGTTTCTTTTGCTTGAGCAATCATTTCTGAAGAAGCGTCGACTCCAAATATAGAGCTTGCGCCCTGAGCTAATAGCATTCTAGATACATAACCCTCACCACAGCCCATATCAAGTATTCTTGCTCCAGAAATATCCCCGAGTGCCTCGATAACTTTGGGACGAGCAGTGAAGTCGCTAAGTAAAATTTTTTCTGAGCGACTCCAGCTATTTGCTTGCTTGTTATAGATGGATTCTGTCGATATTGGTAGGTTCATCCCTAACTGCTCCTTCAATTTTGGGGATAAAATGTGTTATGCATAAATTCGATTTGTTCAGGTTTGCTGCATAACGAGCGAAATATTTTCCAATATAAAATTTCAAATAAAATACCACTAGGAATTTCTTTTAACTGACTCATTTATCTTTGTATGTCTGTGAAGGCTGCCTCATAGTTATTCAGCTAACGGTCTCTCTAAATGTTTTCTGCTAGGTTGACTTTGTTCTGCTTGGTTTTGTGTTCTGTTTGGTGCTGGTAGTGCGGCGATTACGCAAGGGTAGATTTGGCATGTTATACGTAAGCATTATTGGTAGCTTGTCCATAATTAAATTTATTTTAATTCTTATTGATTAAGTTAAGGTAGCATGACTTTTCTCTTTTGAGTTGATATATGTCAAACAGGGCTAACTTTTTTGATGGAAGTTTAAAGAAATTCTTTAAGTTGACTTTATCTTTGAGGGGGATTGATTGGGTTAGTGGTGAGCGATTTAAGGAAATTAGATCATCGGGAATCTCTACCATTTTTATGACTATGATCAATCCGTTTCGTTAACGGTATGTCTTTTTATTGGCTTTATTGGCGTGTTGATGCTTTAAGCGGACTCATAAATTGCCTCTCTCTTGGCTAGGCTGATCTTATTGTGTCTTTAACTTTGCCAAGTGATTGGCATTTTATTCAATGTGAATCGATATGAGAGCAACCGCGATTGATTCGGTCGTTTTTTGCGATATTTTTAGTACTTCCGCAATGCGTGAGATTTTCTCGGATCAACAGCGTGTCCAGTACTATCTGGATGTTGAAGCGGCGCTGGCTAAAGTACAAGCCCGGTTAAAAATAATCCCTGCAGAGGCTGCAGAGGACATTACTCAACACTGTGACGCCAAGCAGATAGATTTTGTAAAGCTTAAGGAGCAAACGGAGCTGATTGGTTATCCGGTGCTGGGTGTTGTAGAGCAGCTAGTGGCACTGTGTAGTCGAGATTTAGGTCAGTGGTGTCATTGGGGGGCTACTACTCAAGATATTACGGATACGGCAACCGTCTTACAAATTAGGGCGGCGCTTGAAATTGTTGAGACGGAGGTCAATGGGATAGCAGATGCTTTAGCGAGCCTGGCCAAGCGTTTCAGGGATACGCCTATGGTTGGGCGCAGCAATCTTCAACAGGCGGTACCTATAACGTTCGGCTACAAGGCGGCTGTTTGGTTGGCTGGTATTCATCGCCATCAAGCGCGATTTAAAGAGATAAAGTCTCGGGCGTTTGTAGGGGAATTTGGTGGTGCGGCGGGTAATCTTTCTTCCTTGGGGCATCAGGGGCTAGAAGTTCAAAGGGGAATTATGCAGGAACTCGATCTCGGAGTACCTTGTATCGCCTGGCATACGATGAGAGATCGTGTTACCGAAGTGGCTTGTCTATTGGGGATGATTACTGGCACCTTGGGAAAAATTGCCCTCGATATAAAACTAATGGCGCAGACAGAAGTCGGGGAGGTGGCGGAGCCCCTTATATCTGGCCGGGGAGCGTCTAGTACAATGCCCCAAAAACACAATCCTCTATCAGCAGTTCTTATCAGCGGTACTGTCCCAGTGGTTAGACAGCAGGTTGCCTCTTTGCTGGAAGCGATGGTTGAAGACCATGAGCGGGCTACGGGCCCGTGGGAAATAGAGTGGATTGTTCTGCCGGAAATATTCTGCCTCACCGCATCGGTATTATCTCAGGCACGTTTTGCGCTAGAAGGACTTCAGGTATTTCCAGAAAAAATGATGCGAAATTTGGAGATGACTGGAGGTTTAGTGCTCTCTGAGGCTGTAATGATGGGACTAGGACCGAAACTGGGGCGTGAGAATGCCCACGATTTGGTTTACCAGATTTGCTGCCAGGCAATGGAGACGGGTCGTCCTTTTTCTGACTTGTTAAAGGAAGATAAACAGGTGTCAGGGGCTCTCTCTGATGCGGAGTTAGATCAACTTCTTGACCCTCATAACTATCTTGGATCATGCGGGGAGATGGTTGATGCAACGCTTGCTGGAAAAGAGCGCTGACTCAGTAACCTGCCGTTTCCCAATTGTCAGTGCTAGCTGCTGTGGATTGATTCTTGTGTCCGCTGCTCTTAATGCAAACTCTCTAAGATTAGAGTCTCAATCTTTATCTTGGCTGGTTTTTATTTTTTCAGTGAACTATTTTATTTTTAAATAGATACCTGAAGAAAATTTTGGTTATTTATTTAAAGATAGGGATTCTATAGCTGGAAGAAACTTAAAAATTAAGACAATCAAGAATCGATGCTTATTACTTGTGGTGTAACATATACAGTAATTTAGTCGATTCATGTTGTATTTAAGTGGTGATCTGAAGGGTGGGGTGATGGGCAGGTTTAAATTGGCATTGGCACAGTTGCCGTCAGTGAAAGGAAATATAGAGCGTAATATTGAGTCACATATCCATGCTGTAAAAGTCGCAGTAAGGAAAAAGGCCTCTATTGTGGTGTTTCCCGAGCTTTCATTAACTGGTTATGAGCCGGATCTGGCTGAACAATTAGCGCTTAAGATCGACGATCGACAGTTAAGCCCTCTAGCTGACTTGGCAGCTGACTGTGGTGTTTGGCTAGTTGTGGGTGCGCCTATTCGTCAGAAGAATGGTATTGCGATTGGTTCGCTCGTATTTTCTCCTCAGGGTGAGATTTCTGTTTATTTGAAAATACATTTGCACCCAGGAGAAGAAAAATGGTTCGTTCCCGGATCTGAATATCTATCACTGAACATCGAGGGTGAGACCGTAGCTCTGGCTATTTGTGCAGATGTGTGTAACCCAGGTCATGTTGCCACCTATGAAAAGCAGGGGGCTTCAGTTTATGTGGCAGGGGTATTGATTACTCCGACGGGATACCCGGAGGATAGTCAACAGTTGGCAAATTATGCTTTAGAGCACAATTTACTGGTGGCTATTGCGAACTTTAATCAGCCGACAGGTGGTTATTCCACAGCCGGCTGTAGTGCAGCTTGGGGGCCCGAAGGTGAGATTGTCAGCGCGAGTGATACAGCCAGCCAACTAGTTTGCGTTGAGCGTGACGATGAAGGGTGGTGTTCGGAGATTGTGTCTCTTTAAATGAACTGTTCTATAAGTGGTAGTTGCCAATAGCTTCCTTCATTTACTGGCTTCTAACTCTGCTACTAAAGCTGTCACCAATCCGGCTGCGGGAAGGGCTCGTGCGAGAGGGGCTCCCTGGCCCGCCCATTGAACGGCATATTCGTCATCGCCCGCTTTTGCTGCTGCCTGGGCCAGGGCTTTGCCGGCAGAATAAGCGATCGGGTAATCCGGCAGGGCAGGGGCATTCTCACTTAGCGCTTTGTAGAATTGATTGCTAATGCCCCGAGCCGGCCGCCCGGAAATATTGGCGGTGATCTCTGTATGTTGTGCGCGCTCACTTTGTAAGGCATTGCGATAGCTGTCAGAGGCTGCAGACTCAGGGCAGAGAACAAATGCGGTGCCCATTTGCACGGCACTGGCGCCGAGAGAGAGCGCCGCGCGAATGCCGGCCCCATCCATAATTCCACCTGCGGCAACGATGGGTAAGCTACTGTGGCAACACAGCAGTCGAACCAGTGCCAGTGTTCCCAATTCCTGATCATCCTCTGGGTTAAACACCCCCCTGTGCCCTCCGGCCTCAACACCTTGGGCAATTAGCACATCAATATTGGCAGCCTCGGCGAGCTCCGCTTCTTGAGGAGAAGTTGCCGTGGCCATCAAGATAATCCCTGCGCTTTTTAGTGCGGCGATAAACTCTTCTGACGGTAGGCCAAAGTGGAAGCTGACAACCGGTGGCTTTTGCTCCAGCAAAACTTCCAACATGGCCTTATTGCCAATAAATGTTGAGTAGGGCTCATTGATCAGCTTGGGAACTGGTGCATCGAAGGCAGCAAAATGTGGGGCGAGATGGGAAAGCCAGGCTTGCTCCCGTTGGGGATCTTTTGTCGGGGGCTGGTGGCAAAAGAGGTTTACATTAAAGGGGTGCTCGGTCTGGTCGTGAGTACAACGAATTTCATCTGCGGCTTTTTCTACTGAGCAGGCGCCGAGTCCGAGTGAGCCGAGTCCCCCAGCGTTGGATACAGCGGCGGCGAGAGCGGGTGTGGATACCCCGGCCATGGGTGCTGCAAAGATGGGATGGGAAATTCCGAGTTTTTCGAGTAATGGATTCATGGCCCTGCCTGTGAGTTGCGCTCCCTTTCTGGGCCACCTTAGTGCAGATTGTGCGAGGTAGCTATACCTCACAGGCGTTAGTGCTGCAAAAGTTTTTGGGGAGCGCGAACAGCAATCCTAGGTGGATTGCTTACAGGTGCAGGTTGAAACCGATGTATGGGCCTTTGATTTCAATATCGCTCTGCAAGTCGTCGAGCTCTTCCAGGTCGAGAGTCATTACGCGGTAACCAGCTTCGATAGCAAAGTCAACAGCCGGTACAAAATCCCAGCGCACTTTCGCTGTCAGGTCGGTATGGGTATCGCCACGGTAGGCTGTTGCATTGCCCTGGGCAATTACAGACCAGCCGGTAAATGGCAGGTCAAAGCGCGCCATGCCGTAGGCCATTGGCATGTAGCCAGTGAGGTCGACAGTCTCTGCCTGGGTATCGCTCACTGCGGTAAATTCACCGTCATACATACGCGCGGTCAAACCGACATCTAGGTTTACCCAGTTGTCCAAAATTTCGTAGTAAAAGGTGGCATCAGTGTGGGTCAGGCTCAGATCTGTGCGGATTTCTGAGTTGGCAGTGAAGGTTTCATCATCAAAAGTCACTGAGGCTTCCAGGGTATCGTCACCATCGGTATCGATATTGCTATGGGCCAGAAGCACATTGGGTATCAGGGGGATCGGGTGTTCCAGGGCGACCTGCAGGAAGGTGATATTGTCTTCTGCCAGGGATAGGTTATCCAGTTTGTATTCGTCGGCACCGATATTACCGCTATAGCCTGGCAACCAAGCGCCAGCAGTAGCATCAAGGCCGAGGATAGTATCTGCGCTTGCGGTGGCGCAGGCGAGGAGGGTACTCAAGGCAAGTGCGGATTTCTTCATTGACTTCTCTCCGTGATGAATTTGTCGCGGAGTTTACAGATAAATTTTTCCTGTGCCGCGGCTAAGTTGCACATTTTTACAAATCTTTAATGTTTTCCACTGGTAAAAATGGTGCGTTTGGGTATTGCCTGTTAGGAAATTGGCCGCTTCTTTCCTGTCTTTTCTAAATAGCTGCTTCGAACAGCATCTGTTGTAGCGCGCTGGCGGGATTGCTCAATGTTCGGCCCCGGTGACTGATTACGCCAAGGTTTCGCAGTACTTGCAGTTTTTTGACTGGCAGTACCGCCAGGCTGCTGTCCACCAGCGTATGGGGCAAAACGCTCCAGCCGAGACCGACACAGGCCATCATTTTAATGGTTTCCAGGTAGTTGGTTGCTAGCTTAGCGGTGAGCTTTAATCCCTGGGCATCAAACTCCCTTTTGATCAGGCGCCCGGTATAGGTATTCATATCCGGCAGTATGGCGGGATAGTTGGCGAGGTCGGTGAGTTCCAGCTCTGGCAGCTTTGCCAGGGGGTGATCTGGGGCCGCCACCACAACACAGGGGTCGGGCCAGATGACTTCGGCATTCAGGTGCGGATACTCCTTAAGTGCCAAGGTGACCACTGCCAATTCATATTTGGCGGCCATCAGGGCTTCGTAAGCTTGTTCCGAGTCGACAAAATCGATGTCCAAGGCAACCTGTGGGTAGCGGAAACTGAACTCTTTCAGCACCGGGGGTAGGTGATGCAGACCTACGTGGTGGCTGGTGGCGATACGCAAGCTGCCGCTGACCGAGTTGCTCAATGCGCGGAGTTCTCGTTCGGTGTCGCTGACTTCATTGAGTATATGGCGAGCGCGGGGTAGCAGGGCGCGGCCGGCATCGGTGAGCTGCAATCGCCGTCCGATGCGGTCAAACAGCGGGGAGCCCAGTTGCTGCTCCAGGGCAGCCAGGCGCTTACTCATGGCGGGCTGGGTCAGGTGTAGCAGCTCGGCGCCTTCGGATACCGAGCCCTGTTCGGCGATTGCCAGAAATGCCCGCAGCCACTGTAGTTCCAAGCTGTTTCCCCTGAAGTGGTTTGTCGATAAAGGCCCCGATTGAGCCTCTGTATAAATGGCCGAGACGCCAGAGGATGGATCTTACCTCAGTTTGGCTTTTGAATTCCATTTAGGAATACTTTAGATAATAAATATAAATTGGTGTTATTTGTTGGGTCTGGGTAGACTCAGGCTCTTAACTACTGAGAGGAATGGCTGTGGCAGGGCAAACACTCTACGACAAACTCTGGCAGGACCACCTGATCAAGAACTGTGATGATGGCTCCTCACTTATCTATATCGACCGCCACCTGATTCACGAGGTGACCTCCCCGCAGGCGTTTGAAGGCCTGCGTCTGGCTGGTCGCAAACCTTGGCGCAAGGATTCGCTAGTCGCCACTCCCGACCACAATGTGCCTTCCGAGGCGGCCGAGCGCGCCGCTGGCGTCAGTGGTATTCGCGATGATATCTCCCGAATCCAGGTGCAGACCCTGGATGAAAACTGCCGTGATTTTGATGTAGTCCAGTTCGGCATCAATGAGCCGGGGCAGGGTATTGTGCATGTGATCGGGCCTGAGACAGGTGCGACACTGCCGGGTATGACGGTGGTTTGTGGCGACTCACATACCTCCACTCACGGGGCGCTCGGCGCCTTGGCCCATGGTATTGGCACTTCTGAGGTGGAGCATGTGATGGCTACCCAGTGCCTTACCCAGAAGAAAATGAAGAATATGCTGGTTCGCGTCGACGGCCAGCTGCGCCCAGGTGTCACTGCAAAAGATGTGGTGCTGGCGATCATTGGCAAAATTGGCACTGCTGGCGGTACTGGTTACGCGATCGAGTTTGGCGGCGAAGTGATGCGCAATATGTCCATGGAAGGCCGTATGACCGTGTGCAATATGGCCATTGAAGGCGGTGCTCGCGCGGGGATGGTGGCGGTAGACCAGATCACTCTTGATTACGTGAAAGGCAAGCCCTACGCGCCGAAAGACGAAATGTGGGATCGCGCAGTTGAGGCCTGGAGCCACTTGCACTCCGATGACGATGCGGTATTCGACGAAGTCGTGGTATTGGTTGGTGAGGATATTGAGCCGCAGGTCAGCTGGGGCACTTCCCCTGAGATGGTGGCGCCGATCAGCGCCCAGGTGCCTACCCCCAGTGACGAGAGCGATGCCACCAAGCGTACGGGCATGGAGCGAGCGCTGGAATATATGGGGTTGAATGCCGGCCAGAATATCAGCGATATCAAACTGGATCGCGTATTTATCGGCTCCTGCACCAACTCCCGAATTGAAGATCTTCGCGCAGCAGCAGAAGTTGCCAAGGGCCGTTACAAAGCGGATAGCGTTAAGCAGGTACTGATTGTTCCGGGCTCCCAGGCCGTAAAAGCCCAGGCTGAGCGCGAGGGGTTGCACGAGATTTTTGTTGAAGCCGGTTTTGAGTGGCGCGAACCGTCCTGTTCCATGTGTCTGGCGATGAATGCGGACAAGCTGGGGGCGGGAGAGCACTGTGCTTCCACCTCCAACCGCAACTTTGAAGGGCGCCAGGGTTACGGTGGCCGCACGCATCTGGTGAGTCCCAGTATGGCGGCAGCTGCTGCAATTGCCGGCCACTTTGTCGATGTGCGAGAGATGGCACCGGTACAGCTGTAAGAGGAGATGGTCTGATGAAAGCGTTTACCCAGCACGAAGGTCTCGTGGTACCGATGGATCGGGCCAATGTGGATACCGACTTGATCATCCCCAAGCAGTTTTTGAAATCCATTAAGCGCTCTGGCTTTGGCCCGAACCTGTTTGATGAGTTGCGCTATCTGGATGAGGGGGTTCCCGGGCAGGACTGTTCCGGCCGTCCGCTCAATCCGGACTTTCCCCTTAATTTCCCCCGCTACCAGGGTGGTTCAGTGCTGATTGCACGGGAGAATTTTGGCTGCGGTTCCAGCCGTGAGCACGCGCCCTGGGCACTGGAAGATCACGGTTTCCGCGCAATTATCGCGCCCAGCTTTGCCGATATCTTTTTCAATAACTGTTTTAAAAATGGTCTTTTGCCAATTGTCCTGGCGGAAGATGTAGTGCACCAGTTGTTTGAGGAAACACACGGGCAGGAGGGTTATGCGCTCACCATCGACCTGGAACAGCAGCATGTGCGCAAACCCTGTGGCGAGCTGATTCCATTTGAAGTGGATGCTTTCTACAAGCACTGTTTGCTAAATGGTCTCGATCATATCGGTCTGACCCTGGAGCACGCCGACGATATTCGCGCTTATGAGCAGGCGCGCCGAGAGAAAGCCCCCTGGCTTTTTGATGCGGTTCAGTAATTAAAGGAAATTCCTGTGACGAAAAAAGTAATGATTCTGCCGGGTGACGGCATTGGTCCGGAAATTGTTGAACAAGCCATGGCGGTGCTGGAAGTTGCATCGGGAAAATTCAATCTGGGGCTCAGTTTTGAGCAGGGCCTGATTGGTGGCTCGTCTATCGATGCCCACGGTGAGCCTCTGACCGACGAAACTCTGAAGGCGGCGGGTGACTGCGATGCGGTGCTGCTCGGTGCGGTAGGCGGCCCCCAGTGGGATACCCTGGAACGGGAAATTCGCCCGGAAAAAGGCCTGCTAAAAATTCGCAGTGGCCTGGGCCTCTACGCGAATCTGCGCCCGGCAATTCTCTACCCGCAACTGGCCGATGCCTCTTCGCTTAAGCCTGAAGTGGTCGCCGGCTTGGATATTCTGATTGTGCGCGAATTGACCGGCGGCATTTACTTTGGTGAGCCGCGCGGTATCAAGACACTGGAAAATGGTGAGCGCCAGGGCTTTAACACCTACGTGTATAGCGAATCAGAAATTGAACGTATCGCCCGCTCTGCCTTTGAGGCAGCACAAAAACGCAATGGCAAACTCTGTTCTGTAGACAAAGCCAATGTACTGGAAGTGACAGTGCTCTGGCGCGAGGTGTTGGATCGCCTGGCTCCGGAATATCCCGATGTAGAGCTGTCCCATATGTACGTGGACAACGCCGCGATGCAGTTGGTGCGGGCTCCCAAGCAGTTTGATGTGATGGTAACCGGCAATATGTTCGGCGATATCCTCTCCGATGCCGCCGCCATGCTTACCGGTTCCATTGGCATGTTGCCCTCCGCCTCCTTGAACGAAAGCGGTTTTGGTCTTTACGAGCCCTGCCATGGCTCCGCTCCGGATATTGCTGGCCAGGGTATCGCCAACCCGCTGGCGACTATTTTGTCTGCTGCCATGATGTTGCGCTATTCCCTCGATATGAACGAGGCGGCAGATGCGATTGAAGCAGCAGTGAGTAAGGTGTTGGAGCAGGGTTTGCGCACTGCCGATATTTATACCGACGGCTGCCAGAAAGTTTCTACCGCAGAGATGGGCGCTGCCGTTGTAGCCGCACTTTAATTTTCGATTCCACTATCGTGCCGCTTTCCCGGCGGCGCACTTTGACCACCTCATCACATACAGGACACCGCAATGCAAAAAATAGGTTTTATCGGCTGGCGCGGCATGGTCGGCTCGGTATTACTGGAGCGCATGCGAGCAGAGGACGACTTTGCCCATATCGCCGAACCGGTTTTTTTCTCAACTTCCAACGCCGGTGGCACGGCACCGGACATCGGCAGGCCCCTGCCGCCACTGGGTGATGCTTACGATATTGATGCACTGATCCAGCTGGATGCGATTGTCAGCTGTCAGGGTGGCGATTACACCAAGGAAGTTTTTACCCGCTTGCGCGAAGCCGGTTGGCAGGGTTACTGGATTGATGCGGCTTCCAGCTTACGGATGCAGGACGATGCTGTGATCGTGCTGGACCCGGTTAATCGCGATGTGATTGATCGCGCAATTGATGCCGGACAGAAAAACTTTATCGGCGGCAACTGCACAGTGAGCCTGATGTTGATGGCTCTGGGTGGGCTGTTTAAGGCGGGTATGGTTGAGTGGGTTACCGCCATGACTTACCAGGCGGCCAGCGGTGCCGGTGCGCGCAATATGCGCGAATTGATTTCGCAGATGGGTGCGCTGCGCGATGGTGTGGCAACAGAGCTGGCCGACCCCGCCAGTGCCATTCTGGAGATTGATCGCAAAGTAGCAGCAGATATGCGCTCGGCGGAATTCCCCACGGCAGAATTTGGCGCGCCACTGGCAGGCAGTTTGCTGCCCTGGATCGATACCCAATTGGAGAATGGCCAGAGCCGCGAAGAGTGGAAGGCGCAAGTTGAAGCAAACAAGATTTTACAGACCGAAAACCCGATCCCTGTGGACGGCACCTGCGTGCGTATCGGTGCCATGCGCTGCCACAGCCAGGCTTTCACCATAAAATTGAAAAAAGATTTGCCACTTGCCGACATTGAACAATTGTTAAATGGTGCCAACGACTGGGTAAATGTGGTGCCCAATGAGCGTGAGGCTACGGTGCAGAACCTGACGCCAACAGCGATTACCGGAAAGTTGGATATTCCTGTCGGTCGACTGCGTAAATTGAGCGTTGGTCCAGAGTACTTAAATGCCTTTACTGTAGGGGATCAGCTGCTTTGGGGCGCCGCAGAACCCCTGCGCAGAATCCTGCTGATTTTACTCGGCAAACTGTAACTGGTACGAACCTGAGTAAGTCCTCTGCTAAGAGTGGAAATAGGCCACTTTAGTGGAGGGCTTTTTGCCAAGCTGTGAACTTCTTCGCGTAAAAAACGGCTACTGTTTGTCATAGCGCCTTTTTCGAATTTTCCCCACGGGTATAATCGCCCCTCATTTTTCCCTTTCCAATTCAATGAAGTGATTTGCCATGTCCGAAGCCACCCGCGAACTGGTCATTGTCGGTGTTGATAACGCCGCCTTTGGTCCCCTGCTGGAAGTACTCGAAGAGCGTGAAGTAATTTCCGCCGAGCAGCTGAGTTTGCTGGAGACTGACGAACGGGAAGTAGACCCCCAAGTATTTGCCAATCGCAATATTCCGGTGGAGTCCCTGGAGAAATTTACATTTAACGATAAGCAGGTCGTGATTCTGCTGAGCGCCGGCGAAGCCGTTGAAGCTGCCATGGCTGCCGCAGAACAAAATGGCGCCTGGATTGTAGACGTGGCCAACAATACCCGTGGCGATGAAAGTGTTGCCCTGGTACACCCAATGTTTAACAGCGGGGAACTCGCTTCTGCCGAGCGCCGCTTTGTTGCCCTGCCAAGTGCCGGCGCCTCCATGGTGGCGGAAGCCCTGGCGCCCCTGAAAGATAAACTGCAAGCGGTAGAGGTACAGCTCAATCAGCCGGTGTCTGCTCTGGGCAAGGCCGCAATTGATGCTATGGCGGCACAAACCGCGCGGATGTTTAGTGGCCAGGACGCAGAAATTGATCCTGAGATTGGCCACCGATTGGCGTTTAACCAGCTCAGTGCCTGCGAGGCTCTGCTCGCCAGTGGCCACACCCTCAGTGAGCTGACTTTGGTTCACGACCTGCGCCGTTTATTAGGAGACGCGGTAGCCGTCGATGCCAGCATCAATACGGTCTCTGTTTTCCACGGTCAGCTAGCTAATTTGGGCGTCGCTTTAACTGAAGATGTCGACCTGGAAAAAGTGCGTGCGCTGCTGGCAAATGGCGCTGGCCTCAAAATGGCGGAGCAGCCCTCGGCAGAAAGTGCGGTGGGCAGTGACGTGACAATCATCGGCCGCTTGCGCCAAAGTCTACTCAACAAGCGACAGTTAAATCTTTGTGCGGTGTCTGACAACCTGCGTAAAGATGTAGCAATAAACTGTGCACAAATTGCCCACTTGTTGCTAAAAAACTACTGATAATTAATACTTAGCGGCCATAGTGAAGGTGTAATCTTAACTCTGGCCTGGTTGAGACTGGCGAGAAATTCGCCATAGTTGGCGGCTGCCTAAACGGCGGCTAATTAGTTGAACGATTACCGTTCAGTAATGGGGATATTCTGAAGGCGCGCTTTTCGGAAGCCCTGGGAAGGTTCTAACAATAAAGGGAATCGGATATGCGTGTGCGTAAGTTGGCACTTGCAGTTGGTCTAGTCGGTGCACTGGGAAGCAACGCGGCTCTGGCGCTTGGACTAGGTGAGATCAAGCTCAACTCGACCCTTAACCAGCCTCTCGATGCGGAAATCGGACTGCTGCAAACTCGCGGTTTGGAAGATACCGAAATTAGGGTTCGTCTTGCAGGCCCTGAAGAATTTGAACGCGCTGGTGTCGAGCGCTCTTACCTCCTCACGTCTTTAAATTTTGAGGTAGATTACTCCGGCAGCAAGCCGGTTATCCGCATTTCCAGTCGCGAAGCGATTCGCGAGCCCTTTCTGAATTTCCTGGTTGAGACTCGCTGGCCCAGTGGCCGTTTACTGCGTGAATATACGCTGTTGATGGATCTGCCCGCGTTCTCTCCCACAGCGGCACAGCAACCTGTGCGCGCGGCCGAGCGCGAGCGGCAGCAAGTGCGCCGCACTGCCCCGGTACAACAGCCCCAGCCTCGCACAACACCAGCTCCGGCTACCCGCCAGGCACCGGCCGAGCCAGCCACAACTGAAAGTACCACCCCGGAGACCCGCGAGCCCGCTCGTCCGCAGCCACGCTATGCAGCGACAGACACCAGTGACAGCAACAGCCAAGTCTACGGCCCGGTAAGTTCCTCTGATACGTTGTGGGAAATTGCACTGCAAAATCGCGCCAGTCGCGAGTTCTCTGTGCAGCAGACCATGCTGGCTATTCAAAGGCTGAACCCGGAAGCCTTTATTAATGACAATATCAATCTGTTGAAGAAAGGCGCTGTACTGCGCCTGCCGAACAGTGAAGATCTGCGCATCCTGACCATGACAGAGGCGATTTCTGAAGTGGCTCAGCAGAATGAATCCTGGCGCCAGCGTTCCGATGTGGAAGTGGCTACTGGCGCACCCCTGGATGCCCGCGCGGTTGAAGAGGAGTCTTTTGCCAGCGAAACGGTAGAAGGCCGCGTGAGCCTTGCTGCGCCAGGGGATAATGAATCTGTTACCTCCGGCTCCGGAATTGGCTCTGAGGACAGTGAGGCACTGGAAGGCGATCTTATCGTCGCTGAGGAAGAGCTGGACAAGTCCAAGCTTGAAAACTCTGAGCTGCGTGAACGTATCGCCGAGCTCGATGAGCAGATCGACACCATGGAATCGCTGGTTGAAGTTTCCAATGAGGAGCTGGTGGCTGTGGTGCAGGCTGCCTCCGAGCAGCCCGAAGTCGAAGATGAGGGGGTAGCTGAGGCAGAGTTTTCAGAAGCCAGCCTGGCTATCGATGGCAGTGAGGAGTTTGACACTGCAGTTAACGCGGAAGAAGAGGCTGCTGAGGCCGAGCCGGCTCCAGAAGAGGTTCGCAACCGTGTAGTTGAGGTGCAGACTAAGCCCAAGCCCACTTTTATGGAGCAGCTCGCCGATAATGGGATGCTGATCGGCCTGGGTGGTGCGGGTCTGCTGGCTGCCATATTTGGACTGTTTACCTGGCGCCGTCGCAAGGCTGAGCAAGAGGCGCAGCAGGAACTTGAACAGCAGGTGGCTATGGAACAGGAGCCGCTGGATATTCCTGAGGAAATCGTCGAACCCGATGAAACACTCGCTGCAGTGGAGAGTATGGAGGCGGATGATACCTTCGATCTGGGGGATCTCGGCGATGTAGGTACTGATGACCCGATTTCTGAAGCGGAGATACATCTGTCCCTTGGACAGTATGAGGAAGCGGAATCTAAGTTGCTGCTGGGTCTGGAAAAGGACCCGCAGGTGGTCGACGCGCGCCTGATGTTGATGGAAGTTTACGCCCACAACCAGGACGTCGAAAAATTTGATGATCACTATCGACAGTTGCTCAGTATTAGCGATGGTCCTGCTGCCGATCGCGCGGCGCGTCTGCGTGAATCTATTGTCGGTGCACCAGATTTCGAAGCCCCGGTGATGGGCCTGTCCAATGAGTCCTTCGAAGCGGCACAGCTCGATGATATTGGTGCGGCCCTGGATGATGACTTTACCAGCGCCGAACCGGGACTTGACACCAGCAGCGATGCGCTGGAGCCAGATACCTCACTCCTCGACGATCTGACTATGGATCTGTCAATGGGTGAAGAGAAATCTGATTCTGAGCAGGAGCTGTCTCTGGATCTGGATTTGGACAGCAGCTTTGATGAGCCGCTGCAGGTTAATGCGGAGCAGGGCGAGTCCCTCGAGACTGAGTTCAACCTGGATGATTTGGATCTGGATAGCGCTCTCGATGGAGAAAGCCGGGAAGTTACCGCTGTGGCATCGCAAGCGGAAGCCGAAACCGATTTGAATCTGGATGAGCTTGATTTGGGTGAGCTGGACCTGGGCGACCTGGGTTCAAACGATCAAACGACTGTTCTGGTCGAGGATGACCTGGGGCTGGAGCTATCTGATAACGCCGAAGAAAGTTCTGAAGCTCCGCTAGAGTTTGACACCTCTGACTTGGATCTCGATTCCCTCGACCTGGAGCCGGAGACTCAAGAGGATACAGCGGCTTCCGTTGAAGCGCAGCTGGAAGAGAAGGCAACTGCCAGTGGCGGCTCTGTTCCAGGGCTCGATTTTGAACTGGACCTCTCCATGATGGAAGAAGAGGTACAATCGCAGGCTGCACAAGAGTCTTCGGTTGAGCTGGATACTGCCCTCGATTTAGACCCAGCTGACAATGGTTTGGGCGAGGGAATTTCCTCAATAGAGCAGGCCTCTTCAGTTCAAGAGCCAGCAGACGAGTTGTCTATGGATGACTTTTCTGAAAGCGATCTGGATATGATCGGCGGTGAGCTGGATTCCGATCTGGATCTCGATGGTATTGATCTGGATGACATCGCAGCAGACCTCACTGCGAGCGAACAGCCTTCTGCCGAAGTTGCAGCGGCAAGTAGTGAGCCGACAGCAGATCTATCTCTCGATGCCGATCTGGAATCTCTCGATGCCACAGGTATGGAGTTGGCAGGAGATAGCAATCTGGACTTCAATACCGATGCGATCGAGGAAGAGTTCTCTCTGGAGGATGAGCTGGCCCTGATCGATGAGTCTACTGAAGGTGACTTGACCCTTGAGCCGGAACCTCTGGTCGAGGCTAAGCCCGAAACTGTAGAGCAGGTTGAGGCGGTCGTTGAGAAACCATCAGATTCCGACTTTGGTGATCTCGACTTCAACCTGGAAAGCGACCTCAACTCAGAGTTGAGCCTGCTGGAAGGTGGCGATGAGATGGCAACCAAGTTGGAACTGGCTCAAGCTTATATGGATATGGGAGACCAGGAGGGTGCTAAGGATATCCTTAGAGAGGTAGCCCAGGATGGTGGCGGTGAGCACAAAGACCGCGCCGAGGAAATGCTGGAGCGCATGGTGTAGTCTGGAAAGGCTCCCCGCTTTAAAAACCTCGCACTGGTTGCGAGGTTTTTTTATTTTTACCGGGAAGTTCCCGGCAGTTATCTTTACTCGATCAAGTTGGAGTCGGGGCAGCAAGTGGTTTTGGTGATATGGCTCAGGTGACGCAGCGGGAATATATTTACAAGCCGAACGGGGAGGTCCCCGAAGGAGAGGGGCTACCTGAAGGATTGCGCCGTATAGTCCTGGGTGTTGAGTACTGCGGGGCCAAGCTGCACGGCTTCCAGAAGCAGAAGTCTGCGTCGGAGACAGTCCAGGCTCACCTGGAGCGGGCTTTATCCACTATCGCAGCAGAGGAAGTGACCCTGGTTTGTGCCGGGCGCACCGATGCGGGTGTTCATGCTACCAATCAGGTAATTCACTTTGATACACGAGCGCAGCGCCCGGATCGCGCCTGGGTACAGGGCGTTAATACCAAGTTGCCGGATTCCGTACGGGTTCGCTGGGCTCGGGAAATGCCGGCGCAGTTTCATGCACGTTTTTCCGCTCACGCCCGCAGTTATCGCTATTTGATTCACAGTGCGCCGACCCGCTCGGCCCACAGCGCAGCGGAGGTAACCTGGACCCAGCATTCGCTGAATCTGGAATCTATGCGCGAAGGGGCCAGCTATCTGGTTGGTCGCCACGACTTCACCAGCTATCGCGCCTCTCAGTGCCAGGCTAAGAGCCCGGTGCGCGAAATTACCCGCCTGGATATTGCCCCAGTGGGTCAGCTGGTTGCCTTGGAAATTAGTGCTAACGCATTCCTTCACCATATGGTGCGCAATATCACCGGGGTTTTGATGGCTGTGGGGAGAGGGGAGCGTCCACCAATTTGGGCAAAAGAGGTGCTGGATCAGCGGGACCGCTCCGCCGGAGGCGTGACTGCGCCGCCGTTTGGCCTGTATCTCGTTGATGTGCGCTATCCGGATCATTTCCAGCTTCCCCAATGTGAGCCTGGGCCACTGCTGGTGCCACAACCTTTGGGTGCTTTGCTTTCCAGTTAGACTGCTGAATTTTTCGAGGCTAAAGCAAATCTGGGAGAGGGCGTGCATTTCGCGCCTTCTGACTATCTGCTAGTATCCGTCGTTCCCTCTTTTGATCGGCCAGCCGGCTGAGTCCAGGTTACACGATGCAAGTAAAAATATGCGGCATCACTTGTATAGAAGATGCCCTGATGGCTGTAGATGCGGGTGCCGACGCGTTGGGCCTGGTATTTTATAAGCCGAGCCCGCGCTATATCGATCTTGATATGGCAGCTAAAGTTGCAGCGGCAGTTCCCCCATTTGTCACCCTGACGGGGTTATTTGTCGATGCGGCACAGAGTGAGGTGGACGCTGTACTGGAATCGGTGCCGCTTAACCTGTTGCAATTCCACGGCGATGAAAGCGCCCGCTTCTGCGAACAATTCCGGCGTCCCTATATCAAAGCGTTGCGGATGAAAGATGACCTCGATGTCAAAGCCGCAATGACTGAGCACCCCAAAGCCCGGGGTTTTCTATTGGATGCCTACAGGCCTGGTGTCCCCGGTGGTACCGGAGAGACCTTTGATTGGGACAGGGTTCCCCAAGATAGCAGTCGCCCGATCGTTCTTGCCGGTGGCTTGAATCCCGCGAATGTAACTGCAGCAGTAGAAGCTGCGCGCCCACAGGGGGTGGATGTGAGCGGAGGTGTAGAGCGTCAGCCGGGACGCAAGGATCGAGAAAAAGTTTTTGCGTTTGTCAGCGCGGCGAAGAGATAGATTTAGAGGCGGTACCGGAAGTGCCGCCCGCCGGCTTGGCCGGCGCGAGCCAGCAAATACCAGCAGATCGACGCATCTGCGCCAGTATTTTCTGGCGGCGTTTGAATAGTTCAGGAAGAACTATTCAAACAGTAGGTAAACAGAAAGAAAGTTTTAACCCCACGTGACCCACGGAGTATGAGTGTGAGTAAGCCAGGTGCTATCGATTTTTCCACCTTCCCGGATGCGAGCGGACATTTTGGTCCCTACGGCGGTCGCTTTGTATCGGAGACGCTGATCAGCGCATTGGATGAGCTTCAGGCAATGTATAGCCGCCTGAAAGATGATCCGGATTTTGTCGCTGCCTTTGATCACGATCTGGCGCACTACGTAGGCCGGCCATCGCCGCTGTATCTTGCTGAGCGACTGACTGAGCAGGCGGGCGGTGCGCGAATCTGGCTTAAGAGGGAAGACCTGAACCATACCGGTGCGCACAAGGTAAATAACACGGTGGGCCAGGCACTGCTGGCCAAACACAGCGGTAAAACCCGTGTTATTGCCGAAACCGGCGCTGGTCAACACGGTGTGGCTACGGCAACCGTGGCAGCGCGTCTCGGTTTGCAGTGTACGGTCTATATGGGTGCGGAAGACGTTAAACGCCAGTCCCCCAACGTATACCGTATGAAGTTGTTGGGGGCAGAAGTGGTGCCGGTGGAATCCGGTTCCAAGACCCTAAAGGACGCCATGAATGAAGCCATGCGCGATTGGGTAACCAATGTCGATAATACTTTCTACATTATCGGCACTGTGGCTGGTCCTCACCCTTATCCGCAATTGGTGCGCGACTTCAACTCTATTATCGGCCGTGAAGCCCGTCGTCAGAGTCTGGAGCGCTTTGGCCAGTTGCCCGATGCGTTGGTGGCCTGCGTCGGTGGTGGTTCCAATGCGATCGGCCTGTTCCACCCGTTCCTGAATGACGCTGAAGTGAAAATGTTTGGTGTCGAAGCCGGCGGTGAAGGCCTGGCTTCCGGTAAGCATGCTGCACCACTGAATGATGGTATTCCCGGTGTTCTGCACGGTAACCGCACCTACCTGATGGAGGATGATGACGGCCAGATTATCGAGACTCACTCGGTTTCTGCGGGGCTCGACTACCCGGGGGTTGGCCCTGAGCACTCTTGGCTGAAAGATATCGGCCGGGTGGAATATGTCACGGCTGATGATGATGAAGCCCTGGATGCCTTCCGTCGACTCACTCGCACTGAGGGTATTTTGCCGGCATTGGAATCCAGCCATGCAGTCGCGTACGCGCTCAAGTTGGCGGCTTCCATGAGCCCTGAGCAGAATGTCCTGGTGAATCTCTCCGGCCGAGGCGATAAGGATATTTTCACCGTTGCCGCTATCGATGGTATCGAGGTGTAGCAATATCACCGCCCGCCTCTGAGGCGGGCAAAATGGGTGAAGATCAAATAATTGAGCTGGCTTTTTGCCAGGAGTAGCTCAGGGAATAAACTGTGACAGAACAAAATAGAATTGATCGCCGCTTTGCCAAGTTGCGCGATGAGGGCCGCAAGGCACTGGTAACTTATATTGTCGCTGGCGATGGCGGCTTGGAAAATACTGTGCCGCTGATGCATCAGTTGGTGGCCAGCGGGGCCGATTTTATTGAACTGGGGGTGCCGTTTTCCGACCCCATGGCAGAGGGCCCGGTAATTCAGAAAGGGCATGAGCGAGCGCTGGCCAGTGGGGCTTCGCTACGCAAATGTTTGTCTTTGGTGAAAGAATTTCGTCAGTCGGATAGTGACACCCCGGTAATCCTGATGGGCTATGCCAATCCCATCCAGCGTATGGGTGAATTGGAATTTGCTGAAGCGGCGTCCACTGCGGGTGTCGATGGTGCCCTGACCGTAGATCTGCCGGCTGAAGAGTCCGGTTCCCTGAGTGCCTTTTTGGCGGAGCGCAACCTGCGCAACATCTTCCTGCTAACGCCTACCACCACTGAAGAGCGTATTCGTGAAATTACCGATGTCGCCAGCGGCTTTGTTTACTATGTATCCCTGAAAGGGGTTACCGGAGCAGGCCACCTGGATTTGGATTCAGTGCGTGACAATCTGGACCATATTCGCCAGTTTACCGATCTGCCCCTGTGTGTTGGCTTCGGTATCAAAGATGGTACCTCGGCCCGCCAGGTCAGTGCCCATGGCGACGGCGCTGTAGTCGGTAGTGTACTGGTGTCGGCGGTAGATGCGGCGGCAGACCTGGAAGCCGCCAAAACGGCGGTTGGGGCTATAGTCAGCGAGATGCGCGAAGCCCTGGATCGCTAAAAGCAGCTATAGGTCTAAACACAAAGCTGGCCAGAAAGCCAAAAATAGCGGCTGATCTGGCCGGGTTTGTTGTTGAGCTTAGTGTTTTAATTCCTAGCCTGAAACCCACTGGTCGGTAAAATGTGCCGGCCCAAAGAAAGCCTCCGGATTTGGAAACGAGATGAGCTGGTTAGAAAAAATTGTCCCTGCGGTAATTCGCACAGAGCGTCGCACCGGCAGTAGCAAGGTCCCCGAGGGGGTTTGGAAGAAGTGCGTCAAATGCGATGCGATGCTCTATCGCCCGGAGCTGGAACGCAATCTGGATGTGTGCCCCAAGTGCGATCACCACTTTAGAATCGGCGCCCGTCGCCGCCTGGATATCTTCCTCGACGAGGAAGGCCGTGAAGAGCTGGCCACCGATGTGCAGCCGGTTGATCGCCTGAAGTTTAAAGACGTCAAAAAATATAAAGACCGCTTGGTGCAGGCGCAAAAATCCACTGGTGAGAAGGATGCCCTGATCGCCATGCAGGGCAGCCTGAACGGTGCCCCCCTGGTAGCGGTAGCATTTGAGTTCGCTTTCCACGGTGGCTCCATGGGCTATGTGGTTGGTGAGCGCTTTACCCGTGCCGCTCAGCGTGCCTTGGAGCAGCGTATCCCGCTGGTTTGTTTCTCTGCTACCGGTGGTGCCCGTATGCAGGAGGCCCTGATCTCCCTGATGCAGATGGCCAAAACCTCGGCGGTGCTGGAAAAAATGAAGATGGCCGGTGTGCCATATATCTCCATTATGACCGACCCGGTTTACGGTGGTGTTTCCGCATCCCTGGCCCTGCTGGGTGATATCAATGCAGCGGAGCCCGGAGCGCGCGCAGGTTTTGCCGGCCCGAATATTATCGAGCAGACCATTCGCCAGAAATTGCCGAAAGGTTTCCAGCGCAGTGAGTTCCTGCTGGAGCACGGCGCAATCGATATGATTATTCCCCGCAGGGAAATGCGCTCTACAGTGTCCCGCATATTGGGTAAACTTACCGGCAACTGATTTCCATTCCCTTGGGGTAATGCTGTGATCAGCTTAAATTCCGCTGATTGCAGCCCCCATCATCGATGTTTTCAACTATGTCTTCACTGCAAGATTGGCTCTCCCGTCTGGAGCAGCTGCACCCTTCTGAAATTGAATTAGGTCTTGAGCGGGTCGCGTCTGTGGCCGATGCGCTGGGTATCCAGAAGCCGGCACCGACAGTGATTACTGTGGCGGGCACCAATGGTAAGGGTTCCTGTGTGGCGACTATGGAGGCGTTGCTGTGTAAGGGGGGGCACTCCGTAGGCGCTTACAGTTCCCCACACCTTTTGCGCTTTAACGAGAGGGTGCGTATCGGGGGTGAAGAGGTTGCCGATAAAGATCTCGTGCTGGCGTTTGAGGCTATCGAGGTTGCTCGCGGTGAGACCAGCCTGACCTATTTTGAATACACTACCCTGGCTGCGCTCTGGTTATTTCAAAGGGCAGGCGTCGAGTTTGCGCTTCTGGAAGTTGGCCTGGGTGGACGCCTGGATGCAGTTAACCTGGTGGATGCGGATCTCGCTATTATCACCAGTGTTGCCATTGATCACGAGGACTGGCTTGGCAGTGACCGGGAAATAATCGGCCGCGAGAAAGCCGGTGTCCTGCGTGCTGGGGCGCCTTTTGTCTGTGCTGATAGCAATCCCACCCAATCTGTGCTGTCTGCGGCAGAAAAATTGTCCAGTTCCAGTTACTTTATAGGTCAGGATTTCTCTCTGAATTTGGGAGAGGATAAAAAAGAACTTTACCGCTTTGGTGAGTTGGAACTTGCGATCCCCCCGATCAGCTTGCCGCGCCCGAGTATCGCTGCTGGAATTACCGCGCTGGCTCTGCTCAATGTATTGCCTCAGGGTGGGGTCGAATCTGCACTGGCTGAAATTGCCTTGCCCGGACGCTGTCAGCAGGTTCAATGGCAGGGGCGCAACTTGCTCTTGGATGTGGGGCACAATCCGGCAGCGGCTGAACACTTGGCTAAATGGCTTGCAGATCACCCTGTAGATAGTGAGACCCATGCGCTGGTAGCGGCTATGGCCGATAAGGATTTGGTGGGACTCTTCGCGCCTTTGCGGGATGTGGTGGATGCCTGGCACCCCGCAGAGTTGCCGGGCAATAGCCGCGCAGCGAGCGGAGAGGCCCTGATAGGAGGACTGGCTGAGGCCGGTGTTGAGGCAACGAACATCGATAGTCGCTGTCCAAGCGTCGCCGATGGTGTACAACAGCTGCTGCCGACCATTGGTCCACAAGACAGGTTGCTTGTATTTGGTTCCTTCTTTACTGTGGCTGAGGTTCTGCAGCAGATGCGAGACGAAGGTAATGGAGAATTGCGAGGGTAAACCCTCCCGCCGAGGGCGATTGAACGACGGATTTAAGCAGCGAATAGTCGGTGCGTTGGTTTTGGCTGCGCTTGCAGTTATTTTCCTGCCGAGCCTTCTGGATCGGGAGGCCGCGGGCAATATCAGTGAAACCAGCCTGATTCCGGCAGAGCCGGATATACGCCCCATTGAGATCGCCGAACCGCAGCCGGTTGCGGATGCATTGCCAGCGCCAGCACCCGGAGATGCCTTCCAGCCGGACCTGCCAGAGAACTTCTCCAATCCTAAAGCGCCAGTAGCCGCGACTGATGAAGAAGCGCAGTCAGGGGGTACCAAGGTAGATGAGCCGGCCGAAAATCAGGCAGCGCCGAAGAAGGGGGCCTCGCCTCTTGTGGATGCCTATGGCCTGCCTGTGGCCTGGGTGGTACAGGTGGCTTCCTATCGGGATGAGTCCAATGCGGATAAGCTGCGTCTGCGCCTGATGGATGAGGGCTACAGTGCTTATACTCGCTCTATTGATACGGACAAGGGGCGCCTGGTGCGAGTCTTTGTCGGTCCAAAGGTCAATAAAGCCGATGCCCAGCAGCTTAAAAAAGAGCTGGATGCGCTTCTGAAGGCGCAGACTCTAGTACTCCAGTTTAAGGCCTAGCGAGTCTATTGACCCCAGGTTGCCACTGTTTCAGCTCTCGGCGAATGGTGGCAGCCCGCGGGTATAATTCCACTTTGCACTTTTATTCGTTATTAACCGATTGCCACTGCGCCAAATGTCCAGGGAAAGCGGTACTGAAAGTAATAAATTCCAATCGGTTGGCCTACGGCTTCACGCGCTTAGTCCCTTCAGTTAGAATGCGCGCTCTTCGCGGCAGCAGCCGCCACGCAGGTAGGATTGAATGAATTGGGCTGACTGGATCATTCTGGCTATCGTGGGTATCTCCACGCTTATCGGCCTTAGTCGAGGTTTCATCAAGGAAACCCTGTCTCTGCTTACCTGGATTGCCGCCTTTATCGTCGCCATGATGTTTCGCGACCAGCTGGCGCCAATGCTTTCCAATCTTGTAGACACTCCCTCCCTCCAAATGATCGCGGCCTTTGCCATCCTTTTTATCGGCACCTTGCTCGCTGGCGCTGGTCTCAACATGGTGCTCTCTGCCTTTGTTGAGGCGACGGGGCTATCGGGTACGGACAGAGTGCTGGGAATGGCGTTTGGCTTGGTGCGGGGAGCGATTGTCGTGATGGCGCTGTTGATCCTGGCCCCGGCGTTGGTGCCGGTGGAACAGGACAGTTGGTGGAATCAATCGGTACTGATTCCCCACTTCCTCGAGTTCGAGGATAGCGCCCGGGAGCTGGCGAGCTCCGTTAAGGAATTCTTTGTAAAGTTGTTTTAAATAGGGCGCCAAAAGCGCTCTTCTCGAGTCAATAGGGTCAAATATATGTGTGGTATCGTCGGTATCGTCGGTAAGAGTGACGTCAATCTGCAGCTCTATGATGCGCTCACTCTGCTACAGCACAGGGGACAGGATGCCGCCGGTATCGTTACCTGTGACGATGATCGCCTGAACCAGCAGAAAGCCAATGGTCTGGTTCGCGACGTATTCCGCGCGCGCCACATGGAGCGTCTGAAGGGCAATTTTGGTATTGGTCACGTTCGTTATCCCACTGCCGGCAGCTCCGGTCCTGCACTGGCCCAGCCATTCTACGTAAACTCGCCTTACGGCATTGCCATGGCCCACAACGGCAACCTCACCAATGTGCACGAGGTGGTCGATGAGATCTTCCAGCAGGATCTGCGTCATATCAATACAGATTCTGACTCAGAAGTGTTGCTGAATGTTTTTGCTCACGAGCTGCACAAATTGCACAAACTGCAGCCCAAGGCCGAAGATATTTTCAGTGCGATGCGCTCTGTACACAAACGCGTGCGCGGCGCCTACGCTTGCGTGGCCCTGATTGTCGGTTACGGTATTGTCGCTTTCCGCGATCCCAACGGTATTCGCCCACTGGTTTACGGCAAACGCGAAACCGAGAAGGGTACTGAGTACATGGTGGCTTCCGAGTCCGTGGCTCTGGATGTACTGGGTTACACCCTGGTACGGGATGTAGCTCCCGGCGAAGCTATCTATATCGAACTGGATGGCACTGTGCACTCCGAGCAGTGTTCAGATAATCCATCCCTGACTCCCTGCATTTTTGAGCATGTGTACTTTGCCCGCCCGGATTCCATTATGGATGGCGTATCGGTACACAAGGCGCGTTTGCGTCAGGGTGAGCATTTGGCGGATAAAATTCTCAGCATACGCCCGGATCACGATATCGATGTGGTTATCCCCATCCCGGATTCTGCCCGCACGGCAGGCCAGACGGTAGCCCACCGCCTGGGGGTGAAATTCCGTGAAGGTATGGTGAAGAACCGCTATATCGGCCGAACCTTTATCATGCCTGGTCAAAAGCAGCGCAAGAAGTCGGTTCGCCAGAAGCTCAATGCCATCGAGCTGGAATTCCGCGGCAAGAATGTGTTGCTGGTAGACGATTCCATTGTGCGCGGTACCACCTGTAAGCAGATTATCCAGATGGCCCGCGATGCCGGCGCTGCCAAAGTGTACTTTGCCAGTGCCGCCCCTGCAGTAAAATACCCGAATGTCTACGGTATCGATATGCCCTCTGCCACTGAGCTGGTGGCTCACGGTCGCACCACTGAGGAAATCTGTGAGGAGATTGGTGCAGACTGGTTGATCTACCAGGAGCTGGAAGATCTGGTGGTAAGCTCCAGCGGCGGCAAGCAAAAAATTGATCGTTTTGACTGCTCTGTGTTCGATGGCAATTACATCACCGGTGATGTGGACGAGGAATACCTCAACGATCTGCATGCCCAGCGCAATGATACGGCCAAGCGTAAAAAGGCCGATGTCAACGCTCTGTGATTAACTGTTGAACAGAATCTCTAAATATTCCTGTTCTGATTGGCGGGTGGAAGAACACAGTTTTTTGTGGCCCGCCAACAGTAAAAAAGCGTAAGCGTCCTTTTCTCACGGCAGAAGAGGGCGCCAGCTCAGATCGTTTCGGTTAAGATGACTGCTTCCAAAAATACTGACCAGGAAGCGGTATATGTTTGAAGACGACGGTTACGCTCTGGAAACCCTGGCGGTGCGCGCCGGCCAGGTTCGCTCACCGGAAGGGGAGCACTCCGAGGCACTCTATCTTACCTCCAGTTATGTTTTCCCCTCTGCTGCGGAGGCTGCCGCGCGTTTTTCCGGTGAAAGCTCTGGCAACGTCTATTCCCGCTATACCAATCCCACCGTGCGTACTTTTGAAGAGCGCATTGCCGCTCTCGAAGGCGGTGAGGCTGCGGTAGCTACTGCCAGTGGAATGGCTGCCATTCTCAGTATTTGTATGGCGCTACTGAAAAGTGGCGACCACGTTATTTGTTCCCGCAGTGTTTTCGGTACCACTACAGCTTTATTTGGCCGCTATATGGAAAAGTTCGGCGTGCGGGTGAGCTATGTCGATTTGACCGATATGGATGCCTGGAAGCAGGCTGTGGATGGTTCCACCAGGCTGTTGTTTATGGAGACACCTTCCAACCCCCTGTGTGAAGTGGCCGATATCCGCGCGTTGGCACAGGTCGCCCACAGTGCCGGCGCCATGTTAGTGGTCGATAATTGTTTCTGTACTCCGGCGCTGCAGCGCCCCCTGTCAATGGGCGCCGACATCGTAGTCCACTCTGCGACCAAATTTCTCGATGGCCAGGGCCGGGCTCTGGGTGGTGTTGCTGTTGGCCGCAAGGAAGTAATGGACGAGTTGGTGGTTTTCCTGCGTACAGCCGGGCCCAGCATGAGCCCGTTCAATGCCTGGGTATTCCTCAAAGGTCTGGAGACTTTAAAACTGCGCATGCAGGCACACTGCACCAACGCCCTGGATTTGGCCTGGTGGCTCGATGAACAGGAGATGGTGGAGAAGGTGAATTACACCGGCCTGCCTAAACACCCCCAACACCGTTTGGCACGAGAACAGCAGGACGCCTTTGGTGCAGTGCTGAGTTTTACTGTGCGCGGTGGTCGTGAGGAGGCCTGGAAAGTGATCGACAACTGCAAAATCCTCTCCTGCACCGCCAACCTGGGGGATGCGAAAACCACTATCGTGCATCCGGCTACCACAACTCACGGCCGTCTCAGTGATGAAGACAAGGTTCGCGCAGGGATTACTGAGAACCTGATTCGTGTTTCGGTGGGGTTGGAAAATGTTGAGGACCTCAAGCGCGACCTGATGCGTGGATTATCCCAGTTATAAGCGCTAGCGTAAGCGCCCGGCTACCTATGATTATTAGCGGACAGTGGAATACTGCCCGCTGCTTCCGGTAGCGTATGCATTTTGTCGCGCCCCTGCCGATGAGCAGAAATAGCCCCCTTGAGAAAAATTGAGCAGTAATGGATTTGCCGTGCAAAAAATAGTTTCCGCCATAGTGTCCGATATCGGCAGTGTTTTGTTGGGTAAAGAGCGCCAGGTGAAGCTGGCGCTGGCTTGTTTGTTATCAAAAGGTCACCTGTTAATCGAAGACCTGCCGGGTATGGGTAAGACCACCTTGGCACACGCGCTCGCGCAGGTGCTGGGGCTGACTTATAAGCGGGTGCAGTTCACCAGCGATATGTTGCCGGCGGATATTCTCGGTGTTTCGATATTTGATCGGGAGTCCAGCCAATTTCACTTTCACGAGGGTCCTGTGTTTAGCCAGGTGTTATTGGCGGATGAGATTAATCGCTCATCGCCAAAAACCCAGAGTGCGCTGTTAGAGGCCATGGAAGAGCGCCAGGTAAGTGTCGATGGCGAGACCCGCGCACTGCCCCAGCCATTTTTTGTGATTGCCACGCAAAACCCGATGCAACAGTCTGGCACTTTTGCATTGCCGGAATCCCAATTGGATCGCTTTCTAATGCGTATCAGTCTCGGCTATCCCACCCGGGAGGCGGAACGCGCTTTGTACTTGGGGGCCGATCCGAGGCAGCAGCTGGCGAAGTTAAAACCCAGAATCGATATCGCCACACTCGGAAAAATGCAAAGCCTGGTTGGGCAGGTGAAAACCTCTGACAGCTTGTTGGATTATCTGGAGCGGCTGGTGCTACAAACCCGGCAGAGCCCGGATTGCGCAGTGGGCTTATCCCCTCGGGGCGCATTGGCCCTTTTACGTGCGGCCAAAGCCTGGGCGCTGATTTACAATCGCGGTCATGTGTTACCAGAGGATATCCAGGCGGTGTTGCCGGCGGTGGCGGGACATCGGTTACAGAGTGATGGCGGTAACGGCGATCAATTAGTGGAGCGTCTGATACGCCAAGTGGATGTGATTGCAGCCTGAGCCGATGAGTGTGAATCAGCCTCCAAGTCGAATCAACCCTATACGCATGCTGGCAGAACCGTGGCGCAACCTGATGGAGCGTTGGCTCAGCCGCCGCGCGCCACGGGCCCGCACCATCACCCTCAACCACAGCCGTTTATTTGTCCTGCCCACCCGGGCCGGATTGGGTTTCCTGATTGTGATTGCACTGTTGTGGCTGTTGGGGACCAATTATGAAAACAACCTTGTCTTTGCATTGGCGTTTTTGCTGGTCAGTATTTTCGCGGTGCTGCCACTACACACTTTTGCCAATCTGAGTGGTGTACGCCTGCGCCTGCTGGGTACCCGTGCAGCTTTCGCCGGTGATTTCGCTGAGGCGGATATCAATGTCAGTCGAGAGGGCAAGCGTGAGCGGGAGTGGCTCGAATTGAGCTGGCCACCGGAGCAGGGCAGTCGGGTGGATTTGTGTGGGCAAAAAAGTGCGGATGTTTGTATTGCATTGCCTGTAGTAAAGCGTGGGCGAGTACAGGCACCGCGATTGCGGGTAGAAAGTCGCTTTCCCCTGGGGTTGTTTCGATGCTGGAGCCGCATCGACCTGGATGTTGAATTTCTGGTATATCCGCGCCCGATTTCCACGGGCCCGTTACCTTTCGGCGAGGCCATCGCCGAGGGGGAATTTGGAGAGGTTCAGCGGGGCGGAGATGATTACGCAGCGCTGAAGCCCTACCAAGCGGGCGACTCTTTGCGCCATGTTGCCTGGAAGCAATATGCAGCTGGGCGCGATCTCTACAGCAAGGACTACGAGCGCAAAACTGATACGCGCTTGTGGCTCGACTGGGATTTGCTCAAGGGCAGGGATGTGGAAATGCGCCTGAGTAACCTCTGTGACTGGGTACTGCAAGCGGAAAAGCAAGGTGTCGCTTACGGTTTGTGCCTGCCTGGCATTTCGATAGAGCCTTCGCTCGGTCCCGAGCATCAACAGCAGGTCCTGCAGGCCTTGGCCCTGTACCCCGGGCGAGGTCAGTGATGGTTGGAAATAAAGATTTATTGCCGCGGGAAAGTTTGCTGTGGATTTTCGCCGCCCAGTTTGTCGCCCTGTTGCCACAATTTACAATGTTGCCACTGTGGGTGGCTTTTGCCTGGGCCTTCGCGGTTTATTGGCGCCTGGAAGTCTTTCGTGGGCGCAGGGATTTACCCGGCCGCACACTCAAACTGACCGTGATTGTGTTGACGGTAGCGGGGCTGGCTCTGTCCTATCGACGCTTGTTTGCGCTAGAGCCGATGATTGCACTATTGGCGTTGTCATTCGCCCTGAAAAATCTCGAGCTGGTCAGCCGCAGGGATGCTTTTGTCAGCCTGCTATTGGCCTACTTTGTTGCCGCCACTCTGTTCGTGCAAGAGCAGACCATCCCCTATGCACTTTACGGTTTGCTGAGTGTATTGGTGATTACTGCAGCCCTGGCGGCGCAGTTGGGACATTTTAGTGCGCGTCCGCGCAAGGCTCTCGGGTTGTCCGTGAGATTGGTGGCACAGGCCACGCCGTTGATGGTGTTGTTGTTTTTGGTTATGCCTCGGCTGGGGCCCCTTTGGTCTGTGCCGCAGAATACCTCCGTGGGGCGCACCGGTGTCAGTGATTCGATGGCCCCAGGAGACTTTACCGAGCTATCCAAATCCAGTAAGCCGACCTTGCGGATCTCCTTTGATGGACCGGTTCCCCCACCCGAGCAGCGCTACTGGAGAGGCTTGGTTTACTCGGAATTCGATGGTCGTACCTGGCGCCAAGGCTATGGCGTGGACCCGCGCAATGGTGGGCGGGTCTTTTGGAGAAGCGGTGAGCAGGTGCTTCCACAAGTGGGCCCTCGATATCGCTACCAGATTATTCAGGAGGCGAGCCGCAGCCCCTGGTTATTCGCTATGGCGCAACCGGCTTCGGAGAATCCGGGGGTTGGAGAGACGACGGATGATCGCCTGGTAAAGCGCACCCCGGTTTTCAACCGCTTCGCCTACCAGGTGAGTTCCTGGCCCAGGGAAACGCTTCCGGCTCCGGCTGCTCTCAGCAATGCGGAGCGGCGTAGGAATTTACAACTCCCCAGCTACGGTAATAACCGTACCCGCCAGTGGATGGCCTCCCTGCGTGATCAGGGGCTCAGTGCTGAGGCGGTGTCCTCTCAGTTGTTATCACACTTCAACAGCACTTTTACCTATACCCTGAAGCCACCGGCAATGGGTGCGGATACTGTTGATGAATTCCTGTTTGATACCCAGCAGGGGTTCTGCGAGCACTTTGCCGGTAGTTATGTCTTCGCCATGCGTGCCGCTGGGATACCGGCGCGGGTGGTGGCTGGATACCAGGGCGGTGAGTGGGTGAGTGGAGAAGAGTACCTTTTAGTGCGGGAATACGATGCCCATGCCTGGGCTGAAATCTGGCTCGATGGCCAAGGCTGGCAACGTGTAGATCCCACAGCCGCAGTGGCGCCGGAGCGAGTGCGCGACGGTCTGGAGAGTGCGGCTGGTGATGAGTTTATGCAGGACTCCCTGTTTCCCCTGCACCGTATCGGCATTCTCACCCAGTTGCGCTTGCAGTGGGATATGATCAATTACCGTTGGTATCAGACCGTCGTGAGCTTTGATGCCGATCGGCAGAAGAACTTTCTGCAGCGCCTGTTCGGTGATCTGTCCCCAACTCGTATGGCTCTTTTGCTCGGCGCACCGATTCTTGTGCTGTTACTGGGCATCAGTCTGTGGGCGGCGCGCTCCGCGGGTGGACCCAAGTTGGCGCCTGCGGAGAAGCTCTACCAGCGCTTTTGCCGGCGCATGGCCCGCAATGGTGTCCAGCGGCATTCCGGTGAGACTGCGGGAGATTACGCCCGTCGTATTGCCGAGGAAAAACCAGAGATGTCAGGCTATGCCGCAGCAGTAACCGAGGCTTTTGAATCTGCAGCCTATGGTGGTGATGACTCTGGAATGAGAAAGCTTCGGAAGCTATTAAACTGGTACTTCTGGTTGCGGCACTCGGCGAATATGACGCCGCAAAAGCGTGAGTTGGCAGGTTATTAATCATTGAGTTACTTCGTATCTAGAATGCCAACCCAATTGCAAAGATTTCTGCTCGGCTACAGCGGCACCTCCCTGGCAACGGGCCTGCAGGTGATATTGCTGCCGTGGATTGCGCTCACAATCGTGGATCTTCCCGCCCTGCAATTGGGTTGGATTCAAGCGTCAGTGCTGCTGCCAAACCTGGTATTTCTGTTGTTTGGTGGCGCTTTGGCGGATAAGCGAGATCCGGCTCTGGTGTCGGCTCTGGCCTGTTTGGGCCTGGCGCTTTGTCATACCGCGCTTTTGCTGTATTTCACTTTCCATGTACTGACTCTTCCCACCCTGATGGTTTACGGCATCTGCCTGGGGGTTTGCAGCGCTTTCCTGCAGCCGGCGCGGGACAACCTGGTACAGCGCAGTGCCCGCAATCGAAAGGGGCAGGCCACGGAGCGGGGTGTGCAAAAAACCGTGACCTGGATGATGTTGGCACAGTACGGCGGCCAGGCGGTGGGTATGCTTCTGGCAAGCCGATTCGACCAGTGGGGCTTGCAGCATTTACTGGGAGTACAGATTGCTGTTGTGTTAGTGGCTTCGCTATTGCTCTACTCACTGCGCCAACCGCAAGTGCGCCGAGAAGCACCTGAGAAACGACCCCATACCATGATTCTGGATGGTCTTGGACAGGCCTGGAAGCACCCGGTTTTGCGAGAACTGACCGCATTGATGGCTTTCAATGGCTTTGTCCATATCGGGGTTTTCCTGGTGGTGTTGCCGCTGCTGGCTGAGGGTTACGGCCGAGGTGCCGGTTACTACGCGACCTTGCAGCTGGCATTTATAGCGGGCACGGTGATCGCGACAGTGACCATGCTGAGACGTGGGCAGGGGAAGGAACCGGGACGGGGAATTTTGATGTGCCTGCTCTACAGCGCTGCACTCTTGATTGCCATCAGCCTGGGGCCCACAAAGTTTGGGCTGATCCTGCTGTGTCTGTGCTGGGGGGCGGTCGCAGCTGCTTCTGCGGGATTGGGGCGAGGCATAGTGCAGTTGCTGGCGCCGGCAGAATATCGTAGTCGCATTATCTCTATTTATCAGTTCGCCCTGTTTGGTTCTGCGGCTCTGGGTGCCCTGGCGGCGGGAGTATTAAGTGAGGTAGCGGCGCCTTTGACCACCTTGTTGTGGGCGGGGATCCTAAGTCTGCTGGCCTTTGCCCTGGTTGCCCTGAGCGGTGCCTTGCGACAGGTGAAAATTACCGATAGTGAGGTGTAGCGGGGATTGAGCTGTCGATGACCAAGTCCATGGGACTCACCATATATTTAACAGGAAGCTGCTGTTGTGGAGGTGCGGTTTGGTCCCAGAGAGAAGCGCCAGGTGGTCACAGAAAGTCACGTCCAGTAGCCATGCACTTCATCTTGAGGAGGGTGTATTTAGCCTGGATGATCCCAAAGCGATAGCCAGATCTCTCAAGGCTGCAGCTGAGGCCAGTGAGCAGCGCAAATCAGAACCTTTCCGTTCGGCTATGTCTATGCTGACCTTCTATATCAACCGGGCCGGTCACCAGTTGCCTGCGCGCAGGCGCAGAATACTGGAGGCAGCCAAAAATGAGTTGCGTGAGCTCTACGGGCGTCCGCGCCGGCATTGAGCCGGCGCAGGCTGGTGATTTATGAAGAGTTTTATGGGGCGAGGCAGGACAGGCAGCGCACGTAGAGCCCACGGGGGTCGCGGAAGCTCTGCAGTTCGCCGATTGGTGCCAAAACCGGTTGTAAGCTGTTTAACCAGGCGCCGAGTGGTAGGTTTGCCTCAAGGCTGGCGGCGATACGCGCGTCCACGTTATCACTCAGGGCGCGCAGGAATTTTTCGCCGGGAGTCAGCTCGCGCTGGATCTCTATTACATCGTATTCTTCGATCTCAGCAAGCTGTGCGGCGTCGGCAATGGCATCGTTGAGATTGCCCAGGTCGTCTACCAACCCCAGGTTTTTAGCTGCGCGCCCGGTCCAGACCTGGCCCTGGGCAATTTTGTGCACTTCTTTGGGGGTGCTGCCACGGGACTCGGCCACAATTCTCAGAAATCTGGCGTAGGTATTGTCGACACCCTGTTGTAGGATGCTAGCGGCCGCCTCCGGCAGAGCGCGATCCAAACGCATGCTGCCGGCGAGATCAGAGGTGCCAACCCCATCGGTGTAGATACCCAGGGCTTCCAGGGAGTCCTCGAAGGTTGGGAAGGCGCCAAATACGCCAATGGAACCTGTCAGGGTTGCGGGAGAGGCCCAGATGCGGTCTCCACCGGTAGCAATCCAGTAGCCGCCGGATGCAGCCAGGCTGCCCATGGAGACAACGACGGGGATATCGGCTTCGCGGGTGGCCAGTAACTCCTGTCGAATAGCTTCAGAAGCAAAAGCGGAACCACCGCCGCTGTCGATGCGCAGAACCAGGGCATCGACTTCTTTCTTGCGCGCCTGAGCGATCAGTTCGCCCAGGCTTTCGCTGCCAATCCTGCCGGCGGGCGCCCGCCCATCGACAATAGATCCACTGGCGGTAATCAGGGCAATCTTATTGGGCTCTTTCTTGGCGGCGACTTCGCTGAGTTTCTGGCTGCGCAGATAGGTAAGGGCATCGATCGCTTTATAATTGCGCTCGTCCTTCTCATCTTCACCAATACTCTTGCGCAACTCCTGGACTGCCAGGTTGCGGCTGGCGAGTTGGTCCACCAGTTTATTGGCCAGTGCGGCCCGAGCCCAGTCGCCTTCGTGCTGCTGTAGCTTTTGCGGCAGCTCGTCGATAAACAGATCGATGCTCTCTGTAGGCAGGTTGCGCAGACCGGTCACCTGTTCGGTGTATTCGCTCCACAGCTCATGCAGCCAGCGCTGGTTGTTCT
Organism: Microbulbifer sp. A4B17; assembly: GCF_003076275.1. Taxonomy (NCBI): domain Bacteria; kingdom Pseudomonadati; phylum Pseudomonadota; class Gammaproteobacteria; order Cellvibrionales; family Microbulbiferaceae; genus Microbulbifer; species Microbulbifer sp. A4B17. The sequence continues at coordinate 1,613,258 of NZ_CP029064.1, forward strand.
CGCGGGAGGCGGGAGACATATCGTCGCGGGTATAGGGCTCGATAAAATCCTTGTAATCGCCAACGCGGAATACGTGGAAATTGACTTTGAGCTTTTCCAGTGCACTTTTGTAGTAATTTCGGTAGACGCCAAAGCCGGTGAGCATCACAGAGCCCATAGGATTCAGGTAGACCTTGTCGGCGTGGCTTGCGAGGAAATACTGCGCCTGGGTGTAGTTGTCACCCACCGCGTAAATGGGCTTGTCGGCAGCTTTGAAGCGCTGCAGGGCTGAGCCAATCTCGTCGAGCTTGCTGAGGCTGCCGCCGACCATATTGTCGAGCTCCAGCACCAGTGCGGAAATACGTTTGTCTTGTGCGGCCTTGTCGATGGAGTCGACAAGATCCTTAACTCTGACCTCTGCTGGTCCCTGGGAACCGCCCAGAAAAAAGGGCAGGCCGCTGGTTTGGCTGAGTTCATCCACCAGGAATCCACTTGGAGCCACCCGCAGAGCAGCCCCCTGAGGGACTACCAGCTGTTCGTCCTTGCCAAAAATAGCGATACCCAGGAACACCAGTATTAACAGGAATATCAGGTTGGTAAACACTCGCCTCAGCCAGGTAATTGAGCCGCCAATGGCACCAAAAAAGCTGCGGAAAAGTCCTTTATCATCGGATGAATCAGTCAAACCTCAAAACTCCTTAGTGCACTGAGAGGCAGGCAATGTCTACTAATCTGTTGCGAATTCATAAGCGCTGTGAACTCCGCCGGGGGCTATTGCATGCGATGCCAGCGGCTGCTCATCATTGAAGAAAAGAATAGGATAAGGCTAAGGGCCACCAGTACGCCATCCTGCCAGCCGCGTGTAGGCATCGTTACACCGACAATACTGGCCGTGATATAGAGCAAAAGAATAAAACAGAGCCAAAGATAGCTGCGGTAGCGCTGTTTTATCAATCCGGGCAGTACCAATAGCAGTGGCACAGTTTGCAAGATCCACAGGAAAATTGAGCCGCCTTCGAGGAACAGGTTCCAGGCGACAAACAGCAGGAGCATGCCGATATAGCAGATCCAGTTAATTCGCAGCGCTATCTTGAGCTTGCGCTGTACAGAATCGTTCACACTTTATCCTCTAGTTACCGCCTTCTTGCGGATTATTCAGTGTCTGCGCCAGGTTGCCGACCCGCTTGCCCAGTGCCCGACACAGGGATACTTCGTCATCGGAAAGCGATGTGGCGTGTTCGCCGGACCAGTGTGAGGCACCATAGGGTGTGCCGCCAGTGCGGGTGCGCATTAAGGCGGCCTCGGAGTATGGGATACCGGCGATCAACATGCCGTGGTGCAGCAGGGGTAACATCATGGAAACCAGCGTAGTTTCCTGACCTCCATGAAGACTGCCAGTGGCGGTAAATACCGCAGCAGGCTTACCGGTAAGGCTGCCATCGAGCCAAATATCACTGGTCTGGTCGAGGAAATAGCGCAGCGGAGAGGCCATGTTGCCAAAGCGGGTAGGGCTGCCCATCAGTAGACCGGAGCAGTTGCGCAGGTCTTCGATTGTACAGTAGGGAGCGCCTTCGGATGGGACTGGCGGCTCGCTGGCTTCAGTGTCCGGGGATACGCCGGGCACGGTGCGCAGGCGAGCAGTGATTCCACTGGCCTCTACGCCGCGAGCCAGCTCGGTGGCCATGCGCGCTGTGGCGCCGGTGCGGCTGTAGTAGAGGATAAGGACATAGCCTTCGTTGTCCTGATCCATCAGACCAGCCCCAGGACATTTTCAGGGGGGCGTCCTATCACTGCTTTGTCGCCTTTTGTGACGATCGGGCGCTGGATCAAGATAGGGTTTTGAGCCATTGCATCAATTATCTGGGATTCCGCCAGATCTTTGTCTCTCAGGTTTAATTGCTTGTAAGGCTCTTCGCCAGTGCGCAATAACTGTCGTGCATCAATACCCAGTTTATGTAGTAACTGCTGAATATCCTCAACAGAGGGTGGGGTTTGCAGATAGAGAACCACTTCCGGTTCAATACCGTTATCCTGTAATAATTGCAGGGTTTGGCGGGATTTTGAGCAGCGGGGGTTGTGGTAAATCGTCCACATTGTGGCGGCATCCTGTTACTGTTTGGCGTATTCTAACCGAAGAATGTTGCGGAGTTCTAAGGCGCTTCTGAATAATTACCTCAAACCCCTGTGGGTATTTCAGAGGCTCCCAATCGATTTGGGGTAGAAGTATTGAGGCCTGGGGAGATTTTCCAGATATAGAGAGATCACAATGGGAAGCACCGTGAAGGACTGGGGAAAGCACTGGCTGCGCTTTGCAACGTCGCTGTGGCAGTTGTTCAACGAAAAGGATTGCAGGCAGCGGGCTGCGGCACTCACCTATCTGACACTGTTTGGTATTGTCCCTTTGGTGACGGTCAGCTATGCCATGTTGTCACTGTTTCCGGATTTTGCCGGTTTGCAGAGTAAACTCGAGGATCAGCTGTTCTCTCACTTTTTGCCCCAGAGTGGGCGTGAGGTACAAAAATATATCAGCAGTTTTTCCGAGCAGGCGCAACGCCTGACTGGTGTTGGTATTGCAATGCTGATTATTACCTCTGGCCTGACCTTAAAGGGCATTGAAGGCACTTTTAATTCTATCTGGGATGTGCAGCGGGGGCGCAGTGGTGTCTCCAGTTTTCTTTTGTATTGGGCGATTCTCAGCCTTGGTCCGATCCTCTTGGGCGCAGGCCTGGCGACCAGTACTTATGTACTTTCACAAAAACTATTCCTCGGCGGTGCTGATTCCTTTGAGGTGACATCAGTTTTTATCAGAGTGCTGCCGTTTATCTTCAGCACTATTGTGTTTACCTTGCTGTTTATTGCTGTACCCAATTGTTACGTGCCGCTTCGCCATGGTATTGAGGGGGGAATTATAATTTCGATTGCGTTCGAGATTATGAAGTACCTTTTCGGTTTAATTGTTGCGCGCAGTTCCGTCCAGGCAATCTACGGTGCATTTGCCGTTGTTCCCCTGTTCCTGCTTTGGATTTACTTAATGTGGATTCTGGTATTGGCTGGGTGTGTGCTGGTGCGAACACTGTCCGTTTATCAGGCGGCTACCCAGGAGCGCGAGCACTCAGACCTGGTTGCGATACTTATCGTCCTGTGGCAGATGTATAAAAAATGTAGCCATGGGAAACCACTGAGGGAGAGAGATATCTCTCTAATGGGAATCAAGTTTTCCCAGTGGCGAAGGTTACGAAGAATTCTTCAGGCCAACCGAATGGTGACTCAAACAGATAGGAATGACTATGTGCTATTGAGGGACCTCAATACCGTTCCCCTGGTTGAATTGGCGAGCTGGTTGAGTGCGGAGTGGACGCCCAAAGGTGTTCCTGCTGACTTGGATGAGTTGCCCTGGTATGGCGAGGTGGAGCAGCGCTTTGCCCTCGCCAGGGAGTCTACCAGGGAGCAGCTGGGTATTTCTGTCGGAGAGCTTTTTCAAGAGGCTCGGCAGCAGGAAAATGACGGTAACCCCCTTGAGCTGGGCAACGATGGAGACAGCGGCCAAGGGCAGAATAAGCATGGCAATGGGGGAGGAGTTGAAGTTGAAACACACGATCAAACTGAGGGTGACAAAGGTTCGGGGGGTAATCTTTCTTTTGTTGGCATGCGCAATAAGCGCTTGCGCTAAAGATCCCAACGCACTGAAAGCTGTTGATGGGGAGTTTTTAGATATATCGGGTAAAACCCTGCTGGTTAATTATTGGGCGGAGTGGTGTAAACCCTGTCGAGAGGAAATTCCAGTTTTGAATCAGCTGGCTCACAGTAATAAGGATATTGTGGTCATTGGGATTAATTTCGATGGTCTGTCAGTTGGAGAGATACAACAACAGGCTGACAAGCTGGGTATTGAATTCCCTGTCCTCACTGTAGAGCCTGAGGGTCGTTGGGGACAAGCCAAGCCGGAAGTTTTACCTTCCACATTTATTATTGGTCCTGATGGGCGTTGGCAGAAAACGCTAATTGGTCCGCAGGAGCGCGATGACTTTGTGTCTGCACTCAATCTCTAACACGCTTTAGTCAAATAGCTTTATAAAACTATAACTAACACATCTATAAAGTTGTGGTGGATCGCTGATAGCATGCTGCCACTTTCCATTTTGCTCCGGGTGGGACCCAGATTTTATGCATATCAGCTCCCTTGCATTCCTGCTTTTATTTATTGTCTTCCTGTATGGGCTTTTTCGTTGGCAGAAAGGTCGCAATTCCCTTGCGCCGACAGTGTTGGCTGGATTGATTCTCGGAGTTGTCCTTGGCGGAGTCCTGCAACTTTCCAGGGAGTGGGGGGTTGTGCCAGCAGAGGTCATACCCTGGGTAGAGATGATTGGGGACAGCTACGTTAGTCTGCTGTATTTGCTCGTGATGCCACTGGTACTCACCTCCATATTGGTGGCAGTGGTTAAAGTCAGCCATACCCAGGCATTGGGCAAAATCAGCATTTCGGTTCTGGGTGTACTTTTAGGAACAACGGCGGTGGCGGCCCTGATCGGGGTGGCTATGGCTGAGTTATTTGGACTTTCTGTTGCGGGACTGGTTGAGGGTTCCAGGGAAGCGGCGCGTGCGGAGGTGCTCAATGAGCGGATTGGTCGCGTCACTGACCTCTCAATTCCTGAAATTATTACCTCGTTTGTGCCACGCAATATTTTTCTGGACCTGACTGGTGCTCGTTCCACTTCTGTTATTGCAGTGGTGATATTCGCGGTGCTTCTCGGGTTGGCAGCGCTGGCAGTGCGTCGTGAGTTTCCCGAAGAGGGAGCGGCGATTGAGCGCTTCGTGCACGTGGCTCAGGTCTGGGTCATGAAGCTGGTGCGCCTGGTGATGGCCTTTACACCCTATGGGGTTATGGCTCTGGTCACGGGCTTGATCGCGAAATCCAGTATGGGAGATATTCTTAATTTATTGGGCTTTGTACTGGCTTCCTTTACCGCTATTGGTTTGATGTTTTTAGTACACGGCCTGCTGCTACTGATTAACGGTATCAATCCGCTGCACTATTTCACCAAGGTATGGCCTGTACTGGTCTTTGCCTTCAGTTCCCGCTCCAGCGCTGCAACTATTCCCCTGAATGTAGAGACCCAGGTGGATCAGTTGAGGACTTCTCCAGCTATTGCTAATTTCTCTGCGTCCTTCGGTGCGACTATTGGCCAAAATGGTTGCGCAGGTATCTATCCTGCAATGTTAGCGGTCATGGTGGCTGTGCCAATGGGGATTAATGTGTGGGACCCGGTATGGCTGGCAACTTTAGTAGCAGTTGTAATGATCAGTTCTTTTGGTATTGCCGGTGTTGGTGGTGGTGCTACTTTTGCGGCTTTGGTGGTTTTGCCGGCAATGGGTTTGCCCGTCACCATCGCGGCATTGCTAATTTCTGTAGAGCCCCTGATTGATATGGCACGGACCGCACTGAATGTAAATGGCGCTATGACTGCGGGTACCCTGACCCAGCGTTGGCTTGGCGATGAGGTGCCAGGTCCGGAAGTCGTGGAGGGGTAGGTTAAGAAAGTTATCTTGGCCTCCGATTATTGTTGCCTTTTGATTTTGCCGACTTTTTACAAAGTCCTGTCAACCAGCTCCTGTGCCTGACGTTGTAGTCAGTGCTATTAACCCATTAAGTTTTTTGTTCACGGAAATGGAGCAACTTATGAATAAACTGATAGGACTGTCAGTACTGGCACTAAGTCTTGGTATTCCCCTCTCGCTACAAGCTGAAAGTAGCAGTGATGATGATGGGCATGATCGCGGCGACCGTATAGAAAATCGTCTCGATCAAAAGGGGGATCGTATTGAGGAGCGCCTTGATGATAAGGGCGATCGCATTAATGAGCGCTTGGATCAGCGGTCTGAGCAGGCGGCGGCTAACGGGAGAGATAAATTAGCGGCACATTTGGATCGAAAAGGTGATCGTATCGATAGTCGCCTGGATAATAAGGGTGAGAGAATTAATGAGCGCCTCGATAAAAAGGGCGAGCGAATAGATAATAGATACGATAGTAAGAATGATCGCGGCGAGCGGACAAAAAAACATCGCCATAGATCGCGCGATAACGATAGCAATTAATCATCACTGGTTGTAGCTGGCATTATCTAGTGGGTTGCGGCGAATTGAGGAGCCTTAGAATAATTCCGTAATACCTCTGTGGGCCTTGGAGGCTGCAGAAATCGGGCGCGGCTTGCTGCGAATGGCCTTAATCCCTTTTCAAGATGTAACTCAGCAGCTGTGGCATTCGAAGGCCGTCCTATGGGGAATTTCAGAGTGCTTTATACTCTGCGCTGCGAGTTTTTGAACGGTCAAAATGCTTCCTGTGAAGTCACGCCTTGATTGTGAATGCCCATGAAAACATCGGCATTATGGAATTATTCAGAGCCTCCTCAATGGCCGTAAAAGGATTGCATCCTCGTAAAGGGACCTCAATCGGCTTTTATGGATCAATTTCTCGCTTCGGTAGAAAAGCGGGCATTCACTATGGCGAAATTTGCTGTGGGGAACCGTGATGATGCGCTTGATATCGTTCAGGACTCTATGCTTGCGCTCGTTAAAAGCTATAGTTGTCGAAAACGAGAGGAGTGGCGCCCATTATTTTTTACCATTCTCAATAATCGTATTACCGATTGGCATCGTCGCAAAAAGAACCTGTCCCGCTGGCAGCTATTAAAGGATAAACTTCCCGTTAATAGTGACGATGATGAATGGGATCTAAGTGAATTTCCCGATCCCAATGGCCGCAGCCCAGATAGTGCCCTGATCGGTGAGCGTACGATTAATGCCATTGACCGGGCTATTGAAAAATTACCTCTCCGTCAACAACAGGCTTTTTTATTGCGCTGTGTTGAGGGCTTTGATGTCAGTGAGACAGCGAGGGCCATGGCTTGCAGCGAGGGAAGTGTGAAGACTCACTTGTCTCGAGCACTGCGCAGTCTGCGTGTTCATTTGGAGGCGGTGGAATGAGTGACTTCGGCAAAAGTTCATCGAGTGGCGAGCAGCGTTTGCTTGAGGTTACCAGTGCCGCTGTTGTACGCAGGGAGAGATCCCTCGATACTGAAACCCTGGATGAATTACGTAGAATTCGCGCCGAAGTGCAAGACCGAAAAAATAGCAGGCGCACTTATTTATTCAGCTCTTTGTTTCCTTATTTTTCAGTCGCAGCGGGTTCAGCAGCAATTTTGTTCTTCGTTCTGTGGTGGCCCAACCCCGCTGTAAATATTGATAGCCGCACTGAGCTAATGGTGAGCGGTGACTGGCTACTGGAAGAAGATATGGATATCGAGATGATCGAGGATATGGAGTTTTACCAGTGGTTGGCGGAGGAGCTGGATGGACACTCCTCGTAGTGTTTTATTCAACCTGCTTATGTGTACGCTCATACTTTCCGATACTGCCAGGTCGAAGGAGAGTGAGCCCCTGCCAGAGGATTTCCTGTTTTTTCTGGAAGAGTGGGTGGATGACAAGGGTGATGTTTTGATTCCTGAAGATCCCGAGCTTGCCCAGGGATCCATACAGCTCCAGGAGGATGCCAGCATTAGCGATGTTTGGTTGGGGGGCAATCATGATTAAATTCCTAGTCAAAAATTGCTTGCTGGCAGTCTTGTTGTTTTGGGCGGGTATGGCCTGGTCAGTAGACTGGGAAAGTCTCAGTGAGAATGATCGCCGATTGTTACAGGGCATGGAGCAACGTTGGGCCAATTTGTCGGAAAATCAGCAGGAGAGACTGTTGCGTGGTGCGCGTCGATGGAACTCAATGAGTCCTGAGCAGCGCAACAATGCTCGGCAAAGGTTTGAAAGATGGCAGTCTCTCCCCCAGGAACGGCGTAACCAGCTTCGGGAATCCTACCGTCAGTATCGCGCGCTACCGGAGGGCAGACGTGAAAGTATCCGCGAGGCCCGAGAGAAGTATCAACAAATGTCACCGGAGCAGCGTGAACAGTTACGGCAGCGCTGGCGCGAGGCCAGAAGTGACAGGACTGACCGGGAGAGAACCAGGGGTGATAGACCCCGGGGTGATAGGCGCAGTGAGGATGGGGCCAGGAGAGATAGATCTGGCGAGAACAGACCCAGGGGAAACCGATTGAGAGAAGATCGCCCCAGAGGCGACCGAACAAGGAGTGATAGGTCTGAGAGGGAGCAGATACGGGGAAGAAGATTCCAAGAATCCCGGCCGCGGCGTGATCGTGACACTGATGAGAGCCAAAAGAGTGAAGAAGAGACCGATGGTTCATCTGAAGCGTGAGGATAATACAGCACTCTATAGGGCTTCCAGAGTGTAGAGCCTTGGAGTTGCAGCGCAGTAATGTCTCAGCCAGGCTCACTGGTACACTTAGTTTAATTCAGCGTCTATTCAGATCGCTTTGATTAATCTTACTCCCGTTGATGACAAGCGGGAGATTTATCGTGCAACTCTACAAACAGCTTATCGCAGGTGCGGCAGTAGCGGCACTGGTGGGTCTCAGCTCTACTGCCAATGCCGGCCCTCGGGGCTATGCCGCCGACGGCTATGACTATGCTCGAGTTACCGAGGTTACACCCATCTACACCGATGTTCAGGTTGTCACACCAACTACCCAGTGCCGCGATGAACAGGTCGCCTACCGTGAACCTGCTTCTCCGACAGGTACCTTAGTTGGCGGACTCATCGGTGCGGCAGTCGGGAACAACCTCGGCGGTCACGGTCATCGCGGGCGCCATCATTATCATCGCAGTCACAACCGTGGCGGAGCGACAATTGCTGGGGCCCTGGTAGGCGCCTTGGTGGGCAATCAGATCAGTCGCGCCAATGCCCCGGTCTATTACGCTACCGAGTCCCGCTGCCATATTGTCGATGAATACTCTACGAGAAGGGAATTAGTCGGATACGATGTTCGCTATCGGTATAATGGTCAGGTTTACTTGACTCGCACCGACCATCATCCGGGCGATAGAATCCGGGTCCATGTCGCAGTCTCTCCGGCTCTTTGAGCTCGGCTGAGGGCGGCAGGGAGTTTAAAAAGGGTGGAAAATTGGATATCCACAGGAGCCGCACCGTGAAACTGAATCGTACCTTAATGGGCTTTATTGCTTTTATCGCCGTCTCTTTGCCGGCGCTTTGCAGTGCCTCGGTACACAGCTACCCCACTTATGAGCGGGAGAGTTTCCAGCCCCACTTTTTGCGTGTGCAAGGGGGCGAAATTTCAAGAGACCGGGCTGCTTCGATCGTAAAACAGCGTTTTGGTGGAAAGATCCTCGCCATTTCTGAGACCAAAAAACAGGGGCGAGCGGTGTATCGGGTGAAAGGGCTGTCGGCTAAAAGCCAGGTCTATGTGGTGTTTGTAGATAAGCAGAGCGGCCGTATTTCCCGCTAGCAGAATAATTGCGAGCAGCAATAAGGTAATTACTATGCGCGCACTATTAGTTGAAGATGAAGCATTATTGCGGCAGCAGTTGGCGGAGTCCCTGCGCTCTGCGGGGTACACCGTTGACGAGGCCCCTGATGGTGAGGAGGCGCTCTACCTGGGGCGTGAATACCCCTACGATGTAGCGGTAATGGATCTGGGTTTGCCCAAAATAGATGGTATCCAGGTTATCGAAACACTGCGTCGTGAAGAGAAGCATTTCCCTATCCTGATTTTGACGGCCCGGGGACACTGGCAGGAGCGGGTCTCCGGCCTGGAAGCCGGTGGCGATGATTACCTGGTAAAACCCTTCCACACGGAGGAACTGCTTGCCCGGCTGAATGCTCTGGTTCGCCGTTCTGCAGGGTTCTCTTCACCAACCATTAAAGCCGGCCCAATCGTTCTGGATACCAGTGCGCAAAGAGTTAGCGTTGACGAAGTAGAGCTGGACCTGACTTCGTTTGAGTACAAGGTGCTTGAATACCTGATACTGCATCCGGATGAGGTGGTTTCAAAAACCACCCTGACAGAACATATCTACGAGCAGGACTGTGACAGGGACAGCAATGTGATAGAAGTATTTATCGGCCGCCTGCGCAAAAAAATTGATGCGGCAGCCAAACTTAAACCCATTGAAACTCTGCGCGGCCGTGGCTATCGCTTTGTGATTCCGCAGTGAGATCCGTCGGCTTTCCCTTGGTTTCCTACATACTGGGCTCTTTAAAGGGCCGCCTGGCACTGGTAACCAGCCTCGTACTGATTGGCTTTATTCTTCTTATTTCTGGTGTGCTTGAGCACGCTTATCGAACTTCATTGAATGAAGCCAAGCAGCGGGAGCTGCAAGTCTATATTTATACCTTGCTAGCTGTTGCCGAACCGGAAGGCAATACCCTGATCCTGCCACCGAGTTTGCCCGAGCAACGCTTTAACCAGCCCGACTCAGGCTTGGTAGGGGCTGTTGTCGATCGTGATGGCAAGGTCATCTGGCGCTCAGAATCGGCTCTGGCAATGCCGCAGCTGGAGATCTATCCACTCTCACAGGGGCAGCAATCTTATTCCCGGGTGTCGGTTCCCGGAGAGGAGGGGAGCTTTATCAGTTTCCGCCAGGGGGTGGCCTGGGGGCTGGAAGGTGAGAACCTGTTTACCTTTGCGGTGCTAGAGGATGCGGCTCCGCTTCAGGCTCAAGTGGGGCAATTTCGCTCAACTATGTGGCGTTGGTTGGGGTTGGGAGCGCTGCTGTTAATTTTTGCCCAATGGCTGGTTCTGCGCTGGGGTTTTGCGCCACTGACAGCCCTGGCGGACGCGCTCCAGGAGATTCAGCGTGGCGGTGCAGATCGATTGGAGGGAAATTTCCCCCGTGAGCTGCGGCCACTGACAGATAACTTAAACCTGTTAATTGAGAATGAACGACGCCAGCGGGAAAAGACCCGGCATACATTGGCTGATTTGGCTCACAGCCTGAAGACTCCATTAGCGGTTTTGAAAGGTCTCAATTTTTCTGGCAATTTAAAAACCTCCGGGAAGACACTAGCTGATCAGGTTCAGCGGATGGACAGTATCATCAGTTATCAACTGCAGCGGGCGGTAACCAGTTCGCCGAAATCCATTATACGGGGGACACCGGTCGCGCCGTTGCTGTATAAGATATTGGATGCCCTGGAAAAGGTGTACCGCAGCAAGCCTAGTGATGTCGATAGCTCCTGCGATGAAAACACCCTGTTTTATGGTGATGAGGGCGACCTGATGGAAGTCCTGGGCAACTTGTTGGATAACGCATACAAGTATGGTGATGGGAAGTTAACGGTTTCTATTGAGAATAGGCCGGATGCCCGTAAATTGTTTATTCGAGTTACAGATAATGGCCCGGGTCTTGATAGCGAGAAGTGGGAAGCGGTTACACAACGAGGTGTGCGAGCCGATGAGCAGCAACCGGGACAGGGTATTGGCCTGGCCGTAGTGGTTGATATTGTTGAAAGCTATGAGGGGCAGATTAATGCAGCCCCTTTGCCTCAGGGAGGAACGGAAATTACAGTACAGCTGTAATTTCCGTTTTGTGTGGCAGTTTAATCAATCAGAACCAGTTTTCCTGCATATCGAAGGGGATACTGTTGCCTGATTTCAGCAGCTCGATTGCGGCTTCAGTTTTTGGCAGCTCCCATTCAAAGTAGTATTTAGCAGTATGTAACTTACCCTGATAAAAGTCTTGGGCTTCACCTGCGGGATTATTTTCCAGAGCTTTTTCTGCAACAACCGCCTGTTGCAGCCATAGCCAGGCGACTACGGTACAACCGAACAAATCCAGGTAAAGAGTGGCATTACCCAAGCCGCGGTCCACATCATCCTGAAGCTGGGAAAATAACGCAAAGCTGGTAGCGTCCAGTTTTTCCAGCGCCTCTTCCAGCATTTTGGCCATGGATTCAAGTTTAGGTTTGTCCCTGGCTCGCATAATCGTATTGCGAATTTCTGCCTGCAGTAGCTGATAACCAGCAAGGTTCTTTGCGGGCACTTTTCGACCGAGTAAGTCCAGAGCGTGAATGCCTTCGGTGCCCTCGTGAATTGCGTTAAGGCGATTATCGCGATACATCTGTTCTACGGGGTATTCGCGAATATATCCGGCGCCCCCCAATACCTGAATCGCCAATTCATTGGCTTTAAGGCAGTATTTTGAAGGCCAGGACTTTACTACCGGAGTGAGCAGGTCTAGAAGTATTGCCGCATTGTTACGCTGTTCTTCTGTAGGGGCTGTGTTCTCATCCTCATACAATGAAGTGGCGTAAATACTTAAGCTCAAACCACCTTCGGCATAAGCCTTTTGCATTAGCAGCATACGGCGCACATCGGTATGTTGAACGATGGGAACCTGCTTGGATTCGGGATCGCGGTTTGAAGGCATACGCCCCTGAGGACGGCCTTTGGCATATTCAAGGGAGTAGGTGTAGCCCTGATATCCAAGTACTGATGCACCTGCACCCACACTGATGCGGGCTTCGTTCATCATCTGGAACATATATTTCAAGCCATGATGGGGTTCACCAATAAGGTAGCCTGTCGCACCGCCGTCCTCACCAAAGCTCAATACTGTTGAAGTGGTGTTGCGATAGCCCATCTTATGCAGTAAACCAGCGAGTTTTACATCGTTGCGTTTTGAGGATTGACCCTGCTCATCCAGCAAAAATTTTGGTACCAGGAAAAGTGATATCCCCTTTACGCCTGCAGGGGCACCTTTTATTTTTGCCAGTACCAAGTGAACGATATTTTCGGTGAGATTCTGATCGCCACCAGATATATACATTTTCTGACCATGGATACGATAGCTACCGTCTTCCTGAGGTGTGGCACTCGTGCGAATGTCTGATAGAGCCGAGCCCTGGTCTGGTTCAGTCAGTGCCATAGTTCCGGCAAAACGCCCGTCCTGCATTTGGGGAAGAAATTGATTTTTCAGCGATTCGCTGGCGAAAGTACGTATCAGATTAGCCGCCCCAATAGTCAGGAATGGATAGCTGGCGCTGGCAATATTTGCAGCCGCCATATACGCGAGAGCTGTACGTAAAATAACTTCCGGCAGTTGTAGGCCACCTTCTTCAGCATCGCAGTGTGCAGAGAGAAATCCTGCTGAGGCGAAAGCATCCCACGATTGTTTGGTTTCTTCGATGACACTAACGTTTTCGCCATCATAGCTCGGCTCATTCGCATCGCCTTTGGCATTGTGGTTAGCAAAAAACTTTTCTGCAATGGTATGGGCAGTATTCAGTGTTGCGTCAAAAATCTCACGGGAATGATCGCTGTACCGGGGGCGATTAATAAGGTCCTCGGTATCCAAGAATTCGTAAAGTAAAAAGTTGATTTCACGCTCATTGAGTAACTGATGGGCCATGTTTACCTCTTACATTATTCTTTTTGGGTAATTCGTTAAATTTGCAGCCGGCATTCCAGCAAGAATTTTTCTAGAAAACCACAGCTGAAGTCTATAAGTAAACGCGTATGAGATGCAGGGGGCAATGACTGATTGTGTGAACAGACTTGGCGATAGTTGGGGGGTTGGCTCATTGGCCCCGTAACTAATCGGATGTTCTTTGAAATATCGGTGCTGCCTCTGCCACCGGTTTTGGTGCTACTTTGCGCCACAACTGGCTAGACAGCTCCGCTGGGCTCTGCCGGCACCCTGAGGCAATCCATCTGCCCAGTGACTCAGCTACATCAGGCCACACTATGCGGATGGGAGGAGGGCAGTTGGTGATCCATTGATCGATTGTGCTGGCATTTATCTGTTTTACTATTGTGGCCAATTGGAGTTGATTGAGCGCTTTCGCATTGGCTTCCTGCTCAAATTGATTGGCGAGAGGCCTGCTGAGAATGGGTTTTCCCAAAGCTAAAGTTTCAGCCAATAATTCAAAACCGCTGTTGCAGATTACCGCTTTTGAACTCGCCAGGTCTTGTTGGAAGCCGTTGATTGCAGGTGCCTTAACTTGAATATTCTCAGCGGTAGGTAAATTGTGAGGCACACCGTAGACGATAAATTGATAAGGCAGCCTGGCAAGCTCATTCAACATTGGAATGGGTTGCTCGAACGGTAAGTAGACTAGAATATGTTCCCCAGGTTCTTGGGAAAACACTGGTGTCTGAGAGATGATCGGCGGCAGGATTGGCTTGCCAAAATGATGCCAATGTAAGCCGATACTTTCCTGTGTTGGAGCAAACGATCTCATTACTGTGCGAGAGATCCATTTATTGCGGGGAGCGGGAATTGAGTAGTCAAAAGCATATTGATGCCCGATACCGATACTGCGTTTTTTCTTCAATTTTGCCGCCCAGGCTGTGACGGGCTCATAATCGCTGATGATTAAATCAAAATTATGTACGGGCAGTTCCCGTATATCTTGGATAAACCTGCCGGCATTTATATTTCGTAGCGTTGCGAAACTATTTAAACGTCCGTGACTGTGTATAAAAGTCATGCCCTCGCGCCACCAGAAATCCCCAAAGGGTTCCATTCCAAACAAGCTTTCTCTTGGGCGGCCCGAAAATAACCACTGTACATCGAGTTCTGGATACTTTTTGAATTGCTTGGCCAGAGCACGGGAACGACTGATGTGCCCATTACCCGTGGATTGAACGCCGTAAAGTATCTTCATAAAAAGGCCGCACTCACGATTAAACCGACACTGGTTCCCAGTATGGCGCCAGCACAAATATCAGATGGAAAGTGAACCCCCAAACCAATTCTGGCTGCCCCCACTCCAGTAGCCCAGATATAGCCAAAGCTCCATATAGGGCTCACCTGGATAGACATTGCGGTTATAAATAGAAAAGCACATGAAGTATGGCCGGATGGCAAGCTGAATCGATCGTGCGCGACAATTACTGAGCGCATCCCTGGGATTGCCTGGGGAGGGCGGAGCCGTCGTGTCGTGTTTTTTATTCCCCAATACAGGCCGCGTTCCAAGGCAACAGCTGTACATGCCAGATACAGTAGTTGAATGGCTGAATTGAGCCATACATAAGTGAAGAAAAGTGCCCCGGCGGCCCATCCATCACCAGATTTGGATAGCCATAAATAGCGCCGGCGTGAGCTGGGGCGCGATGCCCGCTCCACCATATACAGCACTACGGACACATCAAAACTCTTCAGATTCATCGGTAAGCCTCGCATGCCGACAAGTTACAAATCGATTATTGCACGGACTTGACCGATTTATGTCGCAATAATGAAATCTTGATCAGGCAGGAAGGATAGGATGAAATGGCTTTTTTCAAAGATTAGTAATTTTTAAAAGGTAGCTGGCGTGCGATTCTTTTAAAACTTAAATGGAAAGTAATTGTGTTAACGAATGTCAGGAATTTTCGGACTTATTTAAGGGGGCTTAATACGTCTGGTTTTTAATAACTGCTTGATGAGATTGTGGTGAGCCGGGAGATGGTATTGATACCTTGTGTCGCTCAACTTTCATTTATGGGAGGAGGGGTTGGAGGAGATATGCCCCTCCATAAAATAATCGCTGTTTCAGTCAGGTTAGCAAGCGACGTCAAATGCCTGAACTAATTCAAAGCGTGGAATTTCAGAGCCATCCTTGGAAACCGAATCATTAAATAAGCTTTGTGGCCGAACCCAGACGCCATAGCTTCCATACAGGGCCCGGTAAACGATCATAGTTTCTTCGGTTTCACTGTGTTTTGCCGTGTGTAATATCTCGTACAGATTTCCTTTGTAGTGGCGATACAAGCCTCGTTGCATAGGTACCTCTAACTCACGTGATGGGGGGCAAGCTGTAATTGTTCAATACGGTTTCCATGCAGTACAGCGGTGCCTGAGTAACGGTGTTCGCCTGTAGAGGTAAACTCAAACTTATAGCTGCGATGAAGGCTGAAGAAACCTCTTTTATCCTTCTTGATTCGAGTACGTACCAAAAGTACGGTGTCGTCCAGCAATTGGACACCGAGCTGTCGACAGTGTTCAGAGGCGGCTCGCCGGACATGTTCTTTAGCGGCCATACTGGCCCAGATATACCAGAGAACTATAAAGAACAGGGAAAGCCACAGTATGTCGCTGAGAGTGTAATACATTGCTATACAGTTGCTAAGATCGATTTTCCGCAAGAATAACATTTAAGGAGCGTCAATGTCTGGCACCATTTTAATAACCGGTTGTAATCGAGGAATTGGGCTTGAAGTGTGTGCCCAATTTGCTGAAATCGGATGGAAGGTTTTGGCTTGCTGCCGGGAACCTGATCAAGCTGTGGAACTTAAAGCGCTGCAGGAGCGCTTTCCTTCAATGCAGTTGATTCGCCTGGATGTGACCGACTACGAACAGATGATTTCTCTGGGCAAGGCTTTCCAGGGAGAGCCGATTGACATACTGCTCAACAATGCGGGCTATTACGGCCCTAAAGGTGTAGGCTTTGGAGCCGTTGATCGGGGGGAGTGGCTTCGAGTCCTGGAGTCCAACACCATCGCACCTTACATGATGGCTGAAACTTTTTGCGATAATGTTGCTGCAAGCGAGCACAAGCTGATCGCGGTGATGAGCAGTAAGGTTGGCAGTATCGCTGACAATCGCTCTGGCGGCGGCTATATCTATCGGACATCCAAGACCGCCGTTAACCAGGTAGTTAAAAGCCTATCTATCGATTTGGAGCCGAGAGGAATTACCGTCCTGGCTTTGCATCCCGGTTGGGTAAAAACGGCTATGGGTGGGCCAGGAGCACTGATTTCTGCTGAGGAAAGTGTCGATGGACTTAAAAAGCTGCTTTTAACAGCGAGTCTGGCAAAAACTGGTCGATTTTATAACTATGACGGCACTGAAATTCCCTGGTAGCTCCTGTAATCGCCTGTGACAGAATTTTGCTGAGAATCCAATAGAATACGACACCCATATTTAGCATCCGGATTGCTTTGCCAGATTTTGTGGGCAGCCGACTCATTGGGGTTATTTAATCATAATCTTTTTGCATATGGCTGGTGGAGTGGCATCTTGTTAGCCCCATGGCTAGCCATTGTCAGCCGATTGCAAGATTGGGCAAGGATGCGGAAGAAGTTTTCTATCGCCCAAGGTGAGAGCTGCCTGAAAATACCTATTAATCAGGAAGTGGAGTAGTTAAACCCATGCAGAGTATTGGCGGGTTTTACTTTTTAGGCAAGGAATCCTACCTCTTATCAGGGTTTTCTCGAAGGAGTGGAAATCATGAAATGGCTCGGCGTTTTAACCAAGCGTGAAAGCTTATCTCCCCAGTTACTAAAGTCGCCAATCCTGGCAGTACTTATTGTTGCCGCACTGGTGGGATACCTGGGCGGAATGCCCACTTGGGTAGCAGTGCTAGGAGTTATTGCCTACTTCTCCAGAGGGCGTAACTGGCGGGCTGGTGCTTACAACCTGGCCTGTGTGGTCACTGGACTTGGACTGGGTTTGGGGGCTCAAGCTGCGGCCTTCAAATGGCAGATTGACCCAAGTATCCTGGTTGCGCCGATTGCGCTGCTCTTCTCAGTCATCAGTGTTTGGGCAATGGGACTGGTCACAGGTATCAGGAATATTCCCAGCTATGCCATTGGTATTGTCATCGCGTTTCTTGCCCAGTTGGATATCACCCTGGATGCCTACTTCCAGTTAATTGCCACTGTATCTATCGGGGCTGTGTTTGCTGGCTTGATTGATGCTCTGTGGCCGCGCAAGGATAGTGTAGTGAGAACCTGCTAAGCCCTAATTTTCTGCGGTTAGGGCTTTGAGGCAAAAGTAGTTGTTGTTCTGAGTAACATTGTGTAGAGGTTTTGTACAATGTTTAAACGTATTCTGCTATCTACAGCAATGGTATTTGTTACCGCTTTGGCTTTTACTGAGCCTTATGAATCCGAAAATGGTATTGAACTCGAATACTACAGAACACTTCTTCGTTGATGTAAGCTTTTTTCTTTTCTAATTTTTTCATAGTGATTTACGGAGGCCAGTGGTGAAGGAAGAGTTTTGGCACGATAAATGGGAAAGAAATGATATTGGCTTCCATGAGGCTTCAGGAAATTCACTTCTCAATGAGTTTTTTACTGAACTCTCTCTTTCCCCTGGCGATCGTATTTTCTTGCCATTGTGCGGTAAAACCAAAGATATAGCCTGGTTGTTGAAACAGGAGATTTCGGTTGTTGGCTGTGAGCTTAGTGAAGGGGCGGTGGAGCAGCTATTCAATGAGATGTCGGTGGTTCCGAAGGTAAATCAAATTGGCAAGTTAAAGTGCTATTCCAGTGAAAATATCGATATTTTTGTAGGCAATATTTTCGATTTGAGTAGAGAGGAGTTAGGGCCGGTTACAGCAGTTTATGACCGGGCTGCCTTGGTAGCCCTTCCCGGCGATACTCGAGTGCAATACGTAAAACATTTACTAGATATCACTCAGATCGCACCGCAACTACTTATATCATTCCAGTACGAGCAAGCCCTGATGGCGGGCCCGCCTTTTTCTGTTGGTAGTCGCCTGATTTACGAATACTATGATGCTTATTATTGCCTCCAGGCTTTAACGACAAGAACCGTTGTGGGTGGACTTAAAGGAAAAGTTCCAGCCAGAGAGGAAGCCTGGCTGTTAACACCAAAATGACCATCGCTTTTTAGGAATTCTAAATCTCCGGTAGCGAATGACAACCAAGTATCAGCATTTCTTTTTTGGACTTTGGCCACTTTTTAATGGCTAATTCTATTTTCAATGCGGTTGACTTGTCGGGAAGTACAACCGAATACTCAAGACTGAGGGGGCCCTTGCCCCGTAGTGCTTTGGCTGTCTTAGGTCCATTACTGCAGTGCTCGGTAAACCGTCTTTCCATATCATTGGTTATACCGGTATAGAGTGCTCCACTTGCCGTTCGAACGAGATAGAGAAACCAATGTACATCAGGTTCATCTTTCTTTTGTTTTTTTTCAAAATTCATAGGCTCAAGAAAACAAGTCCTGTTGCTCATTGGCGCAAGGCGGCGGTTTAAATTGGGAGCAATCCAAAGTAAGGCGTCGATGATCCAAGCCCAATTTCTTTATCGCTACTTGAAAGCGTCTTTGAAGTAATTGAGCAAATATACCGGTTCCGGTGCGCCTCTGAGAGAATTCACTTTGATAGTCTTTTCCTTCACGGCTTTGCTGCACCAAACTCATCACATGCTTTGCCCTTTCGGCATAGTGTACCTGTAACCACTCTCGAAACAGAGGGGCAACCTCATAAGGGAGGCGCAGGAGGATATATGCGGCTCTTACCGCCCCTGAATCCTTTGCTGCCGAGAGAATCGCTTCCAGCTCACTGTCATTCAGTGCTGGAATCATCGGCGCCGCAAGAACTGCGGTGGGGATACCCGCGGAACTCAGCTTTTCAATAGTTCTCAGTCGAGCAGAGGGTCCTGCGGTTCTCGGCTCAAGCTTGCGTTTGAGAGTGTTATCTAGTGTTGTCACACTAATAGCGACTTGAGCCAGGTTGTCCTGTGCCATTTCTGCCAGTAGTGGGAGGTCTCGCAAGATTAGTTGGCTTTTAGTGATAATGGTCACCGGCTGGCGAAATTCTTGCATAAGCTCCAACAAGTTTTGGGTTATCCCTTTCTCTCGCTCCAATGGTTGATAGGGATCGGTGTTGGCTCCCAGAGCGATAGGGCTGCACTGATAGTTTTTCTTTCGCAACGCCTTCTCTAATAGTTCGGTGGCATTGGCTTTGTAGAAGAGCTTGGTTTCAAAGTCCAGGCCGGGTGACAGATCCATATAGGCATGGGCTGGACGGGCGTAACAATAAATACACCCATGCTCACACCCTCGGTAAGGGTTTATCGATTGAGAGAAAGGAATATCAGGTGATTGATTGGTTGCAATAATACTTTTCGCCTTTTCCTCCGTGGCTGAGGTTATTAGCCGTACAGGCTCGTCTGGCTCAGTTTGCCAACCGTCACTCTCACGGGAGCTGCACAGCTGTGCAAAACGCCCTGGGAGGTTATTGGCGGTTCCTCGACCTTTGCGAGGTGATGGTGCTTTGGGGGGAGGATGATCTGACATTGCTGTAACGATAACTGTATTAATGTACAGTTTACGTTGTAATATCGAATATGTGCAAGAGGCGATATACCCCCTGATGGACTAATAGGCTGGTACTAGGGGAGTAAATAGGACTCCTGAGAAAAAGACTGGATTCGCTCAGGAGTGCTCATTGAAAATTTTACTCTGCCAGGGCTGTGGTGATGGGGTTATATTTGGAATTCATAGTTAGGCCTGGTCGTTCGTCATCCCAAATCATATTTACAACCTTCCATGATTCTCCATCATTGAACAGCTGAATACTGTTGATGCCCCTTTTAAGGAATTGAGTTCTCTCTCTGTCACTCCATGCTTCATAAGTACTGAAAGCATGGGCGATATTCCCAAACTGTTCAATGATATTATGTATTTCTACTTCATAGAAAGGACGGCCTGAAATCAGCTTTTCAAAGTTTCCCGGATATTCCTTAATGTCCATAATTGTTGACTGGGGATTGCCATTGCTATCAACAGATGTGCGAATCATTTTTGCATAAGGGACAAACAATGACTCCTGTCGTTGCCAATCCCGCTGGAACTCTGCCGGGCCAGAAATCCCATTATAAAGCTCATCCAGTACTTTTTTTATCTCGAGATTTTCGTCCATAGTCCTCTCCTTGTTAAACTTTAGTGGTAATTCCAAGTTGTTCGGGTTTGGGGATATCTCTTATGGCAGTGGGTCTTGTAGTTCTACTTCCTCTGTGCGCTGTTTGTACCGCTTGTTTTGTGGCGGGCGCAATACCTTTACTCAACGTTGGGAAAAATAATTCTCTATAAGCCTGGGTGAACGTTCTAATACCGTGTTGGTCACAACTTAGTTTGATAAAGGATTTAATAAGTAATTTTTTATATATTTTGTTGCGAGGTAATGTCCTCTTTAGAGGTAGTGGTACAGTAATCTATCCTGCAAGTTATCTATAGTTTTATCTATAAAGATTCCTGAAACTTTACTCTTATCCTTAGCTTTTATTCTATATGTCTATTTTCTTATTTGTCTATAATATATTAGTAAATTTTTGCTCAATATATGAAGTATGAGTCGAGAACACTTCTCTAGAGAATTGGGTCCGCAGGAGGCACTATTTATTGAGTTGACCAGGCAGTCTGGTGGCGGACTGCAGCTGATTTCATTTATAAGGGTTAGCGAGCCTTTAAGTGTAGAAAGTGTATTTCAAGGGTTTAAGTATTTGCACGCCCGTCACCCATTTTTACGTGCCCGTGTGGTTAGAGGGAAGCGGTTGCGTTGGATTTGTGATGTTGATTTTAGTGACATCCCAATTCAAATCCTTCCATTAAATGGAGCATTAAATTTTGAAGATGCATATGCTTACCATGGAATGACTTGTCTGGATAGTGAAAGATGCATTTTCAGTCTTACTCTTTATACCAATCATGCTGGAGATGTAGAGTGGATTGTTGTTGTAAATATACATGCCGCATTCGATGGTAGAGCAATAATGACGCTTTTTCTGGACCTTGATAAATACCTCTGCTCCCATAAAATGCCAGCTAGCATACCATCACTTCCATTATCGGAAAGCATCGCAGGCCAGCTTGAAGAGGCTGGGTTTTCTGGGGGGGAAGAGTTTGAGTATAGGAACAAAGGTGATTTCTTTTGGCCAACTGAAAAGAGTGCAGCTATATCTGAGCGTAGGGCATGTGCAACCTCATACTCTATTCCATTGGAAAGTATTCAACAGGTTATACGAGTTGCTAAAAAGAATCAGATAAGGCTTACAGCTTTTTACGGGGCTGTAGCAATACTTGCATCGCGAGTTTTGCCGGTCGAAAAGAACTTGTCAGAACTAATTGTAGCCTTGGATGCAAGACAGCTTTGCTCACCTCCCATTTCATTTGAGCATGTGGGACCATTTTCTCAGACAGCCAATTTACATGTTCCGTCAGCTGTTAACTCTATGGGAGTGATTGATCTAGCTAGATATTTGCAGTCTCAGATTAACTCAGTTTTACTTGGAAAAATACCGTTAGCAAAAAATCTGAGTACAAAATATAGCGTTGGAGAAATATCCCAATTGGCGTATGAAATTTCTGAAAAGGATGATACCTTTTCGGCCGGTATATGCATATCTAATGTGGGTAATATGAAATTTCTTGCTGGAAGAATGCATTACTTTGAAATTGAAAGGGGGATGGTTACACAGAATAATGGCATTAATCCGTTTACGATTATTACGTATACGACCTATCGGAGTGGAGTTTTTATACTAGGGTACTGTGAGCCCCTGATGAGTAAAAAAAGTGTATATCTATATATAGATGAGTATGAAAAAATAATAAGGGATCTTGTTTCGGGTGAATAGGATGTTGTGAGATATGAATAAATTTATATTCTTTTTGGGGTGTTCTATGTTAAAGATATTTAATGTTTAGAGCAAAGGTGGTGTGGTTAAGCGAAATATCTATTTTAGATTTGGGGTGTAAAATTAAATGCTATATCACTTTTTATATGGTAATTGGGTGAGGTTTTTAAGGGTGGAGATATAGTCTGGTATGAGAAAGTCTTCTTAGATGCTAGAGTTAAACTGTGGCGTATATTTATATATTTGCAGCTATGGATACGTCGATCAGCTTATGCAAATTGGTAGCTAAGTTGTACTGGATGGTTGGTCGTAATAAATTTTTATAAGGTTTAGATGCTTGTGCTGGTAGAAGTGTATCTGCAATCAGTGAGTTATTTTGGCGTCACTATCATTTTGAAAGCGAAGGAAAGTGTTGAAATGTGGAATGTTGAAAAGTCCGCTTTGCCTTTAAGTGTCGAGGAAATACGATTTCTTAGTTATCATCAGCTGACTCGATGCCTATACTGCAATTATCAACTTAATAACAGGTGCGAGTAATTCAAGTTGCTAACCTGATTGAGCTTGCCTAGGGCCTTCATATTCAGAGGATGTTTGCTGTAAGTATGAAAGCTCCTCTTGCAAAAGGCTTAACTTTAAAAATACTAGTCGCCCAATGGGAATCTGTGTATCACTTACAGGAAGCCTACAGTATCTTTTCAGTGAACCTCAACGCCATGAAATTTAGTTTGGATGCAATGATATGGTGCCAATCTAAAGATGATGTTGGTCTATACGACTTACAGAATTTTAGTGTTCATGTTTTATTACTGCGGACTACTAATCAAAAATTAGAATGTACGATGCTATGTGGGCCACTATATGAATGCTTTAAAAGCCCTGTTCACAGATGGCTCAATCAGGTGGGTGAGTCTATTGAAGGTGCCGGTAATGAATGTAGCTGTGTTTGATTTTCGGATGCAATACTAATGGGAGTGGTTGGGTGAGTGATGTTGTCACTGTTGTAGGTCAGGGTTTATATCTAGCCGCCGCCGCCGTTGTTGGATTGGGTATCGCGAGGGTGTTACGCATTGACAACACGCTGGGTTGTCTCGTTGCCGGGGTCTTGGCAGCCTTACTTCTGCCAATTATTGAGTATGACACAGGCTTGCGTGCAACTAGCTTAAGAGAGTTGGTATTCTTTGTTATTTTACCCGTGCTAATTTTTGAATCAGCCTGGCAGCTGGAACCTAAAGTTTTGAAACGCTGGATCGGGCCGGTGTTGTTATTTTCCACATTGGGTCTGGTTATTTGTGCAGTCCTTATTGCTGCCATTACTTATTATGGTATTGGTCACCCTGAGGGCTTTCCTTGGGTGGCCGCTATGTTGACAGGAGCTATTTTGGCTGCCACTGATCCCGTTTCTGTAGTTAATAAGTTACGACAAGAAAAAACTGGTGAAGATCTCTTGACCTTGGTGGATGGAGAAAGTCTTTTTAATGATGCTGCGGCTGTAGTTCTTTATTCTCTAGTTTTGGGATTGGCAACATATGGTATTGTTGAAACTTCGCCAATGGAAACCAAGGCTCCCTCACTAGATGTGGCATCTGTGACGCTATATTTTTGTATGGTTTTTTTTGGTGGCGTTGTGGTTGGGCTAATTTTTGGTTTGCTAACTACGCTGGTGATATTTTTTCTCCGCTCACCGAGTGCGGCATTGATGACTTTAGTGATCGCTGCATTTGGTAGCTTTTATCTGGCGGAAAGTATTTTTCATGTGTCAGGTATTATTTCGGTAATGATATGTGCAATTGTTGCTCGAGGGTGTCTAAGTAAGCAAAATAACACTTATTTGGTTCATGCAGGTCCAACTTGGGAATGGATGGGATTATTTTTTACCGGTATTATTTTTGTAATTATGGGGTTGGTGATTACCTTTGAGATGTTTAGCCATCAATGGTTGGCAATGATTATTGCTACAGCAGCTGCTTTGGGAGCCAGAGCATTATCCGTATTCTTAGTGGCGCCTTTAACCCGCTTTGTTGGTCCTCCTATACCGAAATCTTGGCGGCTGTTGATGAGTTGGGGCGGACTGCGAGGGGTTATCGCGGTCGCTTTGGTACTCTCTCTTCCGGTTGAATTACCCTATTGGTGGACAATTCAATCTATGGTGTTTGGCGTGGTTCTTTTCTCCTTGTTGGTGCAGGGTACCACCAGTGGCCGCTTAATCCATAAATTAAACCTTTGAGTTAAATCCCCTAGTCATGCAGCAGTTAGGCTAATAGCGGTGGGATTATCAGCTATCAACCACACAGCGGCAAGAAGCAGGGTGAGTGCAAAAGACTTATTTTGTAGACTTCTATCTTTATCACTATCAAGTGCTTTCGATAAGGTCCGACCAAAATCGCTCCATGAAAAGTGTGTCACAAAGTTAAGTATGGTGATCATGTCAATCAAGGCGGTAATACTACTTTCGGCACTTTCCCTCTGTTTTGGCGCGAATACGGAAAACATGGTAATTACTATCATTTACTCTTTGATGTTCATACTTTGAATAAGTATTCTCTGTCAAATACTGACCGACTTTATTGTAGTATCACCAGGCTTTTTACTGGGTTTTATAAAAACATAAGTAAGGTAAATTAAATAGATGGCATCAGTCCACTGTAGGATATTTATCACCATAGGGTAGTGAATGAGCCAACTCATAAATCCGAAGCTAATCAATAAAGTCTTCACCAGAAGTACAATGTTGATACTTGTGAGCAAAGGCAAGGAATTATGAATGCCTAAGCTGGATCTAGCTGTAGCAAAGTGATGTTGGAGAAGCCTGGGCTAAAAATTAGGGAAAACATTACCGCCAGCCAGGCTGATAAGAACTCTAAACTCATATGTATTACTCGTATTAATTCAATGGGGTAGCCATGAGATATAGCTAACCCCGCCTTAAGGCGAGCTTCGTTTTCTCGGTGGCAGATGAGTTTAAGAGTGGTAGGGAGGAGTTTCTTGTACAAAATTGCGCTGCACAGACTTCAGTTAGCGAGCGGGCGTGATACCGAATGCACGCTTGAAATTGCGACTCAAATAGCTCGGATCAAAGAATCCACAATAGTTAGCTACATCTGCAACTTGGGCTCCTGTACGAAATAATGTACGGTCCTTTTGGGTTTTCAGGAGTATTAGGAATTTGTGTGGGGGAGCACCAAATTGGGCATTGAAACTACGAATAATCTGATATCGACTCATGCCGGTAAATTGTCACAGCTCATCCAAGATCATATTTTTTGTGAATAAGCACGATCCTTCAGGGCGCCCTGCTTGTTTGACGATGACTTTGGGTAGATCTTTTTGTCACCGTGCCGGGCAGCTGACTGATTACTAAGGTAAGTAGAGTGACTGCTGAAAGGAATAAAGCGTTCACTTCAAGGTTGCTATGTAGCTTGCAAAGTGGCTAAAAAAGCTCAGAGCCATCCAATGGCAGCCCTTTTAGAAATGGCACGGATGTTTGGTTGAGTTGATTGTACTCCTTGAGAATTTTCTCAATAAGAGCTGTGTCAAAGTAAAACATACGGTAGTGCCAACCGGAGTCACTACCGGAAAAACCGGTGAGAATCTTCCCAGGGTTGAGTGCAGCGAGGGTTCCCTGGGAGAGAGTTACAGCTTCCCCGCAATAATCGAAATTTCTATACCGAAGAGGAAGATCCCGATAGCGAGCTCATCGTGTCGATACTTGGTAAAGGAAAACTTGTGGAAGTAGGTGTAAAAAAGCTCTATGTCACTAGGACTTGGGCTTCGCCAGGCTTTGGAGAATTCCTTTTTCATTGATAATTCCCATATGAAAAGTGACTATTACCATATAGAAAGAAAGGGTGGTAAGGCAAAGTTACAGATGGGAGTGCGGTAATTGAAGGGGGGGAAAGGGATAGCTGCGGTTATCTCCGCAGCTATTTGTATTTATTATTAGCTCAGAATTATCTTTAGCTGATTTTGGTATCTTTCTTATACTTGATATAGTTAGCCAAGGCTAAAGTTATAACACTGGAAATCATCAAGCAATAAGTGGCGATGATCATGCCTGATCCGGCTTCAGTACCAATTAATATACTGTGTAGCAGACCCAAAGTTAGGCCCGGTAAGCTGAGGCGGTGTAGCCAGACTGCAATGAGCTTTCGGTTCGCGCGCATTGTTCCAGCAATGGCTGACCCGATTAATACCCAAAATGCAATAGCTCCTATTGAAACGCTGGTTTTATAGAATCCATGGGAAAAAGTAGGTATTAGATTGCCGAGTGTAGAGTGTCCAGTTCTAATAGATGTGGCAGCAATAAATAAGCCTGCATGCAAAAGAAAGGTAACACAAACCATACTTCCAAGAATGATATGCACCTTTCTGGTAACTATTTGTTGGGAGGTTAGTGGATTGGCCAGTGCCAAGCATACTTGTAGCCACAGTAAGAAAATACTGTAAAGCCCGAATAGTTTTGAGAGTATGTAGGCTAATTGCCCCTTAGGTATTTCATAAGTAAAGTAGTCCGCAATGCTGCCAGTCGTATCACTCCAGAGTACAGCCGGTGTTATTAGGGTAAAGCACACTGCTAGAGCTTTAAAAGCTGTAAGAGTGATCGGTGCAATAAAATTTGCTTCCGTGGATGTATTGGCTTGCTGCATGATGTCGCTTTTATAAGTGAGTGCAAATATTAAATATTCTTAATACATTCTTTGTCGTTAATGCATTGCTCTAAGTTGGCCTTAGCTTGCTGTTCGGTCAGCGCTTTAGTGCCAGCAACTGGAAGCTCAGCTTCAATCCAACCTCTTATGCCGTAGGGGTTGAGTATTGCAGTTTGCTGCAATCCCCGCCGACGAAGTATTTTAGCCATCTCAAAGCCCCTAAAGTCTTTAACGCAATAACTTATAATGATGTCGGCACTCTCCAGTGATTTGGGGAGCTGCTTGCCCAAGCTGCGTATGGGAATGTTTACAGCTCCTGGAATATGGGCCTCGGCAAATTCATTGCTTTCTCGAGTGTCAACAAAGACAACGTTCTTGCCGTTTCTTATATGATCGAATAGCTCCAAGGCTGTAATCTCAGGTACAAGCCTTGTAGAGCTATTAAAGGCTACTTTAGTATTTTTTGTGCATTGTTGATCTGGAATCAGATCGGTTTGGCTGGCTACAACCTGTTCTTGGCTATCACTGCCTATCCACTCGTAGATATTGCTAAAAAGCTGGTTGTAGCAGTCAAGTGTAATATTTTCCTCACCATAATTTCTTTGCAGCTTCCTAAATGCAGTTTCTACGATGATGGATTCCGGATTTCTGTTAGGGCGCCATAGATTTACTTCAATATCATTGATAACGCTTGCTAGCTTTACCAGTTTAGGATCTGAAGCTTCGAATGACTCTATTAGTACTTCGAATGTTGACTGGTGCTGGGTGCGATGGAAGGTTGCACCTTCGGAGTCAAAACTTGCTGATTTTTTTGGCTCAAAAGTATCGCTATGTAGGGGGTGGATGATTATTCGGCTGCCGGGGTCCAAGTGTTGTGAAAGTAACCATGCAGATGCCCACTTGTCTGGCCCAAGCCCATGTGTGGTGTGATAGGTGGGTTCAGACTCCCTGGGGGATGGAGAAATTTCAGCACGGGATGAAAGAGATATTGCAGTTGTTAGCAGGAAGAAGGGTAAAAATCTTAACTTGAACACAGAGCATTCCACTACTAAGGCACAAAAATAGCTAATTTGTATGCGGTAAAGTTTATTTGTCTTGAAAGCTTAGCAAGAATTTATTTTGTGGTGGAAGTGGTTTTTTACTGGTGCTCAGTAATAGTGAGAAGTAGTTTTATTGAAATTATATTTGTCCTGTCTTGCTATTTTTGTCACTATTGACAGGTAGATGAAATTTTCCAATTTTCTTATTTCTTGCACATTGTTTGGCATTTCTTTTTGTATACTGCAGAAAATTGCGTCATCCAGCGCATTCAGTAATGTGTTGGCTGTGGTTTTACGGAAAAAGACACACAAACCTTGGTTGAGTGTGTGATGCATATAGGGTGTATGGATTGCTGTTGAAAGTGCAGTATTGAGCAAGTGGTATCAGTACCTATTTCGTTCTTTTAATTTCTGCAGTGCTTTCTTCCGGCTAATCGTTTGAATAGCTGAATTGCTTGGCTTTCTAGCTACCCGTTATGCATGGAATGGTTCAAGGTGCAAATTGGGAAGGCATGTTCATGCGCAGCTCGGCTTATAATTATCCACGGCTTTTGGCGTTTCAAAAAAATGTTCAGCAGCTAGTGCAATACCTGTTTCTCTCATTGGTATGTGTCTCGGCATTTACGTACGCCGAAGTAACAGTGGATGAGGATATCTCTCCCTGGCAGCTTTCCATTGTTGGGGCTAGCACTGGGGATGTTGTTCTAAGTGGTGATGACCAAGCATTAAGTCTTGGGATTTCAGAAATTTGTGTAGCTGAAAACCAGGTCTCTGAAGACTTCTCCTCAGGTTCTAGTGAGGATCTCTCATTATTTGGGTTTCAGAGCTTTGGTGGTGAGGCTTTGTTACTCCTGAATGAGCGCGTAACTGTAACCGCTCAAGCCCATCAAGTTCTGCTGGCCCCCACTGTACTAAGTGATTCAAGTGAAATCACACTCAGTGCCTTCATTAATTCTTCAACGGATGTTGGTGCAGGTACCGACTCACTCTCTATCTATCTGACGGATGGTGAATACGCAGGTTATGGCGTTCAGTATCAAGGGGATGGTTCAACGGGTGTGTGGGCCATCGTTCAATTTGCAGGTGCAGACAGTCAATCCAATTTAGCTCAGGTGGCTGCAACTGATAATCATCCAACAACCGGGCAAACAGTTACCTTAAATCGTTCTGGCGATACGTTGACGGTTACTGTGGGAGGAAGCGATATCGGTCTTACCTATACTGTAGGTGAAGGCATTGATGATCTTTCGCGCTACGGTATCCGTTCCACCTCGCTTGAAGTTAGCGATAACAATTATCTAGATGATCTAGAACTTACCTTTTCCTCTAACGCTACTTGCCCCGCCTTAGCTGATACCGGTGAGTGGGATGATGCTTATTCTCTGCACTTTGTCTATCAAGAGCTGTTGCAGCAGGGAGAGCTGATTGCCCGTTTATCCAGCCACAGTAACAGTGGGTCAGGTATTGCGGGTATTGCATTGCGAAACGGCACCGCAGCGACGGATAAAGCTATTGCATTAGTAATGGACCCAGCCGATAACAGCATTGGGCTTTTTACCCGAGATACAGACGATGCAGCCAATACGTTAACTTCCACTGGACAAACGGGTGCCTTACCGCAGTGGTTAAGGCTGGTACGTGACGGCGACACTATCACAGCTTATATCTCCACAGATGGTACAAGCTGGACCCAGGTGGATAGTGTTTCAATCAGCTTCGACGATATTGTCAAGGCCGGAATTGCAGTGGCAGTTACCGGCAGTGAAGCGCAAACGCTGGAATACGATAACCTCAGTGTCATCAATGAATTATCTGGTGATATTACTTCAGACATGGAGCTTGCCGCGCATCAAACCTATGTAGTGACTGGAAATGTAGTTGTTAATAGCGGAGTGACTCTAACTATTAATGAAGGCGCTACCATTCTATTTGACGGTGATTTTACGCTTGAGGTGAATGGTAATCTTGTCGCTTCTGGAGGAGAGGATACGTCTGTAGTATTTACCAGTGCACAGGTTTCGCCTGCCAAAGGCGACTGGTATGGCATTGTGGTGAATAGCGGCGGCTCAGTGAATTTAAGTAATGCCATCATCGAATACGCTGATTACGGGGTTAATGCGAAACCAGGCAGTACCTTTAGTTTAAATAACAGCACCTTGCAGTACTTTGATGAACACGGTGTCTACGCCTACGGCGCCAGTGGTTCAATCAGTAATAGCATCATTCAATACGCAGATACTGCTGGGGTATATCTGTACGGTGTAGCGGATGTCGCCGTCAGTGACAATGCGATCACTGATAATGCATACGGTTTTTATATTCGGGGCGCGAGCGGTGGTGTCACGACCCCAACTATTACCGGCAATACGATTACAGACAACAGTAGTTACGGCTTTTATCTCTATGGTTCAGGAAATGTTAGCTACGACCCTCTTCCGGTAATTAACGGAAACAGTATTTACAATAACAGTGCCGATAATGTCTATACGAGTAACTATGGTGCAGGGTCAACTACTAATATTGACGCAACGGGTAACTGGTGGAATGCCACCGATCCCGGTTCTATCTCTCCAACGATTTATGATTACACCGATACTGGAAGTGATTCCAATCCATTTATAGATTACAGCGGGTTCCTGGATACTGAAGATGGAGCGGCAGTAGTCAGTCATTCATTGGTAGGTACCCTGACAGAAGATACTACCTTGCTTTCGGGTAACACTTACACCATGTTGGGACACCTCTATGTTGGTACAGGCACGGTACTAACCGTAGAGCCGGGAGCGCGTATTGAGTCAGGTGGTAGTTATAGAATCGTTGTTGATGGAACTCTAAAAGCCATAGGCACCAGTGAATCGCCAATTGTATTTACCAGTGATGAAGAGTCTGCATCTAGCGGGCAGTGGAAAGGTATTCGCGTTGACGAAGGCGGTTCGGTAGAACTGGACTATGTGACGTTGGAGTATGGAGAGTATGGTCTTTATGCACAGTCAGGCAGTAGCTTTAGTTTGAGCAACAGTATTGTTCAATATATTGAGGAAGATGGTGTTTATGCCTATAACGCCAGTGGCTCAGTAAGTAATAGCACCATTCAGTATGCTGAAAATGCAGGTGTGTACCTATACGGTGTAGCAGAAGTTTCCGTAAGTGATAACACGATTACAGACAATGAATACGGTTTTTATATTAAGAGCCATAGCAGCGGTGTCACGACGCCCATCATTACCGGCAATACGGTTATCGACAACAGCAGTTACGGTTTTTATCTCAATGGTTCAGGGAATGCTAACTATGACCCGCTACCGGTAATTAATGGAAACAGTATTTACAATAATACTAGCGATAACGTATACACTAGTAACTATGGTAGTGGGTCAACCACCTTTATTGATGTGACAGGTAACTGGTGGAATGCGACTGACCCAGGTTCTATTTCTCCAACGATTTATGATTATTCAGATACTGGAAGTGACTCCAATCCATTTATAGATTATAGCGGATTCTTGGATTCTGAAGATGGCGCAGCAGTAATTAGTCATGCATTGATGGGCACTCTGACAGAAGATACTACTTTATCTTCAGGTATTACGTACACCATGTTGGGAGGGGTCTATGTAGATGAGGGTACGGTACTGACCGTGGAGCCGGGTGCGCGTATTGAATCGGGGGGAGCTTATCGGATCTTTGTTAATGGAACTCTAAAAGCGATTGGCAGTAGCGATTCGCCAATCGTATTTACTAGTGATGAATCATCTGGATCCAGTGGGCAGTGGCGGGGGATACGGGTTAATGAGGGCGGTTTTGCAGAATTAGATTATGTAACCCTGGAGTATGGAGACTACGGTCTCTATGCAGCCTCAGGTAGTAGTTTCAGCCTCAATAATAGTACGTTGCGGTATTTTGAGGAAGATGGTGTTTACGCCTACAAGGCCAGTGGCTCAATCAGTAACAATACCATTCAGCATGCTGAAAATGCAGGGATATATTTGTACGGTGTAGCAGATGCCACCGTTAGTGAGAATGAGATTACAGATAATAAATATGGCTTTTATATTCGAGGCTATAGCGATATTGCCACTGCGCCAACCATTACTGGTAATACAGTTACCAGTAACAGCAGTTACGGTTTTTATATTCAGGGCCATAGCAGCGGTGTTACCAACCCAAAGATTACCGGTAATACCATTATTGGTAATAGCAGCTATGGTTTTTACTTGAGTGGAGTGAGTGACTCAGGCTATGACCCGCAACCCGTGATTACCGGTAACAGCATTTACAGTAATAGTAGTTACGACCTGTATACTTCTAGTTACGAAAGCGGTGTGCTAACCATAAATGCGACGGGCAATTGGTGGAACACCACAGATTCTGGCTTGATTGCGGAAGAAGTCTACGATTATAACGATAGTACCTCTTATCGACCGCTAGTGGATTATAGTGGTTATTTAGATGAGGAGGGTGGAAGTGTAGCGATTAGTAATGGCTTGTTTGGTTATTTGACCGAAGATACGACGCTGTTTGCAGGCACTACTTACACTCTTTTGAGTAAACTATATGTGCAAAGCGGCGTTACCCTGACAATTGAGCCAGGTGCACGAATTGAAGTGGGCGGATATTTTAGTCTCAAAGTGTATGGCATGTTAGATGCGCGAGGTACTAGTGATAGCCCAATTGTATTTACCAGTGATGAGAGCACTTCTACTGCTGGAGACTGGTATGGTGTTGTGGCGCAAACTGGCGGCACGGTGAATTTGGATTATGTAGAGCTTGAGTATGCTGATAGAGGTCTTTATGGAGCTTCAGGTAGTAACTTTAGCCTGACCAACAGCACCTTGTGCTATTTTGAGAGAAATGGCGTTTATGCCTATAACGCTAGCGGCTTGATCAATAACAACACCATTAAGTACGCGGATGATGCAGGAGTGTATCTATATCGTATGGCGGATATCACTATCAGCGATAATACGATTACAGATAACAATCACGGATTTTATATTAAGGGACATAGTAGTGGAGTCACGACCCCAACTATTACCGGCAATACGATTACAGACAACAGTAGTTACGGCTTTTATCTCTATGGTTCAGGAAATGTTAGCTACGACCCTCTTCCGGTAATTAACGGAAACAGTATTTACAATAACAGTGCCGATAATGTCTATACGAGTAACTATGGTGCAGGGTCAACTACTAATATTGACGCAACGGGTAACTGGTGGAATGCCACCGATCCCGGTTCTATCTCTCCAACGATTTATGATTACACCGATACTGGAAGTGATTCCAATCCATTTATAGATTACAGCGGGTTCCTGGATACTGAAGATGGAGCGGCAGTAGTCAGTCATTCATTGGTAGGTACCCTGACAGAAGATACTACCTTGCTTTCGGGTAACACTTACACCATGTTGGGACACCTCTATGTTGGTACAGGCACGGTACTAACCGTAGAGCCGGGAGCGCGTATTGAGTCAGGTGGTAGTTATAGAATCGTTGTTGATGGAACTCTAAAAGCCATAGGCACCAGTGAATCGCCAATTGTATTTACCAGTGATGAAGAGTCTGCATCTAGCGGGCAGTGGAAAGGTATTCGCGTTGACGAAGACGGTTCGGTAGAGTTGGACTATGTAACGTTAGAGTATGGGGAGTACGGCCTTTACGCACAGTCGGGTAGTAGCTTTAGCCTTAGCAACAGTACTGTGCAATATGTTGAGGAAGATGGTGTTTATGCCCATAACGCCAGTGGCTCAATCAGTAACAACACCATTCAATATGCCGAAAATGCTGGGGTATACCTGTATGGTATAGCGGATGTCACAGTTAGCGACAACGCGATCATCAATAATAAATACGGGTTTTACATTAAAGGCGATAGCGGTGCAGCAACTACACCAACTATTACCGGTAATACCATTACTGGTAATAGCAGTTATGGCCTCTATTTATATGGGGTAAGGGATACAGACTACGATCCGCAACCCGTCATTACCGGCAACAACATTTATAGCAACACTAGTTATGACCTGAACGCTTACTATTACGAAAGCGGTGTGCTTACTCTTAATGCCACGGGCAACTGGTGGAACACTATTGATTCTGGTTCTATTGCAGAAGAAGTTTACGATTATAACGATAGTACTTCTTACCGGCCGATAGTGGATTACAGTGGTTTTCTGGATGCCGAGGGCGGCAGTGCAGTGATCGACAACGGCTTGATTGGTTATCTGACCGAAGATACCACCTTGTTGGCAAATACAACTTACACCCTAGTGAGTTCACTGCACGTGAAAAGTGGTGTCACTCTAACGATTGAACCGGGTGCTCGCATTGAAGTGGGTGGAAGATTTTTTCTCAGGGTTTATGGCACTTTGGATGCTCAGGGGACCAGTGATAACCCGATTGTATTCACCAGTGATGAAAGTGAGCCCAGTGTTGAGGATTGGTACGGTATTGTGGTGCAAAGTGGCGGCACGGTGAATTTGGACTATGTAACAGTGGAGTACGGGGATTCTGGCGTTTACGCAGTCTCGGGGAGTACCTTTAGTATCAACAATAGTACTTTGCAGTATTTCGAGTTTAATGGTGTTTACGCCTACAACGCCAGTGGCTCAATTAGTAACAGTACCATTCAGTATGCTGAGAATGCTGGGGTGTACTTGTACCGTGTGGCGGATATCAGCGTCAGTGATAATACGATTACGGATAACAAATATGGCCTGATCATCAAGGGTCACAGCAGTGGTGTCACCACCCCAACCATAACCGGCAATACGATTACAGGTAACAGTAGTGATGGTGTTTACTTGGAAGGGGTTAAGGACGCAGACTACGATCCGCAACCAGTAATTAATGGCAACAGTATTTACAGTAACGGTACCTATAACGTATACACGAAAAACTACGGTAGTGGAGCTACCACTAATGTTGATGCCACGGGCAACTGGTGGAACACAATTGATTCAGAATCGATTGCAACAGAAATCTATGATTATAACGACAGTGCTTCCTATCGACCGGTAGTGGACTACAGCGGTTATCTGGATGCCGAGGGTGGAAGCGTAGTAATTAGCAATGGATTACTCGGTTATGTGACCGAAGACACCACTCTGTTGGCTGACACCGCTTACACCCTTTTGGGTAAATTATACGTACAAAGTGGTGTGACCCTAACGATTGAACCTGGTGTTCTTATTGAGGTGGGAGGAGACTTTAGCCTTGAGGTGTATGGCACTTTAGATGCACAGGGTACCAGTGATTCCCCGATTGTGTTTACCACTGATGAGAGCACGCCCAGTGTTGGGGATTGGTATGGCATTGTAGTGCAAAGTGGTGGCACGGTGAACTTGGACTATGTGACATTGGAGTATGGAAACTACGGTCTTTATGCAGAATCGGGCAGTACCTTCAGCCTTAGCAACAGCACTTTGCGGTATTTTGAGGAAGATGGTGTTTACGCCTACAAGGCCAGCGGCTCAATCAGTAACAATACCATTGAGTATGCAGGTCGTGCTGGGGTGTATCTGTACGGTGTTGCGGATGTCACTGCTAGCGACAACATGATCACGGATAACTATTACGGCTTTTACATTTGGGGCTCTAGCGGTGTTGCCACCACGCCAACCATTACAGGCAACACGGTTATGGATAATAACTACCACGGCTTTTACATTAGGGGCTCTAGCGGTGGCACCACTACCCCAGTCATTACCGGTAATACAATTACCGGTAATAACAGCTACGGGTTATACCTGTATGGGATTAAGGGTGCAGACCACGATCCGCAACCCATGATCACCGGAAATAGCATTCACAACAATGGTAGTTATGATCTGTACACCAGTTATTACGAATATCGCTCTAGTGACGTGCTTACTATCAATGCCACGGGCAATTGGTGGAGCACCACGGACTGGAGATCGATTGCGGCAGAAATCTACGATTATACCGATAGTACTTTCAACCGGCCGCTAGTGGATTACAGTGGTTACTTAAATAGCGCTAATGGCAACTCAATATACGATCATTATCTTCGCTTTGATATTGACACAGATACGAGCTTGGCTGCAGGTTCCTATATTGTGGTTGACGATATCAATATCAATAGTGGTGTGAGCTTAACCCTCGAAGCAGGAGCAGTATTGGTATTCCCCGCTGGTCATTCCCTAACGGTGGAGGGTGATCTGGTGGTCAGTGGTTCCAGCTCCCAGCCGGTCTTATTCACCAGCGAGGCTCAATATCCTGCGGCTGGGGATTGGCAGGGTATCGTTATTGCCAGTGGTGGCAGTGTCAGTATGGATAATGCTTACATCCAATATGCTGAAACTGCAGTCTCTGCGACTTCACCCAGTGCGTTCAGTGTTACCAACAGTATTATTACTGACTTCAGCGAAAGCGGAATCAGCATTAATAATTTTGTCGGCGGCACCATTGCTAATAACTTGATCCAAAACACGGATTACACCGGTACAGGTATAGCCCTGGATACTGCATCGCCAGCTGTAACTGATAATATTGTTACTGGTTTGAATTACGGTGCATATATTACCGGAGCATCTTCACCGAGCTTAACGGGTAATAGTTTTATCAATAATAACTATGGTATTTACCTTAATGGCTCGGGTAGTGATGTTACCAATCCTACCCCGACTATTATCGGTAATGACTTGTATGGAAATACCAGTGGTAGTTTATACCTCAACAACTATGGCAGCAGCTCGGCATCGGTGTTGAATGTTACTGGCAACTGGTGGGGCAGTGCTTCGCCTGAGTGGGGTGTAGATATTATCGGAGTCGACACGCCAGAGATGGCTGTAGATTACAGTAATGCCCTGGCAGCAGAGAGTCGTGTAATAACATCCAACCTGAATGGGAATTACGAGTATTTCTCCCCAAATAATGATGGCAATCAGGATACATTGACTATTACTGCCACCTTGAGTTCAAGTAGCAGTTGGAGCCTGGAAATCAGTAATGAATCCGGAACTGTTGTGAATACTTTCTCGGGAACCGGTACAGATATTAGTATCGATTGGGATGGTACTGATAGTAGCAGTACGGTACTGGGTGATGGTCGTTACTATTTGTACTTAAATGTGACCGATGCGGAGAATGCCAGCTACCGAGTGGGCGCCATTTGGGCGGAAATGGATAACACCGCGCCTTTGGCCGAAATGAGTAATGTTAATGATGGCGTTATCCTATCAACCGGGACTACCACTCTGGAGATAGAGGGCAGTGCTACTGATCACTTATTTGTAAGTTACACCGTGGATTACCAGTTAAGTGGAGATACCGATAACTGGATAAACCTTATATCTTCAACATCGGCGGTGAGCGAAAACACCTTGGCCGAGTGGGCGATTAATTCCACTGACGGGACTGTTGAGGCACCGGCCAATGGTGACTATCAAATACGTTTAGCGGTCAATGATAGGGCTGGCAATACCACAATCATTATTCGCACTGTCACCCTTGACTTGATCAGTATTGCCAATGTCAGCCGCAATCAAACCACAGTCAATCCAGTGGCCGGTGAGAGCCTGGTAGTCAGCTTTGATTTGTCCCTCGGTGCTACTGTTACGCTGGATATTAAAGACGAGCAAACCGAGGCACTGGTTCGCAGTGTGGTAGAAACCTTTGAGAATGGGGGTAGCTACTCCCTGAGCTGGGATGGTAGGGATAACGAGGGTAACTTTGTTCAGGAAGAGGCATATACCTATTATCTCACCGCAGTAAATGGCAGTGTGGAGGGGGTGTATACCATTGAGGATGGTGGTAGTACCAGCGACGATATCTTAGTGGGCAGTATGGATACCGTCATGAATGCAGTACAGAACGACTTTATGAAAACTGAAGTTACGCCCACGGCGAATGTGCGTGTCTATATGGAAGTGACGCCAGGCGGAGGCGATACGCATGTCGTGTACGATAATATTCCCATGGAGGCTGGTACCCACTATATGGTCTGGGATGGGCGCACCGCTGATGGCGTGCTTACCACAGGGTCTTTTTACACCTATGTGCCTGATCCTGAAATTTTGCCCACCAACGCTGTCATTATCGACGGCGTAAATCCAAGTATCACCGGCACCCTGGATGCACCCAATATCGAAGTAAAATCCGATCCCTATCTGATGTACCACAGCTACGATCAAATCTCGAAAGTGGCTTATTTATTGGATCAGGATTCCTACGTAACCTTCAAACTGTTACCGCCGGATATCGGTGACCCCACCAATGCCGGAGCGATCACCTTGATCGATAACCAGCTGCAAGCTGCGAATGACAGCGATGGTGCAGTGGCCACCCACGAAGTGGAGTGGACCGGTTACGAAGAGAGCGATGGCAACGCGATTATGGTCTCGGATGAAGGTGTATATAGTTTCTGGATAGAAGCGACCTCGGCAACTACCGGAGCCAGTACTACCTACTACGGCGCATTGCAGCTGTATCAATAATGGTTAGTGGGCTAGCGGTGTTTTTAATGCACCGCTAGCGCCCTAACTGTCAAGTCGGCGCTAAATCAAAAAACAACCAAGAGAACAACGTGAAAGCCTTACTAAAGTCCAACGTGGTCATTGTGACTTGTGCATTGCTATGGTGTGCCTGCGTTCACGCAGAAGAGGATATTGCTTACCTGGCCCCGGGCAAACAGGGGTATTGGCAGGTATGGGTAATGGATACCCAGGGCCAACAACACCGGCAACTCACCCATTCAGCCTTCGATAAAAACAGCCTTAGCTGGTTTCCCGATGGCAAGCGTTTGCTGGTGAATGGCAGCCAGGGTGAATTGCATGAAGTAGGTTTAACCGGCGGTAAAGAATTGCCAATAACAATGCCACTAAAAGGCTTTATTGATGCGAGCCTGGCGCCGGATGGAAAATCTGTAGTCTTTTCTCTCAGTACCTCCGACAGTGTCGACGATAACAATTTGTGGCGATTGCCATTGGATGGGAGTGACCAGCAAAAGCTCACCAATATGCGTCATATGCAGCACGAACCCCGCTGGCATCCAGATGGCAAGACCGTGTATTTCTTATCCGGGGATGGTGGCGAAGCCCACGATATCTGGGCGCTGGATTTGATTTCCGGAAGCAAGCGGCAACTGACTTTTAACAGTCTTTACAATTTTGATGTTGTCGCCGACACAAAAGGCCGATTGGTATTTTCCAGTAACCGTGCCGGCAACTACGACCTGTGGTTGCGCGAGAGCAACGGAAAACTCAAACAGCTCACCACCGATGCCGCACTGGATGCCGCTCCCAGCTGGT
Source organism: Microbulbifer sp. A4B17 (assembly GCF_003076275.1). Lineage (NCBI taxonomy): Bacteria > Pseudomonadati > Pseudomonadota > Gammaproteobacteria > Cellvibrionales > Microbulbiferaceae > Microbulbifer > Microbulbifer sp. A4B17. The sequence continues at coordinate 1,652,429 of NZ_CP029064.1, forward strand.
CCCCGAAAGGTGATGCCGTTGTATTTCAGTCTACCCGTGACGGCGCCTATAACCTGTGGAGGTTAACACTTGAGAGTGGTGAGTTAACCCAGTTGACCCAATTTACCAGCGGTGCCCGTAAACCCCTATGGCGGCCGCAGTCCGCGCAAGGCAAGTCAGTACTATGAATAAGATGTTAAAAAAAATCGGCCTCACCGCAGTATTGGCCGCTCTGGTTACGCCCCTGGCTGGCTACGGACTGTCTATTTCCGGGGTCAATAATGAATCCCGTTCATTTGCCCCCGCCCAGGGGGAACAGTTCGCTCTGAATTACCATATTGATACGCAAGCCAACGTTACGATTAATATCTACGACGCCCGAGACCTGCTGATCAAAACGGAATATCGCGAACAGCTGGCGGCGGGCGATCACCAGTGGCAGTGGGACGGCACCGACCAGCAGGGGCGCCCGGTACCCGCAGAGGCCTATCACTACACCATCAGTGCAACAGCCGGTGAGCAAACTGCCGAGTACGACCTGACCGATATTACCGGTGGTGAAAGTGTCGCGGTGAACGATCTGAGTTGGAATGCGGAGCAGGGCAGTGTGGATTACACCCTGCCGCAAATGGCCCGCGTCGCAATTCGGGTGGGATTAAAAAATAACGGCCCACTGCTGAATAATATTATCGACTGGGTGCCGCGCGCGTCTGGCCAACAAAAAGAAGCCTGGGATGGACAAGATGCCTCCGGCGCCCTGAATTTAAAGGGCCACCCAGCCCTGGAATTAATTCTCAATGCCTTCGCTTTACCTCGTAATACCATCCTGGTGACTGGGGATAAATCATCTTCTGACTCCCGCTTTGTGCAGGATATGCCGTGGGGCCAAAGCCCGCGAGAAAAAAAGAAATCCCATCGCCCGCGTATTCACGCCCCAGCACAACGGGATGCATTGAGCCGGGGAGATTTCCCGCTAGAAATTTCACTGGTGGGGGACTACCCCAAAAATAGCGAAGGCACCCCGATAGTTAGCGGCACTGTACCGGTACGTATTAATGTACAACCGGAGCATATCGCGCAGCTGGCCTCAAAAAGGTTTGAGCCTGTGTACTTTGTCGATGGCCAGTACGTTTATGAGAACGAAGTGGGTTACTTCCCCACCACTTATCGCTGGGACAGCCGCAACCACAATCCTGGCGAGCACTATCTAACGGTGAATTTGCGTGGCTACCTGGGCAACTTTGGTATGGCCACCTTAAAAGTGGTTATTGAAAAGCCCCAAACTGAAGGCTCAGCGAACACTCTCGCTCATAAAGATTAGCTCTAATACGAATTAGATATTCAGAAGGATGTGAACCATGAAGCGAACAACGGAATTAATCCAGATTCTAGCCCTGGCAATTATTGCGCTTTTTGCCGGTACTGGAGCTTACGCAGCCAAGCCGAGCGCCCATATCCAGCAGGTCTCCCAAGCTGAAGCCCAAGCGGCGGTTGAGCAAAAGGATTACAAGCGGGCGCGAGCCTTGTACAACCGCCTACTGCGACAGCAACCGCAAAATTACTCGGCCATGATTGAATTGGCCCAGCTTGAAAAGAAATTAGGCAAGTACAAAAAAGCTAAACAGCACGCTTCAGCGGTATTGAAACAAAATAGAACCCATCGCCAAGCCCTGCAATTATTGGCCCAAATCGCCATTCAACAGCAGCAGTGGGCAGAAGCGGAAACCTATTTCAGCCGCCTAATAAAAAACCACCCGGAACACGGCCACGCCTACCTTGGCCTAGCCCAGGCTTACCAGGCACAGGGCAAGGATGAGCAGGAACAAACCGCTTTGAAAGATTATCGCCTGTGGCGTGCCGCACAATAATATCGTCCGATTTGTACTGAATAAGAATCACACTCCTGGCCAGTAGTTGGGGGATAGGGAATACCCATGAGCAGTTTTGCCAACAAAATACTAAAAACACCGCTAAAAGCCCTCGCTGGATTTAGCAAAACCTTGGAAGACGCCCGGCGCGTCTGCGCAAGCGCGAACTCCATTCGTCCGCCCCTAGCCTCCGCGATGCTGGCTTTAACCCTGGCCATCGCCGCCAGCCCCGGTCAGGCGCACACCTTTGGTGGAGGCACCGGTTCCAATAGCGGTGATGGCACTGGTGGTGGCAGTGGTGCAGGTGGGGGGTGCCCCAAAGAGGCTGTTGAAGGGGGTACGGTTGTACTTAACAGCGGCCAGGAACGCCACAAAGAAACCGATATGGTGGTGAAGGGCAGTTACCCGATTCAAATTATACGCAAATACAATAACCAATCGGATTATGACAGCGCTCTGGGTTATGGCTGGGCTTTCGATCACGATTACCGCTTGTACGAATACCCCGATGACAAAGTCATTATCCGCTATTGCGCCGGGCATCGCGCCGAGTTTGTTTATAGTGGCGGTGCCTATGTAAGCGATGTGGCCGGGCTGCGTGGAACCCTTAGTGAAGATAGTGATGGTACCTACACCTTTGCCCACAATAATGGGCGTAAAGATTACTACGATGCTGAGGGCCGACTGACAGCACGGGAAAATAAAAATGGTCAGCGTTTAGAGTTTTCTTACAGCAGTGAACGTTTCCCTATCGTTGGTACTTCCCTCTATTCTGTCGATCCCTCTAAGCCGATGACGGTGGCCTACAGCTATCAGTTGCAAAAAATTGAAGAGCGTTTGGCAGATGGCAGCTTGAGTGGCAACTACGTTAGTTTTAGCTATGACAGTGACACCGGCCGTGTCACCCAAGCGGTGGATCACATCGGCCGCACTGTTGTTTATAGCCACGACACGCTGGATGATAGTGAAGGTAATGCCCTAACTTCAGGCAACCTGATTAAAGTCACCGGCCTGGAAGGGCTGGTATCCACCTATAAATACGAAGACAGTAACGATAGCCACAATCTGACCTATTTCCAGGTGGGTGAAAATGCTACGCCCTATGAGGAAACCTACGATTCTGAAGATCGGGTAATCAAAGAGGTCTACGGTAATCTAATCTTTGAGTTTGACTATGTCACCGAGGGTTATGAAACCGAAGTCACTACCACTATTACCGATGCTGATGGTAATAACCCCTATACCACCACCGAGCGCTACGTATTTAACGAAGATGGCCGCACAGTGGAGTACGAGGACCAAGCGGGCTATCTCACGGTAAAAACCCGCGATGCCAACAACAATGTTACTCGTGAAGAACGTTATGGCCTAGCTGATGACAATGGCGATCGTAACCTAGCGCGCGCTATCGATTACACCTACAACACTGATAACCGTCGTTTGAGTAAAGCGGTTAACCTGGCTAGTGGTGAAATCATTACTACCAGTTGGACTTATGAGGGGGGGTGGGTAGCCAGTAAAGAGGTAGTTTCCTCGACTGATACTGCTACAGTGTTCCGAACCGAATATACCTTTAATTACGATAGCGATGGCAATCCTGAGACTCTGGCCAGCACCAAAAAATTAAAGGCCGACGGAAGCTATCAAACTACTAGCTATAGCTACAACGCCCGCAATCAGTTCACTACTACCACTTATGCCGATGGTAGCCAGTATGTGCTGGAGTACGAGAGTGACAGCCTCTATCCCACCCGTGTGTATTGGAAAGACCAAAACGGCAACAGCCTGACCACCGGCGAGCAGACCTTTACCTATGACCAAGCGGGTAACCGCCTGACTGCCACTGATGCCATGGGTAACATCACTACCTATACCTATGACGATAAAAACCGCCCAGTTCAAGTAACCAATGCCCTGAGTGAGGAAACGCATTACACCTACGAAGACAATAATTTAGTAAAGGTGGAGTCTGGGCGCAGTACCGATAGTGTCAGCCAGGAGGTTATAGCCGGACAGATTATTCTGCTCAATTACGACGGCAAAAACCGTATTGCCAGTATCGGGCGCCAAGACAGTGTCGGTGCTGAAGCTACCTACCAAAGTTATACCTATGACAGTTTGGGGCGACGCCTGAGTGTGAGCGATGCGCTGGGTAATAGAAGCAGCTATGGCTACGATCTGCGCGGCAACCTGACCAGTTTCAGCGATGTCGATGACAATACTACCACCTACACCTACGACGCTTTGGGCAATCGTACCCAGGTTACTGATGTCAAAAACCGCATAACCCTGTACAGTTACGATGAGATACATCGCTTGGTACAAATCGAGAACCAGGCCCTGAGTCCGAGCTTGGTGACCAGTTACAGCTATGATGCAGCTGGTAACCTCCTCACAGTTACCGATCCAGAAAATAACACCACTACCTACACTTACGATCGTTTACGTCGCAAAACTGCCGAGCAGCGCCCGGGGGGAGCGGTAATTACCTACAGCTATGATGACCGCAATCGTCTGGCCAGTAAAACAGGTGCTCGTGGGCAGGTACTGCAATATACCTATGAGGACTGGGGTGGACTGGCAACTATTGGGCACTTTGTCAGCGCTACGGACTATATCGGCAATAATGCCGAGCGTACTCAAAGCTTTGCCTATAACAATAATGGCCGCCTCACTCAGGCCATTGATACAGCGATACAGAACACGGCGTTTTACACTCAGAGCTATGATGCGCTCAACCGCCTAAAGCAAACCATCAGTCATTATATACCTGGCGGAGACCGCACCCTGGCTTACAGCTACAACAGCAGGGGTAACCTCAGCGGCATCAGTTTGGATAATACTGCAGAATCTGGCGGTACTTTAGTCAGTCATAGTTTTACCTACGACGACTACAGTCGTTTAAATAGCGCTACTTTGGCTGCCAATACCCATACGCTGAGTTATGACAGTGCCGATCGCTGGACCGGTATCACTTATGCTTCTGGCGTTAGTCGTACCAACACCTATAACGATGATAATACACTGGCCACCGCGACTCTGGTGGATGCCAGCAGTACCACGCTCGAGGCACTTAGCTATGCCTATGATACGGTCAACAACATTGAGGGCTATACCGATAATGACGGTACTCAGGTATTTACCTATGACGGTCTGGACAGGCTTACTGGTGCTGACTACCCGGATGCCACAGGCTTAACAGACGAACAATTCGATTACGACGGCGTAGGCAATCGTGAGGACCCGAGCGACAGTACCGCCTACGAATATAACGCTAACAATCAGCTGATCAGCCAAAATAATGAGGCATTGATTCGCAGCTATGATGATGACGGTAATTTAACGTCCATTACCGGAACAGAAAATAAAACCTTTACTTATGACCGAGAAAATCGCCTCGCCAGCTACACGGATGGCAGTACTTCGGCCGGTTACGGCTATGGTACAAGTGGTCGGCGCTTGTACAAAACTGTTGATGGCACCACCACCTGGTTTTTATGGGGTGGTACTCAAGTAATTGCGGAATTTATCGAAGCGGACGGCTCAGCTAGCCTAAGCAAGCGATATGATTACCTGCCAGGTGCATATGCACCGCTGCAAGTAACTGATAGCAACGGCACTTATGAAGTATTTAGTGACCACCTAGATACGCCCCGGGTGCTGGTTGATGCAACGGGTCAAGTGGCCTGGCGCAGTGTGCGCACCGCTTTTGGTGAAACCACCGTAAATGAAGATGTGGATGGTGATGGTACGACGGTGGTCTTTAATGTGCGCTTCCCGGGGCAATATTATGACTCCGAGAGTGGGCTGCATTATAATTATTTCCGTGATTATGACCCGAGCACAGGTCGGTATATTCAGTCTGATCCTATTGGGTTAAGTGGCGGATTAAACACCTACGGATACGCACTCCAAAATCCTCTATTCTATGTAGATTCACTTGGCTTAGCAGCATGCACCTGGGGCGATACGACGTTTACATGTTCCTGTAAAACACGTACTCGTACAGCGCAGGAAAATTGTAGGGCTGCTGGTGGTATTCCATTATTTCCAGACCTTTTAAAAGAAGAAGAAACAGAGGGTGATAGCTGCCCTCCGGTTGATGGAAGTGATAGTCTCCAGTCATCTCCTGGTTCCCCTGATAATGATCCAGATGATGAGGGAGATGAGGGAGATGAGGGAGATGAGGGAGATGAGGGAGATGAGGGAGATGACAAGAACAAAACTGAAGTAACACAATCCCCAAAGCAAGCTCCAAAGCAAGGAGAGCCAGACTCCATCCATGAGCAATTAGATTCGGACGGAAATGTTCGCTCCAGAACATTTTATGATTCAAATGGAAGATCATTTAATCGTCAAGATTACGATCATAGTCATGGAGGCATGCAACCTCATCAGCATTCCAGGGATTTTGATGCTAGTGGACGGCCGACTACAAAAGAGGTCGTTGGGCCTGTCCCTGAAGGCTATGATAGTTCGGCTACACCTCAGTAAAAGGATAAGAAATCATGAGTTATTTTTCATTTGGAGAAATTTTCTTTGACTCGCCGGAACATGATGTTATTTCTGTCTCCTTTGAGTTGGTTCAGTTAGCATTGAGTTCAAATTTATATGTTTTACTCGGATGCAATATACCTCAGAAAGTAGTATTTGAAATGTTAGGTAAAGATAGGCAGCTGTTTAATGACTCAATGCCATTTTTGCTAACAGCGACACCATTGTCGGATGTGTCGGATGAATTGATTTCACCCTATGCCCTTGTTGAGGATGATGATAGTTGTCAGTCTTCTTCCCTATTCTCTGGAATTAATAAAATTCGGAATTTTTTGGAAGGGGTGATAAAAGTTGCCGAAGTTGAAGCTGTAGATATTTATTTTAGTGAGGGCTATGGTGAAGAATTTAATGTGCAATCGGGTAAGCCAGATGAGGTGTATCAATATTTGTCAGGTGAGTGCGAAAAAAATGGAGATATGCCGCAAGTGAAGTTTACCCTCAAAGGGTTGTACAATCCAAACAAAAAGGACAGCCATGGATTGAAGGGTAAAAGCTAGGTGAGAACTTCTGTGCCATAGAACAGGTAGATGGAGTGCCTACAGCAAAGTGGGTGGCGAATTGGCGCTAATAACGTTTTTAGACCGTAGGTAAAAAGATGCGGGGGCAGGTAGGGATACCAGTACTCTGGGGATAACTAGGGTTTGAAATTATCTTGTTCAGCTGGGCGCGGGGCTAAGAAATTGTTGGCAGTCTCGCAACCCATGTATCCAGTGTTTATCGAGCTGAACACAGGCTTTTCGTACAGCCTCTGCTGATCCCGCCAATCTTTTAAATCGGCTTTCAAAGTTCCGGTTGAGGTAGAGCCAGTGTTTTACTGAGATACCCAGTCGATCCAGGATCGGGGGTGTATTTTGAGAGATGGCGCCCCGCTTCCTCGGGTCTAAATGCCGACCACTCTAGTCCACTGGTGCCAAATAGTGATTCAGCTGAAGAGGCAGGCCCTTAGGCATATTCAGACGTTCTCCCCCCACCAATGGCAATAGGTTTTTGGGTTACTCGCCAGAGATTGCGGTTTGAATACGTTGTTGGATCGAAGTGAAATTGGACTCTTCCAGAGTTTTGGCCATTTTGGCTCGGATGGGATTGAGGTCCACATAAACCATACAGGCTGCCAGAGCCCGTTCATCCAGTAATGCCTGAGATTTGAAGTGCCCTTCCCAAAAGCGACCTGTATACTGGTCCTCAGCATTAGCTTGCCGAGCGATAGACTCATTTAGACCACGCATAAACCAGCTGATATCCATCAATCGCGACCGCCATAAGGCAATCAGTGTGTTTAGCTTTTCATTTTCGGCAAAATTGAAGGTATGGTCTTGTAAAAAATGTAAAGCCAGAGTAGGAACCCTGAAAATCTTCTGCCAGCAGGTGATCACCTCGATATCAGCCCAAGCGCCTGCCGTTCCTTGCAGCTTTGCTTAGGTAGTGTAAAACCAGCCGCCTTTAGCGCTTTTTATTTTCCAGCCCCTGTTCCTTTTTGATGCGCAGATAAACTTCCTCACGGTGAACGGATAAGGATTTCGGAGCGTGCACTCCTACCTTTACCTGATTACCGTTAATTTCGAGTACTGTGATTGAGACCTTTGATCCAATCCTGAGGTTTTCGCCAATGCGGCGATTTAAAATTAACATATTTGTTTCCAGCTGAATTCAAACGATGGGCAGGCCTTCCGTAGAGGCAAAGCTTAAAAAGTAATAGGTGAAGACAGTGAGAGGTGGGGCGCGAGAACGATAAGCATAGAAGAAGAAAAGGCGGGCGCAACGCTTCCAGAGCTTGAGGACGCACTCCAAGCTGCTGAATGTACTCCACTTTATTGAAGACAAGAGGGGTTCTAGCGTACTATGCATGTAGCCACTTTGATACTGTCATTATCAATTTGGTTAGCTGGCCCCTGGTGTTGGTAGCACCTTGGGTCAGCGCCTTTTACTTGTTCTTACACTGCGCTAGCGTTCTCCTTTAAGTAGGTGAGTCTTTTTCAGAATTCTTAGGTCTCTGTCTCTCTTGGACCTTTCTTGTGCTTCTTAGTCACTGGTCTGTAGAGGTTTGATCAAATAGGCCTTAAATACCGAAAAATATCTACCAATTCTACGCAGCTTTGACACTAAAACAAACTTAATAAAATCCAATAAGATCATTTTTGTGCCTATATTTTTGAAACTTCTCTCTTTGGATATTTCAATCGTCGATAAAAATCTTCAGATCAAGTGGTCTTCTTTTAAATCGCAGAGCTTGAGGTTCATGCGCCTATTTATCCGAATTGAACCATTCTGAGCTAAAAGAAGAGCTTCGTAGGTTTGGATATCTTAAGGTGATGGTGATTGTTTGTGCGGATATAGGCTGCGATATTCAGGGGAAAGGTGTCTGTTCAATTCTGCCCCAATCTGTTGGCACTGATACTTATAGCCTGTGCAGATTGTATATTTCTATCACCAAGAAATACCCTTAGCATGCAGCAAGGGCACAATGGTCGCGAAATATATTTCCCACCTTTGAAATAATCCAAATTTTGGAAATTAATTTTTAATCGATGAACCTCTTAACTGGAGTAATTGCGAATATGCAGATATAGGTTGATAACACAAGGTAGTCGATGGGTAGAGTAAGGTGGGGAGTAGTAAAACAAGTGTCAGGAGAAGCGGCTGCGGGTCATCCGCAGCCATTGAGACTTATTTCCAGTTAAGAATTACCTTACCGGATTCACCAGACCCCATGGTATCGAAGCCTTTTTGGAAGTCATCGATAGAAAACTGGTGAGTGATAATGGGGGTTAAATCCAGACCTGATTGAATCAGGCTGGCCATTTTGTACCAGGTCTCAAACATCTCACGGCCGTAAATGCCTTTGATCATCAGGCCTTTAAAAATAACCTGCCCCCAGTCGATTGCCATTTCACCTGCGGGGATACCGAGCATGGCAATTTTGCCCCCGTGGTTCATCGCGGCGATCATATCGCGGAAGGCGACGGGTACGCCGGACATCTCCAGGCCAACATCAAAGCCTTCGCTCATTCCCAGCTCGTTCATCACATCGCTGAGGTTTTCCTTAGCAACGTTTACGGCACGGGTAGCGCCCATCTTGCGTGCCAGGTCCAGGCGGTATTCATTGATATCGGTGATAACTACATGGCGTGCGCCAACATGTTTGGCGACTGCTGCGGCCATAATACCGATAGGGCCGGCGCCGGTAATCAGTACATCTTCGCCCACCAGGTCAAAAGACAGGGCCGTGTGTACCGCATTGCCGAGGGGATCGAAAATAGAGGCGAGATCGTCAGAAATGTTATCCGGGATCTTGAAGGCATTGAGCGCGGGGATCACCAGATACTCTGCAAAAGCTCCGGGGCGGTCTACACCGACACCGTAAGTGTTGCGGCACAGGTGGCGGCGGCCGGCGCGACAGTTGCGGCAGTGGCCGCAGGTAATATGGCCTTCACCGGAAACACGGTCGCCCACCTGGAAACCTGCAACTTCCTGCCCCATACCGACGACTTCACCCACATATTCGTGGCCAACGACCATAGGGACAGGAATAGTCTTTTGAGACCATTCATCCCAGTTGTAGATGTGCATGTCGGTACCGCAAATCGCGGTTTTGTGAATCTTGATCAGCAGGTCGTTGTGGCCCGGTGTGGGGATTTCCACATCGGTGAGCCAGATTCCCACTTCAGATTTCAGCTTGGATAGTGCTTTCATTGTTTTTAAAACTACAAATGGCAGGGTGCGGTGCCGCTCCGGTGAATTCCTTGTGAGAATTACCGTATCAGCACCGCTGTTTGGTTTAGATAATATTTAGTTCGCGGCCAACTTCAATGAAGGCATCGATACACTGGTCGAGCTGTTCGCGGGTGTGGGCGGCGGACATCTGGGTGCGGATGCGGGCCTGGCCCTTGGGCACTACCGGATAGAAGAAGCCCACTACGTAGATGCCGCGCTCCAGCATCTTGTCAGCCATTTTCTGCGCCAGGGCAGCATCGCCAATCATCACCGGGATGATCGGGTGGTCGGCACCGGCCAGGGTAAAGCCGGCTTCGGACATGCGCTTGCGGAAGTAAGCGGAGTTGTCGCGCAGCTGTTCACGCAGCTCGCCGCCTTCAGTCAGCATATCCAACACTTTCAGGGAGGCGGTGACGATCGCTGGGGCTACGGAGTTGGAGAACAGATAGGGGCGTGAGCGCTGGCGCAGCATATCGATAATTTCCTTGCGGCCAGAAGTAAAGCCGCCGGAAGCGCCGCCCAAGGCCTTGCCCAGGGTGCCGGTAATAATATCGACGCGGTCAATCACATCGCAGTATTCATGGGTGCCGCGACCGTGGTCTCCGAGGAAGCCCACTGCGTGGGAGTCGTCCACCATTACCAGGGCATTGTACTGGTCGGCCAAGTCGCACACGGCTTTGAGGTTGGCGATAACTCCGTCCATAGAGAAAACACCATCGGTGGCGATCAGCTTGGTCTTGGCGCCAGCGGCGTCTGCGGCCTGTAGCTGCTTCTCCAGTTCCGCCATATCGTTGTTGGCGTAGCGGTAGCGCTTGGCTTTACACAGGCGAACGCCGTCGATGATGGAGGCGTGGTTGAGGGAGTCGGAGATGATGGCATCTTCCGGGCCCAGCAGAGTTTCAAACAGGCCGCCATTGGCGTCGAAGCAGGAGGTGTAAAGGATGGTGTCTTCGGTTTGCAGGAACTCAGAAAGGCGTGATTCCAGTGCTTTGTGAATATCCTGGGTGCCGCAGATAAAACGCACCGATGCCATGCCGAAGCCGTACTGTTCGAGCCCCTCTTTGGCCGCTTCAATCAGGTCCGGGTGGTTAGCCAGGCCCAGGTAGTTGTTCGCACAAAAATTCAGTACCTGGGTGTCGTTGTTCACCTGAATCTCAGCGGCCTGCTGGGAGGTAATAATCCGCTCGCGTTTGTACAGGCCGTCTGCATCGATCTGTTTGAGTTCGCTGCGCAGGTGCTCAAAGAATTGTTCTGGCTTTGACATGGTATTGTTTTTAGCTCCTGTCGGGTGCTCTTGGCACAGGGTAACGGGCGCGAGCTCGCGGCGCCTGTTGGTTCTACTTTATCCCGCCAGTTCGCAGGCCTCATGGGCTGAAATAGGGTGCTCACTGGCGCGGCAACTGGTGGCAAATTTTAATGCCTCTTCGGCAGTGTCGAACAGTAGTTGCCACAACAACTGACGATCACCTCTTCTCACCGCGCGTACCGCCGTGTGGCTTCTTTGGCTGGCAATTTGAATTTCGATAATGTCTTTACTGGAAAACGGTGATTCGGACATGGTCCCTCCAATGGTAAAACTATGGAGGACTGACGTGGAAGCGGCGAAATGATGTTCGCTAATCCGGTTGGTTTGCTCTGGTAGAGCCCCATCCTCCCCGCAGGCCTTGTGTGCCGCAGAGAGAGAACCACCTTGCCCCGGTCGGCAGGTTGGCGTTGGCGTCAGCCACTCTCGTGATGTGCGAGCAAAGATAACGGGGAGGGGATTAGCAGTCAACAGTACCGCCCCCATTAGAGGGCGGTGCAGAAGTTTATGCGGGAAGCTGCACGGATTTCAGTTCGATAAACTCACCGAGACCGGCCTCACCAAACTCGCGTCCGTTGCCGGAGCGCTTGTAACCGCCGAAGGGGGCGTCGTAGTTAAACTCACCGCCGTTAACAAAGCACAGGCCTGCTTCGATGCGGCGAACGATAGGCATGGCGCTCTCGGCGTCTTTAGCCCAGACACCGCTGGACAGGCCGTATTCGGTGTCATTGGCAATGGCGATAGCCTCATCCATATCCTTGTAGGGGATCAGGCAAGTTACCGGTCCAAAGATTTCTTCCCGGGCGATGGTCATATCGTTGTGAACATCGGCAAATACTGTCGGCTTCACGTAGAAACCCTTCTCCAGCCCTTTGGGCAGGCCGAGACCGCCGGCCACAAGGCGAGCGCCTTCCACAACGCCTTTCTTGATATAACTGCGTACAATTTCCAGCTGGCGCGCGGAGGAAAGCGGGCCCATAAAGGCATTGGCGTCGGTGCCCATCGTTACTTCTTCAGCCACTTGCCTGGCGATTTCCACCGCCTCTTTATAGCGTTCAGCGGGGATCAGCATCCGGGTTAATGCAGTACAGGTCTGGCCGCTGTTAATAAATACATCCTCGCAACCCCAGCGAACCGCTGCTTTAAGGTCTGCATCCGGGGTGATAACCAGAGGTGATTTGCCGCCCAGCTCCTGGGTAACTCTTTTTACCGTGGGCGCTGCGGCTTTGGCGACTTCGATGCCTGCTCGGGTAGAGCCAGTAAAGGACACCATATCGATTCCCGGGTGAGATGACAGTGTCGCACCCACCACGGAACCCGCACCGGGAACCAGGTTGAAGACGCCCGCGGGAACACCGGCCGCGTCAATAATCTCCGCCATGACATAATCCTGTAGCGGAGTGGTCTCCGAGGGCTTGGTGATCATGGTGCAGCCAGCTGCAAGGGCTGGGGCTACCTTGCCTACAAACTGGTGCAGGGGGTAGTTCCAGGGGGTGATAAAACCGCAAACGCCAATCGGCTCCCGGATCAATACCGAGTGAGCCGCTTTCTCGGTCTCTTCCATTATCGAAGTGCGACCGGCGTAGTAACGCATGGCGTAGATGGGGCCATCCACGTGCAACCAGCGGGTGATATGGGCTGGGCAGCCGAGGGTTTGTGAGATCGCCTGTATCAAATCTTCCTTGCGTTCTTCCATACCATCGGCAATAGCGTTCAAGAGGGCAGAGCGTTGATCCGCGCTGGTGTGGCGCCACTTGCGGAAGGCGCTGCGAGCGGCGGTGATGGCAATATCAACATCTTCCGCAGAGCCTTCTACCACTTGGCAGATCATCTCTTCAGTGGCGGGATTGATCACCGGGTGGGAACTGGTGCCGAGGGGTTCGCGCCACTCACCATTGATAAACAGTTTGTCGGTATGCAGCTTGTTGAAATCTGTCATGTCACGCTTCCGTTTGTTTCGCGCCAGTTCAAGGGGCGGTGATTTCGATGAGTGTTGGAGTTTTGCGTTGAAGGGCTTCCGCTACCGCCGAGGCTAATTGCTGCGGTTTGTCGATGCGACAACCTTCAGCGCCAAAAGATTTTGCCAGTGCGACAAAATCCGGCGTTCGAAGATTAACACCTTCTTGAGGCACCTCTGCGGCATCCATAAAGTCACGAATCTCTCCGTATCCGCTGTTATTCCAAACCAGGATCGGCAGCGGCAACTGCTGTTCTACCGCAACGGCCAATTCGCCGAGGGTAAACATCAGGCCGCCATCGCCTATCAAGGTAACCACATCCCGCTCGCTGGACAACCTGGCCCCAATAGCGGCGGGCAGGGCGAATCCCAGAGTGCCGTAGCCGGTGGTGCAGGTAATATGGCTGCGGGGCTGATATAGCGGCAGAGCGTGGTTGGTGTTATAGGCGAGTTGCGTGGAATCTGTAACCAGAATTCCCTCTTCGGGCAGAGCCTTGCGAAGGGCTTCAACCCAGGGGAATCGCGCCTCTGAACCTTCCCACCACTCTTTGCGGCAGTTAGCGATTAATTGTGAAACTTCTTCTTCAGCCAGTAGCTTTGAATTCCCATCGCGCCGAACCAAGGCATCGCTTATTTGTTGCAGGCTTTCAGCGGCATCTGCACAGATAGCCAGGTCCGGTTGGGCGTTACAAACCAGTTGGGCTGGGTCGATATCAATGCGGATAAGTTTGCCAGAAAATGCGTAATTGTCGCGCACCAGATTGCGATCGGTTTCCGAAAGCTCTGTGCCAACGGCCAGAACCACATCGGCAGTTTCCACTCGCTCGCGCACGCAATCAAAACTGAGATTGGCGCCACCACACAGGGGATGTCTTTCATCGACAACGCCTTTGGCCGCCAGTGATAGGAAAACCGGAGCTGCAATTTTTTCTGATACTTGTGTAGCTGCTTTTCCAGCAGATTGCGCGCCACCACCAAGCAGAATTACAGGGCGTTCAGCAGCTTGTAGCCATTGGGCCGCAGTTGCGGTAGCTGCGGCATTGGCTGCAGGTACCATGGCCTTGGGAGCTGCGCGATAATCCTCCAGCTTGCCGGGCATCGGTGCTGGGAACAGGTCGATAGGGATTTCGATATGCACTGGGCCGGGGCGGCTGGATTGCAGCAGCTGGAATGCCCGCGCCATCACTTCAGGTAGTTGGTCTGCCTGGGTGAGGCTGTGCTGCCAGATACAGAAGCCGCGACTGGCGTCGCTCTGGCGGGGTAGCTCATGCAGGCGCCCACGCCCCATACCAAGGTCTTCCCGGCGATTGACGGCGGAAATAACCAGCATGGGAATTGAGTCTGAGTAGGCTTGCGCCATTGCAGTGGCTGCGTTGGTGAGCCCTGGCCCAGTGATCAGGAAGCAGACACCAGGCTTGCCGATGGCGCGGGCATAACCGTCTGCCATAAAGGCGGCGCCCTGTTCATGCCTTGGCGTGATATGCATCAATTCGCTACCGGGCAGGCCGCGATACAGTTCAATGGTATGTACGCCGGGGATCCCGAAAACTTTTTCTACCTGATATTCGCGCAGCAGGCGCATTAGCACCTGGGCGCATGTGGGCGCAGAGGACATAAGCACCATTTTCCTTATTCGTGTAAAAACGCAGTGAGCCTAGCGGCCCGCTAAAAGCGGTGCAAGCGCCCGCAGAGTCTGCACCCTCGCAAGAAAAATCACAGGAAAATTGAGATTCGACCCGCATCGCGGCAGGAAACTTTGTACGCTTGATATAACTTTACCTGCCGACAGGTTTTGGGGAATTTGACGCGGTGGCTGCCGCACCATAGCCTTCCGGCATTTCGCTGAATAAACTTTGAGCTAGAACAACCGAGGAAGTAGCACCATGGAAATCGATCAATGGCGTCGGGAATACCAGATGGGTGGTTTAAGGCGCTCTGAACTGAAGCCGACCCCTCTGGAACAGTTCAGTAAGTGGCTGGCAGAAGCTGTTGAGGCGGAGTTAGTTGATGCCAGCGCCATGTGTCTCGCCACGACTAACGCGGACGGGCACCCCTCGCAGCGGATCGTTTTGCTTAAAGGCTTCGATGAGAAGGGATTCGTTTTCTATACCAACTTACAGAGTGACAAGGCCCGAGATATGGCCGTTAACCCTCAAGTGTCCTTGTTGTTTCCCTGGTGCCGTCTTGAGCGGCAGGTGATTGTTTACGGGAAAGTGGAGTCAGTTTCCCGCGAGCAGGCTGAGGCTTATTTCCAGTCACGCCCCCTGGACAGCCAGTTGGCCGCATGGGCCTCGCACCAGAGCCGGCCGCTTTCGTCCAGAGAGGAACTGGAGCAGCAGTTTGATAAAGAGAAGGCTCGCTTTGCCGGTAAAACAATTCCGTTGCCAGAATTTTGGGGCGGCTACTGTGTGGTGCCCAATGCTGTTGAGTTTTGGCAGGGAGGTGAAAATAGATTGCACGATCGTTTTATTTATCGACGTAAAGAAAATGAAAGCTGGAATATAGAGCGTCGCGCCCCCTAATTTTTATATTTATCTTTTCGTGGCCCAGCCCTTTGGGCCACAACTAACCGCTTAATCACGCTTCACTTTGTGAGTACCCATCCCCTGATATTGTTTTATAGCGGTGTCTTATCTGGCAATTTGTGGTCAAGGCCGCTTAGAATAATGCGCCATAAATATAGCTAAAACTATTGTCTTAAAAATTCTATAGATTCGATCGTTTTTGCAATTCGAATCCAAGGGTAGGTAGGGGAAATATGGCCATTATTGGTATCGACTTGGGAACCACTAATAGTGCTTGCGGGGTACTGACTGATGACGGGGTAAAACTAATTCCCAATCGTTTGGGTGAAATTTTGACCCCGTCAGTTGTGGGGCTTGATGATTCTGGCACTCTGCTAGTCGGCAAAACGGCTAAAGAACGTCTTATTAACCACAGTAGTACCACTGTGGCTGCGTTTAAGCGCTTGATGGGCACTGACCACAAAGTTTCCCTGGGGAAACAGAAATTTAGTGCAACAGAACTCTCCTCGTTAATTTTACGTGCGCTCAAAGAAGATGCTGAAACCTTTCTTGGTGAAGAGGTAACCGAGGCGGTAATCAGTGTCCCAGCTTATTTTAATGATAATCAGCGCCATGCCACCAAGTTGGCAGGAGAGCTTGCGGGATTAAAAGTAGAGCGGCTTATTAACGAGCCAACTTCGGCTGCCATTGCTTACGGCTTACACGATAAGCGCGAAGGAAACTTCCTTATTTTAGATCTTGGGGGTGGCACCTTCGATGTTTCCATCCTGGAATTTTTCGATGGCATTATGGAAGTTCATGCCAGTGCCGGAGACAACTTCCTCGGTGGAGAAGATTTCGTTGAGGCAATGATCGATGATGTCCTGGCTGAGTTTGATATTAAGAAAGAGGCCTTAAGCCCTCGCGATTTGCAAAACTTATATATGCAAATGGAAAGCGCCAAGCGCCGAGTTAGCCAGCAGCCTGAGCAAAAACTTGAATTACAACTTGATGGGCGCTCCTTGCAATTTCAGGTGACCCCAGAGTGGTTTGAAAAACTCAGCACCCCCCTGTTGTTAAGAGCGAAACGGCCAATTGAGCGGGCAATGCGCGATGCAGATTTGCCACCACAGAAAATTGATGAGGTGGTATTGGTTGGCGGTTCGACGCGCATGGCCCAATTTCGTTCAATGGTTGGGCGAATGTTTGGCCGCCTGCCAGCCTGTCATTTGGACCCGGACACTGTCGTTGCGATGGGGGCGGCTATTCAGGCTGGCTTAAAAGAAAAGAACTCGGCACTGGATGATATTGTCCTGACTGATGTATGTCCTTACACCCTGGGAACTGGGGTTATCAATGAAGATAATCCGCAGCTCGGTGCTTACTTTATGCCTATTATCGAGCGCAATACCGTTGTACCAGTCAGTGTTGTAAGGCGGGTTTGGACTGCTCGGGATGATCAAACCCAACTTTGTGTAGACGTATACCAGGGAGAGAATCGCCTGGTATCTAAAAATGTTTACCTGGGTGAGATGACCGTTCCCGTACCGAAAAAGCCGAAGGGGGAAGAAGCGGCAGATGTTCGCTATACCTACGATATGAATGGACTTTTGGAAGTGGATGTGACCGTTGTCTCCACGGATAAAACTTTCAACAAGTTAATTGAGTTTACACCGGGGGCTCTCTCCGATGTACAAAAGGCTGAAGCCCTGCAAAAACTGGCAAAACTAAAATTCCATCCCCGTGAAGATGAGAAAAACCAGGCAATCATTGCTCGTGGTGAGCGCTTGTATGAATCTAGTCTTGGCGAGCAGCGTGAGTATATTGCCAAATTACTGTCATCCTTTGATAGCGTCCTAGAAAGGCAAAATCCTACAGAAATTATTAAGGCTCGAACTGAGGTTAGTGAAATTCTGGATCGCTTGGATGGTGAGGATTGGATTTGATGAATCCCTGGGCCATTCTTGAAATTAACCCCATCACTGATGCTCGGGTGATTAAGCGCGCTTATGCAAAAAAACTAAAGCAAACACGCCCAGATGAAAAGCCGGAAGAATTCCAGGCACTTCATACAGCTTATAAGCAAGCATTGAAACTGGCTGAGCAATTGCAAGAGGAGACTGCCGGGCATGCGGAAGCCTCCTTGGAAACTCCTTCACTAGGGCAGGCAGGAAATACAAGCCATGAGAAGGTTAAAAGTGAAAGGGTAGCTGTATTAGAAGGGGCGGAGGAAGTTGAAGTGCGGCCTTCTGCTGATGGAATATCAACTCCGCCAGTAGCTGAAGAACTCTCAGTGAAACAAGATAGCGCCTCTGAACCCTTGGAGCAGAGCGAAAGAGTTTCCCCTGATACGCAGCAAAGTGAATCTCATGAGACGCAAGACCCGGATAGAGATTTGCGTATCAAAGAATTTCGGCGGGTACTTAAGCAAGTTGATGAGATGCTCAATAATCATTTGGAAATGAGCTTGGAGAAAAGTTGGGACTTTCTTACCAAGAGCCCCTATATGCTGGACGAGGAGTACAATTGGAACTTAGGTCTTTCTGTATTTGAACGCTTTGCCCAATTTAATCAAAGTGCTGTAGAGGGGGGGAAATCTGCAAGATTTCGCCCACAAGTAACGCCGAATATCCTGCAGTACTGTGATCAGCTGTTCGATTGGCGAGGTAATGCGTCTTACCTCTACCAAGCGCTTGACGAGAAGTTGTGCAATAGCATATTTAATAGCTTGGAAACCCATGAGTCCCGTATTGATCCTTTGCAAGGGCTTCGTGGCGGGGGCAAGGTAGAGGCACAAAGTGAGACTGAATTTGAAGAGCGTTATGAAAAGTACTTTTTTGGTGATTTTGTACCTAGAAGTGTTGCACTCTTTTTAGACTTGGTTATGACTTATATGGCCGTTGGCTCTCTTGCTACTGCGGCAATGATGAAGCTCTTTGACTTTCCGGAAGCTGTAGCAGCCGCAAAAGTTATGCCTTTTTGTTTTGGAGCCTACCTGGTGTTTGCTTGGCTGTTTGAGTGTTCCAAACTTCAGGCAACACCAGGCAAGTATATAATGGGCTATAGGGTAACCAGTCAAAAATTCGAGCGGATAGGATATTTACGAGGCCTTTGGAGAACTGTAAGCTTTGCCTTCACTAGTGCATTTGGGCTTATTGCATGGATTATCAATTTCTTCCTGGTCGGCAAATTATTGCATGATCGGTTAAGTCGCACTTATGTCATTAATATGCGTAAGACCCATGAAGAGCATTTGCGCCGTTTGAGGAAAGCTTAGCTTTAGGGCGGGGATACGCTCCCGCTCTTCCCTTATTAACTAGTCATACAGATAAAATATTAGGTTGAAGCAGACCTCTTGCAGGGGTTTCGTGGTGGGAGTGAAGTAGCAAAGGTTAATAACGAAGATATAAATGATAGCTATGAACAGTACTATTTTGGCCGGTTGTTGGTTAGAGGGTAGCTATTTTACTGGATTTGTTCCTACTTAATGTAGTTGTTGGTTTTCCGACATCGACTGTTCTAGTGAAGGCCTCTGAGAAACTAGGGAGTATTGCAACCTTAGAGGCTGCTGAAATTTGCGTTTTGGAATATTTATTCTTTGTCTGGATATTAGGCGGCTCTCGATTTCCGGCTACTCCGGGGAAATACTTGATGGGCTAAGGCCAATCGTCAATTTGGGCGTATTTGTTACTTCTTCTCTTTTAATAGCTTTGCAGTAGGTAAAAGCTGTAAAATTTCCTTAAATATTTATGGTGGTACTAAGGATGTTTTGGCTAGCCATCTAACTGAAACATATCGAATAACTGGCTAGCCAAGATGAGTTAGAACCTGAGGATTTTTTTGGGTGTTTAATTGTTGTTTACGTTGAAATATCCAAAGGTCGGGTAAATGCCATCTTCATTGCATGAATCTAGAACATAAAAACTAGCTTTTTTTCCGGCAAAAAATGCCGCGGTTAATAAGCTTAGAGTTTCTTGGCCGTTGTCGGCATCTTTGCTCCAGCGTATCGAGTTGCTGCTGCAGCTATCTGGGTCAACTGTTTGATCCAGATAGACGTAGCAGGCTGCATTATTCATGTGGCAGCCTGCCTTGTTAATGGTGGCATCGTCAGACATGCCCGCAGAAAAACACCTTTTTATAAGGTCATTACAATTAATGCAATCAGAAATTTGAATTTCATAGGAGTCTCCGGCTTATAGTGTTGTTGTCATTAATTCTAAAAGGTTTTGAAAATTTATCAAATGGTAAATTATTAATCTATATGTTTTCTGTTTCATGCCTGGTTGCTATTTATGTCATGGTTTTTGACTGAAACATCAAGCTGCACTTGGTGTGCAAGTGCCATTTATGGGTGTTGTGAGACGCTCGTCTCAGTGCGGCGCTGAAGTAAAAGTGGTCTTGGGTAGGTGCCTAATTTGAGGTTGATAGAATAAGTATGTACGGATCATAATGATGAGATTCTTTTTAGTGTCTGGGGGCTGCTTGAGTTAGTGTGTGCTAATCCCAAGTTAATTTCTAGCAGGTTTATTTTTTAAAAATTCCTGAAGCTAAAAGTAGAATTTTATGTTGTGTGAGATGTTTTCATTTGATGCTTCTTGTAATTGATAGATGGAACATTTGTTCATGCTTTATCTGTTGAAGAAGTGAGGTTTTAAATTTCTAAGTCAGGACATCTTTTAATGTCTACAAAATAGAGGTATGGGTCGGGTTTTTTGTAGTGTGACGACAGATTTACTTTGTAATGATTTGCGGTAGCTTTTTGTTTTGTCGTACTATTTCGGGGTGGTCTCTTTCAGGGTGGTATTGACCTGTTAGAGTTGACTAAAGATTTCTGTCGTTCTCATGGGTGAGTTTCACTTTGCCGAAATGAGAATAAATTTTGTACGGTTTGGGATAGGGAAGTTTATGTGGAAGAATATTAAGAAGCTACCTCTTGTTGGGTGCCTGTTGTTTGCTTTGCCAGGTGGCGTATTGGCTCAAGAGGAGATGACGGAGGCGGCCGACTTGAAAGAGCCTGAGATACTTATATTGCATGGAGAGGTTGCTACTCCAATAATTATTCCGCCGGGAAACGTTGTGCCTGATCATATAGAGGCATTTGGTTTTTATCACTCGGGTAAGCACGTCGATTATATTTCGGAGGTTGCTCCTTTTTCGACTTTTATTAATCTGCATTGGAGTAATGTGGATGAGAAGTTGGCAGAGGCTAAAAGGCATGGGGTAAAAGTTTGGGTAGAGCTGGCGCCTATATTTTTCGATTCACAGTCGGGCTTCCGTAAGAGAGAGGATTATCTTGAGCAGTGGGAAGTTGCCAAAGAAAAACTAAAACCTTATGAAGATATTATCTATGCGTTAGATCCTCTAGATGAGCCATATAATAGATCAGAAATGGATCTGGATCAGGTTAAAGAGTATCTAGATGAAATTGGTCTTATTTTTATACAAGATTTTCCAAAGGCAAAAAGGGCTATAACTTTTACAGAAAATACCGTTGAGAAAATATTTGGTTATGGCAACCTTTTTGGTTATAGCGAACATGTACCTCTTAATTATAATTTATTCGGGGTTGATAAATATAAAGGTGTTAACTTTCAGGGGGGAATGACTGATCTTTTGAGAGAAAATGTAGATAATGTAAGGGAGCATACAGGCGCTTTGCAAGATGTTAAGTATTACATAATTCCCCGTGCATTTATGACCGACAACACAACTTATGGCTATCTTACGGAAGAGCAATTGATAACAAGAGCTCAGCAAGCTTATGATCATGCTGTGAGGAAGGAGGATGTGATCGCCATTTATCCTTTTGCCTGGCCTGAGGTGTATGCAAGTAAAGGGACTCTTTATGGGCCGCGCTATGTTCCTGAAGTAGAAGAGCAGTACAGAAAAATTGGTAAGGCGATTAAGTTGTTTCGAGATTAATTGATAAATACTCTATACAAGCTTTGTTGTTTTAAGTTTGTATAGAGTGTTTTTTACATTTGTTATCTGATTATAATGGTTTCTTAGTGGTTTGTGTTGTCAAAGTTGAAGCGGTTTTCGTATCGTAATGCTTTATTTAAAACGCTAGTTTTGCGTGGGCGGATTTGGTTGTGTTTCACTTATTCCTCAATGCCGCCCAAAATATTTTTTAAATTTTTCTTTAAGGTTTGAACATTATTGAGGCTCTAATTGGGAGGTTTAAATTTTAATAATTTTAAGCTGCTTAACTAGTCGTTTTGGCTGAAAGTTCTAGTTGGTGAAACATGGCTACTCTTCGGTTAGTATTTGTATAGAGATTAGCTTGGCACGAGAGCCGGAGCAGTTATCGTCTACATACACCTTCACGGGCTTTTGAGCCATTTGTGCAGCTAGGGCAATGGATAACATCTGGTCCATCATATTGCTACTCATGCTAGCAAAAACACCTTGGGGCCATTCGCAGCCTGGGTCTGTGCCATTATATGTGATCTGCCTGTCAAAATTGATTACAAAGCCATTATCTTCCCAGCCGGTTTCAATCCATTGAATATAGAGCTTGTTATCTGACTCTGACTGTACACCAGCCTGTGCAAAGGCAGATAACAGGCATGCAAATAAAGTTATCATTGTTTTCATGTACAGAATTCCTTGATTGAGTTTGGTGTTGATTTATGAAGTGTACCTTTGGCGCTTAGTTTTTTAAAGCTTTTAAGAGTAAAAGCTTATTTCGATAGATGTCCCTTGGGAGCGTATGCTCAATTCTTGTGCTGGTCGCGCTTGAGTATAGAGCGTGATGGGTTCAGATATGAAAGATAAATTTGGTCCAGATTTAGTTAGCCTTTCTGAATTAAAGGAAGGCACTTAAAAGGCAATTTTTATTCAAGTGCTATCCAAAAGTATGAGAAATTTTTAACAAGTTAGACTGATACTATTCATTCAAAACTCGTATAGAGATAAGTTCAGGTCTTGAGTTAAAACACTCATCTTCGACGTACAGAGTAACGGGTTTGTTAGCCATTTGAGCGCCCATGGCTAACGATAATGTCTCATTGTGTAAGTTATCGTCATCAACTTTAATAACCACGCTTTTTTTCCATTCGCAGTTGGGGTCTGTGCCGCTATAAGTAATAGTTCTATCGAATCCTATTGCCAATGTGTCTTTACTCCAGCCGGTTTCTATCCACTTGATGTAAAGCTTATTGTTGCTATCGGATGAAACTCCCGCGTATGTTAATGTGGGCAATAAGCAGGCGAATGCTGTTAAAAGTCTTTTCATCTTTAATCCTGAGTGCGATGGATAATTGTGAAGGGAGATGAATATACTTAAAAATAATTATTTTTCAAGCTCTTACTAATCCTGAATTAAATAAATTGTTCTTAGAAGGAATATTTTCTAGGTAATACATTAGTCCTAAATACCTTTTCTATCCCTCGATCATAGCCTGGGTTAACAACACTACCGTGATTCTCGTTATCAAATACACGCTTTCTTAGAGTAAGGCTATTGTAGTTACGGGACTTCAGTCTTTTTACTAGTTGAGAGAAGTCTTTTACTGCGCAAACTGAGTCGATTTCACTGCAGGTCTCTTCACCACCAATAAATAAATACACGCTTTTCCCCAAATCGGCATTGCGCTCTGCATAGGCCAATTCACTATCTAAAATTTGCTTATCGGCCCACCAAATGCTGGGGCTTCCAATGACATATCGGTCAAAGCTATTGGTGTGGTTAAAAAGTGCATGGAGAGCCAGAAGCCCACCCAGGGAATGGCCGACCAGGGTTTCATCTTCTTCATTGCCTTTAAAATTGTTATTGATAAAGGGTTTGAGCTCTTCTTCAATAAATTCCAGAAAGTAATCTGCGCCTCCACCGAGTTCGGTATCTTTGATTACACCGGGTACGGGGGTGAAGTCCATTACTCGTTGGGCGAAATTCTGGCCGTCGAAGGCGTGGGATATGCCTACCAGAATTACAGGAGGCATTTTGACATTGCCAAACTCATCGGGTACCTGTTCCTGGATAAGGTTGGGGGCTGTCATGGGGAAGTGCAGAAAGCCATCGGTCATATAAATGACTGGGTAGCGATCGGTATTTTCCGGGGTATATGAGAGGGGCAGCATTACATCGATGACGTACTCGCGTTCGAGTAAATCCGAGTAGAAATTGTAAGACAATATCCCTGGGCGAGTGAAAGTCGTAGGCTCGGCACTGCCGGCTATTGCCAGTTGGCAGCAGATGCTGAGAATACTCACCACTAATAATCTAATTATTTTCATTGTTATCCCTGAAGGGCGCTTAATCCTTCTTGTTATCGCCTTGTTTACTAGAGGTATATTTATGAAAGCCTAACAGATAGGTAATGGTAATCGCTAGCATGGGAGAAGATTAGCTGCCGCATGAATCACTCTGAGCGGCAAGTTTTTGTCCAAGGAGTGGCTGTGATCACAGAAACAGGCTTTTATGGCTGGGGGAAATGCTGATGTTGGAAGGGAGGGTGTGTCCCCCCCATAGGCTTAGGCAATGACGTTTTTATTGTTGTACAAGTGCTGGGCCATGCGAAGGGACCCAATCTCACCAGATCTTCCCACAAGTTTTGGTGCAACAATATACTTCTTAATATTGCTTTCTGAGACTTGCGGGTAGTAGCCGCCGGCCAGTGATAGGAACTTTGCCCTTATGCGATCGAATAGGTGAGTCTGGTCCATAACTCCCCCTCCCAGAATGATTCGCTGTGGTGAGTAGCAGCTGGTGAGGTTGACACACATAACCGCCAGATATTCTGCCTCCAGGTCCCAGGCCGGGTGGCTCTGTTCCAGGTGTTGGCCACGCAGCCCCCAGCGGTTTTCTATCGCGGGTCCTGAGGCTAGCCCTTCAAGGCAATTGTCATGAAATGGGCAGTTGCCGTTAAACGGATCTCTTCGATTGTCTCTTGGCATCAGCATGTGCCCAATTTCTGGGTGCATAGATCCATTGATCAATTTCCCATCGATCATAATGCCGGCACCGATACCTGTGCCGATAGTAACATAGACAAAGTTTGTTACATCTGTAGCGGCGCCGCAGAGGTGCTCTCCAAGGGCAGCGCCATTAACATCTGTATCGAAAGCAACAGGTACGGATAGAGCTTGGCTGAAGTAGCCGGCCATATCGGTATTGGACCAGCCAACTTTGGGGGTTTGGGTAATGTAGCCGTAGAGGGAGGATGTCGGGTCCAGATTTACCGGGCCAAAGCTGGCTATGCCCAGTGCAGAAACAGCGCCGTGGCGTTGACTGCTTTCGTGAAAAAACTGGGCGACTTTGGATAGTGTTTGTTCTGGGCTGGTGGTTGGGAAGCTGGCTCGCTCACGGATATCATCAACTCCTGCGGCAACCACACAGTTAAATTTGGTACCACCGGCTTCAATTCCACCGAGCAAGGTATCTACCGCACTGCCTTGCATTTCCATCCTAATCCGCTCCCCAGGTTACATAGGTTATTTGTATTATCAGTTGATCGTTGACAGAAACTACATCACTGATAATTTATAGCTGGTTATATTGTTTCTAAAAGAAAAAACCGAGCGCCGGTGGAAGCCAGACGCTCGGGGTTTGCAAAGCTATGGGCAGAACTGCAAACCACTTACTAGAGTAGGGAATAACAACGATCAAAAAGCGTAATTAAAACTGACGCTGGTGGATCGGCCACTGATAGCTCGTCCGCGTACTATGTCTCCAACTTCTGCGTAAGACTCTTCAACTTCGGTAACAACAAATTCGTCGGTGAGGTTGTTTACGTTAAAGGAAACGGTAAGGTCTTCTGTCAGGTAATAAGAACCAAACAGATTGATCAGGACATAACCTTCCTGTTTCAACTGGTTGGAGTCAGAAACAAAATATTCAGTAGACCCCTGGAAGCTCGCCCCAAATGTAAAGTCATCCCCAAAGTTATATTGCGGGGTAATAGTATAAATAAAATCAGCTTGGCGACGCGGTGTATTTCCTACGACGGAACTGTCATTGGCATCTTTTGAAATTTCGGCGTCGGTCCAGGTGAGGTTTCCATTTACGGAAAAGTCTCCATAACTGTAGGCTGCTTCCAGCTCAATTCCCTGGGCCTCGTACTCGCGTACAAACGTTAAGCCGCTGGTGATTTCTGCATTGGTCTCTTCTGTGACCGTATTAAAGTAAGTTGCAAAGAAATCCAAATCGCCGGTTGAGAGTTTGTATCCAATTTCCAGCTGGTCCACAGAGTCGAAGCCATCGGTGGTGTCGGTCAGGCTTCCGTCACTGTTGAGGGCGCCGCTAATTTGTAGAAGCCGATCTGCAATTGCTCGACCCCCCTCGCTGTAGCGGGCAAAAATGGCCATGCTGTCGTTGAGAATATAATTTCCACCGAGAGAGAAAGAGGTGTTGTCTGCATCGTAGTCAACGAGCTGGGTGGATCCATTGGCCATTGTGATAATGCCGCCGGTAAATCCAAAGGCATCGGAAGCACTAGCACTTTCCACATCACTGATAATGCCATCGCCATTCAGATCGTAGTCTGTATCACCACCGCAGCAGCTGGAAACCAGGGAGCCTTTGGCACTGACCATATCGTGGCGGGCACTGACATCGAAGGTAAAGTCGCCGATGTCGATCGCCACATTCATATAGGGTGCATAAGTTTCATATTCCAGGTCCCAGGCCCAAGAGAGAAAGCTTGCAGACCAGACGCCATCATCTACCAGTACATCTCCGTTGGCATTGGCAGTTATGGTGAGGTTTTCAGAATTGCTGCCGTCAACAGTTTGAATCAGGGCATTCCAACTGTTCCAGCTGGTTTTGATATTTTGGTTGGAGTAATAGAAGCCACCGGAGACAACAATATTATCGCCAATTAATTTATCGACTTTAAAGTCGTTAACTACCAGACCCAAATCGTGTATTTCTGTATCAAAGAGCAGATCGACATAGGCGAGGCCCTCGGCCTCTTCACCATTCGCATAAGTCACCGTTGTGCCGGCGCTACAGTCTATGGCCTCTCCGCTATTGCTTACGGCATTTGCACAAATGGTATCAGCCATATCCTGTGTGGATTGTGGTCCGTAATCGCCGAAAGTATCGGTAAAGGGGGAAATAAAGCTGCCGCTAACATCAGAAATTCTGAATTTGTCGGTAACAGTCCAGCCATCATTAAATTCGAATTTGGTTTCAAAGCCATAGGCTTCCACCAGTGATTCGATACCGTCGGATAAGTCGCGGGTTACCGGATTGCCGTAGGCATCAAAAGTGGAAATGTATCGATAATTATCGGAATGCAGGGTTTGGCTGCTGGCATCGAAGTTGGCAACCGTGCCGAATTCGCCATTGCCTTTATAGGTTACAGGGCCAGGAAGATAAGTTGTTACCTGGTCATCGAGATGTTTGTAATAGAGGCGGACATAACCGTTATCAAACTCTTTGGTGAGGTTGGCCTTGAGTTGGCCGCCGGAATCCCCATCAAAGCCCGTCTCGCGGATGCCTTCGCCCTCTCTTAAAAATCCGCCGACATAGAATCGCAAAGTATCATTCAAGTGGTGGCCATAGCCAAAGTCCAGCCGGGACTCATCGTAGTCCGCACCAAAGGAAAGTCCTACATTACCACCTTCCTCTTCGCCGGTATTGCTGATCATATTGATCACACCGCCAGGGGAATTACTGGCAAAGGTGGAGGCTGAGCCGCCGCGTACGCTTTCTATACGTGCGAGAGAGGAGTCGGTGCGAACAAAGTTGTCAGTGTTACCGAAATTAATATCGCCGTATTCTAATACAGGCAATCCGTCTTCCTGGATTTGCATATATTTGGAGCCGCCAGTTGCCAGGGGAATACCCCTAACGGTGATATTTGCATTGCCGCTGCCACCGGAGGATTCCGCCCGAATACCGGGTAAGCTGCGGAACAGCTCTGCGGTAGAGCGCGGGGCGTACTTCGCCATTTCCTCAGTGTCCAGTGCACTAACGGATACGCTGGATTCCATCTTGGTAACCGGTCGGGCGGTTGCGGTAACCATCACCTCTTCAATTTCCGGCATTTCCTCAGCTGTTGCCGGTACCGCTACGCTGGAGGCCATGGCAACTGCCAGGGCTATGGAGTGTGGTTTAAAGTGTTTCTGTGTCTCTGAACCTGCTTGGAAGCCCTCTGCAATCACGGCGCTCTCCTCAATCATCTCTTATGGTTATTAGATTTTTCACGGCCCGTTCTCTGCGGGCTCGAGACTCTCTTCCTGTTACCGCATGGGTGGGACCTCTCCCCGCGAACACATTTATTAAATCACTGTGATTTAATAAAGGCAATACGAAAATTTGCGTAATTTACGCAGTGGAATCAGCAAATAGATAAGCAAACCAAGGGGAAGTAGTGATTTTCGTGGTATCGATATTTGCTTTTGGTGACAGCGCTGCTTGTCTTTCTAAGTAGCACTGGTTGCGGGAGAAGGGGATACGGGGCAGTAGATGCTTCTGGTGAGCATCTACCTAAGGATTTGGTTGCGATTCCTGCCTGCTAGTCTTTGGCCAATTCCAGTTGCCCATCGTCCATAAACTCGATGCGTTTGGGGTCGCAGATACCGCCGATAAAGTTGCCCTCGGCATCGTCCCTATTAAAAGCCAGCAGATACCAATGTTGGTCCGGCCCCTGGATAACCCGGCCGGAGTAGAGTGATCCCTGCTGGTCTGCGCCGATAAAGCCATCTCCAACCACTTCGTATGGGCCATTCAGATCATCGGCGATAAAATATTTTGTGCCAGTCAGTGGTGTACCCTGCATGGATTGTCGATGGGCAGCGCTGTGGAACTTTGTCGATACTGAGCAGAATAAGTAGTAGCGGCCATGGATATATTCAATTTGCGGTACTTCCATTTCGCCATACCAGCCGGGAGCCAGTACAGGTTGCCCCACTTTCCAGTGAATTAAGTCCGTTGAGCTGGCATAGCCAACTGCGCCACGCCCATCAGGGCTGCCCTGGTTACAGCGCGCAGTGAGATACATATGGTAGAGATTCTGCGTGGGGTCTTTAACGATCCATGGGTCACGCCAGGATGCATCGTGCCAATATTCAAGGTTCAGGCCATCGTAGAAATTGGGGTCTAATTCCACCAGGGGGTTGTTGGGG
Source organism: Microbulbifer sp. A4B17 (assembly GCF_003076275.1). NCBI lineage: Bacteria > Pseudomonadati > Pseudomonadota > Gammaproteobacteria > Cellvibrionales > Microbulbiferaceae > Microbulbifer > Microbulbifer sp. A4B17. The sequence continues at coordinate 1,681,379 of NZ_CP029064.1, forward strand.
TGTTTTTCCCAGTGTAATAAGTCCTTGGAAGTTGCCAGGCAGACCCGCTGAATCAGGCCTTTCTCCGAATATTTAGTACCGGTATAAAACATATACCAGGTGTCGCCTTCTCTGTGTACACAGCCGGTCCAGGTAGTGTAAGAGTCTGCAGCTTCCTCACTGGCGGTTGCAGTTCGAGGTGAGGGTTTTAATGCATCCTGGAGCGTTGTCCAATGAATAAGGTCCGTAGAAACGGCATGACCGACAGATACATTCCAATGGCGCAGCTCAGGATCGCCCAGTGATTTATCGGCTTGAAGGTAAAATACATGGTACTGGTCGCCGTCCTGCGCGAACCAAAAATCCCATACCCATTTATTATCGAGATTAAATGCCATGATATTTACCTCATTAGTGCTGATTGGAAATTTGCCGGTGAGTTATTACTTTGATCCTTCTTAAGGAGCCCAGAGTTATTTTTATGCTTTTCTGGGGTTCCAATTAAGGCGCAATCAGGTAGATATTCTTCCTGGTATGCCGCCCTTTAATAGAACTGTTTTATCCGGTGCAAAAATTGAGTAAAAAGGCAGAATCGCACCGCCTGTGGCGATAGCGTCGACTCCAATTTTTCCACTGACAATTTTGGGCGCAAATACACCTGAAGGCGCCACCTGCTTTATCCTGCGAGAAATCATTTCGACCAGTTCGTCTAATAAAAAGCGGGGTAAATGCGCATCGACGATAATAGCCTCCAGGTCCAGTACGCTGATTGCCGATAGAAATGCATAAACCAGCGCATCTGCACAATCATCCAGCCACTCCTGGATCTGAGGGCGGGCCTGGTCCATTACCGTTTCAAGTTCGGAAGCGCTGGTAATTTCGATGCCGCACTCTCGTAAATGTCTGCGCAGTCCAAATAGTGAAGCGCGATTGAGGAGTAGCTCAAATGCCTGGTGATTTTCAGGGGTGCTGCTAAGTTTTGAGGGGGGTACTGGCAGGGAAACCAGGTTGCCCGCATTGCCATGGACGCCGGTTTCCAGGCTGTCATTTAATACCAGGCCTCCACCGATAAAGGTCCCGATATAGACGTAGAGAAAATTGGATATGTCCTGGCCATTGCCAAACTGCAATTCGGCAACAGCAGCAGCTGAACAGTCGTTCTCGAAGAAAACCGGCAGGTATGTGCGCTGAGCAACTTCTTCAGCAAAGTTAATTTCCTGCCACTGGGCGGCAAGTTCTTCGCTCATATTGAGCTCTTCAGTCCAGGCGCCGATAAACCAAGGCATAGCGATACCAACGCCCACTAGTTTCCCTCTGTCTTTAGTGGGGAGGGTATCGGTAAGTGTCTGGAGGCCCGATTCAATTTTCGCTAATAAAAATTTGGGTTCCGGAAATTCAAACTCGTGACAAACTTTCTTTAGTACCGTGCCACCAAAATCCATTAGCAACAGCTCGATATTACGCCGTCCCACTTTGATACCGACAGAGTAGGCACCGGTAGGATTAATAACGTACATGATCGAGGGTTGGCCTTTGCCGCCCAGTCGGCGCCCCTCTCGCATCACCAGTCCTACGCTTTCCAAATCATCGACGATCCTGGTAACCGCTTGAGCGGTGAGGTCAGTTTGGCGCGCCAGGTCGGACTTGGAGGCCGCGCCAGTTTTCCGCAGGGCCGTGAGCACTACTCGCTCGTTATAGCGGCGTAAGCCACTGGAATTGCTACCTTTACCCATCCGTGCCCCCTGAGATGAAACGTGATCTGATCCGGCCACTGATTGTCCGGTTCTATTGTTAAATAGTGTAACTTTAAAGCCTTTACTTAGTCTATTAGCTTCGCTGTAACTAAGATTTGAATTTGGCTAACCTGCTGATTAATATGAGTTTTTTTGTTTTTTGAGGCTTGGCTTTACTTAATTAAATCACTGTGATTTAATTTTTGGCCAAGTTCAAGCAATCATTCTAAAAATACGCTGCTAGCAGTGAACGAGGAAGTTATGCCGGTCGATTTTGGTCTCCACCCAGTCGATGCGACCATTTTGGTCGTCTATTTCGTTTTCACCATCGCCCTTGGGCTCTTCCTAAGTCGCCGCCACGATACTGCAGAGGACTACTTCCTGGCTGGGAGGAAAATGGTATGGCCTTTGATAGGCTTATCCCTGTTCGCTTCCAATATATCCAGTACCACTTTGATCGGCTTGGCTGGAGATGCTTACAGCACTGGCATAGCGGTCTTCAACTATGAGTGGATGGCGGCGATTATCCTGGTCTTCTTTGCCGTTTTCTATCTGCCTACAATTCTTCGCTCGCGCATTTACACAATGCCGGAAATGCTTGAGCGTCGCTTTAATAGCACCGCACGCACTTATTTTTCGGGATTGACTATTTTCCTGAATATTGTGGTTGATACTGCGGGTAGCCTCTATGCAGGGGCCCTGGTAATGAAATTGATATTCCCTGAATTACCAATTTGGACCACGATTTCAATTTTGGCGGTGATCGCGGGTATCTACACTATCTGTGGAGGTTTGGCGGCCGTTATTTATACCGATACCATTCAGGCTCTGCTGCTGATATTTGGTTCAATCCTGATCAGTATTTTTGCCCTGGATCGCGCAGGAGGTTGGGAAAATGTTGTATCCCAGGTCTCGGCGGAACAATTGAGTCTGATACGGCCCATAGGTGATTCGAGTGTGCCCTGGTTAGGGCTAATTACGGGAGTCACTTTGCTGGGATTTTATTTCTGGTGTACTAACCAATTTATGGTGCAAAGGGTACTCAGTGCGAAAGATGTTAATCACGGCCGCTGGGGAGCCTTATTTGCCGGTCTGCTGAAACTTCCCGTGCTATTTATCATGGTTCTGCCTGGCACTATGGCGATTGTTATTTTCCCGGAACTAGAGCGCGCGGATATGGTTTATCCCACTCTGTTATTTGAGCTGCTGCCTGTCGGTATACTGGGGCTTGTGTTGGCCGGTTTTGTTGCTGCACTAATGTCGCAAATTGATTCTACGCTGAATTCAGCTTCCACGCTGGTGACCATGGACTTTGTGCGGAAGTTTTTTCCGGGCCTGAACCAGCACCAGTTAATGCGTGTAGGTCAGCTGGTCACCTTTATCTTTATGATACTTGCCGTACTTTGGGCACCACAAATTGAGAGTTTTGGTTCCTTATTCCAGTATCTGCAGAAGGTACTTTCCTATGCAGTTCCCCCTGTACTGGCACTTTTCCTGATTGGATTCTTTTGGCGTGGGGCTAACTCCAAGGGAGCCATAGCTACTTTACTGTTAGGTACCTTGGGCGGCGTTGGCCTCTTTTTTGTCAATGAAGTCTTCGACTGGACAAACTTACACTTCCTTTATATTGCTCCAATTTTGTTTGTCTTCTGTTCACTGGTATTGGTGATTACCAGCCTGCTTTATCCAACTGAGATTAGCAAAGAAGCCAAATCTTTCACTTGGTCTAAAAGCGATTTTGACACCGAGACTGTATCCCTAAAAGCACAACCACTATGGCAGAACTATAGAGTTCTATCTGTGCTACTGCTTATCGTTACTGCGCTGGTGGTGGGTTCGTTCTGGTAGCGCGAAGACAGGTTACTCCTATTTTTCACCCCACAGGATGGAAAACTTGGACAATAAAGGCAATACAGGAGGGCTGGACACGGACGAAGTTGACAAAAGATTGTACTCAGATAGTTGTATCCATTTAAAAGAATAATCTTATAAAGAAGGTGTTGACTATGAAGTATTTCGTCACAGCGATGTTAGGTTTATTGGCTTCTGCGCAGATAAGTGCAACAGAAAATATTTTGGATCAGTACTTCAATACATCAGATAATGGTGGGACCCTAAGGTACGATACAATATTTCAGTATGGTAAGAGTGGGAATGGCAGCGATTTCGACATGTGCGATAGCTATGGTACCACCCGAATCCCTGGAGACAAGATCACCGCTATAACAAGTTTTAGCGGTGATGAAAGAATCAAAGGGTTAAAACTCGAATACTTATATGCAGGAGATGAGGAGGTTGGTAAAACCACTATCTCCGGGTATCGAAAGTTGCTTGGTGCTACCGAATATATTCAGGGTTGGCGCTTCTATAAAAAGCGCGATGGCAATATTTCCAGAATTCGAGTTTACTTGAAAGACATGGCTGATAACTCAACCCGTGATATTACCTTTGGAGGTAATAATGGCTGGTATAAGTGGGAGGAATATCATCTAAGTATTGAAACCCGGTCAGTAGTTGGATTTGCTGGTACTGCGAGTGATAGTAAAGTTTGGAGTATTTATCCTTGCGTTGCGGATCGTTTGGAATTGGTGGAATCTGGAGTAGAGATTCATTGGGATCAGATTGTGGAAACCCCCAACAACACCAGGACATTCTTTGGTGAGAGATTGCTTGAGAACTCTGGCAGTATTGCCCAAAACGACAGTACAGAAGTCTGGTATACCGATGGGAAGAGTGAAACTGATACCTGGACTAATACTATGGGGATTTCGGTTACTGCTGGAGTTAGCTTGACCGAGGGTTACAAGGTCGGTGTTCCCGGTACTGTTGAAAATAGTGGCTCTATTACATTCAGTTTCTCTGAGACTTTTAGCGTTTCAACGACGGTTGGGGAAACATCGACTAAAAGCAACCAGGAAACGGTTAAGGATGCCATGCCATCCAATGTACCCGCCTATGGACTGATGATGGCGCGGATGATGGTGGAAAATAGCGAGGTTGAAGTTCCCTATACCACAACGGTCGTGAACCCCCATAATGGTGATGAGTTCGAGTTGACAGGAGTTATCAAAGGTTCCAGCTATTCCAATGCGCGGAAACGCTGGGATGAAGTGGGGCGGGCCTATCCAACTCGTTATGAGATATACCAAAGTTATGCTTGGGTGATCGAGTACTATGGGTTGGAAAACGCAAGCTTGATAGATGATCCGGATATTTTCTAGATTGACATTGGTAAGAATTGACTGGCTCAAATTATAAAGAGTCAGTCAATCATATGAGATTTGGCTATTCATCATGAAACCGGATTGAGCCTAAGCGAATCCTGTCATCTTCACATCCGTAGTAACTGAACTTTACAGTTTTCTGGGACATATAAGCGGAAAGCAGAAAAGATACTTTGGTGTTGTATATGGCAGAGTCGTTATTGATAAGAAAAAAAGTGTTTTTGCTCACGCAGCTCACCTCTGTCTCTGGATTGACAAATCCTCTAAGTCTGACATCTACACCATTCGAGTGTACTTTTAAGTAGTAAATTTGCGCCTTCTCTGTCCAAGCGGCTTCGCTGATAAGTGGCAGTGTAAATGGGATACTCAAAAGTAAATATTTTAGAGACTTCATCCTTGATTCCTTGCCAATTCATAAATGGTAATTAAACCGTTTCTCTCCGTATTGGTTAACTAACCTTTAAAACTATAGCAAATGAAGTTGTTAGGATCGGTGGCAGGCAGCGTAGTTAAGTGCCTTTTGAGGAAAGGGTTTACGCCCATACCGACACCTCGATTCTGTTTTCAGTCTGGGGTGAATAAATTAAGGCCACTTGTTGAATATCGCGAAGTAGTAGCTACTGGAAGTTTTAAGTCGCCAGTTTGAACGCCAGCAGGTGTTTGAGCGCTAAACAGTTTCCGTGAAAGCAGTGCAGACATAAAGACTAAGACAAATAAGGCGCTAAAAATCATTCCACCTGTAATGACAGTAGCTAGCCCGCGATAAATAGCAGCGCTACTATCGGGATTAAGAACTAAAGGAAGGTTGCCAAAAATGCAGGTTATTGTTGTAAGCATAATTGGGCGCACACGCAATCTTGCTGCAGCATATATAGCATTCAGTTGGCTGGTTCCATTTTGAAGTGATTTATGAAATTAATTTACAAACAGTATTGTGTTGTTAACCACAAGTCCCATCAGGATTACGAAACCAATCATGGTTATAACATCCAGGCTTTGGGGGGTGAAGAGGTTTAACACATGTAAGCTCAGCATTCCTCCCGCAAATGAAAGGGGTACAGCACAAAGCACTGCTGCGGCCAATTTGGCAGACTTTTGAGTGAAATACAATAGTAAGGCCAGTACGATCAAAGCTGCTAAAAATATCTTTAAAAATTCATTGAGAAATAAATTTAGCTCATTGGCGCTACCTCTAAATTGTGTATGAAGATCGCTATAGGAACCTCCTGATAAAAATGCCGTTACAGATTTGTCAATGTTCTCTACAAAAGACTTCATTGCTCCTCCTTCGGGAGGAGTCAGGTTTATTGATGCACTAAGTGTGGAGTACGACAACTTCGGCCGCCCCAAGCATCAGTACGATGTTTTGGATGGCGAAGTGTCCAATGGTGCAAACGGTATCACTAGCGGTATCCAGGAGCACTACACCAATACCGGCGCATTGGAATATGTCACCGACCTGAATACCGGGCGTGAAGTATACCGGGCGTGAAGTATACCGGGCGTGAAGTATACCGGGTGCTCAGCTCCAATAGCCGTGGCCAGGTAACGGATTTTGATATCAATAGCGGCGGTGTTCGTATTAGTAATGGCTACGATAGCGCCACCGGACGCCTGTTGTCGCAAAAGGCCGATAACTCCGCATCTGCGACTACCGTTCAGCAAATGGCTTACGGTTGGGATGCCGTAGGCAATCTGGTTAGCCGCAACAACCAGCGCACCGGCAAGAAGGAATCCTTCTGCTACGACAACCTCAACCGCCTGTTGCAGGTTAATGCCAATACCACCAGCACCAGTAGCTGTAACTCCGACGCTACTGACACCCAGTATCAATACGACAGTATCGGCAATATCCTCAGCAAAGATGGTGCTGCCTATTTGTATGAAAGTGCCAAGCCCCACGCGGTTACCAAAGCGGCTGGAGTGGATTACGCCTACAACGATAGCAATGGCAACCTGACTTCCGACGGTACCGGCAGGACGTTCACCTACACCACTTTCGATAAGCCGTCCCTGATTACCAATACCCAGAGTGGTGACAGTACCGCTTTTACCTATGGCCCGGATCGCGCCCGCTATCAGCGTGTCGACACTCGCTCCGACGGTGAGGTGGTTACCACCCTCTATTTGGGTGGCGTAGAGCGGATTCATTATCAGTCTGAAGGAAGCTACCACTGGAAGCGCTACCTGCCCGGCGGTGCCGTATTTACCTACGAAACCAACGGTGCCTATGAGCAGCAATCCCTAACGGAACGCTATCTGCTCACAGACCATATTGGCTCTACCGATGTGGTGCTGGATGAAAATGGCAGTGTGCTCGAAAGCCAGAGTATGGCCTTCGATCCCTGGGGTAAGCGCCGCGATAGCGATTGGGACTCCCTGGAGATCAGTGACCTGATCGGTAGCAACTACCAGCTGATGGATAGCCTGAACGAGATCACCACTCACGGCTTTACCGGCCACGAGATGGTGGACGCCCTCGGCATTATCCATATGAATGGCCGTATCTATGACCCCAATCTGGGTCGCTTCTTGCAAGCGGACCCGATGATTGATGGTGTTGAGGATACCCAGGGTTATAACCGCTATAGCTATGTAAAAGGCAACCCGCTAACTGTCGTTGACCCTACAGGTTACTACGGCATCAATGATTTCTTTGATGATGCTAATGAAATTCTGGATGATGCGCTGGGAGGGCTCGGCATTTCATTCCAGGTTGGCGTTACCTATGGTGCTACCGGCACGGGAGTAGATATTTCTGGTGGTAACTTCTGGTCACAGCTTGGTACTGCCGGTGCTGCGGCTCCTGAGGGAGCGGTAGGGGGCGCCTTTGGTGATGATGAGGAAGATAGTAGCTTTTTAGATGATATTGCTATTACTTTGGGGCCGTTTGATCAGAGTGAGTTTGAGGGGCCGTTTTCACCTGAGGTCACTAAACACCTGGTTGGTGATAGCGATTCTAAGCAGCCAGATACTGAGGGTAGTTTTGGTGCTTTCGCCCTTGGGGCTGTTCGAATGTTTATGTTGGATACTTTAGTATCGGCTCATTCATATATGACAGGGATGACACCAGAGCAAATAGGTGACCCAATGGGTCTTAGGCCTTCAGGTGGGGCTCAGGTTGCTGGAGCAGAAATGTATGAGGATAATGCGCTTATAATTAATAGTGCGATGTTGCTTGTTCCTGGAAGAAATGCCCTTTCTGCTAGACAGTTAACGACGAGGACATTAACTACTGTTGAGAACAGGGGAGCTTTCGGACATAAAGCGAACATTGGATTAAAAAAACAGCTAAAAAGTGAAGAGCAATTAGCTGATATTTATAATGGGGGAGGAATTCCAACACATGGAGCCGATTCACCTCGTCAATTGGATGTCGCTGAAAGGCTTGTAAGAATGTATGGGGGAAATGCAGGAGACTGGCAGAAGGTTTCCAGTGATGCGTATCATGCTGTTGATGGGGGGCATGTTGAAATACATGCCTATAGAAATATCGAAACAGGTCTGGTCGTTGAACCTAAAAGTATTGCGTTTCCTCAGGAAAAGGGCTCTCAGTAATGAAAGTAAAGGCAGTTGCAACTAAGCTAACATGCGCTCAAAAGAAAGAGTTAAATATTGATCAAAGAAAGCAATTTGAGTGGCAATTAACTGTCAATAAAGAGTATTTAATTATTTCAGTAAGGAATATTATCGGATCATCATTTTATGGTAATTCAGTCCTCTTGGAGCTCGAAGATGATTATGGGCGATTACTGTTTTGTCCAATCTGCCTTTTTCAAGTTGTTGATGATCGGCCTTCTCGGTTTTGGAGGGTTTCACTTGATGGGTCGAACCTCTCACTACAAGTAAAGGAGTTTTGCGATAATCCGGAATTGTCTGAGAAAATCTTGGATAGAGAGCCAGAGGCACTCTTGGAGTTTGAGAAAATAAAAGCGAAGCTTGATGCAGAATTTGATAATTAAAACCTGCATTCAAGTTTGAGGTGCATCAGTTAATCGCTTGGGAAAAGAAATTCTAGACACCCATAGATTGGAGGAAGGCGCTAGTAGTATTACTGGCGCTGATTTTTGGCGGCCGTTTCAACTTGATTCAGAGCTAAGTGCTATGAGGTCGTGGAGAGTTTCACTTAAGGCTCGAAATGGGAAATTTGGATAAAACTAGAAGGGATTGTGTTGGAAAATTGGGTGGGGATTAGCAGGGTGTAGTAGAAAGGAAGCGCCGGCAGTTGCTTACACCCTGCGCCCAGCGTTTATCGAATTGGATACAGGCTTGTTGAGCGGCCGTTGCTGACCCACTAGGCCTTTAAAACGGCTGTCAAAATTACGACTGAGATACAACCAGTGTTTTGGTGGTATACCCAGGCGTTCGAGCATGGGGGCGTTCTCAGAAATGGAGCCGCGCCTTCTGGGATCTAAATGTCGACCGTTCCAGTCCACTAGCTCTAAATCGTGATCCAGCCGAAAGGGCAACCCTTTCGGCATATTTAGCTTCTCACTTGCCACTCCTCCTGATACGCACATAAATTTCTTCGCGGTAAACAGGCAGGGATTTGGGAGCATTGATCCCAATCTTCACCTGATTGCCCTTAACCTCCAATACTGTAACTGAGATATTGGTTCCAATTCTTAAGTTCTCGCCGGTCCGGCGCTTTAAAATCAACATGGTCATTTCCTGCAGAGACTAAAAATCGTGTGCGGATCTTCCGCATGGGGGATGCTTGGTAAGTAATACGTGGCAGAAGTGAAGGGCGGTGCACGAGAACGGTAAGCGTAGAATAATAAAAGACAGATGCAACGCTGCCAGGGCTTGAAGGATCTATTCAAGCCTCTGAATCTGCTCCACTTTATTGAAGACGAGCGGGTTTCTAGCGTATTATCCACTGAGCCACTTTGATAGTTTGCTTATCAATTTGGTTAGCTGGCCCCTGGTGTTGGTAGCACCTTGGGTCAGCGCCTTTTACCTACTCTTACGTTACACTACCGTTCTCCTTTGAGAGATGGGGCTGGAAAACTCTTGGGTTTCTTGATCTTTGGTTGCCAGCCTATTCAGACATACTCAATTACGGCCAAAATATCGATAAATATCTGTCAATTTTACGCAGCTTTGACACTAAAACAAACTGAATAAAATCCAATAAGATTATTTTCGTGCCTATATTTTTATGGGCTTTATCTATAAAAATATCAACTTTCTATTAATAGCTCGCGCTTAAGTTGAGATTGTCCTGATTTAACAAGCTGAATTAAAAATTAATAATGCCTCAACAGCGGTCGCAGCAGCTTCGAATACCATACCTTCGGTGAGCGCACTGTCAGCTCCGATGCCAAGGTCCAGGTGGCTGGCACCTTCTACGATAAGCTCGGCCGAGTCACCTACTAAGATCAGAGACGGTTCTGGATACCCATGGATAATGCCCATAGTTAATGGAGTACTGTTCTGGAGATACCCATAGATAAGGGTAGGGGGCTACCTGAGACACAGGCATCCCCCTTTGCGACTGGTGTTTCCTAAATTGGTACCAAGGCGTAATGTAAGAGTTAAGCATTATGCTTCGGATTCGAAAATTAGAGTTTAGGCAAAATCTGAGAGGAATGAAGGCTGTGGGAGGGAGTCAGAAATAGCCGGGCGTTGCAGAAAGGTAGCGTTGACAATTGCTGATGCCATGTACCCAGCGTTTCCCGAGTTTGATGCAAGCTTGTCGTACAGATCTCTACTGATCCAACTAGGCCCTTAAAGCGGCATTCAAATTTTTGACTGAGATAGAGCCAGTGTTTTGGCGAGATACCCAGCGGTTTAAGAATAGAGGGTGTGATTCCAGAAATGGCGCCGCGCTTTCTGGGGTCTAAATGCCGACCACTCGAGTCCCCCAGTTCCAAATAGCGATTTAGCCGTGACTTTAGATATTTTGAATAACTAGAAGTAGGCGGTGTCCGCATATTTTGAGCAGTCTTATTGGAAGGCGGGTTTGTACCAAGTAGCAAATTAGTATCCTAGGTGGTAATTTGGAGCAGATAGGCCACCTCGCCGGGCAATCAAGTTGACCTTGTCCGACAGGAATTATAAAGTTCTCACTTCTATTTTAAAATTCTACAGTGTAGGTAATAATGCGGAAAATTATAGCTATTAGCTTAATGGCACTCTCCATGCAGGCAGTTGCTGATAAAGGCTGGATTGCTACAGACGTTGAAGTAACAGCTGTTACAAATACCAACTCTAATGGCCAAAGCTTTTCAGTGGTTGTGACTGACGGTGATGGAAATTATCCATGTGAAGATACAACAATATCTTTTCCTCTTGGTGCTGCCGGAGAAGACGGGGATGAAGGTATTCATAACAGGGCATTTAGTTTAGCCATTACAGCCTTAACTGCAGGGAAAAGAGTTAGCATATATAGTTATTCCGATAACTCAGTATGTCATGCTGCCGCACATATCAAATTGCTTAAATAAGCTTATCGGCCTAGGCGCATCCCAGATATGTCTAGGCAAATTTTTAAAATTTAAGCTCTAGGCTCTTTAGTGATCATAGATTCGTCCAGGCAACGCTTAAGCCAGCTGATATCCACTAAGTCTTCTTGCTTTAGAGTAATTAACTCTTCGAGCTTTCTCTCTTCATTGTGATCCGGTGAGGCTTCCTGGGCTGGACGCTAGGCCATATTAGAAATCTTGAATGGCTTTTCCCAGAAGATACTGACCTGAGTTTCGGGGTGGTTCATAACTGTGCAGAAGTACTTTTCTTTTTGATGTGAGATATGATGTCGCAAAGGTATGGAAGTTAATAATTTTTAGTTGGCTATTAAGAAAGTAATGGTTATGGTTGTATGATTGCTATTGATTTAATCTGTACTTTTGGTTTTTAGATTCTCTTATTACGTAATTTTTATTGTGCGTGCTATCTGTGCGTGGTGATGTTTGAGGTGGGGTATAATATGGGCGGTTGTTAGTGGGGTGAGGGTGCTTGCATTTTGATTAAGGATGTTTGTTATTTTTCGTAACTCATATGCCGTGCTCACTAAGGTGACCGTGTATGATCGTTTGCATTATGTAAGTGCAAAGTTCGATTGCTTGATATGTTCTCTAGAAATTGGTGGCGAATTATTTGACTTGGAGGTTAATGGGGGGTTCTAGTCGATTGCTTGGTGTGAGCTTGTGGTTTGTCAAAAATCTATAGTAATGTACAATCAAAATATTAAATCTATGGTTAATTTAGAAAAGTATAGTCACAACAAGTTTTCTGTGGTGAATGCCGATAAAAATATATAATTTCAGGGGGGTAAATTTTGAATAATAGAAAAATTTTATTGCTTGGATTTTTTCTGGCCTCCGTTAACACTTATTCTGATAGTCAGACATGCACTGGCAATGTTACTACAGTAGAAGTCGCTGCAAATGGAAATATTCACGCCAGCATACAGGATAGTGGTGGAGATACTAATTTTCATAGTGTTGGAATTTGCAGGGTTACAGAAACCGTGGGTGAGTTTGCTGAAGAGTCCTGTAAGGCAGCCTTAACTCTTCTAACCACGGCACATGCGACAGGAAAGGAAGTGACCCTATGGTTTCGAGAGGATCAGTTTTCTTCTTGTACGCAGTCGTGGGGAGAGGTTTGGTCTCAGGGAGTTTATCATCTTCGGTTGAAAGAAAACTAAGAGTCCAGGTTTTCCTGGTGGATAAATAGTTTTTTGAAGGAGCAACCCTAGACATCCATACGTCATGATGAGCCAAAAAAAGACTGGAGGCGGCACCCCTTCCCCGTGAGCCAACAAGCTGCTGGGGTCGATTTTTAGCAATGCATTATGAGGTTATAAGGAGTTTCACTTGGACTAGAAATAGTCAATTTGGGGCAAGGTCAGAAAAGATAGTGCTGAGAAGATAAGCGGGAAATAGCAGTACATTGTAGAAAGGGTAATCCTTTTTTATATTGCGGGGTGCAATGGTGTGAATACTAACGCTTTGGGTTGTTGGCCTTATAAGTAGGTATCTTTGTGGGGATAGATAGTGAGTCTATCTATCGACCGTTAAATTAACAGTGTTGTAGGGACCTTATCTTCTTCAACTAATGCGAATGGGTGGGGCTAGTGGTAGTATACGCAGAGTTTTTCACTTAAGTTAAAGCTTCAGAAAAGGGGAGATACTGTGATGAAGAAGGCGTTGCTATTATTTTGCGCCCTGTGCTCGGTAAATGGATGGGCTTCCGGTGGATATATAGCCCAAAGTGTCGAGATTACGGCAGTGGCAAATACTGCGGCAAACGGTATGTCTTTTACGGTGAAGACCGCCAATGGCAATGGCTTGTGTAACGGAGAGTCCATAACCTTTCCTTTATCGGTGGCTGGTAATGCAGGGAATAATGAAGAGATTCATAGTCGGGCCTACGCTGCTGCCCTTACTGCGCTGACCACTGGAAAAAAAGTTTCCATATATAGCTATGAGGACTCTTCGGTATGCAATCGCGCGGCCTTTATCGAGATTTTTCAGTAAGTTGTTGGTTTTATTTTATAAATTTAGGGTGGATATGTGATAAGGCTTAAGGCTTTTATTTTTTTAATTGTTCTTTCATTCCCAGCGGTTGCGGAGGAAGTTTGGTTTACTTCAACGGTTACATGGATATACCCTCACGGGGATGGGCATTTCGTTATAACGTTTGCTGACGATTCTCCGAGCTGTACAAGCGGAATTAACCCAAAGTACCATCGCGTGAAAGTTGGGGAGAATGGCGTGACTAAGGAAGGGTTGAATCTGATGTTTAGTGCAGCTTTGGCGGGAGCTGCAGCGGGAAAAGAAGTTCGAATTAATTTTGATGATAGCAGTAGCTCTTGCTATATAAATAGATTGTTTGTTAAATATTGAGGGCTGTACTCGTAAGGTGCTGATATTTTTTAAAACGTCTTCGAGTAAGTTGACCAGATAAGACGTTACCATTATTTAGCGCTTTGTGTTCGGCAAATGGATGGGCTCTTGGTGGGTATATAGCTAAAAGTATCAAAATTACTGTAGTGGTAAATACTGTAAAACGGAATGTCTTTTACGGTGAGGACTACTAGGTAATAGCTTATGTAATGGTGAACCCATAGCCTTCCCTTTGTCGGTGGTAGGAAATCAGGAATTGATAAAGTGATTCATAGGTGGGTCTGCTCTGCCGTTCTCGCAGTGCTGGTACTGGGAAAAGTTCCTATGCAAAGCTGCGAGGGCTTCTCAGTCTGTAGTCGGACAGCTTTTATGAAAGTTTTGGTAAGTTGTTTTTGTTTTTATTTCATAAATCTAGGGTATTAATATGCTAAGACTTAAAGCTTTTATTTGTTTGGTTTTTCTTTCATTCCCTGTGGCTGCCGAGGAGGTTTGGTTTACTTCAACGGTCACAAGAGTATATCCTCATGGAGATGGTCGATTCGTTATAACTTTTGCCGACGATTCTGCCAGCTGTACAAACGGTGTTGATCCAAAGTACCATTGGGTAAAGGTAGGGGAGAACGGTGTTACAGAGGAAGGGTTAAATCTAATGTTTGCTGCAGCTTTAGCGGGAGCTGCAGCAGGAAAAGAAGTTCGAATTAATTTTGATGATAGCACGAGCTCCTGTTATATAAGCAGGTTGTTTGTTATATATTGAGTGGTGTAGAGCTGTACCCATAAAATAGTGAAATTTAAAATCTGCCTTCGATTGCATAATTGACCTGATAGTGAACGATATTAATTCTTTCGCTATCAGGTCGGTTACTGCATATCTTAAGCTGTGAGACCTTCTACTCCTCTCGTCTCAACTCTAAACGCTGAGATTCGCGGATACGAAAACGCCGCTTATTTTCCCGCTCACCACGAATACGAACTCTTTCGCCAGACTTCATCCCCTTTTCCTTCGCTTCCTGTGCGTCTATAAAGTAATACTCACCGGTAGTTTCGTCTTTTACAGAGAAGCGGTGATCCACTTCTCCGGTTTGAAAGTTCTCGGAGATCTCTTCCTCTAAAACGCCAGTTACAGTCTCTTCCGCCATGACTGAGGAGGAAAGAGCGAGAAGCATGGCTAAAGGTAAAATTTTCATTGTGGTCTTACTCCTCTCTGGATTATTCGTCATAAGTTACAGAAACAGTTGCGGAGTTATTACTGCTATCGGTGGATAAGAGTTCAATAGTGATACCTGCGAAAGAATCGGTGAAACTCTCCCCGGTACTGGATAGGGTGGCTACCTGGTTGGCGGTGACATTGTTGCTGCTAGCGCCGCTTAAGTAGTGGATTGTCACCGCATTTTCATGATGTGGGCGAGGATTGAGGATATCGTGCTCAATATGGTATTCGATGTAGTAGTAGTTTTCTCCATTCCTGCTACCAATACTTTCCACCTTTAATAGTTGGGGAAGAGTGCTGCTAAGCTCACCTGGAGTTAGTTCGATAGCTTGAAACTCAATAGAGGTAGTGGTACCCGAAACTGCCTCAAGGGTTTCTGTATATCCGGGGAATGAGTCATACCAGCCCATATAATCGCGGTGACCGCTTCCGAAGAGGCGCGACTGCCATGCGTTGCCCATAAGGGACCCATCACTGCCATATTCACTCTCACCACTATCGTTGGTGTCCCCATCATTATTATTGTCATTGCCGGCGTGGCTCAGGCCAATATTGTGACCGATTTCATGGCCCATAATCAGCTGGTCGCTATCGGCAATAATCATGCTCCAGCGGCCTCCGACAGAGGCCACTCCTGTGCCCACCAATCCCGCGTTGGCGGCGGCTTCGGGGAAAATGTATACCCGGTGACGCCAGTCGCTGAGGTCTATCGGTTGGTTGTTGGAGTCTACATAGTTACTCTCTATCCAGCTGGTTGCGTTATCTCTCCAGGTGTAGCCGCTATCGTTGTATTCACTGCCCGAGCGGGATTCCGCGTCTTCAATGCTTAATACACCACCATTTTGGCTATCAGCAATGTTATAGGTAAAGCAGTCGATAGAAGTGCTTTCATCGCTGCCTTCACCATAGCAATACTGGTCCAGTGAGGTATCACTACTCAGATGGCGGTTGAACTTCAGTTGTCCCAGGGAGTTCTCTCGGTAGGCGTTGTCGAGAGAGTCAGTGTCATTAAAAGCCATATCAGCGATTTGGGAAATACTGAGATCGTCTTCTACGGTGGAGTCAGAGAAGTTCATAAAGATAAAGACGATGCTGCTCTCGGTCGCTTCAATAGTCTGAACTGAGAATACAACAGAGAGGGTACTGCCATCGCTAAGCTGGAAAGAAATAGTGTCCTCTACGGATTCGCCATCATTTAAATTGCCGGAGTTAGTGTTTAACTGGTATTCCCAGTTACCGCTCTCATACAGAGTAAAATCACCATAATCCCCGGCAACACTACTGGCTTGAAAGGCGGGGCTGCTGCTATCGGTATCTTCCAGGGTGAGGGTGCCACTGGCATACTCCTGTGTTCCCACGATGAGTGTTGCCAGGGGGCTGCTGGGGTTAAAAGTGTAACCTCCTGTTTCTTCATCATCCCCGCTATCGGAGTCGCCGGAACTGCCGCTGTCGGTGCTTGTTTCCGTTTCAGTAGTTTCGTCGCTGGAATTGCTACTGCTGGAGCCGCCTCCTCCGCAAGCTGTAAGGAGAACGGATAAGCTGAATGCTGTGAGGAATTTTAGGGTATCAGGCATGACAAACTCGACGTATTTCTTAGTGCAATTGAGCAGGACGATTTGTATTTGATGGACAGCTGCTCAAAGGTCCGGTTCCTGCCGGTTAGAATTTAAATAACCGAAATTGGATTCTGGGTCACCGAAGGCAAAATAGCTATCTGTTTTTTGGCAGGTTGTGACGGTGTTGGACCATTGGCTTTGGTTGCCTTTAAGTAGTGTGAACCCAGTTTGTGCAATTGATGACAGGGTTCATAATGCTTAACTGGCATAGTAGATAGAATATAGAAGTTAGCCCTATATTTGAATGTAGTTTGAGTTTAACGCTCATAATGCTTCTGCAAGAGCAGGGGGGCTTTAATCATCGAGGCCAATTGGCGGAAGGGTAAGTATTTTGCCTGTTAGTGTGAAAACCAGATTAGGTTGTTTGCTACTCTGGAAGGCATTGGACTTATGATCTGGGTGCTATCTCAATTCGCAACCCTGATAATCTTAATATGGCCTATTCCATGGCAGAAGCTCTTGACTCATCTCATAGTGTAGGAGTCTATTACAATGGTGGAGTTAATAAAGAAGGTCGCTGCAGTTTCGATATAAATACAATGCCCCTCCAGGAAATGATGATATTGTTGTTTGCATCCAACCCTGTTTAATTCTTACAGCCAGGGAGGTGGTATTTGAACAATGACCGTATCCTTGCGTGGCTGCGAAAAGAGCAATCAGCAGCCCTGTTGGATGTAGCCCCTGAGTAATCCCTTCCACTAATCCCTGCCAATTGCCTCTTATCTGGATAAAGTTCCTCTGATCTTATCCGGTGGCTTGGATATTACAGCTTGATAGTGTGTCTCCATCGAATGGAGGCAACTATGAAACCCTATTCTCTTTGGGCGCTATCTCTAATGATCAGTAGCGCTACTACCCAGGCGGGTGCTCTTGAGTCGCAATGGGAGCTGGCGATGGCAGCCGCTTATGATCGTGTTTCTGATAGCGCACTCTTTGAAGGACAATCAAATGTATCCCAGCAAGCTTTGCTTCAGGGGGCTCTACAGTATGAAGCCTGGGAGGGGCAGGTATCCGCGCTTCATCAGGCGGAGAGAGGTGGTGGTGAAGACTCACAACTGGTGGTTGAAGAGCTTTTCTGGCAGGGAAGCTGGCAGGGGTGGGATTGGCTTCTGGGCAAGCGTCGCTTGGACTTTGGTGTTGGGTATGGGCACCGCCCGCTGGATTGGTTTTTACCCATAGAGCGGAATCCGGTATCACTTCAAGTGAGCGAAGGGGTTGGGGTAGTGTCAGCCAGCCGTTTCACTGAGAGTGGAGAGTTGAGTGTAATGCTGGTGGATGCTGATATCAGCCAGGTCTCTAATGGTAAGCTCCCCAAGGGGGTTGCTATACGCTGGTATCAGCTTGGAGCAAGTGCCGAGTGGCAGTTACTCGGCTACATGGATGACCAGAGAGGTATGAATCTAGGAGGGAGCTGGGTTAACACTTATGGAGAGCAGTGGGAGATCCATTCAGAATGGCACTACCAGCAAGAGTATTGGCGCTGGCAGACACCAGAGCTGACCGCTATGCCAAAGCAGGAACAGGTTGATGATGGTTGGCAGGCTCTTGTAGGTATGACTTGGGCGAACAGTATTGGGCACTCGGTTATTTTGGAGTACTGGTTTGATAATCGCGCCTGGGGTAAAAGTGAATGGAGCCAGGTGTTTGATAATAGCCTGTGGTACAAAAACCAGGGAGTGCAGTGGGACAGCCTTCGCCAGTCCTTCGCGACGGCCTTTTTAAGTGATAACCCCCTGAGGCACAATCTGCTTTTACACTGGACGCTTTCCAATAATGAGTATCATCCAAAAGTTGATTTAATCTACACACCTGAAGATAGTGGCCTTATTTTAACTATCGGCGGTGAGAGGGAGATAACTGACGATTGGGTCATTGGGGCATCCGCAAGATTCTTTGGCGGCCGTGACGAGTCTGCTTTTGCACAGCTTCAAAACCAGGCTGTATTTACCTTGAGTACAACTATTGTTTTTTGAGTGGAGTTAAGGGTGAACCTGTTAAGAGAGTGCTCACGTACTTTGATAATTTGTGTGGTAGTAGCGGTAATTACCCAGGCTATCTGGGGGGGGAGCTATGCAATTCACGGCGTGATTTCTTTGGCGTACGGATTTATAGCTACATCCACGAGACAGATAGTCGAGTTTTTCAAGCCCGCCTGGCCCTCTAAATTAAAGTATGCAGTGGTGAGTTTAGCGGCAATTATACTGGGAACTCTACATGCTTGGTGGTGGATATCGGGCTTTGGGGCATTTCGGGCACTTGATTTTTTAATTATTGCCACTCTTCTTTCTATTTTTCTCTATCAAGTTCATCTTAACCGGGAGCAATCTCACCAACTTGAGAGGGAGCGTCAGGAAGCTGAATTGTTAAAGCTCGAACAACAAAAGACTCTGGCTCAAAGCCAGCTGAAAGTGCTGCAAAGCCAGATAGAACCTCATTTTCTTTTCAATACCCTGGCCAATCTAAAAATGCTTATTCGCCATGATCCTCAAAAAGCGGAAACCCTACTGGATAACTTTAGTGATCTCTTACGATTTAGCTTGAAAAAATCCCGTTCCGATCAGGTGTCTTTAAAGGATGAGCTTAGCAGTTTGAAGTGCTATCTGGAGATTCAAAAGATACGCTTGGGGGAAAGGTTAGAGTATGAGGTCGATTTATCAGGAGATGTAAGTTTAGAGACCTTCGTTCCTCCTCTGCTCGTACAACCCTTAGTGGAAAATGCGATTTTTCATGGCATTGAGCCTGCGGCCAAAGGTGGATTGGTAACGTTGAGGGTGAAACAAAAGGAAGACCAGTGGGTTATTGAGGTAGAAGACAATGGTGTGGGGCTTGCTGCTGGAGTCAACAACCTTAGCTCCAGTAAACATAATGGAATTGCACTAAGCAATATCAGGGAGCGCCTTTCTACCCTCTACCAGGAGCGTGGTAAACTGCTGATTCAAAGTAATAATCAGGGTGGGGTAACTGCCCGTTTGGAGTTTCCATGCGTGCCATAATTGCAGATGATGAACCTTTGTTACGTCACCACCTGGATCATATGCTTGCAGACGTTTTTCCAGAGCTTGAAATTGTAGGTAAAGCAGCAGATGGTGAAGAGGCACTGCAATTGTGCGGAAAAGCAGAGCCGGATGTTATTTTTCTTGATATCCGTATGCCTGGCCTGGATGGTCTGGCGGTTGCAGAGGCTCTCAGGAAATCTGAAAAACAGCCTATCGTAGTATTTGTTACAGCTTATGATGAATATGCAGTGAAGGCTTTCGAGCAGGAAGCAGCTGATTACCTGCTGAAACCGATTGATGACAAGCGTCTGGTTCAGGCCTGTGAGCGTATTCGCCAGCGCTTAAAGGAGAGAGAGGAGAGAAGTGTTACGGCAGGCCCTGATATACACGCCATTCTCAAGCAGCTGTCCTCAAGCCAGCCGGAATATTTGCGCTGGATTCGGGCGAGTAAGGGGGAAGATGTCTACCTGATTGCTTGTGATGAGGTTTCAGCATTCGTTGCTGAAGATAAATACACCACCGTTTACTCTGAGCAGGGACAACATATAATCAGGACGCCGCTAAAGGAACTCTTGTCTCAATTACAGCCGGATTTGTTTTGGCAAATTCATCGCTCCACCATTGTCTGTGTGAAACGTATCCAAAAAATAAGTCGTGGCTTGACAGGCAGTATAACGGTAGTGATGGATGATGGACGTCAATTTGGCGTTAGCCGCAGGGCGGCATCAATGTTTAAGTCTATGTAAAAGTGAAGTACGTATTTACTATTTATTCTTTTTATGGGCATCTTGAATAGTCGTTATTGATAAGCATTATAGCGATCAGTTTTTATTTCTTGATGTACATTGGTACTACTTTGGTGTCAGTTAATTGCTTACCAGCTATGAACGTAAGGCCGACCAGGGAAGAGTGGCCTTGTTTTTGGATAAAAATTTTTGTGGTGCTGAGCTGTATGATAGTCTACCAGATAGCTTTATGAAAAGTTGCAGGCGTTCTAATTGGAGCGCTTTGTGTATGTGATACGTTCTACCTAGTATTTTACCTTCCTTAAGAAAATTAAAAAGTCCAGTCGTAATCCTTTCCCATGAGAAATCTGATTGTTTTTATTGCCCTTATTGTTGTTATCCAGAGATGGGATGACATCGGCCGTATTTTTTCTTCAACACCTTCCGTCATGCCGGTTGCTACAGAAGTTGAGGCTTTAGAGGGGCAGGTTATTCTTTATGCTACAAAGTGGTGTGGATACTGTAAAAAGGCAAGAAATCTGATGCGTAAAAATAACATCGATTTTGTTGAATATGATATTGAGGCTTCGAAAGAGGCGAGAGCGCAATACGATCAATTAGGTGGTAAAGGAGTTCCTTTACTATTGATCAATGGTGAATTGATTCATGGCTATAATGCAGGAAAAATACTTCGTGCGTATCAAGGCTCCGAATAGCGATACCCATGATTTGTCGTGAAAGGTAAAAATATTATGAGGCGCTTAGTGTTGTTACTTTTCGATGTAATTGGTAGTAATTTACTTTTTTAGATCCGGTCGAGATAATCGCGTGCAATACGCACTTGCATATAGCGGTGGTTCGCTTAAATGACTGGCATAGGTTTTTAGATTTAACACATTAGTTCTTTGACTCTGGTGGGGTTGTAGCCCAATAAAAACCTGGTTTACTTCCCTTTTTGGGAAGTATCGGTACTTCTTGATAAGAATTTTTGTTTTGGAGTTGCTATGCACATTGTTTAATGTGTGCTTGGCTTTCGTCTTATCTATTGACGACTGTGCCATCAGGGGCTCTTTAGCTTTGATGTTAATTAGTATGGCAATTGAAAGTCTGTTTTGCCGCCCTGCAGATGTTTGTGCATGAGTTTTTATATCTGCTAATAATGGATCTATCATGCTTAATGGTCTTAACTTGGATTCTTGCGCTATTTCTGTTGAAGGGTTTGAGGACCTGATTGAAGTTAAAGCACCTTACTTTGCATTAGAGTCTTTACATTTTGATATTGACGGTTGGTTGATTGCCAGGGTGCCAGTTCAATGTGAAAATACTTTCGAAAGAACATTAATGGATGTGGCGGAAATAGGCAGGCACTTAGCTATTTTAGGGTCATGCTTTGGGGCCTTGGCGCACCCTTTGAAGTTAAGACATTATTATTTGGTTTGGAAGGCTGACCTTAAAACCTTTGATAATTTAATTTCGGACACTCGTCCTGATTATCTCTTTGCTCGTACTAAAGCGGTATTTACCAGTAAAAGAGAGTTGATAGCTGAATCTGAGCTGCTGGATACTACGGGTGAAGTTGCCGCCAGGCTTAATGTGAGATATCGCGTAATGAAGGAGAAATCTTTCCATAGAGTTTATGACAGATATATCCAGGATGTCTCTCCTGTTATTGAGAGTGTTAATCCTTACGGAAAGAGTATAGACATAAAGATTTTAAGCGTTGATGATCAAACTTTAAGTGCGACTATCGGCCAGGTGGCACCTGAAATGTGTCTAGGCCATTTTGATCGGGTTAAGGCATTACCAGTAGCAACTTCCTCTCAATGTATGTTTAAGTCCTGTTGTCTATTTTTAAGAAACCTGCTTGGTGAGGATGAAGCTCGTTTTGTTCTGACATCAACAGATCTGCGTGCAGATAATTTGGCTTTGGCCGGCCAGGAAGTAGATATTAAAATATCTCTTGTGGATGTTAAGGGGGACCTGTTTACTGTCCGGAGTATTGCTACAAATAATCATGGTGAAGCTGTCGGAGAGGCGGTAAGCCATATTAAGAAAGCATCTTAATTATTGCTAAGCTTTTACTTCAACTTGCCGGTGAAAACTTTTTTCTCTAATGCCGGCAAGTTTTCTGCTTTATTTGACTAGTAGCTCTGGGCCTCTCTAAGGCGGCCGTAACTCTAACTATAAGTTGGACTTTCGTACACCCTGTAGCTTTACTCATTTCACCTGTCTCTACTTGGGACCCGTCTATCCACATTTTTTGAGCCATTCAAATTGGCTGATCCCCCGCTTATCCTCCGTGACGACTACTTATCGCATAGGGAAGATTCTGAATTTAGATCTCGCTAATTTGCTCCCAACTTAAACGCAAGGATAGATCTAATGAAAAAGTTGATAGCAGTATTAATTATGAACTTGGGGATGAGTATCTCCTCATTCGCTGCAGTCGATGCACAAATGGAAGGCTTGTATCAAAAAGCTACAAAGCAGGGAGGGGATGCGGTAGAGGAATCTTATGAAATTTTCAAATTAGCACAGAAAGAAGATCCCACTGATCCTGTTGTGCTCTTTTATCTGGGGGCCAGTGAGACATTGATGGCAAAAGAAAGTTTACTGCCCTGGAGGAAGGTCAGTTATGCAGAGAATGGAATTGCTCGAATGGATAAGGCACTCACCATGATTGAAGAAATGGAAGATCCCGGTCGACCCTCTCATGGCGTACCGCAAGATATACTACTTAAAGGGATTGCCGCTACAACTTTTACTAAGGTACCTAAGTTCTTTAACGCTTTTGACCGTGGATTTGAACTGTACCGAGAGTTGATGAGTGATCCACGTATGGGATATTTACCGCCGAGTGCTACACGTTGGGTTTATTGTGGTGCTGTGCAGGCTGCGGGGCTTCAGAACAATTCAAAGTTGGCGAACTCCTGGAAAGCTAAAGCGCGAGATAACGGCATTTCAAGCCCCTGCCGTGATGATAGCAATTCCGATTAATAGCAGCGATCAGGTGGAGAATCCATGTTACAGCTAACCCATATTGAAAAGACTTATACCTCCGGTGAGATCCAGCTTCAGGCGCTAAGGGATGTGAACCTACATATTCGTGCGGGGACTATGGTGGCGCTATGTGGTCCATCGGGCTCAGGCAAGAGCACTCTGTTAAATATCTGCGGGCTACTGGATCAAGATTACAGTGGCGAGGTTTGCTTTTCTGGTGAAGTGATGACTAGAAATTATCGGCAGGCAAAGGAGATCCGCCGTGCACACTTGGGCTTTGTGTTTCAGAAATTTAATTTGGTCCCAGTAATGACGGCTTTTGAGAATGTGGCCTATCCCCTGCTTCTGAATGGAATTAAAGAGGGAGAGGTTAAGCGGAGAGTCATGGCTATGTTAGATCATGTGGGGTTGTCCCAGTTTGCCAAATACCGGCCGGGTCGCCTCTCTGGAGGTCAGCAGCAGAGAGTAGCGATCGCCCGGGCTCTGGTGCACCACCCCAGACTTGTGATAGCCGATGAGCCCACAGCCAGTTTAGATAGTGTAACAGCGGAGCAGATTATTGAACTAATGAAAGGTTTGGGGCGGGAGCAAGAAACCGCATTTATTGTGGCCAGCCACGATGATCGTATGACCCGCCATTGCGATAGGATTATTGATTTAATAGATGGTGTAATTTATCAGGGGGAAGCTTTATGCGTCGCTTAAAAATCGCCATATTAAATTTATTGCGCAATCGTCGCAGAAGCTTGTTGACCGTTGCTATTGTTTCCATCGTAGTGACTGCTTTGATGGTCTCCGGAGGCTTTGGTCTCTTTACTTACCAGTCTCTTAAAGAAGGTGCCGCGCGAAGCGAAGGACATCTGGTGTTAACACAGCCGGGATATTTTGCTTCTGATGAGGAGTTCCCACTACAAAATGGTTTGGATAATGCGCATGAATTGCGTAAACGGCTGCTGCTTGAGGATCGGATAAAGGCGGTGCAACCCAGGGTTTATCTGCAGGGATTGATTTCCAATGGCGATAAGTCCTCCATTTTTTTAGGGCAGGGAATACTATCCAGCGAATTCCGAGTAAAAGGTCCATTTCTTGATGTTACTAAGGGCGGTATTTTATCCAGTAACGAAGATATCAGTGACCCTGAAATTATGCTGGGTAAGGATCTTGCTAGAAACCTCAAGGTGCAGCCAGGAGATTATGTCACTTTAATGTCCTCTACGGTGCATGGAGCCCTCAATGCGATGGACTTTAAAGTGAGGGGTATTTTCGGTACTGGTGTTCCTGATATGGATAAGCGCCAGGTTTATATTTCGGTAAAATCTGCTCAGTTCCTGTTGGATAGTGATCGAGTCAGTACCATGACGATCTACGGGTATGACCTTGATGAGGCAGAACTTTTACAGGAACAATTGGGGCAGTTAGTTCCAGAGTTAGAAATTACCAGCTGGGAGGATCGTGCCTTCATTTATCGGGGAGTTAAAAATCTCTATGACCGGACATTTGGTCTGATGGGTTTTATCATGGCGATGGTTATCTTTGTATCGCTCTTCAATACTTTGGCTATGTCGGTAACGGAGAGAACCCAGGAAATAGGTACCCTTTCTGCACTGGGGGCATCTAAGGCGGAATTGATTACAGGTTTCATATTGGAGGCTCTGGTATTGGCGGTAGTAGGTTCTATAGCAGGTATTATTTTGGCTGGTCTGATAAGCGCTGGATTGATGGTATTTGATATCACTATGCCGCCACCACCTGGAAAGACAACAGGGTATCCTTTGAATATTTATTTTTCTATTAACCTGGCTTGGATGATTTCAGTTGTGATAGCTGCGATATGTGTTTTTTCATCCTTCCTGGCAGCGCGGAAAGGTGTCAATAAACCGATTACTGAGGCATTGGTCCATGTATAAATTAAAAATAGGCAGAACCAGCTTGGTTATTTGGTTATTAATGATGTTTTCTCCCTTTCTATTTGCCGAGACTGATCAGGGAAGAGATGAATTCTCATCCGTGCAGGTTGAAAGCATGTTGGCCAAAGCTGATTCATATCGTATTGGGGAAGCGTCTTCCAAAGTTGTCACCAATATTCAGGTTTTTAAAGGTGGTCAGCTGGAGAGTCAGGATCGGTTCCACGTTTATACTCGTCCTGAGAGGAAATCTCTGGTGGTATTTAAAGGCGTTGGTGAAGAAGGGCAAAAGATGTTGATGTTGCAAGATAACTATTGGCTATTGATGCCCCGCAGTCGCCGCCCAATCCGTATTACACCAATGCAGAGATTACTTGGAGAGGCGTCAATTGGCGATATTGCAACTCTGACCTGGAGCCAGGATTATCAAGGCAAATTTGAAGCAAGTGAAGTTCTAAAGGATAAGCAGACCTACAAGCTTCAACTGGAGGCGAAAACCAAAGGGGCCAGCTATCAAAAGATAACACTGTGGCTTGATGGTGAGAGTCACTTTCCTATCCAGGCGGAGCTTTACCTGAAGTCCGGGAAATTGGCAAAAGTTGCTCATTTCGTACCTGGGTTCAGGGGCGAAGAGCTGTTTGTGGAGGAGATGGTTTTAGTAGATAGTATTAAAGCGACTACTAAAACGAGGGTTCACTATGAGAGCAGCACTGCGCATCAGTTACCGGAGAAATTTTATAATCCTGCTTACTTGAGTCGGCAGTCTAAAATGGAACTCTGAAGGTCTTGCCTCTGCCAGTATCAACTCGGATACTGGCAGGGTACCGGAAATTAGGCTGCCTCAACTGCTGATGTTTGAATTTCCCGTTCTTCGGAGAAAGCTTTATCGAGTCCTTCGGCTTCCCTGAGGCGCTTTATTTTATCAAAGAATAACTGTGCTTCCGGGAAGGCTAATTTTAAATAGGCGAGCCACTGTTTAATTCGATTTCCAAGGTACTTGGAAGGGTAAACTTCCCGAGTGGTTTGATAGTAACCCCAGAGAACTTCAATAATTTCCTGCCAGCCCATCGCTGAATAGCTCTCGCCTGCGCAATAGGCTTTTATTTGCCTGCCCAAATCTGGTCTGGCCAGCAGACTGCGACCAAACATAAATGCTTCACATCCAGTAACTTCTCGGCAGCGTTGAAATTCCTCAAGTGTCCAGATATCCCCATTGGCAATGACTGGGATTTTCAGCTTTTCACGGATCTCACCAATATATTCCCAGTAGGCAGGGGGTTTATAGCCGTCGACTTTGGAGCGCGCGTGTACCGCTAACTCGTTGGCACCACCAGTCGC
Source organism: Microbulbifer sp. A4B17 (assembly GCF_003076275.1). Lineage (NCBI taxonomy): Bacteria > Pseudomonadati > Pseudomonadota > Gammaproteobacteria > Cellvibrionales > Microbulbiferaceae > Microbulbifer > Microbulbifer sp. A4B17. The sequence continues at coordinate 1,707,953 of NZ_CP029064.1, forward strand.
TGCAGCTTGGGCGTTATCCATATAGGAAGAGCGATCATTAAAGCCCAATCGAATTTTTGCGGTAACTGGGATGTTTTCCGGGACAGCGCGGCGAACGGCTCCCACAATAGCTTCCACCCTGTGAGGACTCTGCAGTAGGCAGGCACCGCCATCGCTGTTATTTACAGACTTGGCGGGGCAGCCAAAATTCAGATCAATCGCTTTAGCACCAAATTCAACTGCTTTTACTGCGTTTATAGCCATTGCACCAGGATTGCCACCTAGCAGCTGTAACCGTACGGATATGCCGCTTGGGGTCCTGGCTCCATTATCGACTTCTGGGCACAAACGAGTGAATACCCTACGGGGCAAACGGGTATTGGTAACGCGAACAAATTCTGTGACACAGACATCCACCCCTCCGATGGCAGAGAGCAGGGCGCGGACATGATGGTCGATCACGCCCTCCATTGGCGCCTGATAGATTTTGGGTTCTAGGGGAGGTGTCTTATTGGTCATAAGTCAGTTTGGCGGTAAATCTTGAATCGGAAAGCGCATATTCTATCAGCAAGTTATTGTAATGGCGCAAAATTGATCATTCTTCAGTATAAAAAAATAGGAGAAATAAACTCAGTCTATTGATGTCTCGCACCAAAAATGGGCATCTATGGTTAAGTCCTTCTGTTGCCCCTGAAACCAATAAGTGTTTGATTTTAAAAGCAACTTGTATTGATAATAGAAAATTATCAGCATTTTGGAACTCACGAATTTATTCCTTTGTAACTGCTTTGTATGGAAATAGATTAAGTACAACTGCAGTTGAAATTACTGGTTCAGGGAATAAGATTCTGATGTGCAGAAATTTGGGACATCTGGTCTATCTGGGGCCTCCTTGGGCAAATTTATTGGTTGTGCAAAATAAATTTGTCTAAGTGGCAGGTAAGGTCATACAGAACATAAAATATCAATTGGGGTATTTCGCCAGTCCCAAGTAATTAGAAACGTAAATTCATAGTGTTGCGGGCACATGTGAAACCGTCCAGGATGGCTGGTTTTATTGCCTGGTGCTAGGGGGAATAAACAGTGCAAGAAACACTTTTTCAACAGGGGCTGGATATCACCCTGTTTGGTATGGGGATTGTTTTTACTTTTTTGTTACTGCTGGTGATCGGTACCGGCATTATGTCCAGAATAATTTCCCGATATTTCCCCGAGGCGGAGCCCGTCTCCCACACACCTTCCCCCACTGCCGGGAATGATAAGGCCCGTTTACATGCGGTGATTAAAGCGGCGATTGAACAGCATCGCAAAAGACGCTAATCGCTATCCGCTTCCAAATAATTTCCAACAATTTCTGCCGAGAGAGATAACCCATGACTGAGGTTAAAAAGCCATTGGGGATTACCGATGTAGTCCTGCGCGATGCCCACCAGTCACTGTTCGCTACCCGACTGCGACTGGACGATATGCTGCCGATTGCTGAGAAGCTCGATAAAGTTGGCTTCTGGTCACTGGAGTCCTGGGGGGGCGCCACATTCGATTCCTGCATTCGCTATCTCGGCGAAGATCCCTGGGAGCGGATCCGCGAACTGAAGAAAGCTATGCCGAATACCCCCCAACAGATGCTGTTTAGGGGACAGAATATTCTCGGTTACCGCCACTATGCGGACGATGTGGTTGAGAAGTTTGTAGAGCGAGCTGCAGTCAATGGAGTAGATGTGTTCCGCGTGTTCGACGCGATGAACGATATGCGCAATCTGAAAACCGCGCTGGCTGCGGTTAAGAAGCAAGACAAGCACGCCCAGGGCACTATCTCCTACACTGTGAGCCCGGTGCATACCATGGATTTATGGGTGGACCTGGGCCGAAAAATTGAGGATCTGGGTGCAGACTCCATTGCGATCAAGGACATGGCCGGTTTGCTGCGCCCCTATGAAGGCTACGAGCTGGTGAAGCGTCTGAAGGCCGCCGTGGATATCCCCATTCACATGCAGTGCCACGCAACAACCGGTTTGTCTACGGCCACCGCTCTCAAGTGTATAGAGGCGGGTATCGATAACGTGGATACCGCAATCAGCTCTATGTCCATGACCTACGGCCACAGCCCTACCGAAGCATTGGTAGCGATTTTAGAAGGCACCGAGCGGGATACTGGTCTGGATATCAATCTGCTGGAAGAAATCGCTGCTTACTTCCGTGACGTACGCAAGAAATATTCGAAGTTTGAGGGCTCCCTGAAAGGTGTAGATTCCCGCATCTTAGTGGCCCAGGTGCCGGGTGGCATGCTTACCAATATGGAGAACCAGCTGCGCGAACAGGGCGCTGGGGATCGCCTGGATGATGTACTCGAGGAAATCCCCCGGGTGCGTGAAGACCTGGGCTGTATCCCGCTGGTTACCCCCACATCCCAGATTGTGGGTACCCAGGCGGTGCTCAATGTTCTGACTGGAGAGCGTTACAAGTCGATCTCGAAAGAGACTGCCGCCGTCTTGAAAGGCGAATACGGTGCAACGCCTGCAGAAGTAAATCAGGAGCTGCAAGTCCGGGTACTGGATGGAGCCAATCCGGTTACCTGCCGCCCGGCGGACCTGTTGGCGCCAGAGTTGGACAAGTTAACTTTGGAGCTGCAAGAGAAAGCCGGTGAACAGGATGTGGCCCTGACCGATGGTGAGGGGGAAATCGACGATGTGCTTACCTATGCACTCTTCCCACAGATTGGTCTGAAGTTCCTGAAGAACCGTGGCAACCCAGAGGCATTTGAGCCGGTGCCCACTGGCAATGAAGGTGCTGCAGTCAAGAACGACAAAGGCGAAGAAGTCTACACGGTAACGGTGGAAGGGCAGAGCTACACCGTCACTGTGGCCGATGGTGGCGACTTAACCAATGTTGCTCCGGTGTTCGGTGGTGCTCATGCACCTGCAGCTAGTGCACCTTCCGTGCCTGCTACCGGAGGTGAGCCGGTTAATGCCCCACTCGCCGGAAATATCTTCAAAGTCATGGTAAAGCCCGGAGATCAGGTGAGTGAAGGCCAGGCGGTATTAGTACTGGAAGCGATGAAGATGGAAACTGTAGTGAGTGCCCCTCGTGCCGGTAGCGTCGCCAGTGTGGCTGTAAAAGAAGGCGATTCAGTGGCGGTAGGTGATGCCCTGCTGTCCATTGCGTAGCCAAAGGTAGGAGTCACACGTGGATAATCTAATTACTCTTTGGCATTCCTCCGGTGTCGCGCAGATGGCATCGGGCCAGTTCATTATGATTCTGGTGGGCTTGGGCCTGCTTTTTTTGGCCATTCGCAAAAACTTTGAGCCCTTGCTTTTGGTACCTATCGGTTTCGGCGGAATCCTGGCCAATATTCCCGGTGCCGATCTGGCACTCTCCGCCGCAGAGACGGCACTTACCCAGGGTAATGCAGCAATTTTGGCCCAGATGGCCCAGATCCTGGGACTCGACAGCACTTCAGCTCTGCCCGAGTTGAAGGAAGCTTTGGCCAGTGCGCCGGCAGCCGTGCAGGTGCAAGCGGCGGAGTTTGCCCGGGATGCCGGTTTCAATAACGGTATGTTGTACAACTTCTATTCCGTGGCTATTGCTTCTGGAATTGCTCCGCTGGTGATTTTTATGGGCGTGGGGGCCATGACTGACTTCGGTCCGCTTCTCGCCAATCCGCGCACCTTATTCCTGGGCGCGGCTGCCCAGTTCGGGATCTTTGCTACGGTGCTCGGTGCTGTGGGTCTCTCGGTAGCGGGAATTATGGACTTCTCTATCGCCGATGCCGCTGCAATCGGTATTATCGGTGGAGCAGATGGTCCCACGGCTATTTATGTTTCCAGTCTTCTTGCCCCGGATTTGTTGGGTGCGATTGCTGTAGCGGCTTATTCCTATATGGCACTGGTACCTATGATCCAGCCGCCGATTATGCGTGCCCTGACTACTGAGCAGGAGCGTAAAATTGAAATGGTGCAATTGCGCCATGTGAGCAAGCGGGAAAAAATTGCGTTCCCGATGTTGCTGCTTATTTTGGTGGCCCTGTTCCTGCCTGCCGCTGCACCGCTGCTGGGTATGTTCTGCTTTGGTAACCTGATGCGTGAGTGCGGTGTGGTATCCCGCTTATCGGATACTGCCCAGAATGCCCTGATCAATATCACTACTATTTTCCTGGGCTTGTCGGTCGGTTCGAAATTGGCGGCAGACAAATTCCTGGACCCCAAAACTCTGGGTATCCTGGCTTTAGGTATTGTGGCGTTTGCGATTGGCACGGCGGCAGGTGTACTGATGGCGAAGCTGATCAATGTATTCAGCAAACACAAAATTAACCCCTTGATTGGCTCTGCCGGTGTTTCCGCCGTACCCATGGCTGCCCGGGTGTCTAACAAAGTAGGGCTTGAGTCCAATCCTCACAATTTCCTGTTGATGCATGCAATGGGACCCAACGTAGCCGGTGTTATCGGCTCTGCGGTAGCTGCGGGTGTAATGATCAGTATGGTGAGGAGTTTGACAGGCGGTTAATTCAAACCAAATAACCTCATGGGAAAGGGTGAACAGTGTTCGCCCTTTTTTATTTTCTGAAAAAGCTGGCTTTATTTAGAGTTTTTTTGGCCTTTTTTACCGCTTCGATAGGAGTAAATCGATAGCAGGCCTTTGCAGCTCGATAGAGTTCATTTTGAGTTAAGGTTCATTGCGCTATATTCCACACCAGCTTATTAATTGTAATCGTAACCTGTTTGGAAGTATCTCTTATGCGCAGTTTGCCTATTGTACTTTTTCTCACTCTTTTCTCCTCCAGTGTGTTCGCTCACGATAACCATCAAACGGCTGAGGAGGTTCGCCTGCTGAAAAAAGAAGTGATCAAGCTTCGCAAGGAGGTACGCTCTGATTATAAGCAGAATGTGCAACCTGAAGGTATTCGTGATTTGCAGAATGAAGTTGTTAGATTGCGGAAAAATGTCCATCAGCTGCAGGATTTAATTCTGGAACTACAGGCAAGTATCGAAGCTCAGTCTCAATTAGTTCAGCCGCTTCCGGTTAATGAGCGCCCTAAATGGGCTTGTTATATGAAGGATGCTAGAGCTGGAGGCATGCACTCCAATGGCTTCAGTCGTGTTGAAGCGAAAGGGAAGCTACTCGAAATTTGCTCCCAGCGTGGTGGCGTTTGCTTTGAAAGTGGAATTAAATGCTCTGATGAGCAGTAAGGAAACGATCGGCTAATCGATGTTGGTGGGGACGGTGGCTCTTGAGGGTGACCAATTCCCCTGGGATGTAGTCTCTATTCTTTTATTTCTCCCGAGACAATATTGTTAAAAGTAAGGCTGAATGGCTCTATAAAGTGAGCGTTGAGAATTTTAAATAGTAAGTCGCGGGCTTTCAGGTGGAGCTTCTCAGGGGAGTCAAAGGTCTTTAGGTAATCAGGAAAAAGTTGGCCAATATCTGCTTTAGACCATTCAAGGTGAAACTGTAACCCCATTATTGTTTTGCCGAATAGAAAGGCTTGGTGAGCACACAAGTCAGATTCAGCCAAGCGCCTTGCGCCCTCTGGAATTTCGAAATAGTAGCTATGGGCATGAAATACCTGCACGTTGCTAAAGCACGGGCATGCCGCAGATCTTATCGGCAGCCAGCCCATCTCTTCTTGGGGAAGTGGGTGGATCTCCGCTCCTAGTATATGGGCAAGAATCTGTGCCCCAAGGCAGATACCTAATACTGGGGTCGGTTGCTCCACAAACTGCTTCACCCATTCAATTTCACTGGTAAGCCAAGGCAGGGTTCGACTATCACAGATATTCATCATTCCCCCAAGGAGAATAACTCCGCCAAAACCCTCCTGGGGAAGCAGTGAGTCCTGTGGGCGAATGACTGTTAGTGGGATTTTGTTTTCTTTTGCCCAGTCGGCAATATACCCCGGACCCTCATTTTTTTCGTGCTGAATAACCAGAATTGGTTTTGTCATGTTAGCGGAAATCCTGGCTTTCAAAATACAATTGTTTTTTTAACTGGATACCTGCTTTGGTAAAGCTCTTGGGCCAGTTTTTTTCTGAAAGTGGTTTACCACTGTCATTGTAAACGACACTCGGTAAATCCTGGTTGATACTAACTAATAATATTTGGTCGAAACTGGGGGTGGGGCCTATTTCGTGAACAAGAAGGGCTAGATCCTGGAGTTTTATTAACCGGTAATGCCCATTTTCTTCCCGACTCAGGGGCTTGTTCATTAGCTGACCTATTACTTCAAAAGTAACAGGGGATAGGGTAGGTTTTCCATTGCGTTCAAAGTGGCCTTTGTATAGTTGGCCCTTAAAATTGTTTAGCCCACCGTTGCGTAACTTGTCCAGGGAGAATCTTTCTGGTTTAAGGCTGATTAGGTCATTTTTTTGAAATAAATCATCGAACTCTACTGGAATTTTAGCTTTCAAATTTAGCAATACCTGATGACTGTGTCGCCCTCCGTGGAGAGGCATATGAGAGGCGATCAATAGCCCTTCTACAGAGAAGAGGGCCATTCCGTGAACTCCCATGGACTTGTCTCTGTGGTTTGCTAACTCCTGGGCGGAGCTAAATGTTGAGCAGATCAAAAACACCCAACTGAACAGCAGGTTCTTCATATGTTCTTCTTTATTTGTACAACTTGGATATCGGTAATTCTAAGCGTACATTAGTGATCAATCGATTCACTATCAGAAAGGTTTAGTTCCACAGTGGAAATAGAAGCACTTGAGAAGTTTTTGGTGATCGCCGCTACAGAGAACCTTCAACGCTCTGCAGATCGGCTGGATACCACTCCAGGTGGACTCAGTAAGATACTTAAAAGGCTGGAGCAGGAGTTGGGCGCCCGATTGTTTGACCGGGTAGGCAAGCAGCTTAAAATCAATGATGCGGGGCGCCGACTGCAAAGTCGGGCTGTTGAGATAGTGGCGATAGCCAATAAGGCGCGCGCTGAGGTTGGTGGCTCTGGTCAGTATTTGGAGTGCAGGATCGCTGCACCTGCCATGCTGCAATTACTATTGGGAGTAACTATCCAGAAAAAGCTGCTAATCCACAAGACAGGGGTACATTTGTCATTAACTTCAGCTTATGAGGCTCTTGCCTTGCGTATGCTGGCGCGCGGGGAAGTAGATTTAGCGCTGGTGACAGGGTCTGTCCTGGGCCAGCTGTCGCCCTCGATGGAGGCGCATTCTCTGGGGGAAGCTTCTATGTGTGTCGCCGCCGGGCCTGAGCATCCGCTGGCTAAAAGCCGAAGTCTTGAGAAGCAAGTTAACCTGGTAGATATTCTGCAATATCCCTTTGCGGCTCCGCGAATATCCCCTTTTTGTGGCGAAGAGCGAGGAATCGGCAGTGATGGTTGGCCTGAAAATGTCCACTCTCGCAAGGTGCAGGCAGTAGTGAACGATTACGGTGTTCTTTGTCGACTTGTAATGGATGGAGAGTTATTGGCGTTCCTGCCAGAAGCACTTGTTCGGGAAATGGGGGGAATCATTCTCAGAGTTGAAAGTGATTCCATAAATTCTCGGGAAGATCTTTATGTTGTAGGTGTGGGGGAGAGCAATTATTGGTTGGACCTGCTCATCTAGGATTTCTTGGCCTTAAGCCAGTCAAGCCAGCTACCAAAACAGGTGATGTCAGAGGCTCCTTGAAGACCTGAACTTTCACAGATAAATCCCATTTCCCATTCTCCAGTAATTAATTCTATTTTTCCTATGCACAAGGGGGCAGGAATAGCAGCGACAAAGCTGCCAAAGAATTTGCTTGGCAACTGCCAGATTTCAACTTGAATAGTTTGGCCTCTACCTGATTCATCGCGAATCATAGCGGGAGAATCTCTCCCGGGAAGGGCGTAGAGTCGGTATCGTTCACTGGTTTCCGTTATTTTAACCAGTGTTGCCCCCCGTTCGGTAAGTTGCCAATTTAGAGGCTGTCCCTGGAGGTGGGCACCACAGACTACAAGCTTGATCTGTCTGTCAGGAATTTTAAGCTGATAATAAGGCTCGATTCCAAAGGCTTTCTCCTCTGGAAATATACCTGTAGCTCCCTGTGGTAAATTACAACTGCGATGTAAACTATTAGCATAATTTAGTAGTGCCATATCGCGGTATTTTTGGCTAAATAAGGTTACCCCCCAGCTAACACCGGAGTCCAGAAAACCAACGGGAACAGCCGTTGCTGAGTAATCTAGCAAATTCATAAAATTAGTATAGGTGCCGAGGATTGAGTTGAGCTTGATTGGCTGTTCAGCTATTTGTGTTCGGGTGTAGGGAGTGGGTAGGGTTGGAATAATAGCGAAGTCAATATTCTCCATAGCTTTATCACAATTGCGTTTGAGTTCCTTCAAACGGTACTGCTCTTTAAATGTTTCGGTAGCTGTTATTGAGTCTGCTGAGCAGATGATAGAGCGGATTACTTTCAGCATTGATTCAGGTTTTACCTCCTGGGTTGAAATCAGTCTTTCTGCTACCCAAGGTCCTTCATAAAGAAGCTTTGCTGCCTCTATAAATGGATCAAAGTCCAGGTTAATTACAATGCCGCCCTGGTTCTCCAGTTTCTCGACTGATTGTTTAAATAGCGCCTGGGCCTGCTGGTTATTTTGAAAATACAGTTCTTCAGGGACCCCAAAATAAAAAGGAGAAACATTGGTTGAACCACCTTCTTGGAAATACCTGAGTCTGTTGAAGTGTGGATTTGTGCGGCTGTAAATATCATGGGAATCGAATACCGCTGTTATATCGAGAATAGTGGCAGCATCGTGGCAATTGAGTGCCAGGATAGAAACACAGTCGAGACTTTTGCAAGCCGGAACCACCCCGGTAGTACTCAGGAGGCCTCTTGTAGGCTTATGGCCAATCAGGTTATTTATTGCTGCGGGTACACGACCAGATCCTGCTGTATCTGTCCCAAGGGCAAAGCTTACCTGACCGAGCGCAGTGGAAATTGCTGAACCGGCACTGCTTCCTCCGGAGATATAGTCCTGATTAAATGCATTTTTACCTTCACCATAGGGAGAGCGAACACCTACCAGACCGGTAGCAAACTGGTCGAGATTGGTTTTTCCCAGTGGAATTGCACCGGCTCTGATCAATATTTTTACAACAAAGGCACTCTCTTTGGGGGTATAAGTAAAGTCTGGGCAGGCAGCAGTGGTGGGCACATTAGCGAGGTCAATATTATCTTTAATGGCAAAGGGGATGCCGTACAGAGGTAGATCTTGAGGGCGTGCACTCTCTAATTTTGATAGATAGGGTTCTAATTGTTCTGGCGACAGTAAAGTAATCCAAGCATTGAAGTCAGATTGTTGCTGGGATTGCTCAAGTAACTCTGTTATTAATTCACGGGGTGTGACAATGCCTTTCTCGTAACAGGCTTTCAGGTGATCAAGTGTCAAATTCCAGGCCATAAGAGCTCCCCGAATATTATTAAATACGCCAGCAGCCCCAGCGATGTTGATTATCAGGACTGTTACAAAGTAATTATTTTAACTTTTGGCTAAACACCAGACCTAAACGGGAAAGCCTGGAGGACGTGTTGGCTTGCCCCCCTGGGGCTTATCCTTCTCAATAAGACAGTGTGCTTCAGTCTGTGTTTCCCTCAGGGGGGCAGGGGGCACCCACTGCGATCCAGTTTTTCATCGCTTCTACAACTTTCTCGTGGGGAATATTCACTGGTTGCCGGCTGTCTCCGGGATGCCATCCCCAAATGGCCAGTGGGTTCTCACTGATAAATTCCAACTGACCGGTCAGTGTACGCCCTCCATTGTCCTGAGGGGTGGTTAGCAGCTTGCAGATCTGAGCCGATGACATTTGTGACCAGTTCAGCTCAATGGGTGCCATCTTCCAGCCTGGCGCTCCCGGCGCGCCGGTCACGGGGTTGTTCGTATTGGAGTGGCAGTTATTGCAACGCATGGTGCCCGCCCCCATATCATCTGGACCGCGCTCTACACGTGGAACATGGGGAGAGCCTTCATTTATTAATGGCATCTCCAGTTGGTGGCAATTAAGGCAGCGAGGGTGGAGGAGGACCTCTACGATAGTTTCCCAGTCCTGATGTCCCGGTGCGTCGTTGGCTGCCTCTTGCTGAGAGGCTTCTTGACGCTGATCGCATCCGCTTAACAGGAGGTAGACTAAGGCGCCTAAGGCCAATAGTGAGCGTAAAGGAACTATGCCTGGCCGTATTTTCATTCGGCTTGCCTTTAAATTGGGTTTCACCCTCAAAACATAATTGGGCTTGAGGTCTAGTGACAGTCTCAAGATTGATTAGGGCGTCAAAAGATAGACTTGGCGGGTCCAGTTCTGTTGACTGGTGACTGATTGTTCATATACGGGAATTTAGGCGCCGAAGTACGTGGTATGATAGGCGCCTTGTACTTATTTAATTCTGGTTTAGCAGGGCGCAATTGTTAGCGTCTAGGAGAGAGTATGTCCTGGTTAGGGGCGGGGTTAGGTGCTGGCTTTGGCTTTATGATTGGTGGTCCAATCGGTGCGGCATTAGGGGCCTGGATTGGCAGCTCATTTGGTTCCAGTTTGCAGCAGCGACTGGGAAAAGCTGCTTCGGCCCTGAGCAGGGATGGAGCTCAAACTATCTTTATCGTCACTCTGTTTTCGATGCTGGCGAAAATGGCTAAAGCTGATGGCTTGGTTTCTAAAGCGGAAGTGGAATTTATAGAAGGATTTATTCGAAATAACCTCCGTTTGGGAGCTGAAGAACGCAAGCATGCGATCCGAATATTTGAAAATGCCAAGACTGACAAGTACAGCATTTATGATTACGCAAAACAGTACCGCCAGTTGGTTCGCGATGAGTCAATGCGGGAGATGGTGTACCGCTTGTTATTTGCTGTTGCTTATGCCGATGGTGAATTACATAGCGCGGAAGAGGAAATATTAAGACGTATCACTATCGATCTAGGGCTGCATGAATCCCTGTTTGCCGCAATGCAAAATGAGTTTGCCCATGGAGGCAGGAGTACAGCTGTAGCTCTTGAACAGCATTACGCGGTGTTGGGATGCACTCCAGAGACCAGTGATAAGGACCTTAAATTGGCATATCGAAGAAAGGCTGCAGAATATCACCCTGATAAAATCGCTTCAAAAGGCTTGCCTGAAGAATTTATGCGCCATGCCGATGACCAGATGAAAAGTATTACTGTCGCATATGAAGCGATAGTTGAGGCGCGAAAGCAGAGGGCGAAGGTTGTCAGTTAGGTTTTCGTAATTTGCCTTTAATATAAGGAGTTAATAGATGAGTCTTGTCGAGACAATAAAAGAAAAGTTGACAGTAGAATTTTCCCCTCAGCATATTGAAGTGCAATGTGAAAGTCATATGCACAATGTGCCTGCAGGCGCTGAAATGCACTTTCGGGTCGTGTTAGTGAGTGAGGCTTTCAATTCGGCAAGAAAAGTTCAGCGTCACCAAAAAGTCTATGCGGCTTTGTCCGAGGAAATGGCCGGTCCCATACATGCTCTCGCGCTTCACACATACAGCCCTGAAGAGTGGGAAGGGCAGGCTCCTCAGAGCCCTGAGTGTCAGGGAGGCGGAAAAAAGTAGTACTAAGCGCTTTATTTAGTGCGGTTCGGGTGGGCCCCAGCCTAGGGGTCTACGGTGATTTTCCTGCAAGCTATCTACCCAGAATTTTTCTGGTTTCTTTTTGTGCCATCTAAAGCTTAACGAGTCCCCTGATAGTTGTAATTCCGACACTTCACTGGCGCTTCTCTTGGTTTATATTTTTAGATCTCTTCAGTCCACACTTGCACTAGCGATCACTAGAATTCCTAAAGGCGCCTATCCATTTTAAAAATCACACTTTTAATGGAAAAATTAAATGCCAAGAAATGGTTTAAGTGCCAAAAAACAATAAATACTTTTTTATACGCCAACATTTGATTGTTTTATCTACAGCTGTTACTTCGTGCGACTAGACTGACCATTGATTGGGCTGATTGCTGTTTGATCTGCTGAATATCAATGGAGTTACCACAAATGAAGATGACGCGTATTCTGATCCCCGTTATGACGCCCCTCGCCTTAGCAATCTCTAGTGTCGCTTCGGCAGGACCGGCTGGCTATGCCCCTCCCCCACCAAAAACCCAGGAGTTCAAGGTTCGAATTGGTGCGGCCTACATCTCACCCAATTCGGATAATGTCACGTTTGCTGACAGGTTCCTCTTGGGGGATGATGATTTTATTGATGATTGGGGTGCATTCCGCTCCAACGTCGATCCCAGTGATGAGTGGGGCTGGTTTATCAATGTAGAGTGGCGGGCCACTGACCACATGAGTGTATCCCTGAGTTACACCCAGGGTGACCGTCACACAGGAGGAGACCGCAGACCCTGGTTGTATCGTTTTAATCGAGATTTTGAAGATAATTTTCGCCACGGTGACTTTCTCAGATGGAAGCCTCAAATTACGGCCGCCTATCTGAATTATTACCCTCTCGATCCCAGCTGTATGGTTCAGCCTTATATGGGAGTTGGTATTAACTACACCGACTTTACCGATGAGCGCCTGAGAAATTGGGGTTGGTGGCGTGAGGTTGATGACATTGACATCTTCCGCCCCTGGGACCGTGGACGCGCAAATTTGAGCGACAACTGGGGTTACACATGGCAAATCGGGGTTGACTTTAACTTCGGTCACGATAGTAGCTGGCTGATTAACCTTGCAGCTATTTACTATGATGTTGATACCGATATTGAGGTTGATGCTTCCTGGTTTGATGTTGATAACGATAATTTCTTTTATCGTCACAGATTCGGTGGTGATTATGAATTTGACCCCTGGTCATTCAACATCGGTGTAGGCTACAAGTTTGATTTCCACTGGTAATCAAGATGTAGTGAAGTAAAGGGCGCTTCGGCGTCCTTTTTTAATTATGTAGCCCCTGAATAAGGCTGTAATATTTCTGCGAAGCTGCGTTTTGGTTATCTGTCTTGTATAAGCCAGAAGTGTCACAGAATTATTCAGTTGCTGCTTGATGTCAGGTGCAGATAGTTCGATAGATTCGGGAAGTTAGAGTTTTCCTATGGTTGATTACAAATTACGTTTATATTGGTCGCAATTGTAATCTTTAAATTTTTCTTTCAATTTTTTAATCTTGCCTCTCCACTTCTCCATCTGCTCTCCTGAGCCACCATCTTTTCTCTTTTCATGAAGTTGCTCAATTTTGCTCTGCCACTTTTTACATTTCTTATAGGATACATCCTGTTGTGCATATGATGTGTTGGCAGAGATAAGTGCAGCAGTAAGAGCGATAGTGAGACTTGTGGTTTTCATAATGATTATTCCAAGTGTTACTAAATAAATAATCTCACCTTGCATGAATAAAGTAAATGTAATCGATTTTAAAAAGTTGAACCTGTTGATTTTTGGGGTGGTGATTAATTAAATAACTATATTTTTTGTGAGCTGTTTAAGGGGGTTTATAGGGTACTGTAGTAGCGGGGTGAATGCGCTTTCATTAAATTTACTGGATGCAGTGATAAAGAGGCTGGTAACTTGGTCGTTTATCTTTAGCGATACAAGAAGGCCCGATAAGCCACGGGCACTTCTTCTATCGGTTATTTATCAGTTAGACCAGGTAGTTATTGATTAGAGGGAAAGCTGAACTGAATGCCTTCCCTTACACCGCTAGCAGGCCAGCGCTGGGTAATGGTTTTGCGCTTTGTGTAAAAACGCACTGAATCGGGGCCGTAGGCGTGGAGGTCGCCAAACAGTGAACGCTTCCAGCCACCGAAACTGTGGTGTGCTACCGGTACCGGTAGAGGAACGTTGATACCGACCATTCCAACTTTAATATTGTCACTAAAATAGCGTGCGGCCTCTCCGTCGCGAGTAAATAGGCAGGTGCCGTTACCGTATTCATGAGCATCGATAATATCCATGGCTTCCTGCATAGTTTCGACACGCATCACACAGAGCACCGGGCCAAATATTTCCCCACTGTGAATCGACATTTCCGGAGTGACTCGATCGAACAGACAGGCGCCCAGGTAATTACCATTTTCAAAACCGGAAACGGTTTGGTTGCGCCCATCTACAGCCAGCTCGGCACCCTCTTCGATACCAGCGGCAATATAATTCTCCACTTTTTGTAAGTGTTGCCGGGTTACCAGTGGCCCCATATCGCTTTGGCTGTCCATACCATCGCCGATTTTCAGATCAGCAATTTGTAGTTTGAGCTTCTCAACAAGGGCATCGGCGGTTTCATTACCTACCGCTACAGCGACAGAGATGGCCATACAGCGTTCACCACAGGAACCATAAGCTGCGCCCATTAGAGCAGCGGCAGCGTTGTCCAGGTCGGCATCGGGCATGATGATCGCGTGGTTTTTGGCACCACCAAACGCTTGCACTCTTTTTCCATGGGCGGTGCCTGTGGTGTAGACATACTCTGCGATCGGAGTCGATCCCACAAAGCTCACCGCTTGGACACGTTTATCGGTGAGGAGTGTATCGACGGCCTCTTTACCGCCGTTAACTACATTTAGTACCCCTGTAGGGATGCCGGCTTCTATACCCAGCTCCGCGATAAACAGTGCGGAGGAGGGGGTGCGTTCGGAGGGTTTTAGTACAAAGGTATTGCCGCAGGCAATTGCCATGGGCCACATCCACAGAGGAACCATAGCGGGGAAATTAAAGGGGGTTATGCCGGCACAAACACCCAGCGGTTGGAATTCGCTCCAGGAGTCTATTGCCGGTCCGACATTTTTACTGTGTTCGCCCTTTAGCATTTCCGGAGTAGAGCAAACGTACTCGATATTCTCGATGCCCCGCTGTAATTCCCCCATCGCATCGTCGAGGACTTTGCCGTGTTCCAGGGTAATCAGCTCACAGATCTTTGCGGCGTTCTCCTGCAGCAGGTCTCGCAGGCGGTACATAATTCGTACTCGCTTGGCCGTCGGAAGGTTTCGCCAAGCGGGGAAGGCCGCTTCAGCTGCACTAATGGCCTCTTCAACAGTCGCTTTAGAGGCTAACGAAACCTGGGCGATCACTTCGTTGGTGGAGGGGTTGGTGACCTCTTGGAGTTCGGAGTTACCTGCGGCACCGGTGTCATTAACCATGTTGCCATTAATCAGGTGGCCGATTACTTTCATAGTTCTCTCTCAGTCGGGTTTATCAATTATTGTTCTACTGCTTTATCCCTTTGTAACACAGCTCTGTGTTTTGGGGAAAAGCTCCCGACTGTTCGGAGTTATTCGTGTTTGGGAAAATCCCTGAGAACCGCCAAAAATGCATCGCCGAAGCGTTCGAGCTTACTGTCTCCAACGCCGGAGACCGCTAATAGCTCGCTGCGTGTTTGTGGGTGGGCTTGTACCATACCGCGCAGGGTCGCATCGTGGAAGACGACATAAGGCGGCACACCCCGCTCTTCTGCCAACTGTTTGCGACAGTTGCGCAGGGCTTCCCAAAGCACCTGGTTTTCTGGGCTGAGATCATCCAGGCTGCGATTGTCACGGCTCTGCGAGCGCGCCGCTTTTGGGGGAAGCTTGCGCAGGCTGAGAGTTTCCTCCCGTCGCAGCAGCGGGCGACAAATTTCAGTGAGCCTCAGCCCCTGGAATTCTCCCTCGACCTCCAGGTAGCCGCGCACAATCAGCTGCCGCACGACTGCCCGCCATTCGGCTGCGCTCAGGTCTTTGCCGATGCCATGAGTGGAAAGCTGGTCGTGCTCGAACTTGCGGACTTTCTCGTTCTCGGAGCCGCGCAGTACATCGATCACGTGGCTAGCGCCAAAGCGCTGTCCGGTGCGATAGATACAGGAGAGTAGTTTTACCGCTGCCTCACTGGCATCCCAGGTGGCAGGCGGCTCCAGGCAGGTGTCACAGTTGCCGCAGGGTTTGTCCAGGGGTTCCGCAAAGTAGTCCAGCAGGGCCTGGCGGCGGCAGCTGGTGATCTCACACAGCCCGAGCATGGCATTCAGGCGGCTGCGCTCCTGGCGCTTGTGCTCTTCGCTGCCCTCTGAGGACTCCACCATCTGGCCGATCTTTACCACATCCTCGAGACCATAGAGCAAAAGAGCAATTGAGGCACCGCCATCGCGGCCTGCACGGCCAGTTTCCTGGTAGTAGGCTTCGATACTCTTGGGCAGATCCAGGTGAACAACGAAACGCACATCTGGTTTATCGATCCCCATGCCAAATGCAATGGTGGCAACAACAATGACACCCTCTTCACGCAGGAAGCGGCGCTGGTGCTCGGCGCGGGTCTCGGTGGGTAGTCCGGCGTGATAGGGCAGGGCAGTGAAGCCCTGCTGGCTCAACCACTCCGCAGTGTTCTCCACTTTGGCTCGGGACAGGCAGTAAATAACCCCGGCGTTGCCCTGATGTCCGTTTTGTAAGAATTGCAGCAGTTGGCGGCGCTGGTTGTCCTTGGGCTCAATGCGGTACTGGATATTGGGGCGGTCGAAGCTGCTGACAAAGTGGCGGGCCTCTTCCAAGTCCAGGCGGCGAGCAATTTCTGCACGGGTGCGCTTGTCTGCTGTCGCTGTCAGGGCAATACGGGGTACCCGGGGGAATTGCTCGTGCAGGCAGTTGAGTTGCAGATAGTCGGCGCGAAAGTCGTGCCCCCATTGGGAAACACAGTGGGCTTCATCAATGGCAAACAGCGACAGTTCCACCCGTTGCAGTAATGACAGGGTTCGTGGCTGTAGCAACCGCTCGGGGGCTAGATAGAGGAGATCCAGCTCACCGTGTAATAGCTGGCTTTCGATTGCCTGGATTTCGTCGTAGGCCACTGATGAATTCAAGTAAGCGGCGCGGATGCCGGCTTCCTGAAGAGCTTCTACCTGGTCCTGCATCAGGGCAATCAGGGGGGAGATTACAACTCCACACCCGGGGCGCGCCAGGGCGGGAATCTGGTAGCACAGGGATTTACCACCGCCGGTGGGCATTAATACCAGGGCATCATTGCCGGCTACCAGAGTGTCGATAACTGCTTTTTGAGGATCGCGGAAATCGGTATAGCCAAAAACGTGTTCGAGAATATGTTGTGGGGAATTCATGGGCGGGGAGTATACCTTGTGGCTCGATCGTGCGTGGTATGTTTATTGATGAGTATGCCGCTGAAATTGAATGAAATTGACGGCTTTACGCTTGTGACATATTTCGCGGGTTATAATCCTACGCCATCACAGCGGCAAGCTAAGGATAGGGCTATGCGCACATTGATTTTGTCAACTGTGTTGTCGTTGACGGTTCCTGCCGGACTTCTGGGGTGCGCCTCCACCTCCCCACATAATCTGGTTCAATCTGTTGTTGCTGACACTCACCTGGGGTGGCAAACAGCACCGGAAAACCAACTGGCATTTTCCCTGGCGACTGCATCGGGTGTTGCCCAGGTTGAGCTACAGCCTTTGCCGGAAGAGTTCACAGTGGTCACTCTCGAGTTACCCGGCATGCAAAAAGTTGAAAATATTCAGTGGGAAAATGAAGAAGGGAAATTCACCACGCTGTATGACGGCGAGGCGAGTTTGGAAGGCGTCAGCCTACAGAGCCGGGGGCACGGCTATCGCTTGCAGTTGCAGTTGTCTGCGATGGACTATCTCCGGGATGGGGGGGTGCTGACCGTTACGGATCAGCGTTAGAAACTCTACTGGTACGCTCAAAGCCCAGTCCAGCAGGGCGAATCAAATAGAGCTGTTTCCAGTACTTTCCAGTTACCCAGAGCCCATTTTTGGCTTTGTCCCAGGCGATCCCATTGGCCACGGTGTCAGGATGATTTCTGCCGGCCGGATTGAGAGCGCTGAGATCGATAATGCCGCGCACCTGGCCACTCTCTGGATCGATGGCAATAATCTGTTTTTCTTGCCATATATTTGCCCAAATCAGGCCCTGGGCAAATTCCAATTCATTGAGTCTGGACCAATTTTTACCTCCGCCTTGAACTTTGAGGTGTTGCACTACCTCAAAAGTATCGGGATCGCGGAAAACCAGTTCGCCACTGCCATTACTCATAATCAGCTGCTGGCCATTACTGGTGAGGCCCCAGCCTTCGCCTCGATAGTGCATGACCTTCAAATGTTGGAGCTTGTCTGCGTGGTAGACATGGACCTCTCCCGCCTTGTAGGTCAGCAGGTAAAGTTTATCGTTGAGAACTGTGAGCCCTTCGGCGAAACGATTCCTAGCAAGCCATTTGCGTCTTACTGGATTGGCCCCAGGGTCGGTATACTCGGCGAGCCAGGAGCGGCGGTAGCGACCACTGCTCTCCCACCAGCGTTGACCATCGTAGAAAAGCCCCTGGGTGAAATGGTCCCCTCCACGCTGGCGCTCTTCCAGGATGGAAAAAGGGATTGTTTGGAGTTGTGTCTCTGCAGCTGCACTTTGTGGCCACGGGGCGTAAAGCAATAACAGTATCCAGCTGTTCACGAGAAGTCGGTTCATCAATAGCCTATGACCAGAATTAAAACTTTTATCACTTTGACGCTGCTGGGTGGACTCGCAGTGGTGCTGCCTATAGCTATCTTTGTCCTGCTGTTTCAGTGGCTGTTCGGTCAAGTTAGTGATCTTGTCGCTCCCGCTGTGGTGTGGCTTGAGGCGCATACAGAATTTAAGAATACCCTTGCCAGGCTCGTGGTGATAGCCCTGATTCTTGGTGGTTGTTTCGCGATTGGTTTGTTGGTGAAAACCAGTGTTGGCAGCTGGTTGCACCGCCATGTGGATCACTGGTTGGGACGCCTGGCGCCGGGTTACAGCACCATCAAAGATGTGGTGATCCAGTTTATTGGTGGCGGTGGTGAAGGTGTGCTTGCGGGGCCGGTAGCCAAGGTCCGCATTCACGGCATTGATAATCCGCTCACTGTCACCGCAATTGTCACTTCTCAACACCCCAATGGAGATATGACCGTCTATGTGCCCACAGCGCCGGTACCCACCTCCGGGTTTGTGTTTCATGTGCCGGCAGAGTGCGTAGAAATACTGCCCGGCGTGAGTGTTGAGGCGGCGATGAAGACGATCGTCGCCTGTGGTTCCGGCAGTGCCAACTTGCTGTCTTCAGAGAAGAAGGAGACTGGAGTCCCCTCTACTTGATATCCCGGTTTCTACCCAGATCGCGAATGGCAAAGCGAGCCGGGTGCAGTGCTTTGGCCAGGGTTGCGCTGACCGGAAGGGGCTCGTTGAGCATCCAGGCAGTCAGTACCTCGGCTGTTAGTGGTGCGTAGGTAAAGCCACGGGAACCCAAGCCTCCCATTACATAGAGACCTTGCTGGTAGTCAGCCCGCTCGGGGACGTACTGCTTGCGGTTCTTGCGCAGTGCGACATAGGTATCGCTGATAGAGTCCCAGTTGGGTAAGGGGCCGGCTAAGGGTAGGTAGTCGGGGGTCGCTGCGCGCAAAGCCGCTCGGCCAGTGAGAGACTGTTGAGAGAACTCATCTGCTATTTGCGGCAGTAGCTCTGCCAGGGTTTGTAGATTCTCGCTGTGCTCGCTAACCCGTAGATCAGTAGCGGTCTCCTTAAGCTTAAAGGTGGCACCAAAGCTCTGACGCCCTTGATAGGCAGGAGTGATATAGCCCTCACCGCACAGAGCCATTTGTAACTGCGAAGAATTTTCAGTGGCTGCTGCTCTGGACACCTGCCCGCGAATTGGCTTCAGGGGGAGGGCCGCCGCAGGGGCAAATTGGCGAATGTCATTGGCACCGCACAGAACTACCGCATCAAATTGAAAGTCACTGCGGTCTGTTTTTACTGACCAGCCGCTCGATTCTCGCTCTAACTCTTTTACCAAGCTGTTGCTGTGCAGGTTGATATTTGGGTGCTGCAATAAAGTGGCGCAGACTTTGCGCGGTTCAACCCACCCGGCGTGAGGAAAGTGCAGTCCACCCACGGGTAGGTCGACGCCTGCCAGGGAGCTGGCCGCTCGAGCATCGACAGGTTCAGCCAATAGCTGCCCATCGCTCTCCGCCAGTGTGGCGGCAACCTGACTCTGTAATTGCTGTTCCCGCTCAGTTTGCGCCAATTGAAGCAGACCGCTGAAGTGGCTCACTTTAGAGCAGCTGCTGCGATAGTAGCGCTGGGCAAACATCAAAGCGTGGAGATTGAAGTCTCCGTTGGGGCCGGGCTTGGGAGATAACTTGGCGTATAGAATTCCCTGGTCATTCCCAGATCCACCAGAGCCGGGTTCCTCACCCTGCTCAAATACCTGAACATCGATGCCGCGCTCTGCCAGTGCCCGGGCAATAGTGGCACTGGCTATTCCCGCGCCGACAATAGCGACAGTTTTAGGAGGCTTGCTTTCCTGGTGAGGCAGGTGCCACGGAGTTTCCCTGGTTTCGCTCACTTGCGGGCTCTCCAGAGTGCCACACAGCATCTCTCTTTTGCGCCCGAAGCCGGGAACCTTGCGGAGAGAAAAACCGGCATCGCGGAGTCCGCGCTTAACCAGCCCAGCACAAGTAAAGGTGGCGAAGGTGGCGCTAGCACCGCTCAGAGCGGCCATGTTGTTAAACAACTCCGGTGTCCACATATCCGGGTTCTTGGCTGGGGCAAAACCGTCCAGGAACCAAGCGTCTACCTGGTGATCGCTGTCCCTTTGCAGGCGCAAGCTGTTCAGGGCCTCGCTTGCCTCCCCGATAATCAGGGTCAGGCTGACTGGGCCAAAGTGCAGCCGGTGAATGCCGGCGGCCAGCAGGGGAGGGTAGCTATCAATCAAGGGCTGGGCGAACGGGGCCAGTTGTGGCCAGAGATCCAGTGCCCTGCGCAGGTCATTGGGACGCAGTGGGAACTTCTCGACCGAAATAAAGTGCAAGCGAGCACTTTCCGGGGCCGTTCTCTGCCAAAGCTCTGCGGCGGCGAGAAAGTTCAGGCCGGTGCCGAAGCCTGTCTCGGCGATGGTAAAGGTGCCGCTCTCCGCGAGCTGTTGCCAGCGTTCAGCCAGGGCATTTTGCTGCAGGAAAACGTAGCGGGTTTCCTCCAGGCCGGAGGCGCTGGAAAAATAGATATCGTCGTAGGCGCGAGACAGCGGCTGGCCGTCTTCACGCCATTCAATTTCTGCGTACTTCTTGTCCGGTTCGCTCACAATAAGACTTCCGTCAGCCCCCATCCTGCAAGCCAAACTCGCGCATTACCTGGTCGCACCAGCGCTGGATACGCTCTTCGCTCAGATCGAATTCGTTCTCCTCATCCAGGGCCAGCCCGACAAACTGGCTGCCATCGGCGGTTAGCCCCTTGGACTCTTCAAACTCGTAACCTTCTGCGGACCAATAGCCCACTGCACGGGCACCGCAGGCGAGCAGCTGTGAATGCAAATAGCCCAAGGCGTCCTGGAACCACTGGGGGTAGCCTTCCTGATCCCCCAGACCAAACAGCGCGACCTTTTTCTCGTGCAGGTCCAGCGCGGCCAAGTCGTCCCAGATATTTTCCCAGTCCTCTTGCAGTTCGCCGTAGTCCCAGGTGGGAATGCCGAACAAAAGGAAGTCGTAGTCTTCGGCGAGGCCAATATCCGCCTCTGCGATATTGTGGATATCAATCCATTGAGGACCGATACACTGGCGGATCTTCTCCGCAGCCATTTCGGTATAGCAAGTGCTGGAACCGTAAAAGAGTCCGATTGGGGCTTGGGAACTTTGCATAACAGGTGAACTTCTTACTGCTGGGACACGGCGCCACTAAAATCCAATTGTCGCCAAGCCTCGTAGATAACAATGGCGGCGGCATTGGACAGGTTGATACTGCGACTCTCGGCACGCATGGGGATACGCAAAGTGTTTTCGGCCCCTACTGCTTGCAGGAACTCTGCGGGTAGCCCCCGGGTCTCCGGGCCAAACACAATGGCGTCATCCGCCTGGAATTCGATCGCGGTATGGCTTTTGCTTCCCTTGGTGGAGAGCGCCAGCACCCTGGCGGGTTGTTCGCTATCGATAAAGGTCTGCCAGTCCTTGTGGCGCACCACGCGACTGTACTCGCTGTAGTCGAGGCCGGCGCGACGCAGGCGTTTGTCATCCATATCGAAACCCAAGGGCTCGATAAGGTGCAGCTCTGCCCCGGTATTGGCACAAAGTCGAATAATATTGCCGGTATTTGGCGCTATTTCAGGTTGGTATAGAACAATCTTGAACATGAGGTGGCGTTTGCGCTGGAGAGACTTCTAGCTAGACCGGACAGCAGTGCCCGGCCCTGTACGGCTGCGGATTATTCCACAATTAGATGGGGGTGGCGATCTCCTCGCAATCTATCTCGACCCCGAGTTCATTGGCAATCTGGTCCAGATCGTCACGCAGGCCGTCGAGATCTATGTCTTCGGCCACACTGATGGTGCACTCGGCATTAAACAGGGGCTCACCGCTCCAGGGGGTGCTGCCGTAAGTGGTTTCCAGATGCTCCATATTGATATGGTGGGCGGTAAGGGCGCGCGAGATCTCGCGGACTATGCCGGGACGGTCGTTGCCAACCAGTTTCAGCGTCAGCGTCTGCTGGGGTTTGGCGGATACTGCAATGGCATCTTCAATGACCAGGTTGTAGCCTGCGTTTGTCAGGGCTGACAACGCCTCTTTAAGTGTCTCGCTTTTATCTGCGGGCACCGCCACCCGCAGGATTCCGGCAAACTTCCCAGCGAAGTGGGCCATATGGCTGTCTTCCCAGTTGCCGCCGTTATCTGCGATAACTGCTGAAAGCTTTTCCACGACGCCGGGCTTGTCATCAGAGATCATGGAGATAACGAGATGCTGTTGCATATAGGGTTCCTTTGCTTCACGAGAGACGTTGAGCTGACATTGTAATAGGATCTCGTCGAATAACTCTATCGGCCAATCTCAAAAGCGTTATTTTGAAACCAATATCCAAGTACTTTAACGAGGGACTGTTGATGAACGTGATTGCGGACTTATGTGTGATCCCTATCGGCGTTGGTGTTTCCGTCAGTAAATACGTTGCTGAATGTGAGCGGGTGCTGGAAGAGGCGGGGCTTTCCTATCGCCTGCACGCTTACGGTACCAATATCGAGGGGGACTGGGATAAGGTGATGGCGGCAGTTAAAGAGTGCCACGAGCGAGTGCATCAAATGGGCGCCGACCGAATCAGTTCCAGTCTGAAATTGGGAACTCGTATTGACCGCGAGCAATCCATGCAGGATAAGATCGACAGTGTGCAAACCAAGTTGGACCAACGATAACAAAATAGGAAAAACTATGACGAGCAATTTTAAGAAATCCCTGGTGACCCTGGCCGGCGCCCTGGTTTTGGCGGGTACAGCCCAGGCTGCAGATTTCTCCGCCGCCATTAAAGGGGATCACCGCAACAAGGATTATGTCGCCCGCGACCAGTATCGCAACCCAGCGGAAACCCTGAAGTTTATGGGTATCGAGCCGGATATGACGGTAGTGGAAATTACCCCGGGTGGCGGTTGGTATACCGAAATTCTGGGACCCTACCTGAGCAAGGAAGGGACCTTATATGCGGCGCACTTCCCCGAGAATAGTGAGTCCGACTACTACAAGCGCTCCCTGAAAAACTTCAAAGCGAAGCTGGCTGCTAACGATAAGGCTTACAAGAAAGTGATTGTGACTGAGTTTGCCCCGCAAACCGGTCGCGAGATTGCTCCGGCAGGCAGTGCCGATGCCGTAGTAACTTTCCGCAACGTGCACAACTGGATGTATCGCGATTATGCCGATGAAGCTTTTGCCAGCTTTTTTGCCGCGCTGAAGCCCGGTGGTGTTCTGGGGATCGTTGAGCACCGTGCCAAGCCAGGTACCAGCCTGGAAGATATGGTGAAAAGTGGTTATGTCACCCAGGAGTATGTTATCGACCTGGCTAAAAAAGCGGGCTTTGAGTTCGAAGAGGCCAGTGAGGTAAATGCGAACCCCAAAGACACTGCTGACCACCCCAAAGGCGTATGGACCTTACCGCCGGTACTGCGCCTGGGTGAAGAGGACCGTGAAAAATATCTCGCTATCGGCGAGAGCGATCGTATGACCCTGCGCTTCCGCAAACCCAAGTCCTGATCGTTTTACAATATTCTGGGGGTGGCTATTGCCACTCCCAGCCTACCTGAATTAGTCGCTGTATGATTATTCCCTTTGAACAACTAGATGCCGATACCCTGCAAAGTCTGCTGGAAGAATACGCCACTCGCGAGGGCACCGAATACGGTGAGCGTGAGGTGGAACTGGTGGACAAAGTTGCCAGTCTGCGTCGCCAGCTGCAATCCGGCCAAGTGGTGATCTGGTTTGAGCCCGGTGAAGAAACCGTAAACCTGGTCCTGGCCGAGGACCTGCCCCCCGATGTCTGAATGGTTAATCGATAGCTCGGGTGAGCCCCGTGCACGCTTTCTGTTTGCCCATGGCGCCGGGGCACCGATGGACAGTGAGTTTATGCAATTCCTGGCGCAGGGGTTGTGTGAGCAGGGTGTGGAAGTTGTCCGTTTTGAGTTTCCCTATATGGCGCAGCGGCGCACCGGGGGAAGTAAGAGGCCACCCAATACCATGCCCCAGCTGCAAGAGTCTTTCCGCGAGCAAATTGACCAGTTCGGCCCAGAGCTGCCTCTGTTTATCGGCGGTAAGTCTATGGGCGGGCGAGTGGCAAGTCTATTGGCGGATGAATACTGGGAGCAGAAGGCGATTGCCGGTGCCGTGTGCCTGGGGTATCCATTTCATCCCCAAGGCAAGCCGGAAAAGCTGCGAACTGAGCACTTATTGGATATTCGCTGCCAGACCTTGGTGATACAGGGAGATCGGGACCCATTAGGCAACCGGTTTGAGGTGGAAGGCTACGGCTTGGCAAGCACAATTGAGGTCGAGTGGCTGGAAGATGGCGATCACGACTTTAAACCCCGTCGCGCCAGCGGTTTTAATCAGCTTCAGCATTGGCAAACGGCAGTAGAGCTGGCCGCTCGGTTTATGCTGCGATCTCCAGGACAGTAATGCGTTCTTCCCTCATCATCAGAGGGTTGAGCAGGCTCATCTGTGCGCGGCGCTCCTCGCTGGTATACCAGTGTTGCCAATGGAGTTCAGATTGCCATTTGGAGAGGGTAAAACGCCGCAAGGGGTTGCCCTTTTCGATATAGGTCTGGCCCTCAATAAAGCCTACGGTACGGTAGGCGCAAGTGAGGATTTTGCGGGCGGCCTCTTCATAACTGCCCTGCATCTCCGCCGCAATTTCCCGCTCTATCAGCACATAGATCATCTTTAGCCCGAATTGCCATAGCCTTAAGAGGATTTTAGTGCGAGCGAGGGGGAATTCCCGGGCGGCCCTGATGGGACCAGTGATGACGACAGCGGCAAAATTGCGCACAATGATACTTATGAAGTCAGATCACAACTTAGATGCCCGAGGCCTTCTGTGCCCGGAACCCGTCATGATGCTGCATTCAGCGGTGCGTAATGTCGCCGATGGTGAAGTGTTGAAAATGGTTGCTACCGATCCCTCTACCCAGCGGGATGTACCCAAGTTCTGCCAGTTTCTGGGATATGACCTGGTACAGCATGCAGAGGAAGACGACCAGTTTGTCTATTGGATTAAAAAAGCGGAATAGCGGGTCGCCATTGCTCCAGCCCCCTGGCCATTGCCGGGGGCTGGCACACTCCTGATAAATAAGACCCGTCAGTCCCTGTGGATCAGGGGGCTGTTACCAGGGCTGCGATAGCGGCCAGGGCTTCGGGGTCCTCGGATTTAATTTTGTTAGCGATATGGTGTTGGAAAAAGTACCGGAATCCCTCGCTCTCCTGTGCGGGGTACAGGCAGTGATCCCCCGGTAAAACCGGAGTGGTTTCAACGATATCGTGGTCTATTAGCATGCCGTGAATCTCCCCGTCGGCGTGCAACCTCCAGCTGACGACCTCAATCAGTGTCAGGTTCTCGCGCTGCTCATCCATAAACACAGCGTGGGTGCCGATAGTGTCGGGGATCTCCTGGAGCACTTCCTCAGCTTTATTGCTCTCGTATTCAAAGTATTCCGCCGCAGTCTCCAGCTCGACGATCTTGTGAATGGGGGGCTGATGGAAGATTTCCTCAATGCCGGGGTCATAGTAGCCCTCAAAGCGTCCGTCGAGAGGGTCCTTGATGTCGGGACAGGCCACTATAGTGTTTAACCAGGGAACGAGGCCTACGACCTCGCCATTTGCTTTGAGACCCCAGCATAAAACCTTCAGGCTATATAGATCTGTGCCGCTGGAGTTGTTGGAGTAGAGCATTTCCAAGCCGTCTAGCTCCGGCGAAAGGCGAATAAAGCGCCTGTCCGCAGAAGTTTCGATGGGCTCGCCGGTGAAGAGGTCAACCACATTGTTGATACTGTGGTCTGTCATGGAACACCTCCTTGCAGGGCCGGTTGTATACCGTCTCCACGTCAGATGAAGGTGCGACAGCGAAATGCCCTACCTCTGAAGGAAGACTGGGGCAGGAGGGTGATTGATTGCTTTAATTCCCTCCTCGGGGAGACGCTTAAAGGACACGCCCTCAGCGGCATCCCTGTTCCTAAAGGTATATGTTGATTTGCCGAAATACAACCAGCGCCTTATGCGCCTCGCAGACACCTTCGCTTTGATCGGGGCCCAGGCGTTGATATAGTCCCCGCCTTTGAGGTATCCCGGAGAACGCCTTGCCTGTTGCAACCGCAGAAATGGCTTCTGTTCCTACGAAACTGCCAATGGCTGATCGTATCGTCAGAGTCTTCGATCACTGTTTTTCAGACCCAAATGGGCTCAATACCCGACTTCGCGGGGGCTTTTGCGAGCCCTATTACCGACCTTGCGCGGAAGGCCAGCCCTACTATCAGGTAGAGTTCACCCTGGACTACGCTGCCAGTGCCTTGCATGAAGTGGCGCACTGGTGTGTTGCCGGAGAGGCGCGGAGACAGTTGCCAGATTACGGTTACTGGTATGCACCGGATGGTCGCAGTGCCGACCAGCAGGCTGAGTTTGAGCGGGTAGAGGTCAAGCCTCAGGCCCTCGAGTGGGTCTTTGCACGGGCTTGCGGACTGAAGTTCCGGGTGAGTGCCGACAATCTGGAGAATGGATTGGGCGCCAGCGACTCGTTTAAAAAGGCCATCTGGCAGCAAGTTCTGGACTATTGTGATACCCGGCCCAACCCTCGGGCCTGTGCATTCGCTGAAGCCCTGGTTCAAGAGTTCAGTTGTCCCAACCCTTTTGATCGGGACAGTTACCAATTGGCGGATCTCTCGTGAAAAGCTACCTCATAGACGCATCTGTATACATCTTTCGCTACTACTTTGCGCTGCCGCCCAACTGGGAGAGCCGCAGTGGCTACTCCACTGAAGCCGTTTACGGCTTCACTAATTTCCTGCTGGATATGTTGGCGCGGCAACCCAGCTATATTGCTTGCGCCTTCGACGAGTCACTGGGCAGCTGTTTTCGTAACGAGATTTACCCGAGCTACAAATGCAGCCGTGCACTGCCCGATGAGGCCCTGGCCTTCCAGCTTGCGGCATGCCGGGAGATGGCCGAGGTGCTGGGTATTGCCAGTTTCTCCAGTGAGCGCTATGAGGCCGATGACATACTGGCTACTTTGACTCGAATGCTGCACCGGCAGGCTCCCGTGGTAGTAAGTAGGGACAAGGACCTGGGGCAGCTATTGTCTCGGGGCGCTGTATCCCTGTGGGACTTTGCCAACGACCATCATCTGGACAGTGGAGGCTTGAGGGAGAAGTTTGGTGTGCGTCCAGAGCAGATTCCCGACTACTTGGCCCTGGTGGGGGATACCAGTGATGATATTCCCGGTATTCCCGGCGTTGGCCCAAAGACGGCCGGGCGCCTGCTAGAAGCATTCGATTCTATAGAAACGCTAATGGAGCAACTGGAGACCCTGGTTACACTGCCTATCCGCGGTGCCAAAGGGCTGGCAGCACGGATCGAAGAATATGAAGAACAGCTACGTCTCGCCAAGCGTCTAACGAGCCTTGAGGATCAGGTGCCTCTTGATGTGGGCCTGGCAGATCTGCGCCCGCAACCGGTAGATGTCTGCCTGGCCCGTGCCATGGCGGAGGAATTTGGTATCGGTGGCCTGAGCAAGAAGATTGAACGCACTCTAGCGGGTGCTGATGGAGAACTTACATGACGGATAGCGCTGCACAGAGTGCGGGATTAAAAATTGTTGCCGATGAGAATATTCCTGCGTTGGAAGAGTATTTCGGTGATCTGGGAACGCTGGAGCGCTATCACGGCCGCACTCTGAGCCGAGAACAATTGATTGATGCGGATATTTTGCTGGTGCGCTCGGTCACCCAGGTTGATCAAAGCCTGCTAGAGGGGACCCGGGTGCGCTTTGTTGGCAGCTGCACCATAGGCACTGATCACCTGGATACCCAGTGGTTGGAACGCAATGAGATCTTCTGGAGCGCCGCGCCTGGTTGTAATGCCAACTCCGTGGTGGAGTATGTTTTCTGCAACCTGGCCGCACTGGAAATTGACTGGCATGGGCGCAGCTTCGGCATAGTGGGCTGCGGCAATGTGGGCGGATTATTGCAACAGCGCTTGCATGCCCTCGGGGTTTCCTGCGCAGTTTACGATCCCTGGCTGCCGGAAAACCCGGATGCGAGTGAGCTGGAAAAGGTATTGAGCCAGGATATTGTTTGCCTTCACGCCCCGCTGGTTAAGGGCGGCACCTACCCCAGTTTCCATATGATTGGAGCAGAGCAGTTGCAGCAACTCCGCGATGGCAGCGTACTGATTAGCGCCGGCCGGGGTGGGGTGGTCGACAACCGGGCACTGCTGGCGGAAATCCAGCGGGGCAAGCGTTTTACTTCCGTACTGGACGTATGGGAGAACGAACCGGATATCGATATTGAATTATTGCAGCATGTTGACCTGGGGACACCGCATATTGCCGGTTACAGCCTGGATGGGAAGCTGGCTGGCACCCGTATGATTCGCGAGGCCTTGTGCCGGGAATTGGGTATTGCACCTATGTCTGCGGAATGTCAGCCAGCTGTCACATCTAAAGAGATTACGGGAGACTCAGCAGAAGAATTACTGTTGCAGATGTACAACCCCCGCGCGGACGATCGCCGCCTGCGCGCGGCAGCAGCAGGTGATGTGCCGATGGAGAAGGCTTTTGATTTGCTGCGTAAAGAGTACCCCGAGCGCCTGGAGTTTAGTCACTACAAAACTTCAGGCCCGGCTTTGGGTGACGAAGAGAAGCGGCAACTGGAAGTATTGGGGTTGGCGTGCAGTTAAGTAAACAAGTAAAAAAGCTCGGTTTAATTATTAACCCCTGGGCTGGCATTGGCGGCCCGGCAGGGCTCAAGGGGAGCGATGGTGTCGAAACTGTGCAACGAGCGCTGGACGCAGGTATCGAACCCCAGGCAAATCAGCGTGCGGCGCTGGCCCTTGAGGAGTTAAAACCCTATAAGGATGAGCTGGAAATCCTGTGCTTTGCCGGCGATATGGGGGCCAGTACTGCGCGTAAACTCGGTTTTTCTGTCTGTGAAGTGGGCGTGGCTGAGTGCTCCCCATCCTCCCCGGAAGATACAGAGCGTGCAGCAGTCACTATCCGCAACAATGGTGCAGACCTCATTGTTTTTATTGGCGGTGACGGCACTGCGAGAAATATCGTCAATGCCCTGGGAGATAATTTCCCGGTACTGGGTATTCCCGCCGGAGTGAAAATGCACTCCGCCTGTTTTGCGATTTCCCCTAAAGCGGGTGGCGAGGTTTTGCGCCGCCTGATGGCGGGGCAGCTGGTGGACCTCGCTGAACGTGAGGTGCGGGATATTGATGAGCAGTCATTCCGCAGCGGGCGGGTAACCACGCGTTACTACGGCGAGTTGCTGGTGCCCCAGGAAGGTCAGTTTTTACAGGCGGTAAAAAATGCGGGCCGCGAAGTGGAAGAGCTGGCAGTTGCGGATATCGCCGCAGAGATTACCGAAGACCTGGACCCGCAAACCCTGTATGTCGTTGGCCCAGGCTCTACTACGCTGGCAATTCTCAGCGAGTTGGGCTGTGAGGGAACACTGTTGGGGGTGGATTTATTACTGGGTGGCCAGTTGTTGCAGCTGGATGTCAGTGCGCCGCAAATTGAACAGGCCATTGCGGATCACAGCGGGCCGGTAAAAATCATTCTCACGGCCATTGGTGGCCAGGGTCATTTAATTGGCCGGGGTAACCAACAATTGTCGGCCAATGTACTGCGGCGCGTTGGGCGCGATAATTTAATCGTGGTTGCGACTAAAACAAAAATTACGGAACTGCATGGGCGCCCGCTATTGATAGATAGCGGTAACCCCAAGCTTGATAAACGGTGGAGTGGTTTTATTCGAGTGGTTACCGGCTACCGGGATGCCATTCTTTATCCACTGAGTAACGGGGATATTCAATAAGCGATGAGTGCAGATTGGCAGTTACTGCTGGAGCAGGTAGAAAATAAATTAGGGCAGAATGTTGGCGACAGCCGCCGTTTTTTTCACGGCCGGGGTCGCAGCTATGAAGGCTTGGAGCAGGTCTGTGTCGACAGCTTTTTCCCCGCTTTGTTAGTGACTTTTTTTGAAGAATATGAAGGTGAAGTAGAGCTGTGTGAAAAGCTCTGGCAAATGGCCGAGGTGCGAGGTTATCAGGGAGTCGCTGCGCAGCGACGCTATCTCCCCGGGGCACCATTGCAGTGGCACTTTGGCGAGCCGGTAACAGATCCGGTCGCGCAGCGTGGAGACCTTAAATTCCCCCTCACGTTTGATCGACAAAATGTGGGTTTCTTCCTGGATATTGAGCCGGGCAGGGCCTGGCTTGAAGAGCAGGTGCGTGCAAGAGCTGGGCAGACGTCGGCAAAAATGCTCAACCTTTTCGCTTTCACCTGTGCCTTTTCTGCGGTCGCGCGAGCGGCAGGTGATATCGATATTGTAAATGTGGATGTCAATCGCGGTGTTTTAAATCGCGGACGGGAAAATCACGAGGTTAATGGGCTGTCGCTCAAAGGGGTTCAGTTCCTGCAGTTCGATGCACTGCGTCAATTCAAGCGCTTCGACCGTCGCGGCCCCTTTGACCTGGGCATTGTCGATCCGCCGACACGACAAAAAGGTCGCTTCGATGTCAGCCAGAATTATGAAAAGTTGCTGAGGCAGCTGCCCGCTTGTCTCGCCGCTGAGGCGGATCTGCTGATGGTGATCAACTCGCCCCGGCACAGCGAAGCCCAGTTTAGGGAGTTAATCCTCGGATCTGACAGAGGTTATGAAGTTGTGGCACGGTTGGAGCAGAATCCGGATTTCCCTGATCGGGACCCGGATGCTGCCTTAAAAATGCTGCATGTTAAATATCGTCGCCAATCCCAGTAATGGCGATTGTCAATGCCGCGCATTAAGGGGCTCCTTACAGCGCGGCAAACTCTCGCATCAAGCGCTCCATCAGCGCCTGCAACTGGCCTGATGATCCCTCGCGCACAGCACTGTTGAGCAACTGGGCGTTGCTCTGTCCAGACTCAGCTCCGGCATTAATCATTAGCAGGAAACCCTTGTGGCTCAATACCGCATCCTCCATCGCTTCCTGGCGCACCAGCTGGGAAAAGTTGATATAGCCGCTCTGCTTTAGCCAGGTCATGGACCCCAGGCAGGCTAAATGGCGGGGGGAGTGAAGCCCGTACTCATCCGGTGAGTCGGGGCCGGAAATATCTTCCACGTAAACGGTTGCCGGTACCGGGAATTGATTAAACATCGCCAGCAGTACCCTGCCGGCATCCCGGTAAAAATCGTGAATATGTAAATCGTCCAGCATCAGCAGGAATATCGCTCCAAAAAGTCGCCCAGGCGTTCCATCGCATGCGATAAGTCGTCGGCACGGGGCAGGAAGACAATGCGCAGGTGGTCCGGTGCATCCCAATGGAAGGCACTGCCTTGAGCCAGTAGTATTTTTTCCTGGCGCAGGAAATCCAGCACCAGCTGCTCGTCATTTTCGATCTTATGATGATCCAGATGCAGCTTGGGAAACAAGTAGATAGCACCGCTGGGTTTGACACAGCTCACACCAGGAATGTCATTGAGCATGCGGTGGGCCATATCTCGCTGTTGGCGCAGGCGCCCGCCGGGCAGGACCAGATCGTTAATACTCTGGTAGCCACCGAGAGCGGTTTGTACTGCGAACATGGCGGGTACATTGCCGCACAGGCGCATGGAGGCCAGTATTTCCATCCCCTGGATAAAACCTTTGGCGCGGTGTTTGGTGCCGCTGATAACCATCCAGCCAGAGCGGAAGCCGGCCAGGCGATAGGACTTGGAGAGGCCATTAAAGCTCAGGCAGAGCACGTCCGGGGCCAGCTTGGCCATCGGGGTAAATTCCGCATCGTCGTAGAGAATCTTGCTATAAATCTCATCGGCGAAGATCACCAGGTTGTGGCTGCGGGCTACCTCGACAATATCTTCAAGTAATTCCCGGGGATAAACGGCGCCAGTGGGGTTATTGGGGTTGATAACCACTATGCCGCGGGTTTTTGAGGTGATTTTGGCTTTGATATCCTCAATATCCGGCAGCCATCCGGACTCCTCGTCGCAGCGATAGAGAACCGGCTTGGCGCCGGTGAGGTTGGTGGCGGCCATCCACAATGGGTAGTTGGGCATTGGCAACAACATTTCGTCGCCATTGTTGAGAAGGGCCTGGGTACTCATGGAAATCAGTTCGGAGACGCCGTTGCCCAGGTAAATATCGTTAATCTCGACACCCGGGATACCCAGGGTCTGGCACTCTTGCATAATGGCCTTACGCGCAGCGAAGAGCCCTTTGGACTCGACGTAGCCCTGTGCCTCAGAGAGATTGTGAATGACGTCTTGGATAATCTCGTCGGGGGCGTTAAAACCGAAGGGGGCAGGGTTGCCAATATTCAGTTTGAGGATGCGGTGGCCTTCCTCTTCCATGCGCTGGGCCTGCTCCATCACGGGGCCGCGAATTTCGTAGCAGACGCCGTGCAGTTTTTCTGATTTATTGATGTCCTTCATGGTGACCTGGAAGCTCTATTGCAGAGCAGGAGCGGCCCAGGGCCGCGAGTTCAGTGCGCGAAAACCGGGTAATGTCCACCAGCGGTAGGTACCACTCCTGCGGGAAACCGGGAACCGATATACATAGGCATTGCCACAAGGCGGCGCCTGACCGGAAACCCCAATTGATTACGGAAACACTAGAGTATGTCAAAACAGATGGATGAGAACTACTGGCGGGATAAGCTTACAGATGAGGAGTTTGAGGTCTGCCGGGAAGGTGGGACAGAGGCGCCGTTTAGCGGCGAATATTGGGATGTTTTTGACGATGGCGTCTATCGTTGTCGTTGCTGTGGCGAGGTTTTATTCGGCTCGCAGTCAAAATTTGAGAGCGGTTGTGGTTGGCCCAGTTTCGATGCCGAGCATAGCGAAGGTGTTGTGAAGGAGTTGCCTGACGATAGCTATGGTATGCAGCGTGTAGAGATTCGCTGCACAAAATGCGACGCTCATCTCGGTCATGTTTTTGATGACGGTCCCACCGATACGGGACTTCGCTACTGTGTGAACTCTCTATCTGTAAAGCTGGATCAGGGGGGGAGTGAAATGGAGGATGATACCGAGTGACAGAATCACACTGGAGTAATTGGCTACTGCGCGTGCAGTGGATATTGCTGTTGCTGATTGTCCTCGCAGCGGCTGCCCTGCGTTTCGGGGTGCTGCACTTTTCTGTGGTTTTCAAAATCTTTGTGTTTTCCGGCGGTGCGGCACTGGTGGTTGCATTGCTGAGTCTGTTTGTCTTTGTCTGGGGGGTGAGTAAAAGCAAGCCGTTAGTACGAAGCAATGCCCTGTGGGCGGCACTACTGGGATTATTGCCGGTTGCGATACCCCTGGTGACAGTGGGGCAGGGTAACTTCGATGTGCCGAGGATTCACGATATCACCACCGATACCCGCAATCCCCCCCAGTACCAAGAGGTATTGAAGTTGCGCCAGAAAGGCGACAACAGTGCCGAATACGGTGGAGAGAAGGTGGCCGAATTGCAGCGAGAAGCGGATATATATGCCGATATAATGCCATTGCACGTGGACTTCCCGATAGCTCGTACCACTGAGATCGCTGCTGAAGTGGCTGAAGATCTGGGTTGGAAAGTGGTTTCCTATGAGCCCCAGCGGGGCCATCTGGAGGCTGTGGCGAAAACACCGATTCTCGGTTTTACGGACGATATCGTTGTGCGGGTCAGCGCTGACGAGGGCGGTGGTTCCAAAGTTGACGTGCGTTCCAGTTCCCGTGTTGGGGTGAGTGACCTGGGTACCAATGCTAAACGCATTCGCCAGTTTCTGGAAGAATTACACTTGCACGCACTGGTGCTTGAGGGAACCGGTACAGGGCGGTACTAGAATGCCCTCCTGAAACGGCTGGGTTTTGTAAGTGCCTGACAATAAAAGAAAAAAAATTCAAAAAGAGTGTTGACAGGTTCGGCAACGGTCCATAGAATGCGCCCCACTTCTGACGCAGAGCTACACTTTAAGGCGGAGCGAAACGACAGAAGGTTTCTGGGTCCCCATCGTCTAGAGGCCTAGGACACCGCCCTTTCACGGCGGTAACAGGGGTTCGACTCCCCTTGGGGATGCCACGCGGGAATAGCTCAGTTGGTAGAGCGCAACCTTGCCAAGGTTGAGGTCGCCGGTTCGAACCCGGTTTCCCGCTCCAAGTTTTCCGCTTTGCAAGATGATCTCTAGTCAGCTTGCAGAGCACGCCACCGAGAAATCAGTGGTATTGCCATGGACAGCATGGCAGCACCGGGCCGAGAAAGGTCGAAGTGCAAGTTTCTGTCCCCATCGTCTAGAGGCCTAGGACACCGCCCTTTCACGGCGGTAACAGGGGTTCGACTCCCCTTGGGGATGCCAATACGACCCGGTAGCAATGCTACCGGGTCAAATTGCGGGAATAGCTCAGTTGGTAGAGCGCAACCTTGCCAAGGTTGAGGTCGCCGGTTCGAACCCGGTTTCCCGCTCCAGTTTTACTTTTGAATGGATCTTTGGCCCCGTTCAAAAGTGAAGTCACCGAGAGGTGGCACAGCCATGGACAGCGTGGCAGCACGGGACCGAAGAGGTTGTAGTGCAAAGTTTCTGTCCCCATCGTCTAGAGGCCTAGGACACCGCCCTTTCACGGCGGTAACAGGGGTTCGACTCCCCTTGGGGATGCCAATACGGCCCGGCAGCACTGCTGCCGGGCCAACCAAAAAAGCGGGAATAGCTCAGTTGGTAGAGCGCAACCTTGCCAAGGTTGAGGTCGCCGGTTCGAACCCGGTTTCCCGCTCCAAAATAAAAAGCCGCTCAATCGAGCGGCTTTTTGTTTTTCCGATATATTACTTCTTAGTTTATCGCCTTCACTGCTGTATTTAATCAGTACCCGTTTGTTCGGCTGGACAGAGTGAACGCTGTCGATAAGACCCTAGCTCCCCTCAGGTTGAAATTATTTGGGTTAGCGCGTTGAATGACGCTCCCCACAACAGGAGTGAGAGATGAGCGCTGCGCTTTCGATTCACAATTTACAAAAGACCTACGAAAATGGCTTCCAGGCCCTGAAAGGCATCAGTTTTGATGTGCAACCTGGGGATTTCTTCGCGTTGTTGGGCCCCAATGGGGCGGGGAAATCTACCACCATCGGCATCATTTGTTCCCTGGTGCGCAAGAGTGGTGGCGCGATATCTATCTTTGGGCAGGATATCGATATTGATTTTGCCGCCGCTAAACGCCTGCTTGGAGTCGTACCGCAAGAATTTAATTTCAGCCAGTTTGAAAAGGTGTTCGATATTGTTGTTACCCAGGGCGGTTTTTATGGCATGCCGCGCAAACTGGCTGAAGAGCGCACCGAGAAATACCTGAAGCAATTGGGGCTGTGGGATAAGCGCGCTACGCAGGCGCGGATGCTTTCCGGCGGTATGAAGCGCAGGCTGATGATTGCACGGGCTCTGATTCACGAGCCAAAGTTGTTAATACTGGATGAGCCCACGGCGGGAGTGGACATTGAGCTGCGCCGGTCAATGTGGAGTTTCCTGGAGAAAATTAACCAGCAGGGCACCACGATTATTCTCACCACTCACTATCTGGAGGAGGCGGAGAGCCTCTGCCGTAATATTGCGATTATCGACAAAGGCACTATCGTCGAGAACACTTCAATCAAGTCGCTATTAAAAACTCTCAACCGGGAAACCTTTATCCTGGATTGCGCAGAATATCTCGCCGAGTGCCCGGACCTGTCTGGTTATGAGGGGCGCTTGCGGGACAATCACTCCCTGGAGGTCACCATAGAAAAGGGGCAGTCCCTGACCGAGCTGTTTGCTTCACTACAGCGGCAAGGTGTAACAGTTACCAGTATGAGAAACCGTGCTAACCGCTTGGAAGAGCTGTTCCTGTCCATGTTGTCGGAAGAAAAAATGGCGGGGCTTGAAGAGTGAAGGGCAGATTAATCTGGATATCTTTCAGTACTATTTACCGTCGGGAAATCCGGCGCTTTATGCGTATATGGCCCCAGACCCTGGTACCGCCGGTAATCACTATGTCACTGTACTTTGTGATTTTTGGCTCTCTGATTGGGCGGCGAATAGGGGATATGGGTGGTTATCCCTATATCGAGTTTGTTGTGCCGGGTCTGATTATGATGTCGGTGATTACTAATTCCTATGCCAACGTAGTTTCGTCTTTTTACAGCGCTAAATTCCAGCGCAGTGTGGAGGAGCTCTTGGTTTCGCCAACACCGAACTGGGTGATCATGGCTGGCTATGTCCTCGGAGGAGTATCTCGGGGGTTGATAGTGGGGTTAATAGTAACCCTGGTGGCGATGTTTTTTACTTCGCTTACCGTCGAGCATATCTTTGTCACCATAGCGATTGTGTTCCTGACGGCAGTACTGTTTTCCCTGGCCGGGTTTATCAATGCTATTTTTGCCAATAGTTTTGATGCTATCTCCATTATTCCGACATTTGTATTGACCCCTCTCACATACTTGGGGGGAGTTTTTTACTCTATCGACCTGCTGTCGCCATTTTGGCAGGGTTTGTCCAAACTCAATCCAATACTTTATATGGTGAACTCCTTTCGCTACGGCATTTTGGGTGTTTCCGATATTAATGTTGCCGGGGCATTTTTGGGTGTCCTGGTATTTATTGCGCTTCTGGCATCCTGGGGGCTTTACCTGATGAGTCACGGCAAGCGACTGAGACATTGAGAAATTTATGACTAGAGAAGATTGGCAGAACCTCCCTCTTGGGCAGGAGACCACTTACGAATCCACTTATAACCCCGAGTTGCTCCATCCAATCCAGCGCTCGGTATCTCGCGCCCAGCTGGGTCTCTCTGCCGGTGCACTGCCTTTCTTTGGAGAGGATGAGTGGTGGGGGTTCGAACTCTCCTGGCTCAATCCCAGAGGCAAGCCACAGGTCGCAGTGGCTCGCTTTAGTTTTCCTGCGGAAAGCCCCTGCATGGTGGAGTCCAAGTCCTTTAAGTTGTATTTGAACTCCTTCAATCAGAGCAGGTTTGAATCCTGGAGGTTGGTGCAGGACGCCCTGGTACGTGACCTGAGCGCGGCGGCGGGAATGAATGTTGGTGTCGTGTTGATGGATGTGGAAGATGCAGCATTGGCGGTGGAGAAGCCAGAAGGTTACTGCCTCGATCATCTCGATATAGAAGTGAATCAATATGAACCGGCCCCGGCACTCCTGGCCCTCGGCGATGGTGAGGAGGATGTCAGTGAGATTCTCTACAGCCACTTGCTGCGCAGTAACTGCCCGGTAACGGGTCAGCCGGATTGGGCTACAGTGGTTGTGGAGTACAAGGGGCCGGCGCTGAAAAGAGAAGCGCTACTGGCTTACATTATCTCTTTTCGTGAGCACCAGGATTTTCACGAACACTGTGTTGAACGTATTTTTTGTGATTTGCAA
Source organism: Microbulbifer sp. A4B17 (assembly GCF_003076275.1). Classification (NCBI taxonomy): domain Bacteria; kingdom Pseudomonadati; phylum Pseudomonadota; class Gammaproteobacteria; order Cellvibrionales; family Microbulbiferaceae; genus Microbulbifer; species Microbulbifer sp. A4B17. The sequence goes on from NZ_CP029064.1 coordinate 1,745,670, forward strand.
AAACTAGCGGAGTTTACCGAGTTAACGGTGTGTGCCCGCTATACGAGGCGGGGTGGCCTGGATATTAATCCACTGAGATCAACTCGCATCGAGAAGCGTCTCCCTCCGCGCTTCGCCCGTCAGTAATTTCCTTTCTGAAGCGCTACCGGGCTTTTTCGGTGGCGCTGTTCCTGATTTCCATTTACTCATCGGTACCCACTTGGGTTGGCGTTGTTGTCCCTTAAGCTAAGCTTTCCAGATAGGCCGGGGGAACCGACAGTGAAGTTGTGTTGGCCGCCCTACAGGAGGTGGAGTTGAGGCTGACCGATGGAGATCAATACGCAGTCCCCAGTAATCCCTGCCGTAGTGATCGGTTTAACCCCTCTTTTTTTCTCCCAGTATTCCTTCGCAGACGTATATGTAAAAGCTGATGAACTGGTACGGGTGATTGAGGCCCAACAGCGTCAACTGGAAGAGCAGCAGGCCCAGATTCAGCGACAACAGGCAGACCTTGAAGCCCTGCGCCGACAGATTGAACAGATGCGCCAAGCACCACAGCCCCGCCCCACTCTTGAAGTTATTCCCGTGCAGCCTGTCGAAGCACCGGTGAGCAAGGAAGAGCTGGATGATTTACAGCAGCAGATTGAAGAGATTCGCCAGGAAATTCCACCGGGCTCACTGCCTCCTCCACGGGCCCACTCTGATCAAGCGGTAAATGATCCCAGTGATATCGAGGATGTGATTGCGAATGCGTCAACGGAGTGGTCGGGCTCAATCCCCCTGCTGGGAACCACCATGAAGGCGAAGCTTAGCGGTTTTGCAGAACTGGACGCTAATTACGATACCGATGCAATTATCAGTCCCGCTCAATTCGTTCCCGCCGATATTGTAACTTTCGATAAAACGGCCGCAGAGGGTGCAGATGGGCAAACGGAGTTTACTGTACAGACTTCCCGGTTGATTTTTGAGACGAGACAACACTGGCAGGGGCGTGAATTCAAAACTTTGATTTCTATGGACTTCCTTCAGGATTCTAGTGTGACTACTCCCAACCCTCGTATGCGCAAAGCTTATGGGGAAGTCAGTAATGCTCTGTGGGGGGGGAGTATTCTGGTTGGGCAGGACTGGTCAACATTTGCCGATCTAGAGGCAGTTCCCAATACCTTGGATTTCCAGGGGCCGAACTCTGCGTTTGGTCTTCGCCATTCAATGGTACGCTGGCACAGAAAATACGGTTCGCAATATCACTTTAAGGTAGCTATTGAGGCGCCGGATTCACAAATCTTTGAGGATGCAGATGAAGTTGCCCGCTGGCCCGATGCGGTTTTTGTGCTGGAGTCGGAATTGCCCAAGTCTCAGGTGCAGGCAGGATTAGTATTAAGGGATTTGCGCGCGAGTGGTGACCCGGACTCGGCGGTGTCAACTACCGGATGGGGATTAAACCTCAGTGGCACTTTTAATATGCCCGGCGTTCTTTCCAAGGATGTCCTTTACTACTCCCTTTCGCTCGGTGCGGGATATAGCGGTCTACTCAATGATGCGCCGCCAGATGCAGCCTATGATTTTTTGGACAACTCAGTAGAGGCACTAAATACTACGGGCTGGTACCTGGGTTACCAGCATTGGTGGACGCCGTGCCTTTATACAGTCGCGACCTATGGCAGGGTACGACAGGACAACCTGGATTTTCAGCCGGGCGATGCCTACAAAGCTACCCAATATCGAAGTATTAATATTGTCTGGCTACCTTTTCCCCGCTGGCTAACAGGCATTGAAGTTCTCTATGGTGCTCGCAAAGATAAAGATGGAGATAGGGGGTCTCTGGTACGTACACAATTTACAACGCGAATGACTTTTTAATGAAGGAAGCGAAGAGGCGTACTTAAAGAGAGGTGTGTTGTTCCATGGAAAGCGGGCGAGTGAAGAAATTCGGATTGCGGCTGATCTGGCTTATATGTCGACTTTCATTAATTTCTCTTTTATTGGGTTGGACTTCGGACAGTACAGTGGTGACACGGGTTTGGCAGTCACCATATATTGGTGCTCAGAACTTGGGAAAAACCCTGGTTCTCGCATACACCCTTGTACCCAGGCCGATAGTGGGAGGCAGGGTAGAGCAGGAATGGGTTATGCAGCTTCAGGATACAGGCATTGATGCCCATGCCTGGACTGCGCTAGGAGGAATGATGGGTGTCCCTTCAATGGGGGAAATCAGGCCGCTACTCAGGGAAAGAGGGTTTGATACTTTGCTGGTAACCCAGTTATTGGCGCTAAAGCGGATCAACCCTAATATTCGCAACGCCCAGGTTGCGGTTGTGGAGACGCGCTTATATTCGGCACCCAGTGACGAGGTGTATTGGTCAGTTCAGTCGGATACTTTTTTATACAAGTATTCCGGAGATGAATTACGGCACCCCAATGAGAGGGATTTGCGCGATTTTGTAGAGGTGATGATTCGAACTATGTCTGGTAACGGCGTTTTATAGTCTTCTTTCGACTGTTAATTTTATCTAAGTCCTCTCCAGGCCAATTGAAGTTTTGTATTCAGCTATTCTGGTGAGACAAACCGTTGATGGGCTCACCGAAATGTACGCGTGTAACGGTTCGAAATGGAATTCTAAGTGTTAGCTGGAATAGGTGACGGCTAATTACTTTTGTCGGTAGGCTTTACCATGGATTGGAATGTAAAAGCCCTTGTGGTTTTTTTGCGAACACATGTGACTTGGCGGAGACGTGTTGATGTACACGCTCTGCGAAGGCTATATATCCTGCCAGTTCTCCTCTCCATTTTATTAATCCCCCATTTAGCCCTGGCTTCTGAAACCTTTCTGATGCCACTGGGCCCGGTGGCGGAAGAGCAGAAAGTACACTTCTTCTGGGCTATGGCACTTACCATGGTCGCTGTTCTTCCCGTTTTTATCCTGGTTCCGGTGATTCTGATTAAGTACCGGAGAAAGAAAGGCCATGGATTTTACGCACCTAAGTGGGAGACCTATGGCCCACTGGAAGTGATTATGTGGGGCGTTCCTTTTCTAGTCATTATTGTACTGTCAGTGATGCTCTGGCGGGCAACCGCTCGGTTAGATCCTTACAAAGAAATACAGGGGGTGGTTCCTTCGGTCAAAGTGCAAGTGGTCGGATTGGATTGGAAATGGTTATTTATTTATCCGGAACTGGATATTGCGACTGTAGGTGAACTGGTTGTACCAGTACACACCCCAGTCTCAATGATATTGACCAGTGACACGGTAATGCAGTCGTTCTTTATTTCTGCACTGGCTGGGCAGATTTATGTGATGCCGGGGATGACTACAAAACTCAACTTTATAGGCACGCAAACCGGCGATACAAGAGGGGAGAATACCCAATATACCGGCGATGGTTTTGTAGACCAGAATTTTGCAGTCAAAGTTGTGACTGATGAAGATTTTGAAGCCTGGGTACAAAAAGTGCGAACGGGAGGGATTCTCCTTAATACTGAAAACTACAATCGCCTGGCACAGAGAAATACTAAAAAGCAAGCTTACAAGGCCTTGGGAAACAGTCAGATGCCGGAGAATACACTGTATTTTAATTTGCCGGATACAGAGCTTTTCCACGAAATAGTGATGCGCTATCACTCCGGTAAACCGCTGAGTATCGAGGAGCAGCCCGGAACCAGGAAGTTTGGACAAGGTGAAGATGATGTCGAGGGAGCACAGCCATGAATAATTTGGATTACGGTTGGCTGGGCAAGCTCAATTGGGACTCCCTGGTATTCAGTGGATTTCTCGAGAGTCCCTCGGTGAGTGAGGCGGTTGCCAGTGTAGCTGGATCGATTGTGATCCTGGCGGCTGTGGCAATCCTGGCTCTACTGACCTGGTTTAAGGTTTGGGGGACCCTCTGGCGGGATTGGTTGACCAGTACCGACCATAAGAGAATCGGCATTATGTACATCGCCTTTGCGATTGTGATGTTGGTTCGGGGGTTGCTGGAAGGCATGGTAATGCGAGCCCAGCAGGCAGCTGCGCCGGACGGCTTTCTCTATGCGGATCACTTTGCCCAGCTGTTCAGTACACACGGCACTATTATGGTGTTTTTTGTGGCGGTTCCTTTTCTGGTAGGGCTTATTAACTTTGCCATGCCGCTTCAAATTGGCGCCCGCGATGTGGCCTTTCCTGTGCTCAACCAGATCAGCCTGGCGGTGACTGTTTCCTCGGGGGTTTTACTGATGGTCTCACTGGTAGTGGGGCAATTTTCCACCGGTGGATGGTCGGCGTACCCACCTTATACAGGCGCGGATTTTAGTCCTGGGGTCGGGCCGGATTACTGGATATGGGCCATTGTATTTTCTGGAGCAGGGACAACATTAACGGGGATTAATTTTACCGTCACAGTGTATAAATGCCGTGGCCCGGGTATGCACCTGTTTCGTATGCCGCTGTTTTGCTGGACCGTACTTTGTGCCTCCATCCTAATGATTTTTGCGATGCCGCCCCTCAGTGTCGCCGCTATAATGTTGGGATTAGATCGCTACCTGGATTTCCACTTCTTCACCAATGATCTCGGCGGGAATATGATGAACTATGCCAATTTATTTTGGCTTTTTGGTCATCCTGAGGTCTATCTGTTGGTACTGCCTGCCTATGGTATTTTTTCAGAGGTTTTTTCCACCTATTCTGCAAAAACCCTGTACGGCTATAAGTCCCTGGTAATTGCCACCATGTGTATAGCGATCCTGTCCTTTACTGTATGGTTGCATCACTTTTTTACCATGGGGCAGAGTCCGACGATCAATATTGCCTTTGGTATTGCGACTATGCTGATTGCGGTGCCGACCGGGGTGAAAGTTTACGATTGGATGGCGACGATGTATCGCGGTCGAATACGCTTCACCACTCCAATGGTTTACGCCATCGGCTTTTTAATTCTGTTTGTGATAGGCGGTCTTTCCGGTGTAATACTGGCTAACCCCACTGTTGATTTTCAGGTACATAATACCTTGTTCCTGGTGGCTCATTTCCACAATGTATTGATCCCCGGCGTACTGTTTGGGATTTTGGCCGGATACAACTACTGGTTCCCCAAAGCATTTGGCTTCCGGCTTAATGATAAATGGGGTAAACGATCAGCTTATCTCTGGTTTGCAGGGTTTATGGTGACATTTTTCCCGCTCTATGGTGCTGGTTTACTGGGGATGCCAAGGCGATCATTTAGCTATGGCGACCTCACTTTCAAGCCGTTTATGGTTGTCGCCTTTATCGGTGCGATGATTGTTCTGGCTGCTTTGATTACATTGATTATTCAATTTTTAGTGAGCATAAGAGACAGGAATAAAACCCGGGTTCCCGTTGGCGATCCCTGGGATGGCCGCTCCCTGGAGTGGAACTCTCCTGCTCCTGTACCGGCTTATAACTTTGTTGAAATACCGAAAGTTACCGATCGGGATGCATTCACTGAGGCCAAGGAACACGGTGAAGCCTACAAGAGACCTAAAGTCTATCGAGATATTGAGCTCCCTAAAAATAATCCCCTCGGATTTATTTTGTGCGTCGTCAGTGGAATTTTAATGTTTGCCCTGGTCTGGTATATCTGGTGGCTCGCACTGATTTCTGCGTTAACCATGCTGGTTGCAGTAATTGTGTCTACTTTCCGCAAGGAAACAGAATATATTATTCCTGCCAGTCAATTGGAAAAGGATACGGAAGCCTGGTTGGCTCTGGTTGAGAAGAGTGAGCCCGTTGGTCGGGACCTGGAAGACTCCCCGCGAAATGTCGGCCTTGCGAAGCTGGAGCTTTAAATGAACCCCATCTCATCACCGAAAAATCCGCTCAGCGCAAGTAATCCCCATGAAGCCATCCATAGAGATCCCGATATGGTGATCTTTGGTTTCTGGGTGTTTATGATGAGTGACCTGATTTTCTTTGGGGTGGTATTTGCGATTTATATCACCATGGTGGGTGCCACTGCTGGGGGACCGGGCCCGAAGGAGCTTTTTGATTTCGGCAGCCTGTTCGCCCAGACCATGTTTCTTCTCACCAGTAGCCTGACGGTTGGCATTGCCACGGTAATGGTTAAACATGAGCGCAGTCGCGCCAGCTTTCTCTTTTGGGTAGTGATTACCCTGCTGTTGGGAATGGGCTTCCTGGGGCTGGAACTCTATGATTTTTCAGTTATGGCAGAAAAAGGTGGAGTACCGCAGCGCAGTGGCTACCTGTCAGCCTTTTTTGGTCTAGTACCCTTACACGGTCTTCATGTGACTTTTGGCTGCTTGTGGATGATCGTCTTGATCGTTCAAGTCTTCACTATGGGATTGTGCGACGTCGTTAAACTGCGATTCCTGCGGCTGGCATTGTTTTGGCATTTTCTTGACTTGATCTGGATCGGAATTTTTTCCGTAGTTTATTTCGGTGGGTGGGTTTATGGCTAAGGAACCAACTTTTGCTCAACACCTGCGGTTATATATCACAGGCTATATTCTGTCAGTTGTTCTCACCCTGGCTGCTTTTGCCGCAGTGCTCACGATCGGACGTGAGCATAAAAGTGTCTTACTTCTGGTTGCGTTACTAGGGGTTGCGCAGCTGGCAGTGCAATTGAAATATTTCTTGAACGTAACAACCCAGCGGGACCGCAGGGATAACCTGGCGTTAATTCTTTTTTCTAGCTTAATTCTTTTGATTATTGTACTGGGTACAGTCTGGATTATGGGGAACCTGGCGGTGCGTATGCATACTACTATGTAGAGTGTTGCGCCTACGCACTTTTTTATATGGTTAAATAATGACTTTACTTTTCAGGTTGGATGCTGCTTTTTGCAGGGACTGTAAGACCTTTTCCTTATCGTAATTTCGGATCTTATCCAGGTCTAAATGCATTGAGAATCCGGGGGCATGTTCCTCCAGGTAGCTCTGCTGGCCACCCAGGTTCTTACGCAGGTCGGTAACCTGGTAAACCTTAACCGGAGTACTGATACCTTTTACGGTAATGTGCCCTTTGTCTCTACACATTACCGTATGTTTGATCATGGCCCAGGTCTCGTGGCTGATCAGGATTTCTCCCGGTTGGGCAGCGCCCTCCAAGCGCGAGGCAAGATTAACGTGGGTACCCATCACCGTGTAGGACTGGTAGTTGGCGGTGCCAAAAATACCAACTGTGCAATAGCCAGTATTAATGCCCATACGGACCTGGAGCGGGCGCGAAATGCCCTTGTTGTACCATTCCTGCTTCATTTCACGCACACGTTTGCGCATGGCAAGGGCCATAGCGACGCAGCGCAACGCGTCTGATTTCGGTCCCTTACTCTCGTCATCTCCGAAAACAACCATCACTGCATCGCCGATAAACTTATCGATAGTGCCGCCATATTGCCCGGCTATACGCGCCATCTCCGATAGGTAGTTGTTGAGAAGTTGAGTAAAGGTTTCCGCCTCCAGCTCTTCGGTGAGCTGGCTGAAATCCTTAATATCTGAGAAGAAAACGGTTAGGAGTTTACGTTGGGCCACCAGGGCTTCTTCATCCCCGGTAGTGACAGAGCGCCACAGCTTCTGTGGCAGGTATTTGGAAAGCTTGTAGGAGCGAACCTTGCTAACTCGCTGTTCAACCATCAGGGAGTGATTCGCTTCTTTCAACTGGCTAATCTGGCGATGGGTAAAAAAGGCGTAAGCGCAGAGGTAGGCCAGGATACAGATGAGGCTCACGGTGCTGATGGTGAGGTCAGCACTGACCAGCAGGGATGGCTCGTGCATCAGGTAACCAATGGCCACACCAACCAGCAAACCCGTATTATGCTCAAACCAGGTGCGACCACCACCGCCACCAGTAAGTGCGTTCAGCTGAACCATGGTGACCAAAAGCAGCGAGGGCAGCATGGTGAAGTCTGCCAGGGAGATGGTGATGCCTATCAGTACTGTATCCAGAAAGGAAAGGCAGCGTCGGGTTTTTAGCGCTATCTTGTCGCCGGCTTTGTAGAGAATAAATTGGGCTAGGGCGGTATAAGCAAGGATAAAAGCCGCAGATCCTAGTATAACCAGCTTGTCTAATTGCCAAGGCGCCGCCCAATTCACCGCATACGCCAGGGTGCCGGCTGCGGCAAATAAAATCAGGGTGCGGAAATAGGTGGAGTAGCGAGGGTTGATGTTCCGCCCCGTGCTCTCCTCAAGCTGGTCCTGCATTTGTGTTGTTCTTTGTCCGTTTGAGCAGAAAGTGAACGCCTTGCGCGTTGGCGACAGGTTGGCTCCGATTTCCCCATTCGCCGTATAGCCACGCTGTGACCCCAGCAGCGCAGTTTACTCCTCCGAGGAACAGAATGCGAAAAAACTGTGTATGCAAGTGATACTTTTCTCGTTGTTGTTTCAAGTGATATTACCGTACCTTGAATCCCACGGCCTCCCGGTTTCCGCGGAGTTAGGTCGAACAGGCTACTAAGCGGCATACACAATAGGGTTTATAGAGATAGCGATTACTGACTACCCAGCAAGCTAGTCTCGAGACAGGAGTTGTTTCGATAGCAACCTGTCCAATATTGGTTGAAGGTAAGGGAGGTATTGTCATCATAAGATAAGCCCTTCCTCTATGGCTGCTTAGAGGGATGAGCTGCGGCCGGGAAAGTGATGCTAGTCGGTGTTCTTCTAGAGGCTGGAGAAGAAGGTTGTTGCCTTATGCCCCCCCAACCAGTGACAGTCGAAGGGGGGATGTTTGAAGGAGCGTATGACTGTCGTTACTTGTGGCGGCTTGCCTAAATAACACCCGTGTGAAGCTCCGTTTTTAAAGTCAGGGAGACTTTTTTCACTTTAGTGCTTGCACAACTGGGAACATTTGGGTAAAGTGCGCGCTCTCTCGACGACACAGCAGCTATCTTCCTGATTTCCTTGAAGATTTCACTGAAGAGAGAGATCGCCAGAAGGCGGATTACCCTCACAGAGGGTGACAATTTGGTGAGGTGTCCGAGTGGTCGAAGGAGCACGCCTGGAAAGTGTGTATGTCGAAAGGCATCGAGGGTTCGAATCCCTCCCTCACCGCCATCTACTAAAAGCCCGGCTTATGCCGGGCTTTTTTGTTTCTGCCCCCACTTGATTCCTCTCTATCTTTGTGGCAATTCCAGTCGTCAACCCTGAGACTTTTTTGGGTTTTGCCAAGGGTGAATATCTCACTCTAAGGATCGGCGCAATTACTACTGCACTTATAGTCGATGAATTATTCGATAAAAGGGTGGTATAAAAATGCCTTTTTTATTCGCGAGAGTTTTTACTGCAAATTTAATTCGCTGTCATTACTTTTAGATTACATCTGCATTTTTGATATTTTCTAAGTTTAAAACCATTCATAATTACGCAGTATGTTTTTCTGGGCCGAATTACCCTAGAAAGTTGACTCCTGTTTAGCAATTAATTTTTAGTTATTCTTTTCTACTTTTGATGTTTACAATCTCTTGATTCTTGGTAGTTTGTCTATGCTATCGATGGCGACCACAACATCGACATTATTTAGCGAGAAACCATTAATCAAAAAAACAGGGTTTGCTAGTTCTGAAGATCAGTCGGCTGTGCGTTTTTATTTTGATAGAGATCCAAAACAGTGTGTGGAATGATACGACCAGAAATTATATGGCACGGTTTCTGTGATAATTAAGATATTAACTACTAATGCAAGTCTGACCAAGAATGTTATTGATGGGACTGCTGTATGTATATTGGGATGTATTGTAGAGGTCGGGAAGGTCTTGTGGTGTATAGCTCGGTGTCGGCAATGGTTATTACTGATGCTTGATTATTAGAATTACGTATCAGGATGGTATCTTGCCAAGTGAGCGATTACTTTAATGAATTTTATTGAGAGGTCGATCAACGATTTGGCAGGAGTGTTTGAATAAGTGTTATCTTTGACAATTTTTACTTGGGACGCATGTAAAGCAAAAATTTTTGTGGAGGTAGGGAGAGTTGAAATACAATAAATTGGGCAGTTTTAGTTCAGTTAACCTGATGGTCTATAACTCAAAAATAGTATTTATCTTATTTTTGATCTAAAGAAGATCAATGATAAATATGGATTATTATAATGTGAGCCTTGTCTTCTCAGGAAGTGGTTCTAAAAGCTGTTCGAAGTATTGTTGTAACTCATAAAGTATTAAATGGATTGTGATTTTGAAAAAGTTGAATGCAAACTATTCTTTGCACAGGAATGTGTTGAAAAATTCTATAGCTGGTATTACTTTAATCTGCGCAACGACATTGGTTTGTGCAGATACAATCAGTACAAAAATAGACCTAGGTGAGCCATTTCCCTTCAGGATGGAAGATGGAATTGAATACGAGGTGGATTTAGATATTGGTTATAAATTCGATACCATTGAGAAAGTTTGTATCAATACAAAAGTTAAGAATGGCGAAGCTGGCGCGGCATTTTATAAGGCGGAAAGTGAACCTGCAGGACCTTTTAATTTCCCTAGATTTGAGTCTGTTGCGCAGCAGCTTGCTGTGGGCATAGATGCCCCAACACCAGAAAACCCCAATCCCGTACCACAGCTGCAAAAAACCATTAATTTCTGCGGGAATGAAACTAGTGTCCTGGCAGAAAATTATCTCGATGGGGAGGGCAAATTTAAGTTTAGTGTGTCTGGTGGTTATGTAGATTTCTGGGATTTTGAACTGGTTGTAGAAGGTGATGTCTCTGACACTCAGTTGGCGATTGTGCTTGACGAACCTACCGATTTTTCAGTTCCTTCCTACGGGGGAAGAGTTAATTATGATGCGGGTATTCGTAATTTAGACTCTACGCAATCGTTGGTTACACTTGAACAATGGAGTGTGCTCAAGTTTCCTAATGGGGATAGTTATCCCATTCATAAATCACGGGATGTCGTGTTGAATTATTCTGAGGTAAAGGACTACCCTCGAAATTATCTAACTATACCAGAGTGGTTTGAGGCTGGAGATTACGAGTTAACTTGGTATGTAACTAACCCAGGTACTGGAGCTCGGGTAAAAGACAGTCTGTATTTCACAAAAAGTGCTGACTAAGCTTTTGATTATCAGCAGGCTGGGGCGCCCCTTTGCCTCAGTCTTCCTTTGAGCTTGGGAGGCTCGATCCAGGATAGGGCGCTATGATGATTTACTTGGCGAACCTCTGGGCGTTTCGAGAGAAAATTGCCTAGGTGGCCCCACTCCACCGAGCCGGGCTATCTCTCTCAGGTAATCCTCTTATCTTGGCAGCATGCAGAGCAAGCTATGAATCCTATATGTGGCTTTTCAAGCAGATAGATTTTAAGGTCCTAATTGGGTTATCTATGTTCATTCTACGTAGTGCTTTTTGACCTGCAATCGGGTAGGAGTATTGTTTTAGAGCACTTTCCTGATGTAAATTTTAGACACACATAGACTATGAAAAGGCACTAGCAGTCATTTGTAGGAGATATCGAGCTGGATATAGGTTTGTTCTGCCGCCTCTGCTGATTGCACCAGGCCTCTTTCACCTTTCTTGCCTTTATTTGCCGCCTAGCACCATCATTCCTTGACTTGTTTGCAGTGTTCAAATTTTGGACTGTCGTCATTGTACGAGTGTGTACAACTCGCATGAAATCTATCCTGGAGCTTTGGATCTGTACCCAAGAGAAGATGCGAAGCTCATTCTCCTCAGATTTCACTGGAACTTTCTCAAACATTTGGGTAAAGTGCGCATTCTCTCAAAGCTACAGTAGCTATCTTACTGATTTCCTTGCAGATTTTTTGAAGAGAGACTCGTCGAGAGGCGGACTGTCCTTGCAGAGGGTGACAATTTGGTGAGGTGTCCGAGTGGTCGAAGGAGCACGCCTGGAAAGTGTGTATGTCGAAAGGCATCGAGGGTTCGAATCCCTCCCTCACCGCCATTTTCTAAAAGCCCGGCTAGTGCCGGGCTTTTTTATTTTTGAAGCTTTCGTTCTTCAGCCTTGCGCATCTATGGTCTTACCTATCGCTAGCTTGCTCCCATAGTTGGAGGAGGCCACTAGGAGAGACCCTATTTATTATCGCAATACTCATCAAAATTGTCGGGAGTGTTCGTAAAGCCAGCCTTCTCTGCAAGCTCCCATGGCCGCTCACATTCTTTAGTTTTACTACACCAAAGGTAGCCCGCTGAGTTGATACACCCGTGGGCATCCTTGTCTGAACCGACCGGTGTGGTGGGTTTGGGATCCTTTGGACTATCCGCGGAGCACCCTATCAGGAAGGTAACTAGAATAACAGTGGTGGCTTCTTTGATTTTGAACATATTAGAATTACCAGAAAGTTAAGGATATCGTCAGGTATAAATTTAGTACAGCACGGATGACAACTCGTACCTAATTATTACTCCATGTTGCAAGCGGGTTTTTTTAGCTTTGTTGGCAAATTGTAGTAAGAGGGTATGGATTTGATAAGCCCCTCCAGTCTAGTAGCTTATCTGCTTATACTTAAAAATCACTCTCTCGATAACCCTAAAAAGTCCTGGCTGCTTCGATATCTCTATCGCAGGAAAAAATTAAGGCTATAAGTGGAATCGGATTGCCTAAATTTATAGCATTTGATACTGATTTTACCATACTGGTAAGCAGCTTTTCACATGCTCTATAGAGAATAGGCTCTAGCTCTTTTGCTCCAAAAACAGGCCTATACCTGAGCATTCCTCTTAGGCTGAATACCTTTGAGAAATATTCTCTCCATGGCATTTTTTCCCGAGCCTTATAAGAGGAGTGTGTTTTATTGGAATCGGTGTAATAGAGTCGAGCTGCAACTTCAATCTTTGGTCGCCAGAATACAGGTATAGCACCAATTTCGCCAAAGTACGCAGTGTCAAACTCACCGGCTCTTACTTTTAAGACTACAACCTCTAGTGCTAAATCATTGGATTTAGGTTCTATTCGACTAGATATATGTGGTAAGGAGAAAACTTCTAGCAGTCTATGACGAATGCCCTCCTCTAAATCTTCGCCCTTAAAAGCCCCCCAAGCACCAATCTTGCTAAATTCATCCTGTGAGACGACAATCATTTTATCCAGATAGACTCGTGGTTTACTCTTTTTAAATAACTTTGAGAACATTCTTACTGTAGCCAGATGTAGATTTTGTGAGGAGAGATGCAGGGGCAAGCGCTAAAGGCATCGTGTGAAACCGAGATCCTATTGGGTATGGGGTGATAGGCTTTCTGCCTATATTATGCACTATTGTTAGCGGCTAAATTGTACCTCCCATGCGCAAAGAACTAAACAGATATTGCTTGTCGGGACTCATCTTTCCTGTAGCGCCCATGATGACTGGTAGAAGTAGTGGAAGTGAATAAATGATGCTAATAGATTAAAGACATAGTGTTCTTGGGGGATTAGTTACCTATTAGTTTTGGTAACTCTTTCATCGCCTGAAAGGGCACTACGCCAACGGTATTAGATTCCTCATTAAAGCGATTAAAAAAGTAAGTTTTCATGCCTGCTTCTACGCCAGCCTTAACTCCCACTAGTCCATCATCTATAACGGAGCAGTTTTCAGGGCGGTAGCCCATACTTTTGGCGGCATGTAGGTATATGCCTGGATCAGGCTTCCATATACCTACTTCATATGAACTGAATAAATTATTTATGAAATACTTAGATAGCCCACATATATTTAATGCATGCTTGATTTTTTGCAGGGGGCCGCTAGATACAACCGCTTTCTCACCATCAAGTGCCTCAAGAGCGTCTACTATACCCTCAACAGGTTTTAACTCCCTGGTAAAGAGTTTTGTGACTATATCGCGATAAGCTGCAACAAAATGGCTTTTCAGTTTGATGTTATTCTCTTCTTCTAATAGAGATAGAATGCTTGTCAGTTTCCAACCCCTAAATCTTATGACCAATTCATCAGCATCTAGTTTTATTCCGTAATTTTCGAACATCATAGCTAAGCCAATACTAGAGAGATGTTCGCTATCGACTAAGGTGCCATCGTTATCAAAAAGTAGGCATTTACTCATGGACGAAGCTCCTAATGATTTCTTTCATGTTGCGCTATTTTCCCCACAGTGAGTTTATATAAATAATATATGAAGCAGCCGCCGCAACAGGCATAAAATGCCACCAATAAGAGGAGGCGCCCCCTCCATGGTTGTATTGGTATATAACAATGCCGGCAGCAAGTATGCTAGTTAAAGGTAATAAATAAAGGGAAGCCGCAAGTATCAATGATGAGATCTTTGATAAATTTCCTCTATTATTTACACCGCCTACAGCGAATGTAGCCATCATAAAAAGAAAGCTGGAAAATGATAGCTGGAGAAATGAACCTATAACAACCCAAGTTAAAGCCATATTGGCTCGTCGCCTTTTATAATTTACCCTAAGATCCTAGATTACAGCTATGCTAGCTGATTCTAATGAGCACTTTGCTACTTTTCCATTTGTGTGTGGCTGATTACTCTAGTTATATGATTTATTGCGGGATCTTCTCCTGCGAAATATTCTTCAGAGGAGAGTGTCATAGGAACATGTGGTGCAATCCATATGCGATGATCTTCGGCCTTTGATGCTTGATGGTATTGAGATGAAATGATCCCCCAGACACCGCTATATGGAAGTTTAAACCATCCCGCTTCACCTAAATGGTTGGGTCTGCTCCCACTTGGTTCACCTACAATGATGATGTCAGTCAAACGATCGAGGTCTGCAGGTAACAAATGTGCAGCGAAGAAGGTATTCCGTCCAACAATCACAAATAGATTATTCTCTTCGCTATTTTATGAAAAATGAATTAACGATCTTGTCAGAGGAGGAATAATAGAACCATTGCCGCCATTGTTGTGACGCAAATCTAGAACAAGATTTTTTATTTTTCTACCCTTAGTGAATGCTGTGATCCCTTTGCTGAATACGTCCAGTGGGTGTGACTTATCTTGTGCGACTCTATTAAATTGTAAATATAGGAAATCACTGTCAGAGTTGTATTCAAGCCAATAGTTTTCTTTCTTGTTCTTTAGGTAAAGTAAGTTGTCGCTATTATTAGGTGCAGGTAAGGTTGGAAACCCTGTAAAGTTGAAAGGTTTTCCTGATAGAACTACTTGCTCTTTGATTCCTGATTTTTCTTCCAGAGTTAGTGGGATCTCTGATGCACGTTCTACTATGTCTAAACCCTCAAGAACCTCCGGTAAGGCCAGATAATAAGGCCCCAGCCAGTATTGTTGCATTTCATTATCGCGGGCATTTGCAGTGGAAATTTTTTCATTACCGCATCTATCGGCTGGTTGGCTACAGAAATGAGTTTTTTCCCTATAAGATGCTTATATTCAGTATCGGCATCTACAATGAATATCCCATCATTAAACCAATAGAGCTGGAATGGTAACTTGTTGAATGAGCCATTCCTAAAGTGGGTTGGGACAATAAAGTTGTGTCCATTCCCTAAGCTGGCAAGTAGCGCCACTCTGCCTCTTATATCCTTGTTGTAATGGCTCTCGACCTTTTATACAGTATAGGGGATAGCTATTGTTACTACATGCCGATTTCTTAACCATCTAAATTTTTTCAGTCGTATGTTAGCTTAATGATATTCATTCCTTGGGATAGGTAGATACAGCACATGCGTACTGATTTGTATTCATGCCAAAATGGATTAGCTTCTTGACGAAGCTCAAGGCTGTAATCAAAATACTCCCCAAGCAGTAATTAGCCGCAGTTTAGCTTTATGCGACTCAAGTCTTTTTTAATAGTGTCCATGTTGACCCTCAGCGGGTGTTATGAAATAACCCCTCAATCTTATGATCGCAGTGAGTGGTTGCCACGGTGGTCTGATGTCGATGGTGATTGCCAGAATACTCGCCAGGAGCTATTGATCCGGCTTTCTTTGGCTCCTGTTGCCTTCAGCAATGAGAAGAGCTGCACAGTGGTTTTAGGTTTGTGGATGGACCCCTATACGGGACAGTTTTTTGAAAAAGCCTCGGACCTGGATGTGGAGCATATAGTACCCCTATCCTGGGCTCACAAGTACGGTGGTGCTGGCTGGAGCCGGGAGCAGCGTAGAGCTTTTGCAGAAGACCCTGCAAATTTGTGGCTGGTTGATGATGGCCACAATCGCAGTAAGGGAGATAAAGGGCCCGATCAGTGGCTGCCGCCCTATAAGCCAGCCCAAGCCATTTATATTCGTCAGTTTGAGGTTGTGGCCCGTAAGTATCGGCTTGGCGACTGAATACGACACTCTACCGTTAGAGCTGACAGTGAGCTGATTTTTAAGTAAATCGGCTCCTGATGGAGATCACTGATCTCTGGGTTCTTTAGATTTTTCCCTCCTTGCTCCCCATCCTATTATTTCCTTCGGGTTAATTGGCAATAGTGATATGTAGCTATTCATCTATAGGTCCTGACATGAACGTTAGTCAGAAATGGCATTAATGCGCACCTTCTTTTAAGCACTGTGATTTTCTTCTCTTGCTGAATATTCATTTATGCGATTACTTGCCGATTAGACAGGGTGGGGTGTTACGAATTTGGCTTCCTTGGGTTACATAATTGAAGCGATATTTATGGGCATTGAATTGAGTTCAAAGATGATGGGGGAGAGCTATGGATAGAGTTGCTGGTATCTCGGCGTTTGGCATGGGATTAATTTATATTAGTGCTTTTGTATTCTTTGGTGCTTTTTGGTCTTTTCCATCAGGTGGAAGCCCCATAGAAAAAATGACGTTCTTGGCGCAAAACCAACTGATTTTTAATATTGCCTATACCCTTATGTACTTGGTCTTTGCGATCTTGCTGGGCTGTGTGGTAGTTAACATATATGAAAAGCTAAAAAGTAAGAGGAGGGAGATAGCTGCATTGGCATCCTTGTTTGGAGCAGTCTGGGTGGGGCTTGTCATAGCGAGCGGTATGATTGCAAATATAGGTCTCGCCTATGCTTTGGGGCTTATGGAAGTCAGTGTTCAGAAGGCTTTCGATACCTGGGGAATAATATACTTGATGGTTGAAAGTCTCGGTGGTGGCAATGAGTTGGTGGGTGGACTTTGGGTTCTGTTAATTAGCATTGCTGCATTGCAAGTTGGGCTTTTTTCTCGACCATTAAACTTTATCGGTGTGCTAGTAGGTGTGGCGGGAATTGCGACTATCTATCCAGATGATATCTTTACAGAAATATTCGGTATTTCCCAAATAGTCTGGTTTATTTGGTTAGGTTTCTCTTTATTAAAGCAGGACGGGCAAAGTCAAAAATGGGAGGCAGCAAACTCTATTACGAGCGCTAACAGCTAAAGGTGTCTATAGGTAAAGTCCGCTTTGTTCGCATGGAAGGTGTTTGAACAATAAAGTTTGTATGCAAGCAAGAAAGTATTTTTGATTTTTCCCAAAAAATGAAAAGTGCGTCTATTCTTTCAATGGGCCAAGTATTTGTCAGTTTAACGGCTTGGCTTGCGTTTCCGCTGTCATAAGGCTGGTGAATCCGGGGCTATTCCTTGCCTCGCTGTTTGTCGCGGTCATTTTTGTGACTTGTCGGCCGCTCTTCCAGGCCTGTGGGTAGCGAGCGGATTGCACATTACCTGCAATTGATTCACAGGGTGTTAGCCCTGAATATTTTGGAGATCTAATTGTGAAAAGTAAGCAGTACATTCTTCCTTTGGTAATTGCCAGTCTTGCTGCTTCTGCTGCCTTCGCGGATAACCATCCCAAGAAGCCGGCGAAAGACTGGACTTGTGCGGACTTCCTGGCTATCGATGATGAGTTTAAGCCTAAGGCTGTCTATTGGGCTGCCGCTTACGCTCAGAAAGGTAAAGAAGAGGGAGATATGCTGGATATCGAGGGCACTGAGAAAGTGACACCAATGGTGATTACTGCTTGCACCAAGGCGCCTAATGAATCCTTTTGGGCCAAGTTCAAAGAAGAGTGGCATAAGATCGGAATGCATCACAGGAAAGACAAAGCAGAAAAGGACATGATGAAGATGCAGAAAAAGATGCAGAATGGCACTCAGATGAACAATGGCAATGGAGGTACGGGCACAAACGGGACCAATCAATAGGGAGCGTTCGCCTGGACTTGTAGTGATGTATCCAGAAGCCCGGCTTGGCCGGGCTTTGTCTATTCTGAGATGGAGTTTCTCCGGCAAAATAGTTTCGGGTAATATTGCGGCGAGCGAGTAAAAAACAGGCAAATGGATTTGAATTATGAGTAAGACAGTCAGAAATGAAGCTAAGCGGGGGAGAGTGATTAGCCGCTCTACCAGGCTCTTCTGGGGTGGGGTTCTGTTGGCAGGGTTATTCTTGGCGCTATTTATGCACTCAGCGAAGGCGTGTGTGTACTGATTCGCCTAATGATGTGTGGCGCCCCCGGGTGGACTCGAACCACCAGTCCGGACTTAGGAGGTCCGTGGTTTATCCTGTTAACCGACGGGGGCGGATGCAAGTAGCTGACGGCCACTGCTGAGGAAGGGCGCTATTCTAGCCCGTGAAAGCAACTCTGTCATGTCATCCTTTTCCCTTTTGCTCCGCCTTCTGTCAAAGTGTACCAACTCAGTATGTCACTCAGGGTAACATTGGCGCCACTCGGTTACTCCTATTCCCGCCATCCCCATTTCTTAAAATTTTCGAAAAAGTTTCATAAATCTGTCTTTTTTCTTCGCTACTTTGACTTTGAAAGGGCGGTTTTTGCGGATGAATTTGCTTTGAGATTAGTCGGAGGGTTTCGTTGTGATAGCCGCATTTCCACTTGATAAATTATTGCTTGACCACGATTGATTGAGCTGGCTAATCTGCAATTGCACCCTCGGTGCGATAAGGAAATTTTTGCTTTCTCTAATCAAGATTATGGAGTTTCGTATGAGCGGCCACGTTAACGAAAGACGCCTAGATTTTGATAATGTGGGTATTCCACAAATTGCAACTGAAGTGCTGAAGGAAGCTACCTCTCAGCCGCCACGCGACGCACGTCGAATGGTAGAGGACAAACTGGAGGAAAAGCGATTAAGACGTGAATTAATGGACTATGACTTCGACTGATAAAATATGCTGAGGTATTAAGCGCGTTGGCGACCTATGCAGGGTACAGACGTTAAATAAAAGTAATTTCGAAAACCGGTTACTTTAACTGTACTCTGCGTAGTTAATAAACTTAATTCAACTCTTGCTTTTCCTGCCTAACCCGACCGGTTTTCTCTGTAAACCTTTCGTTATGATCAGAAATCGCCAAGCTATGGTTTCACATATCGCTTTACTCTTTTGACTGAACTTCTCCAGTAATTATTTTTGCAGAAGAGATGTTCCCGGAATCAGTGGAGTTGTATTTGTGCTGCGGAACTTTCAACGTACTGGAGCCCGCTTGGGAAGTGGGCTCCAGTACTTGGATCGGTGGCTGTAGCCTAAGTGTTTTGCGGGGCTGCTGAGTTACCTCCAAACAAGCCCAGCAGCCGCTTAAGTTTTGAGGCCAGTTTGCCGCGCTTGGCCTTCCTGTTTTTTTCGGCATCACTGACTAACCAAGCTACCTGGATAACCAGTCTTTTGCCCTCGAAAGGCAGGTGCCCGTGAAACGAGTTATCAGCCCTTTTAAATGCGGCCAAAGTACCGTAAGAGGGTTTTACTTCTGGTGCCGCTGTATCTTCAAAGTCGTTTCCGCTGTTTAAGAATCGCAGGCACCCTGTGCCGTCCAGAGTCCACTCGGGATTTAAGTAGAGCAGGGCTGTGGCAATTTTTGACTGGCCATCAGTG
Source organism: Microbulbifer sp. A4B17 (assembly GCF_003076275.1). Taxonomy (NCBI): domain Bacteria; kingdom Pseudomonadati; phylum Pseudomonadota; class Gammaproteobacteria; order Cellvibrionales; family Microbulbiferaceae; genus Microbulbifer; species Microbulbifer sp. A4B17. Next base: position 1,765,287 of record NZ_CP029064.1, read on the forward strand.
TGGATACGACCGTGACGCTTTTTGAGTGTGCGGCTGATCGACACATAGGTCGGGTATTGAGAAAGATTCTCAATACCCAGGTTGTTCCCGATAGCGTCGGCAAATTCCGGAGCCCTAAATTGTTCGATAAGTTCATTAATTGTGGTGCCACAACTGCTTCTATCGTAGGGGAGGTAGCCGGCCCCCTTGAGCTTGGGGAAGTCTTTAATAAACGATGCCATAAGACCCTCGGCCAGCAGGTTCTTGGCGACGAAAAAGGGGAATGGCTGTTGGTAAATCTGGCTCTCCTGGCCAATTAAAGTAGTAGCGTCGAGCCAGGAGTCAATATGGGTGGCGAGGTTGTTCATAGACACGCATCCTTACGAGCAGAAATATTGGCCCTTTTCGGGTCCAGCTTTATGTCGACTTCTGAGAATACCCACTTCCTTGAGGGTACAACGAGAACCAGGTACTAAGTCTCACGACCGTGGAAAAATATCAAAACTGCAATTCGGTGCCAATTTAAATAGCGCTTTTCCATGTGAATTAGTGGGCATTCTTGCGAAAGATCAAGAGTCTTTGAATTGTTGCGCGTTGAGACAATGCAATTAACGCTGGGGCCGGTATAATGCCGTTCAGATTTTTGTCAGAGCGGTTTTATCCTGGAAATGTCTGTGACCCCTAAGTCCCAAGTTGTACTGCAAGTGAGTGATCTCGCCTGCGAAAGGGATGGTCGGCGCTTGTTTGAGGGCCTTCGGTTCTCTTTACAGGCCGGCGCTGCAATCCAGATCAAAGGTAGTAATGGTGCGGGTAAAACGACCCTGTTGCGCACCTTGATTGGCAGTAGCAGCGATTTCAGTGGAGACATCCTCTGGTGTGGCACTCCCTACCCGCAGGCACTGTCCGCAATGCGGGAGTCCCTGCTTTATATTGGTCATCGGGGTGGGGTGCGCAGCGGTCTGACACCGCTGGAAAATCTCACCTGGTATGGCGCCGGTCAAGAAGATGCCCTCAAGGCCCTGGATAAGGTAGACCTGACCGGCTTCGAGGACAGCTTGTGCCATTCGCTTTCCGCCGGTCAAAATCGACGGGTCGCCCTGGCGCGACTATTCCTAAGCAATTCTCCCCGTTTGTGGATACTCGATGAGCCCCTTACTGCCCTCGATGTTGTAGGTGTTGCGGCCTTGGAAGAGCAGATGGCGGTTCATCTTTACAGCGGTGGTTCAATTCTGCTGACCTCCCATCAACCCCTGTCACTTGCAGGCCTCAGTGAGGTTAACTTGTCTGACTATTCAGTCTCTGAGTCTTTTGATGATTTTGGGGGAGAGCATGTCGACAGTTGATGTCCAAATGCCGGTGAGCGAAGTGCGCAGTGGTCCCGGTTTTATGGCGTTGTTCCGAATCGAAATGCTGCTCGCGCTACGAAAGCGAGCAGACATTGCCAACCCTTTATTGTTTTTTGTGACGGTTTTAGCACTTTTGCCCTTGGGGGTAGGACCTGAGCCCGAACTTCTGGCAAAGATGGCTCCGGGCATGATTTGGGTGATGGCCCTGCTGGCGACCATGCTCTCCCAGGAGAGCCTGTTTCGAGGTGACTTTGAAGATGGCACCCTTGAACAGCTCACCCTTTTACCACAACCGCTTTACTTTGCGGTTCTTGCAAAATCCCTGGTGCACTGGATTGCCACAGGCTTGCCGCTGGCACTGCTGTCACCGCTGCTCGCCCTGATGTTGAATCTACCAGTGGATGGTTATGTTTGTTTGCTGGTTTCCCTGCTGTTGGGAACTGCGAGCCTGAGCTTGATCGGGGCCATAGGTGCAGCGTTGACTGTTGCCCTGCGCCGCCCCGGTTTGCTACTGGCACTAATTGTTATGCCGCTGTATGTGCCCGTGCTAATCTTCGGCACCGGCGCGGTACAGGCGGCAATTGATGGCTATGCCTACAGCGCCCAACTTGCAATTCTGGCAGCGCTTTTAGCTGCTGCTGCGGCACTGGCACCACTCGCAGCTGCGGGTGCAATACGTATTAGCCTGGATAATTGATTCGGAGGTCTTTCTTGGCTTGGCAATGGTTTCACCGCTTGGGTTCGCCCCGCTGGTTCTATCAAAAAACTGAAGCCTGGCTGCCCTGGCTGGCGCTGGTTAGTGTTGTATTGCTCGCTGTAGGCAGTGCCTGGGGGCTGGGTTTTGCTCCAGAGGATGCCAAGCAGGGCAATAGTTACCGCATTATATTTATCCATGTACCCGCCGCCTTTCTAGCACTGGCCGGTTACTACATCATGGCGATCAGCGGCGCTATAGGCCTGATCTGGAAGATGAAACTCTCCTTTGCGGTGATGCGCGCTGCGGCACCGATCGGTGCGGTGCTGACTTTCATCTCGTTGTTTACGGGTGCCGTGTGGGGTAAGCCTACCTGGGGAGCTTACTGGGTATGGGATGCCCGCATTACTTCAATGCTGATACTTCTGTTTCTCTATGTCGGTGTAATGGCACTTTCCCACGCAGTGAGCCGGGAGCAGGTTGCTGATAAAGCTTCTGCGCTGTTGGCCCTTGTAGGCACCGTGAATATTCCCATTATTTACAAGTCTGTAGACTGGTGGTTTACCTTGCACCAGCCCGCGACAATTCGCCTGACCGAATCCAGCAGTATTGATCCGAGTATGTTTTATCCGCTATTGACCATGATTATCGGTTTCTACTGTATGTATGCCTGGACCCTGCTGACCCATACCCGCACTCTGCTGCTCAAACGCGAGATGCGCACCAAGTGGGTCCAGGAAGAACTGGCGGGAGGTCGATAAAAGTGGAATTTCAATTTGCCAACCTGGCCGAATTCCTGGTGATGGATGGCCACGGTGTTTATGTGTGGGTGTCCTTTGCAGTGACTTTCCTGTGTCTCGCGGGAATGGCTCTCTATCCTTACATTGCACGCCGGGGCCTGCAGGCAGAGCTGGTGCGCCAGCAAAAAATTGCCCAGCGTCGCCGTCAGGCCGTAAGTGAGCGCACAGTTACTAAAGAGAAAGAAATAGCAGAAGAGCCGGCTTAATCACAATTTGCTGAGCTTTAGCGGATAGGACTATGGAGAGCCTATCGGCTCATTAGAATTAAATAGTTATGGAGTAGGACTTATACAATGCACCCTGTACGCAAGCAGCGCCTGATACTCGTACTTGTCCTGGTGGTTTTGTCCAGTGCAGCCGTTGGCTTTGTCGCCTATGCGATGCGCGGCAATATCGATTATTTCTATGCCCCAAGGGCTTTTGCCGCGGGTGAAGTCCCGATGGAAAAGCGGATTCGTGCGGGCGGATGTGTTGTACCGGGCAGTGTACAGCGGGCTGATAACAGCCTGGAAGTCCAGTTTGTTATTACCGATGGTGAAGCCGAACTCTCTGTTGTCTTCGATAAAATCCTACCGGATCTTTTTGCCGAGGGTGAAGCTGCGGTAATTACCGGACAGTTGATGCCAAGTGGTGTACTGCGCGCAGACCAGGTTCTGGCAAAACACGATGAGAATTACACGCCGCCGGAGGTTGCCGATACCATGGTTTCCCACGAGGGTTGTACCGCTGGAGCGAAGATATGATCCCTGAACTGGGCCATTTTGCGTTAATCATTGGCCTGTTGCTTTCCATTGCACTTGCAACAGTGCCGATGGCCGGCAGCTACTCATCCCGTCCGGTCTGGATGGAGGCTGGACGCCCCCTGGCCCTGGGAATTTTTGCTTTCACCTTGATCGCTTTCGCTTGCCTGACTATTGCTTTTGTGCAGAGTGATTTCACTGTTAATTACGTAGCGCAAAACTCTAATAGCATCTTGCCGGTCTACTACAAAGTCACCGCTGTCTGGGGTGGTCATGAAGGCTCTATCCTGTTGTGGCTTCTGATTCAGGCGGGCTGGGCAGCGGCAGTAGCGCTGTTTGGTAAACAGTTACCTGAGGAGCTTTCGGCTCGGGTATTAGCCGTGCTCGGTTTTGTTCTGATCGGCTTCTTCCTGTTTATCCTCCTTACCTCGAACCCCTTTGATCGCACCCTGCCATTCCCGCCAATGGAAGGTTCTGACTTGAACCCGCTGCTGCAGGACCCAGGTATGATTTTCCACCCGCCCCTGTTGTATATGGGGTATGTGGGCTTTTCTGTGGCCTTTGCCTTTGCTATTGCCGCGTTGCTTGGCGGCCACCTTGATGCGGTGTGGGCCCGTTGGGCCAGGCCCTGGACTGCGGTAGCCTGGGCTTTCCTCACCCTCGGTATTGCCTTGGGGAGCTGGTGGGCCTACTACGAGCTGGGATGGGGCGGTTGGTGGTTCTGGGACCCGGTTGAGAATGCTTCCCTGATGCCCTGGTTGGTGGGCACAGCCTTGATGCATTCCCTGGCGGTGACTGAGAAGCGCGGCCTGTTTAAGAGCTGGACAATCCTGCTGGCGATTTTCGCCTTCAGTCTCAGCCTGCTTGGAACCTTCCTGGTGCGCTCCGGGGTAATTACCTCCGTTCACGCATTTGCCACTGATCCGCTGCGCGGGAGCTTTATCCTGGGTTTCCTGGCCGTGGTTGTCGGTACATCCCTGTTGCTGTTTGCCCTGCGTGCGCCGGCAGTCAGTGCCCGCAGTGTTTTCTCTTTCCGCTCACTGGAAACTTTCCTGCTCGGCAATAACATCCTGTTGATGTTGATTATGGGTATGGTTTTGACCGGCACCCTGTATCCACTTCTGGCAGATGCCATGAACTGGGGCAAGGTGAGTGTGGGTCCACCCTTCTTTAACCTGTTCTTTGTACCCCTGATGATCATTCTCTGCCTGTTGGTGGGTATGGGAGTGCGTGCTAACTGGAAGGACAGCCGCTGGGATAAGTTGCTGAGCGCATGGCGCCTGCCTTTCGTTGCCTCGCTGGTTATTGCGCTGCTTTGGCCCCTGGCCCTGGGTGATTACCATTGGGGGGCGTCGTTGGGCATCTTTATTGGAGTCTGGGTATTTGCTTCCAGCATCGCCGATATCGTGGCCAAGACTCGCAATTCCAGTTCATTTTTTGCCGGTCTGAAGCGTCAAAGAGCCAGTTACTACGGCATGCATATCGCTCATATCGGCCTGGCGGTTTCGGTGTTGGGGGTGGTGCTGACTACCGTTTATACCGTTGAGGAAGATGTGCGGATGGGTGCTGGTGATACTTATCAGGTATCCGGATATGACTTCAAGTTTGATGGCGTTCGCATGGCCCAGGGTCCTAATTACAGAGCCTTTGAAGGTGTGCTGCACGTCAGCAAGGGCGGCAAGCCGATAGCAGAGTTGCATCCGCAAAAGCGCAACTACTTGTCCGGCGGCAATACTATGACTGAGGCGGCGATTGATACGGGTCTCTTCCGCGATATCTATGTGGCGCTCGGCGAGCCGATGGATAGATCCAACCCCAATGGTGATTGGGCTGTGCGACTCCAGTACAAAGCATTTGTGGTTTGGATTTGGTTGGGTTCACTTCTGATGGCGATTGGTGGAGCTATTGCTGTAGCGGATAAGCGCTATCGCAAAGCGAAAGCCGCTAAAGCAGTAGAAGTTACAGGCAATGTTGCTACGGCGTAATAGTTGGAAAGGATAATGTCTAGACTCAAACTCTTTTTGCCCCTGGTAATATTTGCTGTTCTGGCGGTGTTATTTTGGAGAGGCCTCTACCTGAACCCACAGGAAATGCCATCTGCACTGCTGAATAAACCGGTGCCGGAATTTTCTTTGCAAAAAGTGGCTGATAACAGCCAGATTGTAGAGAAGAAAGATCTTCCCGATGGTCCGCATTTGATGAATGTGTGGGCCACATGGTGTGTGGCCTGCCGGGTAGAGCACCCCTATTTGAATGCTCTGGCTGAACAGGGCGTGCCGATCGTTGGTGTTAACCTCAAAGATGAGGATGAGGCGGCAGTTAAGTGGCTGGAAAAATTCCACAACCCCTACCTTTACAGTCTCGCTGATAGAGATGGTCGTTTGGCCCTGGACCTGGGGGTTTTTGGTGCGCCGGAAACCTTCCTGGTGGATTCCGAGGGGACTATTCGCTGCAAGCATGTTGGTGTTGTCGATAATAAAGTCTGGCAGACCAAGCTCCAGCCTCTGTATGAGAAATTGAAAAACCAGCGCTGGGACGATATTGTCGGTGAGCTATCAGATTCCCTCATCTCCCGTTGTCAGTGAAACGGAAGAAAAGAAAAGCCGTTTTATCTGCTGGCTGGGGCCGGTAGAAGATAAAACGGCTTTTCTACACCAGCTGGATACAGTTCGTTCTGAGTACCCCGACGCAAGCCACCACTGTACTGCGCTCGTAATCGGCAATCCGTCCAATCCCGAAGTCATGCAAGCTGATGACGACGGCGAACCAGGCGGTAGTGCCGGCCGGCCAATGCTGGAGTTGCTATTAAAGCAGGGCGTGGGTAACGTGGGGGCTATTGTTACCCGCTACTTTGGCGGTACCAAACTCGGGGTTGGGGGACTGATGCGAGCCTATCGCGGTGCCGTGGGCGCAGCATTACAGGATGTCCCTTTGCAACCTTTTATACCTTTGCATCAGACCTCCGTTTGTTGTGACTTTGCTCAGGAAGCGCGTCTGCGCTTTTTGTTAGGCCGCCACCAGGGAAGTTGTGGACAGGCGGACTATGCCAGCAAGGTCACAATGCCAATTTCTCTTCCCCTAGATCAGTGGTCGCAATTACAGACACAGTTATTGGCAGAGAATTTTCAGGTTCTCGACGATCATTAATTCTTTCAAATGACTCCATATTTGGCGAGCTTGGTTATTTTTGTTCCGGCATAGCCCAGTTCAGCCAATATTTTAATTTGAAAAAAAGTAATGGGTCACGCTAATGGACTTTAGCTCAAATTCAAACAGCATGATTTTGGCTCGCAAAAAATTGCTTATGGAAGCTTAGAGTGTAATATATTGAGCAGTTAACCGGTAATAGAAGATAAGTCAAATAACTGCACGCTTTCGCTGCCAGGCGGCTTACACACCTTTTTTGCTTTTCAGCTGTGTGTTGTAACGAGGTTGCTTTAATTGATGATTTCAAAGACTAAGAAAAATATTATATTTAGTTTGGGTTTAGTAGGATTACTTCTCGGTGGATTATATTTAATCAATATACCTATGGAATTGCCCCCTGAACACCAAGGTATATTTGAGGTGACAGGGAAGGTAGAGTCCTGTAGTTTCAGGAGTTTAACTAAGAATTCATCAAAATTTTTCTTGGGTATAGTGTTGGCGGGTTCTGAAAAGATATATCGCATGAATTTAAAGTATAAAGAACGCTATTTTTATGAGTCGTTATGCAAATCTAAGGCACGTGTAAACATCAGGTACCACGCCGTACAGAGATTAATAGGTCCTATAAGGTTTTGGGTTGATAGTATTGAGGTGAGGTAATATTACAAGTTAAGGAAGGATATTTTTCGGGCTGGGTGTACCAGGATGTACAGTTGATTAATATGCTACGTGAAGGGAGTGTTGATAAAGAATGTCTAAAGTAAATATACGCTCTGCAAATGAGCAGGATCTGGATAGATGTTTTGAGATTGAGTCCATATCCTATGCTGGTAATGAGGCTGCTACAAAAGAGAAAATTTTAAAGCGGATTCAGACTTATCCTGAAGGATTCCTCGTTATCGAAAACAATATAGAAATTATTGGTTTTATTAATTCGGGAGCGGCTCACAAGGTTGAGTTATCCAATGAAGAGTTCAAGGAATTAATAGGACATGATCCCAGCGGCGAAAATATCGTTATCATGTCTCTTGTAGTTCACCCTGAATATCAAGGCAAGGGTATGTCAGGCAAGTTAATGAATAGCTTTATTGCCGCTATGAGGAAGCTTGGGAAAAAGAGAATTTATCTTATCTGTCAGTCTGAGCTTGTTGATATGTACGCTAGATACGGTTTTATTTATCTCGGTGAGTCCGATTCTGATCATGGTGGGCTGAGTTGGCATGAGATGTCTCTTTCACTGTAGAATGCTTAGTCGGAATAGGCCGGGTGCTACTAAAAGGCATCGTATTTTTATTCATCGTATGTCCTAAACGTAGAATTTAACAAAGAAAATTGAGTGGGTTCTGACGTATTTGCCTCAGCGATTTGCTGACCTCTCTGTCAATTTGATCCATGCTTAATGGAGTTATTTTTCTATATTTATAAGTCTATCAAATATATACAAAATGATTCATATTTATAAGAGCTGCCATAACTATGGAGCAATGGCAGCATAAATATTTCCGAAGCATTATTATAAAGCACTTAGGTTCAACTCAATTTCCATATTGTGAGTCGCAGTAAATAAGTTTCGTCGTCTGACAATCGCTTCAGACAGCATTTCTAAAGTCTGGCAAGTATCCTCCCAGCCGATACAGGCATCGGTGATGGATTGTCCGTAGCGCATATTCTCCTTTTTGCAGATCTTTTGATTGCCCTCTATTAGGAAACTTTCAATCATCACTGCTGCAGTATTTTTCTGTCCGGAACTGATCTGTTTGCAGAGTGATTCTGCAACAACTAATTGATTACTGTGTATTTTTTGGCTGTTTCCATGACTACAGTCGACCATAATACCGGTGGGTAGTGATGCTGACCCAAGTTCGAAGATAGCCTGTTCCAGATCTTCAGGGTGGTAGTTGGGAATTTTTCCACCACGAAGGATTAAGTGGCAATACGGGTTGCCTGCAGACTGGATTGCTTCAAACTTCCCATTGCGGATCGTTGTGCAGAATATCTGCTGTGATTGTGCGGCCTGAATCGCGTTCATCGCGACCTTGATATTGCCGTCGGTACTATTTTTAAATCCGATAGGACAGGGGAGTGCTGAGGCTAATTCCCGATGTGTTTGTGATTCGGTAGTACGTGCACCAATGGCCCCCCATGAAATCAGATCTGCAATATAAAGGGCGTTTAGCGGGCACAGGAATTCAGTGGCAGCACCTAGTCCCAGTGCATTGATATTGAGTAATAACTCCCTGGCTTTAGTGAGCCCGGTATGCATATCGGCGCTGCCATCCAAATGAGGATCATAAATAAAACCTTTCCAGCCTACGGTGGTACGCGGTTTCTCAAAATATGTACGCATGACGAGACAAAGACTGCTTTCAAACTGGTTTTGAATTTCGGACAGTTTTTGCGCATAGTCTAGCGCAGCTTCAGGGTCGTGAATTGAGCACGGGCCCACGACTACCAGAAGGCGGTCATCTTCACCGCTTAGTATTCTGGCAACCTGGTGGCGAGTTCGCTCAATAGTTGAAGCGGTATCAGACGGGCATGGCATTGTTCGGATCAGTTCGTCATTGCCCGGAAGTTGCATATGAGTCCGTGCGTTCAAAATAGCTGGAACGTCAGACATAAAATGGTCCTTTTATTCTTAGCTGAGTTATGGCTGGTATTGTCTGAGTCGGCTAATATTCAACGATGCTCAATATGCCTTTATGATGTGGTTGATATCTGCCGATAAAAGTACTTCCACTGGGAACCCTGGAGGAGAGATCCCGCAAAATTCGCAACTCCAGTTTTTGTTGCTGAGGAAATAGCTTAGTAATTTCAGCATCCAGAAAATCGAAGTACTTTCCCACCTTTGGATATAGTGCCTTGAACAGACTCTCTTTGATTGAGAAGGCCACAGTCAACCAGTTTTCCAAGGGTAAGCCAGTTTCTGAGAGCAGTTTCTCCTCTGCATCACTCACTATGTTGCTTTTGATTTCTATAGCGGTTTTCTCTGTGATGATTTTTTCGTAATCAACTCCCAGCCCCAGAGATGTAGTACTGACAGCACAGATTGCCCGGTTGCCTGCATGAGTAATAGAAGCTTGTATTCCTTCTGGCCATATGGGGCAGCGATTTGACCCTACAGGGATTTCTGTCACCGGTGTGCCTAGTTTATTTAGTGCAAAATGAGCACAGCCTCGTCCGGCAAGAAATTCGGCCCGACGGGATGGCACAGCATTGTCTAATGTGTCTGGAAAAGGAATATTAAGTTGGGTGAAAAATGAGTCACAATATTTATCCACGCTAAAAGTGGTTTCTACAAGGCAGCCAGAAAAGTGATCAGACTCGATATTCTGATACTCACTTAGAAATGCGGATATTGGGCTGTAAGTTTTATTAAAGGATTCCTGGTTCATGATGTCGTTGCTTCAGCGGAGGGGTTCCCTTTGTGGGTTATTTTTCACACATGCAGCGCTCTTTAAACTACTGAAATTCAGAGACATAACGACAGTAATACCAGCTTCTGCAGCGAAAAAATAAATAGTATCGGCCATAGGGACAAAAATTTTGCTTAAAATACCAAATTCTACGGCATCAAAGGTATTGCCAATGACATAATGTACAGCCCAAAGGCTGTTTACTCTGACTTGGCGTTGTATTTGGTGCTTGTCATCAGTGGGAAGAAGTTTCTTTTCCCAGTTGGAACTGATCCACGTTTCTGTGGTGGGAATTAAGCGATAGCTGTCTCTACATTGATTCTCTATCTCCACTTGCCAATACCAAACAGCGCTTTCTAGCAGCCTCTTCAGGGAGGAGGGCGAGAGTGTATGGTGATTTTTTACACAATTAATAACGATAAAAACACGTTTGGTGGGGGAGCAAAGTTCACTGCCATTAAGATCTCTCCACAAAAATGTAAGAATTAATTTTTCCCTACCTAGGGAGCTCTCACTAAAAAATGGTAGTCCATGCCTCTTCACTTCCGACCACCACGGCTGGCTGCCAATCTCAAAAAATTGGGAGCGGTGAGAGAAAATAAATTTAAGTTCATGACGGCGGCCATGACAATCCCTGTATTTTGACGCTTGAGTAGTATGTATAGGAGTCTAGTCTTGATATCAACTCTCAAGAAGCCGTAATTATTAGCCGTTAGGCTACCCCATTCAAAATTTAGATGCAAATAAAAATTATTATCATTTGAGTATTGTGAGAATTTTGTCAATAAAATCAGTGAAAGAAACTTTATTTATACTCCTGCCCTGCTTTGTAATGTACTCCTTGAGTGCCTAGAGAGGGCTGTTGATAAGTCGAAAGAGGCAAGAATCCTCACACCTTTGGTAGATGACGCAGTGCCTTTTGGTCTGAGTCAGCGGTATCGGCTGTATATCTTCACAAAGTGAAAGATTTTGAGCGGAGTGAGATGATCTCTATCCTTGATGGGAAGAGTACGACCGCCCTTCGGATTGGCAAAATACAGAGTGTTCCCGCTGAGTGATGATTTAAGTAGTCGGTAGAGCTGGCGATCGCTAATTTCCAATATCGTGGTTTACATAAGGCTGTATTGTTTAGGCTGCTAAACGTTGAATTGGCCGATAAAGTGTATGGTGACGAAGCTCTGTCCAGATTGGTTGTGCAGAACCCGACAGGTTATCACTTCCGCATTCCGATTGAAGGTGATCAGGAGATAATCGTTTAAGTCCAGAGCTGTTAGTGCGTAAAGTGGGTAGCGATTTAATCTCCAATCCCTTAGTCGGGTCTACCAAACGACAAGAGAGCTTGGAAAAGACAAGGCGGTGAGTGATTTATTTCTGAACTTGTCAACGGGCAGCTATGAGCATCGGTTGGTTATTGATGAAATTGGGTGTGTGCTGATTATGGTGGTGCATGCTGTTGAAAAACTGATTTATTAAGGTTTGGACTCGGCTCAGTTAATGGGATTTATTGCTGAATGGCAAAAATTCAGAGTACACATGACCTTAGACGAGCTGGCTGTTTCTTAGTCACTGAATGGAGGCACTGGGGAAAGTATAGCAAATTTGTTCCGTGAGAAGGCTGCTGTTTTAGTTGAATTCAATATTAACTCTCCTGACACTCAATATGATTACCAGACCGTTCATTTGGATGTTACTAACTCCGATCAGGTTGCCCAGTTTATAGGTGTTGGTTGAAGTGATTAAGCTTACGGGGGTGGCCTTGTTAGAGTGGTAGAGTTATAGTGCAAAGGTTTGGGCTGAATAGCTTATCCATTTAAGACTTTGACCTTGTATCGCCCTTTTAGGGTTCCAGGTTTTTTATTTGGTGGCGGCTTAAGTGGGGATTGGATCTTAAGGAATAGTTTCGTAGTTATCGTATTTTTCTATTTTAATTTAATAATTTTAGAGAAACTTTTATGCGCTGCATTGTTGTTTTTTTTATTTTAATGTTTTCGGTAGTTACTTTTGCTGCGAATCCGCCTTTTAGTTCCTGTGAGTCGGTTACTTTTGTTGGAATTTATCCAACACAAGAAGATATGTATGCGGCATGTGATGCTTCTTCTATTGGTGAAGGATGTTATGCGTCATGGTATACCGAAGGTGAGATACGTTATACGGGACATGTCAATTATTCCGAAACTAGCTTTCATGCTGTGTTATGCGGGATACATGGTTATCCGAGTGGACATGCGTATGTGTTTGGTCGTCCGCTTAATTTCGAGGGTTGCCCCGAAGGTACCCAATCTGATCCTGAGCAGAACGGAATGTGTGTGTGTGATGAAGGAGTTATGAATGTTGAAACTGGGGCCTGCGAAGAGCCTCAATGCATGGCTCCAACAACTTATAATTACGATACTGGTCTTTGTGAAAAAGAATGTCCAGCCGATAAACCTTGGTCTGATACAGCTCGAGACTGTGTTGCTCCAGCCGAGCCCCAAAGCTGCTCCAATCAAACTGGGGCCCCGTCAAACTTAGCTGGCAATCCTATCAACTTCTTTAGTGGTCATAAATTACAACGAGAGTCCGTATTCTCTTCAATTGGTGATTTCCCTTTGACTTTCTCCTGGCTTTACAACAGCTTTGGTAATCACGAAAAATCGGGTTCTGGTTTTACAATAAGTGTAACCTATGCAGGGGAGACGGTGACACATAGTGAGGGCACTGTGACCAGTGACTCGGTAGGGATTAGTTTGCCGCTCGATAGAGACTCCACTTCTGAGTATACCGGCAGTGCCACGGATAATTGGCGCCATAACCATAGTTATTTTCTTGCTCATTACACATTGTCTGATGGTGAAACGGAACGAGTTATTGCCTACCGTCCTGATGGTAGCGATCTGCACTTTGAAGATGAAGAGGGTACTTTTATCGGCGAGGCCAATCGGGATTGGCGTGTTACCAAAGAACTTGATGAAAGTGGTGAAATAACAGGCTGGAAGCTGGAAATAGGCGACCGTATAGAAACTTACGATACTGCTGGCCGAGTCTTACGAGTAGAAAATCAGCAAGGACAGGGTATTAGCTATATCTATGATGATAACGGCGTTTACCAGGCAACTATCTCAGATGATAACGGTAATAGTATTGATCTGAGCTGGAACGGTGGGAAATTGATTCAGATTGTCCGCAATGATAACTCTGTCTACCAGTTTGCTTATACTGATGATGGCTTGTTGGAAACCATTACGTTTCCCGGAGATGAAAATCCACAGCGTACTTTTCGCTATGAAGATAGCCGCTTTCCCAATGCCCTGACAGGGGTTACTGATGAAGCGGGTAAGGTTTACAGCACCTTCACTTATGATGACCAGGGCCGAGCAATCCACACTGAGCACAATGAAGGTTCTGAGTCTGTGGATGTGGAGTATGTGGATGATTATACACGCAGGATCACTAATGCTCTGGGCAAGCAAACTACTTATAACTATACCGATGTGGACGGTGTCAAGCGTATCACTTCTGTAGATGGCGAAGTATCAGCAAATTGTGCGGCGGCAAACAAAAGTTACACCTATGATGCCAATGGATTTGTAGCCAGTGAGACGGATTGGGAGGGGAATACCACCACTTACACTCGCAATAACCTAGGACTTGAATTGACCCGTACTGAAGCTGCCGGCACTGCCGCAGCTAAGTTAGTTACAACCGAGTGGCACGACACTCTTAACTTGCCAATAAAAGTTACAACGTCTGTTAGCATCACCGAGTATATCTATGATTCCAAGGGGCGTTTACTTTCCAAAAAAGTGACATCAGTAGAGGGCTCTTAATAACCTCTATTAAATATCAAACAATGTAAATTAATAATTAAGTCATTTCGAAGGAATTGATATGTATTTTAGGAAGTCTATTCTTGCGGGTGCGTTTGGCCTGCTGGTGGCCCATGGCACCCAGGCGGCGATTGATGAGCAGAACTGGTCCTATACCTATACCGAAGCGGGCAAAATGGAAACGGCGGATGGTCCGCGTACGGATGTTTCTGATGTCACTACTTATACTTACGATAGTAATAATCGCCTCACTACTACGATTAATGCACTTGGGCACTTGGAATCCATTCTTGAATACGATGCGGCTGGGCGCCCGCTTAAAGCGCAGGATGCTAATGGGCTGCAAACCCACTTTACTTACACTGCGCGGGGCTGGTTGGAATCAACTACGGTGAAAGCGGCATCCGGTGATCTGGTGACTACCTATACCTATGATCTTGTGGGGCAAGTGACCAATATTACTTACCCGGATAGTTCCAGTGTTACTTTCGAATACGATGCTGCGCGTCGTTTGACGGCCACCCAGAACACCCTGGGGGAGCGAGTTGAATATACCCGTGACGCCGCTGGTAATATTACCGAGGAAAAGGTTTTTGCAGCTGACGGTACAACACTGGTACGTTCTGTTAGCCGTGGTTACGATGAACTGAGTCGTTTGATTGATGTTGATGGTAATAATGGCCAGAACACGTCTATTGCTTACGATAACAATGGCAAGCGGGTTTCTAGCACAGATGGTAACTTAAATAGTACTGGCGAACTGAGGGACGCCTTAGGGCGGGTCGAGACGGTTACCGATGCCGATAGTAATCAGATCCAGTACAGTTACGACAGTGCCGGCCGCGTTACTTCTGTTACCGATCAACGCGGTAATATTACCAGTTATGAATATGATTTTGCAGGTAACCTAGTCAAACTAGTCAGCCCGGACACGGGTGTCACCACTTACGATTATGATGAAGCCGGCAACCTTATTTCTCGTACTGATGCACGTGCGGTAGTTGCCAACTATAGCTATGACGCTCTCAACCGGGTTACCGCAATCACTTATCCCAGCAGTACAGATGAGAATGTCAATTATAGTTATGACGATACTGAAAATGACAATAAGGGCTTAGGGCGTCTCACTGGGTACAGTAATGATGCCGGCAATACTGAACTTACATATGATGACTTAGGGAGGGTAACTACCCAAGCTGATACAGTCGCCGGCGTTAGCTTCAATATCGAATACAAATATGATTCCCTGGGTCGTGTAGCCGAAATAACCTACCCCTCTGGACGTGTTATCAATTATACCCGTGATAATCTAGGGAGAGTCATTGCCGTTACCAGTAAGGATAGTGCCGAAGATAGCACACAGACTATTGTGAACGATGTCCAGTACCAACCCTATGGCGGTATTGCGTCTGTAGGCTATAGCAACGGAGTAACTCAGAGCTACAGCTATGATACAGATGGTCGTTTATCGAGAATATTGGTAGAGGGCAGTGCTAATTCATTAAAGGATTCGAATATTGGTTACGATGTTTCCAATAATATTACATCGATTGGTGAGCAGGTTAGTAATACAGCACAATCCTTTGTTTATGATCCATTATACCGGTTAGAGCAAGCAAACGGAGATTACGGTCAACTGATATATGAGTATGACTCAGTAGGGAATCGTCTTTCACGATCGAATGGATCACTACTAGAAAGTTATTCATATGACTCCTCTTCAAACCAGTTGTTGAGGATTGATGTTGATAATGGTGGTGTTGATGATCAACGATCAATCAGTTATGACGCTTCAGGCAATGCAGTCGAGGATATCACTCAGTCTAAGGATAGAATTCTAGAATATAATGCTGCCAATCGGTTAGTGCGTATTTTGGAAGGAAAGTAGGCAAAATAAGCTGTTGATATGAATTTAGTGAACAAAAAGATTATAACTTTTAATGGTTTGATAATGTATTTTCTTCGTGCCAGTATTTTGTTGCTAGTCAGTTTGCTTTCAGCTAACACACTTGCTGTTACAGAGGACTATTTTGTAGGAGTATCGATTACTTCAGATGATAATGACGCTCTTGGTGTGATGTTTCGCTATCAGGATAGCGAAAATTATTACCGGTTTTATATGGACAGCCAATACAGTCAGCGTCGTTTAGATAAGACAGTAAATGGTGTTACTACAATACTGGATGAGGATTCGGTCTCTTACACAGTAGGAGAAACCTACGAAGTCACAATTACAGTGGTTGATGACCAGATCAGTGTTATTGTGGATCAAGAAGAAATTCTGCAAGCAAGTGACAGTAGCATTGCGGAAGGAGGTGTTGCCTTATACTCCAAAGGCAATAACAAAAGTTACTTTGATAATTTAATTGTTATTGACTTTTATGATGATGACCAGCCTATAGTTGAATACTCATTTGAGTCTGATTCCATTTTGGAAGACCTAACGATAGTAGATGAAGGAACCACCTCTGGCCCATCTGACTGGGATGTGGATGATGGCCGCTTAGGTCAAACCAGTAATATCTACCAGGCAAACGACGATTTAAGAGCTCGGGGCACCTTTGCAATTCTTGATGCGACACTCAATAGTGTGGCAAGAAATAGCGTTGCTGTATCTATAACCAAAGATCTCGGTCTGGGAGGGGCAGCAGAAACTCAGCTTAGTCCTGCTGTTTCTGGTAATGCCAATGGCAACTATATTTTGGCATGGGAGCAGGCTACAGCCGCAGATGAAACCGGCCAATCAAATGTTTACTATAGCGTTTATGATAGTAGTGGTTCTCCACAACTAACAGGAATAAAAATAAATAGTGATAATCAGTTTGAAGATAGTCATCACACAGTACCTCAAGTGATTCTGCATGATAACGATCATGTGACAGCTGTGTGGCAGGACGACCTTGATGGGAACGGATATTACAATATTTATTTGAGGCAATTTGATGCCGAAGGAGCAGAAAAAACACCGGCGTTTATTTTGCATAGTGATGTTAGTGGGCAGCAGTTAAACCCTACTATTGTGTCAAATAGCCAGGGGCAAATAGCTGTAGCATGGGAAGATGATGCTGCAGGTAATGATCAAGTCTATTATCGTGTTTTTGATTCCTCCGGTATTCCATTAACAGATGATATACAGATCAACGATTTATCTGGAACACATTATCATCCTCGGCTGCTACTGGCTGATGACGGTTCAGTGACTGCTGTCTGGCAGGAAGACTCTGACGGTAATAATTATTTCAATATTCGAGTTCGCGGCTTTGATGCCACCGGCCAAGAGGTATTAGCTGGCTTCACTGCTAATACTACCGTTGCAGGTCATCAATATCGTCCAGGCATAGTCACTTTACCTAGTGATGGTTTTGCTATTGCGTATGAGGATGACCTTGACGGAAATGGTATTTTCGATATTCGCGTGCGAGGGTTTAATAGTGATGGTACTGAGCGTTTTGAAGATAGGTCTCTCAATCTGTTTAGCCCCATCAATCAGCAGGATATTCAGTTATTGCCGACAGAAACCGATGGCTTTATTGGGATGTGGGTTCAAGAGAAAGAATCGGTTAATACCATCGTTACCCGTTTCTTTGATGATATGGGTAACCCGTTATCCAATGATACGCCCTGGTCTATAAGTGGAGCCCCGCAGTCTCAACCTTCAATGGGTTTGGCTGGTACCGATACCCTCCTATTGGGTTGGTCTGAGGAAAATACTGATGATTTGAATACGGCTGTTCGTGCCGTTGTATTAAATTATTCGTTGGATGCTGATTTTGATGGAGTCGGTGATTCTGAGGATGCTTTTCCCAATGATCCGAATGAATCTGTCGATACCGATGGCGATGGTATTGGTAACGTAGCAGATACCGATGATGATAATGATGGCTTACCAGATACTTGGGAAATTGAAAATGGCCTGGATTCATTAGTCGATGACGCAGATGCTGATGCTGACAATGATGGTGCCAGCAACGCAGAAGAATATGCAGATGGCACAGACCCTCAAAGTGCTATTGAATGTAATCGTTCTAGCTGTTTACCGGCGATTGTTACTTTCGAATCCGAGAGTACTGAGATTGGTATTGGGGATAGTACAACCTTGCATTGGCAAGTTGTTCGGGCTGATAGTGTATCGATTACGCCAATAGGCTCGGTTAGTATTGAAGGGAATACAGCGATATCCCCACAGAGTACAACGGTTTATACCTTAACCGCTTCTTCTGATCTTGGGGAAATATCCTCGACAGTCACCGTTTCTGCAACCGATGTATTGAGTGAATCTCGCTATAACGCCCTGGGTCAGCGAGTTTGGCATAAAACTGAAAGTGAAACACGTATATTCGTATATGGGCCACAGGGTGAAATACTTGCGGAATTAAATGAAAGTGGCGAGACCATTGCTGAGTACGTGTATCTGGAGGGGCAGCCTATAGCTCACTTTACCCAGCCAAGTACTGAAAATGCGCAGGTCCATTATGTTCATAACGATCATTTAGGAACTCCGCAAATACTTTCAGGTTCATCTGGAGAGGTAGTGTGGCAAGTAGAAAGCCAAAAGCCTTTTGGTGAATCTGAAGTTAATGAAGATGTTGATGGAGATGGTAGCGCAGTAGTTTTTAATCTGAGGTTTCCGGGGCAGTACTATGACCAAGAGAGTGGGCTACATTACAACTACTTTAGGGATTATGATACAGACAGTGGACGTTATTTACAGAGCGATCCGATAGGTTTAGAAGGGGGGATTAATACTTATGGATATACTTTACAAAATCCGATCAAGTATATCGATCCCTTTGGGCTAGATATACATATCTCAATAAATAGTAATGGTGCTCAGGGTTTTGGTCATGTTGGTGGGGCTGCTAACAGTTCACAAACTTCGGGGTTTTATCCTAAGTTTCCTTCAACTATGGCGCCGGGAATGGTTAAACCTGATAGCGATATTGATGGTGAGGTTGTGATTCCATCAACTCCTGAACAGGATGAAAAATTTCAGCAGTGCATGGTAGATCGAAAAAATAATCCAGGTGTATATGCAATAGTTACTAGGAATTGTACGAGACTTGTGCAGTCCTGTCTGTCCGAGGCTGGAATAAAAAATTATAATAATTCTACCCTGCCCAAGCGTTTTTTCTGTTCGATAGCAAAGAAATATGGCTGTGAAGGAGACGCGTGTAATGAGTGTGAGCAATAGTCAACTAAAGCTATTCTTGTTTTTACTTGCTTTAGTCTTGCTGAAAGGGCTGTTCTTTGCGGGGTATACCTCGATGGCGACTGCTTTTGTAAGACTGGTAGTGTTTCCATTTATGGTTGCATATTTTCTCACCGCTTATGCGTTCAAGTATGCTCTGTGGGGCTGGCTTAAAACATATTCCATATTGGTTTTGATTTTTATTTTTTCAGAATCTATTGATCAGATACTTTACTTCTTGAAAACCGGTGTGAGTGTATTTGAGGATTATGAAAGTGGCTCTGTAAGTATATTTGTCTTGTTGTGGAGTATGGCGGTCGGTTTTCTTGTTTTGTTATTTAATAAAAGAAGGTTTCTTGATTGAAGGATAGTTGGGTGTAAATTAATGATTCTATATTCTACAAAATGTAGCACTTAGGTCTAGCTGTAAATTTGTGCGCTGCTATTGGTTGAATGCAGTGCACCTTTTTCAGTTGAGTGAAAATTGAGAAGCCCGTGGAGTAGTGGGTGACATTTCAGAGTATTTGTGTCGATAATCTATTAGTGTTTAATAATTGTATTGGTTATTTGGATGTAGAGTTAAGAAACTTATGGTAAATATATAATGCCTGTATTCGGATATGCTTTGCAATATGTGGAGCGTCTGTGAAACTTGTCATGTATTTCAAGAGACCGTCAAATGACGATTTGGATGGGGTTAATAGTTTGCCTAGATACTTGTTCGTTCGGGGATTGACTGATTATTTTCAATGATTGGGAAATTATGTACACCCAATGATCAAAGGGGAGCAATTCTGAAAGCCCAAAGGTTGGAGAGAGGTTTCAGTTACGCGACAAGCATCAGTTCTGGAGGCTCTTCCTCTCTAATTTAGGAGTGAGGGACGTGAAATGTTCGGAACTTATGCTCAGGCTTTGGAAAGCTTTGTTTCTGTGCAAAGAAATCGGAATTTGTAGCATCAAATGTTTGGAGTAGAGTTAAATTAGCAGGAAGTAGCTGAGAGGAAGCGCCGGCAGTCGCCTATGCTATGTACCCAGCGTTTATTGAGCTTGCTACAAGCTTGTTGTTCTGCCTCTACTGATCCCACCAATCCTTTAAACCGACTTTCAACATTTCGGTTGAGGTATAGCCAGTGCTGGGTGAGATGCCGAGCCGCTCTAGGATAGGGAGCGTGTTTTCGGCAATACAATCTCGTTTTCTCCTGTCTAAGTGTCGACTACTCCAGTCCACTAACTCCAAGTAGTGATCCGGCAGAAGGGGTAGCCCTTTCGGCATATTCAAATTCTCACCGTCGACAAATGGAAGTGGATCTTTCGGCTTCTCACCTGAGAATATCTTACGAGTGTGCTGCTGAATCGAAGAGTAATCACTCATTACAGGTAATGCCGTTGCGATTGGTGTCAACCTAAAAGCAACCAGGCAGGAGTACTAATATGGGATGATAACTTGCTACCTGGTAGCTTCGCACCTCACTTCCTATTCATCATTACAGCAAACTTGCACTCCCCCTGCTTTTAACAAAGGAACCCGGCAACGTACACTAAGCTGGTGAGCTATCTAAATCATTGGTAAACTTTTACTTTCTTCTGCTTTCTTCTTCAGCTAGCTATATGATTTAGAACTTAATTCTTCAACCTTTTCGAAATAGCACAGGGACTATCCAATCTAAACAACAGTTGCTGATTGTTATCTGGGATTTCACAAGCCAGAGATATAAAAAATATAGGCACGAAAATGATCTTATTGGAATTTATTAAGTTTGTTTTAATGTCAAAGCTGCGTAGAATCGATAGATATTTTTAGTATTTTGACCGTAATTGAGTGAGCCGAATAAAAAAGGCTTTACAGGCTTGAATGCCTCGGGAGAACCGAGAGTTTTCCAATAGATCCATTCCCTAAAAGGAGAACGGTAGCGTGACATAAGAGTAAGTAAAAGGCGCTGACCCAAGGTGCTACCAACACCCGGGGTCAGCTAACCAAATTGATAAGTACAGTATCAAGAGTCGAGTAGACCAAAGGAACTTCCCCTTCAGCCTCTCACAGAACCGTACGTGAACCTCTCAATTCATACGGCTCTTCGTATTCAGCACATTTTCAATCTTCCCATTCTCCAGTGTGCAAACAAGCCACGCATTTGTTGACGAACCTTTCCAATAAAGGCCCAACTCTTGAAACAGCTTCGCTTCAGATGCTTAAACTTCTTCCTGGCCCAACGCATCAGCGTTTGATCAAGATACTTCTGAAGTCGATAAACACCATATTTCCGCCCAAAGTGACCGTAGTAGTTCAGCCATCCTTGTATTGCGGGATTAAGTGCTTGTGCCATCTCCGACAGTGATCGGTCCACCCAGTTAATCACACGCCACTGCCTAACCTTATCCTTGATCCTCTTGAAAGCTTTAGGGCTCATTGATGGACCAAAGGCGGTGAAGGTTTGTCCATGGCGATTCTTTGCTTTCCTGGGACCAAATCGATAACCCAGAAAGTCAAAATGGATCACAGGGTGGTTGTCTTTACGGTTGCTGTTCTTGCAATAAACCTTGCGGGTTTTCTCTGGATGAGCTTCAAGCCCGCAGGAAGTCAGGCGTGCCTTCAGCGCTGCCAGTAAGCGATCTGCTTCCCGGGGATTGCGACAATGGTAAACCGCATCATCAGCGTAACGCTCAAAAGGAATTTCTTTGTGCGTTCTTACCATCCAGACGTCCAGCGCGTAGTGCAAAAACAAGTTCGCCAACAGCGGGCTGATTACGCCTCCTTGTGGTGTGCCTTGTGTTCGCTCTTCAAGCTGTCCATCCCGATGTTGTACAGGAGCCGTCAACCAGCGCTGCACATAGAGTCTGACCCACCGATGATTATTATGTTTATCTAATGCCTTCAGTAGGAGTTCGTGATTAATATTGTCAAAGAAACCCTTGATGTCTAAATCAACCACCCAGATTCTATCCCAGCATCGTTGTCGAGCTCGGCGCACTGCGTCTATAGCAGACTTACCTGGTCGATAACCGTAGGAGTCAGGGTGAAAGACCTTCTCCAGTTCTGGCTCCAGCAGCTGCTTGACCACCATTTGTGCAATGCGATCTTCGATTGTGGGAATACCCAGTGGTCGCAGGCTGCCATCGAGCTTCGGAATATCCACTCGTTTGACGGCTGATGGAAAATAGCTGCCAGATGACAGTCTATTCCAAAGCTTGAACAGGTTTCTGGCGAGATTCGATTCGTACTGCTCTATCGTAATCCCGTCAATCCCCGCACCGCCTCCATTGGCCTTGATCTGCTTCCACGCTTCCCAAACCGCCCGTTTGGGAATATTGAATGGCTTTGCGCTAATCGTTAATTCCTCCCCCTCTGGGTTGATTACACGGTTAGTCGCCGAATACGACAACCCCTTCGCTCCACGACCATTACAGTCACTTCACCACTACTACGGGTTGTTCCGCCCCTGTGCCCAGTCTTGGTACTCAACGTCTTGTAGGGCCTCTACTTGACGCTCTTCCTTAACACCTGGACGACAGGTTCTCCTGTTCCACCCAAAAGCCTGTTGTGTGTTCACGCCGCCTTTATGCCGGATGTCACTTAGTCGGTAAACAGGTAACCTCCAAGCTTATCCCCGCACTTAGCCAGTGCACGGGTTTTGACATCATCTTGGTAATCCGCTTTCGACACCTCATCAGCGGTTCATTTGCATTCGTCTCCACACAACGCACCTGACGTATCTCGTACGCCTTTTCCCCAAGCGCTTCTAACCAAAGCTCTTTACTCTGGCCACCTTGAGGTGGTTTGTTACCACTTCCTGCAAAGCGATAACGGAGGGCCAACCTCCATCTCCTGGACAGCATGTATTTTTTTTTATTTATTAAAAAAAAATTACTCAGGACACACTGGCTATATGGATAATACGCTAGAAACCCGCTCGTCTTCAATAAAGTGGAGTACATTCAGCAGTTTGGGACCAATTCCCAAGCTCTGGAAGTCTAGCGCCCGCCTTTTCCTCTTCTGTGCCTACTGTCCTCGCGCACCACCCCATATTTCCTCCAAGCGTTGAATCACAAGTTCCCCCATCCCGGAAGTGCTCAAACTTTGATTATTGAAGGAAATGAGAATGTTGGTTTTAAAGCGACGGACAGGTGAGTATCTAAGAATTGGAGCAAATGTCTCAGTCACAGTGCTGGAGGTAAAAGGTAATCAAGTTAAGATAGGCATAAGCGCACCCAAGTCACTGCCTATCCACCGTGAAGAAGTCTATGTGAGGATCAAAAAGAAACAGAAAGTGGAGGCTTGAATATGTCGTAAGGGGGACAATTCTGGGGGGCAAGTGATTAAGACGCTAGACTCCAAGCATAAAGTTTCAGCCTTTGGCTGGCAGGTGATATATGCACTCGGGTTCGAGTGTCTCTTTGCTGCCAAAAGGCTCTTTTGAATATCAAAGCTAGTTAGGTGGCAGAAGGGCTAATTGTTTTCTGTTAGGTGGGCTTTAGAATTCTCCATCTCTTTTGTATTACAAGTTGAACTAGCAATCCTTGCTAAAAAGCCAGTTTTTATTTATGCCCCTTTGAAGATACCTTCCACCTTATATCCGCACATTGATATTTCCGAGCTTCTTTCGCAATTGCACTCAATAGGGCTTGGGTAATCTCTTCTTTTCGGTTTGTATCGCAATCCCCGATATATAGCTCACTGATAATGGCCCAGGCTGTCTTGTTTTCGGCCTCTGGAATAATATTAAAGCTGATATATCCCTCAAGATTATGGTCTTGTTCTACAACTAGCACTTGATGCTCTTTCCTCTGAAACAACCTATTTTGCAACTCAAGTTGGGTAATATGGAAAGAGTCAGTTGAATTATTATACCTGGCTAAGCAGCTCATCATATTGTAGAGATAGAAACAGTCGGTGGGGTGGGCATGGCGAACAAACATATCAGTACCATTTAATCGTATTTCTTTGAGTCGGCGTTTGATAGCTTGACACATCCTTATGCCAAGCTATGTCATCCTGTAAGGGGCTAACAATAGGAGTTAAATTGATTTGGCTGTTTCTTGGATGAGGGTAAACCCTTCATCTAACCATCCGGTGATGCCGCCAATCATTTTTTTGACTGGCCTGTTAAGCGTGGCCAGTCTGATAGCTGCTTTTTCTGTCGCATTACAGTGTGGGCCTGCACAATAGACGACAAATAATGTATCTGAAGGGTATTCACTCAGCCTGTCTTTATTGATACGGCTGTATGGTAAGGATTCAGCTGTTTGTATATGTCCGTTTTTATAGGCCTCTTCACCTCGCACATCTAAAAGTACGAAATCCTTGCGATTTTGGCTGATTGCGTGGTGTACATCCCAGCAGTCTGTTTCAAAAGATAGGAGGTTTTGGAAGTGGTTTAGCGCATCTTGGCTGTTGGCAGCGGGCACTCTACTTACGGCTGAACTCATAAATTACTCCCGGTGATTTCTCGGTGGTTCGTCAGGTTTCCAAGTGGCGATAGTGTCCCTTTTCGGTTGCTTCCGAGCGATCTCCCTCTGAGCCAGATAGCATTAATTTTGCGCCAATTCTGCGTGCAAACTTGTGGGTCGGTTTTGGCTAGTGGGGTTCGGCTTTACTTATTTGAGGATGATGGTGATTTACCGATTAAATAGTGCTTCATAGGTTGAGGGTTTTATTTTCGGCATTGCTTTCAATAACTGCTCAACTGGGTATGCTGGGTTGGAATTTATTTAATTAACTGGTTAGGGGTACCTATGTCGATGTTGGCACAAAAGCCTAATAAGAGTCAGAAAGTGGCTGTTCTCGCCCACCGGCAGGTCTCACTCTTCGAACTCGGTTGCGCTACCGAACTCTTTTGCCTACCCCGACCTGAACATAGCGAGCTCTACACCGGTGAAATTGTGACTTTCGCTGAGGAAAACCCTCTGGCGACTGGCGGTCTGGCTCTGGCTTGTCGGCGGGTAGATAGTTTGATGGATTATGATCTGCTGGTGATTCCCTGTTGGTCGACTAATGCTCAATCACAAGATGCTTATTTAAAGCGGGTGCATAGGGCGGTGGCTGAGTTTGCCGCTGCCGGCCGCCAGATTCTTACTTTTTGCTCCGGTGCTTTTCTGCCTGCGGAATTGGGACTATTTGATGGTCGGCAAGCGACTACCCACTGGTTGTTTGC
Organism: Microbulbifer sp. A4B17; assembly: GCF_003076275.1. Classification (NCBI taxonomy): domain Bacteria; kingdom Pseudomonadati; phylum Pseudomonadota; class Gammaproteobacteria; order Cellvibrionales; family Microbulbiferaceae; genus Microbulbifer; species Microbulbifer sp. A4B17. The sequence continues at coordinate 1,790,549 of NZ_CP029064.1, forward strand.
GGAGCGTTTTCGTGAGCGCTTTCCTGCGGTGGAGTATGTGGGAGACGTTCTCTACGTGTGGGAGGATGCACTGGCTTGTGCTGCGGGTAGTAGTGCGGCCATCGATCTGGGGATTGAGTTTTTGCGGCGCAACCATGGTTATGAATTGGCCAATTCGGTGGCTCGGCGGCTGGTGATGGCTCCCCATAGGCAGGGTGGCCAGGCCCAATATGTGGAGATGCCGGTTGCCAAACGGCCGGATCACTTCTCCGCCGCGCTGGATTGGGCGATAGGCAACTTAGATGGCGCTATTAAAATTGATGATTTGGCGCAGCGCGCTCATTTATCCCGCCGTAGCTTTGACCGAAAGTTTCGCCAGTCGATGGGAATTGCTCCCAAGGAGTGGCTGATCCAGCAGCGTTTGCGGGCGGCGCAGAAGGCGCTGGAGTCCGGTAAGGAGTCTGTAGATCGGGCAGCCCAAATGGCTGGTTTTGAGAGTAGTGCGACCTTGCGCCACCATTTCCGTCGGGCGTTTGGGATTTCACCCAGTGAATATCAGCGCCAATTCCAGGTTTCCGCCAAAGTGGCGGTTGAGGCTTAACGTTGGCCGCGTGTTGGTACGACTATGGGGAGTCGGTACCTTTGGTTGATACACCCCTGGGCACTAAAGGGGTATGATTCGGTCTCTATTGCCTGATGACAGTACAGACTACGAAGGAATTATGACGAAACAGCGCGTATTAACCGGTATTACAACAACCGGTACTCCACACCTGGGGAACTATGTGGGTGCAATCCGTCCGGCGATCGCCGCGAGTCAGGATGAAAACAACCAATCGTTCTACTTTCTGGCCGATTACCACGCACTGATTAAGTGCCAGGACCCGGCACAGGTCCATCAGTCCACCCTGGAGATCGCTGCAACCTGGCTGGCCTTGGGCCTGAATACCGACAATGTGGTGTTCTACCGTCAGTCCGACGTCCATGAAATTCCTGAATTAACCTGGCTGCTCACCTGTATGACCGGCAAGGGCCTGATGAATCGTGCCCACGCTTATAAAGCTGCGGTAGATGCCAACCGCGCCGATGGCGAAGATTCCGATTTTGGCGTCACCATGGGGCTGTATAGCTACCCGATCCTGATGGCCGCGGACATCCTGATGTTCAACGCCAATAAGGTGCCGGTGGGTAAAGACCAGGTACAGCATATCGAAATGGCTCGGGATATTGCCCAGCGCTTCAATCACCACTACGGCGAGCACTTCGCTTTACCAGAAGCGGTAGTTGACGACCACGTAGCTGTGTTGCAAGGCCTGGATGGTCGCAAAATGAGTAAGAGTTACGGCAACACTATTCCGCTGTTCCTTCCTGAGAAGAAGCTGAAAAAGCACATTAATAAGATCAAAACCAACCTGCTGGAGCCGGGCGAGCCAAAAGATCCGGATACTTCCACTGTATTCCAGGTTTGGCAGGCATTTGCCAGTGAAGAACAGACTGCAGAAATGCGCAAAGCTTTTGAAGAGGGCATTGCCTGGGGTGAGGCCAAGAAGCAGTTGTTTGAGCTGGTGAACGGCCAGATCGGTGAAGCTCGCGAGCGCTACAATGAGCTGCTGGCCAACCCGGACAAGATTGAAGCGGAGCTGGAGAAGGGGGCTGTTAAGGCTCGCGCTTACTCTGCGCCCTTTATCGAGAAGTTGCGTCATGCGGTTGGTATCCGCAAGATAGGCTAAAGCTTTTCCTGGAAAAGCAGGAGGCCATGGAGTATCGGCCTCCTTTTTAATAAAAAATAATAAATGTACAGGGTGCAAACATGGAAAACGTTCAGGCAAATCCTGATGCGAATAATAACGCTGATAATAAAAATGGCTGGATTAATCGAGCGCTCAATTTTATTGAGGTTGTTGGCAATAAATTGCCCGATCCGGCCGTTCTCTTTTTGATCTTAATGGTGGGAATCTGGATACTCTCCTGGCTCCTTTCCGGTGTTAACTTCGAGACCCTACACCCCGCTACAGGTGAGGCGATTCAGGTAACGAACCTGATGTCGAGCAGTGAGATGGCTCGATTCTTATCCAGTATGGTGACTACCTTTACCAGTTTTGCTCCTCTGGGTGTGGTATTGGTGGCTATGTTGGGCGTAGGTGTCGCTGAGCAGAGCGGCTTTATCAATGCGGTATTGAAAAAGCTGCTGGCGGTAACGCCGCAGATGCTGCTGACACCGATGCTGATTTTGGTAGCGATTGTCAGCCACACCGCTGTGGATGCGGGTTATGTGTTAGTAATTCCCCTCGGAGGTGTGATTTTCTACGCGGCAGGTCGCCATCCTCTGGCGGGTATCGCTGCGGCATTTGCCGGAGTTTCAGGCGGCTTCTCTGCCAACTTTGTTCCCTCAGCGATTGATCCCTTACTGCAAGGCTTTACCCAGACAGCCGCACAAATCGCCAACCCGGAAATGCAGGTAAACCCCCTTAATAACTGGTTCTTCACTTCGGCATCTTGCCTACTGGTGACCCTGTTGGGGTGGTGGTTGACGGATAAGGTCATCGAGCCCCGCCTCAAGAATGTAGAGGTAGATGGCGATGAAGCGGATATGCCAGTAATGCAGGAACTGGGCGCCCGAGAGAAAAAAGCCATGTACCTGGCGGTAACTGTGATGGTGGCGGGTATCGTCGGGCTTGTGGCCTGGATGCTGCCAGAGACGTCGGCTTTGCGCGATGCAGAAGGGCAATTAGCCTCCTTCACTGCGCCGATTATGAAGTCGATTGTACCGCTGATCTTCCTGCTGTTTGTCATTCCCGGTGTGGTCTTTGGCTATGCGGCCGGTACTTTCCGCCAGAGTAAGGATGTTATTGATGCGATGTCCAAAACCATGGGCTCCATGGCTTATTACATCGTGATGGCTTTTTTCTGTGCGCTGTTTATCTCTGAATTTGCCCGCTCCGGTTTGGGTACGCTGCTTTCGGTGGAGGGGGGTAGCTTGCTCGCGGCGATGGATCTGCCGGGTCCAATTACCCTGATGGGCATTATTGTACTGGTAGCCTTTATCAACTTGTTTGTGGGGTCTGCCTCAGCCAAGTGGGCGCTGCTGTCCCCCATATTTGTGCCTATGTTGATGCAGATCGGTTTCTCTCCTGATCTCACCCAGGCGGCTTACCGGGTAGGTGATTCCTCGACCAATATTATTACCCCGCTGATGCCTTACTTCCCCTTGGTGGTTGTGTACTGCCAGCGCTATGTGAAGGGCACCGGTATTGGTACGCTTGTTTCTATTATGCTGCCTTACTCGGTTGTGTTCCTGATTTGCTGGTCGCTATTCCTGGTGGCTTACTGGACTTTGGGAATGCCTTTGGGATTGCAGGCCAGTTATACCTACCCCTGAGCGGGAGGGGATCTTTCTAAATTAAATCCCGATATATACACTTCGAATCTGGGTGGCTGCTGTTGAGCAGCCACTTCGTATTTTCCCCGCCTTAAAGTCCGCTTTTGTTTATTTCACTAAATCAACCTAGTGGTACAACGGTGTAGTTTAATGGCTGCAATATTGTCTTTTAATGCTGCATTTCTTGTCCTTAATCATGCTACCGCTCTTTTTAATAAAAAAATGTCCCAATAATGTTGTAGATGATAACGATTCCTATTAGGATTCGCGTCCAGTTACCTGGGTCACAGTTTGACCGTGATCCATCTAAATTCAGTTGGCGTTGAGGGATCTCCATGAGTACCGCTCGAATTAAAAGTATGCAAAAAGCTTCTCCTGTAATTTCTGGAATCAGCCGCTCTTTATTGGCGCTGGCTATTGCTGCGGGCGGTTCTTCTGTGGCGTTCGCTGCGGATGACGCAGATGAGCGTATTGAAGAGGTCAATGTTACAGGGCATCTGAACCTTTCCCGCCAGACTTCTGTGGGCAAACTGGATGTTTCCGTACACGAAACCCCTTTTTCTGTGACCGTACTGGACAATGACTTTTTCAACGATATCGGCTCGAAAACGGTTCAGGATGTTCTGCAATACACCCCAGGGGTGAATGGTGGAACCTACGGCGTTGATGTCCGTGGTGATTGGTCCCTGGTGCGCGGTGTTGATCCTGCGATTTTTATTGATGGCCTTCAGTCTATATTCGGCAGCTACACAAGTGCCCGAGCTAACCTCTATGCCTATGACCGGATAGAAGTTCTCAAAGGTCCTTCCTCTGCGCTTTATGGGCAGGGTTCTACAGGAGGTATCGTAAACTTAGTATCCAAGCGCCCGCAGAGAGAGTTTGGTGGCGAAGTAGTGGTTCAAGCTGGTAGCTATGACCATCAGGTATTTGCCACCGACGTCACTGGTTCCATGGATAGTGATGGTGAGTGGCTTTACCGAGTTGTAGGTTATAAGCGCTCTGCAGATACCCAGGTAGACTATGTCAATAATGACAGCACTTTGCTGATGCCATCTGTCTCATGGCGTCCTAGTGAGAATACTGAGATTACTTTCCAGACTACTTACCAGGATGATGAGAGTGGTACCTCTACAGCATTCCTGCCTTGGGGTGGTACCCGTATTGATAACGCGAACGGTGATATCCCAACTGATACTTTCCTCAGTGAGCCAGGTTGGGATAAATATAATACAGAGCAGACTGCTTACAGCATTTGGGCCGATCACCGCTTTAGTGATAATTGGGGTGTAAATGCCAGCATCCGCTACGCCAAAGGTGAAGTAGACTACAACACCATGTATGGCAGCTTCGACTACTCTCGCCTCGATCCTAATATCACTGAGATGCAACGTGTTGCGTTTTCCAGTGAAGCCAGTACAGACATGCTGATTTTTGATCTGAGAATGTCCGGTGAATTAACTACAGGCATCGTTGGTCACCAAGTTTCATTCGGCCTGGATAGCCAGGATGCTACTACGGACAATGATTACGGTTACGCTTATGGCGGGGTTATTAATATCTTCGAGCCTGAGTATGGTTATATCCCAGAAGATCTTGTGATTGCGAATGGGCCGGAGACAGATACAGAGCAGTTGGGCTTTTACTTCCAAGATCATATGACAGTTGGGAATCTGATCGTGACTACTGGTGTTCGTAGGGACTCCACAGAGTCGCAAACTGAAGGTTCCCCGATTACTGTGGATGATGATGCTACCACCATGCGCTTGGGTGTGATGTATGCATTTGATATGGGTATTTCTCCTTATATCAGTTACTCCGAATCCTTTGAGCCTGTAAGCGGTTCAGATCGCAACGGTGACTCCTTCAAGCCAATTGAGGGCGAGCAGGTAGAGGTTGGTGTGAAGTACCAGCCAGAGGGAACCAACTTGCTGGTTACCGCTGCAGCTTACGATATTGTGCAGAAAAACCGCCTTACTACAGACCCTGTTGATATCACTTTTGACACTCAAACCGGTGAGGTTTCAATTGATGGTGTTGAGCTAGAGGTAACTGGTAAGTTAGGTAACCTTAGTTTGGTGGCTGGCTACAGTACTACCAACACCGAGATCACCGAGAGTAATGTTGCTGGCGAAGTCGGTATTGCGATTGAGGCCGTTCCAGAGGAGCTAGTGACTATTTGGGGCGACTATGATCTGAGTGCATTGCTTCCGGGGCTGAGTATTGGCATGGGCGTTCGTCATGTTGGCGAGAGTTACACCGGTGTTGAAGATCCCACTGGAACCTTCCCATCGTACAACCCGTCTTACACCTTATACGACGCATCGATCGGGTATACCTTGGATAGCTGGCACTTCCAGCTGACAGGAAAAAATTTGTCTGATGAAGTACATACTACAGCTTGCTTAAGTCGTGGTGACTGCTTCTACGGTGAGCGTCGCTATGTAACTGCGGAAGCACGCTACATTTTCTAAGTTAGTGTAGACTGGGAGCCTGTCCGCAGGGGGAGTCTGTGGGCAGGCTCCCTTTTTTACGTTTAAGCAACCAGACGAGAGGCGAGTCTCTCGCTGTTATGGTTATGCCAATGTCTTTTTATATGATTGGAGTAGTCTCCAGTGCCTTTGCTCTGGCCGGGATTCTGCTCCTTTATTCCGCCTGGTCCCGCAGAGGGGCAGAGCCCGTGCGCCGTTGGAGTGGCTGGGGAGCCATGGTGTTGTCGGCTTTTGGGTGGAGCTCAATTGTTGGGGTGGAATATGGAATCAGTATTGCCACTTTAATTGTGATGCTCGGAGTCTTTGCTTTATTGGCCCTTAAGGGTGACTGGCCCAGTGGCCCAAGGCCCGTTGAAAAACAGCGCTCGGGAACACCCGAATCTCAAGCCCTGCTTCCATTGTGGTTGCGGGGCTTCTTGCGTTTTTTGGCTGCCTTTCTTTTGCCCGCGGCCAGTGGTTTGATCGCCGGTTTGCTTTTCTTTGGTTTTACCGGTTTTTCTGAAACTGTCCGCTTGGTCGGTGGAGCTTTCCTGTCGGTGATAATCTGGACCCTGGCGATGGTTTGGTGCTGTGCCGATAAAAAGCTTCTGCGCCCTTCGGCTGCCATGTTGGCTTTCTCGGTGGTCAGCGGCTTGTTACTGACCTTTGCGCTTCCCGCTTCGGCAGCATAGATCAACGGACTTGAGTAGGAATTTAACGTGAAATTTTCCTTTAAACCGACCCCTGGCTTTGTCCGTGATATGACCGATGGACACTCAGTTCTCGGCCTGGCGGTATCCACTCTTTTATATATTGTTTGTGTCAGCGGAACACTGGCGGTTTTTTACAATGAGTTCGAGCGCTGGGAGCAGGCCTCCGAGTTGGAGAATCTCAATGTTGAAGCCTCTGTGTATCGGACTGCTACAGAAAATGCGATTGCGCTAGCTAAGCAAGAAAAAGAGGACCTGAAGTCAATTAGCTTCACCATTCCAAATCGGGACATGCCTAGGTTGGTGGTTGGAGTTGGGGATATGGAGCGATATGTCGCCGAAGATGGTTCCCTGCTGGGCAAAGTCGAGCATGAGTGGACCCACTTCCTAGCCTATCTGCACTTTGCACTCAACTTACCCGTTGGCTATGGGGTTATATTGGTCGGCCTGATTGGTATGGTGATGTCAGCGCTGATTGTCTCAGGTCTGTTAGCTCACCCCAAAATTATTAAAGACGCTTTCTCTTTCCGTCTTTCTGGCTCCAAGCGTCTTCAGCAAGTGGATTTGCACAATCGCCTGGGGGTTTGGGCCTCTCCCTTTCATCTTGCTATTGCCATTACCGGGGCTTTTATCGGGTTGTCCCAGGTAGCCGCTTTTGCAATTGCCGGCGTATTCTTTGAGGGGGATACGGAAAAGGTGGAGCACATGCTCTACGCGGATCATCCGGTGATGGAGGAAAACGCCCCTGAAGTTGATTATCCGGATTATGCTGCAATTCTGGCAACAATGGATCGTATCGCACCGGAAGAAGAGCGCACTCGTTTAGAAGTGGCATTTCCTGGACGTGAAGGCCAGGTTGTTGAGGTGTGGACCCGGGTTCCAGAGCGTTTGGTCTGGGGTGAGCGTTACCACTTTAATCCCGATGGCAGCCTGATTGAAAAAGAGGGTTGGTCTGAGGGAGACGCGGCTAAGCAGGTTTACCTTTCTACGTACCGTTTACACTTTGGCCACTTTTCCGGTTTCCCAGTGAAAGTTGCTTACTTCTTACTGGGGGTGGGGATGTGTTTGCTGGTGGTATCCGGCATCAATATCTGGTTTGTTCGCAAGCGTCAGCGCGGCAATCCCGCCGTACGTTTGGAGCGAGTCTGGATGGCTCAGGTATGGGGTGTACCATTTGCAATTGCTCTGAGTGCGGTGACTTATCTGGCGTTTAAGCTAAATGCTGCGCAGGTGTTCTGGCTGGTAACCTTGGCGTTAAGCGTTGCAGCTGCCTTCATGGGGACAGTGGCCAAGTGGTCTATGTCTCTGCGTATTGCCACAATTATTGCCTGCGTCGGTGCAGTTGTAGTGCACGTTGCTCAGTTTGGTGAGGATTCCTTTGTGCGAGCATCACTGGTCGTTAATGTTGTGTGGTTGCTGATTGCTGCTGGAATCGCGGCCTCTTGCCTTTATAGCAGGGCTCGTCAGTCGAATAGTGAGCCTGTATCCGCTGGTGCCAATCCGCTGGGTAGCAGCTAGATTTTTTTGGGGCCCTGCAGTACCTCTGCAGGGCTCCCAAGATTTTCATTGGACTTATAAGATCCTTTTCAATTACTTGTCAGGGCGCAACATCTCGATATGCGGAATGCCGTCCTCCTGATACGGCTCAGATACCTGCTCAAAGCCAAACTCCCCGTAAAATCTATCCAAATGTTGTTGAGCGGAAATGCGAATGCCGGTGTTGGGGTATTCCTCGCATGTGTGCATTACGGCTCGACGAATCAGCTCCTTGCCCAGGCCAGTTCCGCGACTGGCTTCTGCGGTTAATACTCTTCCTATCGAAGGTTCCCGGTATTTAAGGCCTGGGAAAACAACTCGCAGGTAGGCCATAACCTGCGGGTTGCTTTCGTCTCCCTCCCAGCAGATCAGGTGCCAGGAGTGCTGGTCTTTGCCATCGGCATCCTGGTAGGGGCAGTCCTGCTCAACTATAAAAACTTCCTGCCTTACTCGCAAAACTTCGTAAAGTTGACTGAGCGTAAGCTCATTAAAGCTGCACCATTGCCACTGCATAAAGGTGAATTCCAAATTATTGTCACTAATTTTTGTATTGTGATTGGAGTTAAAAGGTATAGATTATTTATAAGATCGATAAATTTTAATTGGATGCCTGATTGCCGGCTCTATGAAAGAATCCATACTTCAGGTAATGGATAACTTGCGAGATAACTTTTTTATCTTTCATCATAAATACATGGGTCACGGGCATTTGCAGGTGATCATTCATACCGTCCAGTTTTGTGCTGGATACGGAGACTTTACCATCATCGGTTTCTGGAATAAGGCGGGATAGAATCAGATTGATGCTGCGAGTGCCGGCAATAATACCTACATCAAAATTTGCGTTACCAAGCTTATTGGGAACGCTCATTTCGCCGGTACCAAGCTGTAGCCCGGCATTGCCAAACATAAACTTAAAGCCTGGAAATGATCCCAGTTTATCAACCACTTCGCTGCCTTTATTGGGTGGTCCCAGCATAACAACGCGGTTTAGGTTTTCTATTTCTGCTGAGTGTAGATATTGCCGCACAAGAATCCCACCCATGGAGTGGGTGACAAAATTAATTTCCTTGGCGCTGCCGCACTGCTCAACAGCGGGAGCTATGGCCATGCTGGCCAGGGTCTCAATAGAATGCTTGGTGGAGGGGTAATCAACATTAATTGTTTTGAAGCCCTCTGCCTCTATGGCCTTTGATAGCTTTTCCATTGAGCCGTCAGACTTGGCCAGTCCATGCAATAAAATCACACAAGCGGAGTGAGCGCTTGCTGATAGCATTGTTAATAGGGTGGCAATTGTAAGGGCGAAAATTTTCATCGGCTTTAACTTCCTGTCGATTTCTTGAGCCTGTTTGGATGGTGGTATAACCGTAGAGGTTTAACTGGATTTGGATTGTACTTGGCAGTGTTGCCGCAGGATGTCCGCTGCCCGCTCAGGCCTGTCGGGAGTGATTACTATGGTCTGTGCAGGCAAGCGTAAAACAACAGCCTTCTGTTGATCGGTAGCAAATGCACGATAGCGCCCCAGCTTCTGGTTTTGGAACAAGCCTATGTAGCCGAACAGGCCTGAATTGCCAAATATGCGGACTGATCCTTGCATGGCTTCTGGGTCAGGGGATACCTCTGATAGGCCCTCCAGGGGGATAGTTGTTTTCCAGCCAGGACGTAATATCAAGAGGTTGCCATTCTTGATCGCATAACCACGGATGGCAAAAAAGGCGCTGAGGGCCAATATTGCCGGTGGTAGAACTATGGCGATGCTATAGAGGGTAGATGGAGAGGCTGGTGCTCTTGATGCAAGGAATAGCGGCAGCCCCAGAAGAAGTAACGTGCATATGGCACTGATAATTTGGAGTTGGCGGCTCCATGGTGCTTTAAACGCAATTGTCGGCATACTTGGTATAACTCATAGGATTACCTGGATGCCTCAATCATAGTGCTATTGGAATCTGCTTGGCAAAGGTGGATAAGATTTGGTTTTAATGGTTGGTCGCTATGGAAGACTGTATTTTGGTTAATGAGAGTTCCCAGTCCGCGCTTGTTGTAGAGGGCGGTGCTATGCGGGGGATTTTCGCCGCAGGGGTGCTGGATGCTTTTTTGGAGGCAGGTTATCGACCTTTTGACTTCGCAATCGGTGTATCAGCAGGCTCCACAAATTTAATTGGCTATCTGGCAGGGGACCACGGAAGAAGTCGGCAAATATTAATGGACCATGCCCGCCGGGCTGACTTTATAGATTGGCGCCGGTACCTTCGAGGTGGTCATTTTTGTGATGTCAGCTGGCTATGGCATGCGTCGTACCAGGATATACCGTTGAATGTTGATCGCTATGTTGAAAATCGTGTACCGCTCTATGCCGTAACCACCAGTATTAATACTGGGGAGGCGCGGTATCTAAAAGTGACTCCGGAAAATATGCACCAGGTGTTTCCGGCTTCTTGCGCTATTCCTGTTGTTTATCGGGAGTTTCCCGAAGTTGATGGGGAGCCGATGACTGATGGAGGTCTGGCAGATTCGATACCGATAATTCGAGCCTATCAGCAAGGAGCGCGTGACATAACAGTAATTCTTTCGCGCCCTTTAGGTTACCGGAAGTTAAAGGGACCGGCGCCAAAATTTATTAAGCAGTTCTTCCGGGATCACGCCCGTTTATTTGAAGCCGTGCTGGAGAGGGGGGAGAAATATAATCGAGCGCTGGAGTTTATTGAGGTGCCGCCAGAGGGCTGCCGGGTCTCAGTTATCGCACCTCCAGACAACTTCCCAGTTAAGCGCTTTACCCAGGAGGCAGAACTGCTAGAGGAAGGTTATGAATGTGGCCGGGCCCGGGGCCGAAACTTCATACATGAGCTTCCCAGAAGAACTGAATAGCAGCTTCTGCCAGGTATTTCGATTGCAGTGGGCAGTCATCATTGATTGATAAAACTTCTCTTGAGGCTTCAATGATCCATCGAGCAGATTGGCCAATAGAGGTACGTTTGTTAGGTGTTCTGGATGCGGCGGCCTTAGCAAACTTTTACGAGCGAAATACCGAGCATTTGAAATCCTGGGAGCCGTTTCGTGAGCCTGGATATCACAGCGTAGAGTCCTGGCGTCGCCGGATCGGTGTCGGAGATCTTCTTAAGTTTGCGGCCTGGGAGCCAGGAAATAATCAATTGCTCGGGGTTTGCTCCTTGACGAATATCATTCGCGGACCCTTTCAGGCCTGTACCATGGGTTATGCGGTTGATCGAAGTTTTGAAGGGCGGGGAGTGATGGGGCGGCTGTGTCGCAATGTGCTCGATTATGCATTCGACACCTTAAAGCTGAACCGGGTGATGGCTAATTACATGCCCTGTAATAACAGGTCGGCAGCTCTATTGGAATCCCTGGGCTTTGTCATTGAGGGTAGGGCAGTGAAGTACCTGAAAATTAATGGGTGCTGGGAAGATCATATTCTGACGGCCAAGTTAAACCCCAAGCCCATAGATATTTAAGAGGGCTTGTTGAATGTAACGCCAAATGGCATTTACTTCGCTGTCAGTCTATAGGAGTCTAGGGTGAGACTGAGATATTGTTGCTAACCTATTGCGATTTCACGGACGATTTCGAATAACAGTTTTGCGGAAGGAGAAAGGTATGAATGGGAAGTGCCTGTGTGGTGGGGTTGAGTTTCAGTTGGAAGAGCCAATACCAAACCTCTACCAGTGCCATTGTTCACTTTGCCGCAAATTAAGTGGTTCTGCCTCGGATACCGCCATGTTTATTGGCAGAGATCAGTTTCGATGGGTCCGTGGATTGGATCGTATCTCTTCATTTCGAACAGCTACAGGTTATCGTTCTGACTTTTGCAGTGGATGTGGCAGCACAGTTCCCCATCTGATGAGTAATACAACGCACTTTTGGGTGCCGGCAGGATTGCTGGAGGGGGATATAGATGGGAAAGTCGTGGCTCACCTATATACAGAGTCCAAAGCATCCTGGGATGATATTTCTGGTGAGGCGGAATGCTTCAAGGAAATGCCAGAACAGGAAAGCTTGATGAAGTTGCTGCATGGAGGCAAAGAAAAAGTGGAGGGTGAGCTGGAGAAAAGTTCGGCGGCCTCAGCTGAAGTCTAAAAAATCTAAGCTTTTATTTAACTTGCACAAACAAAAAAGCCCCGCTCTTGCGAGCAGGGCTTTTTTGTATATGGCGGACCGGACGGGACTCGAACCCGCGACCTCCGGCGTGACAGGCCGGCATTCTAACCAACTGAACTACCGGTCCGCATTCCTGCTTCTCTTGTTTGCTCTTGCCGGACAAGAGTAAGAGAAGTGGTGGGTGGTACAGGGGTCGAACCTGTGACCTACGGCTTGTAAGGCCGTCGCTCTCCCAACTGAGCTAACCACCCCTCGTCAGGAGCTGCGTATCATAATGATTTTTTCAGCTAGGTCAACAACATAGGGAAATTTTTCTAAGAAAGTTTGCGTTTGACTTTAGGTGCACTAGGTGAAGGTGTGTAGTTGAAGAGGTTGTCACTCGTCTTTTGGCAATATTTGATAATTAACCAGAACACCAGACTGTCCTGGTTCCTATCGATTTTTATTTGCTCGGTCTGCAAAGTTTGGGGTGAGGGGTGGTTGTGTATTGAAAAGTGATTATGAATTTTCCACATACAAAAAAGCCCCGCTCTTGCGAGCAGGGCTTTTTTGTATGTGGCGGACCGGACGGGACTCGAACCCGCGACCTCCGGCGTGACAGGCCGGCATTCTAACCAACTGAACTACCGGTCCGCATTCCTGCTTCTCTTGTTTGCTCTTGCCGGACAAGAGTAAGAGAAGTGGTGGGTGGTACAGGGGTCGAACCTGTGACCTACGGCTTGTAAGGCCGTCGCTCTCCCAACTGAGCTAACCACCCCTCGTCAGGAGCTGCGTATCTTAATGATATTTTTTTTGTGGTCAACAATTTTATTGGGAGATTTTTAAAAAATTTTTAAGAATAAAAAACATCCAAAAATTGTTTAAAAAATAATTAACTGGAGACTTTTTTGAAGGTTTTTTTAAGTTGTTTTTATCGATCAAAATCGGTTGCGTAGAAATTCAGAAAATAAAAATTCAGGTTGGAAAAAATTGTTGCAGAAAAATTTTACCGGCACTGGGCTTGCGCTATTTTTATACGGTGAGGTTTGGTTATTTTTTTGTGGCTCTTTCAAATTCAGATTTCCAGCGTAAGCAACTGAAAATAAAATGTGAGAAAAATGAAAAGATAAGAGGCACAAACAAAAAAGCCCCGCTCTTGCGAGCAGGGCTTTTTTGTATATGGCGGACCGGACGGGACTCGAACCCGCGACCTCCGGCGTGACAGGCCGGCATTCTAACCAACTGAACTACCGGTCCGCATTCCTGCTTCTCTTGTTTGCTCTTGCCGGGCAAGAGTAAGAGAAGTGGTGGGTGGTACAGGGGTCGAACCTGTGACCTACGGCTTGTAAGGCCGTCGCTCTCCCAACTGAGCTAACCACCCCTCGTCAGGAGCTGCGTATCTTAATGATATTCTTGGCGGCGTCAACGCCTTTTTTAAATTTTTTTTTGTCTTTCAATGAGTTAACGCGCTTTTGTGTGAATTCGTGGGCGTGTCCGCTGGGGGGTGACACTGTTATAATCGCCCCAATTCCCGTTAGTTAGAGCGTGAGAAAAGCTGTGATACAGAAGACCTGGCTGGCCCAACTTGCACTGGCATTCGGTATGTTTTGCCTGTCCATTGCTGCACACGCGGTAGTTGAGACACAAAAATTGTCCTCTCCCGAGCTGGATGAAAGGTATCGCGTGCTTATAGAAGAGATGCGCTGCCCCAAATGTCAAAACCAGAATTTAGCAGACTCCGATGCTTCGATTTCCTCGGACTTGCGCCGTGAAATCCGCCGTTTACTGGAAGAGGGGTTCACGGACCAGGAAATCGTGGACTACATGGTGGCCCGCTATGGGGATTTTGTGCTCTACCGCCCACCAGTTCAGAAAAATACCTTGATCCTGTGGTTGGCTCCGGGAGTCTTTGCTGTTTTCGGGCTTCTGGCCTTGATTGTGATCGTGATGCGCTCAAAAAGTGGTACCGGGGCTCGCCAGGATGATGGCAGTGGGGAACTCACTGATGATGAGCGGCGTCGATTAAAGCAGTTGTTGGGAGATGGAGCTGTAGATGAAGGTAATAGCGGGAAGGAAGGTAAATGATTGATATCTGGTTTGGTGTAGCCCTACTGCTACTGTTGGTAGCTTTTGTATTTCTGATCCCAGCTTTGAGAGCTGCAGGCAGGCGTCGCAGCGGTAATAGCAAGCAAGAGGCTATGGCAGCGCTCTACCGTGAGCGGAGAAAAGAACTCCGCGCTGCGGTGCAGAGCGGTGCGATGGATGAAAAGCAGTTTGCCCAGCTGGAGGCAGATCTTGCTCGAGAACTGTTGGCTGCTCAGCAGGAGAGTCAATCTGGTGAAGCCAGACAGGGTGGCGGCCGACTGCTAATCGGGCTGGCGGTTTTGGTGCCGGCAATTGCAGCGGCTGCCTACGGGTTTTCCGACCGACCGTCCGAAGTAGCTTTGTATCGCGATATGGTGGCGAGCCAAGGTGGGCACACCTCTTCGGAAGAAGAGGCAAAAATCACCCGTCAGTTGCAAGAGCGGGCTAAAACTCACCCAGATGATCTCAGCAGTCGCTACATATTGGCGCAGCGGCTCCTGATGAATGGTGATTTGGCTGGAGCGGTAGACTCATACCGCTACGTTGTTGATCGCGAGCCCCAGGCGGCCAATGTAAAAGCTGAGCTGGCGCAAGCGCTGTTTTTTGCAGGTGGTTCCAAGATTACCGATGAAATCCGCTCCTTGATCGAACAAGTATTACAGGTGCAGCCATCCAATGGCACTGTGCTGGGTCTGGCAGGTATTGCCTCTTTTGAAGATGGAAACTATCGCAAGGCTCGCCAGCACTGGCAGTTAGCGCTTAGCCAGCTGCCCCCAGGGTCTGCGGCTGCAGAGGCGCTTCAGGCCGGCGTTGTCCGGGCCGAAAGCGCTTTGGCAGACAGCGGTGAAGTTGTAGCGGTGCAGGCTAAGGCAGAAACCAAAGATAAAGGCCCGCAGATTCGAGTTCAGGTCACTTTGGGGGAGGGGGTCGAAGCTCCAGAATCTACTCCGGTGTTTATCTATGCGCGCAGTGCTGCGAGCCCGATGCCACTGGCTATCGTGCGCCTCACGGCAGGGCAGTTACCGGCAGAGGTTGTGCTGGATGAGTCCCGCGCAATGATGCCTGGAAGCTCTATCGCCACTGTCGACTCGGTGCAATTGGTGGCGCGACTGGCCATTAAGGGAGATGCGCGTCCGGCCCCGGGGGATTGGCAGGGAATGATTAGTGAATTGCCTAAATCCCGCTGGAGTGAGACTCAGTCAATAGCTATCGATAGTCAGCTGTAACTGGCTGTGACTGTCGAAAATGAGGTCACAGTGTAAGCTGTGGCCTCATTTTTATTTGCGGCCGGCTGGCATTCTTGCGTCTAATTGGCCTCAAGCTCACATTGCCCCGATATTGATGAATTCTATTGGGACAAGTTGGCATTTGGTAGCGGTCGTCATGTTTGACTTGACCGCTGCTTAGTCGGATTGATAATCCCGACTGAACATTACTGTGAAGAATAGCGCTGAATGCTCTGGCGACACCAAGTAAAATCGAAGGTTTGGTGTCCCGCCCGGCAGAGAAAAATATCGAGTTTATAAATACATGCGTCTGAAGTGCATCAAGCTAGCGGGCTTCAAGTCTTTTGTTGACCCTACCACCGTCTATTTCCCGACAAACCTCAACTCGGTGGTGGGTCCCAATGGCTGTGGTAAATCCAACACCATCGATGCGGTGCGCTGGGTAATGGGGGAATCTTCCGCAAAGAACCTGCGCGGCGATTCGATGACGGACGTTATCTTTAACGGCTCCAGTGGCCGCAAGCCCGTGGGGCAGGCCTCGATTGAGTTGGTATTTGATAACTCTGAGGGCAAGCTTTCTGGAGCCTATGCCTCTTTCTCGGAGATTTCCGTAAAGCGCAAGGTAACCCGGGAGGCACAGAACACCTATTACCTGAATGGCGAGAAGTGCCGCCGCCGCGATGTAACCGATCTCTTCTTAGGTACCGGTCTGGGCCCGCGCAGCTACGCCATTATTGAGCAGGGCATGATCTCCAAGTTGATCGAAGCCAAGCCCGAAGAGCTGCGCGTCTATATCGAAGAGGCCGCCGGTATCTCCAAATACAAGGAGCGCCGCCGGGACACCGAAAACCGGATGAGACGGACTTCTGAAAACCTTGAGCGCCTCACGGATATCCGCGATGAGCTGGATCGTCAGTTGTCCCGACTGGAGCGACAGTCCGCAGCAGCGGAAAAATACAGCCGATTTAAAGAGGAAGAGCGCAGCCACAAGGCTAACTTACAGGCGCTCAAATACCGCGAACTGGATGACCAGTCCAAGGCCAAGCAGCAGCAAATAGGTGAGCTTGAACTCACCGTTGAAGAGCTGGTTACCCGCCAGGTCACCTGTGACACTGGCATTGAGCAAAAGCGCGTGGGGTACCACGAGCTGTCTGACAGCTTTAACGAAGTCCAAGGGCGCTTCTACGCCGTCGGTGGAGATATCGCCCGCTTGGAGCAGAGCATTGCCCACGCTCGTGAGCGTTCTACTCGCCTGCATTCCGATTTGGCGCAAACCGAACAAGAATATCGCGAGGCAGAGACCAACCTCGAAGTGGATCGCGAAAAAGCGGCCCAGTTTGAGGAGGAGCTTGAGATTATTCTGCCGGACCTGGAGATGGTCTTGGCAGCAGAGGAGGAATCTGCTGCGGCGCTGCTGGAATCTGAAGAGCAGATGCGCAATTGGCAGAACGAGTGGGACCAGTTTAACCAGGGTGCCTCTGGCTCCCGTCAGAAAGCTGAGGTGCAACAATCCCGCATCCAGCACTTGGAAACTTCTGGCCAGCGGCTGCTGGAGCGGGTCAACAAACTATTGGCGGAGCAGTCCGGCCTCCAGGTCTCCGACGACGATGAAGAGACCCTGCAGCTGAACGAGCAGATGGCCGAGTTGGAAATGCAGGCTGAAGAGCGCCGCGAGGAAGCGGCAGAGCGTCGCGAGTCTCTGGATAGTCTCCGTGTGCAGGAACGGGAGCTGGCTACCGAACTCGATCAGTTGCGCTTGCAGTTGCAAACCGGGCGCGGCCGTCAGGCGTCTCTGGAAGCCTTGCAGCAAGCTGCTTTAGGGCAGGGCAAGGCAGTTGAAAATTGGCTGCAGCAGCAAGCCCTGGCTGACAAGCCCCGGCTCGCCGACCAGATTAAAGCCCAGCCCGGCTGGGAAACCGCAGTTGAAACTATCCTCGGTCCCCAGTTGCAGGCGGTATGTGTTGAGCAGCTCGAGTCCGTGGCTGAAGGATTGGCGGCACTGGAAAGCGGTCAAGCGGTTCTGATTGATAACAGTTTTGTAAATAGCGGTGCGAAGGGAGCGCTTCCTTCGCTGCAGGATATGGTTCAGGGGCCGTCCTCTCTCTCTGGCATCTTGGCGGGAATTTATACCGCAGAGGATTTGACTGAGGCGCTGTCCAGGCGCGCGAGTTTGCAAGCTCATGAGTCTATTGTGACTCGCGATGGGCTCTGGCTCGGCCCCAACTGGTTGCGAGTGAATCGCGCCAGTGATGCAGAGGCGGGGGTCCTGGCGCGCAAGCAGGATCTTGAAACCCTGGGGCAGGAGTTGGCCCTGTGTGAGGAGCAGATAGAGAGTATTGCCGAGCGACGTGAGTCCCTGCGCACGCAAACGGTCGATCTCGAGCGCTTCATCGAACAAGCTCGCAATGAGTCCGACCAGCTCGGGCGTCGCGAGGCAGAGCTGCGCAGCCAGTTGTCCGCCCGACGGGCGCGTGCGGAGCAGATGAATGAGCGCCGTATCCGAATTGAGCAGGAAATCGATGAGGTGCGTGAGCAGCAGGAGCTGGAAGGGGAGTCCCTGTCAGAAGCTCGTCTAATGCTGCAGGAAGCTGTTGAAGCGATGAGCGATGATACCGATCGTCGCGAAACGCTAATGGCACGCCGGGAGGAATTGCGCGAAGCTTTGGATGCCGTGCGCCAGCGCGCGCGGGAGGACAAGGATCGCGCCCATGAACTGGCTATGCGCGAGCAGTCAGTGCGCACCCAAATGGTGTCTCTTGAGCGCACTTTGCAGGTGATGAGCGAACAGCTGGAAAGGTTGCGCAGTCGTCGTCAGCAATTGCAGGAGCAAATGGAGGAGACCCAGGACCCCTCCCAGGATTTTCAGGCTGAGTTGGAAGAAAAACTCGGCGAGCGTATTGAGGTGGAAACGGAACTCGCCGATGCGCGCAAAAAGCTGGAAGAAGTGGAGACCGGCCTGCGTGAGCAGGAACAGGAGCGCCATAAAGTGGAGGCGGCTCTTCAGGGGGTGCGCGCCCAGCTTGAGCAGGAGCGTCTCGCTGCGCAGACTCTGGAAGTGCAACGAAACGGATTGGTAGAGCAGCTGCGTGAGAGCGAGCACGACATTGATCAGTTGCTCGAACAGTTACCTGGCGATCTGACGATTAAGCAGGTACAGGAAGGTTTGGAATTGGTAGCTGCGCGTATCTCGCGTCTCGGGCCGATTAACCTCGCCGCTATCGATGAATACAAGCAGGAATCTGAGCGCAAGAACTACCTGGATCGCCAGCATGGGGATCTGATGGAAGCGCTGGAGACCCTGGAAAATGCAATTAAGAAAATCGACAAGGAAACGAGAACCCGCTTCAAGGAAACTTTTGATCAGGTAAATGCGGGCCTGCAGGAACTCTTCCCGAAAGTTTTCGGTGGTGGTAACGCCTATCTGGAACTTACCGGTGAAGATCTGCTCGATACTGGTATTGCGATCATGGCCCGGCCACCGGGCAAGCGCAACAGCACAATCCATCTGCTCTCGGGTGGAGAAAAAGCGCTGACGGCGATCGCTTTGGTATTCTCGATTTTCCGCCTGAATCCAGCACCTTTCTGTATGCTGGATGAGGTGGATGCACCCCTTGACGATGCTAACGTTGGTCGTTACGCACGAATGGTTAAAGAAATGTCAGAACACGTTCAGTTCATCTATATTACCCACAACAAGATCGCAATGGAGATGGCGGATCAGTTGCTGGGGGTTACCATGCACGAGCCGGGTGTATCCCGACTGGTGTCGGTGAATGTGGAAGAAGCAGCCGAGCTGGCTTCTGCATAAGGGCGTAAAGGGAGAGGCGCTAAAAAATGGATAACTGGCTGGTTACAATCCTGGTTGTCGTTCTGCTGGTTGTTGTGGTCGATGGCATACGCCGGGCGATCATGCGGCAGCGCGCGGCAGTTAAGGTCTCCCGCAATCTGTCGCGGGCCATGCAATCTGAAGTAAAAAATGAAGCTGACCCGGTCTCAGAGAAGGCTGAGGAAGAGCCCCTGGTCCGCAAACCCCAAGAGACGCGGGAGCCCAAGCCCGCAAACAGCGAATTGCCCGGGCAGGCTCGCGTTGTTCAGCGCCGTCCGCTAGAGGATGCGCTACATGTGAATCGCCAGGTGCAGGAGAGCTTTATTTCCTCGCGCAAACCGCTCGCCGGCAGCAATCCCCAGAGGAGTCCGGAAGAGCAGGGTATCCTCGATTTGGAAGAGCAAGTCCCCACCCTGATGGAGTCAGTTGGGGAGGAGCAGCGCTATGAGCCCGCGCTGGATGAGGCTGAAAGTCTCAGTGCGATGGATGACGCTCGCAGCTCTGAGCGTGAAGTTGCACGTGAGGACTCTCACACCGATCGAGCTTCCCAGTCTTCAGGTTCTGGTAATGTCGATGAAGCTGCTCCGGCTCGTGAAGTGCTGGTCATTAACGTGATGGCGCCAGAGGGAGATTACTTCGAGGGCAATGATTTACTGCGGGTAATGGTTGCCAGCGGTATGCGCTTTGGCGAAATGAATATTTTCCATTACCACGAACATGGCGGTGCCGATGGGGCGGTTATCTTCAGTCTTGCCAATATTGTCGTACCTGGTGTTTTCGATCTGACACAGATGGAAGAGTTTGCCACCCCGGGCGTTAGCTTGTTCTTGACTCTACCCGTAGAAGGGGAGGCAATTAAGGCCTTTGATCAGCTGCTTTCCACTTCATACAAAATTGCGGAACTGCTGGGCGGTGAGTTGAAGGATGAAAACCGCAGTGTGTTTACAGCACAAACGGCGGAACATTATCGCCAGCGCGTTGTGGAATACCAGCGTCGCCGAGCTTTAGCTATGGCGCAAAGCTGATTAGCAATCTCTAAATAATTGTTGCCTGTTTTTAATGCGGCCCGAGATACCGGTTGATTTTCATTTTGGAAATTAGCCGCAAGCTCGGGCCGCATTTGCATGTAAAATCGAAAAAAATTTTCTAACTACTTTTTATTCACTCGAATTGCCGATGACTCATCAAACTATTTCCCCCCAAGTGCGCGAACGTGTTCAGGAATTACATGAAATCCTCCAGCGTGCGAATCACCAATACTATGTGCTTGATGATCCTGAGTTGCCGGATATTGAGTACGACCGGCGCCTGCGCGAGTTGCAGGATCTCGAAAGTGAATATCCTCAGCTGCTGACACCGGACTCACCCACCCAGAGGGTAGGTGCAGAGCCGCTTTCCTCTTTTCAGGAAGTTCGCCATGAAGTGGCGATGTTGTCATTGGATAACGCCTTTAGCGATGAAGAGTTGTTGGAGTTTGATCGCCGAGTGTGCGAACGACTCAATAGTAAAGGGCCGGTGGAATATGCCTGTGAGCCTAAGTTAGACGGTATCGCTATCAGCCTTTTGTACCGTAATGGGGTCCTTGAGCGAGCTGCAACGCGAGGGGACGGCACGACGGGTGAGGATATTACCCAGAATGTACGTACTGTAGGGTCTGTTCCACTGCGCTTGCGCCAGCCGGACGGTGTTGAAAAGTACCCGAATGTATTGGAGGTGCGCGGTGAGATCTATATGCCCAAGGCGGGTTTTGCCGAATTAAATCGCAAAGCGGCCGAGGCGGGTGAGAAGCTTTTTGTAAATCCTCGCAACGCTGCCGCTGGCAGTTTGCGTCAGTTGGACTCCCGCATAACAGCGCAGAGACCGCTGGAATTGTGTGTGTATGGCACAGGTCTTGTAGAGGGCGGTGAGCTGCCGGAGGAGCACGTTGAGACCTTGCAGCTGCTCGGACACTGGGGCTTCCGTACAAACCGGGAAATGCGCGTTGCTAAAGATATCCAGGGTTGCATCGACTACTACCGTGAAATAGGCGAGAAGCGCGAGGACCTCGCTTACGATATCGACGGTATTGTTTTTAAGGTCAACAGTATTCCCTTGCAGCGCCGTCTCGGTTTTGTCGCCCGCGCGCCGCGCTGGGCTATGGCCTATAAGTTTCCTGCCCAGGAGGAAATGACCGAACTGCTGGATGTTGAATTCCAGGTAGGGCGTACCGGCGCAGTGACGCCAGTTGCTCGCCTGCAGCCGGTGTTTGTCGGTGGTGTCACCGTTTCCAATGCAACTCTACACAATCGCGATGAGATTGAGCGTCTCGGGGTGCAGGTGGGTGATACCGTCATTATTCGCCGCGCCGGGGATGTAATTCCTCAAGTGGTCTCTGTTGTAGAGAGTAAGCGCAAGCCGGGCGGCCACGCTATTGAATTTCCCTCTCTCTGCCCGGTATGCGGCTCGCCGGTGGAATCTACGCCCGGTGAGGCGGTGGTCCGTTGTAGCGGTGGCCTGATTTGCAGTGCCCAGCGCAAACAGGCGATTAAGCACTTTGCCTCGCGCAAGGCGATGGATATCGATGGGTTGGGAGACAAGCTGGTAGAGCAACTGGTAGATGAAGGCCTTTTACACTCCGTGTCCGGGCTCTACCACCTGACGCTGGAGCAGGTGGCGGGGCTTGAGCGAATGGGGCAAAAGTCTGCCCAGAATCTCCTCGATGCATTGGAGCGCAGTAAAGAGACCACGCTGCCAAAATTCCTTTATGCCCTGGGTATCCGAGAAGTGGGTGAGGCTACAGCGCGCAATTTGGCGCGGCACTTTGGCGAATTGAATCCGTTAATGTCGGCAGATGTCGAGGCTTTGCAGGAAGTTGAAGATGTGGGTCCAGTGGTCGCTCATTTTGTTGCTGAGTTTTTTCAGCAACCTCATGCCCAAGAAGAGGTAGAGGCGCTGCAGCAGGCGGGTGTGCATTGGCAGGCGGAAGAGAGTGACGAGCAGGATCAGCCCCTGGCGGGGCAAACCTGGGTGCTAACTGGCAAGTTGGAAACCCTGTCTCGCAGCGAAGCGAAAGACTACTTGCAGCGGCTGGGTGCAAAGGTGGCGGGAAGTGTTTCTGCCAAGACCGGCACCCTGGTTGCCGGACCCGGAGCAGGCTCTAAATTAACCAAAGCGCAGGAGCTGGGTATCACAGTTATGGATGAAGAGGCGCTTCTGGATATGCTGCGCGAAAGGGGCTTTGAAATTTAGTCCTGGTATTTTAGGTGGGGCACCATTAGTAACTAAATAGCCGAACTTTTGAGCACTTTGCGGGTTCGTGTTTTGTTTTGTGGCTTTCTGGTCGCTTCGCCGTTAAAGTTGGTGTCTCAGATCTGTTTTGCCCTGGGTACCTGATGTCCGGTGGCACTGTGGTAAGGAATGGAATTAATGCTTCAGGGCGATCAGGAATCCATCGTTTACGGTTGTATCAAAGACAGCAACAGCCTCTCCGGCGGTAGCGATCGGCGCAGGGTGAACCGCAATGCTGTGCTCGCTCTGCCCAGTGCTGATGAATGGCCATTCCTGTGCCGGGATATGTTTGCTATTCCCACCATTAAGGTGAAGCAATCCCAGTACCAAACCGATGTTATCCACTTTGGCGCTTCCTACCGTGCGGTAGAGTATGAGTGGGATTTGTGGATACAGAAGTTTGAAGAGCTGTTGAAGAGCATGTACTGGGTTTCGGCAACTGTGCATTTGGAAACCGAGCTCTCGGGGGTTCACTCTTTCAGTTGGGAGTCCGCCGGTCTCTACCACGAGCCGGGCAGTGGCGATATGCAGGTTCGCTGCGAGTGGACCCAAGAGGGGCGAGTGAGTATCTGATTTTTAGGGCCCGGTTGTCCCGGGCCTTCTGCCCGATAGCTGGAAGGCAGGTCCAAATA
The DNA here is from genome assembly GCF_003076275.1 of Microbulbifer sp. A4B17. NCBI lineage: Bacteria > Pseudomonadati > Pseudomonadota > Gammaproteobacteria > Cellvibrionales > Microbulbiferaceae > Microbulbifer > Microbulbifer sp. A4B17. The sequence goes on from NZ_CP029064.1 coordinate 1,813,749, forward strand.
GACAGCCCTGTCACAAATCCCACCTCTCTTTTTTTCTTCGCAACTATATTCCTTGATAGTCTCTGGAACTGAAACTTTGGTCTGTTAAAGTGTCTTGGCCGAACGGTACCAAGGTGCCGTGGCCGATAAGCTGTAAAGCCAGATTATAAGAATTGGCGCAATCTGGGCGCCCTATCAGGAAGGAATACACATGATTAAAACCAGTTCTCTGCTGTTTGCCAGCGCTCTGATGCTTTCGCCATTGCTGCATGCTGATCAACATGAAAGTAAAACGGACATGAGCAGCAAGGCTCCTGAAAATGCCAAGGTCTACATTATTTCGCCAAAGGATGGCGAGAAGGTGCCTCAGACTTTTACTGTGAAGTTTGGATTGTCTGGCATGGGTGTGGCACCAGCGGGTGTTAATCAGGACAACACTGGCCACCACCACCTGTTGATTGATGTGGACGAAATGCCGGATATGAGCAAGCCGTTACCGGCGAGCAAGAACATTATCCATTTTGGCGGCGGCCAGACTGAAACCCAAGTTACCTTGCCACCGGGCAAGCATACGCTACAACTGGTACTAGGAAACTATATGCATGTGCCGCATAAAAATCCTGTGATGTCCAAGAAAATCACTGTTGAAGTTGAGTAAGATCTCAACGGCAAAATAATCTTCTATCGGTGTACCAAATACACCAGGGGAAACTGAGATGGGTGGCAATTTCCGCACAGAAAAGGACAGCCTGGGCGAGGTTCAGGTGCCTTCAGAGGCGATGTATGGGGCTCAAACCCAGCGCGCTGTGGAGAATTTTCCAGTCAGTGGTCACGGCCTGCCGACGGATTTTATCCGCGCAATCGTGTTGATTAAGAAATCTGCCGCAGAGGCCAATCGCGACCTGGGGTTGCTGGACAAGGCGTTGGCAGCAGCAATCATCAATGCCTGCGACAACCTCGGCGATGAGGATTTTGCCACTCATTTCCCCGTCGATATATACCAGACAGGATCTGGAACCAGTTCAAATATGAACGTCAACGAGGTGCTCGCCCACCTCGCTGAAAAGCACAGTGATCAGACCATCAGCCCCAATGATCACGTGAATATGAGTCAGAGCAGTAACGATGTGATTCCTACCGCAATTCATGTCTCAGCACTACTCGCTGTGCGCGATTCTCTGCTGCCAGCATTGCGCCATTTACATACTGGCTTGTGCGATAAGTCCACGGAACTCGAGAGTATAATAAAAACCGGCCGCACGCATTTGATGGATGCTGTGCCGATGACAATGGCACAAGAGCTGGGTGGCTGGGCTGCTCAAATAGAGGCGTGCCGGGAGAGGATTCGCTCGGTAATGTCGCGGCTTGCCCAGCTGGCTCAAGGCGGTACGGCGATTGGCACCGGGCTCAATGCCCCCCCGGATTTTGCCGAACTGTTTGCGCAAAAAATCAGCGCGCATACGTCTCAACAATTTCGCCCGGCAGAGAATTTTTTTACCGCAATATCCAGCCAGGATACCGCAGTAGAATTGTCCGGACAGCTCAAGGTACTGGCAGTTTCCCTGATGAAAATTGCCAATGATTTGCGCTGGATGAACAGTGGGCCCCTTGCTGGTCTCTCCGAAATTGCCCTGGAAGCCTTGCAGCCGGGAAGCAGCATTATGCCGGGCAAGGTGAATCCGGTAATTGCCGAATCGGTTACTATGGTTTGTGCCCGGGTGATGGGTAATGACACCACCATGACCGTAGCGGGCCAGAGCGGCAATTTTCAATTGAACGTGATGTTGCCTTTGGTGGGTAGCACCCTGCTGGAAAGTATTAACCTGCTCGCCAATGCATCGACCCTGCTGGCCGATCGAGCGGTTGCCAGCTTTGCGGTTAATAGGGCACATATTGAAGGGACTTTGGGGCGCAATCCCATTTTAGTGACTTCGCTCAACCCTGTTATTGGCTATTTGAAGGCGGCTGAGATTGCCAAGGCCGCCTATGCCAGTTGCCGGCCGGTGCTGGATGTTGCCGTCGAAATGACGGACCTGGATAGAGAGACCCTTGAGGAGTTGTTGGATCCCGCTCACCTGGCCAAGGGTGGTTTGGTTAGTTAGGGGGAGGGATAACAATTGAATTTGGGTAACTTTAGGCGAAGAAGGCGATACCCAGCATAATTATCGATATAATAGCGGTCAGGCACATCAGCCAGTGCAACAGCCTTAGCAGCGTGGCTCGATCCTCTGGTTCCAGCATTCTTCTGCTCATTGGTGCCTCCAGCGGCGTTGACAGGAACCTGCCAATCCCTCACGATTCGACGCCGCGTCGGTACTGGGTTGCCGACAATACAATGGTAGCGCCACTAAATGTGGCGGTCTCACCTGTTTTGAAAATCAATGTATCCAGGTCGTCATGGCAAAAAGAAGTCGCCGCTCCTTTATTACCAGTGTCCTCGCCTGTGTCGCCTTTGTAGTGGCGGCAGTCTATAGCTGGGACCTGCCTGTTAAGGATGTTGTTACCTATTTCATTCTTCTATTGGTGGTGTTGCTTGTCATCATCGTTTTGGCGTTCGGGTGTGGGGCTTTGTTGAACTGGTTGCGCAGGCGTAAATAGTAGATGGCGTCAACGGAAGAAGACATTCGCATCCCCATTGCCTACCTTGAGCGTTTGCTGGAGGAGGCGACCAAGCACGGATGTGATCGCAAGGAGCTTTTAGCTTCTGTCGATATCGATGAGTCGGAATTGCAGGGCGTGTCAGCATTTTCTGCAGTGAAGTATGGCCGCTTGTATCAGCGCGTGATGTGGCTGGCACAAAATGAATGGTTTGGCATGTTGAGTGGCGGACGGGTTCGATCCGGGTCTTTTCGCCTGCTGTGCCTGGCGGTGGTCAACTGTGCAACTCTCAGGCAAGCGATTACCCTTTGCGCGGAATTTATGGAAATCTGCCGCGGCTTCAAGGTAAAGCCGGTACTTGAAGAGGGCGGCCATGGGCGCGAACGTGTTGAAATTCGTGGTATCAGCTCATTGGACAAAGGCGAGTTTGATCAGTTGCTGAATGCCACAAGCCCCAGTGTGGTGCGCACGACCCTGGCAGTTTGGCACAGGTTCTATTGCTGGTTGGCAGGGCGGGAGATTCCGCTGGCCAGACTGCATTTCTCATTTTCCTGCCCGGAAGAATTTCGAAGTCTCGCGCAGAGTGAGGCTAATGAGCTGTTGTTTGAGCAGCCGGTTAATGCGCTCGAATACGATACCCGCTATCTGGAATATCCTGTGGTGCAAAGCCCGCAGATGGTAGAGGACTTTATTCGCACCGCTCCCTACCACCTGGTAATCAGTGACGGCAGTGCCAATAGCATCAAGACCAAAGTTAAAACCATCCTAAACCGGGATGTGAGTGAGTCCATGCCTGCGGCAGAGGCGGTGGCGGATAGGCTCAATATGTCGGTAACCACTTTGCGCCGCCGCTTGCAGCAGGAAGGTACCTCGTATCAAAAACTGAAAGACGAATGCCGAATGGAAGCCGCCTTCCACTACCTGAGTTGCCCGGACCTCTCCAACGGCCAGATCGCCGAAATGCTCGGGTTTGATGAATCCAGTGCTTTCTTTCGTGCGTTCAAAAAATGGACAGGTATCACGCCAGGCGAATACCGCCGGGGTGGTCGCGCCGCAGCTGGCCTGGACATTTGACCGGCATAGCCACCTTTTCCCACCTATACGCCTCGATTTGTCACCGCTTTGGACGGGTTTGGCCATAGAGGGGGCCGCTCGCTTACTACTATGATGAACCAATCGTAGAAATTAGTCATAAATATGACTGGTTGGTATTGCCACCAGTCCCAAACATAAGCGAATTGAGGTTATCAGGATGACCGATATCAAAATGCCACTGCGTGATTTGCGTTTCGTAATGCGCGAAATGCTGGACTCAGAAAAGCATTATGAGTCACTTGGATATGAGGAGGCTACTCCTGATGTCGTGGATGCCATCCTGGAAGAGGGCGCAAAGTTTTGCGAAAACGTGATTGCACCGCTTAACCAAATCGGCGACCAGCAAGGTTGTACCTGGAAAGACGGTGAAGTCACTACTCCTGAAGGCTTTAAAGAGGCTTACCAGCAGTTTGTAGAAGGCGGCTGGGCAGCGCTGCCTCACGATCCCGAGTACGGTGGCCAGGGCCTGCCGCCCTCACTTGGCACTATCATGAGCGAGATGGTAGGTACCGCCAACTGGTCCTGGGGTATGTATCCCGGTCTGTCCCACGGCGCTATGAACACCCTTGAAGAGCACGGCACCGAAGAGCAGAAACAGGTTTACCTGACCAAGCTGGTTGAAGGTAGCTGGACTGGCACCATGTGTCTGACCGAGCCTCACTGCGGTACCGATCTGGGTATTCTGCGTACTAAGGCCGAGCCAAATGACGATGGCTCCTACGCAATTACCGGCACCAAGATCTTTATCTCCGCTGGTGAGCACGACATGACCGACAACATCGTTCATATCGTTCTTGCCCGCCTGCCGGATGCGCCTGCCGGTACCAAAGGTATCTCCCTGTTTATCGTACCCAAGTTCCTGCCGAATGCTGACGGCTCTGCTGGTGAGCGCAACGGTGTAGTATGTGGCTCCCTGGAGCACAAAATGGGTATCCACGGCAACGCCACTGCGGTGCTGAACTTTGATGGGGCCAAAGGCTTCCTTATCGGCGAGAAGAATAAAGGTCTGAACTACATGTTCACCTTTATGAACACGGCGCGTCTGGGTACTGCTCTGCAAGGTCTGGCTCACTCTGAGATCGGTTTCCAGAAGTCCCTGGCCTACGCAAAAGACCGTCTGCAAATGCGCTCCCTGTCCGGCGTGAAAAACCCGGAAGGCCCCGCTGACCCGATCATTGTTCACCCTGACGTGCGCCGCATGTTGATGACCCAGAAAGCCTTCTCTGAAGGTGGTCGTATGCTGGTGGTTAAGTGTGCGCAGCTGGTTGATATTACCCACAAGGGTGATGCTGAAGCGAAGAAAGCCGCTGACGACATGCTGGCTTTCCTGACACCGATTGCAAAAGCGTTTTTGACTGAAGCTGGTTTCGAATCTGCCAACCTGGGTATGCAGTGTTTTGGTGGCCACGGTTATATTGCCGAGTGGGGCATGGAGCAGAATGTACGTGATGCGCGTATCTCCACTATCTATGAAGGCACCACTGGTATTCAGGCTCTGGACCTGCTGGGTCGTAAGGTTCTGATGACCCAGGGTGAATTGCTGCGCGGTTTCACCAAGCAGGTTCACAAATTCTGCCAGGCGGAAATTGATAACGAAGCACTGGCTCCTTTTGTTGCTAAATTGCAAGAGTTGAACAAGCAATGGGGCGACCTGACCTTGCATGTTGGTGGCAAGGCTATGGAAAACCCTGACGAAGTGGGTGCCGCTTCCGTAGATTACCTGATGTTCTCCGGTTACACCGTGCTGGCTTTCTTGTGGGCACAGGCGGCTAAAGTTGCCAATGAAAAACTGGCAGCGGGCACCGGTGAAGAAGATTTCTACAAGGCAAAAATTATCACCGCGCGCTTCTTCTTTGAGCGTATCCTTCCTCGCACTTCCAGCCACGCAACTTCAATGTTGAGTGGAGCAGGCAACTTGATGGAATTGGATGCCGAGCATTTTGCATTCTAATCCCGCTCTAAAATGAAAACCGCCGGCAAATGCCGGCGGTTTTTTTGTGAGTACTAAAGCGGCTTAAAACGGAGAATTTCCGATGCAATTGCCGGATTCGGTTCAAGAGCGCCTGTATCATCTGGCTTGTTCGTACCCGCTGGCTCGGGTACAGTTCCGGCTGCCAGATGCCTGTGACTTTTATGTTTATGTCACCGACGCGTCTAAAGATTACAAAGTGATTTCCGAATTTGGTCAGACTGATAATCCAGAACTAACATTGGAAATGGAAAATAGCACTCTCAGTGCTATATTAGACGGTCAATTAAGTGGACGTCACGCTTTCCTTTTGGGGGACGTTCAATACTCTGGAAACCGTGAATTGGCCGCAGCATTGGCAGGTTTATTCCCTGCGAATAGCGAAGAGGGAGATCGGTAAGGAAAGGTTTTTAACCCTTCTTTTTCACCGTCTCAAAGATACTACAAACAATAAATAAATTCTCGCTCGCTCAGAGATATGGCAGCTTTCGCCTATGGAGACGGAAGATGTGGGCAAGCGACGACAACAATCAGGAATGGGAGAAGAGAGTTGGACATTGATCGCAGCATACTTGATGTCTTTAAAGGCGCTTGCGCCAAATACGGTGACCGACCGGCTTTCACATGCCTGGGGCGCACACTTTCAATCAATGATATTGATACGTTAAGTGGAAAGTTCGCCTCTTATTTACAAAATCATACCGACCTGAAGCCCGGTGATCGCATTGCTGTCCAGCTGCCGAACGTACTGCAGTACCCAGTGGTTGTTTTTGGTGCTCTGCGCGCAGGTCTGGTTGTAGTAAATACCAATCCGCTGTATACACAACGCGAGCTTAAGCATCAGTTGAATGATTCAGGAGCTAAGGCGTTAGTTGTTCTGGCAAATATTGCCGATACCGCTTCTGCCGTGGTCCCTGAAACTGATGTAAAACAAGTTATTGTTACTGAAATAGCGGATCTGCACAGCCCCCTTAAGCGAACCTTGATCAACAGTGTTGCCAAGTACGTGAAGAAAATGGTGCCTGAATTTTCTTTTGCCAACCAGGTGAGCTTTCGTGATGCTATGGCAAAAGGTGCGGAGCGCCCGCATGAAGATGTTGAGCGTGCCAAAGAAGATATCGCAGTTCTGCAGTATACTGGCGGTACTACGGGTGTTGCCAAAGGAGCAATGCTCACTAATGGCAACCTGGTTGCCAATATGGAGCAGGTTCGCATTGCATTCGCTACCGGTATGAAGGAGGGCGAGGAATTCTATATTGCGCCTTTACCGCTCTACCATATCTATGCATTTACCATCCATTGCATGTGCCTTTTCTCCACCGGCAACCACTCGTTGCTAGTGCCCAACCCGCGGGATATTCCGGGTTTTGTGAAAATGTTGAAAGGCCTGCGCTTTACTGGATTTGTAGGGCTTAACACCCTGTTTAATGGTCTGATGCGCAACAAGGATTTTGCTGAGTTGGACTTTAGCAAATTGCACTCAACAGCTTCTGGTGGCATGGCGTTGACTCGCGATACTGCCAAGCGTTGGGAGGAGATGACAGGTTGTATGATCATGGAGGGTTACGGTATGACTGAAACCTCTCCGGTTGTTTCATTTAACCCTACTGATGGTGTTCAGTTGGGCACTGTGGGCCTTCCTGTTCCGGGTACCGAGGTCAAGGTTGTCGACGAGAATGGCAATGACCTGCCAAACAACTCCCCTGGCGAACTGTGTGTGCGCGGCCCCCAGGTGATGAAAGGTTACTGGCAGCGCCCTGAAGCGACTGCGGATACTATTGATAGTGAAGGTTGGTTGAATACCGGCGATATGGCGGTTATTCAGGATGACGGTTACATCAAAATTGTCGATCGCAAGAAGGACATGATCATTGTATCCGGCTTCAACGTATACCCTAATGAAATTGAAGATGTGATCAGCGCGCATCCGAAGGTTACTGAAGCAGCTGCAATTGGTATCCCGGATGAGAAGAGTGGTGAGCAGGTTAAATTGTTCTTGGTGAAAGCAGACTCATCTTTAACTGAAGATGAGGTCATTGCCTACTGCCGTGAGAATATGACTGCATATAAAGTGCCGAAGCATGTGGAATTCCGTGAGGACCTGCCCAAAACCAATGTCGGCAAAATTCTTCGTCGTGAATTGCGTGATGAGGAGCTGAAGAAGCTCGAGGCGGTTAGCGCCTAACCTGAATGGTTAGATTGTAAAAAAGCCCCACTGGAGACAGTGGGGCTTTTTTTATTCTGGGAATATATGCGGGTTATTCCAGAGTTTTTTTGTGCAGGTTAAATCGGAAAGGCGGTGGCATCGAAATTTTGCCACCGTTTAATTACCAGCTTTTAATGCCTGGTTTATTTTCTGCTCTCAGCACTGGCATCGCGAATAGCGCGGAACTCATTGCCTTCATACCAGTTCGGCCAGTCGCGGCTATTAGCCAACTTCAGTCCCAGTTGCAGGCCCAGCTGCAAATTCATAGCAGCGCCTTTCAGGTTCCAGTTGGGGTCGTATTCATCGCCGGGCTTATGATAGTGCTGGCTGAGATATTCCTTGTCCTTGGTCTGGGCCCACTCGCGACCATGTTCATGATTTTCGCTGCCAGAATCAAAATATAGCATTGGTACGCCTTCTTTTGCCAGGCTGAAATGATCTGAGCGGTAGAAGTATCCACGCTCCGGGTGCTCTTCAGGGGCCAGATAGCGGCCCTGTTCTTTTGCCGCTGCCTCTAATAGTTGTTCCAGTTCGCTGCTGCCGAAGCCTACGACAGTGATATCTTTGGTTGGGCCCAAGACATTCATGGCGTCGAAGTTAAAGCCGGCAACGGTTTTCTCCAGAGGCTCAACGGGGTTGGCTGCATAGTATTTGGAGCCAAGCAGACCGGATTCCTCTGCGGTTACCGCAATAAATACCAGAGAGCGATCAGCTTTTTCTTCTTTTATGGCCTGGGCTGCTAGGGCCAGCAGTCCGGCAGTGCCTGTAGCATTGTCCACCGCGCCGTTAAAGATGTGATCTTCCCCGGCAGAGTTTTTATTTATGCCCAGGTGGTCCCAGTGTGCAGTATAAACAATTGCTTCATCCGCATATTTCTTGCCGGGCAGCTTCGCAATAACATTGCGGGAGCTGGACTTTTCAAGACTGTTAGTGAGTTCAATACTGGCATTCAGCTCCAGGGATTTAGGGGTAAAGCCCTGGGTTTTTGCCACCGCCATCTCTTCGGTCAGGTCGAGACCCGCTGCCTGGAACAGATCTTTGGCTGCCTGGTTGGTGATCCAGGCCTCTATTGCCACACGGTCAATATTCTTGTCTTCAGCTTCAAGGCTTACCTGGGCGCCAGACCAGGAACCACTCACTACTTCCCAGGGATAACCGGCTGCGCCATTTTCATGAATGATAATGGCTCCAGCGGCACCTTGACGGGCGGCTTCTTCAAACTTATAGCTCCAGCGACCGTAATAGGTCATGGCGTTACCGTTAAATAGAGCCTCATCCTGGGTGGCATAGCCGGGGTCATTCACCAGAATGACTGCGGTTTTGCCTTCCATATCCAGGCCTGCGTAGTCGTTCCAGTTGTTTTCCGGGGCTACAATGCCGTAGCCTACAAAAACCAGTTCACTATTTTTAAGGTTGGATGTGCTGGTTTGGCGCTGGGTAAACGCAACCATGTCATCAATGGGCTTCAATACCTGGCCCACACCTTCTCCTTGGATGATCAGGGGAGTGGATTGAATATCCATTTCAACGATGGGAACTTCCTGAAACCAGCTGGGGTTGCCCTCGGAGTCTACCGCACCAGGGTTTAGACCGATTGCTTCAAATTGATCTGCCAAATAGTTGACCGTCAACTCTTCGCCCTTACTGGCAGGGGCACGGCCTTCAAATTCATCGGAGGCCAATACGGCGATATGCTTGTGCAGGTCGGCAGCGACGACGTCGATCTGCGCCTTCTCTGCAGCTCCGAGGTTGAGATTTTCAGTGCCGTGTTCGATATGTTCCTTATGAGAGTGGGCCTGTGAGCTGACTTCTTCGTTGCCCTTGCTACAACCGCTGATAACACTGCCAATAGCTATAGCTAAGCCGAGGCGGCGCCAGGTGGTAGGGATTCGCATAATTTTATCCTGACAGTCTTGTTAGGAGGCAGATTATGCCTGATCTTGCCTTAACTAACGACATATCAGCAATCGATTGAGGAAAGAGTGTGACCAGCTTTTAAACTGTATTCTCACCTTGACATTTAAATTTGCAGGAGATGACAAGGTTCTTTGTTCGATGAGGGTGAGTAATTAGTTAGACGAATAGGGAGGCTGTTTTTCAGCCCCCCTGTCCAATTAACTAAATGCTCATTATGATCCTGCAGCTTAATTGTGTTGCCACTGACCCTCTGTCACCATGTCTTGATAATTAATCCATACCCTGTCATAGCCTGTGGCTTCCTTGGCGGCTTTGAGGGCTTGATTATCCTGGCTATTGGTGGGGGCAGAAAATAAATAGTCTTCGCCAAATGTCTGGCATACCCCAGTGCCATGGGAGAACGGGCCTGTGGAGGCGCTAACCAGCCAGCTGCTATCAGCCGTATTTTTGCAGGCGAAGCTGTATTGGTTGCTGCAATTGGCATCATTCCAACGTCCATTGCTCCACTGCATGGCGCAATCTTCGTTGTTTAGGTTGTTGGGCTCGTTCTGGTCCCAGGACCAAATCGCAGCGGCGATGCGACCATCGGTGGTGTTCATATTGTCGAGGTTAATGATGTTATGCCCTATAGCAAAGCCATTGCGCACATCATCGGCTGTGATTCGCTCAATGCCGCCACTAAAAATTTCGCCGATGGTGCCAATAGTGGTGCTGTCCTCCCAAACGCGACCAATATTCCCAAGCCCGGTGAATGCCATATTTTTCATGTCGCTGTTGCCTGAGCAGCCACTATCTTTCCAAACGATGACTTGCTTGCCGGCAGCAAGAACATCATTTTTGGTAAGGGTATTGGGGATGCTCTGGCAGCCGCCGCTGTAGAAAATCTTGTCGCCAAATCTACCTGTTATTTGATCGTAAAGATCTTGATGGCGCCCATCAGAATGATCCTCGATATATAAAATAATGACTTCGTCCTGGTTGGCAGTATCATTTAGCCAGTCCTTGATTTCGTTAAACCCTTCAGTGGCGTATTTATCATTAATACTGCAGAGGCCATGGCACAGAAGTAGTCTTTTCGGGTAGGAGAAAAGGCTCTCCATTTTTGTTGTCCAATGGACATCCAACTCTATAAACCGAGCTCCCATACGGAGCTGGTCTTTTATGGAGTATTCCTGTTGAGGATCCAGATAGCGGCATCCCACCGAGAAGTTACAGGCGCGGTACACTTCTGAATTGTAAGAGTTGTGTGTTCCTAAAATATTATTTTCACTCATAGGAGTGTGATTATCTATTTGACGCTGTAGATCCAGGGCGGTGCCTGCCCAGCTGTTTTGGAAGTCTGAAACGCTGTCGGCCCAGATAGGAGGGGAGATAAGGAATAATGCGAATGTTAAAAGGAGGGTTATATCTTTGATAGTGTATTTCATTATTTTTCTCCGAGGTGGGTGGGCGCACCTTCCTTGCGATAGGTGCTAGTGAACATATTTTGATTTTTATTTATTTTCGGGTTCGGTAGCGGGTGTATTTTTTATTGTTTTGCGATTTTTACTATGAGTAATGCTTTTTTGTCTATCCCGTCGGCTATCGAATGTTCATTATTTTTTATAAGTGTCATGATTTAATAATTACTGGGTTGACAGTAGTGGTTTTCCATTCTCAAATATCGATAGGTAAATTGAGTTCATTTATTGCATAAGTTTATAAGCTGAAAAAAGAGGATTTATACGGAAATTATATATTTGGTTTTTTTCTTGCTTGTTTTACATGCTTTTTTCCTGATTTGGAGTGCGATGTTGTCAGTATGATGTCGCTTGATATTCAGAGGGGTTGTGTATATATCAATGTTGATGCCAAGCTGCATGATGGCTAATGAGGGGCGGCTGGGAGTTAACGGCTTTGTGAAGATACTCAATGTTACCTAGGTGTATATTGTTGTTATTTTCCCTCAAGGTGGAAGTGGCGAACAGCTATTTTTTGGTTGTCTGGTGAAGGTTTAGATAGTTTCGATTTCAATGATTGAACTGATTGGGTTTGTTTTATAGTTTTTGAGAAAAAAGCCAGTTAAACGATAGATTTCGAAGTGCATAAAGGCGAACTGGGTCTGACGCTGAGATAGTCTTGTGAAGCGCACAAGAAAATCTAGGAAATATTTAGTGAAACTTAGCTTTTGGGGGATTTTATAGCTGGTGTGAAAATGATTCACAACCAGAAGCAGTAGTAGAAAACCGGACTGTCGATTAGGACAGTCCGGCTCCCGCTAATTTTGATCATCTAGGCCGGGTATACTAGCCTTGTTGATAAAACTCACTTTAGTGTTTTTAATACTTCGCGAATTGGGAAAAGAATGTCGCGAGCAAGTTGTTGGCTGCGTGCTGGAGACCAACCTTCTATTAAGTCGGGTAGATTATCATTGTCTTTGAATGGCATTTCCAGGGTTAGGGCCAGGGTTCGGAACTGGTGACCCGCCCAGGCAGTGCCGATAGTTAGGTTTGCTTCACCTGGCTTATCCAATTCATAGCCATGCTCGGTCTGGAAGTCGGGGCTTATGGCTTTATAAGCCTGCTTAAATGTTTCCTCCAGCTTGGCATGACGCTCGTCATAGCCCGGGATACCTTCACAGGCAGCAACGAAATTGTAAGGAAGGGCTTCGTCACCGTGAATATCCAGGAATATATCCCCGCCCAGTTCCAGCATTTTTTCCCTTACCAGAAATACTTCCGGGCTTCGTTCCATGGTGGGGTCGAGCCATTCACGGTTTAGGTTGGCACCCGCTGCATTGGTGCGCAAATGCCCACGAACGCTACCGTCGGGATTCATATTGGGTACGACGTAAAACACGGTATCTGCCAGCAAACTTTGCGCCGCCGGGTTGGCACCGTCGAGCAAGGCTTCGAGGAAACCTTCAACAAACCACTCAGCCATGGTCTCCCCAGGATGCTGGCGGGCAATCATCCATACTCGGTGCTTGGCGGTGTCCGCGTTGCCGACGGTAAGCATGGTCATATCGCGATCATCTAGGGTTTTGCCGAGAGTTTGCATTTTGACCAGATCGTGGCCTTGTGCCCAAGCGAGCAGGTCGAGATGGCGCTCCCAGGAATAGGGGGCGAAATAAGCGAGATAAATACTGGGCTCATCCAGGGTAACTGTGAAGTCCAGGGTGTTGCCATCGTAGTTGGCGCCGATTCTGAACCAGTTCTGGCGATCGTAAGATGCACATATGCGATAGTTTTCCCAGCCTTCGGGGTAGGCGGATTTGCCGGCGTTGACGATGCGCAAAGGGTAGCTGGTGCCAATGTCACCCTCCAGGCGAAAGTGAAACCACTGATAGAAGTCAGAATTGTTGTCCTGACGGATGGCCAGCTCAATGGGGTTGCTGTCCGTATTGATAACTTGGATATTGCCACTGTCAAAGGCGCTGCTGATATACATTTAGAGAGCTCCACTCTTGTTCTTGGGCGCAGGATACAGTGGGAGAGGGAATTTTTCAGGGGGGAAAGCAGGTGATTTCGCCACTTTTGTGTGCGATTGAACTTGGAGTCCCTGGTACGAGGCAAATAGAAAAGCACGGTATCGATGAAGATACCGTGCTTTAGCCAATCCCTGGCGGCACCTGCTACGACTACTGCTCCCTGAAATTTCCGGTGTCAGACCCCAGGCGACTGCTTACTGCCCGGTCAGATCACAAGTGCGTCACTCCACACTGTCAGAAATTAGTAAATCTCCATAACATCCCGTAGCAAGTGCTGGTTAAAGTTTAGGCAATTGAGCTTGATTGATGTTGTACGAATGTTTTGATCGGCGTAAATTTGTTGATCTTTTGGTCTGAAGACTATCTGGCGCGATTTTGTACAGATAACAAGTAGATCGGGTACCCCACTGCCTTTGTGGGTTGAGAGGGAACAGAAAATAGCCCCGCACAGGGGAGCTTTCGTAAGAGGTGACACCATGAATAGAGTGATTAAACGTAGTATTGCGGCATCCGCAATGTTTGTAACGGTGATGAATTTGAGTGCTTGTGGCTACTTCCTGTACCCAGAGCGAAAAGGGCAGGCGGGTGGCCGAGTGGATCCAGCAGTAGTGATCCTGGATGGTGCGGGGCTGCTATTTGGCCTGCTGCCGGGCATAGTGGCTTTCGCTGTTGATATTACCAATGGCACCATTTACCTGCCGCCAGGACACAGCTCCGTGTTTGATCGCCATGTAAGCAGCTCTGACCAAGGTGCGCCAGAGCAGGTTACTGATGAAGAGGGACAGGCCTGGCTCCGAATCCCGATGGAAGGTATCGATGAGAATACTCAACTCGAGGTGCTCAGTGATCAACTATCGGGGATAACTGGGCAGCATGTCGACGCCGAGGATATTGTCTGGCTGCAGGACTCAGCCGAGCTTCGCGCAGTAAGTCGCTTCCAGGCTGCAGCTCGATAGCTTTTTCTTAACTGAACTCAAACCCTGTATATCGCGCCTTAGTCCTGAGTGGCTCGGGGACTTGAGAGTTCCCGAGCCTCTATAGTGTGAAGCTGGCTTATCAGGTAGTTAGCCCAAGCTGGGTGAGGCCCTCCAGTGCCAGGGGGATAATACTTGCCGCAAGTAGCAACCCCATAGCAATATTGAAACCTCGCAGGTAGCGGGGTTCTGCGAGAAACCGTTTTAGCCCAACGCCAAAGAATAGCCAAATGGCAACACAGGGCCCGCCAATAGCGATAAAAGCCAGTGCAACCTTCGCGACACCCAACCATATTTCTTTACCGGGGCTGGTAAAAGCTGCCATTGCTCCGGTGGCCATAATCCAGCCCTTGGGATTGACCCACTGAAAAGCTACAGCTTGGGTAAAGCTCAGGGGCTGGCTTGAACTGCCAGAACCCATTTCCCGTGTCGATCCAATGACCCATGCCAGATACAGCATATAGGCAATGCCTGCCCAGCGGATAATTTCATGCAATAAAGGGAAATGGTTGAAAACGGTCCCCAAACCCAAGCCAATAGCAACCACCATGGCGGGAAACCCCAGCCAGATCCCCAGCAGGTGAGGTGTTGAGCTATTGATGCCATGATTGAGACCTGAAGACATGATCATCAGGTTGTTTGGCCCCGGTGTAATACTGGCTGAAAAAGCGAAGAGGGCGATGGGCACTAGGGTATCAATCACAGCAGTACCAGTTGAAAAAAGCGACTTCATGCTAATATGCGCGCGATTAACGGGTGTAACAAGTGAAATTTATTGACAGCCATTGCCACTTTGATTTTGAGGCTTTTTCGAAGGACCGGGACCAGATCTGGCAAAGGTGTATCAGTGCTGGAATAGATCGGGTCATTATTCCGAGTGTTTGCGAAGCGCAGTGGCAATCGTTGGGCTCTCTGGTATCGGAACAACCCGGCTGGATGATGGCTGCCGGTCTCCATCCCTGGTGGGTGGAGAAAGTCCCACAGGGTGAGTGTCGGCAGGAAAGTTTGACGGAGCTGGGGCAGCGGCTCAGTGACAGCCTTGAGGAATACTCTTGTGTAGCCGTTGGGGAGTGCGGCTTGGACGCCTCTATCAAAACTGCCATGGGCAAGCAGGAAGATATCCTAAAAATTCAGTTGGATATTGCTTGTAGCCAGGACCTCCCAGTAATTCTGCATGTGCATCGGGCCCACAATGAATTACTGAGACTGTTAAAACAGTTCAGGCTGCCCCGTGGAGGCGTTATCCATGCTTTCAGTGGCAGTGAGCAAATGGCACAAGAGTATTGGAAACGCGGCTTTTATCTCGGCATAGGCGGAACAATTACATACCCCCGCGCAGCAAAAACCCGACGGGCTATATCGTGCATGCCGCTGGAGAGTTTACTGCTCGAGTCGGATGCTCCGGATATGCCCCTTTCGGGGCAGCAAGGCATGCGTAACACCCCCGAAAACCTTTCTAAAATTGCACAGGCGTTGGCTGAGTTACGAGGAGTTTCCGTGCAGGAAATCGCTGATGCCACATGTCGAAATACTGAGAAGTTATTTTCCCTATGAGTTTTTCCGCTGAATCTTTCAGAAAGGCTTTCCCCCTCTTTAACCAAGAAGAAAATAAGGGGTTGGTTTACCTGGATAACGCTGCAACGACACAAAAACCAGAGTCTGTGATCAATGCTGTGCGAGACTTTTACTTGCACAGTAATGCCAATACACACCGCTCAAGTCACCGTCTAGCGCGCAAGGCCACAGAAATGGTGGAGCGAGTGCGCCACCAAGCTGCACAGTTTGTTAATGCCGACAATACTCGGGAAATTGTATTTTGTCGTGGCGCTACTGAGGCATTGAATTTATTGGCACACTGCCTGTGCACTAACTTGGAGCCGGGAGATGAAATTGTTATCTCAACGGCAGAACACCATGCAAATATTATCCCTTGGCAGATGGCAGCCAAGCGATTCAATTTGACCTTGCGGTATGTGCCCCATGTTGCGGGAGTTCCCCAGTTTGATCGCCTGGGAGAAGTCCTCAACGAGCGCACAAGAATAGCTTCCTTAACCGGCGGCTCTAATGCGCTTGGATTGCGTCCAGATCTGGCTGCAGTGAGGCAATTGCTACGCAGAAAGCACCTTATGTGGATCGTCGATGGCGCCCAGCTGGCAGCCCATGAAGCCATTGATGTGCAAAAAATTGGCTGTGACTTTTTTGTCTCCTCGGCACACAAATTTTATGGGCCATCGGGGATTGGTTTTTTATACGGGCGGGAAGCCTTATTGGAGTCTATGCCTCCCTGGCTCGGCGGTGGGGAAATGATCTCAAATGTAGAATTTGAAACGAGCCATTATGCCGGATTACCACATAAATTTGAGGCGGGCACTTCTCCCCTGGCGGCAATAGCAGGCCTTGGAGCGGCACTGGAGTTTCTTGGACGGCAGGACAGAGTGGCAATGGCGGCGCATGAGCAAAAGTTAGTGCGTTGGATGCACCGTGAATTGATAGCGTCACCCAATTTTCGGGTTATCAGTCAGGTCCGCCACAATTTGGGCATTGTTGCCTTTGTACCTGTTCATGGCAGTGCAGCTGACTTAATGCATTGGTTGGATGAGCGTGATATTGCAGTACGAGTGGGACATCACTGTGCGCAATTATTAGGTAAAGAAAGTGGTGATTTGGTGACGGTTCGCGCATCAGTCGCAGCCTATAATACCGACAGTGATATCCAGGCCTTTTTACAGGCACTGGAGGAGTATTGTGAGATCCAGAAGTTAATCGAACAGGGCGACCTCACATTGAGCGATGAGTGGGTGAGGGATGACTTTTCACTCTTACTTCTTGAGCGCTTGGTCTCTCAGCGCAACTGGCAAGGGCGCTACAGGGAGCTGCTACTGTGGAGTAAAGCGATTACCCAAAAGCCTGAGATACGTATCGAAGAAAACCTGGTGCGGGGTTGTGAGTCCGCAGCTTGGTTAGCGCACCGGACAGAGGGTGGTAGGCACTATTTTGGATTGGAAAGTGACAGCAGGGTTGTAAAAGGTCTGGGTGCGTTACTACTTTCACAAATCGATGGCCGCACGGCTACTGAGATTCGAGAGAGAGATCTTTCCCTGTTATTTACTGAGCTGGGACTCGGTAAGCACTTAAGTGAATCGCGCAGCAATGGTTTTTACGCACTGCTGCAACGTGCTTTGAATCTGGTGGAGCAGACCTCCCAATAACTTAACTGGAGCGAGGTATGGGGGTCTCCACTGCAATAGGCTCGATATTGGAAATTGGTTTTAAACCAAACAGCGGCCGCAAAACTGGATTTCTGCGGATGATAAATTCATATGAAGCCCAGCAGCTGAAAATAGTGATTAATAATACTAGCAAGGGCTCCAGGATGGGCCCCAGAGCGAGTTGCCCCAATTGATACACAGCGATTACGGTAATGGTTTGATGGAGGATATACCAGGGATAAACCGCTTCAGTGGCATAGGGTAACCAACGGAATTGCTTATTGAGAAATCGATAAGCGCAGGCTAAAACGGCCAGGAGCCATACCCATCGATTTGTATAGATAACAATAAAAAGCATTTTTTCTTGGGCGGGAATACTGCTATCAGGTAGTACTCGATCAAATAATAGATATAGGGCGAAAGTGAGGGGCGCTGCAATAACCAAGCGATTGCGCAGTCTTGCCAGTATTTCCCAGGGAGCGTTACTGCTGACCAGCAAGTAGCCACAGAAGAAATAGGTAAAAAATCTGGCATGGGTGTACCAGTCGTCGACGACGGCATAGTTTATCCCACCAAAGCGCGGAAATAGGACTAGGCCGTACACCATCATGGGTACAAGCGGCAGAATTAGTAGTTGCCAAGATTTAATATTCTCTATGAATCGGCCCAGCCACCGTTGGTGTTTAAACCACAGGGCTAGAGGAATAAGGGCCAGGGCGTAGCATGCCAGATAGGGTAGATACCATAGATGGTTCCATGTCAGGCCAAACTCACTCCCAGCAAAGGCATTCTCTGGCCAGGGGCTGAACGAGAAGTACTTCAGCAGGAATGATAAGTATCCAGGCTCAATAAAGCCGTTGCTTAGCGCTTCATAGTAGGCCTGGGGTGGAACCACCACCAGCATTCCAAATGCCAGGGGAATCAATAGCTGTTTCATTCTTCTCAGTAAGTAATCTCCAGTGCCCAGCTTGTGGAAGAGAAAATAGCTGGCTGCACCTGAAATCAGGAACAACAACGGCATCCGCCACTGGTTAACCGCTAGCATTACCAGTTGTAGTGGCTCGCTTTGGTAGCTGCTTTTTACATGCCACCCCCATTCCGCGACATAGGCCATTCCCAGGTGGTAGAGAATAAGTAGGCCAAAGGCTAGTACACGAAGGGCGTCAATATCGTGGCGTCTCTGCGTAATTGATTGCATAGGTTTCGTCGTTCAAGGCTGTTTTAGTCGCTCGCTATGCTCCCGTTAGTAATTGCCATTAGCTATCGCAAAGTGCCGATTTGTACGGTTTTAGGGGCCAGTGGTGGTTTTGGGGGGTGAATCGGGGGTAGACTGCCGATGAATTTTTATACTGGTTCAGGAGCAATGACGGTTCAGCAGTATTTGGTGCATCGGCGACAATTTGAGGTGGGGTTCTGGGTGCTCTTTTTTTTCGGCCAGTGGCTTGTTCAGTTCGCTTTGGCATACTTTGATCACCGCCGCTGGGGTTCTATTTTTCAGCCATGGGAATTCCTGGTGTGGGAGGGAACCAGTATCCTAATGATTGCAATCTTATTTCCGCTGATATTGCTCCTTGATCACTATTTTTCCCTGCACAAGGGGAAAGCTCGGCAGAACTTGGCCATACATTTGTTTTTCACTTTGCCTTGGTCCTTGATCCACGTTTCCGGCATGGTGTTTATGAGGGCGGTCATTTACCACCTCAATGATGATTCCTATAACTTTGGCAACTGGCTTGTAGAATTTTTCTATGAGTATCTCAAGGATATTCAAACCTATGCCGCTCTTTTAAGTTCTGTTTATTTGTACCGCTTTTTGTTGGTACGTTTACAGGGTGAGGCGCGCTTATTAGAAGAGCCGGATGAGGGGGATGCTGCTGAGCCAGTAGAAAGGCCGGAGCGCCTTCTGGTGAAAAAGCTAGGAAAAGAATTTCTGGTTAATGTGCGGGATATCGAATGGGTGGAAGCTGCTGGTAACTATGTCAATCTGCACCTGGGCGATAGGATTTACCCCCTGCGGGAGACTATGACCAAGTTATTGGAGCGTTTAGACCCAGGATCATTCGCTCGTGTCCACCGCTCCTATATTGTGCGCTTGGACTCTATTGCGGAGATTGAACCCCTGGAGAGTGGCGATGCGCGTATTCACTTGGTTGGCGGCCAGCTGATCCCAGTGAGTAGGCGCTATCGGGATCAGCTGAGGGCTCAATTAACCCCGGCTTAGCTTTTTGCCTGAAGAATGCGCTCGATGGCCCGGTTGGCGGCCAAAAACCCAAAGGTGCCGGTAATCATAGTTGCGGCACCAAAGCCGCCACTGCAGTCCAACTTAACACCGTCCTGCATTGCGCTCTTTTGTTGGCATACTTGCCCATCTGGCTGCGGGTATACCATTGCTTCGGTGGAAAAGATCGCATCAATGCCAAACTGGCGTTTGCGGCTCTTTTGGAAGTTGTGAAAGCGGTATAGATGTTGGCGAACTTTTGCCAGCATCGGATCATTAATTGTACGGCCGAGATCGGCGCACTCAATGCGATCCGGGGAGCGCTTACCTCCTGCGGAGCCAACCGTTATCAAGCGTAGTTTACGGGCTTTACAGTAAGCGATCAGGGCGGCTTTTACCCGGGCGGAATCTATTGCATCAATCACCACATCGATAGGGTGTATATCGGGGTTGATCAGCTCTGAGAAATTGTCATTAGCGATAAAGTCCTCTTTCGTATGAACCGTAATCTCCGGGTTAATCTGCTGGAGGCGCTCAGCCATCACCTCGACCTTGATTTGGCCTACGGTATCGACGAGTGCGTGGCTCTGGCGATTGGTATTGGTGATGCAGACGTCATCCAAGTCGATTAGCGTCAACTGACCAATGCCGCTTCTCGCCAGGGCCTCTGCGGTCCAGCTGCCGACGCCGCCGATACCGATAACCATTACGTGTGCAGAGGATAAAATCTCGAGGGCTTTATCGCCATACAGGCGAGCGATGCCACCAAATCGCTGTAAATATTGGTCAGACAAGCTCATCTGGGGTCTCTTCAGGTACATCTTCCAAAAAGCGCTGTTTGTCAGCTTCACTCGGCAGCAGGCAACTTTCCCGTTGACCAAACCAGCGATAGCGGTTGCGGGCAACCAAGTCGTAGAGCCAATCCCTTGCCGGGCGGGGAATGTAGCGCAAAATGGCCAATAAACGCCAGGGTTGGGGTAGGCGGCTGGCAATTCTCAGTGCCGCTTCACTCTTGTAAAAGGATTGGTAAGTGCCACCATGTCGTTCCAGCAAAATCATGGTCTGGTAAGTGTCCAGCGGCAGGTTCAGCTGTTTAAGGAAGTGCTGGCCTGCATTGGACTGCACTCGGCACAGGGTAAAGCGCTGCTCTCTGTCGCGCTTGAGTATTAGTTGACTCCAGCTATTGCACAGGTTGCAGATACTATCGAAAAGGATAATGTTGTTTGGCAATGACATAGGAGGAGAGGTTAAACGCCGCGCGTTTAGTGGCGGCGCTTCATTTCTTGCAGGTTAGTGCACGTGCCCGTGGTCAACCTCTTCGGAAGTTGCTTCGCGTACAGAAACAACTTCGATTTCGAAGTGCAACTCCACACCGGCTAGGGGATGGTTACCATTGATAGTGACTTCGTCACCGTCGATGTCGATAATTTCCACTTCAATCGGGTGGCCTTCGCTACTTTCGGCACGGAATGCCATGCCTACAGACAGCTCCTCAACGCCACCAAAGGCACTGCGAGGCATGGTCTGGATCAGCTCAGGGTTTTGCTCGCCGTAACCGTCCTCTGGAGCGATCACCGTGGTAAATTTATCTCCAGGTGCCTTTTCTAGCATTTCACGCTCAAGCCCTGGGATGATATTGCCGACCCCCTGCAGATATTTGAGTGGCTCTCCATTAGCTGAGGAATCAATGACTGTTCCGTCAGCATCTTTCAGGGTGTAGTGGATCTCCACAACTGTGTGGTTGGCAATCTTCATGAATAGTCTCTGGTTTAAAAGAGTATGTGAATGAGCGCTTACCGCTGCGCAATAAAACGGGGGGTAAAGGCTGTGAAGCGCAATTGTATTGACAGGGCCGGCGCGCCGCAACTTGTGCGTTCGCGCCGCTGAAGAAGATTAGCAAGCGATTGAGAGGTCCTGTTCACAACCGCCATAAAGATTGGTTACGATCGCAACCAATTTTGTACTGAGGTCTGGGTGAAAGCCTAACTCCAACAGGCGCCCTTCGAAATACTCAAGCATTGAATCGAAGAGCTCCGGGTTTAACCCCCTGGCTAAAAAGCGAGCACGACTACTTCGGTCTGGCTCCGGTATGGATGATAAAGCGTGGCTAAGGAACTGGGCTTGGCGACTTAGCTGTTTGCGGAAATCACAAGTCTCGTAGGCTGAAAGGTGGTGGCTGAGAGCACCGTAAAATTCACTGACTGTACGGTTAACAAATTTAGTACCACCAACCTGATCCAACAGGCTTTCCATATCTCTCCCCCCGGTGAGCAGTTGGCACTGATTTAAAGTTTATCCGCAGAGCCGAAAAAGTATTTTGGTAACGACAAGCACAGTGTGCATTGGCTCAATGGCGGTACTGCATTAATTGGTGTCGAGCCTAAGACATATTCTTTCAGTATGCCAACTTGGTTTAAGAAAATTGTCATTCTGTTCGACAGGTTGTCATATATTCGGGGCTTATTTCGCCAAAGGGGAAAATATACGTTTGCGCAAGTATTTTCTGAAGCTTTACACTTTATTTTTTCTGCTTGGTGTTATGCTGCACGCTTGCACCAAATAAAAAAATTCAACCTTTTGAGAAAATTTATGGCAAGCATTTTTACACAGATTATTAACGGCGATTTACCTGGCAACTTTATTTGGCGGGATGAAAAAGTCGTAGCTATTTTGACCATTTCGCCAATCAAAGCTGGTCATTGTTTAGTCATTCCTGTTGATGAGATCAATCATTGGGATGACGTGCCGGAGGAGCTGGCTGCTCACCTGATGTGGGTTGCACAAAAAGTGGCAAAGGGGCTGAAAGCAACTTACTCCCCAAAGCGCGTGGGGGTGATGATTGCGGGAATTGAAGTACCCCATACCCATATTCACTTGATACCGGTGGATGAGTTGTCGGATTTTGACTTTTCCAAACAGAAGTCCGCTTCCTCTGAACAGCTGGCACAGGAGGCTGAAAAAATTCGTCAGTCCCTGAAGGAGCTGGGTTTTGACGAGGCAAACTGTGCTTAGGTCAGCAAGAATAAATTCTTAGACTGATTGGTCAAATGGTGTCCCAATAGTTTTTTGCGGGACACTGCATCCAAATCCCCTGTTCATAGAGTCATAAGTGTATGAACTGGTAATAACGATGAGATTCCTCTAATGATGAACTTGAAGAAGACGCTTTTTGCCCCGTTGTTGGTAATGCTCGCCACAGTTGCTACGTATTGCGCCAATACCCAGGCTGAAGAAATGGAAACCAAGCGTTTTGATGTGAAAGGATTCAATCAGGTGTCACTTAAAGGAAGTTCTCACCTGAAGTTGATTCAAGGCGACAGTTTTGAAGTGGTAGCTGTTGGGCCAGTCAGCACAATGCCTTACGTCAAAGTTGAGGTAAAAGGGCAAAGGCTGGAGCTATCGGTCGAGGAGAATACACAGAATCTTTTTGGGTTTGTCACCATCTCCCGAGGGCAGGGTGGTGAAGTCAACTTTACAGTGACTATGCCCGAGATTGAGTCACTAAAAGTGACGGGTTCAGGTGAGGCCAGATCCTCCAGTATTGAGAGTGAAGATCTGACTCTGGGGGTGACAGGCTCAGGGGTGATTAATATTGACAAGGCCGCATCAGAAAATTTGAAGGCTTATGTTACTGGCTCTGGCGACCTGTTTCTCAATAAGGCATTGACCGTTAGCGGAGAGGTTGCAGTCACTGGTTCCGGCGACATGAAGATAAGCAGCATAACCGGTGAGAGCTTGAAAGCGGAGATTCAAGGTTCAGGTGATTTGTTGGTTGGCGGGCGAGTTGCCGATGTGAACGTTCGCATTATGGGATCTGGTGATTTTATAGGCCGTAGCCTGCGCTCGGACAATGCCGAGGGTTCAATCATGGGATCTGGCGATATCGTCTTGAAACGGCCGGGAAGTGACTCCTTCTCGATAATGGGATCTGGGGACGTCGCATTAGTCGATTAAGCGGTGGCATCATAGCCCCGGTTCAATTATGGCGCATGGCTTCTAAGGCTGTGCGCCCATTTCGTCTAGGGGAGACTCTGGCATATCTTTCATCCCCACTATTCCCATTTCCGGAAGTTATCTTTATATGGAACCCAAATTGACAGAGTGTGTGTCGATGGAACACGAGGACTCTGTGCATACTGAGAGTCAATCCCGTCCACGTTTAAAAGAAAAGTTGCGCCGTTGGGGCCGAGAGGCCCAGGATAAATCTCATTGGGCAACAGAGCGTCTATTGGACCGACGCATCTGCATCGGTATCACTGGGCTCAGTGGCGCCGGCAAATCCACGTTTCTTACCAGTCTGATTTACCAACTCAGCAACCCAGAAAAATCCCAGTTACCCGGTTTTGCTCCAGCACTCAATGGCGATTTGCTGGGCGCTGAGCTGAAACCGGCACTGGATTCTGGCCTGAACCCGTTTGACTATGAAACCTGCCTGTCGGCGCTTATGGCTGAGCTGCCCAGCTGGCCTCAAAGTACCCGAGAAGCTTCGGCGATGGAGTTGCACATCCATTTGCGCAGTCGGCGTCGCTTCCGAAAGGCCGGAAGAAAGACGTTGGTAGTAGAGTTACGTGACTACCCTGGCGAGTGGTTGATGGACCTGCCACTGCTGCGTATGGACTATGCGGAATGGTGTCGTCATCAAACACATTTACTCTCCACTGATGCGCGCTCAAAGCTTGCTCCTGAGTTGGCAGCTCAGCTGGCGGCATTGTCACCGCAGGCGAGTGCAGATGAAGTTGATCTGGATGAATTATGGGTGGGATACCGTCGATTTCTCCTGAATTGTCGAGCCAGGTTCAACCTCAGTTACTTGCAACCTGGCAGAGCGCTTTTGGATGAAGAGGCATATGGAGTAGTGCCACTTCTCGATTTGCGTGGACTAGATCCTGCACAGTTAGCCGCATTGCCGGAGAGTAGCGTTTTTAAGATCTTGCAGGCGCGGTACGATCGCTACGTAAAAAATCAGGTGAGGCCTTTCGTCGACAGCCATTTTCGGCACCTCGATCGACAGCTGGTACTGGTTGATATGATTGGCGCCCTATTTGCTGGTGAGCAGTCCCTGGAAGATATGCGCCTGGCATTCACTCATCTTGCCGATACTTTTCGCTATGGTGAGTCAGGAGTTATCAGCAAACTTTGGCGCCCCAAAGTTAATCGACTCCTCTTTGCTGCCACAAAAGTGGATCAGGTGCTTGCCGCCGATCACGATGCCCTGAGACAACTTCTTGGACAACAATTGCAACAGGCTTTCTCCGACGCCCGCCACCGAGGTTTACCGGTGTTTAGCGAGGCGATCGCGGCGGTGCGCTGCTCCAGAGAGGGGCAGAGGAATGGAAGGAGGATGCTGATGGGGTACGATTTGCAGGGTCAATATTTAGGCTTTGAAAATGCGGAGATCTTTTCCCAGCTCCCCTATGAGGACCAGGGCTGGAGCCACTATGCCGGTGCCGCACCGCCACAGTTAAGGCCGCCAGTGGGAATGCAGGCAGGACATATTCCGCACATTCGAGTGGATGCCCTTTTGAATCTTCTGCTGGGAGATAAGGTTTGATTAACAGTGAGAAAAGTACCGCACATCGACGTGAGACCCGTATTGAGTCGTTGGATGAGCCGGGACAGGAAGCTCCACACAGAGATACCACCTGGGTGGAATCACTCGCAGATGAGTCGGTAGAGATACCCAGATCAATTACTACGGGAGAGTCACTTCCTGACAGGATCGCTTTCTCAGAGTTGCGCTTACCCTCTTTCCGTTTTAAGTGGTTGAAGCCTGCGCTTCTCTCTGCGCTTGCGGTTGTAGTAGCCGTGATTGCATGGGAGTTTCACGGCTTCTATCAATGGGCGGCCGAAAAACACTGGGGACTGGGCGTTTTAGTCGGCATTTTGATGGCGAGCTTATTCGGGATTATAGCCAGTTCCGTGTGGGAGTTTTTCCGAGCTGGGCGTCCGCTGGGTAAGCTTGAGAAAACTCAGACACTGGCTATAGAAGTTCGGGATTGCCGAGGCCACCAAGAGGCGCAAGTGTTCAGACGCAATTTACAGGAACATTTTGCCGGTAAGCCCCAAGGCGTACTTCTCAATCGGGTTCTGGATGAGGCGGCGGACTACTACGATAGCAGTGAGCTGTTACAGCATTTGGAGGTCACCTTCTTAAATGCCCTTGACCAGGAGGCCCTAAGAAGAGTTGTACGACATTCAACCAGCACCGGCGCTCTGGTGGGGCTGAGCCCCTTTGCCAGCATCGATATTCTGGTTGCGTTGAGACAGTCGTTGCGAATGATTGATGATATTGCACAGATCTATGGTGTGAGACCGTCGGTGGTCGTGAGGTGGCGCCTGTTCAAAAGAGTTTTGTCATTGGTTGCTTACAGCGGTGCCAGCGAATATGCAATCAGTGAAATATGGCCGGAACTGGTTGGTGATAGCATGCTCAGCACAGTTTCTGTGCGCTTGGGGCAGGGGGTAGGTGCGAGCTTATTTGTTGCTCGTATTGGCCTGGCAACCATGCAAACTTGCCGGCCCATTCCTTTTACCGAAAAGCAGCGGCCGCGCTTGCGAACAGTTATGGCTCGGATTGGCGGTGGCCTTAAAGAGAAAATGCCTGAGTTATTTTCTATGGTTGGACTTAGTCAGCGCAAAGAAGGTAAGGTCCGCAGGGCGGATACCGAATAGCCTTTGGGTTGATAGGTGCTTATTTGGCTTTCGAATTGAGAGGGGCAGGAGTCTGCCCTCCCATGCCAGAGGCTTATTGAAACTGTTTTTTCATCAACATGCGTGTGTGATGTCGGTCAACCAGTTGGGCCAGGGTCTCATAGCGGCGCTGTATGAAAGGAGCGGGGTTGTTATTTCCCGATTCATCCCGATATTCAACTCCAGACCGAACGTGTTGGAGTTCCTTGGCCAATTCTTTAATAGCGGTAAAGATTTTCTGTGTATCGTCTTCGCTGTGAAATACCGAGCTTTGTGTGGTGTCCGTCAAGTAGTCATTACACTCACTCAACCAGTCTAATCTCTGCTCCAGAAACTGTATCGTATTGCGAATTCCCCCGGTGTATTCGGGGTTGAAGTTGTGGTTGATATACTTGTCGAGGCTGCGCATGCCTGAGCCGACAAACTGTTCTACCACATCGCCGCAGTATTTTTCTGACAGGTAAGAAGGGTGAGACTTTGCGCTGCTTAAATTGCTGATGAGCAGTAGACAGGTAAGCAATAGGGCGCGCTGCATCACTGCAATTGGGTATTTCATATTATTGCCCATAGGTTTTGCTCTTATTAGTGGCTGTTATTTTATCCGCCTAAGGTTTTTTTGTTGTGCAATTTCCTTGGGCGGGCTGATATCTGTGACAGCGGTCACATGAATATCCAATGCGAAGTCAAGTGTCAATGATTATTAAGTAAGAATTGTCAGCTTGAAATGGTTGTTCACTTTGAACTTGATGTTAGGCTGTTTAAAAGTTATTCGAAAACATAACTGAGTGGGAGTTTATTTTGGCTGAGTATGATTTTGATCTGTTTGTCATCGGGGCGGGTTCTGGCGGCGTACGTGCAGGCAGAATGGCCGCTGCGCAAGGTATGAAGGTTGCGGTTGCTGAAGATCGTTATATGGGTGGAACCTGCGTAAATGTAGGCTGTGTTCCCAAAAAACTCTTTGTGTATGCGAGCGGTTATCCGTCAGATTTTTCAGATGCCCGTGCCTATGGTTGGAATAGCGGGGAAGTCGAGTTTGATTGGCCGACCTTGCGGGACAACAACGCGAAAGAAATCGGTCGGCTCAATGGAATCTATCGCAATCTGCTGGAAACCTCTGGTGTGGAAATTCTGGACGGGAGGGCCAGCATCAAGGGGCCCCATAGTGTTGTTGTTAACGGTAAAGAAATTACCGCAGAGCGCATTTTAGTAGCGACTGGGGGCTGGCCATTTGTCCCAGATATCCCCGGCCGAGAATTTGCGCTGACGTCTAACGAAGTTTTCTCAATGGAAACTTTTCCCCAACGAGTTTTGGTTGTTGGTGGTGGCTATATAGCTGTCGAGTTTGCAGGCATCTTTGCGGGCCTGGGAGCGGATGTGCACCTCTCCTATCGGCGGGATTTATTCTTGCGGGGTTTCGATCGTGACATTCGCACTTTTGTTCGCGACGAAATGCTGAAGAAAAATATCGACCTTAAGTTTAATCACAGCATTGTATCTATTGAGAAGCTCCAGGATGGTAGCTTGCTGGCTCACGCCAGTGATGGTTCCAGTATTAATGTAGATATGGTCCTCTATGCGACTGGGCGAGCCGCCAATACCAAGGGTTTGGGTTTGGAAGAGTTAGGGGTTGTATTGCACAGGGATGGAACAATCTCTGTCGATGACAATTTCAGGACCAGTGTACAGTCAATTTATGCTCTGGGGGATGTAACCGGTGAGCCCCAACTTACTCCTGTCGCGCTGGCAGAGGCTATGGCTTTGGTGAAGCATTGGCGTACAGGAGAAACGGCTGAAATTGACTATAACAATATTCCGACCGCGGTTTTCTGTCAGCCGAATATCGGTACTGTGGGGCTGTCAGAAGAGGAGGCGCGGGACTCGGGCCTTGACGTCAATATTTATAAGTCTGAATTCAGGCCTATGCGTCATACGGTGAGTGGCAATACAGAGCGGACGCTGATGAAGCTGGTTGTAGATGCCTCTAGTGACAAGGTGATTGGGGTGCATATGGTCGGAGATGACGCGGGGGAGATTATTCAGGGTATGGCTGTTGCTCTGAAGGCGGGGGCAACCAAAAGGACCTTTGATTCAACGATCGGTATCCATCCAACCGCCGCTGAGGAGTTTGTAACAATGAGGACCCCGGTTGAGGGTTAGGTGCCTCTACTACCATGGCAAAATGGTCCTGTAGCGGTTAAGAAATAAAAAAGGCGGCAGGAATGCCGCCTTTTTTGTGATTAACAGTCTTTAACTGGGCTCTTCTACGACTTCGTGTAGGGCCTGGTGTCGCCGAGCTTTCTTGCGTTCACTGCGCTCTTTCAGGCAGCGTTCGGCGGAGGCAAATGTGTCGTTTACTGCTCGATGTATTGACTCGTTTTCACTGCTAATAGTCACGGGATTGCCACTAATTGCAAGTTCTAGGGAGGCTTTGAAGTGCCTGCCTTTGGTTTTGTGCTGATGGGGAGCTTCGAGGACTACGCGACTATGTATGATGTCGCCACAATAACGTTCCAGCTTATGTAACTTTTTAGATACGGTAGTCGCCAGAGCGGCTGACTTGTCGATGTCGCGGAACACAATGTTATCGTTAGGCGCTGATTTCATGGGCACATACCTCCGGTTAAAAGAAACCATGCAGGCCGCTTTTGCGGTTTGCTGTAAAGAAGGTAGGGCGCCCTGGTGGGAGGGTTCGAGGCTGCAGTTGAAGCGCCGAGCCGCCGGAATCGCAACGATTGTTTGCTGACTATGCAGCTTAGGGTGTTTTACGTCCGGGTCGGGTTTCCGCTGAGTCCAGCGATCTTCTCCCTGCTATCCATAATGCTTCCGCTAAAAAAAAAATCAAGCGCTATTACAGAAAAAATTCACATAAATTTTGATGCCTGGTCACAGTAGTGACATGAAGTTATGGATTTTGAGGTTTATTGGTCATCTGGTTGGCTCAGGTGGACGCAAGGTCATTGCCGATAGCTTGCTCCCTGCGTAAAATTGACCGCATTGCGCAGAAGCTTCACTCTGACACAGTACCTAGAGCAGCTGCGCTTCCAACATACGAAACACATCAATTCGAGAAATGGGTTCAGGACGATGGCGGTAAAGCGTTGTTGCTCGCTTCTTTTAGCGGGCTTAGTAGTAATGGGTGGGGCAGTGGCACAAGCGCAGACGCCCCTCACGGCGGAGAAAAACCGTCTTGCGCGGCTGGAGCAGTCTCTCGAGAACAGGACCGTTGGTCTTGAGGATGTCGAAAATGAACTGCTGTCCTATGAATATAAGCTCGAGCAGGCTCAAAAATCTCTCGATGACCTGCGCCTGGAATACGAAGCGAGTCGCCAGGAACTCAATCAGGCGACCCGCGCTTACGAGTCAAGCCCCAACTCTGATGCTGAGCGCCGCTTAAAGAAGGCCAAGCATGCATTTGCTATGGCTGAGAGAGGAGTGGATAGCCGTTCTCGCCGCCTTGAATTCATCAAGGAAAATCATCAGCAGTTACAGCAAAAACTGCTCGAAGAAAAGCAGGCAGTTGCCGATGCCAAAGCCAAGATCTCTGCCCAGCAGGATAAGATCAGCAAAATGGTAGACGATATGCTGGCAAAGGCCGAGGCCTCAGAGAGGAGGGCTGCAATGGCGCGGGCCGCAGCTACTTCAGAGAAGCCCAAGCCCCCTAAAATCCGGGCACAGGTTGAGCCGCCGAAACGTGAAGAGCCCGCTAAAGTGGAAGTTGCTGCCAAGCGTGAGATCGACTCGGACTTATTAGATTATGTAAGGCAGGAAACGGCGCGTCTTAACACTCTCTTGGCTGATGAGGAGAGCAATGACAGGCAAACCTTCCACAATCTTGAGTTGCGACCAGTCGGGGGTGAAAGAGTACCCTTTGAGTTCTTAGGGGAAAATCAATATCGTCTGGTGACTACGGTTGAGTCAGGTCGCCAAACTTATAAAATTAATACCTGGAAATTCCGCCGCACGATTCCGGCGGAAGATGATGGGGCTCGCTATGTCTTTATTTTTGATGCCCGGCGCCTCTCTCGACCAAGGCTGGTTATGTATCCTGAATATGTACTGGCAGAGCTGAACTGATTTTTCAGCTTCACAGCAAAGTAAAAGGCGAGCCTCTGGCTCGCTTTTTACTTTTAGGATATTTGACATGAAGTTTTCAGAGTTATCAGTTTGATTTTACTTTTGCGCTGGATGTTTATTGCGGCTGCAGCGGGACTGTTTGCAGTGCTGTGTAAGAACTGCCGATAGGGCTGGGGCGGCTTTGATAAAGTGTAATATTGTTGAGTGTTAGGGGGTGGTCAAGCTCAATAGGAGAAAAACCTTGAAATTTTCTCTTGCTTCTACACAGGGTGATATGCGGGCGGTAGGAGCTGCTTTCAGTCGATATGGATAGACTCTCTATGAGATATTTAACGGATAGCTGCAGGGTCAGCAATTGTTCCGTAGCTGCGAGTTCTGCAGCGATTAGCTGGGAGGAATTTCCGGGGAATGTGCCAAGTTTAAATAGGTTGGTTTCCAGCTCCGTGGTGCCTTGGGCTATAGAGGTCAAGCCGGTTTTTAGCGCTGGAATTATTTCAGTTGGGATTTGGCCGAGAAAGCAAAGGGTTATATGGCGGTTTTCTAGAGCTGTCCAGCGGACATTGGCAAATAATTTGGTGTTTTGCTCGCGCTTGATAAGGGTAGTTAACTTGTTTAAGTATTCTTGTGTCTTTTTATCGAGCTGGATGCCGATAAAACCTCTGAGACTAGACCTTTGAGGGTTTTTGGTAGTTTCTGGCATAAAATTTATCTTTTACCCTTGAATAAAAAAATCCTGCCCGCATCTCTTTTATACAGGCGGTAGCTTGATTGATAAGTGCCTCTGGAAAGCATCCGGTCATTTGACGGATACACTCTTAGATATTGCTCTGAATTGAGGATATGATAATGCGTAATTTTGATTTTTCTCCACTTTACCGTTCAGCAATCGGTTTTGACCGTATGGCCAGCCTTCTCGATGCGATGACAACCAGCGAGCAAAAGCAGCCTTCCTACCCCCCTTACGATATAGAATTAACTGGTGAGGATAGCTATCGAATCACCATGGCTGTCGCCGGTTTTGAGCAATCGGAACTCGATATTCAAGTGGAGCAGAATCGCTTGGTGGTTAGTGGTACGAAACCAGAAAGCAATAGTCAGGGAAATTATTTGCATCGTGGTATCGCTGCAAGAAATTTTGAGCGACGTTTTCAACTCGCAGACCATGTAAAAGTGACCGATGCAAAATTAGCTAATGGGCTGCTACATATAGAATTGGTGCGTGAAATACCTGAAGCGATGAAACCGAGAAAGATTTCGATCACGGAGGGTAATGTTCTGCAGCATGCAAAGGGTAATGCCGAGTCTGGTGCGGCAGTAGCGTAAATTGTCACTCCAGTGCCCCCTGTGCCGCCATCGTGCGGCACAGCTTTACCATAAGGATAAGTTTCGCAGTTATTACCAATGTGATAACTGCGACCTCGTTTTTGTTCCTTCGCAATTCCACTTGGCGCCCGATAAAGAGCGAGCCTACTACGACCTTCATGAGAATTCGATGGAAGATGAAGGTTATCGCCAATTCCTCAGTCGCTGCGCACAGCCCCTGCTCAAAGAATTGGAAAGCCCCTGTCATGGGTTGGACTTCGGTTGTGGTCCGGCCCCTCTGCTAGCTAAAATTCTGGCGGAAAACGGGCATAGAGTGGATTTATATGATTACTTTTACATGCCCGCCCGAAAGGCGCTGCATAGGAGTTACGATTTCATAGTTGCAACTGAGGTGATTGAACATCTCGTGCAGCCCGGGGTGGAAATTGAGAGTCTTTGGCAGAGGTTGCGCGCTGGAGGTGTAATGGCCCTGATGACGAAGCTGGTTATTTCTGCTGAGCGTTTTGCGAACTGGCATTACATCAGAGATCCGACACATATTTGCTTTTTTAGTGTGAATACTTTTGAGTGGTTGGCTCGATCTCTGGGGGCTGAGCTCCAGTTTGTCCACAGCGATGTTATTTTCTTGCGAAAAATAAGGGGCCTCTAATTAATTGCGCAATACTTGTGCGATCATTAAAGCCCCTCGTGCAGAATCTTAAGAATTATTCATAAGCGCCTTAAGTATTCACCCTGAATAGTTTGGCTCGCACTGTAGTGCGGTATTCACTGGGGGTTGTCGCCAGGAATTTTTTGAATAGCGCAGTAAAGTGCCCCATATCCTGGTAGCCGACTTTTTCAGCAATTTCATTAACTGAGAGATTGCTTGACTGAAGCAGTTCACGTGCCATATCAACCCTGACATTTTGCAAGTACTGTAAAGGTGTCTGCCCCGTGGCAAGTTTAAAGCGGCGATTGAAGGATCGAACGCTCATATCGAAAAGCTGTGCTACTTCGCTGAGGCGCACTTCGGTGTCGCAGTGCTCTTTGAGCCAGGCTTGGGCCTGTACAATATCTTCGTCTGGATGAAGGTGAACTGATCCTTCCGAGTATGCTATTTCTTCAAAAGGCCGGCGAATTTCGTGGGAGAAATTACGCTCCACATGGCTGGCAATAGCCGGCCCATACAGTTGGCGAATCATATGGACCGTAACATCAGCTAAGGCATTGACGCTGGCCGCACAGAACAGTTTGTCCGCCTGGGTAATAAAATACTGACGCTTTAGTTTCACCTCTGGGTAGTCTGAGCTGAATTGATCAAAGTAATGCCAGTGAGTGGTGGCGGGTTTGCCATTGAGAAGGCCCGCTTCTGCTAAGAAGCAGACCCCGGTACCCACTGCGCTGATAGCTGCTCCTTGTTGTTCCTGGCGGCGCAGCCATTCCAGTATCTTTCCGCTTCGCTTGAGAGCGGGGCGGGGGTTGCGCCACATGGTTGGGATATAGATCAGATCGCTATCTGGTGCATCGCTCAGGGCGACGTCTGGTTGAAGGGTAAATCCGCACCGAGTATTAACCGGCCCCCCATCTAAGCTTGCTGTCACCAGCTTTAGACTGCTCTTAATGCCCTCCACTCTGGCGCGGCTCTCTGCGCCACGAAGCATTTCAAGTGGGAGAACGGTACCGGTTGCCAGCATCTGGTCGATAAGTAGAAAAGTTACTATTCGCATTACACATCTGTGCGCACTTGCGCGATTGGCCAAAACACTCAATTTTGCTGGCCAGTATGCCCATAACTGGACAGATTCGCCACCCCCTACACTCCCATCTCTTATTTTTATAGTGTTAAGTACTTGGCTGGAGGTCAGGATGCAGCGCCTTCCCGTAATCACCGCATTCGGTGGATTCAACCCTGCTGGACGTAGTTCTTTCCATAGGGGGTACTCCCGCCTCGTGCTGGACAAGCTGGGCAAGGAGGAGCGGGATAGCACTCTTTCCGACCTGGCAGCCTTGATGGGCCTACGCTCCGGTGACGATGCTGGAGGCGCGTTGGAACCTGCCTTGGAGCAACAGGTATTGGACGGTACTCTGGTGCGCGAACTTGAGAGTCGCTATTACGATTACCGCAAATGCCACTTTCATCAGGCCGCCCATCTTGCTAACCCCCAGGGTTTGACATTCGAAATTTCCACTCGACAGCTTCCGCAGCCAGTACCTCCTCATTGGCAACTGGAGCCAGTTCAGGGTGGCAAGGTTCGCGTAACCACGACTGAACTCTCAGTTATGCTGGATAGTCACCGTGAAATTACCGTAGCGGCTGCCGGGCAGCTTCCGACGGGCTTTGAGCCGGGGACTAAATACAACTCTCGATTTCACCCGAGAGGCTTGCAGCTGGCTCTGTTGGGTGCCTCAGATGCGGTGCAGTCAATGGGCATTGACTGGGATACTGTTGTGTCTGCGGCTGGGCCGGGAAATATTTCGCTATATGCGGCCTCGGCCATGAGCCAGCTGGACCCATTCGGTAACGGCGGTTTATTGCAGTCTCGCCTGCGCGGTGGCCGTGTTAGCTCGAAGCAGTTGGCGTTGGGTTTAAACAGCATGCCTGCGGATTTTGTTAACGCCTATGTTCTCGGGAATGTTGGCTCTACCGGCGCTGTAGCGGGCGCTTGTGCGACCTTCCTGTATAACCTTCGCGCAGGGGTGGAAGATATTCGCTCGGGTAGGGCTAGAGTCGCAGTGATCGGTGCGGCAGAGGCGCCATTGGTTCCTGAGGTTGTTGATGGCTACTCGACGATGGGTGCTCTCGCCACCACTGAGAATTTGCGCAAGCTGTTTCCGGGAGAGGTTGATTACCGCCGTACCAGTCGCCCATTTGGCGAGAATTGTGGTTTTACTCTCGGTGAGGGCACCCAGTGGGTCATATTGATGGATGATGCTCTGGCTCTTGAGCTGGGCGCTTCGGTATATGGTTCTGTTGCCGGCGTGTTTACCAATGCCGATGGGACAAAAAAATCCATCTCCGCGCCCGGTCCCGGAAATTACCTGACGATGGCCAGAGCGATGGCGGAGGCTCGGGCAATTGTGGGTGAAGATAGTTTGCGACGTCGCAGTTTCATACAGGCCCATGGTTCCAGTACGCCGCAAAACAGAGTTACTGAATCCGCAATTTTCGATCGTTTAGCCGGCGTATTTGGCATAACAGAGTGGCCCATTTGTGCGGTTAAGGCATTTTTAGGGCATACCGTTGCCTCGGCTAGCGGGGATCAATTGGTCACGGCGCTGGGTGTGTTTGATCGGGGAATACTTCCCGGAGTAACCACTGTCGATCGTATCGCTGACGATGTTCATTGTAAGAATCTGGATATCTCCCTCGAGCATACCGACAGGGGGCGTGGGGCGCTGGATCTTGCGTTCCTGAACTCAAAAGGTTTTGGCGGCAATAATGCGACGGCAACAATCTTGTCTCCCCAGATTACAAAATCAATGATGGAAAAACGTCATGGCAAGCCCGCGATTACGGCGTCTCAAGTATTCAACGAGAAGGTTGTAGAGCAGAGTGAAAAATACAACGCCAAGGCTTCTCGTGGTGATCTTGATGTTATTTATCGATTTGGTGAGGGCATGATCAATGAAAGCGAGATTGCTATCTCAGAAGAAGAAATATGCCTGCCCGGAATGCCGCCGGTGAAACTGCCAAATGGAAATCCCTTTGAAGATATGGTGTGATTGGCTTTCAAATAACACCTCAATTGTGGTGATTTTTACCTGAGGGGAGATTGCACAAAAGGAGCTAATGGGGAACATGGATGATCCTGAAGGGGATGTTGGCGCCCGCTTGAAAGTGGTGCGCCACATTTACGGTATCTCACAGAGGGAGTTGGCAAGACGGGCTGGAGTAACCAACGCAACAATTTCTTTTATTGAACTGGGAAAGGTTAGTCCTTCTGTAAGCTCCCTAAAGAAAATATTAGGCGCCATTCCTATGTCGCTAACCGATTTTTTTTCCTTGGAAATATCGGGCGCAAAGCAAATTTTTTTTCGCGGAAGTGAGGTGCCTGATATCGGTCGCGGTGCTGTGTCCTGTCGTTTATTTGAAGGGGCAATGGCAAATTCCGGTATGTCGCTTTTGTGGAAGGTGTTTCCCGCTGGGGAGGACTCCGGTTTTTCTCTGGAGCCTGCCGAAGGGGAGATTGGCGGGGTGGTTGTCAGTGGCAACCTGGAGGTGACTGTCGGCTCTGACTTTGCTTTGCTAAGCGCAGGGGATGGATACTATTTTGATGCCCAGCGCCCTCATCGCTTCCGAAATTCTGGCAATTGTGACTGTGTGGTTATCAGTGCCATGACGCCGGCCTATAGGGCGGCCTCTGTAGATGAGTCCTCCTCCTGATCGGTTGGTAAAAAGAGGAAGTTTGTGCCAGATAGCTGATAAAGCGGCATAAACCGAGATAGACTAGCCCCGCTTCAATTTCTCGCTATTCGTCGATCTGGCGAATTTCTGTACTTCCGCACCTTTGGTGCCATTCCATTTGTAAGAAATAGTATTCAAACAATCGTTTGAATCTGGCTATACTACGGCTGACCATATTGGGCCAAAGTGTCACCGCACCTTGCGGTACGGCCCGTGGTTGCACAAAAATTCCGACCCCGGGCCCAGGATCACGGCCCAGAATAAAAGAGGTCAATCAATGTTATTTAGTGGCAAAGCGCTCACGGTACAGATGCTGGACAACGGCATCGCCGAGCTCAAATTCGACCTGCAAGGCGAATCCGTCAATAAATTTAACCGCCAGACGGTTTCTGAATTCTCCCAAGCGCTGGATGCTATCGAGGCAGCGGACGGTGTGAAAGGCGTACTGCTGACCAGTGGTAAAGGCGTCTTCATAGTTGGTGCTGATATCACTGAGTTTGGCGATGCTTTCTCTGCGGGTGCAGAGGGTGTTGCAGATCTGATGAATCAGAACAACGAAAATATTAACCGCCTGGAAGACCTGCCGGTTCCGACCGCGGTGGCCATCAATGGCTACGCACTCGGCGGTGGTTTTGAGGTGTGCCTGGGCTGTGACTTCCGCCTGATGGGTGAAGAAGCCAAAGTTGGCCTTCCCGAAGTTAAGCTGGGTCTGATCCCTGGGTGGGGCGGTACTGTTCGCCTGCCGCGAGTGGTGGGTGTTGACGTTGCCGCTGAGTGGATTGCAGCGGGTAAAGAGCAGAAGCCCGCCTCAGCGCTGGAGGCTCACGCAGTTGATGCTGTAGTTCCTACCGATAAGCTTAAAGATGCTGCGATCAAGTTGCTTGAGCGCGCCATCAATGGCGAACTGGATTACAAGGCCAGTCGCGAGACCAAGAAATCCCCGATTCCCTTGAATGACACTGAAGCGCTGATGGCCTTCTTTACCACCAAGGCTTTTGTGGGGCAGCAGGCGGGTAAAAACTACCCTTCCCCAGTAGCTGCGGTTGAGTCTATCGAGCAAGGTTATAAGCTGACCCGCGACGAAGCGCTGAAAATTGAGCAAGAGAAGTTCATTTTCTGTGCGCAGACTGGCACTGCAAAGTCTCTCGTAGGGCTGTTCCTGGCAGACCAGGCAATCAGCAAGGTTGCCAAGGGTTGGGAGAAGAAAGCCGATAAGCCGATTGAGCGTGCTGCAGTATTGGGTGCTGGCATCATGGGTGGCGGTATCGCCTACCAGTCCGCCTACAAAGGCACCCCAATTAAGATGAAGGATATCGACCAGAAGGGTATCGACCTCGGTCTGAATGAAGCGAATAAGCTGCTGTCCAAGCTGGTTGATCGCAAGCGCCTGACTCCGGTGAAAATGGGTGAAGTACTTAATCGCATCGAGCCGACCCTGAGTTACGACGGCTTCAACGATATCGACGTTGTTGTGGAAGCTGTAGTTGAAAACCCCAAGGTGAAGCACGCTGTACTGAAAGAAGTGGAAACCAAGGTAAGCGAAGATACCGTAATCGCTTCTAACACCTCCACCATCTCCATTAATCACCTGGCAGAGCCGCTTTCCCGCCCGGAAAACTTCCTCGGTATGCACTTCTTCAACCCAGTGCACAAAATGCCGCTGGTTGAAGTTATTCGTGGCGAAAAGACTTCCGACACCGCTGTAGCTCGCGTTGTCGCCTACGCTAACAAGATGGGCAAGAAGGCCATCGTTGTACGCGACTGCCCTGGATTCCTGGTTAACCGCGTTCTCTTCCCTTACTTTGCTGGTTTCTCCATGCTGGTGCGCGATGGTGCTGATTTCCAGGCCGTTGATAAGGTTATGGAGCGCTGGGGCTGGCCGATGGGCCCAGCTTACCTGATGGACGTTGTCGGTATTGATACCGGTGTTCACGCGGAAAGCGTAATGGCTGAAGGATTCCCTGATCGTATGGGTAAAAACTTCACTGCGGCTTCCGACGTAATGTATGAGGCGGGTCGCTACGGTCAGAAGAACAACAAAGGCTTCTACAACTACGAGCAGGACAAAAAAGGTCGCCCGAAGAAAGTGGCTACCGAAGAGTCCTACGAGCTGCTGAAACCGCATGTAGCTGAGCGTCGTGAGTTCGAAAAAGACGAAATTATTGAGCGCATGATGGTGCCTATGGCAACCGAGCTGGCTCGTTGCCTGGAAGAGGGTATCGTCGACTCCCCGGCTGAAGCCGATATGGCACTGATCTACGGCATTGGCTTCCCTCCATTCCGCGGTGGAATCTTTGCGTGGCTGGATAGCATCGGCTTGGATGAGTTCGTGAAGATTGCCGATAAGTACGCCGATCTGGGTGAGCTGTACAAGCCGACCGATCGCATGCGTGAAATGGCCGCAAGTGGCAAAACCTACTACGGCGACAAGTAAGGAGAATAGCGATGAGTTTAAATCCTAGAGATGCCGTAATCGTCGACTACGCGCGCACGGCCATGGGTCGCTCGAAGAATGGTGTATACCGCCATGTTCGCGCCGACGATATGTCTGCTGAGCTGCTGAAAAAATTCCTGCAGCGCAATGACAAGCTCGATCCCGCTGAGATCGATGACCTGATCTGGGGTTGCGTTATGCAGCGCGACGAGCAGGGCTTCAACGTAGCTCGTTTTATCCTGCTGCGCGCTGGCCTGCCGCATACCATCCCAGCCCAGACCGTCAATCGTCTGTGTGGCTCCTCTATGTCCTCCCTGCATACTGCAGCTGCCAACATCCAGGCTGGCGTTGGCGATGTGTACGTTGTGGGTGGTGTTGAGCACATGGGTCACCTGAACATGATGGAGCATGTCAGCCCCAACCCAATGCTGGGCCGCTATATGGCCAAAGCTGCCGGCTCCATGGGCATGACTGCTGAATACCTGGCAATGATGCACGGTATCCAGCGTCAGCAGATGGATGAGTTCGGCGCTCGCTCTCACCACCGTGCTGCCGAAGCTACCAAAGCTGGCAAATTCAATCGCGAGATTATTGCCATTGAAGGTCACGACGATGACGGCGTGCCTTTCCTGGTTGAGACTGATCAAACCATCCGTCCCGACACCACCGTCGAAGGTCTGGCCCAGCTGAAGCCGGCATTCGATCCCAAGCATGGCCAGGTGACTGCCGGTACTTCTTCCCAGATCACCGACGGTGCTTCAGTGATGCTGGTTATGTCCGCTGAGCGCGCTCAGGCTTTGGGTGTGACTCCTATTGCTCGAGTGAAAGAGATGGCGCTGGCTGGTGTTGATCCATCCATCATGGGTTACGGTCCGGTACCATCCACCAAGAAAGCGCTCAAGAGATCGGGCCTGACTGTCGGCGATATCGACAAGTTTGAGCTTAATGAGGCATTTGCGGCCCAGGCGTTGCCAGTGCTGAAGGATCTGGATCTGCTTGAACAGATGGATGAGAAGGTCAACCTGTACGGTGGCGCTATCGCTCTCGGCCACCCCTTTGGTTGCTCTGGTGTGCGTATTACCGGTACTTTGCTGAGTGTTATGCAAAATGAAGGTGGCAACCTGGGTGTATCCACTATGTGTATCGGTCTGGGGCAGGGTATTACCACTGTCGTAGAGCGAGTCTAACCTAGTTAGATCCCGAAAAAGGCGCCTTTGGGGCGCCTTTTTTTATTTTGTGAGGAAAGTGTTCAGTAAAGTGTTGAAGCCCTCAAAATGCTGTGGCACAATCTGCACCCCTTGTCGCGATAGGCTCTGAAAAAGTAGCGAAAGCGCTTAAATATCAAAGAGTTAGCGGCAGGTTCGATTTGGGGACGTGGTGAAATTGGTAGACACGCCAGATTTAGGTTCTGGTGCCGAAAGGTGTGGGAGTTCGAGTCTCCCCGTCCCCACCAAATTAAAAGCCTTGAAGTCCGTGTGACTTGCCCTGGAGGGGTGGGTGCGGGCTTCTTGTG
Source organism: Microbulbifer sp. A4B17 (assembly GCF_003076275.1). Taxonomy (NCBI): domain Bacteria; kingdom Pseudomonadati; phylum Pseudomonadota; class Gammaproteobacteria; order Cellvibrionales; family Microbulbiferaceae; genus Microbulbifer; species Microbulbifer sp. A4B17. The sequence goes on from NZ_CP029064.1 coordinate 1,853,801, forward strand.
TATTTGGCGGCAGCTCAAAATAATGTTTTGATGCTGCGCCCACGAGGTTGCTGGCTAAGTCTCGGCGACCCGGTATTCGTTGGCGCTGCGGCGCGATTACAGAGATAGTCTCACGAGGATAAACATGCAGGTTTCCATCGAAACTACTTCCGGTCTGGAGCGTCGCTTAACGGTCAACTTGCCGGCGGAAATCGTCGACAAAGAAGTGGACAAACGCCTCCAGCAGGCTGCTAAGACTGTTCGCATCAACGGCTTCCGCAAAGGCAAAGTGCCGATGAAAGTTGTTCGTCAGCGTTTTGGTGCTGGCGTTCGTCAGGAAGTTCTGGGTGAGGTAATGAGCCGTTCTTTCTACGAAGCTGTACAGAAGGAAGAGGTTAAGCCTGCTGGTCAGCCCAGCATCGAAGCTAAGCAGACTGCTGCTGGCGAAAATCTCGAATACGTAGCGACCTTCGAAGTTTACCCTGAAGTTGAACTCTCTGATCTTGCTGAGATTACTGTAGAGCGCCCTGTCGCAGAAGTTACTGATACAGACGTTAAGAACATGATCGATGTTCTGCGCAAGCAGCAGTCCTCCTGGAAAGACACCAAGCGTAAAGCGCAAAAAGGTGATCGTGTTGTTATCAATTTTGTTGGCCGCAAAGACGGTGAAGAGTTCGAAGGCGGTAAGGCCGAAGGGCACCAGTTGGTGCTGGGCTCCGGCCAGATGATCCCCGGATTTGAGGAAGGCATTCAGGGTATGAAGCCTGGTGAAGAGAAAGATCTCGATCTGACCTTCCCGGAAGATTACCAGGCAGAAGAGCTTCGCGGTGCTGCAGTTACCTTTAACATTAAAGTAACCTCCTCTGAGAAGCCTGAGCTCCCCGAGCTGAACGAAGATTTCTTCAAGGCTTACGGTGTTCAGGAAGGTGGCGAAGAGAAGTTCCGCGAGGAAGTTCGCAATAACATGCAGCGCGAGCTGAAGAATGCGGCTCTGAACAAAGTCAAGACCCAGATTATGGATCAGTTGTTCGAGAAGCATCCGGTAGAGCTGCCCTCCGCTCTGGTTGCCAGCGAAGTAACTACTCTGCGTGGTCAGATGGTTCAGCAGTTTGGTGGTCAGATTAAGGCTGAAGATGCAGAGCGTATGCTCCCTGACACTATGTTCGAAGAGCAGGCCAAGCGCCGCGTAGTTCTAGGCTTGGTGGTTGGTGAAATCGTTAAGCAGAACGAAATTTCTGTTGACGCAGATCGTGTAAAGGCAAAAGTTGAAGAGCTGGCCTCTACCTACCAGCAGCCACAAGAGGTTGTTGATTACTACTACAGCAATCGCGAACTGCTCTCTGGTGTTGAGTCTGTTGTGCTGGAAGATCAGGTTGTTGATCACGTACTGGCTTCAGCTAAAGTATCTGAAGTTGACAGCAGCTACGACGAAGTGATTAAGCCGCAAAAGCAAGGCTAATCTCTCACTTCAATCAGGTGTGGGGTGGCGTCTGCTCAAGCGTGACGCCCCTACATCTCCTTCCTTTTTACCGGCTGGCTTTCTCTCGCCTGACCGGTTAAGCTCTGAAAACCAAATTTTCAGCATGGGCAACGATGCCTATTCGCTGACCTGCCGAATACGCCACAAAAGGAAGCAATGGTACCTATGGCACGAATTGATTTTCCAAAAGGTTCAATAGAGCCCTCAGCATCCGGCTTAGTCCCCATGGTGGTAGAGCAAACCGCCAGGGGTGAGCGCTCATTTGATATTTATTCCCGTTTGTTGAAAGAGCGTGTGATCTTTCTGGTCGGGCCTGTAGAAGACCATATGGCCAACCTGGTTGTTGCTCAGCTGCTGTTCCTTGAAGCTGAGAATCCGGATAAAGATATTCACCTGTACATCAATTCACCGGGCGGTTCGGTAACTGCCGGCATGTCTATCTATGACACCATGCAGTTTATCAAGCCGGATGTCAGCACTATGTGTATCGGGCAGGCCTGTAGCATGGGTGCCTTTTTACTGACAGCAGGTGCTGAAGGTAAACGCTTCGTAACACCTAACTCCCGTGTAATGATTCACCAGCCCAGCGGTGGTGCTCAGGGGCAGGCGAGTGATATTCATATTCACGCCCAGGAAATTCTAAAGATTCGCCATCGCTTGAATGAATTGATGGCACACCATTCTGGACGTCCAGTCAGTGATATCGAGAGAGATACGGAGCGGGATAACTTTATGAGTGCCGATGAAGCCAAGGAATATGGCTTGGTCGATGATGTGCTGTCTCGCCGACAAGCTTTCGATAAGTAGATTTTTCTACGAAAAAAGCTTGCCAGAGGCGGATTTTTGCAAAAGCTGGTTTTTTTATAGACTGGCTTTCCGGGGGACTTGAAAATTACGCCAAAAGGCAGCATCTTGCTGAGTAAGCTGAATTTAAGGCCCTGGCCGGCCAGTGACGACGGAGTATTTTGATGACCGACAAAAGCAGCGGAGAAGACAGCGGAAAATTGCTGTACTGCTCTTTCTGTGGCAAGAGCCAGCAGGAAGTGCGGAAGTTAATCGCTGGGCCGTCAGTCTTTATCTGCGATGAGTGTGTCGAGTTGTGTACCGACATTATTCGTGAAGAAGTGCAAGAGACTGCGGAGGGGCCCGAAGGGCGCCTGCCGACACCCCGTGAGATTACTGAGATCCTCGATCAGTATGTGATTGGGCAGGAGAGAGCCAAGCGTGTATTGGCGGTCGCTGTTTACAATCACTATAAGCGTTTGCGCACCAAGTCTGGTGTGAAAGGAAAGGATGAAGTAGAGCTCAGTAAATCCAATATTTTGCTGGTTGGTCCTACCGGTAGTGGTAAAACCCTGCTTGCCGAGACCCTGGCTCGCCTGCTCAATGTTCCTTTCACAATTGCCGATGCAACCACTTTGACCGAAGCGGGTTACGTGGGTGAGGATGTTGAGAACATTATCCAAAAGCTTTTGCAAAAGTGTGATTACGATGTAGAAAAAGCCCAGCAGGGTATCGTCTACATCGATGAGATCGACAAGATTTCGCGTAAATCAGACAACCCTTCAATTACCCGCGATGTATCTGGAGAAGGTGTACAGCAGGCGTTGCTGAAACTGATCGAAGGCACTGTAGCATCGGTACCACCGCAAGGCGGACGCAAGCATCCGCAGCAGGAATTCCTGCAGGTCGACACCTCTAATATCCTGTTTATTTGTGGCGGAGCTTTTGCTGGCCTGGACAAAGTCATCCGCGATCGCTCAGAGAAAGGCGGTATTGGCTTTAGCGCTGAGGTTAAGTCGAAGGACGGCACCAGTAATTTCGGTGAGATCCTTCGTGACCTGGAGCCCGAAGATCTTGTCCGCTACGGCCTGATCCCCGAGTTTGTCGGACGCCTGCCGGTGACTGCCACTCTGGAGGAGCTGGATCGTGAGGCCCTGGTACAGATCCTGACTGAACCGCGCAACGCCCTGACCAAGCAGTACGCAAAACTGTTTGAGATGGAAGATGTTGAGTTGGACTTCCGCCCCGATGCACTGGATGCGGTTGCCACCAAGGCAATGGAGCGCAAGACTGGCGCCCGTGGCCTGCGCTCGATCATGGAATCTGTACTGTTAGAGACTATGTACGACATACCATCTACGGATAATGTAGTGAAAGTAGTCATCGACGAAGCGGTCATTAAAGGCGAGTCTGCTCCGCTTCTGGTCTATGAGAGTGAATCCCAGCCGCAGAAAGCGGCGCCGGAAGAGTAGCTCAAAGCCCACCTTAAAAAGCCCCAATATCGGGGCTTTTTTTATAGCATTTTCTGATTACGCAGGCACCTGATCGCTTATCTTGGCATTCCTGGCTTGATTCGCACTATGAACTCGGCACAAATTGGTCGCGAGATTAGACTTGTATTTCGGGCCCTTCCCCCCCATTACTAGCATCTGAAGGGCGGTGGCCCAGGTTAAGCTGTCATTTCCAACAGCAGCATGATGCCGCGCCAAATACCCAGTGATAGGGCCGAGAGGAGTTCTATGGATCAGTCATCCGACACCACACTTGAATATCCGTTGTTGCCATTGCGCGATGTTGTTGTTTACCCCCATATGGTGATCCCGTTGTTTGTGGGCAGGGAAAAGTCCATAGAGGCTCTGGAAGAAGCCATGCGCAGGGATAAGCAGGTATTGCTTGTGGCGCAGCGAAAGGCATCTGAGGATGACCCTGGCGCAGATGATATCTATCGCGTTGGCACCATTGCCAGTGTCCTGCAGTTGCTCAAGCTTCCCGACGGTACCGTGAAGGTACTGGTAGAGGGAGGTGAACGCGTAAATATCCACGAAGTGATGGAGAGGGATAATCACTTCGAAGCGACAGTGGAAGCGATGGAGACTCAGGAGTTACCTGAAGGCGAAGCAGATGCCCTGGTACGCTCTGTAATGTCCCAGTTTGAGCAGTATGTCTCTGTCAGTAAAAAAGTGCCCAATGAGGTAATAACCTCCCTGTCGGGAATCGATGAGCCCGGCCGCCTGGCGGATACCATTTCTGCTCATATGTCCCTCGAGCTGGCTCAGAAGCAAGAACTTCTGGAGACTGTTAGCGTAAAGGAACGCTTGGAGCATTTGCTGGGGCTGATGGATGCCGAAATCGACCTGATTCAGGTGGAAAAACGCATTCGCGGGCGCGTAAAGAAGCAAATGGAGAAAAGCCAGCGCGAGTATTATCTCAATGAGCAGATGAAAGCGATTCAAAAAGAGTTGGGCGAGATCACCGAAGAGCCCAATGAAATTGAAGAGTTGGAAAACAAGATTGCCGAATCCGGCATGAGTGCAGAAGCGGAGAAAAAAACCCGCGCCGAGCTGGCAAAATTAAAGATGATGTCGCCTATGTCTGCGGAAGCTTCGGTTTTGCGCAGCTACATCGACTGGATGTTAAGCCTGCCTTGGAAGAAAGCCAGTCGGGTAAGACACGACCTTATAAAAGCTGAGGAAATTCTTGAGAAAGAACACTACGGCCTGGAAGAAGTTAAAGAGCGGATTCTGGAATACCTTGCTGTTCAGAAGCGTGTGAAGAAAGTGAAGGGTCCGATCCTCTGTCTGGTCGGGCCGCCGGGAGTTGGTAAAACTTCACTTGGTCAATCCATTGCTCGAGCAACAAATCGCCAGTATATACGTATGGCTCTGGGTGGCGTGCGTGATGAGGCTGAAATCCGCGGGCATCGACGCACTTATATTGGCTCACTGCCGGGCAAGCTGATTCAGAAAATTTCGAAAGTTGGAGTGAAGAATCCCCTGTTCCTGCTCGACGAGGTCGACAAAATGGGGATGGATCAGCGCGGCGATCCCGCCTCAGCGCTTCTTGAGGTTTTGGATCCAGAGCAGAATAAAACCTTCAATGACCACTATTTGGAAGTGGACTATGACCTTTCCGATGTGATGTTTGTCTGCACCTCTAACTCGATGAATATTCCAGGTCCATTGCTGGACCGTATGGAAGTTATTCGAATCCCTGGTTATACCGAGGACGAAAAACTGAATATTGCACAGCGCTATCTTGTGCCGAAGCAGCGCAAAGCCAACGGTCTTAAAGATGATGAGCTGGATCTCTCCGATGACAGTATTCGAGATATTGTCCGCTACTACACCCGTGAAGCGGGTGTGCGTGGCCTGGACCGGGAGATTGCCAAGATCTGCCGCAAGGTAGTAACCGAGCACGTTCGCAATCCTTCAGAGAAGAAGGCTGTAATACAGCCAGAGCAACTTGAAGAGCTTCTCGGTGTTCGCAAGTTTGATTTTGGCCGTGCAGAGGAAGAGGACAAAATCGGAATTGTCACCGGTCTCGCCTGGACCGAGGTGGGTGGTGAGCTTCTTAACATTGAGGCGTCAGCTGTGCCGGGTAAAGGGCGCATGATCAAAACCGGCTCCCTCGGCGATGTTATGCAGGAGTCTATTCAAGCGGCCTTGACGGTAGTGCGTTCGCGCTCTCAAGCGCTGGGAATAGGTCCGGATTTCCACGAGACCCGTGATATTCATATCCACGTACCAGAAGGTGCCACCCCCAAGGATGGCCCATCGGCGGGTATTGCCATGTGCACCGCTTTGGTGTCTGTGTTAACGGATATTCCCGTGCGCTCAGATGTAGCGATGACCGGAGAAATTACTCTGCGTGGAGAAGTTTTAAGAATTGGTGGTCTTAAAGAAAAGTTGTTGGCAGCGCATCGGGGCGGTATAAAAACTGTACTGATTCCTGCTGATAACGAACGAGATCTGAAGGATATTCCCGATAATATTCTTCAGGACTTGGTAGTTAGGCCCGTCAAGTGGATCGATCAGGTACTTGAGCTGGCACTCGAGCACAAGCCTGAATCCCTGTCTGATGAAGAGTATTCCGCCTTACAGAAAAAGGCAGAGGAGCGCTCGCAGCGCGGAATCCAAACTCACTGACTCTTGTAAAGGGGTGACTTTTGTCGCCCCTTTACAACTTGCAAGGCCAAAACTTCGCCAATCAGGCTATATACGCTGCTTGAAAAGTGTGCATCTGCCCGGAAACCCGCATGGTTCCTTGACCCGCTTCTGGGCAGTTGGTATAAAACGGGGCTTATTGCCCGGCGCGTAAATTGCCGAAGGCTAAAAAATTTAAAGTATGGGTGTCTTTTGTAGACCACCCGAAGCATATTTAAAAAGAACAGAGGGATTAAGCGTGAATAAGTCCGAACTGATTGAAGCAATTGCCGCATCTGCAGATATTCCAAAAGCAGCAGCTGGCCGTGCTTTGGACGCAATGGTTGATAGCATCACTGATGCCCTGAAAAAGGGTGATCAGGTTGCTCTCGTAGGCTTCGGCACTTTTGCTGTTAAAGAGCGTGCAGCCCGTACTGGCCGCAATCCTCGCACTGGCGATCCTATTGAAATTGCAGCGGCAAAAATTCCTAACTTCAAGGCCGGTAAAGCCCTGAAAGACGCTGTAAACTAAGTTTTCAGCAGGCTTTGAGACTTTGTAAAAGAGTCTGATTGTCAAAGAGGCGTGTCAGTTGGGATACGCCTTTTTTGTATCTGATAGCAGTTAAAACAATTAATTTTCGGAGCTGAGCATGCTTCAGTCCATGCGTGACAACCTGAAAGGGACAGCCGCGATTATTGTCGCAGCCTTTTTCGGTTTTATTATGGTCATTGGGGGAATTGATTTCTTCACCGGTGCCAGTGGAGGTGCTGCCGATGCGGTAGCCGAGGTTAATGGCGAAAAAATTACAAACCTGGATTTGCAGCGCGCAATTCAAAATCGCCGCAATATGATCATTAGTCAGTACGGCGAAGATGTGCCCGCTGATTTAATCAGCGATGAGCAGTTGCGTGAGCCAGTTTTACGCCAGTTGGTTTCCAGTGCTGTAATGCGCCAAGCCGCCCAGGACAGCGGTATGGTGATGAGCTCTGCGGCGGTCGATAGAGCGATCGTGGGAATCCCGGCTTTTCAGGTGAATGGCAGTTTTGATCCGCAAATGTACCGCGATGCTTTGCGTCGTATGGGGTATAGCCCCGCAGGCTTCCGCCAGATTATGGAAAATGATATGGCGCTGGAGCAGTACGCAAACAGTGTGGTTGAAAGTGCTTTTACTACCCAGGCGGACGCAGAACAAATTGTTGCGGCCTCTATGGAAGAACGTGATTTTGATTACGTGGTGATGCCGGTTGAAGGCCTGTTAGCAGAGACTCAGGTTTCGGATGCTGAGATAGAACAGTACTATCAAGAGAATCAAGGGCAATACCAGCGTCCGGAGCAGGTGGCGGTTGAGTATATCGAGCTAACTCCTGAAGTATTTGCCGGTAACATTGATATTTCTGAAAGCGATATTCGCGCTCAGTACGAGCAAGAGCTGACAGGATTCGAATCGAAACTTCGTCGTCGCGCTGCACATATTTTGCTTGAAGAAGCTGACGCAGAAAAGATTGCTGAGATTCAGGGCAAACTGGATGCCGGCGAAGATTTTGCCGAGTTGGCAAAGACTTACTCCCAAGACGTAGGCTCTGCGGAGGAAGGTGGTGAGTTGGGTTACACCACGGGTGATGTATTCCCAGAGGCATTCGAGCAGGCCTTGGCCGCACTTGAAGTTGGGCAGGTTTCTGCTCCAGTGACCACTGATAGTGGAACTCACTTTATCAAACTGCTGGAAGTGGAACAGAGTGAGCCACCGAGCTTTGAAGAGCGACAGGTGGCGATTGAAAATCGACTGCGTGAATCTGTTGCCGAGCGCGAGTTTGTTGATGCCTTGTCCCGGCTTGCCGACCTGGCATACAACGCAGATAACCTGGCTGAGCCCGCTGAAGAGTTGGGTGTTCCCCTGAAGACTGCCAATCTGTTTTCTCGCGAGAGCGCATCTGGTGTGCTTTCTAACGGGCAGGTAATTGAAGCTGCTTTCTCTGCGGAAGTGAAAGAGGATGGCAATACTTCAGATGTGATCAATTTGAACAACGAGCACTCTGTCGTTTTGAGGGTCACCGACTCTAAGCCCGCGGGTACGTATCCTCTGGAAGAGGTTCGCCAGCAAATTGTTGACCGTTTGAAGCGTGATAAGGCCAGTGAGCAATTGGCTAAGCAAGCGGAAGAGCTAAAAGAGAAACTCGCTACTGGTACCAGTTTTGCAGAGCTGGCGGAAGCGCAAGGTTTAACCCTGGAGACCAGTGATAAAACTCGTCGCGGAGGTTTTGCTCAGCGCGGCGAGATTAATGCCAAGGCATTTGCATTGCCTGCACCATCTACAGGCAAAGATGAAGTGACCAGCTTCGCTACAAATAATGGTGACCTGGTAGTTCTCGACCTGCGCAGCGTGCGCCCGGGCGAACTGTCCAAGCAGAGCAAAGAGCAGCGTCAGGCACTGATGCAGCAATTGGCCTCTGTAAATGGCGGGGCCGAGTTAGCGGCTATCCAGCGCTACTTGTCCGATCAGGCAAAAATCGACCTGACCTCTTCTGCCGAGTAACGGTTGTTATCGAGCCATAAAAAAAACCCGGCAATTGCCGGGTTTTTTTATGGCTAACTCCCTGTAGGGAAGTGCGCGCTTTAAGTGTTGCTGGCACTATCCACAAATAAGGTTAAGCGCTGTCCGGGTTGTAAATACTTGGACTTGTTTATTTTATTCCAGCGGAGAATATCATCGATTTCGATACTGAATTTATTGGCTATCCGATATAGAGAGTCACCGCTACGTACCTGGTAAGAAACCTTGCGGGTAGTGCGGTTGTTCTCTGATGCTGCGGGGGAGCCGCTGTAAGCTACCAGGGTGCGCCCAGGGCGCAGGGTGTCTCCCGGTGCCATGCTGTTCCAGCTGGCCAGTTGCTTTACGGTCACATCCAGCTTGCGTGAAATCCCCCAAAGGCTGTCGCCAGGGCGTACAGTGTAATTAACTTTCTGGCCCTTGCCGGAAGACTGCTTGCGTTTAACTCGCTGATCGAGTGCGTAGGCATACTGTCCCGCAGGGCCCGATGCGCTGGGGATTAACAGTGTTTTACCGGCGCGAATATTATTGTTGCGCAGTTTGTTTGTCTCGCGTATCGCTCCCACGGTGGTCTGGTAGCGGCGAGCGATAGTGGAAAGAGTGTCGCCTCGGGCAATGGTGTAGCGCTGCCAGCTTACCCTCTCTTCCTTGGGAAGTTGTGCCAGGGCGCTCTCAAACTTTTCCTGGGTCTCTATTGGAATCAGTAGTTGGTGGTTTCCGTTGGGGTCGGTTGCCCAGCGGTTATAGCCTGGGTTCAGTAGGTACAGCTCTTCAATCTCAATTTCTGCAAGTTCTGCAGCTTGGGCCAGATCGATCTGACTGCCTACATCGACACGGGCGTAGTAGGGCTCATTGGAGACATCATGCAGTGGGATTTTGTAATGGTCCGGGCGGGATATAACCTCGGCCAGAGCCAGCAACTGGGGTACATAGCGCTTGGTTTCCCGCGGCAGTTTGAGATCCCAATAACTGGTGCCAAGCCCGTTGCGACGATTGCGCTCTACGGCTCTGCGAACCGTTCCCTCACCGGCGTTGTAAGCAGCGAGTGCCAGCTCCCAGTCCCCATCAAAGCGATCGTGCAGGTAGTTGAAATACTTTGCAGCAGCCTGGGTGGATTCATGGACATCGCGGCGTCCGTCATACCACCAGTTTTGCTCGAGTCCAAATGAGCGACCGGTAGCCGGGATAAACTGCCACATACCGGAAGCCCGGGCATGGGAATAGGCGAAGGGGTCGTAGGCGCTTTCAACAATAGGCAGCAATGCCAGTTCAAGGGGCAGGTTTGCCTGTTCCAGCTGTTCGGCAACATGGAAAATATAGCGACGGGAGCGCTCGGTTACCCGAGCCATATAGCCCTCATTGCGGGCGAAGTAGGCAATATATTCCTTTACCTTCGGATCACTGGTGTGATGATCCAAAGCGAACCCTTGGCGCAGTCGGGCCCAGATGTCCACGGGGGGAGGGGCGGCCTTTGTGGGTTCGTGTTTTTTAACAACAGGGTCACTCGCGACAGAGGTTTCCTCTGCAGGGATATTTTCAGTTGCGGGCGCAGAGCCCTGTTCCGGTAATTGCGAGCAGGCTCCTACCGCAGCAGCTAATAATGCTACGGCAAAATTCTTGTGAACCATGTGTGATATCCGCGAGTCTTTCTTGTAATTCATCCTGACGCATATCAGAACAATTATTGGTAAAGCGTCAGGCATTTGGTCGATTACTTTTGATTCTAATTAGGCAAATTAGTTTCGGTCAATATTGCCGGGTAAAAAGTATACGAATTGGTAGTTTATCATCCAGTCAGAGGGAGTTTAGGTGAAGTTGGGTGCTTAGAAGTTATCCTTCCAGCCGCGCAAGCGTGCAAAAACGTCAACCTCATCGTTTTCGTTAAATAAATCCGCTTTTGAATGGGCTGCTGCTTGCCTGACTTCTGGATACCTGCAGCGAAGAAACGGGTTTGTGTCCAGTTCGAGGGCGATGGTTGAGGGTAAAGTTGGTTTGTCGTTTGCTCGCAACGCTTTGCACTGGGAAACCCTTGTGGCAATGGCTTGGTTCTCAGGCTCTACCGTTTGGGCAAACCTCAGGTTGGCGAGTGTGTACTCATGTGCAGGATAAACGAAAGTTGCTGGAGGTAACTTGCTGAGTTTTTGTAGAGAGAGATACATCTGCTCAGGAGTGCCTTCGAATAACCTGCCACATCCAGCGGAAAAGAGAGTATCACCGCAAAAAAGGTGTATTTGTTCCCCGTCGGCAGCTGTGGTTTCATTCAAAACCAAAGCCAGGTGGTCTAGAGTGTGCCCTGGAACGGCGAGTACCTGGATGGGCATGTCGAGTATCTGTAAGGAAGTTCCGCCTGCGATTGGGTGGGTGACACCGGGCACGCTTTCGGGCCCATAGACAGGGCACTGGTGAAGGCGGTAGAGCTTTTCGATGCCGCCAGTATGGTCAAAATGATGATGGGTTATAAGAATGCCGGTGAGCTTATCCCCTCGCAAAGCCTTTACAACGGGCTCTGGATCGCCGGGATCGACTACCCAGTGTTCACCATCTTTTTGCAGGTGCCAGATATAGTTGTCATTGAAGGCTGGAATTGGCGAGATGGATAGCATAGTCGGGTCGTTTTCTCACTGAATAGAAGAACGATATCATGGAAGAGTGAAAGTGGTGAGAATTGTTGCATTAGGGCTGTTCTACTCAGTGTGAGGTCCTGGCAGGATCAACCGAGTGTAGAATGATAATAACGTAGTCGAATAGATCTATGGAGATATGATGACCGGTAAGTACAGACCTGGTAATGATGAGGAGCCATCCCCTCTTGGTAAGGTCTGCCCGGCGCTGTCCCATTGGTTTTCCAGTTCACTGGGTGAGGAAATTCTCTCTCAGCAACTTGCGTTAGCCCAACCTCTAGTGGAGGGCTTTTTTGGCTACCACCTTTTACAGGCTAGCGTGATTCAATCTGTTGACTTTGCGGCCTCCAGTCGTATCAATCACCGTTTTCGTCTAGGGGCAACAGCGGAGCAGGGAGGAGCCGCAGTAGTTGAGTTCGAGCAGCTTCCACTCCCATCCGATTCAATCGATGTAGTATTACTGCACCACCTACTGGATTTCTCCAGTCACCCCCATCAGGTATTGCGGGAAGCGGCCAGGGTATTGATACCCGGTGGTCATATGCTGCTGATCGGGTTCAATCCATTTTCCCTGCTAGGCCTGTCCCGCTTGTTGTTTTCCAGGGGAGCCTACCAGCGTGGAAATCAACTGAGAGCGGCGCGTGTTGCCGACTGGATGAACCTGCTGGACCTGCAAGCTGAAAGGGTAGATAGAGGATTCTTCCGCTTGCCGCTACAGCAAAAGGAGTTGCTATCCAAGACGGCCTGGATGGAGCGTGCCGGTTCCCGGATGCACTTGCCTTGGGGAGGCTTTTACATCATAGTCGCCCGCAAAGAAGTGGCACGTGTTCGCACTATTAAAATTAACTGGCGGGCCGAGAGAAAGCCCGCTCTGGTTGCCACCCCGTCGAGCCCTCGCGTCGCAGCGCGCGGGAAGCATCAAAAGCGCTGATTTCACTTAAGATCGGCCTCATTTCTACTTTTGGCGTAAGTTTTGAAACAAATTACTATCTATACGGATGGCGCTTGTCGCGGTAACCCCGGTCCTGGCGGTTGGGGAGCCTTGTTGGTTTACGGCGAGCGGGAGAAAGAATTGTTTGGTGGAGAGGCTCACACTACTAATAATCGCATGGAGTTGTTGGCTGCGATAAAAGCTTTGGAAGCTCTTAAGCAGCCTTGTAAAGTTGATTTGCACACCGATTCGCAGTACTTGCGGCAGGGAATTACCGGTTGGATAAATAACTGGAAGAAGAATGGCTGGAAGACGGCCAGTAAGAAGCCTGTAAAAAATGCGGACTTGTGGCGACAGTTGGATGACAGTGTTTCACAGCATGAGGTGCAGTGGCACTGGGTAAAAGGCCATGCGGGTCATCCAGGTAATGAGCGGGCTGACCAGTTGGCAAATCGCGGTGTCGATGAACTGGAGTCCTGAGGGAGAAAATAAAAATGCGTCAGGTGGTTCTTGATACTGAGACAACAGGTCTCGACCCAAAAAGCGGCCATAGAATTATTGAAATTGGTTGTGTAGAGCTGGTCAATCGAAAGTTGACTGGTCGTCACTACCACCAGTACATCAATCCTCAGCGCCAAGTGGAAGACGGGGCAATTGAGGTCCACGGAATCACTAATGAATTCCTGGCTGACAAACCCGTATTCGCTCAGGTCGCCGAAGAATTTATGACTTTCTGCGAAGGTGCAGAGCTGGTCATTCACAATGCACCCTTCGACGTAGGTTTTATCGATGCTGAGTTGAGACTTCTGGGTAATCCGCGCTGGCGCAATGTAAATGCGCACTGTGGGGTTTTGGATACCCTGACAATGGCCAGGGAAAAGCACCCTGGACAGAAGAATAACCTGGACGCCCTGTGTAAGCGTTACTTTGTCGACAACTCCCAACGGGATTTGCACGGCGCCTTGCTCGATGCGGAGATTCTCGCCGACGTCTATCTAATGATGACCGGCGGCCAGACTGATCTGGTATTGGCACAGGGAGGGGATTCTCAGGAGGGGGAGGAAGGCAAGCAGGTGGAGAAAGAGTCCCCCGGAGAAACTATCCGTCGTCTATCTGCCGATCGGGCGCCTTTGTTGGTTGCTCGAGCTACGCCACAGGAGGCGGAAGCCCATCAATCTATGCTGGGCCTGCTGGAAAAATCAGCGGGTAAACATTTCTGGTAAGAAGCCAGAGAGTAAGTACTCTCAATGGCCTTGATACTCTGCTGAGTGGGAGCGGACCAGCCGACTCCCATTCAGGTTCTCTCTATTGCGACCTTTCCTTAGATTGCGTAAATCACACAAATCAAAGCAACAATACTCAGTACGATGGTGTAGGGCAAAGCCATGATCACCATGCGGCCGTAAGACAGGCGTATTAGCGGAGCCAAGGCTGAAGTCAGCAGGAATAAAAACGCAGCTTGTCCATTCGGGGTGGCAACACTGGGCAGGTTTGTTCCGGTATTGATTGCAATGGCCAGCTTATCAAAATGCTCCCGGGTGATATCGCCTGCAGTGAGGGCTGCCTTAACTTCGTTGATATAAACCGTCGCCACAAAAACATTGTCGCTGATCATTGATAAGATGCCGTTTGCCAGGAAAAGTAATCCTGGTTGTTGCTCAGGTTTTTGTGCAAGCACAAAGTTGGTTACCGGCTCAAAGAGATGCTGCTGGTGGATCACTGCAACAATTGCGAAGAAAACCACGAGCAGTGCAGTAAAGGGAAGGGCTTCTTCAAATGCGTGACCAATCCGGGCTTCCTGGACGACGCCATTGAAAGACGTCAGTAAAACGATAATCATCAAGCCGATTATGCCAACTTCGGCTACATGAAATGCCAGGGCGAGTACCAGTAACACAGCGACAATACCCTGAATCCACAGCTCGGCAACCTGTGCAGAGGTACGTTTTTTCTCTTCCTCTTTAGAGAAGTTAACCAGTACTTCTCGCACAGCACTGGGGAGCTGGGCGCCATAACCAAATAGCTTCACTTTTTCCAGCAGAAAGCAGGTAATCAGGCCGGCAAAAAAAGTTGGGATGGTTACCGGAGCCATCTGCAAGAAAAACTGTACAAATTCCCATCCGGCTTTTTCCGCAATTAACAGGTTTTGTGGTTCACCTACCAGGGTACAAACACCACCTAAGGCCGTGCCCACCGCACCGTGCATGATAAGGCTGCGAAGATAGGCCCTGAACTGATCCAGGTCTTCGCGGTGATATTCCACCACGCCTTCATCATTGGAGTGGTCGTGATCATGGTGGTGGTGGGGTTGCTGGGAGGCAACTCTGTGATACACGGAGTAAAACCCTACGGCAACGGCGATAAGTACGGCAGTTACTGTCAAGGCGTCTAAAAATGCTGACAGAACCGCTGCGACGGCGCAGAAAAGTAGTGACAGCAGTGATTTTGAATTCACATTTATCAAAATTTTAGTGAATACAAATAGCAGCAGGCTTTTCATAAAGTAGATGCCGGCTACCATAAACATCAGCAATAGAATAACTTCAATATTTTCTACCACTTCGTGGTAAACGGCATCCGTACTTGTCATCCCCATTAATACCGCTTCAATTGCGAGTAGTCCGCCGGGTTGAAGCGGGTAACACTTCAGGGCCATTGCCAGGGTAAAAATAAATTCTCCAATCAGTACCCAGCCGGTTGCAAAGGGCCCCGACACATACAGTATTAATGGGTTGAGGAGCAAAAAGGCGGCTATCGTTAATTTGTACCAATCAGGAGCTTCACCGAGAAAATTTTCGGCAAAGGCGCGGCCAAATCCGCCGCCGGATGCCGCGATGGTATTGTTGTAAGTGTTCATCATTTACTTCCTTGGTTAACCCATTAGTGTGGGTCAAAATGGAATTTTTGGGGGCTGGCGGTGTATGCGAAATAGACACCTGGGCTCAATTATCGCTGTGGTGCTACCCCGGGTTTATTGTGTACTGATTGATTGGTTTTTGTTCTTTAACTCAAAAAAACGTACAGCTTTAAACTTGAAAGTAGCAAACGCTACTGGGTTTTCCGGAAAATTCAAGTAATTTAGGGGCTCCACCACAGGCACCAAGCGATTTGTCGATTATTCGGTGGAAATTGTTTGGCGAAAGGTGGACTCTTTTATTTATTGGGGTAAATTGCCCTTAATGAGGCCAGTATCATCCTGATCTGGTTGTTTTTTGTTCGATTATAGGAAGAATGCAGCGGTGCAGCCAAAGACTGAATTGCGCAAGATCAATATCACTTCTGTCAATGTAGTGAAGGATGAGTTGGTAGCGACCATCGATAATGCCGCCTCGCATTTAGATAAATTTGCTGCCGACACTTCCCAAAAGCAGGCTCTGGAACAGAGCCTGGCTGCGCTCAGGCAGGTCAGCGGGGTGCTGCAGATAGTGCAGCTCCAGGCCGCAGAACTCCTTGCCCAAGAGAAAATTAAAGCGCTTACCGGGGTCTTGGAGGGTAACCAGAAAGCCTCGGAAGAATTGATGGAAGCGCTTGGCACAGGCTTCTACGTCATGGGGCGCTACCTGGACTTTGTACAGAGCCGTGCCATTGCCCGCCCGGAATTACTGATTCCTTACATCAATAATTTACGCGCAGCTCGGTCCCAGCCCCCGGTGCCGGAAAGCCATTTCTTTCGCTGTAACCTTGAAGGCTCTGTGCCAGGCACAGGGGCATCTGCGGTGATGTCGGAAGATTTAAAGAGCTTTGTCCGTCGATTCCGTCATATGTACCAGGTCGGGCTGCTGGCACTGTTGCGCGGTAAGCCCCGAGGTCCGGCTTATACAATGATGTCAAGGGCCCTCGAGAGAATTGCGAGTATCACCACGGGACGCCCTAATGGACGTCTGTGGGTGGTAGCAGGTGCCGCACTTGCGGGCATGGCCTCCCAGGAAATGCGCATCAGTCGCTCCCGAGTGATGGTTTTCAGCATGTTTGATCGTTGGCTGAGGGCTCTGCAGAAAGAATGTGATACAGCTTTAGACCAGCCTGCGCCCCCGATTCTGTTAAAAGAGTGCCTGTACTGGCTGACCCTCTCCAAGCCAGGGGGCTTTGGTGGCAAGTTACTGGAGGCTTTCTCCGCTGAGGACCTGGATTACAGCGAAGAGGAGTTGGAGCGGGAGCGCGCTACTCTCGGTGGTCCCGGCGCCACAGCTATCACGGCAGTCGCTAATGCCTTGGAGGAAGAGCTGTCAGGAGTGCGTCGGATGCTGGATGACGCTGAGTTAATTGATTCTTCCACCCTGGATGCCGAAGATGGCCTCGCTACTTCTTTGCAGAGAGTTGCGGGTACATTGCAGATGCTTAACTTTAAGCGGGTAGGGGAGAGTCTGCGCAGTGCTGTAGCTGAATACCAGAGTGCTGCTGGTGCAGGGGGCTCCATTGCGGATAACGCACTGCAAAAACTGACAGGCCAGGTGCTGATGGTGGATAGCACGGTAAGGGCGCTCAAGCAGAGTACCTCTATTGATCTGGATGAATACGGCCATGCGGATATTGCTTTTGAGCATAGCCAGCTGGCAGAGGCGGAAGTGGCGGTACTTAAAGAGGCCGAGGCCGGTTTGGCGCTGATTAAGAGAGCGTTGGCAGCTTATGCAGAATCCGATTTTGATCATGGGCATATTCGCAACGTCTCCACCACTTTGAACTCAGTGCGCGGAGGTTTGATTGTTCTAAACCTGAGCCGAGCGGCAGGCGTAGTTGAAGGCCTGCTTAACTTTGTTGAGACTGTGATCGATCGCCATGACGCAGGCCCTGAAGTAGAGCAATCTCTGGATATTTTTGCCGATGCTATTATCAGCCTCGAATACTATCTGGGTGAGGTTAAATTGCACAGGCAAGCCGATATCCAATCCCTCAGTCTCGCCATAGAGAGCCTGACCGCCCTGGGTTATCCCGTTGAGGCCGCATAATTTAAGGAGGCCTCCTTGGCAGACAAGTTTGTCCCGGCAGGGAATGTGTGGGCAGTTCCGGAATTTACACAGCATATCCTGATTGCTGATGGACTGATTCTCTGCCGAGGTGATTATTTCCTTCATGATGCTCAGGTATTGGTAGCAGGGGCTGTTCAATCCAGTCATTACCTGGGAGAGTTGAGTGGCAGCGCCTGTGGTGTACACGTTTTGTCTCGCCAGGTCGAAATCGCTGGCTATGAGTGGCGAAATTTACGCAGTTTGCTGACTCTGGTTGATGAGCCGACGTTCGCATTGGCCGGACGGGCTCTGCAGATTTCACATTGGGATAGCCAGCATCGATTTTGTGGTCGTTGCGGCACGCCAACTATCTATCACTCCAATGATCGTGCTCGTACCTGTCCCGCTTGCGATCTGACTGTCTACCCCAGAATCTCCCCCTGTGTAATCATGCTGGTAACTCGGGGAGACGAGTGTCTTCTGGCTCGTCATGCCTCGCGCCGAAACGCTAACTACACAGCTCTTGCTGGTTTTATAGAGCCCGGCGAGAGCGCAGAGCAGGCGTTGGTGCGTGAAGTGTATGAGGAAGTGGGGCTCAAAGTAGGTGCGTTGGAGTATGTTGGCAGTCAATCCTGGCCCTTTCCGGGGCAGTTGATGATCGGATATTTGGCTGAGTGGCAAGGTGGAGGCCTGTGCTTGGACCCGAATGAAATCGAAGAGGCAGGCTGGTTTCATTATAGCTCCCTGCCTGCCATACCACCCATACAAACCCTGTCCGGCCGTTTGATTCACACTTTTGTCGAAAAGGCTACAGCGAAGAACTGCTAAAAAGGTGGTTTGATGGTGTTGCGCAGTATCAGGGAGAAGAAATCATAATGTACATAGCGATTACTTTTATTATTGCCGTTCTGGCTCTGTTATTTGTATTTTGGGGTGCGCGAATCCTTCTGGGAGGGAACTGGTTTCTGGGCTTTATACGTGGCTCTGTGGGGCTTTTTCTTTTTGCAATGGCCCTTTGGATTGTTCTTGTTGCTGCGGATGTGTACAGCTATAGAAACCTGGCTGAAGAGCACAGTGTTGGTATTGTTTCCTTTCGAAAAGTTGCCGAGCAGCAGTTTGAAGTAAAGTTCTCTGACGCAGATGGAATTGCACAAAAGTTCGAATTGCTTGGGGATCAATGGCAGCTGGATGCCCGTATGCTCAAATGGCAGGGGCCACTCGCTCGCTGGGGGATTAAGCCTGCCTACCGTTTGGATCGGTTAAGTGGTCGCTATCTTACCCTCCAGGATGAACGTGCTCGTGAGCGTTCGGTCCACGAAATAGAGGGAGCGAATTACGGTGTGGATGTTTGGCAGTTTGTTCGCGGCATTGATCGACAGCTGCCATTTGTTGATGCGGTATATGGCAGTGCCACTTTCCTTCCCATGGAAGACGGTGCTGTTTACGAGGTACGAATTAGTCATAGCGGCTTGTTGGCGCGCCCTCTCAATCAGCGTGCTACCTCTGCTTTGGAAGGTTGGCAGTAAATTTTTGAAAGTAAAAATCAGTTAAGACGGCAAATGGAGTCTAAGTGGAATTTCTAATTGAGTACGGCCTTTTTCTAGCCAAGATTGTTACGGTTGTCGTAGCTTTAATGGTATTGATAGGTTTTATATTTGCAAACCGTGAACAGCTGAAAGAGCGTGTTCAGGGACACATAACAGTTACGCACTTGAATGATCGCTATGAGCAGTTTAAGGAAACACTGCTTGAAGCGGTGATGGATAAGCATGAGTTTTCCCGTCGCAAAAAACAAATGGCGAAAGAGAAAAAGTCTCAAGAAAAAGCCCTGGCTAAAAAGCACAAAGCCGAAAGTAAGAAACGTTCGGAAAAAAGTATAGTTTCCTCTTCAGATGCTACTAAGGAGGAGGAAAAGAAAGAGTCTAAAAGTGTAGAGGGAGAATTGGTCGCCGAGCGCAAGCGCGTTTTTGTTATGCAGTTTAATGGGGATATTAAAGCGAGTGCGCTTTCCCATCTACGCGAAGAAGTGACGGCCATTCTTCAAGTAGCCGAATCAGGTGATGAGGTCCTTCTCTGCCTTGAAAGCCCCGGAGGCATGGTGGCGAACTATGGTTTAGCAGCCAGCCAGCTGACCAGAATTCGCAGTGCCGGTATCCATTTGACCATTGCTGTCGATAAAGTGGCTGCCAGTGGAGGCTATATGATGGCCTGTGTTGCTGACCGTATTTTGGCCGCTCCGTTTGCGATGCTTGGCTCCATTGGTGTTTTGGCGCAGTTACCGAATTTTAATCGTTTGCTCAAACGCAATGACATCGACTATGAGCTGTTTACTGCCGGCCAGTACAAGCGCACCGTAACCATGTTTGGTGAAAATACTGATGAGGGCAAGCAGAAATTCCAAGAGGATTTGGATGAGATCCACGTTCTTTTCCAACATTTTATTGGGGAATATCGTCCGGAACTCGACGTCGATAAAGTTGCCACGGGCGAGGTTTGGTTTGGACAAAAGGCGTTGTCCCTGGGCTTGGTTGATGAACTGAAAACTTCAGATGAGTACTTGACCAGCTGTGCGGGGGACTGCGATCTATACCAGGTAGAGTTTAAAGAGCGGAAAAATATTGCTAAAAAATTAGGCCTGGCTGCGGAAGCTGGAGTGGAATCAGCAGTCACTCGCCTGTTTTCACGTTTAGCAGCGCTCCGCCACCAGGCTCAATAATTGTAAAACCACTTATTGATAGTGCTGCGGGATATACCCCATGGAAATAGATAAGGATGAAAATTTTCGGGCAATTCAGGTTTCTGAGGTGGCTTCGGGAAAATTTGACCAGTCCATTATTGAGCGTCGACTGTCTGATCTTCCCGATAACCCATTGTTGTTGGCCGTAAATTATTCGTCCTTGAATTTCAAAGACTCTTTGTCCGCTTTTGGTAATCGTGGGATAACCAGCTCTTATCCTCATACCCCCGGTATAGATGCTGTGGGTAAGGTATTATTCGATCGGAGTAATACATTTTCTGTGGGTGCCGAATTGCTGGTCAATGGTTATGATTTGGGAATGAACACCGCTGGTGGACTGGCAGAGCGTATTGCTGTTCCTCCTCAGTGGGCATTGCCAGTTCCAGAAGGATTGACGGAATGGGAATCTATGGCACTGGGTACAGCTGGTTTTACTGCGGCGCTCTGCGTTGAAAAACTGTTGGAATCGGGCGCATCCCCTGAAGACGGTGAAATTCTTGTAACAGGTTCAACCGGAGGTGTTGGTTCGGTAGCGGTTGCATTACTGGCAAAGCTTGGTTTTCGTGTAGCTGCGGTTACGGGCAAACTGGAGTCTGCTGATTATCTGGCAGGCCTGGGGGCCTGGAAGGTACTAGACCGGGATACCCTGGCGCCGTTTGCAAATAAGGCGATGGCTAAACCGTTGTGGGCTTGGGCTGTTGATACAGTGGGTGGGGAGACATTATTCAATGTTATTAAATCCCTGCGCTATGGCGGTGGAGTCGCAGCCTGTGGGATGGCATCAGGTGCCCAGTTCCATGCCAATGTGTTTCCATTTATCCTGCGGGGTATTAGCTTGTTGGGCGTGGATAGTGCTGTTTTGCCTATCGAAAAGAAAGCCGGTGTGTGGGGAAGGCTGGCGGGTGAATGGTATATCGGCGATAAGCTGAAAAGTATCGCGGAGAACATTAGCCTTGAACAGGCGCCGGAGTTTCTCGCCCGCTTAAATAGAGGCCATGGAATTGGTCGCTATGTTGTAGATATGACTCTCTAATATATCTACCGATTTAGAATAATAACTTTATTTCAAAGACTCTAATTATCATACCAAGTGCCTCCTGCGACTCGGAAACTGAGTTGTGTATGGGCTTTTTTCTCAATAGCCTTTAAGCGGACTCTGTTGTTTAGAGGCTTGTTGTATTGGAAGAACACTTTGTCGACAAGTAGCAACGAAAGTAAGAAACATGACCAGCGTAACGCTCTGGTACTTTCTGGGGGAGGGGCGCGTGCCGCTTATCAAGCGGGTGTTTTAAGAGCGCTTGCTGAACTCGTTCCCGAAGATAATCCTCGACCGTTTCAAATAATCTGCGGGACTTCCGCGGGTGCTATGAACGCTATGCTTCTCGCTTCCCATACCGGTACCTTCAAAGAAGCCGTCGACAGGATGTGCTCGGTCTGGTTGCAGCTCAGCGTTGAGCAGGTTTATCGCACCAGTTGGAGCAGCTTACTTGGGAACCTGTTTTCTATCAGCCGTTCGCTGCTAAACCAAGGGGTCGGTAGGGAAAAGCCATTGGCGCTCCTGGACAATAGCCCGCTACGGGATTTGGTGAAGCGTGAAATTAATTTTGACAATATTCACAAGAATATAGCGGCAGGTCATTTGCATGCTACAAGCGTTAATGCACTTTCTTACAGTGAGGGACAGTCTGTAAGCTTCTTTCAGGGAGCGGAAAATGTTAAAGGGTGGCAACGATTTCGTCGTTTTGGGGTGCCCACCCAGTTAACTTCAGAGCACTTGTTAGCATCGGCGGCGATCCCTGCCATTTTTCCTGCGGTAAAACTGGATGGAGTTTATTTTTGCGATGGTGCCATTCGTCTAATGGCTCCGATTAGTCCGGCGCTGCATCTCGGTGCCAGGCGTGTTTTTGTGGTGGGGGTATCTGATAATCGCTCCCCAACCCACTGGGGGAGTCGCAACAGCCCCGCTAAGATGGACTCCCCTTCAATGGCACAAATAGCTGCTCAATTATTCAATGCTGCATTTATTGATAGTTTGGAGGCAGACTTGGAGCATCTGGATAGGGTAAATATGCTACTTGATTATGTAGATCCATCGGATCACTCTGACTTGAAATTGTTGCGTTCGGTAGAGTCAGTTGTAATTGAGCCCTCGCAAAGTTTGGGGGGGCTTAGCGGCAGAAAACTCGGTCATCTTCCTTCCGCACTGCGCTGGCTATTTCGCTCTACTGGTGCCACAAGTCCTGGTGGTGGGGTTTCTGCTGCCAGTTACCTTCTGTTTGAAAGACCTTATATCGAGGAGCTTATCGATCTCGGTTATCAGGATGCCATGTGGGAGAAAGATAAATTACGTAGTTTTTTGAAGCCCGAACTGGAAAGTAAAAATGAGCGTAAAGGTTTGTTTGGGATTCGTGGTCGATCACAAGAGGAGGCTTCCCACGGCAATTCAGAGCGATGACCTTTCTTTCTACAGCTAATTGACGTTTTTACTACCTTTCATATTCATCCACATTTCTATTGCAGTTTTCCTGATGGGCGTTAAACGCCCTTAAATTCAATTATATGCTGCCAAATCGACGTGAATGCCTGCGAGCCATTTTTGTTTTGGCTGCTGTTATCTTTTATATGTCTGGACTTTGTGTGATCTCTTTCATCAGAGCAGACAGCTTCTATATTTAATAATGATGTCAGTGCTGTCGGGTATTATTGAAGATGTTTTCTGTATTTTTACTCGTGACTCTTTTTTCATTTGGCTCAGGTGGTCAGGATTTTGCCCAAATGATGGGGCGGGTTGAGCGAGTCGAATACCTGGGGGGAGGTTTAGTTATTTCTGGGTGGGCCTGCCAGAAAGGCCTGTTTAAATCAGTTTCCGTAGGGCTTTATCTCGGAGCTTCTAGTAGAAGGGGGGCTCCAGTAAAAATGGCCAAGGCGGACCGGGAGTCGGCGGAAGGTATTGCCAAAATATGTGATACTCATAATGTTCCTCATAATTTCACGTTTTACTTGAATTATGAGGAAATGGAAAGATTTATACGAAAGAAAATTTATATATATGGGATTTCTTCGGCTATAGGTGGGTTTCGTGCGCTTTCCAATTCCGGGCGGCATCGGGTTGGAATTCCCTATATGAAATATACGGATGCAACCCTGCTGAGAAGGAATTTTGACTCGCGACCGATAGCCACTTTTGATGATCGGCACTTGAATTTAATAGCTATGCCAGATTTTGGATATGCCCTGGAGGCTAAATATATTCCTTTTGAGAAGGGTTCCGAGAGAATTACTAAGTTGATTCAGTTGACCAAATCAGTATCGGCGGCAACGCTAGCTTACGATGTTAAATTTCATCGCGACTTTGAATTTGTTAAAGGTGGAAAATTGCATGGGCTGGCTGGAGGTGTTAAGGCGTCTGGCTGCCAACCCGTCAATCCCAAAGGTTGGAGTGTGCGGGTTATGTTTGGAGCTGAAGGTAAAGTCAGTCTCTACACCTATCACCAAGATAGGGCTGGTCGCTGCGGCGATGAATATGAAGGGGATGCTGGCTTTAGGTTTGAGCGGGATACCTGGTATCGAGTTGAGCTCTTTGTTCAGTTGAATAGTGATGCTAATAATACTGATGGATATATTTTGTTATTTATTAACGGAGAGGGAGTGGTAGAGAAGCGGGGATTGCGACTATCCGGCATTGATAGGGTGGCTATTGATAAATTTCAGTTCAGTACTTTTCATGGGGGAAGTAATGCTAAGTGGTCACCTTCCAAAAAAGTCTATGCCTATTTTGATAATATTTCGGTGCGGGAAGGGCGAAAAATATACGGCCTTAAAGGGGCTGTGTGCGAAAATGAAAAAGGGGGTATTTATAGCGGAAACGGTGCCTGTTGTTCAAGTTTCTGTGGGGCCTGTGGTGGCCCTGGATGCGGCCAGTTAAATGGCGGAAGCAGGGCTTGCTGTACGCTGGAGATACTTAATTCAGCTCCATTGTGCTCCTACCCTGGACAAACTGCCCCATGCTCTATGTAAGATCTGGGTGACTTATGAATAATTCAGCTGCTTTTTAGGGCTTGCCAATCAAATTGCTCAATTAATTGTAAGAAGTGACCTTGGACCGCGCATTGGATTATTAGTTGAGAGTCGCTAACCGGATGCTGTAGCTTCAATTCGGTTGCATGCAATAGCAGTCGATGGCAGTTGAATTCATTGGCAAAAAAACGATTATGGATAGATTTTCCATACTTCGGGCAGCCAATTAGTGGATGATGGATATGCTTGAAGTGTCTTCTTATTTGATGTCGTCGGCCAGTTTTTAATTGGATCTCAACCAGGGAATAGCGACTAGTGGGGTAGCGGTCAACTTCATGGGGTAATTCAATTGTCTCTAACCGTCGATAAAGCGTAATCGCCTGTTGTCGTGGCAAGTCCGCTTTTGGACGTTTCCTTTGGTGCTTAAAGTCGGCAACCGGTGTCAGGGCATGGTCAATAATGCCATCTATTGGACTGTATCCTCTGCAGACAGCAATATATTTTTTTGATGATAGATCACTTTCAAGTTGCTGTTGCAGTTGTGCAGCAGTATCTCCACTTTTGGCAAAAATAATAACGCCAGAAGTGGGTTTATCTAACCGGTGTACTGGATAGAGAAAGTTACCACATAGATTCCTCAGGTATTGCAGGAGCACCCGCTGTTCTTGGCGGTCTATTTCTGATCTGTGAACAAGCCATCCTTCTGGTTTATAAGCGGCAAGAAGATAGTCGTCTTCAAAGAGAATGGTTGGTTCTTGAGTAGTCATCTTTGTGGGGGAGACTGGGCTATTACTGCGGTGGGCAGATTTTATGGCATGTCGAAGCCCTAAGCTATGCTGGGAAGCGAAAATAAATTGGCGGTATCAGGATAAAATTTTAGAGATTGGTAAAAAACAGGCTTGACATGGTACTAAATAATAATAAACTGCACCTGAATTCTATTGCTGATCTGGGTTAAAGGTTGGCATTCTAATTTGCAATATTTTTGAAGTGGATCGCACCACTAAGGAGCCGTGAAATGCGAAATGTTGATATCAAGAGTTTATTTGTTTAATCGCTTTTCACGCGCTTGAGCTTGGAAAGTGATATTGCTTTCCAAGCCAGACCTTCCAAAAGCCCTGGCAAATGCCGGGGCTTTTTTATTTTAGCTTGGATTGCCATTTCAGTTAAGTGGGTTAATCCAGGGATAAAATATGCCTGTAAAAACAGTACTAAATCGGAATGCACCACCTGGCACGGTACCGGTAAAAATCTATACCGATGATATCGAGCCCAAGGCGATGCAACAGTTAAAGAATATTGCCCAGCTTCCTATTGTGCATTCCCATGTTGCTGCTATGCCGGATGTGCATTTGGGAAAGGGGGCAACGGTAGGATCGGTGATTCCAACGGTAAGCGCGATAATTCCCGCTGCTGTTGGGGTGGATATTGGTTGTGGAATGAATGCGGTGCGAACTTCGCTACAGGTCCATCAGCTGCCAGACAATCTTAAAGCACTGCGGGATGCCATTGAGGTGAAAGTGCCGGTTGGTCAGGGACGACATAAACTGATCAGCGCCAGGGAATCTGCCTGCAAACTTTTAGCTCCCGGTGTAGATAGATTGTTTTCCAAGCATCCAGGGCTTCTGAAGAAACTGCATCAGCCACAAAAAACCTGGGTGACCCAAATGGGTACATTAGGGGGTGGCAATCACTTTATCGAAATTTGTGTTGATGAGAGTGGTGCTGTATGGGTGATGTTGCATTCGGGAAGTCGAGGGATTGGCAATGCTATTGGCCAGCATTTTATCCAGCTGGCCCGACGGGATATGGCTGGGCATATGCACAACCTTCCAGATAAGGATCTGGCCTATTTTTCAGAGGGCTGCCAGAATTTTGATGATTATATTGAGGCGGTCAATTGGGCGCAGGAATATGCTCGATGGAACAGGCAGGAAATGATGAAGCTAGTGCTCGGGTGTCTGAAGGCAAGCTTGCCAAAGTTTACTTTGACTACAGAGGCAATCAACTGTCATCACAATTATGTTGTTCGCGAGCGCCATTTTAATAGGGATGTGTTCGTAACACGCAAAGGGGCAATAAGTGCCCGGAATGATCAGCTGGGAATTATTCCCGGCTCAATGGGAGCTAAATCATTTATTGTCCGAGGGCTTGGAAACAAGGAATCATTTTGCTCCTGTGCCCATGGTGCCGGGCGTAAAATGAGCCGCTCAGCGGCTCGTCAGCGATTTTCCAGAAAGGATTTGGAGGATCAGACACGAGGTGTGCAGTGCCGTAAAGATAATGGTGTATTGGATGAGATCCCTGCAGCTTATAAGGACATTGATCAGGTGATGGAAAACCAGTCTGATCTGGTGGATGTAGTGCATACCCTGCGCCAGGTAATTTGTATTAAGGGATGACTGATGAGGTATCAATTTAGATGTTGGGTGGGGGTTTCCCTTCAAATGCAGATTTATTGTTGGATGTGAAAAGGTAAATCCAAATGAAAAAGAAAGAAAAAATACGTAGTTACGTTGCCCGTAACCCGCTGATGAGGAAAGGTGGCCCTCATGTAAAGGCTAAATCTTCGGGCCGTTTCGCTGGCAAGCAGAAGCTTCGTAAAGAGGTGCGGGAGTTAGATGACTCCCGTTCCCAGACTATTTCCTTTGCGGCCATTTGGGTAAGGCCTGCAAATATACCCAGCGCTTTTTATATAGTTTAAAAAGTGAAATTTCGTGGATTAGGTGTTCTTGGTCATTCTCTGTATACCAGGCCTTAAACTCCACGATTGACTTTTTTAGCCCCGCTTTACTTTTTACAACTTCCAAACGTGTCCATTGGGTTTCAATGTCCTCAGGTTGCAGCTCAGGGCAGGTGTCGGGGTGCCAGGTTTTAATCAGGTATGGAATATTTCCATCAGCAAAGGCCGAATATCGACTGCGCATAACCGCTTCTGCTGCGTTGGGGTAAGCCTTCCCCGACAGATAGAGTCCGCAGCATTTCTCAAAGGGCTTGCCCGATCCGCAAGGGCAGTGCCGATCTGTCATAAATTGTGTCTCCAGGGTGAGTTTAAAACTCTCGTAACACTTTTTAACCATGTTTTGTGGTGAGCGATCGTAGCATAGCTTGACCTTTCCAATGATGCCGCTAAGATACCGACCAACCGGTTGGTTTTGCTTGGTGATGTCCTGGAGGTCATGTGTCGAGAGTTGACAAGGCTGCCATTGTGCGAGCAGCAGAAGAAGTAGTTCGAGAGCGTGGTGCGCGCAAGTTGACCCTGGATGCAGTGGCTACGCAGTGTGGGCTGAGCAAGGGCGGCTTGATTCATCATTTCCGGACTAAGCAGTCTCTTCTTAAAGCCATGCTGGAGGCGGCGATTTCCCGTGAAGATGGCACTGTTTCCAGCTTTGTATCCTCTGGGGACAGCCTTTTGGTTTCCCGTCTGAAGAGTATTTTTGAATTGATGGACGACGACGAAGGCCTGCCACGGTCACTGATTGCTGCCGTGGCTGAAGATCCTATGTTGTTGGGCCCGGTAAAAGATAAAGAGGAGCAATGGCGTCGTGACATATGCGATGCGTATCGTGACCCGGAGATGGCGGAATTGCTAATCCTGGCAGCCCAAGGAATGTTCCTGGGGCGGGTGCTGGGTGTGGTTAATTCTGAAGACCCGATTATTGAACGTTTACAGGGACGTCTGCTGGCGCTCTCTGCCGATCTGACCTGAAAGTCGGCCCCAGTTAATACAGTTTGTGGATGATGAATATGAAAGTATCGCCGAGATCGCGTTTCTCACTGACTATCCTGATGGCTGCTGTTGCAGTTCTCGCAGGGTGCTCAGAGTCGAAAACAGAGCAACAGCAGGCAGAGCATCTCTGGCCAGTAAAAGTGACTACTGTTGCCAGTAACGATCAAGTCAAAGATCGACAGTTTGCCGGCCGGGTTAGGGCGGTGCAAAGTGTCGATCTGTCTTTCCAGGTGGGCGGTAAACTCGAAAAGCTCAATATCCGCGAGGGTGAAATTATCCCCAAAGGAACCCTGATTGCGGAGCTGGATGACCGGGATTACCGACGCAGGGTAAAAGAAGCTCGTGTAAATGTGGAGTTGCTGGAAAAAACCCTGAATCGTCAACGCTCTCTCGCAGGTTCTAAAGTAATCTCACAGCAGCAGCTGGATGAAACGAAAAGTAACTTTGACCTGGCCAAAGTGACCCTGGAAAGTGCGGAGCAGGACTTGGCTTATACCCAGCTTAAGGTTCCGTTCGATGCCCTGGCAACTCGCCAGCTGGTTGAGAACTACACCAATGTCCAGGCGGGCCAGGCAATTGTCCGCTTGCAGAATATCTCCGAAGTCCGAATTCAAATCTCGGTTCCTGAAAAATTGTTGGCAACGGTTAACGAGGAGCAGGTCAACTCCATGACCGCTGAGTTTGAATTCCTGCCAGGCAAACAGTTTCCGCTCACTTACCGAGAACATCAGGCTGAGGCAGACAGCGTTACTCAGACTTACATTGTAGAGTTTGGTATGCCGCGCCCAGAAAATGTACAAATCCTTCCAGGAATGACGGCTCGCGTTAATGTGAAACTGAACAAAGCGAGTGGAGATCTGTGGATTCCCCTTTCAGCAGTACAAACTGGCCCAGAGGGCAAGCCTTATGTTTGGCAGATAAATGCAGATCAGTCGGTGTCCAAGGCTCCTGTTACTCTTGGGCGTACCGATGGAGAGTCTGTGCAGATTACAGATGGCATTAGCTCCGCTATGAAGTTGGTAGCTACCGGTGGCCAGCACCTTTATGACGGTGCGAAAGTACGCAATTACGCACAGCACTAATTAGTGTGTCAGCTCTGGCCCTGTAAACAGTGGGGAAAATGTTGTGAAAATTTCTGACGTATTTATAGAAAAGCCGGTTTACAGCTGGCTGTTAATACTGATTTGCCTGATCGGTGGTCTTTGGGGGCTCTCAGATATTGGTCGCCTGGAAGACCCTGCGTTTACGATCAAGGAAGCTCGTGTGTACACCTTTTACCCGGGGGCCAGTGCCCAGCGTGTAGAAGAAGAGGTCACCGAAAAGCTTGAAGTAGCTATCCAGCAGATGGGGCAGCTCGATAAGGTGACTTCTACTTCAAGTCCAGGAATGTCCGAAATTCGAGTGGAAATAAAGGACCAATATGCCTCACAGGAACTCGCCCAGGTCTGGGATGAACTGCGGCGCAAAGTCAATGATGCTCAAAGTGATCTGCCCAGCGGTGCTTTGCCTTCCGTTGTGAATGATGATTTTGGTGAGGTTTACGGCATTTATTATGCGATTACCGGAGAAGGGTTTTCGCTGACCGAAATGCGTGAGATTACCAAAGCGATTCGCCGTGAGTTGCTGGGGGTAGAGGGTGTTGCCAAGGTATCCCGCTCGGGCATTATCGACGAAGTGGCTTACCTGGATATCGATGAGTCGCGCCTGGCCCAGTTTGGTTTCTCCTTGGATGATTTAGCTCAGGTGCTGCAATCAGAAAGCTCGACCCAGAAGGTCGGCGAGATTGGTGGCCAGGATTTGCGTACCCGCATACTGGTTGATAACCCTGCAAGTGATTTGGAATCCATTCGAAATATTCTCGTCGGTGTGCCCGGTTCAACAGCGATGCTGGCAGTCCGGGATATCGCAGATATTTCTCTCGGCTACGATGACAGTCCTGGTTTTATTGCCCGCTTTGACGGTAAGCAGGCCATCCTGCTCGGTGTGGCTGGTGCCGAAAATACCAATATCGTTAATGTCGGTAAGGCAGTAGAGGCCAGGCTTGAGCAGATTAAACAGGCACTGCCCTTAGGTGTAGAAGTTCATCCTGTCTATGAGCAGCATCAGGTGGTAGAGGAGAGCGTTGACGGCTTCCTGTTTAACCTGGTGTCTTCCGTCGTGATCGTTACTCTTGTACTTTGCGTATTTATGGGGTGGCGTTCCGGCGTTGTAGTTGGCACTGTCCTCGGCCTGACTG
Source organism: Microbulbifer sp. A4B17 (assembly GCF_003076275.1). Lineage (NCBI taxonomy): Bacteria > Pseudomonadati > Pseudomonadota > Gammaproteobacteria > Cellvibrionales > Microbulbiferaceae > Microbulbifer > Microbulbifer sp. A4B17. Next base: position 1,883,952 of record NZ_CP029064.1, read on the forward strand.
TGTTGGGTACGGTGTTAATCATGAACCTGTTCGGTTTGAACTTGCAGCGGATCTCCCTCGGTGCCCTGATTATTGCGATGGGTATGCTGGTTGATAATGCCATCGTGGTTGCCGAAGGGATGTTGATGGGGGTTCAGAGGAAAGAAGAGCCGAAGAGTGCTGCCAGGCGCGTAGTGCGTCAGACCTTCTGGCCATTACTGGGTGCGACTGTCATTGGCATTATGGCCTTCTCCGGAATCGGCCTGTCCGATGATGCCACTGGTGAATTCCTCTTCTCCCTGTTTGCAGTCATCGGTATCTCCCTGCTGCTCAGTTGGATCCTGGCGATTACCATTACGCCTTATCTGGGGTATCACCTGTTTAAGCCAGGAAAACAAGCTGATTCGGAAGACCCTTACAACGGTCGCTTCTACAATATGTATTCTGGCGCTCTATCTGGAGCATTAAAGCTTCGAGGTCTGACAATTGCGGTGCTTGTGGTGGTAACCCTGGCCAGCTACTTTGCTTTTGGGTTTGTTAAGCAAGGGTTTTTCCCGAATTCAAATGCGCCGCTTTTTTATGTCAACTACTTCATGCCTCAGGGCAGCGATATTAAACGTACCGACAAAGCACTCCAGGAAGCGACTGCATTCTTCAAGGAGCAGGGTGAGGTTGTCTCCGTAACGGCAGTGGCTGGTCGCGGAGCCGATCGCTTTATGCTGACCTATGCTCCCGAGCCCCCCAATGCCTCTTATGGTCAGTTGATCGTACGCACAGAAAATCGAGAGCAAATCCCCCAGTTGATCGAGAGGGCGAAGGCGCAATTGCGAGTTGCGCAGCCGGAAGCACTGATCACATTCAAGCGGCTGGTGTTTGGCCCCGGTGGTGGATCGGACGTTGAAGTGCGAATTTCAGGTCAGGATTACCAGACACTGCGTGCCTTGGCTGTTAGTGTGGAGCAAAAATTCCGCGAGAAAGGTCTGGAAGATATTCGCCACGACTGGCGTAGCAGGGAGCCCACTCTCCACGCCCACCTGGATGATGAGCGGGCGCGTGTTGCCGGTGTTACCAATGCCGATGTCAGTCGCATGATTCAGTTTGCCACTGCGGGCTATACCGTAGGTGACTTTGAAAGCGGTGATCGCATTATTCCCATTGTTGCCCGTATGCCAGAGGGGGATCGCAATCAGGTTGGTTCATTGGAGGATCGTCTGGTATGGAGTCCCAATGAGCAGGGATATATTCCGGCTGGACAGCTGATAACCGATTTTGAACTAACCGCTGATGAAGGCCTGATTCAAAGGCGTGACAGGGTGCCGACTATTACCATCAGTGCAGATGCGCCTGAAGGGGTGACGGCGATGACAGCCTTCGGCCGTATACGCCCCTGGGTTGAGGAGATGAAGTTACCACCTGGCTTCAAGGTTGAATTCGGTGGTGAGTACGAAAGTTCTACCGATGCGCAGAAGTCATTGGGTAAAGGGTTGCCCTTGGGCTTCCTGATTATGATCCTGGTATCGATACTGCTCTTTGGCACTGTTCGCGAGCCGGTGATTATCTGGCTGGTTGTACCAATGTGTCTGGTGGGTGTGGTTGTCGGTCTGCTGGCGACAGGATTGCCATTCGGGTTTATGTCCCTTCTCGGCGTACTCAGCCTATCTGGTATGTTGATTAAAAACGCTGTGGTTTTGGTGGATGAGATTGAGGTGCAGACCCATGCGGGCTTACCCAGATTGACAGCAATCCAGCGGGCGAGTGTCAGCCGTTTGCGTCCGGTATTCCTCGCAGCCGTTACCACTATTTTGGGGATGTCCCCACTTCTGTTCGATGCCTTCTTTGCGGATATGGCCGTGACAATTATGGGTGGGCTTGGATTTGCCACGGTACTTACCCTGATTGCAATTCCCGTGTTTTATGCCGTATTTCATAAGGTCAAGCCCAATGAAATTATCGATGGTGAAGTAGAATCCAATCATAAGCAAAAAGAGGTAGCTGCTAGCGAACCTGTATCTGCTTAGTACTTTTTTGCCCTGTTGCAGGGCAGGCCTAAGAATCCTGCACTGAGCTATACTGCGCTTGGTGCAGGATTTTTTTGTTAGATTTTGTGAGTTCTCCCAGACATTCCCCGCTAAAAGAAAGCTTTCCCTTCAAAAATATGAATTTTTTCTTTTGAAAAAAGAAAATTTATTGAGTTAAATTTTATTGCCTGTAATGAAACCTTATTAAGCCTGTCATTTTGCATTACTACTCTATGGCGCCTTTATAACTAGAACTACCTTTGGGTGGGAAACAAGCGCATTGGAGCAGCAATGAAAAATTATACGTTTTTCAAACGGGCAGTGTTGGCTATCGCCATACCGGCAGTTTTGGCAGGTTGTAGCGACGATAATGATAATGATAGTCCAGTGGTGGAAATTCCAGATCCAGAAGTTCCTGAGGAAGTCAGTCTGTTCGAGTCTGTTGCTGAGTCTGAGGAGGCAGCGCACGTCGGCCCCTCAACAATGCAGCAACCACATGTTGTTGCGATGGCTGAAAACGTCAAGGTAATTAATCTGCTCAGCAATGGTTACCTTCCCACCGACTATACCAATGAAGATGTTCCTCAATCGGACATGCTGCCTATCTTCGAGGAGCACCCGAGTCTCGATGCTGCAGATACCGATGGCCTATATGTATTATCTGGAGAGCCAGATGGTCTGGGTTACCTGGATAATGATGATGGCACATTTACCCTGTTTATGAATCAAGAGCATTACAACTTTGTTGGTGGTGATGGGGTTGTCCTGGAGAACTCAAATCGTAGTCTCAGATCAACCGGTACCTTTGTTTCAAAATGGGTGATTAATAAAACCACGGGTGAAATTGAAGGCGGTGAAGATCTGATTAAAGGAGTTTATGCCTGGCGACGTACCCTGTACGACACAGAGGGTGCAATAGCCGAATCTCCGGGGTATACCTATGTAACACAGATGAAACCCTATTTTGATGCAGATGGGGATCTTGTGAATACCGGTGCATTCGAACGTTTCTGTTCAGCGACCCTGCCAGCTGAAACAGCTTTTTACAACGCTGAGAGCGGCAAGGGCACTCAGGTGCGGATGTTCCTGACCGGGGAAGAGAGCGATGGTGGTGAAAGTCTTAAAACCTATTACGATGGTTTGGTTGAGAAGCGGGGCTATGAAGGCCTTCGATTCGATGCCTTTGGTAGCATCAGTGGCAAAGCGAAAGCCAAGAGTGAAATCGAATCTGTTTATGAGTACGATAAATCTGAAATTTATATTGGTCGTGGTATAGCCGTCTTAACGACTGGTGATAATGCTGGTGATGCTTACGAGTTGCCGCTTCTCGGTAAATCTCGCTTCGAAAATATCGTACCCAACTATAAAGCACAGGATAAAACTGTACTGCTATCTGTCGATGATGAAAGGCCGCGTAGTGATGAGGATGACGCTTATCGCAATGGAGGCTTCCTCACGGTCTATGTTGGCGAAAAAACCAATGAAGGCAGTGAAGTTGATAAGGCGGGTCTAACCAATGGTGAGCTGTATGCGGTGCGGGTAGTGGATAGTGATGGTGCACCGGTAGTTGATTTTAGCGATAGTGATAATCGAGTCCTATTTGACGATAGTGAATTGATGTTTGAGCTGGTGCAACTCTCCAGCCAGGATACAGATGGCGATGGAAAGTCAGAAGATATTCGCGATATGAGCCAGGAGGCCTTTCGTATTCATACCACTGGAATGGAAGTTTCTCAGTGGCGTTCTCCTGAAGACGGTGATTGGGATCCATTAGACCCGAACATCTTTTACTTCGGAGCCAAGTACGGTGTTTACCAGCTTGAGTTTGCGGATATCACCAAGCCAACGGATGGTGGCTTGATCAAACGGGTAGTGAGTAGTAAATCTGACGGTGATATCACTGATAACTATGAAAATTTCGACAATATGGCAGCGGTAGCTGGTGTCGATAATAAAACCCGCTTGGTGTTGCAGTTTGATAAATCTAATTACTATTCGCCAATCTACGTCCTGGACCCTGAATCTGGAGAGATGATTCGTGTTGCCGAATTCAATCCAGAAATTATTGGTGATAGCGAGGACGAACTGGATCTGAAAATCGAAAAACAATTGGCAAGCGGAGAGCTGGAAGCTGAGCCTACCGATGAGGAGTACCAGGTACTTCTGGAAGAGCAAGTGGCTAGCAAGCCCTATCGTCAGTATTACTCGCAATCCTCTAAAGTGCGCAGCGGATTGGATGATACTGGAGTAGAGGCTGCAATCTCCACTGATGCCGAAGCTTCGGGGGTTATTTATGTTGGGGATATTCTGGGTGACGGTTGGTTCTTGAGTTCAACCCAGTTTCACTATGATTTTGAAGGTCGAGTGGATAGTTACCTGAATTCATTTAATGTGCGTGACCAAAAAAATGGCCCCTCTACACAATTGATCCAGGAAATGATGGCCGGCGGACAGTTGCACGCAATTTATATTCCTCAAGCGGTAGGGCTGGACAAGTAGCAAAACCTCTTTCTAAAAAATTATGCCCTGTCTAGCGTTAATCAGGCAGGGCATTTTTATCTCAGATGTTAAAAAACTGACCGAAATATCCTGCTCCTCATTGCCTTTGTTATAGCCCTATTTTTTCATTTGGGGTGTTTTTTATAACCTTTGAATCATTTCCTATTGATTTGAACCGGCGCATACAACTGGTACGCACTTTCTTGTAATCTAGAGCTCTGGTTTGATTGGTAGTTGATGTATGAGTGTTTGGTCGGTTTCTAGGTTTTTCTCCTTTGCTTTTGTTTTCTCCTTCAGTTTGTCCGCTTTTGCTGCGCCTTATGACCGGGCTGAGTGGCTACCCAAGTGGTCTGATCTCGACCGGGATTGCCAGGATACTCGCCATGAGTTGCTGATTCGCTATTCGCTGTCTCCGGTCACCTTTACCCGCTCGAACCATTGTAAAGTTGACACTGGGTTGTGGCTGGACCCATACACGGGCGGCTTCTTTGTAAAGGCTTCAGATCTTGATGTAGAACATATTGTGCCGCTGAAGTGGGCGCACGATCATGGGGGATCCGATTGGACACGCAAGCGAAAGCAGCGGTTTGCTGAGGACATTGAGAATTTATGGCTGGTTGATGACGGCCGTAATCAAAGTAAAGGCCACAAAGGGCCGGACAAGTGGATGCCGCCCTATGGACCAGTCAAGCAAGTTTACCTCAAGCGGTTTATGGCAATCGTAAATAAGTATGGACTTCAGTTGAGTGCTGGTGAGCGCCGCAAATATCAATCACTCATGGCGGATGGCTAGGGGCAAGTAATCTCTTGGGGTATTACAAAGTTCCGGTATCCGCTAGAATTTTGTTGTCCTCCAGGAGTCATCTGTTATGCAGCGCCACCCCAATAAGTTAATCGAATACTTTCGGCGCTGCTATCAAGCTGACAGTTACGACCTCTCCCTCAACAATATTCTAAATCTCAAAGCAAGTCGGCGCCTGTTCGTAGATGGGCGAGACTATTTGGGATCTGATGAGTTACCACGTGTACCTGTCTCCGCCACTGCGGGAGCGAAACTGCTGGAACAAGTGGATGCTTACCGAAAGGAGCGGCGACTAATTTATGGGTCCCTGTTTATTTGTGGAAATATCTCACAACAGGCTGGGTTGACCGCAAAGCGCAAACTTTGTGCGCCACTACTTTATTTCCCTGCCAAACTACATTTTGACGAAGATTATTTTGTAGAAATCAACTCTGCAAATATTTGCGTTAACCTTCCGATTTTGCGCCAGCTTTTAAAGCCAGATGTCGAGTCCTCAGTAACAGATAGCTTCCCGGTGCTTGCTTCACTGTTGTCCTGGACACAGCTGGCTGATGTTGGTCGCTGGCTAGCCCGTTACACCGTGTTGGAAAATGTGGAGGAATTGGGGTGTTGGCCCAAGTTGAGAGGACAGGCTGCGATTGAAAGCGCTTCAATGAATGCTCAGTTATCCCTGGTCTCTGCAAGTGCGGTAATTCTCGCGGACAGATCCAGGGGCTCTCGGGGAGTGTTGCACGAGCTGCGGCTCTTACATCGGGAAAAACATTTACCCGCACCGCTACAGGCATTATTGGGAGAGTGCCGCTGGCAATTTCCACAGAAGGCTTCTGAACCCGATATGTTACCGGGGCTGTTGAGTGAGGCTCAGGAGAGCGCATTGGAGAATGCTGCCCGCTTTCCATTGAGTCTTGTTTCAGGGCCACCTGGCACTGGGAAGAGCTTTACGATTGCCGCTATGGCTATTGATCGAGTGCTACAGGGCGAAAGCGTCCTGGTGGTATCGAAAACCCCGCAAGCACTGGATGTAGTGCGGGATAAATTGCGAAGTGAATACGGGCTTACCCAGGGGTATGTGCGCCAGGGAGAAAGGGGTTTTATTCCCAGTTTAAAAGCCCACCTCGATAGGTTGTTGAAAGAGGGGGTGGAGTCTCCAGGAAGAAAGCCTTCTCAGGCCAGGAGTATGGTAAAGAAGGCCTATCGCGATTTGCGAAGCCATGAAAGGCACTTTTCCAAGGCGTTGCGGACAGTGCGCTTTGTTGGCGCAGGTCGGCTTACCCGATGGGCGGTAAGACATGCCTGGAAGCTCTTTGCAAGCCGCTTGAGTGTGAAAAGCCTGTGGGGATTTCAAAGTGCGATTGATGATTGTCGGCGCCGCTTTGAGAATCTGGCCAGCCAATACCTGAATATTTACCGTCAAGAGAAAATGCGCAAGCTCCTGGAAAAGGACAGGGGCACCCTGAGCCAGTTTAACCAGGCGTTGCGATCTCGAACTTCGAAGGTACAGGCGGAGCGCTTTGCCAAGACCGATATGGGGGTGGTATTGCAGGCGTTCCCCATATGGCTGGTGGAGGCAGATGAGCTTAATGAAGTACTGCCGCTATTGCCCGCCATGTTCGATATGGTGGTGTTCGATGAGGCAACTCAGTGTGATATCGCCAGTTCTCTGCCTGCTCTTTTTCGGGCGAAGCGGGCAGTGATTGTCGGGGATAGTAAACAGCTGCGGCATGTTTCATTTCTCTCCCGTAAGCGGCAGCTGGGTATCTGGCTGGGAGTGATGAACGATAATGACTTGCCGGTAACGTTGAGCTACAGGGATCAATCACTTTTAGATTTGGTTTCTGATGCAATACCTACTCAACAGGCTGTAGTAATGTTGGATGAGCACTTTCGCAGCCATCCAGAGCTCATCGCATTCAGCAACCACACTTTTTATTCCGACCGCCTGAAAATTATGCGGGCCAGGCCCAAGCCATTGCCAGAACCGGCACTGGAGTTTCATCAGCTATCCGGTCGCCGAAGAAAAAATGGTAGAAACTCTGTAGAGTGCGACTGGGTTATTCAGCAGTTGGAAGCGCACTTTGAACGCTATGCTAGTGCTGAAATTCAGCCGTCAGTGGGTGTTTTGTCTCCCTATCGGGATCAGGCAGATTATCTGGAGGGAGAGCTTACCAAGGCCTTCTCTTCGCAGCAGTTAGATAGTTTTTCAGTGCGCGTTGCTACTCCCTATGGTTTTCAGGGAGAGGAGCGAGATTTGATGCTTATCTCTATGGCGATTGATAGTCAGTCGTTGCGCGCGGCCAGCTACTTAAACCGTGAAGATATGTTTAATGTTGCAGTTACCCGGGCAAAAGAAAAGCAATTGGTTGCACTGTCGGTTGACCCCCAAATCCTTCCCTCGAACCATCTTTTACGCCGATATACCGAGTTTTCACACTCCATTGGTGGTCACTTGGAGAGTGAAGAGATTGTCTGTCGTTTTTCCAGTGACGTCAGCCGGTTATTGACACAATATGAAATTACTCACTGGGTGGGTTTTCCTGTGGCTGGGCAAGTTGTGGATGTGGTTTGTTCTGTGGGCGGGCGCTTTATAGGTGTTGACCTGATAGGTTATCCCGGCGATTTCGAGTCTTATTTCAGTGTGAAGGTGTACAAGGCACTGTATCGGGCGGGTATCCCAGTTTTTCCCTTGCCTTATGTGAACTGGCTGAGAGATCGGCAGGATTGTATTACACAGTTGCTGGCGGCCCTTCAGGAGGAGGCGGTTCCGCTGCCCCAGTTGGCAGTTTCGGGCAGTCAGTAAAGCTGTTCTTAGGGGGCAGAGATGAAAGTTGCGCCGTAACTGCTAATCTTCAAGGAGATTTGAGCAAAATCCAGAGTTAACTTATGAAATCCTGGTTGCTGATTCTCTCTCTGAGTGTGGTAGCAATTGCTGGAGTGCAAGTCTGTTTCGCTGATCCCCAGCAGGTGCAAGGGGTGCGAAGCCCCACTTTAAGTTTCTGCCAGTTGCGATTCTATGAGGAGGATGATGGACGCCTCTACTGTAACTGGGCAGTGAATTTCAGGTATGCCTGCTTTGTTTGGTGGCCGACGAATAAGATTATCCCCGCCGGAGCTAAGCTCTCAGAGCCAGAAGTTGTTGGCAAATGCGGTAATGGTGAGCCTGTAGTTAAGTTGCATCACTATTAACTCACCGGTAATAGGAGTGATGCAGGTGAGTTGTTAATGCCTCCTCCAGCCAGTGGGTACGCATCATG